>NZ_JABJXU010000002.1 GCF_013155265.1 Enterococcus sp. MMGLQ5-1 | reverse complement strand
CAGAGCAGAGCAGAGCAGAGCAGAGCAGAGCAGAGCAGAGCAGAGCAGAGCAGAGCAGAGCAGAGCAGAGCAGAGCAGAGCAGAGCAGAGCAGAGCAGAGCAGAGCAAGCAGAGTCCGTAACTCTTGGCGATTTCATCGCCCTAGAGGTATGGATGCGTTTGACTGGTCTCTTAGAGCTTCAGCGCTTAGAAACCAACCAAGAACCAGAGCAGAGCAACAATTTGTTGAACTATCTTCTCAAGAGTTTGGTAGCTACGTTAAAAAATATTCTTACGGAAATTTTTTACAAACAGTTGAGATGGGAAAATTAAGAAAAGTACGAGGCTGGCAGATTTATTATTTAGGTGTGAAGGCAGATGGCGATATAATATTAGGTGCGCTCTTAGCTTCAATTAAAATGAGAACAGGTCACTATTTTGAAATTACTGGTGGCCTTATTGGTGATTACACAAATTTGCCAATGGTAACATTTTTTACACATTCACTGGTAGATTTTTGTAAAAAAAGAAAAGGCATTTATTTAGCATTAACACCAGATATTGTTAATCGGATTGATTCAAAAAATCTTGCTAATTGTCAGAAATTAGAAAATGCGTTAATCACAGAAAATAACTTAATATCAGTTGGCTTTAAAAAATTTGATTCAGGAGATAATCCATTCCCCTTTGGATTTCCTAAATATAGCTATATTAAAGACTTATCAGAAATTACGTTAGATAATTTAAAGCATTCATATACTCATAATGGTAAGTATTTTATCAAAAAAGCAAATAATGCCGGGATTACAACTCGAAGATTATCTTATGAAGAATTAGAAAAATTCCATAAAATAACGACCGAAACAGCTAAACGCTGTGACTTTGAGGATAAATCGTTGGATTATTATCAAAAATTTTATCGCTGCTTTGAAGATTCAGCTATCTTTTTAATGGCTTCAATTAATTTTGATACTTATCTCAATAACTTGATTTTAGAGGATACACAGGTAAAAAAGAATAATCTTATCATTAAAGATAAGCTCAGAAAAAATGAGCAGTCGAATAAAATACAAACACGTCTTAAAGAAAATCAAAAGCAATTAGAAGTAGTTAAACAACGCATAATAACTGCTAAGCAATATTTAGAAAAATATGGAAGTGGTGAAATTGATATTTCATGCGGCTTGTTTATTTTTCTGCCGCAAGAAGCAGTTTATTTTTCCAGTGGGACATTAGATGACTTTAGGCAATTCTACGCACCCTATTTAATTCAAGATGAAATGATTAAGGAAAGCTTGAAGCGTGGAATCAAAAGATATAATTTTTACGGATTACTTGGAAAATTTGATGGAACAGATGGTATTTTAAAGTTTAAGTCTCATTTTAATGGGTATATTGAAGAAAAAATTGGTGGTTACACATTAGTCATTTCACCAGTCAGATATTTGATCTTGCGACTAGTTTCCAAAATCTCAACGCTTTTAAAATTAAGTTAAATTAAAAAATCCAATTATAAAAGAAAATTAAATCTTTTATAATTGGATTTCTTGATTTAAAAGCTGATTATCGTTTTTGCTTGCCTGAATTGCGCTTATTACTATTTTGTTTATTTTGAATTTGTTTTGCTGTTTTTTTGGATGGATTAACAGTATTGGTAACATCTTTTGTATTGATGGTTGGCATTTTAGGCGGATTTTTAGCAAATTCCTCATCAATAGACTTTCTAAGTCTAGGCTTAATCACTAAATTAGTAATAAGTGACTGCAGAATACCAAAGAGACCACCGACTACCCAGTAAAGCGTCACACCAGCTGGCGAGCTGATTGAGAAGAAAACAATCATCAAGGGGCTCATAATCAACATTGATTTCATTTGCTTCTTTTGATCCTCTGGAATGCCGATCATTGAAACATAGCCTTGGATTAAGTACATAATCCCTGCGAGCGCTACTAAAATCAGACTTCGTTCACCTAAGTCCTTAATCATCAGGAAGCTAGAGCCACTAATACCTGGTGTATAGCGTGCCGCATAGAATAAAGCAGAGAAGAATGGCATTTGAATTAAAAGTGGTAGACAGCCCATGCCACCTAGCATATTAATCCCATTTTCTTTTTGAACGCGCATTAATTCGGTTTGGGCAGCCATCTTTTCTTCCTGAGTAGCAGCTGTTTTTAATTTATTTTGAAGCGGCTCAAGCACTGGCTTTAAATAATTCATGCGCTCTTGCTGGTAGCTTGATTTGTGCGCTTGATATAGACCAAGCGGTAAAATTAGTAAGCGAACAATGATAGTTACCATGATAATTGCCATGCCGTAGCCTAAATTAACGTCCTTAGCAAAAAATTCAATAACATGACTCATTGGTTCAACTAATAAATTCCAAACCCAGCCCTGTTCAGTTGGTTGGCCATTTTTTGTCTGAACACAACCGCTTAGAGTAAGCAACAAGGTAATTGCGAGCCCTGAAAATAAAATTTGCTTTAATCTTTTCATTAAATTTATCCATCCTTTGAACGCCATTAAATCAACATTAACGGCCATTTTCTTATTTTTTCACATAGTATAAACATACCGTATAATTATAACAGAAACAATCAGACTTTTGTCTGAATTATTAAAAAAATAGGTTTATTTTTGTAAAAGGAAAAGGGAGGAGACAAAAGCCTCATCCCTTTCGTAATATTTGTAACTTACGGGCTTTCTCTCTCAAAAATGTTCAAATAGATATGTCATTCGGTTAGACAGAAAGCGTCTGACTGAATAAGCGAATAACTTGTCTATTCTCAAAGTTTTAATCAGAGAGAGTAAACGCCTTGGTTTTCGATTTTTAGCGAGGTAATTTAGCACCTTTTTCTACGTCATTAAACATCTTTCATTCCAGCTTCTTATTGTGCTTAGGCTGTAAGCTTAGTTTTTACTATCAAGTTTACTTTGAATATTTGCTGCACGTTTTTCCATCTCATCGATTCTTGGCTCACTGGTACGTTGATATTCAGCGAGTTCATCCTTTAATTCTTCAAATATTGGTTTTGCAACCTCATCAATATAGCTTTTAATTTTAGGAATACCTTGCTTTATTTTTTCAGTTTGTTCAAAAATATTTTCTAAATTAGCCTGTAAATCCTCCGCTAATTCATCGACTTCCTTTCGATAAAAATCATCTTTTTTTTCGGTTAATTTCAAGACAAGCGTTGCAGTCACAACGCTGCCAATTGTTGCACCGACTAAAAAACGTTTTAAGCTCATAAATATTCTCCTTTTCTAAGGAGGCTGGAAAAATAGTCCTTGCCCCTTTAATTAACATTTGCAGTGGCTTGATAGGATTTAAAACAAATTTTTAAAGCTAGTCGTTTTTCTGACAAGCGTGTTCAGCACTTTATTTACCATTAATCCGGTCTGCAACTGCCTTTAGTTTTTCAATTGGATATTCGGCAGATCGGTCGGCAAAGCTCATTTTAAATTCATCTGTCTCATCATATCTAGGTAACAAATGAACATGGGTATGGAAAACTGACTGGTAGGCAATTGCTTCGTTGTTATTAACGATATTCATCCCAGTGGCACCTAAGTTATTTTTAATCAAATTAGCAATTTTAGGAATGCGACTGAATAGCTCACTAGCCTCACTTGCTGTCATTTCTAGTAAATTTCGAGAATGCTTTTTAGGAATTACCAAGGTGTGTCCTTCAGTTACCTGAGTAATATCTAGAAATGCGAGAATAAAATCATCCTCGTAGACCTTTACACTTGGAATCTCACCAGCAATAATTTTGCAAAAAATACAATCACTCATAATAACCTCCAGTATTTGTTTATAATAAGTGTAACAAATTTTGCTGATTTTTTCTAATTTTGTTACACTAAGAGAAAAGAAATTAATGAGGCGAGCTATGACATTAGAAATTAATAAATTAACAGGTGGTTATTTAAATTTTCCCGTTTTAAAAGAGGTTACCTTCAATGTAGCAAATGGGGAATTAGTGGGGTTAATTGGGTTAAATGGTGCTGGGAAAAGCACGACCATTAAAGAAATTATTGGTCTATTGACGCCGTATTCAGGTGAAATCAAAATTGACAAGCTCACCTTAAAGGATGACTTAGAGGCCTATCGAAAGAAAATTGGCTTTATTCCAGAGCAGCCTTCACTCTATGAGGAATTGACACTCAAAGAGCATATCGAGGTAACAGCAATGGCTTATGATATTCCAATTGAGCTAGCAATGTCGCGAGCTGAAAAATTGCTTGCTACCTTCCGACTTGAAGATAAATTAGAGTGGTTTCCTGCGGACTTTTCTAAGGGAATGAAGCAGAAGGTAATGATATTATGCGCCTTTTTGACCGAACCAAGTCTTTATATCATTGATGAACCGTTTTTAGGACTGGATCCGTTAGCGATTAATGCCCTGCTTGAGTTAATGCTAGAGATGAAAGCTAAGGGTGCTGCCATTTTAATGAGTACACATATTTTATCAACAGCTGAAAAATTCTGTGATCGCTTTATTGTTTTGCATGAGGGTCATTTAATTGCTGACGGCACGATTGAGGAGCTTAGAGCACAGTTTGGCTTGCCAAATCAGAGCCTAGACGAAATCTATCTGCATTTGACTAAGGTAGGTGGCGCGAGTGCGTGAACTATACCGAAAACGGCATAGAGCTTATCAAAAAGAACTGATAAAATATTCTAAATACATTATTAATGATCATTTTTCGATTGTTTTACTTTTTTTGATTGGCGGATTGTCTTATTATTATGTTCAAATTTTAGAAATGGTTGAGGTTGGCAACCTCTTTGCAAAGCTTGCAATTATGATTGCAATGCTATTGATCCTTCAGTTAGGTAAGTTGAATTTATTGGTTGAAGCAGCAGATATGACTTTCCTGCTAGTGAAAGAAAAGAAGATGAGCATCTATTTTCGTGAAGCCTTAAAGTCATCTATGCTTTTCCCAATTTTAGTTAATTTTCTATTAGTATTAATCATAACACCGCTTTATATTAGGTCAACTGGTTTTCCAGTTTATAGTGTTATTGCATTATTTATATTACAAATTTTTGAAAAAATACTTTTTAATCAATTAAAAATAAATAGCTTTTATCAAAAAAAACAAGCTTTACTTTGGACGTTTTATGCGCAATTAATTGTCTTGATTATTTTTAGTCAATTTATCTCACCAATATTTGTCTTACTTTTTGCCATTGTTATTGCAAGCATTTTACTGAATATAAGTAGTCAGAGTGTAGGGTTATTAAATTGGGAGTTGATTATTAACTATGAAGCCCAGCGTAAACGTCGCGTTTATCAATTTATTTCAATGTTCACTGATGTCCCAAATTTACCAGTAAAAGTCGCTCGCAAAAAATATTTCGATTTTTTATTGAGAGAAAAAGATTACACTACGCAAAAAACCTACCTTTATTTATTTAAGCACGCTTTTTTTAGAAATAATGATTATTTCAATTTAGCTTTACGATTAAATTTAATTAATATTCTAGTTGTATTTTCGGTTAATGATATACGAATCGCAGCGCTTGCAAATTTGGTTATTTTATATTTGATTGGCTTTCAGATGATCCCCTTGTATCGACATTTCGATAATCATGTATTAGCAGCCATCTATCCAGTAGCGCGCAAGTATAAAAGGGTGGCGCTTATTAAAATAATTTTTTCAATTATGACAGTTAGCGCTTTTATTTCTGTTATTTTAGCCTTCATCCATTTTGATTGGCAATTAGTATTATTAAATTTTGTAATTTCACTTATCTTTATCGTTATTTTTTGTCATTTTTATCTACCAAAAAGAATTGATTAATAATTAACCTTGACGATTATTTTCAGTATCGTTAAAATAGAGTAAGTCTGATGTAAAAAAGATGTGAATTGTATTTTTTGAACAATAAAATTTATTTACATTGAATAAGGTGAAAGGGGCATTTGATGGCGTTTCAATTGGATAATAACTGGCAATTAAGCCCAATTCCTGGTGAAACCGGCCAGTCATTTATTGGTATTAAAAACGGTGAACGTGCGTTTATCAAGAAAAATACCACGCCGCTTTTAGCTTCTTTAGCAAAGGAATATATTGCGCCGCGTCTTTTATGGACCAAACGCTTGCCAAATGGCGATATTCTTTCAGCTCAAGAATGGTTAGATGGCAAGATATTATCGGCTGATGAGGTTGTTAATTATATTGAAATTCCAGAAATTCTTTCACAGCTGCATAATTCTTCAACCTTGTTATCAATGTGTCAAAAAATTAATGTTTCAGTTAAGAGCCCTGAAACCATTTATAACGAATTTGTGATGAAGGCTGATTTACGCCTGCTCAATAACCAGTATCTCGTTAAAATTATCGAAGAGCTGCGTGATTTTCCAGAGTTTGATGAGCAGCATTTTTCAGTTATTCACGGTGACGTGAACCATCGAAATTGGGTAATTTCAGGCACGAGAATTTATTTGGTGGATTGGGATAGCGTTTGTATCAGTGACCGCTTAGTTGATATTTCTTATTTATTAACACATTATATTGAAGAGAAATATTGGAAGCACTGGTTTTACGCATATGGTAAGAGCTTAAATCAGTATGTATATAAAGATTTTATTTGGTACGCTCAGATGAATTTTTTAAATTTGATTCATCAATTTTATGAGGAAGAAGATCATTTCAGATTTAACCGAGAGATTGCGTTATTAAAAAAGCTAAGAAGAGAGTGAGGTAGGGTTAAACTTGCCTTGCTTTATTATGTGGGAAAGGAATTTAAAAAATAATGCGCGTTAGAAATCGGAAAGGTGCACCGGAGTATATGGCATCACACCCAGAGATTGTCGTAACTGAGCCAGAAATTTACAAAGGAAAATGGCATGAGCGATTTGGTAATCCCAACCCAATTCATATTGAGGTTGGTAGTGGTAAAGGCCGTTTTATTACCGAAATGGCGAAACGACATCCTGAAATTAATTATATTTCAATTGAAATTCAGCTCAGTGTCCTAAGTCATGTTTTGGACAAGGCTTTGGCGGATGAAATTCCCAATCTTCAGCTATTGCAGGTTGATGGCAGTAGCTTGACCAATTATTTTGCTGATGATGAGATTGATTTAATCTATTTAAATTTTAGTGATCCTTGGCCTAAAAAGAGACACGAAAAGCGTCGTTTAACATCAAGTGCTTTTTTAGAGGTTTTTCAAAAAATTTCTAAAAATCAAGGGGCGCTTTATTTTAAAACTGACAATCAAGTGCTTTTCGAGTATTCACTCGCTAGCTTTTCGCAGTTTGGGATGAAGCTCAAGCAGGTTTGGTTAGATTTACATTCTAGCGATTTTGAGGATAATATTATGACTGAATATGAGGAAAAATTTTCCACTAAAGGACAGCGAATTTATCGGGTTGAAGCCCAGTTTCCGCCTAAATAATTTTAAACCACCTAAACAAATAATTGTTTGGGTGGTTTTTGAATCGTTTCATTATAGAATTTTTTAGTGTGATTAGTATCAATCAATGATATTAATAGTGCTTTTTTATATTCTTTTCTACTCTTTGAAATCCATAATCAGTATTAAAATTAGGATGTACACTTATCAAGCCTGCAAACTTAATAGAAACATTTAAGCTCTTACGATAGTTGTTCCAAAATAATTAGATCAAAAAGCTATTTTGGGGAATGCAACAATATATGATGTTTTTGCTATATTACACCATATAGGAATAATGTTTTTTGTCTATAAATCACTTTTTAGTTAATATGGTAGTCTACAACTCACTCCACTGTGCCTTGTAGTGTATCTCTAAACTCTATTGTATCCGCACCCATTTATCTTACTATTGGACTCTAGTTGCGGTACGTGAGCTGAGATGGAGGTTTATATGACTAAAGCAATTATGCTTTTTTATAATACAGGCATGAATATGAATTTACCGATTATAAAAATGCAAAATGCTGCCAAAGAACAAGGCATTGAAATAAAAATATTTGCTGTTTCGTCTGCACAGCAAATGAAAATATAGAAAGTAAGTCGATAGATATTTTAATGTTTGATCCACAAGTACGATTTTTAGAAAAATAATTTAAAGTAAAAATAGTGCCAAAAGACATGCTGGTAGTTTCAATTAAGATATCAGATGATTAGTTAAACAAGAGAATAGCTTAGAGAAGACGTTATTTTATCTAAGTAAAAACATTAGTGCTTATGCTATAAGTAGCAGTAAGATTAAAATTTTGAACTGCCAAGTGTGTGAATTGACTATTCAGCTAAAAAAAGACTTTTAAATTGATTTCTAATAAGATATAATTTCCATATAGAAACTATATTTGAAAGGAATTATAATGAATTTAAAAACATCCTTAATTGATTTACAGTGTGAGATGGTGGCTGAAAGAACGCTAGTCAATCCCAAAAATATCTCATGGCTACAGTATGATATTTTATATCAATTAGAAAAAGAAGGCGCGATTTTACCCTCAAATTTAAGTATTATTTTAGGAACTTCACGGACAAAATTGTCAAAAGCTTTAAAAGCCTTAAAATCTTTAGGATATATCCAACAGCTACCTAATAAACTAGACGGAAGAGAATTATATACTTCTATCACTGAGGATGGAAAAATATTGCTAACGAATATTTTTACGAATCATATTGTGTTATATCAAACTGCTTTAAAATCATTTGATGAAAGGGAGCAGGAAGAATTTGCGCGTTTAGCAAGCAAACTATCAAATCGTTTAAGAGAGGAGCGAGTAGGAAACGATGAGTGACTTTATCAAGATAAAAAACGCAACAACAAATAATCTTAAGCATGTTTCAGTTAATATCCCAAAGCATAAGATAGTTGCTGTTACAGGCGTTTCAGGCTCAGGGAAATCCTCTTTAGTATTTGATACCATAGCAAGCGAATCACAACGGCTATTAAATGAAACTTATTCTAGCTACATTCAAGATCTGTTACCAAAATACATAAAGCCTGTTGTTGATTCTATCTCTAATCTTCCAGTTTCATTGGTCATTAATCAAAAAAGAATTCAAGGGAATTCTCGGTCAACAGTTGGCACTATTACAGATATTTATTCGAGTTTAAGGCTACTTTATTCTAGAATTGCCGTACCATTTATCGGTTACTCTATGAAATATTCTTTCAATAATCCAGATGGCATGTGCAGGAATTGTAAAGGTTTAGGTGAAGTAAAATCAATTAGCATTGAAAATTTAATTGATTTTGATAAATCCTTAAATGAAAATGCGATTCAATTCCCTACTTTTCAAAAAAATGGTTGGAGATTATCAAGGTATACAGAATCTGGGTTCTTTGATAACGACAAGAAAATATCTGATTACTCAAAGGATGCGCTAGATTTGCTCTTCTATTCCCCTAAAATAAAACCTAGTAACCCTAGTGAAAATTGGCATAAAACAGCTGAATACATTGGATTGATTCCTCGAATAATGGAAAGCTTTGTTAATGTAGAAAGCTCGAAATATAAAAAAGAATTAGATAAAATTTTAACAACGAATATCTGTCCATCATGTCATGGTACTAGATTAAATGATGAGGTATTGAGTGCGAAGATAGCTGGTAAGTCTATTGCAGATTGCTGCAATATGGCTATTACTGATTTATTCGATTTTGTTAATTGTATTGATAATCAAACAGTATCCATTATCATAGATGAATTGAAAACGAAATTAAAAAGCTTATGTACTGTTGGCCTAAATTATCTAACCTTAAACCGTGCTACAAGCACTTTGTCTGGCGGAGAGTCACAAAGAATTAAGATGACAAAATATCTAAATAGCTCGTTATCAGATGTTCTCTATATTTTTGATGAACCGAGCGTGGGCTTGCACCCACAAGATATTAAAGGTATTAATCGTATCTTGCAAGAGATTAAAACCAAGGGAAATTCTGTTTTGTTCGTAGATCATGACCCAGATATTATTAAAATAGCCGATGAAGTAATCAATTTTGGTGAAGGTGCTGGAAAAGACGGAGGCAATCTGACCTTTCAAGGTACTTTTGAAAAATTATTGCATTCTAATACAGTTACTGCCAAAGCATTTTTAAAAGAGCATCATCTTAATACATTGAGAAAAGATTTTTCAAACTACTATAAACTCGAAAATGTTTCAAAAAATAATCTCAAAAATATTTCTATCAGAATTCCTGAAAAAGCTATAACTATAGTGACAGGAGTTGCTGGTTCGGGAAAAAGTACATTAATAAGACACCTTTTTAAAAAGCAATATCCACAATCAACGATTCTGGATCAGAGCTTGCCTCATGCTTCGAGTCGCTCTAATCTTACTACTTATTTAAATATATTCATTGAAATTAGAAAAGTTTTCAGCCGCTCAAATAAGGTGGACATCGCATTTTTTTCGGTAACTGGTAAAGGGGCTTGTCCTGAATGTAAAGGGAAAGGTACAGTTAAGCTTGATTTAGCTTACTTAGGGGCTTCACAACAAATTTGTGAGAAATGCCAAGGAAAGCGATTTAATGAGCAAGCACTCTCCTATTCTTATCGCGGAAAAAATATAAGTGAAATTTTCGATTTGACAGCTCAAGAAGCGATGAATATATTCTATGATAATCCAGTAATCAAACATACCTTAGAATCTATCATACGAGCCAATCTATCGTATATAAAACTTGGACAAACACTTGATTCATTCTCTGGTGGAGAATTGCAAAGATTAAAGATAGCTCAATTATTATCACAAAAATCATCTGAAATCATTATTTTAGACGAACCATCGACGGGTTTGCACGAATCTGATATTGATCATTTAATCGCACTAATTCATGAGCTGGTCATAGCTGGCAATACAATAATTATTTTGGAACATAATTTGTCTATCATCAGTCAGGCCGATTGGATTATTGACCTAGGTCCAAGAGGTGGTAGCTTAGGCGGAAAATTATTATTCCAAGGCTATCCGATTGATTTTATTAAGTGTCAGAAATCCTATACCGCTAGTCATCTAAGGCAATTTATAAAGATTTAAAAAGAAAATGATAGCTGATTAGCACTTTATAGAAGAATGACTTAGCTCAATAAAATTAAGCCTACACAATTTGAAGAATTTAAAAAAGAAAACCAAGGTGTTATAATAACCTACAATTTTATAATATAAAAACAGGCAAGGCTCTCTTCTTCATGTCTCAAATATCGGCAAAGTATACTTTCAGAGTATGCTTTGTCTTTTTGGCTTTACAATCTATTGACTGATGAATATTTTGGTCCATACTTTATTGGTCTAATTTGGGAATTGTTTCTCGGAAACACTGTCGTTTTCATAATAAAATGACAACATTCTGAGGCAAATGTCTTCCGTTCTCGTCTATTTAGTGATTAGTCAATCAATGAGAGAGAGCATCTCAAATTTCATCACCTTGAATTTTTTAGATACTATGGCTTTTTTTCTGACCGTACGGCATATATCAGTTGCTTTTAACGGTGACAGGCTATTTGGACTGCCATAGAAATCGTGCTATAATAATTGCATGAATTCAGAAAAATTATCTAAACGACTAGAAACAGTGGCAGGCTTTGTGCCCCAAAATGCCAGATTGGCAGACATCGGCAGTGATCATGCTTATTTGCCTGTTTATTTGACAAAAACAAAGCAAATCAGCTATGCAATTGCTGGCGAGGTGGTAAAGGGACCCTTTGAAAGTGCTAAAAAGGAGGTTGAAGCTCAAGGCTTGGCTTCAAAAATCAAAGTACGCTTAGCGGATGGTCTGGCTGCGATTCAACCTGAGGATGAAATCGATACAGTGACCATTGCTGGTATGGGTGGACAGCTCATTTCAGAAATCCTAAATGCTGATTTAGAGCAGTTAATTAATGTCAAGCGTCTTATACTCCAGCCTAATGTCGGTGAATGTGGTCTTCGCAGGTGGCTTAATCAAAATGGCTATCACATTGTAGCAGAATCGATATTACAGGAGCATCAGAAAATTTATGAGGTGATCGTAGTAGAAAAAGGGCAGCAAGCATTAAATGAACACGCCTTACTTTTTGGTCCTTTTTTAATGCAAGAAAAATCTACCGTTTTTATTAAAAAATGGCAGCAAGAGCTTGAGAATAAAGAAAGGGTTTTAAAAAAATTAAAGCAAGCAAAGCAATTAAATCAAGAGAAAGTGGCTCAATTTAGTAAAGAAATAACATGGATACGTAAGCTAATCATTTAACATTTTCATCGTTTAATCATTAAATCGTAGTTTGTCTGGCTATTAATAGTAAAATATAACAAGTTCCATTTAATGTTATATATTTAAGAAAAGGTGTTGAAATATTTATGAAAATGAAAGCAATAATTGAAGCCTATGAGAAATTTTGTCCAGTTGACTTAGCGATGGCTGATGATCCGGTTGGCTTGCAATTAGGTGATGAAAATGCTGATGTCTCTAAGGTGATGGTCGCTTTGAATATCAGAGAGCAAACTGTTCAAGAGGCGATAGATAAGGATATTGACTTAATTATTGTAAAGCATCCATTAATTTTTTCACCGCTAAAGACATTAGTTGATGCTCATTTTCAGGAGAAAATAATTTTGACATGCATTCGTCATCAAATTGCGGTTTATGTGAGCCATACGAATATTGATATCGTTCAAGGTGGGCTAAATGATTATTTTTGTGATAAATTAAATATACGAGAAACTGAAATATTGTCTGAAACTAAGGATGGGGAAGGAATTGGTAGAATTGGCAAGATTCAGCCTGTCCCATTTCATTCATTTGTAAGCCAAGTTAAAGAAAAATTCGGCTTGAAGCATTTAATCGCGATTGATTACGATGATCAGTCAAGGGTTATCCGTAAAGTCGCAATCTGTGGTGGCAGTGGCGGCAAATTTTATCCAGAAGCCATTGCTAAAGGCGCTGACGTCTATCTAACAGGTGATATTTATTACCATACTGCGCATGATATGCTAAGCCAAGGGCTTTTAGCTGTTGATCCGGGGCATCACATTGAAAAGGACTTTATACCACTTGTTGCTGAAAAATTAGGCGAGTGGCAACGAAAATATGGCTGGTCACTTGAAATTATTGAGTCTAAGGCTGTCACAAATCCATTTCAAATTATTTAAGGGGTGTTAAAATGAAATATGATAAATTATTAGAACGTTTCATCAGATATGCTAAAATTGAAACGCGCAGTAACCCAGAGAGCAATCAAGTCCCTACCACCAAATCACAAATTGATTTTGCGCATTTGTTAGCAGATGAATTGCGGGCAATTGGCTTAGCGGATGTTCATTATTTAAAAAGTAATGGCTATCTAATTGCTACCTTGCCAAGTAATAGCTCAAAATCCCTAAAAAAAATTGGCTTTATTGCGCATATGGATACGGCTGATTTTAATGCTGTCAATGTTGCGCCACAAATCATTGAAGATTATCAGGGCGAGATTATCCCGCTTGGTACATCAGGTTTTGAGCTTAATCCTGCTGAATTTCCTAATTTAATGCATTATATTGGTCAAACCTTAATCACAACGGACGGGACGACTTTGTTAGGCAGTGATGACAAATCAGGAATCGCTGAAATTATTACGGCAATGGCCTTTTTAATTTCACATCCTGAAATTGAGCATGGTGAGATTCGGATTGGCTTTGGGCCAGACGAAGAAATTGGTGTTGGTGCTAATCTTTTTGATGTTGAAGCTTTCAATGTTGACTTTGCTTATACCGTTGACGGTGGCCCGCTTGGTGAATTACAGTATGAGACCTTTTCAGCAGCCGAAGCAACCATAAGAATTCAAGGGAAGAATGTTCATCCTGGTACTGCCAAGGATGTCATGATTAATGCCTTGCAAATTGCTCATGATTTTCATGCAATGCTGCCAGCAGCCGAGGTTCCTGAGAAAACAGAGGGGTATCAAGGCTTTTACCATCTTTTAACGCTCTCAGGTACGGTTGATGAAGCAGAGTTGTACTACATTATCCGTGATTTTACTCGAGAGGGCTTAGAAAAACGTAAAAATAAGTTTGTTCAAATTATTAATCAGCTAAATGAAAAATATGGCGAGCAGCGTGTTAAATTAACTCTGCAGGACCAGTATTATAATATGCGAGAAGTCATCGAAAAGGATATGGCGCCAGTTGAATTAGCTGAAAAAGCGATGATAAGGCTAGGGATTCAACCAATTATTGAACCGATTAGAGGTGGTACAGATGGTTCAAAAATTTCATTTTTAGGTTTACCGACGCCGAATTTTTTTGCTGGTGGTGAAAATATGCATGGTCGTTATGAGTTTGTTTCCTTGGAAACAATGGTAGCGGCAACTGACACCATCATTGAGATTATCAGGCTCAATGCCGAATAAGCGAAGCACTTGAAATTACTAGGGTTAACCTGTAAAATATAAGCACATACAACATTGCTTTGATGATAATTGGAGGATACTATGAGCGAAAATACTTGGACACCTGAAGAGGTTGAACAAATTAAAGATAGAATTTTAACAGCGCTTGAATCGGTAATTGACCCTGAACTCGGTGTCGATATCGTAAATCTTGGCTTGATTTATGAAATCGGTTTTGAGGATAATGGACATACTGAAATTAAAATGACCTTGACCACCATGGGCTGTCCATTGGCTGATATTTTAACCGAACAAATTCACGACGCCCTAAAAGAAGTACCAGAGGTGACAGAAGTTGATGTAAAGCTTGTCTGGTATCCTGCTTGGTCAGTCGATAAAATGTCAAGATATGCTAGAATCGCCTTAGGGATAAGATAAGTGCAATGTGTTGATATAACTGGATTTAAACTCCATTATGCCTAGTGCCAAGCTTAAAAGCTGGACATTGGTCATACGGATAAGAAGTCCATTGGTATAGTTGAAAATTCTTCTATTTACTTTGAAAAAAAGTAGATAGGAGTTTTTTTATGGAAAAAATTTTAGTTGAAGATGCAATTGAAGAACTGTTGTTTAATGATGAGGCGAGAGGGTTAGCAATAGACACAGCTGAAAAACATACAAAATTTTTAGAGATGTTTAGAGTATTTGTAATTGAAAAACAGATTAGTTATATTGATGAAGTTGAGCCTTGTCACATTAGAGCGCTGATAAGTCAGTGTTTTTCTTTTTGAGTTGAAGGAGTGAAATTTCATGGAAAGGATAAAACAGATGTATTTTTAACGCACTTGAGATTAGGGCACTGGATAACCCAGTTTTTAATTTTTTGATTGTTTGTGGCGATCATTAATCACATTGTTAATTGGCTCATGGCTGCCGCTGATGACAACACTTTTAATAATTCAAGTTGTTGATATTATCAGTGGAATAATGGCTAGTGGTAAGGAAAAGACAGCTGGAATTGCAATAGGAATTAGCTCAAACAGACTTTACAAAGGGTAAGCAAAGGCGACATGTGGCTATTGTTTATAGTTGCTAATCAAATTGATGTGTTCGCTTTTGATAATTTATCTGTTATGAAAACAGTAGTGATTAGTTATTTGATTGCGAATGAGGGGTTAAGTATTCTAGAAAATCTAGATAGGTTAGTGGTAAAAGTAGCAAAGGGATTAACTAAGTTTTTGGAAAAGTTGATAAAGACAATGAAGAAGAGCATCTGGATTAATTTCTAGATGCTTTTTATTTTGGGCTTCTACTTGTCTTTAAAAAAATGCTGTGATAGTCTAATTATAAAATGTTAAATAACATGGAAATTTTTAAGAAAGGGCTGACCAACTTGGGACTAAAATATGCAAGTAGTGAATCATCAGAATTAATTGCTGCTTTGACTACTAACGTTAATACAGCGAATTCAACGATTGAGTCGTTGAAATCAGGTTCTCAACAGCTGACTGCTGCAATCGATGGCAATACCTTATCGGGTGCTGCTTATACTGCTGGGAAAGGTCTGTTTCAAGAATTAATTATACCAACAATTACTCGGGTCACCGAAGCAACTGACGATGTCAAAGCTGATTTATCAAAATACAGTGCTGCTAATGAAATTGTTTCAACGGAATCATTGTTGGATGAGGCTAACTTGAAGCAACAAATTGAAATAAAAAAAGCTTCAAAAGCTGCGGTAGATGCTGCCAGTCGTTCAATTCATTTACAAACCCTCTCTAATCCCATTGCTAAGCTAGCAGATGCTTTATTCGATGCTCAAAATCGATTAAATGGTATTTCTGACGATTTGCAGGATGATATTGACAAATTACAAAAGAAGCTGGATAAGCTTTATGAATTTTCAAGTGCAGTCAGTGGTTTATTTAGTGACAGCTTAAATAACTTTAAAATTGCGATGCAAGGTGTTACTGTTCTGAATAATACGACTGTTAACAGCGATGGCACTTATTCGTTACCAGAAGGTACAGATAAAAGTTGGTTTACGGATAAAAAATCTGATGACGACATTATTGAGCAAAACATAGCGCTTTTAGGGCTTCCTAAAGCAGCAGAAAAGTATTATCAAAAAGAGCTGAAAAAAATCTTGAAGAATGTCCCTAAAGAACAATGGGGTAAGACAATTCAAGAAATCAATGAAGGTTTATTATTTGATGATGAAGGCAATATCTTATTAATTGGCAAGGCTAATTTTGGTAGTGGTGACGGTCTGATTGTTCTAAAGAACGGTAAATATGATGAGAAGCTGACAAAAATTGCCAACCAAGAGGCCGATGCAGAGCACTGGGAGAAGGTTAAAGACAATAGCGGAAAACTTATTTTTGGTTTAGCTGCACTTCTTGGTGGCGGTGGGCTTGGTTTACTTTCTGGAACAGTAACCGTTGGTTCTGGTGGGACATTAGCGCCAGCGGGTGTAGCTGGTCTTTTAACTTCAGAAAGTATGATTGCTTATGGTATTGGCGCACTCGGCGCAACGGTTGCAACAGTAGGTGCAGCCTCCTCAATCAGTGGTGTTAGCAGTATTGAACAATCAAGTGCGGGATTGAATTATAGCTTTGCTAAGGATTATGATAGTCATATTGGCAGTCATCCAACGAGTAGGACAATCGGGAAGTCTGTTGAGGGTAGGATAGATGGAAAGAAGGGTGACTTTAGAGTTGATGCTGAGCCAGGCTCTGATCGGGCTGTCCATATTCAAAACAGTGTCAATAAAGTAAAAGATAATATCCGAATGGATGATCTTGATAAAATAAATATTGATAATCTTACAGAAATCAAAAACTTAATCCCCCCAGAATACAAAAGATATGTTGGGAAGAGTGGATTAGATAAGCTTGCTAAAAATATACAAAGTGCTTATAAATATGTGAAAGGAGTGCGTGCCAACCAATGATTATTTACGGACAACTAAAATCAAAACAATTATATTTAGACGACAAAGAGTTATCAGAAAAAATGTGGGGGATTGCTATTAAAGAGGCGGATGGTAATTTACTTTTGAATACATCACCTTTTGATATTGATACAAATATTTTAAGTGACCCATTTGATATGTACTGCTTAGGATTACCTAAATCAGGATACGATAAACGATGGGCAGAAGTTTTTATCGGTAACCCAGATGAAAAATTTTATTTTGAGGTTCCAAGTTGGGGGAAAAAAAACGAGTTGGAATTTTACACTATCCATACTCAAGTCACTACGCTTGATAAACGCGCCTTTTACATCATGGTTATTGAAGTGATGAAGCAAGCGGGTGGTAAGATTAGTGAGGATGATAAAGAAACATGGATAACACTTGAAGCGTTTGAAGCTAAACATCAAGATATCTTATCGCTGTCCTTTGATGAAGCTAATGAAATTAGCCTAAAAGAAGCGAAAACTATGACATTAATTGAAGAACGCGCCCCAGATTCCATGACTGAAGCTGAATATAAGTATCGTGGTTGGGACTGGGATTATGAATGGTTTTCAGAGATTTATCCAGACTTAAAGCACAAAAATAATCAGTGATATCAGATTGAACCATAGAAGCATATTTGAACAAAGAAAAAATACGCAAGTTTTATGATTGTTCTAATTATTTGATTTAGGTAATAGTGTTTTATGGAAAACTAGCTAAAGTGTCGGTTGTTTTTTTGAGGTGGGCTATAGGTATTTTTTGGAATGCTGAGCAATCCGTGATATAATTAATCTTTTTCATAAACTCCTAGCACTGCCAGAAATGGTGGTGTTTTTTTATTTGCTTATAAAATAACAAAAAATAATAATCTTTTATAAAAAGTTATCAATAAATATCACTCAAAAATAATACTTACTTTATCAAGTATCTAACAAGGTCAACTGACTAAAACGCTTAAGTTTACTATAATTATTAATATCAAATAGTATTGAGTTTCTTAATTAAATTATTTAGTTTTAAAACCTTGTATACCAATGCTTTTCCTAACCGAACAAATTCACGACGCCCTAAAAGAAGTACCAGAGGTGACAGAAGTTGATGTAAAACTTGTCTGGTACCCTGCTTGGTCAGTCGATAAAATGTCTCGATATGCTAGAATCACCTTAGGGGATAAGTTAGGTGCAATGTGTTGATATAATCAAAAATACTTCTGTTTACTTTATAAAAGTAAATGGAAGTTTTTTATTTAGTGATTTTTTATGACAATAATGTAAGTTTTCTTTTATGCATGCAACGAGTAGACTTGAAGTTAAGGAGGCTATATTGTGAAAAAGAAAATTAAATTAATGATATTATTGCTATTGACAGTCATCTTTTTTGGCTTTATTTTTATTTGGAAGTACGGTGGAAATTATAATATTTATTTAATACCACCGAGTCCCAAAAAATATGGTGAAATCGCCTTAAATAAAATTGATAATCTCGGATTATATACTAAAAGTAAGGCATGGGAGGTAAAAAAACAGGAAACAATGGCTGAATTTGATCATGCTAAGACAATTGATGATACAATCAAGCCTCTGGAGGATGCATTAAAGATTGCTTGTGGTAAGCATGGCTCGATTTATCAAGATAATCCAGACAGTAATCAATTTGACGTTATGATGCCTACAGGAAAGATAGAGAATAATGTCCTAATTCTGACTGTGCCAACCTTCACGGGAGATTCGGATGAGGGTAAAAGATATGCTGAAATAATTACGGAAAATTTGTATAAAGCAACCTATAAAGGTATTATTCTTGATTTTCGTGATAATAATGGTGGCGATATGGGACCTATGGTTACAGGACTAGCACCAATTTTATCAGATGGAAATTTGATTGGCTTTATTGATAAAAATAATCATGACACAAAAGTCAGTTTGAAAAATGGCATGGTAAAAAATGGTGGTTCATCAGTCTCAATTAATAATCAAAAGAAAATTGCAAAAGTGCCAATAGCAATTTTAATAAATGGTCAAACTGGCAGCTCGGCAGAAATTACTGTCCTATGCTTTGCTGGTAAACATGATATTCAGCTTTTCGGGCAACCATCAGCTGGCTATACAAGTGCTAATAGTCAAGTAAATTTATACGATGGTCGAGTGATGCAAATTACATCTGCGAAAATAAAAGATGCTAGAGGCAGGGTTTATGACAACCAAAAAATTATGCCAAATGTTGAAACTAATGAGCCCTTAGATGCAGCATTGAACTGGCTGAATAATAATTAATTTCATTTTAAAGTGAGCGATATACAAAATATTATTTTTGAATAAGGAATATTCAACTATGACTAATTATAAAAACAACTAAAAATCAAATAACGTGTCGGTATGCTTCACAATACTTTCTATTTTGTATTGATTAAATTTGATTATTTAATTAATTTATTCAGTATCACATTATTATTTTAAATAGTGTTATAATAACAAAATAAAAAGTAGGTGAATTTATTGAAAGAACGTGTTTTGGTTTTTAGTGATGCAATTATCGCAATTATTCTAACTATTATTGTTTTAGAATTACCTATAAAGTATTTTAATGACGGTTCAGTTGATTGGATTTCATTGATTCAGTCGGTTGGTATTTATTTTATCAGCTTTTGCTTTGTAGCTAATCTATGGTTTCAGACTGCCTACGCATTTAACCATATTGACCAGATTAAAAATAAAATTTTAGTTATTTATATGTTTTTATTATTTCTTCTATCCCTGATTCCTTCGGCAACTAGGCTCTTGATTGAGGATACCACCCAGACTACAATATTTATCTACGGTGTTTTAACCTTGATTGTAACAATGGTCATGAGACGTTTAATTGTAGCTTTAACCAAGCAAAGTATCAAGGTAGCTCATAATCAAGCAAGACGAATTAAAGAATTAAATCGACAAGATTTAATGAGTATCATTTTTCGCTTCGCATTGCTTTTATTCTCACAGTTTTTTATACATGCAGCTTTAATTATCTATTTGATATTGCCAATTTTAGCATTTCTGCAAAATATTATTGATCGTGAAGAAAACCAGATTGTTGATCGTCTGGACCAAGAACAACAGGCAGACTATTTTAAAAATCGGCATCGGCTATGGGGCAATCAAATGAAACGGTATTCACATTTGCTTCGTGATTCTCTACAAGCTAATAATGGAGATAGCTCAAATAATTGGCAACAAATTATGATAGAGTGGCAAAAAAATCTTGATGAAGAAATTGAAAAATATCAAAAGCAGTTATTAACTAAAAATAAGCGTGATAATAAACGACTAGAATTTGAATTAAGACAGCTCTTGAATCAAAAAAAACGGTTGAAATTACAAGAGGAGCGACTAAATAATAGCAGAATATCCTAGCCTTAAAAATAATGAATTAGTTGATATTTATAGCATGCTATCGATAAAAATTAAGAAGTAGAAGCTTGTTTTTATTTTTTGTTCAGTAATATCAATAGTCACCTCGCACGAGGTGGCTTTTTCCTTATATACTAATTTAATTGCTATAATTTAAATCAGTTTTGTATCTTGATATGAATCGGAGCAGCTATGAATAAAAAACGATTTATTAGTGCCGAGATGTGAACACTTTTAATAGCAAGTCTAATCTCAGTTCTAAACATTAATTGGATTGCTACAGCATCTTTTAATTGATACCATTTTGTTAAGTCAGGAGTGTTGAGTGGTGGCATAACCTCATCCTTTTTTATAGAGAGTTTAACTGCTCTATCCACTTTAATTTGAATGGACTTTTTAAATTTTTCTTTTATCCATCCATTTTCAAAAAATCTGACTAAAACTTTTTAGTCTTATATTTTTTGTACTGTTTTTTAATTCATCCATAGATTGTAACCAAGCATAAATTGAAGTAGTGGTTATTTCACTGATATAGCTTTGTTTAATGTATTCTTGATACTTATCTATCCACTTCCTATCCTTATTTCACTCAAGGTTAATAATAAGCAACAAAAAAGGCTAAAATGTTGATTTATCAACATTTTAGCCTTAGCTATTATATGTAGCTGGTGGACTTGATGGCAACATTGATTTAACAGGGATTACTGATAATGGCTATGGTGTAGCAAATACACCAGCAACAGAAACACCAGCGGTTAATGAAGGTGAACAGGCTAATTCAACACCTAAAGCCGATATAAAGGTTGGTGATACAGTTAAGGTTAACTTCTCATCGAGCAATTGGGCGACTGGTGAAGCTATTCCAAGTTGGGTTAAAGGTAATTCATACACAGTCTAGCAAATTAGTGGTGATCGAGTGTTGTTAAGCGGTATTCTTTCTTGGATTAATAAATCCGATACAGAGATTATTAGTGTCAATACGGCAAGTACAAGTCAAGCTCAATCGACACCATTGACATCTAGTTATACTGTCAAATACGGTGATAATTTAAGCTCAATTGCTTTAGCTTATAGTACAACTTGGCAAGCGTTACAATCGCTAAATGGGCTAAGTAATCCAAGCTTGATTTATCCTGGTCAAATTTTACAAATTAGTGGCCAATCAGTTTCAACATCAACCGTTCGTTATACAGCAGTTTGGGGTGACACTTTAAGTGGTATTGCTTCAAAATACGGAACGACTGCTCAAAGTATCAAAGCATTGAATGGCTTATCGAGTGATTTAATCTTTGCTGGTATAAGTTATAGAATTAAATAAGTAATACCCACGCCCTTGTATTAATTTACAAGGGTTTTTTTATTTTGTGTGTAAAAAAAATAAACCGTTACGATTGTTTTCGTAGCGGTTTATTTATTCTATTAAAATTATTCTTCAACAGAATATCGCTGTTGCTTAAATGTTGTAATATCGCCATTTTCTGTATCGTCTGAATATTGAACTAATTGTACCTTTGATTTATAATCCGTACGATGAGCATTATTAATTTTTTTGATGTTAATTTTATAATCTTGATTGTTCTTTATTTTTTGTTCAAACACCTTTTGATTAGCTACATAAATAAAAGTTAGCTTATTTTCATCTATTCCACTAGTCATAAACTCTAATTCATTATCTTTGACATTAATACTTGTTGTCATTAATTTCAAAGTTCCATCCCCAGTATCTTGATTTTTAGCGACTTGATATTCAGCATTATCTTTGCTTCCTAATGAATCTTCAATCGTTTTTGAACACGAAGTTAATAATGTAATAATAGATAATAGTCCTATAAATAGGCTTGTTTTTTTCATAATTCAATCCCTCCTTTATTCATAATAAAATGTTGTCATTTAAATTATATCAGTCTTGAGTGGTAATTTATTTTCTATGTATTTTTTTATTATATCAGAGATGGTGGTGGGTTTTTGTTTGACAAATAGCTACTTACTTGATAATATCTGTTCTCAAAGTCATTAAGTATTAACGGAGACTACTCGATAACATGAGTAGCTTTCTTTCATTAAAATAATACTTTTAAAGATTAAATCACATTATTGATATGCTACAATACATGTATTAAAGTCAAGGGATAATATTATTAAGGAGTTTAATATGAAGAAAATTTTAAAGAAGTTTATATTTTCAATTATTCTAGTTGCTAGTCTGTTTGCGCTGACAACTCAAATTTCGTCTGCGGAAGAAAATTCTGCTCAAGTTTCTACACAATATCAATTGTTTGATGAATTATCAACAAATGAACAAGTATCTGTTATCAAGAATGATCCAATTTTTTTAATTGATAATGATTTTGAAAATGTTACATTGGTATATAAAAAAAATGATAAAAAACCCATAGCAGATAAAACCAATAATAGCGGTAATGCAGTAAAACAAAATGTAAATAATAATATAAAAAATAATTCATCAAAAAAATTACCAGCTACAAATGAGAATAAAGCTAATCCGCTGCTGATTGTGTCTGGTTTTGTAATTCTAGTTTCTGGAGTTAGTCTAATTGTGATAAAAAGAAAACAACTAAAGGATCTATTACTATTAGTAATTATTGTTGGCGGAGTTGGTAGTACAATAATTGTTAATGCTGAATCGGAAAGTTTACCAAAATCAACCGTTGAAAATTTATCAAAAAATACAATTTATAATAAACAAAAAAGCATCAATGGTTATGAGTATATTGGCTATATTCGAAATTCGTCTAATAATCCAAAAGTTGAAAATGGAACTGTGACAATTAAATATCAAGATGTTAACGGCAATGAATTAGCTGCAGACAATAATTTGATTGGAATTATCGGATCAAATTATGAAGCAGAACAGAATATATTTGAAGGATACACGTTTGAAAGAATCGAAGGTAATCAAACAGGAACGTTCTCAAATGAAAATCAAGTCGTTAAATTCATTTATAGTAAAAATATTGAAACCGGGAAAATAGTTTTACAGCAATCTGGTTTACTCCCAAGTGATGAAGAATCATATTATTATGTTGCTACTTACTATGACAAAGATGGAAATGTACTAAAAACCGAAGAATTACATGGTGATACTACGCTTCAAAATCAAGAAATTACTTTGAATCTAGGTGATTCATATACGGTATATTCATATGTCGTTTTCCAAGGTTACTCTGAAGAAACCAAAGAACAAAATTACCTTAGATATGTACTGTTACCTGATCCAGAAGACCAAGAATTGACAAAAGGAGTTCTAACTCAAAAATTATTAATCATTAATTACAAATTTTATAATAATACACCAGTATAAATAATAAATGATTGGCGCGTTATTTTTAAGCTTTTTACCTCTAAGTGAAAGGCAATTTAAAAGGCTGATTATATGAAATCTCATGAAGAACACATCAGAGAAATCTTTAATTCGTGATTATCATGATAGGGGAATGAGGAAATGGCAAGGTATGTATTTATCTGAACAGACTACAATGCTTAAGCAGATGGAAGAAAAGGACAATCACGTTGTTTATCGATATGAGCCGATGGAAACGAGAGATATGATGGATTTACTATATTTTGCTTTTTCTCATAATAAGGTTGTCCTTGCTCAAGTGGGTGAAATAGATTTAGGCTGGAATCAGCAGGAATACATAATAGGTTCTGTTAATGGATTTGATGAAGGTAAGGTATTTATAGACAATAAACCTTATGAAATTGAAGAAATTGAGTATATTGAGATATACAAAAAAGACTAGAATATTCTAGTCTTTTACTTGTGCCAAATACATAATAAAAAACTACCATATCTATTGATATAAGTAGTTTTTTATCACTTTAAAATGTGCCAAATATGTGCCAAATTATTATTCAACAATGAGCATCAATAATAAACAAATACTGATAAATCAACGTTCGTTTAACAATAACTAGCAATAAATAGCTATTATATGGAGCTGGTGGGAATTGAACCCACGTCCAAACACCTCGCTACATAAACGTCTACAGCCATAGATATATGATTTTTATTTAACCTTAAAAGCTGTCATATAACCCCAGAGTTTAAGGCGAGCTTGAGAATCTCTTATTTAATAGTCAAGCGCTATTAAATCGTAACCTTCTAAAATGAAATCTTTAAAGGCTCGAAAGTAAAGCGATTAAAGATTACGAGAGCTGGTGTTTAGGCAGCTACAGCGTAAGTATTGTTTGTTTTAGCAGTTATATTTAACTGTGACTTTTATCGAAACGTCCTTCGGGCTGCAGTTCATGCTCAAGCATGCCTGTCGAATCCGTAACAACCCCGTTACGAAATATAAACATTATAACATAGCAATATCTATGTTTCAATTTATTTGAAATTAATCGCTGTATTTATGCCATTACAAAATTCATAAAAATCTTTATTACAAAATACAAGACATAAATCCAGAAAATAGTAAAAACCCTAGACACTTACTGTCTGAGGGCTTCTACCTGAGCTTGACCTAGACTTAAAATCCACGCACGCCCACAACACACTTTAAAAATACCATAAAAATATTTTTTCATCAAGAGGTTTTAGGGAAATTAAAAGGTAATTTATAGAGGATTGGTATTTTCTAAAATATTGTAAATATTCTAGAAGAATCAGCTGAAAAATGGAGACCTGACTAAAACTATGTTAAACTATAAGTATTGAATTTTTAGGAGGATATGCTTGATGAAGGAAGAAACAACAGTTCAATCTAATGTCCGCTGTTCTTTTTGTGGGAAAACACAAGAGGAAGTTCGGAAAATTATTGCTGGTCCCAATGTCTATATTTGTGATGAATGTATTGAGCTTTGTAAAGAAATAATTGACGAAGAATTTGATCAAGCAATGCTAGAGGAGCTAGGCGAGGTGCCAACACCTCAAGAATTACTTGATATTTTAAATGAATATGTGATTGGACAGAGCAAAGCGAAGAAAACTTTGGCAGTTGCTGTTTATAACCACTATAAAAGAATTAAGCATGTTGCGGAAAATACAGATGTTGATTTACAGAAATCGAACATTTGCTTAATTGGACCAACTGGTTCAGGTAAGACCTTCTTGGCACAAACTTTGGCAAAGAGCTTGAATGTGCCCTTTGCAATTGCTGATGCAACAGCACTAACAGAAGCGGGATATGTTGGTGAAGATGTCGAAAACATTCTATTAAAATTAATTCAAGCTGCAGACTATGATATTGCAAGGGCTGAGCGTGGGATTATCTATGTTGACGAAATTGATAAAATTGCTAAAAAATCTGAGAATGTGTCAATTACACGTGATGTTTCTGGTGAGGGTGTTCAGCAGGCACTATTGAAAATTATCGAAGGTACAGTCGCCAGTGTGCCCCCACAAGGTGGTCGCAAGCATCCACAGCAGGAATTAATTCAAATTGATACCAAGAATATTCTATTTATTGTTGGTGGTGCTTTCGATGGGATTGACCAAATTGTTAAAAACCGTTTGGGTGAAAAAGTAATTGGCTTTGGCTCGAATAATAAAATTAAAAATCTTGATGAACAGTCTATTATGCAATTAATTATTCCTGAAGACTTATTGAAATTTGGTTTGATTCCCGAATTTATTGGGCGTTTACCGGTAATGGCTGCTTTGGAAAAACTTACAGTTGATGACCTAGTACGTATTTTGACGGAGCCTAAAAATGCTTTAGTTAAGCAATATCAGACATTATTAGCATATGATGGTGTTGATTTGAAATTTGATTCACAAGCTCTGAAGGAAATTGCAAACAAGGCGATTGAACGCAAAACTGGCGCACGTGGCCTACGTTCGATAATTGAAGAAACAATGCTTGATATTATGTTTGATGTACCTAACCATCCAGAAATTGAGAGTGTTACGATTACAAAGGACTCAATCGACGAACAAGCAAAGCCGCTTATTACTTATAAAGAAACAGCTTAAAATCTGGGAGAAATAAATGAATATTCATAACGCAGAGATTATCATCAGTGCAGTTAGTCCGGCTCAATATCCCGATACGGGACTGCCGGAGATTGCTTTGGCGGGAAGGAGTAATGTTGGTAAGTCATCTTTTATTAATACTTTATTAAATCGTAAAAATTTGGCCAGAACATCAGGAAAACCGGGAAAGACCCAACAGCTTAATTTTTACAATATTGATGATACCTTACATTTTGTAGATGTTCCGGGCTATGGCTATGCAAAGGTTTCAAAAACTGAGCGTGCTAAATGGGGAAAGATGATTGAAACCTATCTCACAACACGTGAGAATTTGCGTGCAGTAGTTAGTTTGGTAGATATGCGCCATGAACCGACACAGGATGATATTCAAATGTATAACTTTTTAAAATACTACCAGATTCCTGTGATAGTCGTAGCGACGAAAGCAGATAAAATACCTAAAAGTAAATGGAATCGGCATGAAAATATCATTAAAAAAGCTTTGCATTTCGAGCCAACAGATCAATTTATTCAGTTTTCATCTATCACTAAAGATGGTCGAAAGGCATCTTGGCAAGCGATTGAAGCTTATATTCAATAAAAAGACTTTTAAAAGACTTCGGTTTTTTAAAAGTCTTTTAAAAAACTTTTCCATTTTTGAAATATTACTGATTTTTGAAATTAGATAGCGTAAACCTATGTTATAATGACTTGTTAAACTCATTTTGATAAAGAATTGAAACAAGTGAGTATTTGTATTTTAAGGAGTTATTTGTAATGAATATTGAAGCATTAAAAAATAGACAAGCACATATCCGAAATTTTTCGATTATTGCTCATATTGACCATGGAAAATCGACCTTAGCTGATCGAATTTTAGAAAAGACTGATACGGTTTCACAGCGTGAAATGCAAGATCAGCTCTTAGATTCAATGGATTTAGAACGCGAACGTGGTATTACCATTAAATTAAATGCAATCGAATTAAATTATCAAGCTAAAAACGGTGAAACCTATATTTTCCACCTGATTGACACACCGGGTCATGTCGATTTTACCTATGAGGTTTCGAGAAGTCTAGCCGCGTGTGAGGGAGCGGTCTTGGTAGTTGATGCTGCCCAAGGGATTGAAGCGCAAACCTTAGCCAATGTTTATCTAGCGATTGATAATGATTTAGAAATCTTACCGGTTATTAATAAAATTGACTTACCGGCTGCTGATCCTGAGCGTGTTCGTGCGGAAATAGAGGATGTTATTGGCATTGATGCTGAGGAAGCAGTTTTGGCGAGCGCAAAGGCTGGGATTGGCATCGAAGAAATTCTAGAGCAAATTGTAGAAAAGGTACCTGCACCTGCAGGCAACGTTGAAGCACCCTTGAAGGCATTGATTTTTGATTCTGTCTATGATGCCTATCGTGGCGTTGTCCTTAATATTAGAGTTGTTGACGGTGTTGTTAAGCCCGGCGATAAGATAATGCTAATGAGCAATGGTAAGACCTTTGATGTGACTGAGGTTGGTATTTTTTCACCTAAATCTGTTAATCGTGATTTTTTAATGGCGGGTGATGTCGGCTTTGTAACTGCGGCAATTAAAACTGTTCAGGATACTCGCGTCGGTGATACGATAACCTTGGCAGAAAATCCTACTCAGGAGGCTTTACAGGGCTATCGTAAGCTTAATCCAATGGTTTATTGCGGTCTATATCCAATTGATACGGCCAAATATAATGATTTACGTGAGGCCTTAGAAAAATTGCAGCTAAATGATGCAGCCTTGCAGTTTGAGCCTGAAACATCACAGGCCTTAGGCTTCGGCTTTCGCTGTGGCTTCTTAGGACTTTTACATATGGATGTGGTGCAAGAGCGTTTGGAACGTGAATTCAATCTTGACCTCATTATGACTGCGCCATCGGTTATTTATCATGTTAATCTAACTGATGGTACCCAGGTTGTTGTTTCAAATCCATCTGAATTTCCAGAGCCTGTTCGGATTGACTCAGTAGAAGAACCCTTTGTTAAGGCAACAATCATGGTACCTAATGATTATGTCGGTGCTGTGATGGAGCTATCACAACGTAAACGTGGAGAATTTGTCACAATGGATTATCTTGACGAGTATCGCGTCAACGTGATTTACAATATCCCGCTTTCAGAAATTGTTTTTGATTTCTTCGATAAATTAAAATCGTCAACCAAGGGCTATGCGAGCTTTGACTACGAATTATCTGGCTATCGACCAAGTCGTCTTGTTAAAATGGATATTTTATTAAATAGTGAAAAAGTTGACGCGCTTTCATTTATTGTTCATAAGGATTTTGCCTATGAGCGTGGCAAGATTATCGTTGATAAGCTGAAGCAATTGATTCCAAGACAGCAGTTTGAAGTACCAATCCAAGCAGCAATCGGTCAAAAAATTGTGGCTAGAAGTGATATTAAGGCACTGAGAAAGAATGTGCTAGCCAAGTGCTACGGCGGGGATGTTTCACGTAAGCGTAAACTCTTAGAAAAGCAAAAGGCTGGTAAAAAACGGATGAAGATGGTTGGCTCTGTTGAAGTCCCTCAAGAAGCCTTCCTAAGTGTTTTATCCATGGATGAAGATGAAAAGAAAAAAAGTTAATTATTATTAAAGCAATCCGTTATTTCGGATTGCTTTTTTACTGCTGATTTTTGTCAGATGATCAAGCTACTTGGTGTGCTGTAATATGCTGACTGCTTGTAATAGATAAAAATTATTAGCGCATCTAAAAGAAGTATCTGAAAATTTGTATTAGAAATCATTTTTTTAACGAGTGTTTTATTTCATATAGAATATTTTTTGATTTAAGACGTTTATAATTATATTTTTCCGCGTAGTAATATTTAGGAGCGAATGATCGTAAGCTTAGCTCCAAATTTAAAAAATATAGGGGATGTTTGAATGGGAAAAGTTATCCGTGTTACACCTGATGTTTTAAAAAAGACTTCTAACGAGTTGAAGTCACTAGCGGCGTCATATCAAAATATTTACGTACAATTACTGAATCAAGCTAGAACAATGGGAGGTGCATGGCAGAGCTCAGATAATTTAGCATTTGTTAATCAAATTGAGGGCTTTTGTGAGGATTTAGATAAAATGAAGGGTCGTTTAGATAATGCTAGTCAGGTCATTTCAAGGCAGGCGGCTAATTATTCGCAAACAATTGCCCATAACATTGCGCAAATTAAACGATTAACCAACTAATTATAAAGGAGGGTGATTATGACTGATAAAATGCAGGTCAATACAGGTCAGGTTAATGAAATTGCGGGTAAAATTGAGGGCTTGAATAAACAAATGCTGTCTTTGCTCGAAGATAGTCAGCAGCAAATGAATCAGCTGGCGGATACATGGAATGGACAGGCAGCAGAATCAACAATTGGTGCCTATAATCAATTTTCAAAGCGTTATTTTCAAAGCTATCATGATATTCTAGCCAGCTATGTACTCTTTTTGAGAAATAATGTAGCTCAAAGTTACGAAGCAATTGAAACCGAAAATATCAATCTTTCAGAAACCTTGAATTCATAAAGTGCGTGTCATTAAAGTAATTTGTTTTATTATCATAACTTTTTTATTCTTTGGAGGAATATGGATGTATACGCATAATACTTCGAATAATCAACAGGTGAAAAAAACGGCATTAAAATACTTAGAAAATACTTATCATGAAAAATTTTTGATAGAAGAATATGCAGAAAAAAGCCTATTAACACCTAGTCATCACTTTAGAGTTAAGTCATTTAAGCACCGGCGTCTGTTTAATTTGTATTTAAATCCAGATAATAAATTTGAAGATGATTATTTTTGTTTACAGCTTGAGCAAGAAGCTAATGGTTATTTTAAGGAAATAATTAAGCTAGAAAACGTTGATATTCAAACTAGAGTTGTTATTTATAATAATAAACGGCCTAAAGGTTTAATGGTAAACGCTAGCTTTAGAGATTTTATAAATACAGGTGAGGCATTAATATTTCTTTACATCATTTCAAATCGATCCCTGATTCTTACTGAGAAAGCAGAGATTTTATCAAAAATCGAAACAACGTCTGCCGTTCAGCTTGGCTCATTTATTGAAATAACTAATATAGAATTAATTAAAAAAATTAATGATCCAGTCATCATTATGTCACAGCTTTCTTTAATTAAGAATAAGCTTGATTTTAAACTGAATAGTCAGCAAAAATTGGTTCTTGAAGAGGGAAATTAGATAGGAGAAACTTAGTGAGCCATTTAAATGATTCGCAGCTGGCACAGCTGAATATTTTGATTTATCAGATGACAGGCGTCTACCCTGATGGGCTGACGGTCAAGCAGCTTGCCCAAGAAATGCTAACCAATCAAGTTAAAATGGAAAAATATTCAATCGCTGAAAGCAGCGCTTTTTGGCAATCGATTTGTGATGACGAGGTGCTTGGTGGCTATTATATTCAACAATTTTATCAAAAAAATGGGGCAAGAAATGTTTGCTTTACCGATGAATTATTTTTACCGACAGATGTTAATGTTATTTTTAGAGGAAGCGGTAATGCTGCTGAATGGCAGGATAATGGTGAAGGTGGTTATTTATCAGATACTGAGGCTCAAAAGGCTGCCGCAAACTATATTGAACAATTACCAGAGCATTTTGGCAACCAGTTAACAGCTAGTGGTCACTCAAAGGGAGGCAACAAGGCACAGTATGTGACGATTACAACTAATCGAATTGAACGCTGTGTCTCTTTTGACGGTCAAGGCTTCTCAAAGCAGTTTATCGAGAAGTATGCCGAAGCAATTGATAGCAGGCAAAATAGGATTTCCACCATTTCTGCAGCAAATGATTATGTTAATATACTTTTTTATCCAATTGCCGCCTCAGTGATGTACATTGAAACAGAAAAATATTCTAATTTTACTGACTATCATTATCCTGAAATTTTATTAAAAAATAATATTTTAGGTGCATCGACAGTGCAAAATAGCAATTTAAAGGTTATTGGTGAGTATACTCAATGGCTGCAGGAATCAAGCTTAATTTCAGAGCAGAATAAAATGCGTATTTATCTGAATTTAACCAATGCGATTGCAAAGGGGGGCAAAAATCTTTCAATGCTGGCTTGGCTTGATACAATTATTAGCCTGTCAGATTTATCCTTGGGCTATTTTGATAATTTTATACGTGATAAAATGCTGAAAGCTAATCCTCTAAACAGTTATTTATCAGCCGTTTTAGCCCAGCTCTTAGAATATCGACCTATCAGCTATCAAATATTGAGGGAGCTATACAATGCATTGCCAATAAATCACATAAGCTCAATGGAGACTATAAATGCTGGAGCCGCAAATTTTCACGTTAAAAATAACGGCTATGATTCATTAATTCGTCTTGATACAGTAGAAATGAAAAATGTAGCTTTAAGATTACAAAATTTATCTAACCGCATGGCTCAGCTCCGCTACAATGAGCAGAGCCTATCACATAAAATGTCTATAGATGAAGCGTGTGACCAAAGCTTTAATGGAAAAATCGATAATCAAGCCTCGAGTGTTTTAAAGGCAATTGCTGAATACTTAATTGAGACATCGAATAATTTTGAAAAAATCGAACGAGTGATTGAAGGAGGATAATAATATTAGTGATTATCAGCAGGAAATGAATAGCCTTAGAGCTGAATGTCAGGCCATCAAGCAAGAGCTTGAAAATTTAACTGCAAATTTATCCTTATCAGGCAAATACTCTGGCATTGGTATGTCAGCGACGGTGCAAGCACTTAGACGTCAAATAAAAAAATTATGATTGGGCAGAATAGAAAATGGAGGGATTTAATGACTTTTTTGCAGCTGGATACGACACAAATCCAAGAAACAGCAGCACTAATTAAAACCAGTGTGGATATGAATCATCAATTGTTTTATAATTTATCAAAAAGTCAGCAAAGTTTGAGTAATTGGCAGGGCGCTAGCTCAGTATTTTTTTTGCAGCAATTTTCCAAAATAAACCAAGCCTTTGAGCGACAAAATCAAGTGATTTTAAGCTATCATTCAGTTTTAACTCATTATCTTTGTCAGACACATTTGGCTACTGAGGCTGTAAATTTAAGGCTAGCAGAGCAGATTAAGTGAGGCTGATAATGTTGATTAATGTAGAGCCACAGCAGCTAATATTACAAGCAGAAAAAGTTAAGCAATATCAACAGCATTATTTGCAAAATTTTGATAGAATCAATTCTGATATCGAGCGGTTAACAATATTCTGGCAAGGTGCGGAGGCTACCGAATTTATTGGTGCTTGGCAGTCGTTAAGAGCTTCAAGCTCTGCAATTTTGCATTTTAGTCAAGCCTTAATAAAATACGCGGAGCAATTAAATCGAGTAGGTAGCTTGTATTTGGAAGCACAAGAAAAAGCACAATACTCTGCCAAGCGATTATAATTTTTTAATTAATTCTCCAGTAAGGCTAAGGCTTCCATATTATTCATTTTAAACATATAATGGAGACTGTAAACGTTTTAGTGCTTTAATGCTTTATCAATAGCAATTGCTTTGAATAATGATTATTTTTAGTGATTTTGTTGACTAATAGGAGGTTAGCTACATGAAGAATTTATATATTAAGCAAAAGGTTTTTAGTATTGGTGAAAAATTCACGGTCTTCAATCAGAATGAAGAGCCTGAATACCTTGTTCAAGGCAGCTTTTTTAAAATACCCAAAGCATTTGTGATTGAGGATAAGCAAGGTAATCCAATTGCCAAGCTAACCAAAAAGGTCTTTTCCTTTCTGCCTAAATTTTTTCTTGAGCTGGCTGATCATTCAGAAATTGTAATTTCCAAATCCTTTTCATTCTTTCATGCGCATTATGAAATAGAAGGGGAAGGCATTGAGGTGCGAGGAAATTTTTGGGATATGGACTTTGAAGTTTTGAAAAATGGTAGAGCAATTGCTGAAATTCATAAAAAATGGTTCTCATGGGGAGATACCTATGAAATTCAAATTTTAGATGAATCACTAGAAAAATTAATTATTTCAGTTGTGATTGCGATTGATTGTGTTAAAAATAGCGAAAAAAATAGCGCTGCATCATCATCAAATTAAAATTTTATATAATTGATAATACTTAAATTAATCAGTAAAAATATTATTTATCGATAAAATAATTGTTACTCATTGGGAGAAAGCATTGGAAAAAGTCATTTTAGGAATTGATATTGGTACGACGAATGTAAAGCTAATTGCAATTAATCGTCAGGGTGAGCTGGTATTTAACTCAAAAATCAAGCTTGATGTTTATCGAGGCAATGGCGGTAGCGCCACACAAAAAATTGAACAAATTTTGGCAGCAGCGGTTGATTTATTAAAGGAAATTGCCATTAGAGATGATTTGACCTTTGAGGGTCTTTCTTTTTCCTGTGCCATGCATAGCTTAATTTTATTGGATCAGGCGTTTCTGCCATTAACTGATGCGATTCTTTGGTCAGATAATCGGGCAAAGCAGCAGATTAAAAATTTAAAAACTCAGGTAGATCATGCAAGCACAATCTATCAACGAACAGGGACACCAATTCATCCGATGAGTGTCTATGCAAAATTGTTATGGTTCAAACAAGAAAGGCCTGACTTATTGGCTAAAGCAGCTTATGTTGTCAGTATCAAGGATTATTTATTGCACTATTTTTTTGCTGAACTAATAACTGACTGCTCACTAGCAAGTGCTAGTGGTCTATTTAATATGGAAAAATTTGATTGGGATACTGCTCTCCTAGCTGAGCTAAGGCTTTCTAGTGATCAGCTGCCTAAAATCGTTCCAATGAGTTATCAATTAACCAAAAGAACCTCTCTGTTTACTTCTATTTTTGGCAATCGAAAGTTATTTCCCTGCTTTGCTGGGGGTGGTGATGGTATGCTCTCTAACATTGGAGTCGGTGCTATCAATCTTGAAACACTGGCTTTTACGATGGGGACAAGTGGTGCGATGCGGGTAATTGCTAATAAGCCAATTCTTGATTTAAATGAAGTGTTGTTTTGCTATGCTTTGGATAAAAAACGCTGGTTAATTGGTGGTGCAAGTAATAATGGTGGCAATGTACTAGAATGGCTAACTGAAAAATTTGTGCCAGAATTGTCAGTATCAGAGCTTCTTAATCAGGTTGCTCCAACATTAGCTAATCCGTCAGAGCTACTATTCTACCCATATTTACATGGTGAGCGGGCCCCTTTGATGAACGCCCAATTAACTGCCCAATTTATTAATATTCAACCGCAGCATCAAATGGCTGATTTTTTAGCTGCAGCAGTTTTAGGAATGGCATTTAATTTCCGACTTTTATTTGAAAAAATTCAGCAGGCCAATCATTCGATTCAATCAATTCGTTTTACAGGTGGTGTCAGCCAATCAGAGCATTTAAGACAGCTCTTTGCTGATCTATTGAATTTACCAATTGAAGTATTAGAAACTGAAGAGAGCTCCGCACTCGGAGCAGTACTAATTGCAATTGAGGCGCTTGATTTGCAAGCTGCTTACTGTCTTGATTCGATTTATCGAAACATAGCAGTTATTGCACCTGATTCAAATCGTGCTATGATCTTAGAGAATGCCTATCAAAATTTTAAAAGTCACCTGCCATGCTAAATTCTAATTAAGTAAATTTGTCCAGCATTCAGAATGTTTTGAAATGCTGGTCTATTTTTTGTAACCGTTTGCTATCAAATAGCCATTTTTGAATTTGCCAAATAATTATACCAATTTAGAATTGCTTTAATTTTCTGAATATTATTTGTTTTTTAGATTTAATAATGTTAGAATAGCTTGAAATAATTTGACGATATTACTCGGTATTTGGGTAATCAAATAGCAGTAACTTATTGGAGGAAAACATGGCAACACTTTTAGAAAAAACCAGACAAATTAATCGACTTTTACAGGTCCATGAGATCGATTCAGAGGTTGATTTACCATATCATTTCACAGCAGAAAAGCTTGGTGATATTATTGATTGTAATGCTTATATTATTGATGAAAAGGGAAATGTACTTGGTTATTCAACGAAGTATGATGGTAATAATGAGCGAGTAAATCGATATTTGGCTGAGCGTAAGCTACCAGATTATTATGTCAGATTGGTTGATTTTTTATTTGATCCTTCGGCGAATATTAAGGTTGATGAGCCATTGACGATTTATCCCTCAGAATTAAGAGAGCAATTTCCAAACGGACTGACTACAATTATACCAATTTTTGTAGCGAGCGTTCGTCTGGGTTCGTTTATCTTATCGCGTGAGGTTAAGGAATTTGGCGATGATGATTTAATTCTCGCCGAGATGGCATCAACCGTAGTTGGGATGCAGCTTTTGAACGCTCAAACGCAGGATTTAGAGGAATCTGTTCGCAAGCAAACTGCTGTTAATATGGCAATCAATACACTGTCATTTAGCGAATTGAAAGCGGTTGAGGCTATTTTAAATGCACTTGAAGGCGATGAAGGTCGCTTAACGGCCTCGGTGGTGGCTGATGAAATTGGGATTACAAGAAGTGTAATTGTTAATGCATTGCGCAAGCTAGAGTCAGCAGGGATTATCGAGTCGCGTTCTCTTGGAATGAAGGGAACTTACTTAAAGGTCATCAATAAAGAAATATACAAAAAAATTAACCATAACGATAAGTAAAACGTAATGAAATACGGTTTTCGGAGGACTTAGAATAATGAAGGCTTTAATTTCTATTGATTACACAAATGATTTTGTGGCAGATGAGGGACATTTAACTGCGGGTAAACCTGCACAAGCGATTGAAATCGCAATGTATGAATTAACCAAAAAGTTTATAAATAATCAAGATGCTGTTTTCTTTACGATTGATTTACACGATTTGAATGATAACTACCATCCGGAATCCAAGCTATTTCCACTGCACAATTTACGTGATACGAGTGGTCGTTTATTATACGGTAAATTGGGTGCTTACTATCAGGAAATTAAAAGTCTAAATAATGTTTTTTGGTTGGATAAAAGGCACTATTCTGCCTTTTCAGGAACTGATTTGGATATTCGCTTGCGGGAAAGAAGGATTACTGATTTAACGATTTGTGGTGTACTTACTGATATTTGTGTCTTGCATACGGCCATTGATGCTTATAATCTTGGCTATCAGATTACGATTCCTAAATCGGCTGTTGCAAGTTTAAGTGAATCAGCTAAATTATTTGCTTTGGAACATTTTAAGCAGGTTTTGGGTGCGAAAGTGATTGATTAAATCTATTTTTTTTGGTAAATTATAAGTATCTATTGGTTTAAAGAGACGAATCAAGCATTATTAGCTTAAATTAGAGAGCGGTATCTAGGCTGAAAATATCGCAAAGCTAAGCTTGAGGGAACACTCTTGACGTAGACCAACGATTAATGAACGTTACTCATAGAGGGGAAAGCTAAGTGCTTTCAATATAGGTGGTACCGCGAGCAATTCGTCCTAAGACAGTTGTTGGTGGTTTTTTTGTGTTTTCACTTAGAATGAAAGTTTCAAGAAAAAATACAGTAAATTTTTCGATTAAGTGAAATGCTTCAAGAGATGTTCAAATAAATTTTAAAGCGCAGAGCGTGAGTCAGGAGAGAAAATGTCTAAAAAATATTTAGGTCAGCTAGGTTTAAATGATGTTGGTCAGTTGATTACAGTTGAGGGGTGGATTCATAATATTCGTGACCATGGTCACCTTGCCTTTATTGAGCTACGTGATCGTGAGGGCTTGCTACAGGTTTTTGTGGATTCTAGTATTGGTGAAGCGGCTTTTGGAGCAGTGCATGAATTTAAGAAGGAAAGTATCTTAAAAATAACAGGTGAATTAGTTAAACGAGATCCAAAATTTGTCAACCAACGGCTTGCAACTGGAGAAGTTGAGCTCCATGCGCAAACGATTGAGGTAGTTGCTAATTCTAAGCCGCTTCCCTTTGAATTGGATGGCAAGGCAGAAGTTGGTGATGACCTACGTCAAAAATATCGTTATCTTGATTTACGTCGTCAGCCAATGCTTGCTAATCTAAAATTACGTCATCAAGTAACGACGGCAATTCGTCAATTTTTAAATGGTGAAGCCTTTATTGATGTTGAAACACCTTATTTAACAAAGTCAACACCAGAGGGGGCTCGTGATTTCTTAGTGCCAAGTCGGACGAGTGCTAATCATTTCTTTGCTTTACCGCAAAGCCCGCAATTGTTAAAACAACTATTGATGGGTGCTGGTTTAGACCGTTATTATCAAATTGTCCGTTGCTTCCGTGATGAAGATTTACGTGGTGATCGTCAGCCAGAATTTACTCAGATTGATTTAGAGATGAGCTTTGTTTCTGCTGAGGAGGTCCAAAATTTAACTGAAGCGATGCTAAAGGCGGTAGTTAAGGCAGTACGTGGTACAGAAATAACCGAGGCCTTTCCAAAGATAAGCTATCATGAGGCAATGGCACGCTTTGGTAGTGATAAGCCAGATACGCGTTTTGAAATGGAATTAAAGGATTTGACAGCCTTATCTCAGACGATTCAATCCTTATTCTTACAAAAGGGCTTAAAGGATGGCGGCATTGTTAAAGCAATTACAGTTAAGGGCGCAGCCAAGCATTTTACTAAGAAGCAACAGGCACAGATGAAGCAATTCATGATGACCTTTAAAGTAGCTGGCTTTGCAACTGTTCCTATCGTTGATGGTCATGTAGATGGCTCGCTTAAAACAACTTTTAAAGATGTTGAGGCGGACTTCTTTAAGGCAACTGGTGCCGAGAATGGTGACTTGGTGATTATCGCGACTGGTAGAAAAGATAAGGTGGCTCAAAGCTTAGGTGCACTGCGTGTCAACTTGGCGAAGGAATTAGATTTAATTGATGAAAGTAAATTGAATTTCTTGTGGGTGGTTGACTGGCCGTTGTTAGAGTATTCTGAGGAGAAGCAACGTTATTTATCTGCGCATCATCCGTTTACTCTACCGGTGGGCGATACAGATGCTAAGCCAGAGGCTTTGATGGCAGATGCTTATGATATTGTCTTAAATGGCTATGAGGTCGGTGGCGGCTCCTTACGGATTCATGAACGAGCGCTTCAAGAAAAAATGTTTGAAGTTTTGGGTATTAAAAGAGCAACTTACTTAGAGCAATTTGGTTGGTTCTTAGATGCACTCGAATTTGGATTTCCACCACATGGTGGCTTGGCACTAGGCTTGGATCGTTTGGTGATGATTTTAGCTGGTGAAGACAATATTCGCGAAGTGATTGCCTTCCCTAAAAACGGTAGTGGCTTTGATCAATTAACAGACGCACCAAGTGAAGTAAGTCCAGAGCAATTAACAGAACTACATTTACAATTAACACCTGAAAATTAATAATTAGCAATTAAAATTAACAATTTATAATTTATAATTAATAACTAGGTTAGCGAAGAGGAGTAGATAATGAAAATTTCTAAAGAGCAAGTGAATCATGTTGCCAATCTTTCAAAATTAGCTTTTGCCCCAGAGGCAGTTGGCGAATTTTCAGAAACTTTATCAAAAATCATTGAAATGGTTGAGCAGTTAGAGGAAGTGGATACAGAAGGTGTACCATTTACATCAAATGTTGCCGAAAACGTTAACTACATGCGTGAAGACGTGGCAGTCAAGGGCTGGAATCGTGATGAATTATTAAGTAATGTGCCAGAAAGTGAAGATGGCTTTATTAAGGTACCAGCAATTATCGGCGGAGGAGATGCATAATGTCATTTAAGTCAGTTAAAGAATTACATCAAGCGTTAGTCAACAAAGAAATCTCAGCCAAAGAATTGACAGAGAAAACATTGTCAAATATTGAAGCAAAGGAAGCAAGGGTTGATGCCTTTCTTACAGTAACAAAGGAAGCTGCACTAAAGCAGGCTGAAGCCTTAGATGCTAAAGGGATTGACCCAAATAATCTTCTGGCTGGTATTCCAATTTCAATTAAAGATAATATTGTCACCAAGGATATTAAAACGACTGCAGCGTCTAAAATCTTATATAATTGGAATCCAATTTATGATGCAACAGTCATCGAAAAGGTTAAGCAAAATGATTTAATTATTGTTGGTAAAACTAACCTAGATGAGTTTGCGATGGGTGGCTCAACAGAAAATTCAGCCTTTAAAACAACTAAAAATGCTTGGGATCAAACCAAAGTACCTGGTGGTTCATCTGGTGGCTCGGCAGCCTCTGTTGCTAGTGGCGAGGTTTCATTATCTCTTGGCTCAGATACGGGTGGCTCAATTCGTCAACCTGCTGCCTTTAATGGAGTAGTCGGCTTAAAGCCTACTTATGGCCGTATTTCACGCTTTGGTTTAATTGCCTTCGGCTCTTCACTAGATCAAATTGGACCTTTTACACAAACCGTTGAAGACAATGCTTTGTTACTAAATGCGATTTCTGGTAATGATCCAAAGGATTCAACCTCGGCACAGGTAGAAGTACCTGATTTTACAAGTAAGATTGGTAAGGATATCAAAGGCTTGAAGATTGCTTTACCAAAGGAATACTTTGGTGAAGGCATCGATCCAGAGGTTAAAGCAACGATTTTAGCAGCTGCTAAAAAATTAGAATCTCTAGGTGCTATTGTTGAGGAAGTTTCATTACCGTATTCTAAATACGGTGTTGCTGTTTATTACATTATTGCTTCATCAGAAGCAAGTAGTAACTTACAACGTTTTGACGGTATTCGTTATGGCTATCGTGCTGAAAATATTGAAAACCTAGAAGATGTTTATGTTAAATCACGTTCAGAAGGCTTCGGTGAAGAAGTGAAGCGTCGGATTATGCTAGGTACATTTAGCTTGTCTGCTGGCTATTATGATGCCTACTTCAAGAAGGCTGGTCAAGTACGTACATTAATCATTGAAGATTTCAAGAAAGTTTTCGCAAATTATGATTTAATTCTTTCACCGACTGCACCATCAGTTGCTTATAATATCGGTGAAAATGTTGATGATCCAATTAAGATGTATATGGCTGATATTTTGACGATACCTGTCAACTTAGCGGGTCTACCCGGTATTAGTATTCCTGCTGGATTCTCTGAAGGCTTACCAGTTGGCATGCAATTAATCGGGAATAAGTTTGATGAAGAAACAATTTATCAAGCTGCAGCAGCATTTGAAGCAGTTACAGATTTCCACAAACAAAAACCTGTTATCTTTGGGGAGGGGAAATAAATCATGGAATTTGAAACAGTCATTGGTCTTGAAGTCCACGTTGAATTAAAAACAGCATCAAAAATTTTCTCACCTGCACCTGCTCATTTTGGCGAAGATCCAAATACGAATACGAATATTATTGAATGGGCAATGCCCGGCGTTTTGCCTGTCATGAATAAACGTGCCTTAGAATATGGTATGCGAGCTTCATTGGCATTGAATATGGACATTCATCAAAGTATGCACTTTGATCGTAAAAACTATTTCTATCCTGATTCACCGAAGGCTTATCAAATTTCACAATTTGATTATCCGGTAGGCTATAATGGTTCCATCGAGATTGAGCTAGAAGATGGTACAAAGAAAACAATTCGCATCGAGCGTGCGCATTTGGAAGAGGATGCTGGTAAAAATACGCATGGTGAAGATGGTTATTCCTATGTTGACCTCAACCGTCAATGTGTGCCGTTAATCGAAATTGTTTCTGAAGCGGATATGCGCTCACCAGAAGAAGCGTATGCTTATTTAGAGGCATTAAAATCAATTATTCAGTTTACAGATGTGTCTGATGTTAAAATGGAAGAAGGCTCAATGCGCTGTGATGCCAATATTTCATTGCGCCCAGTTGGTCAAGAAGAATTCGGGACTAAAACTGAGCTTAAGAATCTAAATTCATTTAACTTTGTTCGTCGTGGTTTAGAATATGAGGTTGAACGTCAACGTGAGGTATTAGAAGCAGGTGGCACGATTCAGCAGGAAACACGCCGTTATGATGAAGCAACTGGTGAAACGATTTTGATGCGTACCAAAGAAGGCTCATCTGACTATCGATACTTCCCAGAGCCTGATCTACCACAGTTTGAAATTTCAGATGAGTGGGTAGAGGAAGTCCGTCAAAGCTTACCAGAATTGCCTAAATCGAGACGTGAGCGCTATGTAAATGAATTAGGCTTACCTGTCTATGATGCTAAGATTTTGACCGCAACTAAAGCGATGAGTGACTTCTTTGAAGAAACAGTTGCGGCTGGGGGCGATGCAAAGCAAGCTTCTAATTGGCTAATGGGCGATATTTCTAAATATTTAAATGAGAATAAATTGGAAATCACAGCCATTAAATTAACACCCGAAGGCTTGGCAGGCATGATTAAGCTCATTGAGAAGGGTACGATTAGTTCAAAAATTGCTAAAAAGGTTTTCGTTGAATTAGCTGAAAATGGTGGCACGGCTGCTGAGGTTGTCGAGAAAAAAGGACTTGTTCAGCTTTCAGATCCAGCACAATTATTACCAATCATTGAGCAGGTTTTAGCGAATAATGAAAAATCGGTTGAAGATTATAAGGCTGGTAAACAGCAAGCAACCAAGTATTTGATTGGTCAATTGATGAAGGAAACGCGTGGTAAGGCTAACCCACAAGTATTAAATCAACTATTGCTTGAAACATTAGACAAACTATAAAAATAAACAGAATCATCGTAGACCATTTCGGTCTGCGATTTTTTGTTTGCTGCAGATAACCCGATGTTTCATAGAAAGATTGGGAAATCTGCATAAAGTTCAATCTGTTGAATTTATTCGTGACTATTTATGAGAAAATTTCGTAATAATAAGTAACGATATCTTCGCAATTATTTAGTTGTATTTTAAATGCATAAAATCCAATAATTAAATATAAATGAGGTTAATATTATAGAATACTTGGAATTTATTAATTTTTAGTTTAAAATATGATTAATGTGAAAGAAAATAATGGTAATCATGGATATATTAATAAAGGGGCGTAATGATGGCAAAAAAAAATCAATTTATCAGACGAAGGATTTTAAGACAGCAACGAGAGCAGCGTTTGCGTAAGCAAAGAGCAAGGCGAGCTAAGCTCTGCGGCATTGCTTCACTTTCTGCCATCACGGTTTTAGCAAGCACGATGTCAGCTAGTAAAATAATACGGGCTGAAGAAAATGAGCAAATATTAGCTCAAAATGAAGCTGTGGATATTGCAACCATTAAGACTGGCAATGATTTTATTGATTCAATTGCGCCATTAGCTACAAGCTTTGCTATAGAAAATGATTTATACGCATCGGTCATGCTGGCACAGGCATTTATTGAAAGTGGTGGTGGTAAAAGCGAACTGTCACAAGCACCGTACTATAATCTATTCGGGATTAAAGGTAGCTTTGAGGGGCATTCAATAAATATGTTAACGCAGGAGCAGGCAGCAGATGGCAGCTATACGTTAATTAATGCTGATTTCAGAAGTTATCCAAGCTTTGTTGAGTCAATGGCGGACTATACAGACATATTGTCAACAGAATTTTATCAAGGCGCTAGAAAAAGCTTTGCTTTAAATTACGCTGAGGCGACTGCCTTTTTAACCGGGCGCTATGCGACGAGCCTGACCTATGCACAAACGCTTAATTCAATTATTGAGCTATTTGATTTAACTCGCTTTGATAATGCAAGTGGATTAAGTGCTGGGATTAGCAGTATATCAGAAGGTATTGGTACGATCAATCATGTCCCAGTTCAATATTCCAGTAAAATCTACGCTGTTCAGGCTAATGATACACTAGATTCAATTGCGCAAATGTTTCAGGTAAGCGTTTCTGAGCTAATGGATTGGAATAATTTGCCTGATGATATGACCATTTATCCAGATCAAAGACTGGTTGTCGACGTGATACAGCGGTTATTAGTTACTGAGGCTGAAAAAATTGCTGCAGCTGAGCAAAAGTATACAATAGCTGCTGGCGATACCCTTTATGAGATTGCTTTGACCCACCAGCTTGAGCTGGCAGATTTAATGAGCTGGAATCAGCTAACTGATAGCTTAATTTACGCGGGCAATCAATTAATCATTAGGCCTGCTGATCTAGGCCTCCAAAATGAGCAAAAGATACGAGAAAATCAGCTTGCACTTGAGACAGAATATGTTGGCGAAATTTTTAATTTACCTTCACTTGAAGGCTTTGATTATCAAATTAGCGGTGATTTAAATCAATATCAAATTGATTATTACTCACAGGGACAATGGCAGTCTTCCTTACAAAAGCGCACCTATTCAGATAGTGAAATTGCTGCAATTGCCAATCAGCTGAAGGCTACTGATGGGAAACCTAAGACACTCGCAGACGGTAGTACGGTATTTTTGAGCAAAGGAAAAAAATTAAGCAATCTGAGCTTTTTCGAGACCGAAATAAGCGTAAATATTATTAATCATAGCAAGACTGATTCGGTTGCCATATTTGAGAGTGAGCTAAAGACGAAAGCAATAGAGCTAAAAGCTATAATTAATCAAACGCTTCGTTCTGATGTTCTTATTAAAATTAATTTAACGAAGGATGACGCGAGTCGCTATGCTGTATCGTGGCGTGAGGGCAACGTGGTGTATACAGCTTCTGCTAAAAGCATATCCCTATTGCATGAGAGCTTACCAAGCTAGCTTTCCCTTTAAGCAATATTTTAAATCATTAAAAAATATTAAGGTATGAAGCAATTAGAAAATGTTCTAAAGCTAATAAATAATTTAAAATTATGGTTATTGGCAAACTGGAATTATAATGATGTAAAAATTAAAGATTTGCATAGATACTATGCAGATCTTTTTTTGGTTAAAAAAATAGTCGGTTTTGATGGCTTTCGCAATGAAACTGGAGATTTATTAAGCATTTTCAGAAAAATTGCCAAATTATTTGAGAAATGGGCAGCGAACGATGCTTTTTATAAAGAGTGGGAACAAGTAGCTGATTAATTATAGTAAAAAAATTAGATTAAAGAGGGTGTTTTGTCTTTTTTTTAATTTTAAAAACGCATAATTGCTGAAAAATGAACTAATTCTTGAAATCTATCATCTTTTATGTTAAAAATAAATTAAAGTATTTTAATTAAATGAGATATCAGAGTGTTTAATTTATATTTTTATAATTTTTAATTGCATTGGAGGATAAAATGACTATAATCATGGAGCACAGCACAGTCCTTAGCTCTCGGCGCTTTTATCGCCTTGGAAATGTGGCTGCGTTTGGTATGCCTCTACGCGCTTCAGCGCATAGAGATCTACCAAGAGCCAGAGCAGAGCAAGATTGCTTTAATCAAGAGATTAATGATACTTAATTGAGTTGAGAGTCAATATGATGGTTAACATTTTTGCGAACACTTAATTTACAAAAGAAAAGGGGATTTATTATGAGCAATCGAAAAATGAAAAAATTGGGAATAAGTCTGGCGAGCGGTGCACTTATATTTTCATTAGCAGCCTGTTCTCAGAGTAATCAGACGCTAAATAAAGAGGTTACAAAGAGTCTGTCTGCTTTAAAAAAGGATGCTAAACAACAAAAAACTTTATTGACACAATTTAAAAAAGATGCAAAAAATAATTTTACTGAAATTAAAAAAGCGCTTAAAGCTTTAAAGACTACAGAAAAGGATGCCATTGAGACAAGTGCTGCTGTTGAATCAGATGTTTCAAATGACGAATCAGCTGCAACAAATTATAAGAGACAAAGCACTAAAATTATTGAAAAGATTGGTACAATTCGTGAATATATTGTGACGAACAATGATCAGGTAATCAGCAATCTTGAAACGGTTGAAAGGCATTTAACGACTACTGATGTGACAACGCGTCAGACGATTACAGATGAAATTGCTCAGCTTAAGCAGGCAGTTCAGAATGATACGAATCGGCTTTTAACAACTCTTTCTGGCTATCTGACGAATAGTGATTATGGTTTGGCGGAAATTGATGCCGATGTTGAAAAATTACAATCGACCACAGAACAAGGAATTGAAACTTTAGCAGCTCAGCTAGGACAGTCAGTCGTTGAGGTTAACGAGAATGTCAATACACAGGCTGAAGCTGCAAGGCTTGCAGTAAATCAGAATACAAATCAGCAGGTTGCGACAGCGGTTTCCAGTATTAATAATAATACCGATTTGACGGTAGCTACTGCAGCTAGAATTATAAATAGAAATACTAATAGTCGAGCAAATGATATCAACAGCAATACAAATTTAGGTATCGGTGCAGTTAACGAAAACGTCAACGGTCGTGCAGGTGATATCAACATGAACACCAATGTGGTTGGTGAGATAATCAATGGCAATACGAATGCTGGTGTTGATTCAGTAAATACGAATACGAATGACGGTGTTGTCTCAGTAAATGCAAATACCAATACGCAAGCCAACTCGACTGTGAACTCAGTAAACACAAATACGAATAACGGTGTTGATTCAGTTAACACGAATACCAATACGCAAGCTAACTCGACTGTGAACTCGGTTAACACGAATACGAATGACGGTGTTGATTCTATTAATGGCAATGTCAACGGTCGTGCAGGCGATATCAACACAAATACGAATGCCGGTGTTGTCTCAGTTAATACGAACACCAATTCGGTTGGTGAGATAATCAATGGCAATACGAATGATGGTGTTGTCTCAGTTAATACGAATACGAATTCGGTTGGTGAGATAATCAATGGCAATACGAATGATGGTGTTGCCTCGATTAATGGCAATGTCAACGGTCGTGCGGGCGATATCAACACGAATACCAATGACGGTGTTGTCTCGGTAAATACGAACACCAATACGCAAGCTAACTCGACTGTGAACTCAGTAAACACGAATACGAATGACGGTGTTGCCTCAGTTAATACGAATACCAATACGCAAGCGGACAGTACTGTGAACTCGGTTAACACGAATACGAATGCGGGTATTACCAAGGTCAATGATAATACAAATGCAGGTATTACCAAGGTCAATGATAATACGAATACAGGTATTACCAAGGTCAATGATAATACGAATGCGGGTATTACCAAGGTCAATGATAATACAAATGCAGGTATTACCAAGGTCAATGATAATACGAATACAGGTATTACCAAGGTCAATGATAATACAAATGCAGGTATTACCAAGGTCAATGATAATACGAATACAGGTATTACCAAGGTCAATGATAATACGAATACAGGTATTACCAAGGTCAATGATAATACAAATGCTAGTTTAAGTAGTATTCTTACGGAATTAAGAGGTAGTCAGTCTTCCATCAGTGCCAATCTAAGCATACAAGCTCAGGCCGCTTTAAATGCTAAAAACTTAACTAAGTCTAACGTTAGTACCTTATATGCTAACGTTAATACGGCAAATAGTGGAATCATTAGTCTTTCTTCTGCGCTTACAACTGCACAGAATACTATCAACACTAATACCAACGGTGCTCTTGAAACTGCACAGAACATTATCAACATTAATACCAACACTGCTCTTGAAACTGCACAGAGTAGCACTAACAGTGCTCTTACAACTGTACAGAATGATATCAATACCAATACTAACAGTATTAACAGTTTAACAACAGCACTTTCTACCAACACCTATGGCTATGCTACTAAGACTGATGTTTATGCTGCAGTCAATGCTTTAATTGGTCAGCTCAATGCTGATGGAGCAACTCAGATTACGACAACAGGCAACCTTGTAAGTGGTTTGAAATTTGTCGTTAAATATAATCTAACGGAAGTTACACCACCATCTTCTTAATATTAGTATAAATATTTTTAATATATAGGCTTCATGAATAAGGAGAAATCTTTGAAAAAATATTTTAACACTAGAAAAAAACGATTAATTACTATTTCTACTCTAATGTTAATTCTTATCACTGGAGTAGTAGTCATTATGTTGATTTTCGGTGGCAGTCCAACAGTCTATCAGATTGATGAAGACCAATATAGTTTAAAAGACTTTAATTTTCAACGCTATTTAGCAAGAAGTGAGGTCGTCAATAAGACAACAAACCTTTCAATTGCTGAACTTGAGGCGAGACCTGATGGTCAAACGTCAGTCCGCATTTTGATTGAGGATAAAATTGAGCAGAATTTAAAGGTTCAAACAGCAGTGAGATTACTTGCTTCGAAATACAAAATTATCTTGACAGAAGGGGATAAAAAAAGCGCGATTATGAATCGTGATGCTTTTATTAAACAAGTTGGTGGTAATACAAAATATAAAAAATTTTTAAAAGATAACGAAACTGACAATCAAACGTTGACTCAATACTATCAATCCGATATTTTATATCAAAAAATTAAAGAGAAAGTTTTTAGTGCAGGTAAGACAGCAGATTTGTCAGAAGCTGAATTAGCAGATGCGGCAAAATCCTATCCAAAAAATATTGCCAAAATTAGTTACATTCTATTCAAGTTGACTGATGACTCTGGGGAGGCGCTTTCTGCTAGTGAACTCGAAGCTAAGAGTGTACTAGCAGAGGAACTTGCTAGTCAATTAACAATCGAAAATTTTCAAACGCTTGCCAAAGAGAAAACTGAAGATTATGAAAACGCAGGTAATCCAATTTATTTGGAAAATGCTGGTTCGTCCGATACTTTAAGTCAAGCGGTATTTGCTACAGAGCCAAACCAAATTTCATCTCCAATTACTTTGGGTAGCGGTATAGTGATTATTAATCGCCTAACCTTAGATGAGGCATATTATCAAACCTATTTGGAAACATTACGTCAAAAAAAGCTGACTGATGAGATGAAGGCGATTGTGGATACCTTGAATGTTCATCATGGCAAGGGGTATCGAAAAATCGAGGTAAAATAAATATTCTTATTTAAAAAGGGAGTACAGGGTATGTTAGAACATCAAAAATTAAAAGATGAAAGTCGTAAGGAAAAAAGAATTAAAAGGGAGGGTGAGCCGCCAACACCAAGATTTTCCAAGCAAAAAAAATGATTGCGATTGTCAGTCTAAGTGTTTTTATTTTAGCTATCGGTGGTTATTTTTTCTTCACTAATAAAAGTCAAAAGGATAATCAGGCAGTCGTTTACACGATTAGTGATCAAAGCTACAAGCTTGCGGATTATAATTTTCAGCGCTATTTAAGTCGCAAGGCATTATTTAATACGACTAAATTTTTAACCAAGGATGAGCTAAATCAGGAAGCGAATGGTGCAACTTACGAAGTAGTGTTATCAGCCGATGTCGTGCAGGGTCTTAAAACACTGACTGCAATTCGTCAGCTTGCGAATCAGTATCAAGTGAAAAATGATAAAGAGCAGGCGGCCAATCGTAAAAAGACTTTTATCAAGGCGCTTGGCGGACAAAAAGCTTTTCAAAAGCTTTTAACTGAGCAAAATATAACGGAAAGGGCAGTTGATGAATATATCGAGGTGATTGTGCTAGCGGATATATTAACCAATCAGGTTTATCTTTCAGCTGATGGCAAGCGAGCAATGACCCCAGAGGAAAAGCAAGCTGCGGAGACCTTTTACAGTGATAACTATGCAAAATATGAGTATATATATTTTGCTTTGACCGATGACAATGGACAGCCAATCGATGCACAGCAAAGACAGGCCAAGGAGGCAACGGCACAGGTCATCATTGACAATGAGGCTGAAAAATCTTTTGCGGAGTACATCGTCTCAGATAGTGAGGATAAAAGTGAAGCTGGTCAGGGTGTAAGCTATCAGCTGAAAACAACGGATAATGTGCTAAGTGAGACCATTTTTGAGCTCTCAATCAATCAAGTTTCTGAGCTGAAGACATTTGATTCGGGCTTGTATATTTTTCATCGCCTAGAGCTAGATGAAGGTGCCCTTTCAGACTATGAAAATAGCTTACAGCTTGAAAAAAAAAGCCAATGATTTAAACACTGTTATTGGAAACTATCAGTTGAAAGAAGGGGTGGGCGTTGACCAGATTGAGATTAAGTAAAGGGCAAGCTTTATGGCTAGGTGCAATCCTAGCCTTTCTCGTACCCTTACTTTTGGTTTTAATTATTTTTTTTCGACTGGGAATCTATTGGGGATCGGATAGACTATTTATCTATGGTGATTTAGCACAGCAGTACTACCCTTTCTATGCAAACCTTTCTAGTGCCTTACATGGCAAGGATAGCTTGTTTTGGACGTGGTCGCTTGCTGGTGGCCTGAATTTTTATTCAGTGATTGCCTATTATGCTGGTGGTATTTTTCCACTTTTAAGCTACTTTGCAACGCCTGATAGCTTACCTGATATGATGCTTTATTCTTATATTCTCAAAATTGGCTTAACCGGCTTAGTCTTTTACTTTTATGCGCGAACGACCTTTAAGCTGCCACTTGTTTTTCAGCTTGCACTCTCATGGTGCTGGGCTATGAATGGGTTTACGCTTTATTATGGCAAGTCAATTTTACCTTGGCAAGAAGCGCAGATTTTTCTGCCATTGATTCTTTTAGGGATTGAATGGCTTTTGCGAGGTAAAAAGCCATATTTTTTATTTTTCAGCTATGCCTTAGCATTTATCACCAATTATTATATGGGCTATATGCTGGGTATTTTTTCATTATTCTACTTTATTATCAAGCTGATTGCGCTAAAAACGCAGACACCTAAAAAGAGTTTAATTCTAGCATATTCAGTAACCGCCTTAGCCAGTGGCTTGGCTTCTTTGTTTATCGTCTTGCCCAGTGTTCTGGATGTTTTTCATAACCTTGTTGCTAATTCTAAGGCTTCAAGTCTGTGGACAGGCTTGGGGAATCCTTTGGAGCTATTGATCAAAGCCTTACCGGGATTTTTTGATGGCGACAGTTCAGAATTATATAAAACGGCTCCATATTTGTTTTCAGGTCTCATTGTTTTGCTTACGTTACCGCTCTTTTTTTTACAAAAGGAGATATCAAAGCATGAAAAAATCGGTTTTTCTATGCTAATTCTTTTTCTAATTTCGAGCTTCTATCTTCAGCCGCTCAATTTAATTTGGATGGCAGGTGAAACACCGACAGGCTTGCCGTTTCGTTATAGCTACTTACTGATTTTTTGCATGATTTATCAAGCAGCACGTGGCCTTGGCTATTGGCTTATTCAGCCTGAAAAGCGACTATTCTATCCAATCGGCTGTTTTATTGCGCTGTTTGGCTTAGCTTATTTTTTTAATCCTAAGCCAAGCTTTTATCCGGCAGCTGCCTTTGGCTTTGCTGGAATGCTTGTAGTGCTATTTGTCTCTTGGCTTGTTATCTACAGGTATCTTCAGCGTTCAAAGCAGCAACGCTTTTATCAGTTAGCTCAATTGATTTTTACCTTACTCGTAGCTATTGATTTAGGCTATAATGCCAATGTTTATTTAACTGAAGGTGGAGGCGGTTCAAATAATGAGGCATCCTCGTATGTTTATGATTATTGGCGTCGCAGTATCTATATGCCGCATTTGAAATCTAGTCAAGCTTTGAAGGCTAAAGTAGTCAAAGAGAATGATTTATTTTCGCGTGTTAAGGGCAATAATTTATTTTCTGCTGGCGCACTCTATAGCTTTTCTAGTCTGACAAGCTATTGTTCGATTAAAAATCAAGCGTTTGTTGAATTTGCAAGTCAGCTCGGTTATATGAGTCATCAAATGATTGACGGTTTTAAAGGGACTAGCCTGAGTATGGATAATGGTCTATTATTGTCAGACAATCTGTTTGCCAACCGCTATATCTTTCAACCGCTAAGAAACACGTTTGGTTTAACGATAGTAGCCAAAGATGAGGTCACAGGCTATCTCGCTTATCAAAATCAGCTCGCCTTACCTTTAGGAATGCTTACCGATCGGTCGGTTTATTTACTCAAGCTATCGGCTGGTGAATATTCGGAAAATATTTCAAAAATTTATCATCAGTTAGCAGCTAGTGATTCTAGTTATTTTCACACTGAGCCAGTCAGCCTGAAGTCACAAAACAATGTGATTGTCTCAACTAATCCATTAGGTGAAACAATCATTACGCCAACTGTGTCTAATGTTGAAAAAAAGATTAGCTGGCAAGCAGAAATTCCCTCTGGCTATCAAGCCTATTTTTATTTTCACCCACTTGATAGAGCAGTTATAGGTGGTGAAATGCTTACCAATCTCCAGTTTCTAGTAAATGGGCTTCAGGTGGGCTTTTCAAGCTTAGCTTCTGAAACGGGATACTTTTATCCGGTTGGTTATAATGATACAGAGCTAGCTTGGCAGGTTGAGGTAGGAATGGTGATTACCAAAAATAATCAACCCTTGCGAATTGACCAACCAATGCTGGTATTGATTGATGAAAAAAACGTAACAGCAGATACGAAAAAAATTCGAGAGAAGGCTGTTGATTTAAAGGTTGACGGTCGCGTGGTAACTGGTACATATAATGCTACTGATAGTCAGGTGCTCTTTACCACGATTCCTTATGATAGAGGCTGGCGGGCTTATATTGATGGTGAAAAAGCTGATATTATTGCCTTTGAGGATGCAGTTATTACACTTGAATTACCCGATGGCAGACACGATATTAAGCTGGTTTATACACCTTATGGTTTCAAGGTCGGTGTTGTCTGTGCCATTTTTGGTTTGTCTGGTTTTGTAATCTATATCTGGGTGATGAGACGTAGATGCAAAGGTGGCTAATAAAATGCTAAGTCAAGCGATTTGTGCTTGACCGTAGGTTGCAGCATTTTAGTCTGCTAAGATTTGATAATTTGCATAAAATTATTTTTAAAAAAGTTGATAAAAAAGTTGAAAGGGACGGGCTATGAATTTACCATGGACAGGACAGGACAGGACAGGACAGGACAGGACAGGACAGGACAGGACAGGACAGGACAGGACAGGACAGGACAGGACAGGACAGGACAGGACAGGACAGGACAGGACAGGACAGGACAGGACAGGACAAAAGTCTATCTGCCGGTCATTTTGCTGGCATTGCTGATTATTGCGCGTCTTTTTTCTGTTATTAGCATGAAGAATCATATATATATTGATGAAGCAACGCGATGCGGACTAGCTAAGCTGATTGCTTTGGATAGTCAGCGACCCTTAGCTGGTGCATTTTATGATTTTTTTAATAGGACGCTAGGGCTACCTGTTATGTTTATTAAAACAGATCAAGGGTTTGCTAAAGGAACTTATTTTTATATGGCGGCACTTTGGATTAAACTGTTTGGCTTCTCAATTTTAAAGCTACGGTTGTTATCACAGCTAATGACTATTATTGGTATTTTGCTAACTGGTTTGTCTATACGGCGGCTATTTAGTAGACAGCTTGCATTTTTTTATTGTCTAGCCGGGCTAAGCTTGCCTTGGAGCATTCAGCAGGGCAATATGATTTGGGATAATACATTTGTACCTTTTTACTTCTCTATTTCCTTTCTAGGCTTAAGCTATGCCTTAACAAGCGTTTCAAAAAAGGACTTGCGTTATTCGATTAATTTATTTTTGATACCAACTGGTGTAATCTTAGCAGCGTATACCTATAATGGTGCGCTATTAGTTGCGATTGTCGCATATCTGTTCTTTTTAGCAGCACTGCTATTCTCTACTAAAATCAATGTAAGTAGCCTGGTTATTCTCTGCCTTTATCCATTCTTTCTAAGCCTGCCATTGTTTCATTTTATTTTAGTGGGTGATACAAGAGGGTTATCAGTGCTGGCTTTTGATTCTCTAATCCACCTTTTACAGCAGCTGCTTAGATTATATGACTTTTCATTTCTTTTTTTGACTGGAGATGGTATTTTAAGGCACTCAACAGGTAGATTTGGGATGATTGGTCTTGGATTATTAATTCCTTTGCTTATTGGTTTGTTAAGCTACTTGAAAATGATACAGGAACGAAAATTTCAAGATAAATTTATGCTACTTTCATTTTCCTTAGTGCTGATTTTAATTGTCAACTTGACAGCAGCACTTGCTGAGAGTACTCCTTTTCCGCATGCACTACGGAGCGGTGCTAGTCAGATTTTTTATCCAATCCTTATCGCTTGTGGTGCAGTCAGGCTAATGAGTTGGTTTGACAATCACCAGAATGTATTTTTTAAAATAATTACTTTATTAGCATTGATTGGTTATTTGAGTTTCACAGCATTCTATTATTATGATTTAGTGGTTGATTATCCAGTGAGAGCAAGGCGTTATTTTTCACCCCTAGAGGGAACAGAGGCAGATGGAACGCCAAAAACTTCAAATTATTACTACATTCGTTACTTATATGGTTATGAATAATGATTAAATATTATTAATCAACAAAATACTTTAAAAAAGTTAAATTGACTGATGCAGATTTGAAATTATTTTAGAAATAAACCGAAAACCGCATAGTATTCGCCCTTATATACATAAATGCCAGTTTTTCTCGGAAAAATTGGCATTTTATTTGTTTTAATCCAGTAAAATAAGATAACTATCAGACTTTTCTTGTATTTCACATATAAATCTGTTATACTATTTGAGCATAGTTAGTCGGTCGGATGCTGTGATCTATTGTCCATAGCATCTATTAAAAGAACAAGAGCAAATTTAAAATTAGGTTTGCTGTTGTCTTTTTTTGTGCCTTCGGCTAGTATCAATTAAGCTTTGTAACCAAAACTTAATATTTTTGTAACGTTTGTAATATTGCATTTTAAGGAGAGTGACTTTGTTGACAGGACATGACGTTAAATTCGGGAAACACCGTACCAGACGTAGCTTTGCCAGAATTAGTGAAGTTTTAGATTTACCTGATTTGATTGAAATTCAAACCAACTCGTATCAATGGTTCTTAGATAAGGGAATTGCGGAAATGTTTAATGATGTTTTACCGATTTCTGATTTCGCTGATACGATGTCTTTAGAGTATGTTGGTTATGATTTAAAGGAACCAAAGTATACGGTTGAAGAAGCGCGTGCAAAGGATACCAATTATTCAGCACCACTTTTTGTAACCCTACGCCTAATCAATCATGAAACTGGTGAGTTAAAAACACAAGAAGTCTTTTTTGGTGATTTTCCATTAATGACAGACATGGGTACCTTTATTATTAATGGTGCCGAGCGCGTTATCGTATCACAGTTAGTCCGTTCACCGGGTGTTTATTTCCATGGTAAATTAGATAAAAATGGTAAAGAAGGCTTTGGCTCAACAACCATTCCAAACCGTGGCGCATGGTTGGAAATGGAAACAGATGCCAAGGATATTTCTTATGTCCGGATTGACCGTACTCGTAAGATTCCTTTATCAACCTTGGTTCGTGCTTTAGGCTTTGGTGGTGACGATGAAGTCATCGAAATTTTAGGTGAAAGTGAATCACTTAGAAATACGATTGCCAAGGATTTACATAAAAATGCTTCTGATTCACGTGTCGTTGAAGGCTTGAAGGATATTTATGAGCGTCTTCGTCCAGGTGAGCCAAAAACAGCTGAATCCTCAAGAACACTCTTAAATGCACGTTTCTTTGATCCAAAACGTTATGACTTTGCTGCCGTTGGTCGTTATAAAGTAAATAAAAAATTAGATTTAAAGGTTCGCCTTTTAGGCTTGACTGCTGCTGAGCCTGTGATTGATCCAGAAACTGGTGAAATTTTAGTAGAAGCGAATACCGTATTCTCACGCGACATTATTGAGAAAATTTCTGAAGCGATTGATAATGGCTTAAATCAAGTGACTTATTACCCAGATGAAAATGATGCTGTGGTGACGGATCCAGTGGAAGTACAGGTCTTTAAGGTTATTTCACCAAAAGATCCTGAAAGAGTTGTCAATGTGATTGGTAACGGTTATCCAAGTGACGAAATCAGAACACTTCGCCCAGCAGATATTTTAGCTTCAATGAGCTACTTCTTGAACTTAATGGAAGGTATCGGCAGAGTGGATGATATTGACCATTTAGGTAATCGTCGCATTCGTTCAGTTGGTGAGCTATTACAAAATCAATTTAGAATTGGTTTATCACGGATGGAGCGTGTTGTTCGTGAAAGAATGTCAATTCAGGATAACGAAAATATTGCACCACAGCAATTAATCAATATCCGTCCTGTTGTGGCTTCAATTAAAGAATTCTTTGGTTCTTCTCAATTATCACAATTTATGGATCAGCATAATCCGTTATCAGAATTAGCGCATAAGCGTCGTCTTTCTGCCTTAGGACCTGGTGGTTTGACTCGTGATCGTGCTGGCTATGAAGTGCGTGACGTGCATTATTCTCACTATGGTCGGATGTGTCCGATTGAAACGCCGGAAGGTCCAAATATTGGATTAATTAACTCATTGTCATCTTATGCCAAGATTAATCAATATGGCTTTATTGAAACGCCATATCGTAAGGTTAATCGTGAAACTGGCGAAGTGACCAAAACAATTGACTGGTTGACCGCTGATGAGGAAGATCACTATATTGTTGCCCAAGCTAATTCGCCACTTACAGAGGACTGGAAATTTGCGAATGAAGTAGTGATGGCACGTTCAACAGGTAATAATATCGAGGTTAATATTGATAATGTTGACTATATGGACGTTTCACCAAAGCAGGTAGTTGCTGTGGCAACGGCTTGTATTCCATTCTTAGAAAATGATGACTCAAACCGTGCATTGATGGGTGCCAACATGCAACGTCAAGCGGTACCTTTGATTAAGCCTGTTGCGCCATTGGTTGGAACAGGGATTGAATATCAAGCGGCTCATGACTCTGGTGCTGCTTTAATTGCAAATGCAGATGGTGTGGTTGAGTATGCCGATGCAGCCGAAGTTCGAATCCGTCGTGATGATCAAGGCTTGGACGTTTATAAAATTACTAAATTCAGACGTTCAAATTCAGGGACTTCTTATAATCAATTAACCTTAGTGCGTCCGGGCGATCGCGTAGAAAAAGGTGACGTCTTAGCCGATGGACCATCAATGGAAAACGGCGAGCTAGCACTTGGTCAAAATCCATTAGTTGCCTTCATGACTTGGGAAGGCTACAACTATGAAGATGCCGTTATTATGAGTGAACGCTTAGTTAAGGATGATGTCTATACTTCAATTAATATTGAAGAATATGAATCAGAAGCTCGTGATACAAAATTAGGACCAGAGGAAATCACACGCGATATTCCAAATATTGGTGATGATGCCCTTAAAAACCTCGACGAAATGGGGATTATCCGGATTGGTGCTGAGGTCAAAGAAGGCGATTTATTAGTTGGTAAGGTAACACCTAAGGGTGTGACTGAATTATCAGCCGAAGAACGTCTCTTGCACGCCATTTTTGGTGAAAAGGCACGTGAAGTACGTGATACTTCCTTGCGTGTCCCACATGGTGCCGATGGTATTGTTCATGATGTTAAAATCTTTACCCGTCAGGATAATGATGAGCTAGCACCCGGTATTAATATGCTTGTCCGTGTCTTTATCGTCCAAAAACGTAAGATTCATGTCGGTGATAAAATGGCCGGTCGTCATGGTAATAAAGGGGTAGTTTCACGAATCTTGCCAATCGAGGATATGCCATATTTACCAGATGGTACGCCAGTTGATATCATGCTGAATCCTTTAGGGGTGCCTTCACGGATGAATATTGGTCAGGTATTGGAATTACATTTGGGTATGGCTGCGCGCCGTCTAGGGATTCATGTCGCAACACCAGTCTTTGATGGTGCAAATGATGATGATGTTTGGTCAACTGTTAAAGAAGCGGGTATGGCAAGTGATGCGAAAACTGTTTTATACGATGGTCGGACTGGTGAAGCCTTTGACAATCGAGTGTCAGTCGGTGTCATGTACTATATGAAGCTACACCACATGGTTGATGACAAGCTCCATGCACGTTCAATCGGACCATACTCATTAGTAACGCAACAACCACTTGGTGGTAAAGCACAATTTGGTGGCCAACGTTTTGGTGAAATGGAAGTATGGGCATTAGAAGCATATGGTGCTGCCTATATCTTACAAGAAATTCTAACTTATAAATCTGATGACGTGGTTGGTCGTGTTAAAACTTATGAAGCAATTGTTAAGGGCGAACGGATTCCACAGCCGGGTGTTCCTGAAAGTTTCCGTGTTTTAGTTAAGGAATTGCAATCATTAGGACTTGATATGCGTGTCTTAAACAATGAGAACGAAGAAATTGAGCTACGTGATATGAGTGATGATGATGATGATTTAATTACAGTTGATGCACTTGAAAAATATGCATCAGAGCATAAACGTAAAGAGGCTTTAAAGGCAGCACAGATTGAAAATGCCAAGCCTGCTGAATCATCTGAAACTGCTGAGTAATCATTGAATAAAGAATGGAGGAAATCCTTAAGTGATCGATGTGAATAAATTCGAGAGTATGCAAATTGGATTGGCTTCTCCTACGAAGGTTCGTAGCTGGAGTTATGGTGAAGTGAAAAAGCCTGAAACAATCAATTATCGTACTTTAAAACCGGAAAAAGAAGGTTTGTTTGATGAGCGTATCTTTGGTCCAACCAAGGACTGGGAATGTGCTTGTGGTAAATATAAACGCATTCGTTATAAAGGTATTGTTTGTGATCGCTGTGGTGTTGAAGTAACACGTTCAAAGGTTCGTCGTGAACGGATGGCGCATATTGAACTAGCAGCACCTGTCACACATATTTGGTATTTTAAAGGGATTCCTTCAAGAATGGGGCTTGTACTCGATATGAGTCCACGTTCTTTGGAAGAAATCATCTACTTTGCTTCATATGTTGTCATTGATCCAAAGGATACGAGTCTTGAAAGAAAGCAATTACTTTCAGAGCGTGACTATCGTGAAAAATTACAGCAGTTTGGTTATGGCTCATTTGTTGCTAAAATGGGTGCAGAAGCCATCAAAGATCTTTTAGACAATGTAGAACTTGAAAAAGAAGTAGCAGAGCTAAAGGAAGAATTAAAGGTTGCACAGGGTCAAAAGCGGACGAAGGCTATTCGCCGTTTAGACATCTTAGATGCCTTTAGAAAATCTGGTAATTCACCAAGCTGGATGGTGATGGATGTGATTCCAGTTATTCCACCAGATTTGCGCCCAATGGTACAGCTTGAGGGTGGTCGTTTTGCAACAAGTGATTTGAATGATTTATATCGTCGTGTAATTAACCGTAATAACCGTTTGAAACGTTTATTAGACTTAAATGCACCTGGTATCATTGTTCAAAATGAAAAACGGATGCTACAGGAAGCCGTAGATGCCTTGATTGATAATGGTCGTCGAGGTCGTCCAGTAACTGGTCCGGGTAACCGACCTTTGAAATCTCTTTCTCATATGCTAAAAGGTAAGCAAGGTCGTTTCCGTCAAAACTTACTTGGTAAACGGGTTGACTATTCTGGTCGTTCGGTTATCGTCGTTGGTCCAAGCCTTAAAATGTATCAATGTGGTTTACCAAAGGAAATGGCGATTGAGCTGTTCAAGCCCTTTGTGATGCACGAGCTGGTAGAACGTGATCTTGCCCAAAATATTAAAGCAGCAAAACGTAAAATTGAACGTTTAGATGATGATATCTGGGATGTTTTAGAAGATGTGATTAAAGAGCATCCAGTTTTACTTAACCGAGCACCTACTTTGCATAGACTTGGAATTCAAGCATTTGAGCCAATCCTAATCGAAGGTCGTGCGATTCGTTTGCATCCTTTGGTTTGTGAAGCCTATAATGCCGATTTCGATGGTGACCAAATGGCTGTTCACGTGCCGCTTTCAGAGGAAGCGCAAGCCGAAGCACGTATTTTAATGCTTGCTGCTGAACACATCTTAAATCCAAAGGATGGTAAGCCAGTTGTAACGCCTTCTCAGGATATGGTTTTAGGTAACTATTATCTTACAATGGAAGAAGAAGGTCGTGAAGGCGAAGGCATGGTCTTTAGAAATATGGACGAAGCAGTTATCGCTTGGCGCAATGGCTATGTTCATTTACATACACGTGTTGGGATTTCAACAACGCAATTAGACAAGCCTTGGACAGAGTCTCAAAAAGGTAAGATTTTAACGACAACTGTCGGTAAAATTATTTTCAATGAAATTATGCCACCTGAGTTTCCGTACTTAAATGAGCCAACTGACAGTAATTTGACGGATAAAACACCTGATAAATACTTCGTTGAAGCTGGTGGTGACATTAAAACATTTATCGAAGCACAGCCTTTAGTTCAACCATTTAAGAAGAAAAATCTTGGAAATATCATTGCAGAAGTATTCAAACGCTTTAAGACAACCGAAACTTCTGAAATGCTTGATAGAATGAAGGACTTAGGTTATCATCATTCAACACACGCTGGTTTGACAGTGGGGATTGCTGATATTTCTGTCGCCAATCGTAAAAATGAAATTATTGATGCTGCGCATGATCGTGTTGAAAAAATTTCTAAGCAATTCCGTCGTGGTTTAATTACCGATGATGAACGTTATGAGGCAGTTATTGGCGTATGGAATGATGCAAAGGATAAAATTCAACAAAACTTGTTAGACACAATGGATGCCAAAAATCCTATCTTTATGATGAGTGACTCTGGAGCCCGTGGTAATATTTCCAACTTTACGCAGCTTGCTGGTATGCGTGGTTTGATGGCAGCGCCAAATGGTCGGATTATGGAATTACCGATTATCTCAAACTTCCGTGAAGGTCTTTCAGTATTAGAAATGTTCTTGTCTACTCATGGTGCGCGTAAAGGAATGACCGATACCGCCCTTAAGACAGCCGATTCAGGTTACTTAACCCGTCGTTTAGTAGATGTGGCACAGGATGTAATTATCCGTGAGGATGACTGTGGCACCGATCGTGGCTTGGTGATTTCGACAATCAGAAATGGTAATGAAATTATTGAAGCACTTGAAGAACGCTTAATTGGTCGTTATACACGTAAGGCAGTTATCGATCCAAAAACAGATGAAGTGATTATTGGTGCTGATCAATTGATTACTGAAGCAATCGCTAAGGATATTATTGATGCCGGTATCGAAGAAGTAACCATTCGTTCAGTATTTACTTGTAATACACGTCATGGTGTATGTAAGCATTGTTATGGTATGAACCTAGCAACAGGTGATGCGGTTGAGGTTGGCGAAACAGTTGGTACGATTGCTGCACAATCAATTGGTGAACCGGGTACTCAGTTAACGATGCGTACCTTCCATACAGGTGGGGTTGCCGGAGATGATATTACTCAAGGTTTACCTCGTATTCAAGAAATCTTTGAAGCGCGTAATCCGAAAGGGGAAGCAGTCGTAACTGAAGTTACTGGTGAAGTAACGGATATTACAGAAGAAGCTTCAACTCGGACTAAGGAAGTGACGGTTAAGGGTAAGACAGATGAAAGAACTTATACTGTGCCTTATACTTCACGTATGAAGGTGGCTGTTGGTGACTTTATCCATCGTGGTACGCCATTAACCGAAGGGTCAATTGAGCCTAAGCATTTGCTTGAAATTCGTGATGTCTTATCCGTTGAAAATTACTTACTTGCAGAGGTTCAAAAGGTTTACCGGATGCAAGGGGTTGAAATCGGCGATAAGCATATCGAAGTAATGGTTCGTCAAATGCTGCGCAAGGTACGTGTTATGGATCCAGGTGATACAGATATCCTACCGGGTACCTTAATGGATATTTCTGACTTTACAGATGCTAACCATGAAACCTTGATTTCTGGTGTGACACCTGCAACAGCACGTCCAGTATTACTTGGTATTACCAAGGCGTCACTTGAAACGAATTCATTCTTATCAGCAGCATCCTTCCAAGAAACAACACGTGTCTTGACTGATGCCGCAATTCGAGGTAAGAAGGATCACTTACTAGGCTTGAAGGAAAATGTTATCATTGGTAAGATTATTCCTGCTGGTACTGGTATGCGTCGCTATCGCAATATTGAGCCAGAAGCTAAAGTAGAAACAATCCCATCTATTTCGGATATTGAAGCAGAGCTTGCTGATGTGCAGGACTATGCGAGTCATTTTGAAGCAGATGATTTAGTTTAATTTTAAAATAGAAGATACCTCTTGCGTAATTGTGAGAGGTATTTTTTTATATTAAAGAAATAAAAAACATTTTTGAAAACGCTTGCAATTATACTGGAATATGCTATAATACAAAGTGTAAGGGGTTAGGATTCCCAAACAAAAAGGCAGTTAGAAGAAACCTTAAAGCAGGTGGCTGCGAGAGATATCAGATGTAACATCCAGGAGCGATATCTGATATGGAAGAGAAGATAGAGAAAGTGGTGGGAATTTGAAGAACGCCTTATGTTCAACAAAGAGCCATCTGATAGGTTAATCATTCGTGTAAGTAATAAAATCACGTCGGAATGAAATTAGCTTATTGGATGGTCTTTTTGTTACTTTAAAATTTTTAATGAAAACGCTTGCATTTATTTTAAAATGTGCTATAATATAAATTGTAAGGGGTATAAGAATTCCCGAACAGTCAAAGTAATTGTTTGACTGTAAATACCAAGGTTGTTTATAAAAATCCTTTGGTGAACATATTATTGAAAGTGGTGGGGATTTGAAGCACTCCTTAATCATTAGGCTATTCGACTGATTGATCATTCGCTAAATACAAGAAAGTAAAGTTGTATGAAGGAGAGAAAATTAATCGAATAGCTTTTTTTATGCAATAGATGCTAACATTTTTAATAATTTTATGTTAAGATGAAGTCACATTGATTATAGACTGTCTGGGGTGCTACATAGCTGAGATAATACCCATTGAACCTGATCTAGTTAGAACTAGCGAAGGGAGTATAGTAATTGAAATTGTTTAGCCAAGGGCTAGGCTTTCTTAAAGTATACTTAAATCATGCCGCCAGTACAGTAACTGTACTGGCTTTTTGTCATTGCTAAACTCACTAAGCTTCAGGAAAATTGCTTAGCAATTTATTGGTTTAGTTGACTTATCGATGATAAAAGAATGTCTCATGAGCGCGTTGTCAAGCACTCGAAGCTAGATTATTTAAAAGGCTGAGAGAACTCACTTGCACAGCTGATAATAAGACTAAATAAAATTTTAATGGCGTTTGCTCACATAAATAATTTTTTCTTGTACTGAGTATTTCACGCCGTTAAGGCTAGATTATTGGCAAAGGAATAGGATTATTTTTAGCGTAAAATCTAGTTGAGCCTATAATTCGATGAATATTAATTTTGGAGGATTGATTGAATGTCATATACTGAAGATTTAAGGAAGGGTGTCGATTATTGGTGGGAAAAAAGCTTTAAGCATCCATTCATTCAACAGCTCGTTGATGGTACACTGGAGCCAAATATTTTTCGTTTTTACTTAATTCAAGATCATTATTATTTAGCGCATTTCGCTAAGGCGCATTATCGACTAGCGATGAAAACAAAGGATAAAGCAGTTAAACAATTAATGTTGGAAGGTAATGAAAGCTTGGCGGCAGGTGAAATAAGTGTCCGGGAATCGTTCTTTGAAGCTTTAGAAATTAAAGCAAGCGAGCTACAAGCGATGGAAATTGCGCCAACAAACTATGCTTACGTATCACATATCTATCGTCAATTTGTTGAGCAAGATGAGCTAGCTGTTTTAACAAGCCTTTTACCATGTGCATGGCTTTATACAGAAATAGGGCAACGCTTTAAAAATAAAAAAAGCCCTGAACCAATCTATCAGTCCTGGCTGGATACTTATGGTGATGATGAAATGATGGATTTTATTAATGATTATTGTTCAGTAGTTAATCAATTGGCTGAAAATGCCAGTGAAGCTAGCTTGATTTCTGCTGAACAAGCCTTTATCAAAAGCAGTATTTATGAATATAATTTTTGGGAAATGTCAATTCAGCAGGAAAAGTGGGATTCGCTAAATCAAGTGGAGGTAGGGATTCAATATGGAGATTAATCAAACGCCACAGGCTCTGACCATTGCTGGCTCTGATTCTGGTGGTGGTGCAGGTATTCAAGCCGATTTGAAAACCTTTCAGGCACGTCAGGTTTTCGGAATGTCAATTATTACGGCACTAACTGCCCAAAATACATATGGTGTGAAAGGTGTCTACGAGATACCACCTCGTTTTATCACTGAACAATTTGAGGCGTTGGCTGCCGATTTTGAGCTTGGCGCTTGTAAAACGGGGATGCTTGCAACTGCTGAAATCGTTCAAGCTGTTGTTGAAAATTATCAGAGGGTTAATTTTGGACCATTAGTTGTTGATCCAGTGATGGTTGCCAAGGGTGGTAGTCGTTTATTGAGTCCATCGGCGATTGATGCGGTTAAAAATGATTTGCTGCCGATTGCAGAACTTGTAACGCCAAATATACCTGAGGCGGAAGCATTAGTTGGTTACTCAATAAATACTGAAAAGGCAATAATTCAGGCGGCTTATGATTTAAAGCGTCTAGGGGCTAATCAGGTGATTATTAAGGGCGGTCACAGTCAGGATTCGTTAGCCTCTGATTTCGTACTTTTTGCTGACGGTAGTGAAATGTGGTATCAGACACCTAGAATCGATACTTTACGAACTCATGGGACGGGCGATACTTTTGCTTCATGCATCGTTGCTGAGCTGGCTAAGGGAACCCCAGTTAAAATGGCCGTTAAGATTGCTAAGGCTTTCATTTATGCAGCCATTAGTCAAGCAATTTCAGTCGGTCATGATCATGGGCCAACTAATCATTGGGCAGCTATTGACTTAGAAATTGTTGAAATGAGTAAAGCATGCCTTCATGATTCAAGGTAAGTTTTGGTGCAATGGTTAGTTATGGATTCAAAAGTTGATAAAATTATTTATGGAAAGAGGCTTATTTATGTATGATGCTGTTCAAAAGGCAATCACCGCAGTCTGTGTGGAAAATCCAATGGTTCATTCAATTACTAATAGTGTTACGGTTGATTTTGTCGCAAATGCCCAATTAGCTGTCGGTGCGGCAGCAGCAATGACCGAATTTACTGGTGATTCAGCCTTACTTACGCAATTTTCTAGGGCAACCTATATCAATATGGGGACTTTATCAGATGAGCGTCTGATTTCAATTCCAGAGGCAATTCAAGCAGGAGCTTCAGCTGATGTGCCACTCTGTGTCGATCCGGTTGCAGTTGGTTTAGGTATGAAAAGCGATGAGCTGATTATTCAGCTAAAAAATTCAAAGCCTGCATTATTTCGTGGCAATGCTTCAGAAATTATTGCTGTTGCCAAATTATGGGGATTAAGTGATGAAAACAGTCAGGGACCAAAAGGTGTTGAGTCAGCTGATGCGGTTGATAGCGCAAAATCAGCTGCCATTGCCATTGCGAAATACACAGGAGGTGCTGTTGCCGTTTCAGGAGCGATTGATTTAGTGACTGATGGTATTAAAATTTTCCGAATTAATGGTGGAAATGCATTAGCAACCAAGGTGACTGGTTTTGGCTGTTCTTTGGCAGGTGTTTGTGCGGCCTACTTAACGGTTACATCCCCCTTGGTAGCAGCATTAACGGGAACTTTGATTTATAATCTTGCACAAAATGAAGCTCGTTTAGTTGCCAAGGGTCCTGCAAGCTTTAAGGTTGCATTTATTGATAGCCTTTATCAGCTGACACATAAGTCAAATTTATTCAATAGCTTGGATTATACAGAATATGTTGATGAGTCGGAGGCTAAGCATGCCTAAATCATTTGATTTAACCGCCTATCTTATTATCGGTTCAGAAAATACCCTCGGGCGTCCTCTATCTGATGTTGTCTGCGCCGCCCTAGAGGGCGGTATTACATTTTTACAGCTGAGAGAAAAGCATTTAGCTACACGTGATTTTATTGAATCAGCAGTAGCAATTGCTCAAATCGTGACTCAATTTAATCAAGAGAATAAAAAATCAGTTAAGTTTGTAATAAATGATCGTCTTGATGTCGTTTTGGCTGCCAAGGAACTTGGTGCTCAGGTTGATGGGATACATATTGGACAAGATGATATCTCACCTAAAATTGCTCGAAAATTATTAGGCGAAGCGGCAATTATTGGACTGACCTGTGATTCATTAGATTTAGTTTTGGCTGCAAATCGAGAATTTATTAAGACGATTGATTATATTGGTGCAGGACCAATTCATGCAACACCGACAAAAATAGACTGCGGACATGGCTATGTTCAAGGTGTACAAGGGATTGCTAGCTTGGCATTAAAATCAGAGCTGCCGCTCGTTGCGGGTGGTGGGATTAAAGAAGCAGACCTTGAAGCACTTGCAAAAACTCAGGTAGCAGGCTGGTTTGTTGTTTCGGCCATTACAACAGCAGAAGACATTTTCTTGACCACTCAAAGCTTGATTCAGTTATGGCAGAAATATCGTAGTGAGCTTGTTTAGATATTGATCTTTGATTCATCCAGAGTATTAATTAATGAATTTTTAATTAATTAAAAAAACGATAAAACTATAGCTTAATTTGTGGGATAAAGTTAAGATAGTAATAGTTAGTTGACGCCTCAATTTAAGCTAAAGCTAATTGAAAATCTATTAATAATATTTTTGGAGATAGAAAAAGGGGATACTTGAATGACTTTAAAAAAGGTTAAAATTGATCAATTGAATTTCAATCCTTTCACAAAAATCGGTAAGGAATGGTTTTTGATAACTGCTGGTGATTCGATAAAAAATTGTAATACAATGACTGCGAGTTGGGGAACGATGGGGGTTCTCTGGCATAAGAATATCGTGACGGTGTATATTCGACCACAACGTTATACTAAGGAATTTATTAATCAGTTTACTCATTTTAGCTTATCTTTTTTTGACGCTAGTCATCGAAAGGATTTAAATTATCTAGGTAAGGTTTCTGGACGTGAAAAGCCGGATAAAATTACTGAAGCCAATTTGCAGCCAATTGAAATTGAGCAAACAATTAGCTTTAAAGAGGCTAATTACATTTTTATCGTCAAGAAGCTATATCACGATCAATTAGAGCCGGACTCATTTCTTTTTGATGATTTAACGACAAAATATTATCCAGAGCATGATTTTCATGAAGTTTTTGTAGCTGAAATTGAAGCGGTTTATACTCAAGAATAGTTGAATCGTGAGGTAATTTTATGAAAGATTATGAAAAGTTAAGTCAAGCGTACTACAATAAGATCGCAGATCGTTTTGATTATTCAATGGATGGTCTATTTAGCTATCCATTTAAAAAGCTAATTACACATGAGCTAGCAATTAATTCTGGTGAGCGGGTGTTAGATGTCGGGTGTGCGAATGGACGATTGTTAGCATTTTTGAATCGAAAGCGAATTATTAACGGCTATGGAATTGATATTTCTGAGCAATTTATCGAGATTGCTCGGAAAAATTATCCTCAATTCAAATTTTATCAGGGGAGTGCTTTAAAGCTCCCATTCCCAGATGATTTTTTCAATGTTTTGATTTGTTCGGCTAGCTTTCACCATTTTCCAGCGCCTGATGTTTTCCTTGAAGAGGCCAGACGAGTTTTGCGCAAGGGTGGGCGGCTTATTATTGCAGAAATTAATATTCCGATATTTCTGAACTTGTATAACCAATATATTGATAAATATAATCAAGAGGGTGACGTTAAGGTTTATTCGGTCAAGGAATTGAAATCACTTTTAAATCAGGCTGGCTGGCAGATTATCAAAAAGCGGATCTTCTTTCAGGTACAATATTACGAATTGATTTCAAACGGTCAGTCTGCGACGATGACCAGTAGCTGATACTGATTTTACTAAAATAATCAATAGATTATTAGGCAGCCGTCTTCGGACGACTGCCCTTTTGGCTTGCCCAAACTACATAGAATGCTGTAGTTTGTGTGCCTCTATTGCGAAAATGCTTTTGCAAATATAAAGGAGATTTCATTTTAGAATAAGATTTTTTATCATTTCAAGATAAATAAAAATTAAAATAATACTTTAAAACGATAGCTTTTTGTTATCGTTTTTTTGTTTTCAGCAAGCATCTTATTGATAGACAAAAATTATCTTTTTGATAAAAATGCGATATCATAAACGGTTTAAAAAATAATAAATTGCATTTTGCTAATGAATCAATTAAATAACAAAATTTTGAGGCGGTTAAAAGATGGAAAATCTATCACATGATTATTTTTATATATTATTCATCGGTAACTAGTTCATGTTTTAATGAATCAAACCAAGAGAGAGGAGATATGCATTGAAAATTAGGACTCCAAATGAATATATTGTTCGTGAGAGCATATTAAGTGATTTAGGCAATTATGTCAAAAAGTATGGCGATCGTATCGTTATTATTTCATCTAGCAATGGCTTTACACGTTTTCAAGCTCAATTTGAAGCTAGTCTTGATAAAAATGAAATCAGCTGGAAAAAATTTATATTTTCAGGTTTTCCAACCTTCGACAATGCCCAAAGCTTATCAACCTTTGCAAAGACGAATCAAATCCAAGCAATTATTGCATTAGGTGGTGGTCAAATAATAGATACGGCGAAAATAGCCGGGAGCTATGCCGAAATACCTGTGATTGCTGTACCAACAATTGCTGCAACCTGTGCCTCTTGGGCGGCAGTTTCAATTGTTTATGATGATAGGGGGATATATCAGACTGCTTATTTTAATCAAAGCTGCCCTGTGTATGTCTTAGTCGATTTAAGAGTTATCTTTTCTGCATCTAAGCGTTACTTATTTTCAGGAGTGATTGATACTTTTGCCAAGTGGTATGAAATCTCACCCTATCTAAAACATGCCAATCCAGCAGATGCTTCACTAAAAACTGTTGTCAGCATTGCAAAAGAGGCATTTTCTATTTTAAAAAGACAAACTGACTTGGCACTTAGTGAGGCGGCAGATGGTATTTATAATGAAAATGCTCAGGCTGTAATTGATGCCATTATTTTTCAAGCAGGATTAACAGGGAGCTTGGAATCGGGTAAATTGTATCAAGGAATTGCTCACCCATTTTATGATGCCTCTACACAGATTATCAATTCAAATCGCTATTTACATGGGGAAAAGGTTGGGTTTGGTTTATTAATTCAAAAGTATTTAGAACGAGCCGATGAAGTGGAATGGCAAGAAACCTTAGCATTATTCAAACATTTTAATAATGTTCTGACATTGCAAGATTTAGGTATCACTGATCAAGAGGTTCAATTGATCGCTAAGCATATATGGGAAAATCGGAGGGAACAGCTTTTAGCCTTAAATTTAGCAGCAAGCCAAGAAGAAATCGCAGAAGGTATAATTCAAGCAAATCAAAGAATTGAGAAATGGTTGGTGCAAAATGGGTGAGATACAAATAAAAAATACTTTGCAAGGATTAGAAAACAAGTATATCAAACGTGAATTAAAAGATAGTAACGAGAGTAAGGAGCAATTATTTATTCAACTTGATCGTAACGAAAATAACTTTGGATTTTCAAAACAGGTACCAGGTGCAATCAATCAGGCTATTTCAGAAAGCTATATCTATACTAATGTCTTTGGTGAGCCCTTGAGGACTGAGTTAGCACATTATCATCAAGTTTTACCAGATAATATCCTTGTTGGTAATGGTTCATTTGAATTAATTTCACTCATTGCGCAGGTGTTTCTTGATTCGACTTCAATAAGCCTAACGGCTACGCCCACCTTTGCTTGGTATCGAGCTGCTAGCTTGCTTGTTGGTGCGAAAGTTAAAGAAATTGCCTTAAAAGAGCACGCATTTCCGCTAAGACAGCTTATTGAGCAGGTTGACAGCGATGTAAAGCTTATTTGGTTATGCAATCCTAATAATCCAACCGGTACATATTTTTCATATCATGAGCTAAATGATTTTTTAAAGGAAATACCTGAAAATAGCTTAGTTGTTGTCGATGAGGCGTATATTGATTTTGTCACAACGAATGAGAATTATTCTGTTGCTAAATTAATCCATAAATATAAAAAATTAATTATTCTAAGGACATTTTCCAAAATACATGGTTTGGCAGGCCTTCGTGTTGGCTATGCACTTGCAGATAATTCTATTATTGAACAATTGTTTTCGTTCAAAATCCCGCCAAATACCAATCGTTTAGCTTTAGCCGCTGCAAGAACAAGCTTGAAGGATAGGACTCATTATCAATATGTTCAACAGGCTGTTAATGTCGAAAAAAAGTATTATTACGATGAGCTGTCAAAGCGCCAAATTCGATTTATCCCATCGGTAGCTAATTTTATTATGATAAATTTTGAATTGGATTCTGAAGAAGTCGTTGCTTTTTTTCAAACAAATCATCTTTTAGTTCGTGGTGGTAAAGAATATGGCTATGATCAATGGGTTCGAGTGACAATAGGTAAACATTCTGAAAACGAAAGGTTTTTCAAGGTATTAGATCAACTAATAGATAGAGTGAAGGTGAAAAAATGACAGTTATACGCGTTAAGAGCACCGCTGAGGTATTCGATGTTTATCGAATTCGTTATCAGGCATCGGTTATTGGACAAGGTATTCCTCAAGAGTCAGAATTTGATGAGCAATTTGGTCAAACCTATCCCTATCTCTTAATCCGAAATGAGCAGGCGCCAATCGCAACAGCACGACTAAATTTTACCAATAAAGCATATGCCAAAATTGAACGAGTTGCTGTCTCACCAAAATTTCAAGGGCACGGCTTTGGTCGTCAATTGATTGAAGCGGCAGAGGAGTGGATTTTGGAATTGGGATTTAAAAAGATTGTAATTACGTCACAGCTTAGCGCGGTCGAATTTTATCGAAGCCTAGGTTATCAAATTGGTACATTAATCAGTGATAATGCTGAAATTCAAACAGTTTATACAGAAAAGCAATTAGTCTAAATTATAGAATGGAGTAAGAAATGGTAGATTTAAAACACGTTTCAACACATGAATCTGAGCATGAAATAACAAAGGATGGTTCCTTTAACCGTCAAAAAAATCGTTTTACCACAGCGTTTGGTCATGGTGCAGGAGAATTACCAGTTGAAGCTGGTCGTTACCGCTTACTTTGGGCAGAAATATGTCCATGGGCGCATCGTTCAGTGATTGCTCGGGAATTATTAGGCTTGCAAGACGTGATTTCATTAGGCACCGCAAGTCCAGTAAGAACTACTCAGGGCTGGGAATTTTCATTAGATGCTGATGGTGTAGATCCGATTTTAGACATTCGATATTTACCGGAAATCTATTTGGAAACAGATCCTGACTATGACGGTCGTGCGACTGTACCGACTGTGGTAGATGTTAAGACTAGAAAAGTTGTTAATAATGATTATTTTAGATTAACTAATTATTTAGAAGATGCATTTAAACCCTTTCACAAGTCTGGCGCACCTGACTTATATCCAGTGCAGTTAAGAAAAGAAATTGATGAATTGAATGAGGTTATCTTTCATGATATTAATAACGGTGTTTATAAAGCTGGTTTTGCGCATTCGCAAGCAGCTTATGAGAAGGCTTATGACCAGCTTTTTAAGCGCTTAGATGAATTGGAAGAGCGATTGTCGAAAGGTCGCTATTTATTTGGTAATCAATTGACTGACTCTGACATTCGGCTATATGTTACCCTAGCTAGATTTGATGTGGCATATTATTCAGTATTCCGAGTTAATCGCAATCGTCTTATTGATTTTCCCAATTTATGGAATTACGCAAAAGACCTGTATCAAACTGAGGGCTTTGGTAGTACGACAAATTTTGATGCGATTAAACGAGGCTATCAATTAGGCAATCACGCTAATAATCCTTATCAAATTTTAGCCAAGGGACCAGATATTTCGGTCTGGAATCAAAAGCATGACAGAGAAAAATTTAATGATTAAGGGAGAAACAATTGAAAAAAGCTTTAAAGGTTTTCATGAGTTTACTGATTTTTGTATTTAGCTTTTCACTAATTAGCTGTAGCAAAAAATCAACGATTAGTGATAAGCCAAAAATTACGATTGCAACTGATGCTGACACTAAACCGTTTACTTATTCTGATGGTGAAAATGTTACAGGCTATGACATTGAGGTTGCACGTCAAGTTTTTACCAAGGCTGGTTATGAGGTTGAAATTATTGTAACTGATTTTGATTCAACTTTGGCAGGACTTGATACTGGCAGATATCAAGTCGTTGCAAATGATATTGGCTATAATGAAGGGCGTGCGGATAAGTACTATTTTTCTTATCCATTGTCCAAATCAAATAATGCTGTCGCTACTAAAAAGGATGTTAAGGCTGTAAAATTATCTGATTTAGCTGGCAAAACAACAGAAGTTCTACCAACAGCCAATTTCACTAAAACACTTCAAACATATAATGAAAATAATCCAAACAATCAATCAATATTACAATACGTCGATGCAAATTACCCAATTGCAAGCCGTTTATTAGATGTTGAATCTGGTAAGATTGATTTTATTTTATATGATGCGATTTCATTAAAAACGATTATTCAGGATCAAGGCATTGATTTAAGTGTGCAAAATATTGAATCCGAAACACAGGATACGCATGATGGTTATGAGTATTTTGTTTTTTCAAAGGATAAAGCGGGAAAAAAATTACAAGAGCAAGCCAATCAGGCACTTAATGAATTACGAAGGGATGGTACGCTGAAGTCACTTTCCGAAAAATTCTTTGCTGGTGATTTTGTTCCCGATGCAGAGGCATATAACTAATATTTAAAAATTCAGAATGGATGAGAAAAGGAGAAATTATGAAAAAGGGACTATTTAGAAAAGGTATTTTATTATTCGGTTGTATTTTTGCAGTAGCCTTAATTGTAACAGGATGTACTAATAAAGAAGCAGCAGAAACTGCAGAAACGAATAAAGAAACTGTTTTAGTAGGGACGGGTGCTTATCCGAGACCCTATACCTATGAGGACGATAATGGGAAATTAAAAGGATTTGATATCGATTCATTACGCGCTATTTTTAAGGGCAGTGACGAGTATACAGTAGATTTCCAAAAGGGAGAATTTGAATCTGTTCTAGCTGGTGTAGATACAGATCGTTATCAAATCGGCGCAAATGCCTTTTCAAAGACGGCGGAACGAGAAGAAAAATATCTATTTTCAAAACCAGTTTATCGTAATCCATTGGGATTGGTCGTTCCAAAGGATTCAACAATAGACAGCATTGATGACATTGCTGGATTAACAACAACTGGCGAAGCTGCTGTTAGCTATTCTATTATCATTCAAAAATATAATGAGACGCACGCTGATAACCCAGTTACTCTCAATTATACTGACAAGGACTTATCCTTACAATTTCAAGACGTGGCTGATGGTAAATCGGATTTTAAGCTTGAAAGTGCAATTATCGCAAAATATACTTTAGAATCGCACGGCTTAGATAAGGATTTGAAGGTAATTGAATTACCAGAGGATGCGGTTAAGGATCGATCTGCATTTAGCTATTACATTTTCCCGAAAAATGAAAGTGGTGAAAAATTGGTTAAGTATGTTAATGAGCGTATAGAAGCGGTACGTGAAGATGGTACTTTGAAAAAACTAAGTGAAACATATTTTTCTGGCGATTTTGTACCGACAGAAGCAGAATTTAATTCTAAATAAGGGTTTATTGTAGCTTTAACGACCAGCATCTAGCAAATTAGATGAAATTTAGTAAAAATAAAAATCATTTCATCTAAATTTCCCTAAATTTGTACGATGCTAAACGGTCGTATCAGCTTTATAGACAATCTGGCTTTAACGACCAGCATCTAGCAAATTAGATGAAATTTAGTAAAAATAAAAATCATTTTATCTAAATTTCCCTAAATTTGTACGATGCTAAATGGTCGTATCAGCTTTATAGAAAAGGATGATTTTATGGAAATCGATACGCTTGTAGTAACTGGTATTTCATCAAAGGAAAATCCGCAGCATGCCGTTGTACCACCAATTTTTTTAACAACTACCTATGCTCAGGCTGGATTAGAGGAATTTGGTGCTTATCAATATTCAAGAGCACATAATCCAACCAGAACTCAATTAGAAACACTCGTAGCAAGGCTTGAGCAATCCGAATTTGCCTTTTCCTTTGCTTCAGGAATGGCAGCTAGTAGCGCTTTTTTTAGCCTATTTCAGCCAGGAGATAAAATTTTAATTAACAGTAATATTTATGGTGGTACATTTTCTTATCTTAAAACATATTTACCGCAATATCAGATTGATTACGAGTTAATTGATGACTTGAATGAGCTGAGTACAGCGCATTTTTCAAAAAATATCAAGGGTATTTTTATTGAAACACCCTCAAATCCACTGCTACGCGTCACAGATATTGCAAGAGTCAGTCGGCTTGCTCATCAGCAGGGGGCAATTGTCGCTGTTGATAATACTTTTTTGACTCCCTATTATCAAAGGCCGCTCGAACTTGGTGCAGATCTTGTCATTTATTCAGCAACAAAATATTTTGGCGGGCACGCTGATGTGATTGCTGGCTTAGTTACAACAAATGATGCGAGCCTGGCAGATAAAATTCGTTTTTATCAAATAAATCAAGGCGCAATTCTAAGTCCATTTGATGCATATTCCTTGATTAGAGGTATTAAAACACTTGCCATTCGTCTGGACCGTCAAGCCCAAAACACAAAGGCAATTATTGAATTTTTAACTGCACACCAAGCAATTGATCAGCTTTATTTTGCTGGTAGTTTTTCTGATAATGAACAAACAATTCAAGCACGCCAAGCAAGTGGAATAGGTGCTGTGATTTCATTTTCTTTAAAACCAGCCTTTTGTGTTAAAAAATTCTTATCAGCGCTCGAACGTTTTGACTTAGCAGCTAGTTTAGGTGGTGTTGAGAGCTTGATTGAGCATGTTGCCAGCATGAGTCATCAATCATTTAGTCAGGAAATCCTAGAAAAATTAGGAATAACAAACCAGCTGGTTCGTTTAGCGGTTGGTATTGAAAATAAAAATGATTTAATTGCTGATTTAAAGCAAGCATTAGGTCAAGCAGAAAAAGAGGTATGAAATGAGTTATCATAAAAAAATTACTGATTTAATTGGTGAGACACCGTTATTGAAGCTAGAGAATCCAGATAGCAATCAGTATGCAGATGTTTTTATTAAGCTTGAATATTTTAATGTCGGTGGTAGTGTTAAGGATCGGATTGCACTAAATTTAATTGAAACGGCAGAAAAATCAGGCATTCTAAAAACTGGGAAAACAATTGTTGAAGCAACGAGCGGTAATACAGGAATTGGTCTGGCGATGGTGGCAGCAGCTAAAAATTATCCTTTAATTGTTATTTTACCAGATGCAGTTAGCAATGAACGCAAACAGCTTATTCGCGCCTATGGTGGAACAGTGCTAGAAACACCAGCAATTGGTGGGATTAAAGCAAGCTTTGATAAGCTAGAAGCGCTACTTGCAGAGAATTCTGATTTTCTATCGCTTAGACAATTTGAAAATGAAGCAAATCCAGCAATTCACTATCAGACAACAGGTCCAGAGATTGTTGCTGACTTAGGGCAGCTTCCTGACGCTTTTGTTGCTGGCGTTGGTACCGGTGGTACTTTAACCGGTGTAGGCAAATATTTACGTGAACAGTCAAAGGATATTCAAATTTTCGCAGTTGAACCCAAGGATTCAGCCGTTTTAAGTGGCGGAATAGCGGGACCCCATAAAATACAAGGTATTGGGGCAGGATTGATACCACCAATTTTGAATCAAACAGTTTATGACTCGGTGATTCAGGTATCAAATGAACAAGCAATTGATCAAGCTCGCTCAATCGCTAAGAATACTGGCGTATTACTTGGTTTTTCATCTGGTGCTGCCATTTATGCGGCTTATGAAGCTGCTAAGCAGTTAGGGTCGGGGAAAAAGGTAGTTGCGATTGCTCCAGATAACGGCGAACGCTATCTATCAACTGATTTGTTTGAGTGATATAGCTGATAAATAATTTGACAACGAACCAAATTTTTTTAGCTAGTCCAGCTTCAACGGCTTTGCAAGTAGCTGCATGCAATTTCATTTTGAAAATCAAAATGAAATGTAGACAATGTACTTTTGAGTTAAGCATTTGCTTCAGTATATGTTAAAGGCTTAAAAAAGAAAGTCTACCGTTCGTAGTTATCAAGGTGAACCCGTTTCAGCTTTTTTTAGATAGGAGTAAAAATGTCAGGAAAAATTTTCGATATTGAGGCTGTTTGGTCAGCATTTCCCAAGCTGATTAAAATGATTCCAGTAACACTTGAAATTACCTTTATTTCAATGTTGATTGGACTCGTACTAGGCTTAATCTTTGCAGTAATTAAGATGAATAAAATTCCAGTCCTATATCAAATCTTGTTGGTATTTGTCAGTTTTATTCGAGGTACTCCAATTGTAGTTCAATTATATTTAACTTATTCCGGGATTCCTTTATTCTTAAAATATTTAAATTCAATCAATGGCACAAATTATAATATTAACGCTGTACCCGCATTGCTTTTTGTATTAGTTACTTATGCATTGAACGAAGCAGCCTATCAGTCGGAGACGATTCGATCAGCCTTGCTTTCGGTGGATCGAGGTCAAATTGAAGCTGCGGAGAGCTTAGGTATGACTTATCCTCAAATTTTAAGACGTATTATTTTACCAGAAGCAACAGTGGTTGCTGTGCCACCATTGGCAAATGCATTAATGGGCTTATTAAAGGGCACCTCACTGGCATTTGTTGCAGGCGTGGTTGAGATGACTGCTCAGGTTAAAATAATCGCAGGTAATAATTTTAGATATTTTGAAACCTATATTGCCGTTGCCTTAATCTATTGGCTATTAAATATCGTGATTGAATTTTTGGTTCATCTGTTAGAAGATAAACTGGATATTAAAGATTCACGTGGGAAAAATAAGCTTGGAAAAAATCCGTTCAGTTCTAAGGGAGGTGGAGATACTGTTTTTAGTTGAAAATCTAACAAAAAAATTTCATGACAATGTGGTATTAGATAATTTAACATTATCGTTTGAAAGAGGTGACGTGATTGCCTTGATTGGTTCATCTGGTGCTGGTAAATCTACGTTTTTAAGAAGCCTAAACTATCTTGAAAAGCCTGATAATGGGTGCTTAACTTTAGAAAATCAGACCTTTGATTTTTCAACCATTAAAAAGCAAGAAATTTTAGAATTAAGGCAGCAAACAGCAATGGTTTTTCAGCAATTTAACTTATTTGAGCGTAAAACAGCACTTGAAAATGTAAAGGAGGGCTTAAAAATTGTCAAAAAACTTTCGGATAAGGAAGCGGGGGAAATTGCTAGCTTTGAATTAGATAAGGTTGGCTTATCTGATCGAAAAAACTATTTTCCAAAGCATTTATCAGGCGGGCAAAAGCAGCGTGTTGGGATTGCAAGAGCTTTGGCGATGAATCCGAAATTATTATTATTAGATGAGCCAACCTCAGCTTTGGATCCAGAATTAGTCACCGAGGTGCAGATGACCATTCAAAAAGCGGCCAAAGAAGGTCAAACAATGCTTTTAGTTTCGCATGAAATGGCGTTTGTTAGAGAGGTGGCGACTAAGGTTATTTTTTTAGAAAATGGTCAAATCATCGAGAGTGGGTTGACTGATGATGTTTTTAATCGACCAGAAAATGTGAGAACGAGAGAGTTTTTATCGCAAAATCAGCAAAAATTTGAGCCAGAGTTTGTTTTATAAAAAGTTTATTTGACATGACTTGGAGGTGTAAATGTTAGAAAATTGGCAAACCTTTGAGGATGAGCTAGTAAAAATTCGTCATCAGATACATCAAAATCCAGAATTATCCAATCAGGAATTTGAAACTACGAAGCTTATAAAAAATCAATTAGATAAATGGCATATTAAAATAGTTGATACCGTTTTAAAAACGGGGGTTATTGCTGAAATTGGTGATGGCAGTAATGGCGCAACGATTGCCCTTCGAGCAGATATTGATGCCCTACCAATTATTGAAAAAACAGGCTTAGCATATTCATCCAAAAATATAGGCGTTATGCATGCCTGTGGTCATGATTTTCACCTAACTAGTTTGCTTGGGGCAGCAAGGCTATTAAAGGCTAATGAAGGTCAGCTTAATGGGTTAGTTCGCTTGATTTTTCAACCTGCCGAAGAGAATTATCGAGGTGCTCTAAAAGTAATCAAGGCGGGGCATCTAAAGGATGTTAAGGCGATTATTGGGGATCATAATCATCCGCAGCTTTTACCAGGGGAAATTGGTTTGATCACAGGAGGCATTATGGCAGCAGTTGATCAATTTATGGTAAAGATTATTGGCGTCGGTACTCATGCAGCTAATCCACACTTAGGGAAAGATGTTATTGTCGCTATGAGTCAGATGATTAATCAATTACAAGCAATTGTCGCTAGAAATGTTTCTCCAGCAGATGCTGTCGTGATTAGTGTTACTCGTATTGAAGCAGGTAATACATGGAATGTTTTACCTGATACTGCAGTATTTGAAGGAACAATTCGTAGCTTTAGTAATCAAAATCGACAATATGTCAAGGACCGCTTTAGTACAATTGTTAAGCAAACCGCTGAAATATATGATGTTTCTACTTCGATTCGCTGGATTGAAGGGCCCGGCGTTACAAATAATGATATAGAGCTGACTAATGTTATTGTTGCAAATTCTAAAAAATTTGCAAAGGTGTTTAAAGCAGCGCCTTCAAATGGCGGCGAAGATTTTGCAGACTATCAAGCAATTCTTCCGGGTGTTTTTGCTTTTATTGGCAGTAACGGCAAGCCTAATGCTAGTGGCTGGCATCACAGTGATTTTACGGTTAGAGATGAGGGATTAAAAACAGCCGTTTTATATTACGTTGAGAATAGTTATCGTTTACTTGAATATTTTGACGAAAAGTGAGGAATCTAATGGTTGAAAATAAAGTGAGTCAGTCAATTGAAATTGCAAAGGATGGTCGGTTTATTCGACAAACGAATCAATTTATTGCCAAATTTGGTGATGGTGCAGATGAACTGCCAGTTATTGCGAATAAATATCGCTTACTATGGGCACCTGTTTGTCCCTGGGCGCATCGGGCAGTGATTGTTCGGAAGGTTTTAGGGCTTGAAAAAGTGATTAGCCTTGGTACAGCTGATCCAATACGACCGAAGCTTGAACATACAGACTGGTCATTTACATTAGATGAGGGTGATGTTGATCCGGTTCTTGGCATTCATTATCTGAGCGAAGTGTATCTTAATGCTGATCCAGAGTATACGAAACGTCCAACAGTACCAGCACTTATTGATATTGAAAGTAAAAAGGTTGTTGAAAATGATTATCATAATTTAACCTATTATTTTGAACGAGACTGGAAGAAATTTCATAAGAAGGATGCCCCTGATCTATTTCCAGTTGAGCTAGAGGCGCAAATTCGTCAGTTAAATGATATTATTTTTCATGAAATTAATAATGGTGTTTATAAGGCAGGCTTTGCGAAAAGCCAGGCTGCTTATGAAGCTGCCTACGATACTGTTTTTGAACGTTTAGATTGGCTTGACAAGCGACTAGCGAATCAAAGATACCTACATGGCAATCAGCTGACAGACAGTGATGTAAGATTGTATAGCACTTTAGCACGCTTTGATGTTGCCTATTATGCTGCTTTCAATGTGAATAAAAAACGATTAATTGATTATCCAAATCTTTGGGGGTATGCAAGAGATTTATATCAAACCTATGGTTTTGGTGATACAACAGATTTTGCAGCAATAAAAAAGCATTACTTCTTATCGATTCATTTAAAACCACAGGAGTCACATCAAAAAATTTTACCAAAAGGACCAGATGTTTCAGTCTGGTTAGAGCCTAGCGACAGAGTGACAAAATTTAGTTAGGAGTGCCTATGTCAGTAGATAAAGAGTTAACTTTTGTGATAGAAGATAGTAAAATTGATTATCAGCAGGTCAAAAATTTATTGCATCATTATGGTCTAACTGACCTACCAGCTGAAAAAATTGAGTTAGCCTTTAAGAATAGCTTGTATCAAGTTTTTGTACTAGATGCCGATAGCTTAGTTGTCGGCTGTGGACGTGCGATTTCAGATGGCGTTTCGCACGCCGAAATTTATAATATCGCCTTGCTAGAAAAATACCAGCATAAAGGCATAGGTCAACAAATCATTCAAAATTTGATTAAGCAAGCTCATGGACAAATTATCACATTATATACAGCACCATGGTCAGTTGATTGGTATATCAAGCAAGGGTTTCGAAGGCTTAATACCGGCTTAATAAGATTTAGAGCTCATGAAATTGAATGGATGACAGAAAAGAAATTTATTGAATAAAATATATGATACACTGTTAAAATAGTATGCTAGCTTGATTATCGGTAAGCAAACAAATGAGTGATTGCGTACGAGTTGATAGTTAGGATTGACAATTCATCATTTCTTTTATATGATGGATTTATTGATAAACGGATGGTTATTATAACTTATGGTATAAGCCAAACCCAAACAAAATAATTTGGTCTTTTATTGACCTGATCATTTTTGTTTGGGTTTTTATATTTTATAAACAATTTATTTAAGGAGGCAATAGTGGATCAAAAAGTGGTATTTTTAGATGTTGATGGAACAATTGTAACTTATGAGAATGTGATCCCAGCCAGTGCTATCGAGGCAATCCGAGCAGCACGGCAAAATGGGCATCTCGTTTACATGAATACAGGTAGAAGTCGTGCTGAAATCCCTGAGGCGCTTTGGGAGATTGGTTTTGATGGTCTAATCGGTGGTAATGGGAGCTATGTGGAGTCTCAAAATCAAATCATTATGCATCAAGTGATTTCTGAAGCTGATAGTCGAGCAATTGTTGATTGGTTAATCGATCGCAAGCTTGAGTTCTATATTGAAACGAATGATGGCCTATTTGCAAGTCATAATTTTAAGGAGCGTAGTCAAAGCACCTTTTATGAATATGCAAGGGGTAAGGGAATGGCGGAAAGTGAGGCTAAGGCGCTAGATGCCACGACTGCATTGCACGGGGTGGTTTTTGACGGTAATTTATATCGAAATGATGTGAATAAGGTTAGCTTTATTTTAGAAAGCTACGAGGACTACTTAGCAGCAAAAACCGATTTTTCACATTTAAAGGTTGGTACCTGGGGTGGATTAGGTGAAAAAGCTTTATTTGGTGACATAGGTGTTGCTGGTATTGATAAAAAAATAGCGGTTAAAGCATTAGTTGAGTCTCTTGGTATTGATCTTAGCCAAACAATCGCCTTTGGCGATGCTAAAATAGATATCCCAATGCTTGAAGTAAGCCAAATCGGCGTTGCAATGGGGAACGGTGGGGCTGAAATAAAAGCAATGGCGGATTATATCACCGATGATGTCGCTGAGAATGGTTTAAAGAATGCATTCGTTCACTTTGATTTAATTTAATTTTAAAATTGATAGGAAACTGAGTTCAACTCGGTTTCTTTTTTTCCTTAGTAATACGGAAAAAGTACAACTGGCGAAAAAATGTAAGCGTTTTATAATTGAATTGTAATACAAATAGATTTTAGCTAGGGAGTGATTAGCAAATGAAAAAAAGGTTAGCTAAAGATTTTTTATGGGGAGGTGCCGTAGCCGCTCATCAGCTAGAGGGCGCGTGGAATGTTGACGGTAAAGGAATGAGTGTGGCCGATGTCATGACTGTCGGAGGTGTGAATCAGCCAAGAGAAATTACTAAGGGTATTGTGGCAGAAAAAAATTATCCTAATCATGAGGCAATTGATTTTTATCATCAGTATAAAACGGATATCGCCTTATTTGCTGAAATGGGCTTTAAATGCTTTCGGACCTCTATTGCTTGGAGTAGGATTTTTCCAAATGGTGATGATGAAGCACCCAATGAGGCAGGCTTAAAGTTTTATGATGATTTGTTTGATGAGTGCTTAAAATATGGAATTGAGCCAATCATTACTTTATCACATTTTGAAATGCCCTATGCCTTAGTTGAAAACTATGGTGGCTTTAGAAATCGCCAAACAATTGATTTCTTTGTTAGATTTGCAGAAGTATGCTTCAAAAGATATCGTGATAAGGTCAAATATTGGATGACCTTCAATGAAATTAATAATCAAGCGAATTTTAACGAGGATTTTGCGCCATTTACCAATTCAGGAATTGTCTATAAAGCTGGTGAAAATAGGGAAGCAATTATGTATCAGGCTGCTCATTATGAACTCGTAGCTTCAGCAAGAGCTGTTAAAATTGGGCATCAAATTAAGCCCGATTTTGAAATCGGCTGCATGATTGCCATGTGTCCGATTTATCCAGCGACTTGTCATCCAAAGGATATCTTAATGGCACAGCGGGCAATGGCTAGCCGCTATTACTTCGCAGATGTGCACGTTCATGGTAGTTATCCCAAATGGCTAATTAACTACTGGGAAAGAAAGGGTTATCGCTTAGATATTACCAGTGCTGACTTAGAAGAGCTTAAAGCAGGCACTGTTGATTATATTGGCTTTAGCTATTATATGTCCTTTGCAATTGCTCATCAAGCAGGGCAGCCAGACTTTGAATATGATGAGAGCAAGTCACTGATCCGTAATGAATTTGTTGAAGCATCTGATTGGGGGTGGCAGATTGATCCTGAAGGCTTGCGCTACGCTTTGAACTGGTTTACGGATATGTATCATTTACCCCTGTTTATTGTTGAAAACGGCTTTGGTGCCTATGATCAGGTCGAGCTAGATGGTTCAATTAATGATGACTATCGAATTGATTATTTAAAAGCTCATATTGCGGAAATGAAAAAGGCTGTCCTAGAGGATGGTGTTGATTTGATAGGCTACACACCTTGGGGCTGTATCGACTTAGTTTCTGCAGGTACTGGGGAGATGGATAAGCGCTATGGCTTTATTTACGTGGACAAAAATAATGATGGTGAAGGTACACTGGCTCGTCGAAAGAAAAAGTCTTTTGCTTGGTATCAAAGGGTGATTGCAACAAATGGTGACTCGTTATAATATTCAGAATTTTAAGAAGGGTAGTGATGAAATGAAAAAAGCATTAATTATTTGTGCCGCTGGTATGTCATCTTCGGTAATGGCCAAAAAGACAACCGAGTATTTGCAAACAAAAGGAGAGTCAATTGAAATAGATGCGGTGTCTGCGACTGAAGGCAATAAAATGATTGCCAATAGTGATTTTGATTTATTTTTAATCAGTCCCCAGACAAAGATGTATTTTAAGCAATTTGAAGCAGAAGGACAAAAGGTTGGTAAACCAGTTATTGAAATTCCTTTTCAGGCTTATATTCCAATCCCGATGGGTATCGAAAAAATGGGTGATTTGGTTTTAAAAAATATTAAATAAGCTTGTAGCTAATCATGAAGCAACTAAAAAAGGGGTGATTTTGTGCTTAAGGATAAAGAAATTGAACTTATTCAATTACTCTATCAGTCTAGAAATTCACATATTACATCAAAAATACTGGCGGAAAAATTGAAAATTTCTGATCGAACTGTCCGGACTTATATGAAAAACATTGAGGCCCTAATTGAAGTCAATGGTGCCAAAATTAAGTCTAAGCAAGGCTTCGGTTATTGTCTAGAAATAATTCAGCCGTTAGAATTTGAAGCCTTTTTGAAGAAAAATAAACCACAACACATTTTAACCAAAGAGGAAAGAGCGATTGCTCAAACTGTGAATCCGCAAAATTACCTTTTAAATCAATTGATTCTGAATAACGCCAATTTAAGATTTGACGATCTAATAGATTTATTATTTGTTAGTCGTTCCACCTTATCAAAGGAATTTTCTAAAATCAAAGAGCTGTTAGAGCCATATCACTTAACATTGCATTGGAAAGCAAAATCAGGCGTTTTTGTCGTTGGTAGCGAACGTGATAAGCGGCATTTTATCATGTCATATTTTTTCAATCAAAATTATATGACTCTATTAGAAAGTCATATCGGCAACCAATCCTTTTTCAAGGAAATTCAGCTAGAACAAATCACAATGATTGTGATTGAAGAATGCCGTTTTGAAGGCTTGAAGGTTTATGATTTCATCATTCAGAACCTAGTCTTGCATCTTGCTTTAAGTATCAAAAGATTTCAAAACGAATTTACGATTAAGACAAATGAAATAATTAGTTTAGATGAAAACAGTAAAGAATATCAGGTTGCGAAACGAATTGTTAATCGAGTTGAGCAATTACAAAATATTGAATTTCCAAAGGAAGAGGTTTATTTTTTAGCACTGCACTTATTTTCTAAGCTTAATCGTCAGGAGAGTGAGATTAGTGATAGTGACTCGATGCAAGAGCATCAGCTGGAAAATGAATTAAAGGCAACACTCTTGGCAATTGAGCAAAAGCAGCATTATCCAATTTCAAATGATAATCAGCTCCTTGAAGCACTATTAACACATATTTATACTCTAAAACTAAGAATTATAAATGATATTAAAATGATTAATCCGCTGCTGGATAAGATAAAAAATGATTTCGATTATGAATTTATGATTACCAAGCAATATTTTAGTCAGCTCGATTTTTTTTCAACTTATGAAATTTCAGAAGATGAGTGGGCATATTTAACCTTGCATTTAATGGCAGCTATTGAGCGCAATAAGATTGCGACAAAGATAAAGGTAATAGTCATCTGTGCAACTGGTTTTGGGAGCGCACAGCTTTTACAAACGCGTTTAACTAAGGAATTCAAAGAGAGAATCGAGATCATTGGTATTTATGGTTATTTCGAGCTAAGTCTGGAGGTTGTTCAATCGGCTGATGCGATTATTACGGCAATTGATTTATCACAGCTTGTTTTTGCAGTTCCGGTGATTCATGTGAGCGTCTTCTTTGATGAAAGTGATATTTCAAAGGTCAGATTAGCGCTGGATCGACTAGAACCACAAAAAAAATCAAAAATTTATAATCATCAATCGAAAATGTTAGTTGAAAAAACACAATTATTTCACCAGGTTTTCTCAGAGGCAGCTTTTTTAGTGGTGGACGAACCCACTACTCGAGACATTGTTATTAAGCAATTACTTTTACTTTTAGAGCAGGCTGAGTCCAAGGATTATCTTGAGCAAATGCTGACACAGATTCATACAAGAGAACAATTAGGAACAGTAGCCTTTAGCTCGCAAATTGCAGTACCTCATCCAGTAGTACCACAGGGGCGGTTTCCCAAAATCGCAGTCGCCATCGTTCCAAAGGGAGTCCGTTGGGATGAAAAATTTCCTAAGATTCAATTAATTTTTTTATTATCACCCTCACAGTTTGATAATAGCTATTTTACTATTTTTACTAAGGCGGTTGTTGAGTTACTTGATATGGCTGAAGTTAGAGAAAAGATGATTCACGTAAAAAGCTTTTCTGAATTTCAAGATATATTTATGAAATTAATCTAAGAGAAAGGAACAATTGACATTTATGAATGAAAATATACAGGTTGTTGCTTTTGAATTAATCCTTCATAGTGGCAATGCAAGAACATTAATTCATGAAGCATTTGCAAATATGGAGTGCGGCGAATTCGATGAAGCTGACACAAAATTAGAGGCCGCAAATGATGAATTATTACTTGCACATCAGGGGCAAACAAAATTACTACAGGATTATGCTTCTGGCCAAGAAATAGTTATGGAAATAATTATGGTACACGCACAGGATCATCTTATGACAACAATGACATTGAAGGAAATTGCATTACGGATGAAAATCCTTTATCAAAGAACGAATACTTGATTAGTTAATAGCGTCAGTTTGCAAGAAAGGAAATGATGATGAAAGGTACAGGAACTAAATCAATTAATCAAAGAAAATATGAAAATGATCGCCAAAAAATGAGCTTACGAAGTATGTATTTTAATCGTTTTTTATTAATTCGTTATACTAGCGCATTATTTATTTTTATTAATTTATATGGCTGTATATTACTTGGATTAAGTGGTTCAGCTGGTATTGTGATACCGGCAATTTTATTAATTCTCGGTTTTATTGTTATGTGGGAGCAGATGAAATTATTTAGTACACCTAAAAATACGGCAAGCAAAACAAAGTATTTTTATCGCATTCAGCTTGTTGGCTGCATTCTGGTGCTAGCTAGCATTTTTACCCCATTTTATTCAGTTTTTTTTACCTTTCTCAAGGCTAGCATTCAAATAAAAATAGCTGTTGCCTTTTTTACGGTTATCCTTGCCCTCATTTCAGCTGGCGTACTTTATAGGCTAAAAAAAATAGAGAATTTAGAAGATCGTCAATATCAACGCATTATTGCATATCAAAAGGCAATCAAATCATAAAATTTTTATTAATTAACTTTCTGGTAAGTAGTCTTTAAAATTTAAAATTATAAGGAGGCAATAAATGGATAAAATTTTTGGTGTTTTGGAAAAATATTTGATGGGACCCATGGGGAAGATTTCATCCTTCAAATTTGTACGAGCAATTATGGGTGCCGGTGTCGCAAGTATTCCGTTTACAATTGTCGGTTCAATGTTCTTGGTTTTTAATATTTTACCATTAACCTTCACAGGTTTAGAGGATTTTTTTAATAATACTTTTTTTAATTTCAGCGATCTTTATATGATTGCAAATAAGTGCACAATGGGTATTTTATCGCTTTACTTTTCAATTGTAATTGGTTATGAATACACTAAGACTTTTGAAGAGGAAGGCGTAAATGTTAATCCGTTGAATGGCGCTTTACTGTCAGTCGCCGCATTCTTTATGTGTATTCCAGAATTAGTTTTTGAGAAGGGAAAATTTGTATTAGTACAAAGCATTACTGATTCTGAATCAGTAATTGGAGGCTGGCGTGTTGGTGGCTCAAGCTTAGATCGTTTGGGCACCTCTGGTATTTTCACAGCGATTATCATGGGTGCAATTGCTGTAAATCTCTATGTATTGTGTGTTAAGAAAAACCTAGTTATCAAAATGCCAGAGGCAGTTCCACCAGGTGTTTCACGAGCCTTTACTGCCTTAGTTCCAGCCTTTGTCATTACCTTCTCTGTTTTAATCATCAATGGTATCTTGGTAGCACTTGGAACTGATGTCTTTAAAATGGTTGCTATCCCCTTTGGCTTTGTTACAAATATGACCAATACTTGGCTAGGAATCGTTGTGATTGAATTCTTGATTCATGCACTGTGGGTGGTTGGGATTCATGGCGCGAATATCATTGGTGCCTTTATTACACCAATTATCTTAACCAATATGGAGCAAAATATTTCTAATGGGGCTCGAATTCCCTTTGCAGGTGAGTTTAATAATTCGTTTGTCATCATGGGTGGTAGCGGTGCAACTTTAGGCTTATGTATTTTTATTCTGATATTAGCAAAAAGTGAACAATTAAAGGTTCTCGGTAAAGCATCGATCGTTCCGGGGTTATTTAATATTAATGAGCCACTTATTTTTGGGCTACCAATTGTTTATAATCCGTATTTAGCTGTGCCGTTTTTCTTAGCACCAATTAGCTGTGCCTCTGTTGCCTATTTTGCAATTAAGGTTGGCTTAGTTAATCCAATTATTGCGCAAGTGCCCTGGCCTTCGCCAATTGGTCTAGGTGCATTTATTGGAACCGCAGGTGACTGGCGAGCAATTATTCTAGCTGTCCTAATGGGGATTTTAGCTTTCGTTATTTATTTCCCGTTTATAAAAATGTATGATACTAAATTGGTAAAAGAAGAACAAGCCAATTTAGCTGCAGAATAATTAAAATTTATTTTTTCATAATGAGGATAGCCTATACATATAGCCTATCCTTTTTGCACTGAGCTTAATCATTAATTTAGTCATAATAGTCATTATTCTCGTAGCATTTTTTGTTATAATAAAAATGAAATTAAATGGATTGCGCAGCAAATAAAACTTATAAGAAATTAAGGAGTTAAGAATAATGACAGAAAAACGTCCAATTATCGCTTTAGATTTTGCAACTCAAGATGAGGCTGCTCAGTTTTTAGCAGGCTTTCCGAAAAACGAGGCATTGTTTGTTAAAATTGGGATGGAGCTTTTTTATCAAACGGGTCCTGCGATTGTGACTTGGCTAAAAGGCTTAGGTCACGACGTCTTTTTGGACTTAAAATTACACGATATCCCAAATACCGTTGGTCAAGCAATGAAGGGAATTGCCAAGCTCGGTGTTTCGATTACTAATGTTCATGCTGCTGGAGGTGTTGAAATGATGCAGGCGGCAAAGGCTGGTTTAAAGGCTGGTACAATAGCTGGTCAAGCGATTCCTAAGCTAATAGCAGTTACCCAATTAACCTCAACTAGTGAAGTGGCAATGCGTCGCGACCAATTAATCGAAGTGCCGTTAATTGAAAGCGTGAAGCACTATGCTACCAGAACAGCTGAAGCGGGCCTTGATGGTGTTGTTTGTTCTGCGTTAGAAGTGGCAGCGATTAAATCAGTCACGCCATCCGGCTTTTTTTGCTTAACACCGGGTATTCGACCTCAATCGGCAGCGATTGGAGATCAAAAGAGAGTCGTAACGCCTTCACAGGCTAGGAGGATTGGTTCAGATTATATTGTGGTAGGTCGTCCAATTACCCAAGCGGAAAATCCCTATCAAAGCTATTTAGAAATTCAGGCAGAATTGCAATCAATAAATGATTAAAGCCGAACTTTGTACATACAATAACTAAAAATATTCGTTATCAAGTACGCACCGCTTGATTTTCTGCTAAAATATTACTGTTAGTGGTTTTAAGCTGGTAAAAGGCTTTAACCATGAATAATGGATTTTAAAGGAGCTCTTACATGATAAGCATTGTAATGGGAAGTATTAGTGATTGGTCAACAATGAAGCACGCCTGTGAGGTGCTCGATGAGTTGGAAATCGCCTACGAAAAGCAGGTCGTATCTGCACACCGAACACCGGATTTGATGTTTGATTTTGCCAAAAATGCGCGTGACAATGGGATTAAGGTAATCATTGCTGGTGCAGGTGGTGCGGCGCATTTACCGGGAATGATTGCTGCGCAAACAACATTGCCAGTAATTGGTGTGCCAATTGAATCAAAGGCATTAAAGGGAATGGATTCCTTGCTATCGATTGTGCAGATGCCTGGTGGTATTCCAGTCGCTACGACAGCGATTGGCAAAGCGGGTGCAATTAATGCGGGCTTACTTGCTGCACAAATTTTGTCAATCGAAAATACAGCAATTGAAGCAAGCTTGACTAAGAGAAGAAAGAAAATGGCAAAAGAAGTGATAGAAAGTAGTGAGAAACTTGTTTAAATTAAAACCGGGCAGCACCATTGGCATAGTAGGTGGTGGTCAATTAGGTAGAATGATGGCAATTAGTGCACGCTACAAAGGGTATCGTGTTGGCGTTTTAGATCCAGTTATTGACTGTCCAACCTCACAGGTAGCTGATTTTCAAATTATCGGTGCCTATGATGATAAGGAAAAATTAAGGGAGCTTGCTGCCAATTCCGATGTTGTGACTTATGAGTTTGAGAATGTAGATGTTGATGCAATTAATCATATTATTGAATTGGTACCAGTGCCACAGGGTGTTGATTTATTAGCGATTTCTCAGGATCGACTATTAGAAAAGGAATTCCTTGAATCACAAGGCATTGTCATTGCACCTTATGCAACCATTATTCATCCAAGCGATGTTGCGAGTTCAGTTGCTAGCTTAGGCCTTCCTGCAGTTCTAAAAACAACACGAGGTGGCTATGATGGTAAGGGTCAGCACGTGATTTATTCTCAATCAGATATTGCGCCTGCCTTGGAGCTTCTCCGTTCAAGCACCTGTGTGCTTGAAGCAATGATTGCCTTTGAAAAAGAAATTTCAATCATTATTTCCGGCAATGGCAATGGTGATTATACTGTCTTTCCAGTTTCAGAAAATATTCATCGAAATAATATTTTATTTGAAACAATTGTGCCAGCAAGGGTTGATGACGAGGTCGCAGCAGAAGCTAAACGAATCGCTAGACAAATTGCCGAAGGCCTTAATCTTGCTGGTACACTTTGTGTTGAAATGTTCCTCACTCAAGAGGGTGCAATTTATGTAAATGAAATTGCCCCAAGACCTCATAATTCTGGTCATTATTCAATTGAGGCTTGTTCGCAAAGTCAATTTGACACGCATATTAAGGGGATTTGCGGCTTAGAGCTAGGTGATGTTCATTTATTATCACCAGCCCTGATGGTCAATATTCTAGGTGATGAATATTATCAAACGATTGATTTAATTGATGACAAGCCGAATTGGAGCTTTCATTACTATGGTAAGTCTGAGGCTAAAAAGGGTAGAAAAATGGGGCATCTCACCATTTTAACTAAAAATATTTCGGATACGCTAGAAGAAGTTTATCAGACAAAAATTTGGGAATAAGGTATAAGAACTTAGTGATAAATAATTAAATGCTACTTATATAATGTTATTAATAATATTAATATCAATTATTTTATTAATTATAAAATGGAGGAATTTTAAAGTGATCGATCGTTATACTCGCCCAGAAATGGGAAATATCTGGACAGAAGAAAATAAGTATCGTGCCTGGCTAGAGGTTGAAATCTTGGCAGATGAAGCGTGGGCAGAGCTTGGAGAAATTCCAAAGTCAGATGTGGTAAAAATTCGTGAAAATGCTGACTTTGATGTTGCTCGCATTTTAGAGATTGAAAAGGAAACTCGTCATGATGTCGTGGCCTTTACACGTGCTGTTTCTGAAACGTTAGGTGAAGAAAGAAAATGGGTTCACTTTGGTTTAACCTCAACAGACGTAGTCGACACTGCCTATGGCTATCTCCTCAAGCAAGCGAATGATATTTTACGTGAAGATTTGGTGAAATTCACAGAGATTATTGGTGAAAAGGCAAAGGCACATAAATATACAATTATGATGGGAAGAACCCATGGTGTGCACGCAGAGCCTACCACCTTTGGTTTAAAATTAGCCCATTGGTATTCTGAAATGAAGCGCAATATTGAACGCTTTGAGCATGCAGCAAAAGGAGTTGAGGCTGGTAAAATTTCTGGTGCAGTAGGTACTTTTGCTAATATCCCTCCCTTTGTTGAGGCTTATGTTTGCGACAAGCTCGGCATCCGTGCTCAAGAAATATCAACGCAGGTTTTACCAAGAGATTTACATGCTGAATATGTCTCGTCAATGGCTTTGATTGCTACTTCAATTGAAAGAATGGCGACCGAAATTCGTGGCCTACAAAAATCCGAGCAACGCGAAGTTGAAGAATTCTTCGCCAAGGGTCAAAAGGGCTCATCAGCAATGCCTCACAAGCGTAATCCAATTGGCTCAGAAAACATGACTGGCTTGGCAAGAGTGATTCGAGGTCATGTTGTTACAGCCTTTGAGGATGTTGCACTTTGGCATGAGCGTGATATCTCGCATTCTTCTGCTGAACGGATTATCTTACCTGATACAACCATTTTATTAGATTATATGCTTAATCGTTTTTCAAATATTGTTAAAAATTTAACAGTTTTTCCAGAAAACATGAAGCGAAATATGAATGCAACCTTTGGCTTGATTTATTCTCAGCATGTTATGCTAAGCTTAATTGAAAAGGGCATGACTAGAGAAGCTGCTTATGATCTTGTTCAACCAAAAACAGCAGAAAGCTGGGACAATCAGGTTGATTTCAGACCATTACTTGAAGCAGATGAACGTGTAACCAATCAGTTATCTGAAGCTGATTTAGACGCAGCATTTGATCCAACCTATCATTTGAAACGGGTAGATGAAATCTTTGAGCGTGTTGGCTTGAGCGAAGGTAAATAAAGAGCTGGAAATGTGCTAAGCATTATTATGCTGATAATTTTAAAGCGGCGACACTAAATATTTAGAAACTTTCGACCATCAAAATAATATGAGTTTAGTGAGTAGCAATCTTGGCTACTCACTTTTTTTATTATTCAGTTTCACTTTATTATCCTACGAAATTTTAATTGCTTGCGTAAAGCTCGGCTTTTTTTGTTTTAATCAAAATCAATCGTTTTTTAGCTAGTAACAAAAGAAATTAAAAATATCAAAGATAATAGTAGCTTTTATTATATTTCCCTTATCTTAAAAGGATGCTGTGATAATCTTATTATAAATTATTAAAAATGTTATTTATTAAATCAATTAATAGATTTATGGGATTATTAATGTTTAAGGTTGCTGTTGATCATTATATCGACTTATTGACATACCAGCTAATTATGAAGCGCAATATTTTAGGGCAGGAGGTAGTGAAAAATGATGGGACAAATGCTGTTTAACAACGTAGAAAAAGGGGCAAGTTGTTGACTCGTCAAAAAATCATAAACCAAGGTGCTTACTCCCCCTGATTAAGACTGCATAAATAGACAAGTCCTGCGTTTAATCAATCAGATGCTTTCTGTCTGACCGAATGACGTATCTATTTGAGCAGTACTGAGTGAGGAAGACTGCCAAACAAGCTAATTTCACGTATATTTATTCAGGTATATTTCTACAACAACAAGATATTAAATCAATTTCTCTCAGAGAAATGCGGACAAGCAAGACGTACTTGCATCGTTACTTTGCTAGTTGATTTAGCCAATTAACGCTAAACGGTAATTTCAACTTTTTAGATAATGTTTGGAAATTCGTCTATTTTCCTATGGTATTGAAGCTGTCGCATTGTCTCCCGTAAATTCCGAACATGCAAAAAGGATTGGAACCATTGTCCCAACCCCTTATATTATTTTGAATTATGATTTTTTTATTCTTTATTATCGATATCTTGAGCTCTGAACATTTGATTATAGCGTTCTTCATCTTCTTGATTATCTCGAATAACTTTAGACAAAGTAAAGGAAGAGGAGATAAGCCCAACAGAGCCCATCAAATAATAGCCTTTAACCATCAGGGGTTCTTTCAAGGTATATAAACCAATTAAAATAAGAATACAAAAAAATAAAAATGCACCCCAAGCCATCATGACAAATGCTGGTGTATTTCGATAGGCCTTTTTCTTAATATTATTCATATTGATTAAAACCCAAAGCTTTGTGCATCTTGTGCATCACGTTCCGCTACAGTATCCGCATATTTGTTGAGCTGTTGGTTAATATTTTCAAGTAGCTCTTCGAATTTCTGAACATCTTTATAAAGCTCATTATACTGCTCAAGATAGGCTTGAAAAGCTTGACCTTTCCATTCTTCTGCAATTGTTGAATTCATGCTGTTAACAGTTTGAATAGCCTGTTCGATTTGTTCCTTAGAGCTAATATAAACCTGCGCTTGTTGTTTCAGCTCTTCTGGTGTAACGCTAATTTGTGACATAAATGCCTCCTAATAAGTTGATAAATATATAATAACATATTAATTTATTATTTTAAACTTATTTATACTAAAACAGCGTAATTATCATGATATCACCCGGTATTTTTGGGAATGCATGAGACACTGGTAATCACTTCGATAAACCCAGTGAAAGTAATAATTAAAGGGGTAGCTGAAGTATTTTATTGCTATACTCTAGTAACAGAAGGTTGTTAGATATAACAGAACAAAGAAACCCGATTGTTTAAATGATAGTAGAACGACGGTGATGGTTCTTAAAGACTTGCGTAGACTAATAACTTTATCAAGGCTTGATCATCGCTTTTTACTGCTGGTGTAAAATTAGGAGTGCTAAGCATTTTTTATTTTCCAGTATATCCTTTATTTCATTATTGTTTGTTGGGCGATCGCTTCTTTTCGATTTATGTCCGTTGTCATTTTAACTAAATCATATAATACGCGCTAGTGCCCTTATTATTAGGCATAGAGCTGTTGTTTTCAACGCTTAATTGTCTTATATTGTGCTAATATGAGCAAATTATTGAGCAGCTCTATCTTGATATAAAAAAGAGTAAGAAAATTTTTAAAAAAATATAAAATATTTTTTTAAGGCTTAATCAATTATTCAATAGGCAATAGATAAGTTCTCAGCTTTTGTGTTTTTACTAGAAATATAGTAACATTCTAAATAGCTATAAGACCTAGCCTAATAGGTTTAAAAGATGCTATTTAATAATTAACCTATTTAAAACTATACATCTCTTTTTGCTGAAAATTGACGATTATTTATTGAATTTTGATGGGGGCTGTTGTAATGAAGAAATGTAAAGTATTGTTATTTAATGATTTTGAGACTTTAGATGTCTTTGGTCCTGTCGAAGTGCTTGCATATATTAAAGATATTGATGTTGAGCTTAGTTCAATAACAGGTGGCTTGATTAAGGCCTATCAAGGCTATGAGGTAAAGACGACCAAGCTGGATAATTCGCCCTTTGATATTTTATTAGTACCTGGTGGGCAAGGGACAAGGCAATTGGTAGATGATTCAGCATTTCTAGCTATGCTCGATAAACAAATTGAATTAAGTGAATTCGTGCTTAGTGTTTGTACAGGTGCTGCTCTATTAGCTAAAACAAATTGGCTGGACAATAAAGCGGCCACAACCAATAAACAGGCTTTTAAATGGGTTTCAGCCCTGAATTCAACGGTATTGTGGCGTCGTAGGGCACGATGGGTGGTTGACAGTCCGATTTATACCTCCTCTGGTGTTTCGGCTGGGATTGATATGACCTTAGGCTTTATTGCAGAGCAGTACGGTTACAATATAGCCAAAGAGATTGCCAATTCAATTGAATATATATGGAATGAAGATGCTGAGCAGGATTTTTTTGCAGTAAAATAAGCTAATAATCTAAAAAAGGGGTTGAGACAAAAGTCCTAACCCCTATTGTATTGTTCGTAATTTGCGGGGGACAATGCGACAACGACTAAGCAGAAAATCTGCTAAGGCACATTGCCACTAGCTTTCCCGCTCGGGCGAAGTACGCCCGAGTAAATAAACGCGAAATTAGCTTGTTTTACGATTTTTCACGAGGCAATTTAGCATATTTTCTACGTCGTTAAACGTCTTTTGTCCCACCTCCTTTTAATTTTAGAAGCTTCGACCGCCACCGCCAAAGCTACCACCGCCAGTGCTATGTGTCCCACCGCCAAAGCCGCCACCATTGTTTGAAGGTGGCTTTGGAATAACACGAGTGGTCACAAACGAGCGGATGAGCTGATCGTTATTTTCAATTAGCTTAATATGGCTATTCTCTTGATAATCATAATGATAGTTACCAAGCTTAAGCTGGTATTTCAAGCGTGTAGTTATAAAAAATGCACCACTGGCAATTAGGCCAATTAGGGCGGCGATAGTGGCTTCTGTTAAGCTAATCGCTTTTTGAATGACCAATTTACCATTTGCTGAAATGTGATAGCTTTTACCGGGAATTCCTTCCTTGCGGTATTTGGAAACCCTCTCAGTAAATAATGTGACTGCGGCATCATACTGACTCGCCTTTAGGTCTTCTTGAATTTCATCTAGTGTAGTATTTAAACGGCTTTGAGTCCAAAAATCAATCATTAAACCACTTGTAGAAATGTGCATATTCCGAATATTCATATTGATTACCAAAACAATACCATTATTATTATAACCAACCTTGCTTGCTAAGTAATTATCCGAGTATGTTTGGTTATCATCGGTGGCATCATAAGTTGTTAAAATATAAATGCCTGAATGTAATAGCTCGGCTTCAGTAGTCATTTTTTCAAGTAGCTCAGCTTCAACGGAGTCATCGATTAAGCTGGCATCATCCTGTATGCCAACCTCGGCTGCAGAAGCCTTTGCAGCGAAGGTCAAGGAGAGTAGCAGTCCGATTAAAAAAAATATTTTTTTCATATTAAATACCCCACAATCAAACCAATCGCTAAGATTAAGGAAAATAATAGCAATGTATGGCAGACTAACTTGAAGTAGTTAACAGGAAGAATGCCAGAAATTTTCCCCGTTTGACCATTGATAGCAAAATAGAAAACTTTTTTATTATGATGATAAGTTAAAACCCATAATGGTAGCAAAAGGTAGCTTGGACTGATTTGATCATTAAAGTCAAGCTGTCCGTTGGATATACTTTGATAATCAGCATTGACTTGAGCTTGAATCAAATCCTGACCATAGCCCGCTAGCTCAGCTTTAACCTTTTCAGAGATGGTGTTGTATTCAATATCTCTTTTTTCAGCCTGAAAGCCAGCCAGATATGGCGTTTTAAAATCAACCAGTGCCTTAAAATCAAAGGGCTCAACATTTTCAAACATTTTTTGCTGCATATTTTTAGTCAAACCTGATTTAAGCAAGTGATAAAATTTTAAATAATTTTTTCGATGAACTGCGTATTCTTTAGTTTCCGTATATTCAACATCGCCGACCCGCCAAATTCTGATTTGTCTAGCATTTGCTGAAAAGTCACTATCTCCTTCAGATTGTACATACCAAAAGGGAAAATAAACGCCGCTTAGCTTTTCAATTTGTTCTTGATTGTAAAAGTTCTTATCAACGTAATGCTTACGCTTAATCCAATTTGTGAAGGCTGCTCTAGCCTCCTTTTGATCCATTTGAAATGGAATTAGCTTTTCTGGCGCAAATTCACCTGAAAGACGATCAACTAAAACAACTGGATTGTGGCAGTAGTAGCAAAAGGTTGCCGCGGTTGTAGCATCGGTATATATTTCAGCGCCACAGCTGCTGCAGCGATATAAGTCAACCTGTTGGGTCGAATCTATTTTAACAGTATCCGCTACATCAGCGTCTTCAACGATTTCAGGATTTGCTTTTGCAAAGCTAGTGATTTCAGCCTCAGTGAAAATACTCAAGCAATATGGACAGTGAAATTTTTGATCGTTTGGGCTGAAGGTTAAAAAACCGCCACAATTGGGGCACCGATGTGTTTTGGCATCAGTCATCTAATCACCCCAATGGTTTTGCAACAAAGGGCTGACCACAATTGGCACAAAATTTAGGAATACCTGCTGCCAAATTAACAATTGCACCACAATTGGCGCAAGCCATCTCAATTTTTTGCTGCTCAGCTGGTTCCGCCTTTGCTGACTGTTCGTTTGGCTTATTATTTTGTGCATTGTTTTGGAAAAAGGCACCTGAGCCAGCATTCATCCCCATTCCCATACCAAAGAATGCGTTGCCTGCGCCAGCAGCATTGCTACCAGCATCCTTTAGACCTTCAGCAATCGAGCCTTGGACGAAGCCTTCTCGAATTGAGGGATCGCCAAGCATAGCGCCTTTATTGCGCATATTGATTAATTCCTGTGAGTCTTGTGTATAAGAGATACTTTCGACTGCGACTGAAACAACTTCAATGCCTCGTAAGCTCTTCCAAGATTCATCAAGCGTCGTTGACATAAACTGAGATAATTCAGTTGATTTAGATGGTAAATAGGAAATGCGCATGCCCTGTGTAGATAGCTGATTAATCGAAGCTGTTAATGCCATGATGAATTCTGATAAAAATTGAGCATTGATGTCATCGATGGTAACACGATTTAAATTTCTTGGTACAGCATTAGCATAAAATAGAATTGGATCAGAAATTTTAATAGAGTAGTTACCAAAGGCGCGCACAAATAATTCAGCATTGTAAAAATTATCAAAATATTGTAAAGGACTCGGGGTGCCAAATTTAATCCCTTTGACTTCTGCAAGATTGATAAAAAAGACCTGTTGCTTTTGAGGTGTAACGCCACCAAATTTAAAGCGTTTAAATGCTTCGTCAATTGAGCCCTTTAAATTGCCAGCAAACATACTTGGTGCACTATCATTTTTGACGGTATAGTAGCCTTCCTCAGCTGAGTAATCAATAACCTTACCACCATCGACTAAAAGCATCATTGTGTTGACTGGAACATGAATTACAGAACCATCAGTTAAGAAATCAGCTGTCCCTTTTTTATTACTGCCCCGTTTATCGTCCCTGCGAACTGCAATACCATTAGTTAATAAGGTATCTTGTCCTAAATCATTAGGCTCGATGACCTCTAACCAGCTATCTGCTAAAGCGCCCCCAACCATGCCTGTTGCTGCCTTAATAATTCCCATGAATAGACCTCCCTAAGTTATTTTAGATACACTCTTCATTTTACACGATTAATTGAAATATAAGTAGTTATACAGAGTAAAAATCTTGAATGCTTAAATTTACTTTTAGAAAACGTTTTTTTAATTTTGCTCTAAAAAAAGTGACACTTTGATATGTTATAATGATATCTAAGTGAATATGAATTTAGAAATTTAGAGGTGGCTATGAGTTATCAGGCATTGTATCGAAAATATCGTTCTCAAACCTTTTCAGAGATGGTTGGGCAGGAAAATATCTCAAATGCTTTAAAAAATGAAATAAAGACGGGAAAAATTTCTCATGCTTATCTTTTTTCAGGTCCAAGAGGGACAGGGAAGACGAGTGCAGCCAAAATATTTGCGAAAGCTGTTAATTGTCCGAATCAGCAGGATGGCGAACCCTGTAATCAATGTGAAGTTTGCCAGCAAATTACCGATGGGATTTATGATGATGTCTTAGAAATAGATGCGGCTAGTAATAATGGTGTTGATGAAATCCGTGAGTTAAGGGATAAGGTCAATTACGCGCCAACACAAGGGCAATATAAGGTATATATTATTGATGAGGTGCATATGCTTTCTACCGGCGCCTTTAATGCTCTGCTTAAAACCCTAGAGGAGCCACCGGCAAATGTTGTGTTTATTTTAGCAACCACTGAATTACATAAGGTGCCTGCGACAATCCTGTCACGCGTTGAACGATTCCAATTTAATAGTATTCAGGTTGAACAAATTCAACAGCATTTAAGCCGAATTTTAGATGAAAATCAAGTTCGATATGAGGATGATGCCATTGTAGCTATAGCTAAGGCAGCTTTAGGTGGAATGCGTGATGCGCTTTCCTTACTTGATCAGGCCTTATCGTTAGATGATAAGCAATTAACAACCGACAATGCTTTAATTGTCAGTGGTTTGCTTTCTGAGCAATTTAAGGATGATTATGTTTCAGCCATTATCAATCATGATGCAAGCTCTGCGATTGAAAGCTTAAACCAGTTATATGATGAAGGTGTCCAGATCAATCGAATTGTGGATGAATTGCTGGCTTATCTTAGAGACCTGCTCTTATTTCAAAAGACAAAGCATTTACAAGTCGTACCGACAGAAAAATTTCAAATAAATAGTAAGGCAAGCACTGAATTAATTATTAAATTGATTAATCAAGCCAATCAAGCACTGGAAAATCTTCGTTTTTCGACTCAGCCGAAGTTAATTGCTGAGGTTTTAACAATTGAATTAGCCAATCAACAGCCATCGGTGCAGGCAAATGATGAGTCCCTTGAAGGTCATGCATTAATCCAAAATTTAAAAGAAGAAATTGATTCACTTCGTCGAGAGGTGAACCAATTAAAGCATAATCAAAGCCAAAATGCTGAAAAGCCTGCTGCCAGTCCAAAGCAATCAATCAAAAAACCGTTAGCTAAAGTAACCGTCTCTAAAGATGAAATTGTTGCAGTTTTAAAGGCTGCTGAAAAGCAAAAGCTTTTAGATGTCCTCCGTGTTTGGGATGAATTTTTAGCTCATTTATCGCCTGTTCAACGAGCGTTATTGAACGCTAGTCAGCCTGTGGCGGCGAGTCAACATGGCGTCGTGCTTGATTTTTCAGAAGAAATTTTGGCAAAAAAAGCGATGGAAAACGAACAATTACCTGATGAATTTGAAAACCTACTTAGTAATTTAGTTGGATTTTCACCTAAAATGATTGGGATTGGACATGATAATTGGTTACCTATTCGTGATCAATATAGAGCTCAATTCAGAGCAAACCAGAAGGTGCAAAATGATTCAGAGCAAGATGATGCAGTAAATGACAGGTTAAAAAAAGAGGCTAGTGCGCACCAAGCGTTTGTTGATGAGGCAAAAAATCTTTTTGGCGATATCGTGACTGATGTAGATGAGGTAAAATCATAAAATGAGATTTAGCTATCAGAGTATTATCAAAAAATTACTGAGGAATGCCGTAGAGAAGCTACTACCAGCAAGTGATGTTGGAAAGGATTTATTTGAAGGCTTTCAGCCCTTTGAAAGGATCAGGGTTAATCTGGTTCGAGTGGTTGATGGTGACACCTTAAAATTATCCTATAAAAATACTCAATTTCGAGTGCGTTTGCTGATTATTGATACACCAGAGTCAGTAGAGGCAAATCATCTTATAATGCCAATGGGTAAGGAAGTAGCCTATTATACAACGAAGCAGGCAGCTCAATCAAAAAAAATCGAGATTGCCTTCGATCTTGGACAGCGTAAGGACCGCTTCGATCGCTATTTAGTTTATCTATACATAGACGATAAGCTACTACAGGCTGATTTGCTTAAAAAGGGTTATGCGATTGTTCGTTATGTTGCTGAAGGAAATGATTCAAAGGTGGATGATTTTTTAAGCCTTCAACAAGGTGCACAGGCTAAAAAAAGGGGTGTTTGGCAAATTCCTGGCTATGTATACCGTCAAAATAAAAAAGAGTATAACTTTAAAAAATAATAGGAGATTCCATGGAAAAATCAATTTTTGGCATTTTTACACTGATTATGTTAATTGCCTGTTTAATTTTTGGCACCAAATCACTAAGACAGAAAAAATATGCTTTAGCAATTGTCTTTTATTTGAATGCGATTTCAAATTTAGTCAATTGTATCCATGCATTTAGCGGGATTATTTAAATATTTAATCAAATAGGCTGTAACAAAAGACGCTTAACGGCGTAAAAAAGGTGCTTATTCACTCTGACTGGATGGTGTTTCTATTTGAACAGTTTTAAGCTAGAAGGTCTGTTAGACAAGGTGCTTTCTAGCTATGATTAAAACTGTGAAAAATAGCCGAGTCATTCGTTTATACAGTCAGATGCTTTCTGTCTGACCGGATGAGAACAGTTTTAAGATAGAAGGTCTGTTAGGCAAGGTGCTTTCTAGCTATGATTAAAACTGTGAAAAATAGCTGAGTCATTCGTTTATACAGTCAGACGTTTTCTGTCTGACCGGATGACGTCTCTATTTGAACAGTTTTAAGATAGAAAGTCTGTTAGACAAGCTAACTTCATGTTTATTTAATCGGGCGTATTTCGCCCGAGCGGGAAATGTAATTGTTTGAGATGCTTAGCTAATCTAGCTTAATCGACTTAAAATGTTCGATACAGGACAAGAAAAAATAATTTGCGATAAAAGATATCGCTATAATTATTTTTAACTTGGACTCACATTTCAGAACAGCCATTTACGCTTTTTAGGCAATTTAGCCTGTAAATTATGAATATTATGAAAGGGTTGGGATTTTTTGTCCCGCTCCCTTTTTATTTTGAGCCGTTGCCTTAAAATAGCATTTTTTTATAATTTTATAGTAAACATTATTTTTAATATATAATAAATAGAGTATAATGAGTTAAAATATGAGAAGCTATATTAATAAGTTGCTATTTAAATATTAAGTAGGAGGTATATTGTCTTCTGATAACCAAGAGATTTTATCTAAACTCAAAGTGAGCGTGCAAAAATGGCGTCAGACATATCTAACAAAAACATTAAATGGTGTTTTTGTGAACAGTGCTGAGCTAGGTCCTGCGATTTGTGTTTCCGAAGGACAGGGCTATGGAATGCTGATTACTGTAAAGGCTGCACTATCTGACTGGTGTTACCAGTCAGATTTTGATTTGCTAGTAGCCTATTATTTAAAGCATCGAATTAGCCCTGCAAATCCATTAATGTCTTGGCGACAAGCACAATCGGAATTTGGCATGGTGACTGAAATAAGTAATCAGACCAATGCAACTGATGGAGATATGGATATTGCCTATGCCCTTTTTTTAGCTGCTGAGCTATGGGGCGATAACGGAAGATATAATTATTTTCAGCTTGCTTTAGAAATTTTGAACGCACTTTTGCAGCATTGCTTTCAGCATAAAAATAAGCTTTTAATGGTTGGCGCATGGGCAAAACAAGAAAAAAGCTATGATTGTTTAGTTCGAAGCTCAGATCTTAATCTGCATTATTTTGCATACTTTTATCAAAAAACGTTAAATGAGCACTGGTTAATGATTAAAGAAAAATCGGAATTTGTACTGGATTATGCTAGCCGTTTAACACTAACAGGGTTAATTTCTGATTTTTTGTGGGTAACTGCTGAAACAATTAAAGTTGCCAAGCCTAATTCATTAGAGGGTCCCCATGATAATGCTTACTATTGGAATGCTAATCGTTTACCATGGCGACTTTCGACTGCTGCTAACCTTGTGTCAGGGAAGGTTTGCTCTAAGATGTTGTCATTTTTTGAACAGCAGCCGATCATTTTGGCAGGTTATCAAATTTCAGGAATACCTCTTGTTACATATAGCTCGCCTGCTTTTTTTGCCCCTGTAGCTTTAGCTGCTTTACGTTGGTCTAATAATGATTTTTTTAAAAAAAGGACCTTTGAAAATGTTTTAAACACAAAAATTCAAGGAAAGTATTACGCTGATTCTATTAATTTGTTAGTATTATTGGAAATGTTGAAGGAGAGTTGATGATTACTCAAGGATTTATTTTTTTAGCGTTATTTATTGTATTATTATTTGTCATTTTTGGCTTATCCAAAAAAAATAATTTTTTTAGAAAAATTTTGATAGTTAGTTATATTATTTCAATGGCAGTCTATCTGATTTGGCGAATATTCTATACACTACCTGATATGAATGCAATTAGCTTTGTTCTTGGAATATTGCTTTTAATTGCTGAAATCGGTGGCTTCTTACTATCATTTGTTTTCTATTTTTTGTTTTTTAACGAGAATCAAAAGGAAAAGAAAAGCTTAGAGGATTTAAACAATCAATACCCAAGCATAGATGTCTATATTGCAACCTATAATGAAGATGAGCTCATTTTAAAAAGAGCAGTTCTGGCAGCTAAAAATATGCGTTATCCAAAATTGGAGCAATTGCAAATTTATATTTTGGATGACGGTAGTAGACCTACAATTGAAGCTTTGGCAAAGGATTTAGCTGTTAATTACATCAGTCGAGAAACGCATGAGCACGCTAAGGCAGGTAATCTTAATCATGCGCTAGCTTTGACAAAGGGCGAATTGATAGTAACCTTGGATGCGGATATGGTCCCGAGAGTAGATTTTTTAGAGAAGATGGTTGGTTATTTTGCTAATCCTAAAATGGGCTTTGTTCAAGCACCACAAACTTTTTTTAATGATGATCCTTATCAATTTAACTTTTATGCACGGGATTATTTAAGCAATGACCAAGATTTTTTTATGCGTCGTATTGAAGCTCAAAAGGATATTTACAATTCGGTTATGTATGTTGGCTCGAATGCAATTTTTAGTCGACAATGCCTAAAGGAGATTGGTGGCTTTTCGACAGGGGTTATCACAGAGGATATGGCAACCGGTATGCTAATTCAAGCTAAGGGCTTTGAAACACGTTTTGTTAATGAAAATCTTGCTAGTGGTTTAGCACCTGAAACCTTTGGCGATTTGATAAAACAACGTGACCGCTGGTCGCGTGGTAATATTCAAGTTGCTCGAAAATTTAACCCTTTAAAAATGAAGGGATTGAATATGATTCAAAAGCTCTTATATGCGGATGGCATTCATTATTGGTTTTCTGGTATTTATAAAATGATATTCCTACTTGCACCAATTTGGTTTATCTTACTAGGCTTTTATAGCTTAAATGCTGATTTCAATGGTATTATTTATTTTTGGTTACCGTCTTTTCTCGTATCTCAATTAGCTTTTAATCGCATTAGTCAGGGGAAGCAGGCGGTATTGGTCTCAAATGTTTACGAAACCGTGATGGCACCTTTCATGTCCTATGCAGTTATTGGTGAAGCAGTTTTTAGGACAAAGCATCAATTTGTCGTCACTAATAAAGGGAAAAATTCACATAAGGCTTTTTATAATTGGAAAATTGCTACCCCCATTTTAGTGCTTCTATGCTTATCATTAGCTGCTTTAATTAAGTGTATTTTAATATTAACTAACCATTTAACCTTTAATGGACCTGATCAAGCGATTTATATTAATTTCTTTTGGCTGTTATATAATCTAATCGCTTTAAGTCTTGCAGCACTCTTGCCGTTTGAGCGACCACGCTTTAGAAAAGCAGAACGCTTTTATTCTGATAAACCAGTTGAAATTTTTGATGAAGCAGCCGTTTCATTAGTTACAGGACAATTAATTGATTGGAATGAACTTGGCGCAAGAATAAAAATAAATGATAAGAATAAAGAGATTTTTAATAATGACCAAAAATTATTATTAAAAATAGATGGATACTTAATAAATAGTAAATTTATAAGAATTAGTGATTTATCTGAGTCGGCTTATAGTATTAGTATTATTTTTGAATCATTGTCCGAAAAAAACTATGCCTATATTGTTGAACAGACGTACGCTAAACCCTCTGATGAAATTCCATTAGAAGATAAAACAAATCGAATTTCATTAATTATTTATGCAATTTTAATACAAAATTGGCGAAGCTTTAAAAAGGTAATCCTTCGTCAATCATAATCCTTAAATTTTTAAAAGTTATGGAGGCAAAATGATTGTAAGTATTTTGGCTGATATGGCAGTTTTATTAATTGTTCTAATATTCTTTTTTCTAACCAGAGACGAAGCAGCAGTCAGCTCAATTGATCATTCACCTAAAAGAAGGTTAAATTATATTGTGATTGTTATAGTTGTTGGTTTATTATTATTACAATTCTCTGTTGTTGTTGACGGTGCACACTATGATTATCGATTTTTACTTTATGTTTTTTCGATAAAATACATTGGACCTCGGGTTACTCTGCCTAGTATTTTCATTATTAGCATTTTTCGTTTCCTGTGGAGTGTCAATCAAGCAGCAATTAACTCATTTATTTATGGTATGATTTTGATTGCCACGCTATTTTTTGTTTATCGATTCTTAGAAAAAAGAATTAATGATTTTGGTCAGCTCATTATACTTTCTCTTTATACGTTATTTGTCGGCGCCTTTATTAATTTAGTTGTTTATGGCAATTTTTTTAAGGATCATCAGATTTACCTTGTTTTAATCATTTCAAGCAGTGCCATGATTATTGCATTTTTATGGATTATTCACCAGATTCGGAGCATCAAGGAAAAATCTGAATTTGACTATTTGACAGGCTTAAAAAATAACCGAAGGTTTTATTTAGATCTTTCTAGATTAAAAAACGAATCGACCTACCACCTATCAATGATTGATATTGATTTTTTTAAATCAATCAATGATCAATTCGGTCATCTGACTGGTGACGAGGTATTGAAAGCAATTGCTAAAATTTTCATGTCCTATCGTTCGGATAAAGTGAGATTTTATCGGACTGGTGGGGAAGAATTTACTATGATTATTGAAAACTATAATGATGAACAGGCCAATGAATTGATGGCATCAGTTTTAACAAGCGTGGCAGCAATTGATTATGATTTAATTGATAAAAATGGTCAGCCAGTTGCGATTACGATTTCTATTGGTATCTCTAATTTAATTAACATTGAAGAGGCACGTTCAGCGATTCATAGAGCGGACCTAAATTTATATAAGGCCAAAGCAGCTGGCAGGAATCGCATTATATTTGATTGAAAAATATAATGACGAGAGGAGAATAGCTATGATTGAAATGAATTGTGTTAGCGAACAGCTTTATTTTGAATTTCAACCAATTGTCAAAGTGGGACAAAAGGGTGAATATCAATCTATTTATGCCAAGGAGGCCTTGTTACGCTCAAACGCTACAAAAAGCTTTCCAGCAAATTTTTTTAATGCTAGCACAGAATCTGAAAGGGAAACCCAACAATTATTTGATAAGTTTTATGAAATGGTTGTCAATTTTTTTGAAAATAATCAGAAAATAAGACTACATGTCAATATCGATCCTAAGCAGATTAAATTATCAATAACCGAGGCCAAATTACAAAAATGGCTACCTTTTGCTAAATCGGTAACAATCGAGCTAACTGAAGGTCAAATGACCGATGGCGTTCGGAATATTGAACAGCTTGCCTTAATTGAGACCTATCTTAATAAGATGCAAAACCTCGGGTTTCAAATTGCGCTTGACGATATTGGAACTGGGGAAAATAAAATGAACCTTGCTCAAGCATTAAAGGGCTATGCTGATTTAATTAAATTTACTTTATTACCCTATCACACTGGTCAATCCTATACTTGCTACGAAGAGTCGTTGCGAGAGTGGCAGCGCTTTTCTGAGACCAATCAGCTTCCCTTAATCATTGAAGGTATTGAGACGAAAGCACAAGCTGAATTTTTTGCAGCTCAAGGTATTCAACTACAGCAAGGATTTTATTGGGATGACTATATTAAGACTTTAAATGAATAGGCTCTATAATAAATTGGACTGATAAATATTTCGGTCCAATTTTTATTTATCTTAAAATGATAAAAAAACTGCGTGAATTTGGGTTTGTTTCTGGGAAATATGAGGTAATAGGCATGGGATTATATTTTGAATTATTTTTAAAACTGCAGCATTCCATGTAGTATGAGCAGCCTCAAAAGCAGTCATCTGACGACGGCTGCTTGATATCCATATTGATCATTTTTAGTAAAATTAGTCTGATTTGACATTGAACCTTTATTATTTTAGTTCAACCTTGCGTTTTTTATCATCAACAGCCCGCGAAACTTCTTCTGCCAGAATAGCTTCAAAAGTTGGCAGCTGTATAGCCGAGCCATATTTTTTAATTAAAGCAATTTTAATTAGTCGATAGGCTAGCTTTGCATTCCTAGACAAAATCGGCCCATGAAAGTAAGTGCCAAAGACATTTTTATAATGAACGCCCTCTGTACCGTCCTCGTTATTATTGCCTTGACCATACTTGATGATGCCTAGTGGTTTTTCGCCATCACCAAGAAAGGTTCGCCCCTGATGATTTTCAAATCCATAGTAGGTTTCATCAAACTCTTCATTATAAATTTCAATATCGCCAATAAAACGATTGTGATCTTGATTTAAAGTATAGTGTGGCATTGCATGGATGCCTTCAATTCTTCGACCGCTTGCCTCGATATAATATTCTCCAAGTAGCTGATACCCCCCACAAACTGCTAGAAGCGGTTTATCATCATTAATATAGGCTGTAATTTCCTTCTTAATATTTTGAATATCCTCGGATACAATAAATTGCTCATAATCCTGACCACCACCGAAAAAAGCTAAATCATAGTAGTCAGATTTAAAATGGTCTCCCAGCGAAACAATTTCAAAATTCATGCGAGCATTCATTTTTTCACCCACATATTTTAACATTAAAATATTACCGTTATCGCCATAAGTATTTAATAGGTTGCCGTAAAGATGGCAGACATTTAATTGATACTGAAAATTTTGATTCGCATCGCTTGCTAAGCTTTGAAAGACCATCCTACATTCCTCCTTTAATAAATCCATTTTCGGCCAAATCGCTACGCAAACCTAACATCGCGGTGTAAGTTGCTAAAATGTAGACATGCTCACTTGGTGCGGCTTTAATTTGATTGATAAGTGTTTCAAAATCAGTTCCGATTTCGCTGATTTGTGCACTGGAAATACCTGCAACTCGATAGCGTCGGGCGATTTCTTGGTGTCGTTGTCCACCGGCAATCACTAAAGGTACGGCCATTGCTTTAACTGACTCAAAGTTGGCGTCCCAAATCCAGCTCGTATCAATACCATCAGCATAATTAGCATTTAATAGGGTAACCAGGGTAAAAGGATAAGGCGCCTTAGCAATCATATCTAATACTTGATTAGTGCCAACTGGATTTTTAACTAAAATCAAAGTACACTGCTTATTGCCAATCTCAAATTTTTCCTGACGTCCAAAAACTTTTTCATCATAGCTAAGTCCGGCTTGGATGATTTCTGGTTTGATTTGATAGTACTCAGCAACCGCTGTGGCTGCAAGGGCGTTATATATGTTATATAAGCCACCAACCTCTAAATGGATTGGGATGCGATCAATTGTAAAATCTGAGCTTTCATTAGTCATTTTGTTTAATTCGGTCAGCTGATAGGACAATTCAGGTCGTTTAAAATCACAATTTGGACAATAGTATTTGCCTAGATTGGCGTATGTAATCATTTGATATTGTAAAATATGCTGACAGTTTGGACAGAGGACACCCTCGGTATTATAATGTGCCATTTGCTCATGATTGGCTAGGTGATTAAAGCCGTAATATCGAATTGGATTGACGATTTCCTTTGATGCAAAAATAGGAGAATCGCCATTCATTAAAATCGTGGCATTCGGTGCTTTAGCGGCACCTTTAACAATCAAATCATAGGTTGTATAAATCTCACCATAGCGATCCATTTGATCGCGAAAAATATTGGTGAACACAAATAAATTAGGGGTCAAATATTCGGTAACCTTGGGCAGACTAGCTTCATCAATCTCGAGGACGGCAAAGTTTTTTTGATTTTTATGCTTTTTAGCAGTCAAAAAGGTCGAAGTGATGCCTTGAATCATATTAGCACCAGTAGGATTGGTTAAAACGTTACCATAGGCTCTTTTTAAAATTTGAACAATCAAGGCGGTAGTTAATGTTTTACCGTTTGTGCCAGTCACAACTATGATTTCATAATCCTTTGCTAATATTTCTAAAATGGCAGGATCGATTTTTAAGGCTAGGCTACCAGGATATGAGCTGCCGCGTTTGAAAAAGGTTTTTAGAATTTTGCCGGCCGACTGGCCAACAAATTTAGCAGTACTTGATTTTAAAGACATAATTTACTCCGTTCTTTCACTCAATAATTCTATTCTACCACATTCATTTTGGCGAAAAAAGATTTGTATATTTTATGGTAAAATAGCTAAATGGAGGTGTTAGCTTGAAACAATTACTTTTTTTGGCAAAATATCAATTCCTACAAATTGGCGATTATCTTTTGCGACCGGTTCAATTACATGATAGTGAAGCAATGTTTGAATATGCAAGTAATCCAAAAATTACAAAATTTCTCAGTTTTAATGCCCATCAAACAATCGATGAAACAAAACGTATAATTGTCAGCTATTTCATGCAGGAACCATTGGGCAAGTGGGCAATTGAATCTAAAAAGGATGCTAAGATGATTGGGACGATTGAATTGCGCTTTAGCAGCCAATTAGATTGTGCAACCTTTGGCTACGTTCTTAATGAAAGCTACTGGGGCAGAGGTATTATGCCACTCATTTTGAATCAGTTAATTAAAATAATTTTTGATGAGCTACCAGTCCAAGAAATATATGGTGAATTAATCAAGCAAAACCTTCAATCAGAGCGTGTAATGCAAAAATGCGGTTTAAAATTTAAGCGGCAATTTAAGGGCACGATAAAAAATCGTTGTATTCAGTCTATAGCTGAATATGCAATTACTCGTCATCAATTTATGCTAAAAAGTCATATTAATAATTTATAATTGATAGTTTAAAATTATTCAAGGAGGAGAGCTTAGTGTTTGATACAGATAGTTTTAAGGTTTTTGAAATTGAGGGGCTAGCGCCGCGAATGATAGCAATTCGCCAAGAAATTCAACCGATTTTTCAAAGCATTGGCGAAATTTTAAAAGAACGAATTGCATCGTCAATTGGACAATCGTGCTTTTTACATATTGCTCAGCATCGAAGAAGAACAGCCTATGCACCAGACAATACGTGGTGTGCGATTTCAACGCAAAAAAGAGGCTATAAAATGGAACCGCATTTTCAACTCGGTATTTGGCAAAATTATGTCTACCTGTATCTGTCAATAATTGATCAGCCAAAATCAAAAATGCTTGCAGCGAATTACTTAGCGGAAAATCCAGCGCTATTGACACAATTGCCGAAGCAGTTTGTTTTTTCAAAGGATCATACGGTACCCAGTTTTCAATCAATCACTGAGCCAGCGTTTCAACAGGCCATTTTACGTTTTCAAAATGTCAAAAAAAGTGAACTCGAAATTGGTAAGGTTTTTTTAAAATCCCAATTTGAAGCTACCTCAGATCAGCAAATGATAACTGATTTTTTAAATGTGATTGATCAGCTGTTACCACTTTATCAAAAATTATTAATCGTTACTTCTGATTATTAAACGATTTTAGGAGAAAGCTATGTCAAAACATCAGGAAATAATTGATTATATTCAGTCTTTAAGCATTGGCCAAAAAATTTCAGTCAGAAGCGTTTCTAGAAAGCTAAAGGTTAGTGATGGCACAGCATACCGGGCGATAAAATCGGCAGAAAACGAGGGCTTGGTTTCAACGATTCCTCAGGTTGGCACTATCCGAGTGGAGCGTGAGCGTCAACGAAATATCGACGAGATGACCTTTGAAGAGGTTGTTAAAATTGTTGAAGGTAAAGTGCTAGGTGGCGCAGCAGGCTTAAAGCAAGAATTTAGCCAATTTTTAATTGCTGCGATGGAGCAGGAATCAATCAAAAGCTATCTTTCGCCCAATAGTTTAATGATTGTTGGTAATCGAAGTGGTATTCAAAGATTTGCCATTGAGCATCAAACGGCAGTGCTAATTACAGGTGGCTTTTCAGCTGATACAGCAGTCATTGATTTAGCCAACCAGCATAAAATTCCAATTATTCAAACCGAATTTGATACCTTTACAGTTGCAAGTAAGATTAATCGTGCGATTACAGATCAGCTCATAAAAAAAGAAATTTTAGTCATTGATGATATTTATCGACCATTTGAACGAATTAATTATTTACGTGGCACGCAGTCTGTTAAGGATTTTAATGAGCTAGCTAAAAAAACTGGTGAAACACGCTTTCCAGTAATTAATCAGCATTTTATGGTCATTGGCATCGTCAGTCAGCGCGACTTAAAAGGCAAGAAAAAAAGTGATGTCATTGATAAAATCATGACCAAAAATCCGATTGTTGCACGTAAAACAATGAGTGTTGCTAGTGTCTCACATCAGATGATTTTTGAGGATTTAGAAATGATGCCTGTTATTAATCAGGACTACACCTTAGCAGGCATTGTTGAAAAAAGAGAAGTCATTGCAGCAATGCGCACTAACATTAAAGCACCACAAGGTATGGAAACCTTAAGTGAGCAAATTTTAAATTCGATTGTTGAAAAGGATGGCGCCTATCAAATTCAAGTAACGCCCAAAATGATGAATGCTTTTGGGGATTTATCATTAGGTGTAATGACAGAGGTTTTAAGTGATATTGCTTTAAAGACAATGAATAAAAAAGCTGTTAAAAATGCGCTGATTGAGCAAATCAACTTTTATCGGCTGCACACGGCTCAATTAGACCAAGTGCTTGAAATATATCCAAAAGTAATTGATACTAGTAGGAGGACGGCAACGATTGACTTTGAGGTCTATCATTTATATCAAATTATCAGTAAAGCTGTTATGATTTTACAAATTGCGGAGAATAATTAACAAATAAAAATTAATAGTGGAATTGTTAGTATTGCTCAGTGATGGAGGTAGCGATGAATCTTAATTGTTATATTGCGCAACAATTTGCTAATCCAAGCGGTTTTGGCGGTAAAATAATTACTGCGATTATGAATCAACAAAATATGCCAATGTATGAAGCGACAATTGCCTTTTTATCTCCCAAAATAAATGATGAAATTTTAGATATTGGTTGTGGTAGCGGTTTAGTTTTAAATAAACTCGCCAAGCAGTACGATATTAAGCTTGTAGGGATTGATATTTCGCCAAGTATCCTAAAAATAGCAATGAGAAGAAATAAGCTATTTGTGGCTAAAGGAAGGCTATCCTTTCAACATGGAGACATATTAGCATTGAAATTTCCAGCAAAAAGTTTCGACAAGATTTATTCAATTAATGTTTCTTACTTTTGGGATGATTTAGCACCTAATTTTAAAGAGATTAAGCGAGTTCTGAAAGCAAAAGGGCTTTTCATCAATACAATTTATACTAACCAAACGCTTAAAAACTTTTCGCATACCCAGTTTGGCTATCGGAATGATACTGTTGCAGATTTAATGGCTGTTGGTGAGTCTCAAGGATTTAAAGTGACTGTCAATTCAATATTGAACGGCAAAGCATTGTGCTTTGTTTATCAATTGAAATAAAAATATCATTATTTATTATTGTTTATTTACAGTATTACAATAACCAATCAATTTTTAGGAAGGAACAATCAATATGTCTTTATCTGAACAAATCTTATCAAAAATAAAAGAATATCAAAAAATCATTATTCATCGGCATATGAATCCAGATCCAGATGCATTAGGCTCACAATTGGGATTAAAAGCGCTTATTAAAACCAATTTTCCAGAAAAAAAGGTGTTCGCTGCAGGAGGACCAGTTAATGATTTGGATTTTTTGGGAGTGATGGATTCGGTTGAAATTGAAGATTATCAAGATGCATTAGTAATTATTTGTGATACAGGCAATACGCCTAGAATTAGCGGAGCTGAATATCAATATGGCGCTTACCTGATCAAAATCGATCATCATCCGAACGATGATCCCTATGGTGATTTATTATGGGTTGATACGACCTCAAGCTCTACTAGTGAATTAATTGCTCTGTGGGCAAGAGAACTGAATCTAAAGCTTACTCAAGAGGCGGCACGTCTACTTTATGCAGGTATCGTTGGCGATACAGGTAGATTTTTATATCCAGCCACGACCTCAAGAACGCTTCAATTAGCTGCGGACTTAATTTCAACAGGCTTTGATTTTGCCAAGCTAAATCAGCAGATTGATGGTATCAGCGTTAAAGTTGCCCGCTTAATTGGTTATGTTTATGAAAATCTAATTTGTGATGAATATGGTACTGGCAAGGTCATCTTATCACAGGCGATACTTGATGAATTTCAATTAGCAGATCATGAAACCTCAGCGATTGTTGGTGTACCTGGACGAATCGAAACTGTATTGACTTGGGGCATTTTTGTTGAACAAAAAGACGGTCATTACCGTTGCCGCTTGCGTTCAAAGGGACCAAGGATTAATGAGGTGGCTAAGCGCCATGATGGTGGTGGTCATCCATTAGCAAGTGGGGCCAATGCCAAGGATTTAGCGGAAGTCGAAGCAATTTATAAGGAATTGCAAGTATTGACCAAAGAATTTAATTATAAAGGGGAATAATAATGAGTTTACCAGCATGTCCAAAATGTCAATCAGTTTATACCTATGAGGATGGAAGTGGCTTGATTATCTGTCCAGAATGCGCATTTGAATTTAAAGCCGAAGATTTAGCTGCTGCTGAGATTAAAGATGCAGTCGGCAACGTATTAAGCGATGGTGATACGGTAACAATTATTAAAGATTTACCAGTTAAAGGTATGCCTAAGCCAATTAAAAAGGGCACGAAGGTCAAGAATATTCGTTTAGTTGATGCCGATGAAAATAACGGGCATGATCTTGCTGCTAAGGTCGATGGCTTTGGCGCAATGAACCTAAAATCTTCAGTTGTTAAGAAAAACTAGTTAATAATATTTAAGGCAAGCTATAAAGGAGAAAAAATGGACCCAATTTCTAAGGATTTAATCAAAAATATTAGCAATCAATACCAAGAAAACGACAAGTATCGTGCAGTTGAAAATGCAATCACAAAAAACGGTATTTTAAATAGTATCGAACAGACCGCAGCTCATCGTGAGAATTTACCAATTTTTAGTGTTGATGTCAAAACTGGTCCCGTTACCAACCAGAAGCAATCGGGTCGTTGCTGGATGTTTGCGGCGATGAATACCTTTCGTCATCGTGCCTTGGAAAATTTAAAGCTCAAGGAATTTGAATTTTCACAAAGCTATACTTTTTTCTGGGATAAATTTGAAAAATCTAACTGGTTCTTTGATGCTATCTTAAGCACTGCCGATCAGCCATTAACTGATCGAACAGTCAAATTTTTGCTTGATACACCTCAGCAAGATGGTGGGCAATGGGATATGATGGTTTCTATTTTTCAAAAATATGGTGTCGTACCCAAGTCAATCTATCCGGAAAGTGTGGCATCTTCGTCAAGTCGTGAGCTAAATCAATACCTTAATAAGCTATTAAGACAGGGTGCAGAAAGATTGCGTCGCTTAGTCAGTCAACAGGCCACCCTCGAACAGCTTACCGAGACTAAGACAGAGCTATTAACTGAAGTTTATCATTTACTTTCTGCCGCCTTGGGCACACCACCAGAAACTTTTGATTTTGAATATCGAGACGATGACAGTGAATATCATCGCATCGAAGCAATTACGCCAACCGATTTCTATCAAAAATTTGTTGGCGTTAATCTCGATGATTATGTAAGCATCATTAATGCACCTACTGAGGATAAGCCCTTTCATCAATCCTTTACCGTTGAATTGTTGGGTAACGTGGTTGGTGGAAAGGAAGTAAAGTATCTTAACTTACCAATGTCAGAATTTAAGGCCTTGGCAATTCAGCAGCTAAAATCAGGAGAATCTGTTTGGTTTGGCTGTGATGTTGGTCAATTTTCTAATCGAAAAGATGGCATTATGTCAATGGATATCTATGATTTTAAGACTGCTTTGGATATCGAGTTTACAGCAAGCAAAGGCGAAAGACTTAATTACTCTGAAAGCTTAATGACGCATGCTATGGTTTTGACCGGGGTTGATTTAGTGGATGAAAAGCCAATTAAGTGGAAGGTCGAAAACAGTTGGGGTGATAAGGTTGGTGATAAGGGCTTTTTCGTTGCAAGTGATCAATGGATGGACGAATATACTTATCAAATCGTGATTCATAAAAAATTCTTATCGGCTCAACAGCTTTTAGAGTTTGAGCAAGCACCAGAAGTGCTTACACCTTGGGATCCAATGGGTGCACTCGCTTAATGATAACATTTGCAATTTAAACGAGCTTTTTTTATAATTATGGGATATGATTATTCATATCCTTTTTGTCCTTGTCACTTACGCTTCGAAAATTGTTTGCAATTTGAGGTAGTTAGTGACAAAGGTATGTATTTGAACAGTAATCCAAGGTGTTTTAAAAACTTAGTTCAAAGACTCAATACCAAATCAAAAAGGAGATTATTAATAATATTGATTATTTATTATGGGAGTGGTTTATGGAGTTATTTTTAAAATTATTTATGTCATTTATTATTTACTCATTTATCGGTTGGCTCTGGGAAACCTTTTATTGCTCACTTAAGGCCAAGCATTTTGTATATCGCGGTTTTTTATTAGGTCCTTATTGTCCAGTTTATGGCTTTGGTGTGACACTTGTTTTACTGTTAGCCCCAAAGGGTAATGAGCCTTTGCTAAGCCTATATTTTAATGTAATCGTTATTGTGACCTTTGTTGAATTTATTGCAAGCTATTTATTAGAAAAAATCTTTAAATTGACACTTTGGGATTATAAGGATATTCCCTTCAACATTGAGGGTCGAGTTGCAATTCCAGTATCACTATTTTGGGGAGTTGGCTGCTTATTTTTAATTAAAATTATTAATCCAATGATTAATGATTTAATTGGTAATTTTTTAGAAATGACGAATAATTGGGGCGCTTATATTCTGTTATTGCTTTTCGCTTCTGATGTTGTTTCTACAATATCCTTCTCTTTGAAGGACAAGGTGTTAATTGCAAATGCTTTGCCAGATCATGCTGAAAATCAAAGTATTAAAGAGTTTAGATTTAATAATCTCTTTAAGCATCGCAATCATAAAAATCGGCAAACACTTAAGGCATTTATTGAGGATATTAAAATCAGAAGTCCACACATTAAGCATTTAAATCGTTTGATTAATAACTATCCAAATATTGATTTTGTCAAAAAGTTAAAAAAATAAATTAAAAAGGAGCTATTGTTATTTCAATGGTTTCTTTTTTTATTTATTTAAAAGCTTAGCAAATCTAAAGAAATAGGCTTAAATAGCTTTAAGTAAAGATAGGGTTTTACGATACGCTTCTATCAATTATAATAATATTATTAATAAAATTAAAATGTAATTTGAAAATAATTAGAATTTAAGGTAGAATATGCTTATCTATTTCAAAGATTAGGAGAAAAAATGAAAATAATTATTATCGGTGGATCACATGCAGGTATTGCCTGCGCAATAAGAGCAAGAGAAGAGTTTCCAACGGCTGAAATCACAATCTACGAGAAGCAAAAAAAAATTGGTTTTATTGCGCAAAGTATTCCGCTTTATTTGTCAGGCAATGTTAATTTTTTAAAGATGTCGAGTTATACAACAGCTACTGAGCTAGAGGGTTTAAACATTGAGGTATTGACGCAGGTTGCGATTTTAGATATTGATAGTGAAAATAAATCACTCTTATTCTTTGATTTGGTCGACCATATCGAAGGTGAGGTAAGCTATGATAAGTTGGTGCTAGCAACAGGCTCATATCCATCATTGCCTTTGGTGAAAGGCGTGTTTAGAGATAAGCTTTACGTGATTAAGAAATCGGATGATGCTGAAAAAATTAAAAAATTTATGAATGAATCACGTAGTGTCATTATTATTGGAGGCGGCGCTGTTGGAGTGGAGTTGGCTGAATTGATGAAAAATGCACATATAAAAACAACACTGATTCATCCTTCTGGGTATATTTTAAATCGCTATCTAGATGAAGCGGTCGCACTTGAGGTACAAAAATCCTTAATTAATCGTGAGATTGAAATTTTTACAGATACAATCGTTACCAGCATTCAGGAAGAAACAGTGGATCTTTTGACAAAGCAAAAAAAAATAAGTCATGTTTATACTCAGGATGGTCGTAAGCTGATGGCTGATGGCGTTATTTATGCGACAGGTTTTCGTCCAAGCACCTTCTTGGTTGCCGACAAGGTCACATTAGGCGATAAGGGCGCAATTGTGGTAGATGAATATATGCAAACGAGTCAGCCAGATATTTTTGCCATTGGAGATTGCGCAACTACAAGATTAACTAATGTTAAAAAGCCTCAATACATTCCTCATGTTAGCGATGCCATTCGTCAGGGAGAAATTGCCGCAGTCAATTTAGTAGCACCTAAAATTAAACTCAATCAGTCTCAGGGCACTTACAAATTAAATTTTGCTGACAATATTGTGCTTTGCATGACCGGTTTGACCCTGAAAAAAGCCAGATTAGAGGGGTTTGATTGTGAAATGGTATTTATTCACGACCAGTATGTTAATAGCGATGAATATTATGAGCTTTGGCTAGTTTACGAGAAAGAAAGTCGGCGGATATTAGGCATGCAAAGTCGGGGGACAGCACCAGAAATTGCTGCACAGGCCGATATTATTTCACTTGCCATTCAAAATCAGATGACCGTTGATGAAATTGAGTATACGGACTTTTATTATAAACATGGGTTTAAAAATCCAAGAAGCTTTACTAAAATTATCGCCGATGAAATACGCCATCAAGCAAACCAGCATTCTAGTAAAGGAGGCTGAATTTGACAAAATCAAAAATAAATGACCTAGACTATTGTTATGCAGTTTGGCAAATTTTGATTGGTTTAGAGGAAAATAGCTTTGAGCGAAATGAAAGAATTAGAGCTTTTCAGGTAAAAATTCGCTCGAAAGAGACCTCATTTTTTTGTAGTATTGCTCTAGTGCCGATTGTCGTTTTATGGCTAAGGTTAATTCGACTAGAAATTATTTCCTATAATGAGAATGCTTCATTCGTAAATTTGAGTACACGTCTGTTTGGCTTATTAATAATCAGTACTTTTTTGTATTTATGCTGTTTTCTAGCTATAAAATTCCTAAGTAAGCATTTTCCAATTTCATTATTCAAGCTTAAGCTTGAAAAAGCTAGTCGTCGTCAATTAATTGCGGACCTTAAGCAAATAGATTTAGAAAATACTGCTTTGCTTAATGAGCTAAACGCCGAACAGCCTCGTCTACCAGATAATTTTTTAGCTGCCGAGCTGCTTGAAATACTGATTCGTTATTTTGAAACAGAGCAGGCATTGACAATAAATGAAGCCATTTATTCATTAAAGCAGGAATTAAATAATACGGGCTATCATTCAAAGCTCTTGCCACAAGAAACGCTGCCAGAAAAAGTAAGCAGCTATTTAACCCAACAGAAGCAGCTTTTTGAACAAATAGAGAGAGGAGAAATCTAATGTGTCAGTCGGAAAATAACCCTAATCTTAAAAATGAACGTTCTTTACAGACAACCAATTTTATCCAAGATGATTTTTTTGAAAAGGGGCACTGGTGGTTAAAATTTAGGCAGGTCCTTTTAAATTTAGTTTTTAGTCTTTTCCTAATTTTACCAATTCTAATTTTATTTAATTCAATTTCAGAAGAAAGAATTTGGTCAGCAATTTATTTTTGGCAATATGCTGATGGTTTTCAGCTATCAAACTATTTAAAATCTTTTATTTGGATTGCGTTTACTGTTATTCTTGTATTCAGTCTCATTTTTTTATTTCGAAATAATTATCAAGAAAAGTATCTGTATCCGCAGCAGATGACCTATGATGAAGCAAAATTGGAAAAAAGAAAAAGAATTTTAGAGCAATTATATAGTGAACGTTTTGGTACAAGGGATTCGAGATATAAAAGCAAGTATTATGTCGTTAATAGCGAGCAAAATTTTTCTGATACATTGATAACGGATATTTTTAAACAAGAAGGGGTGGCGATTAAGTAATGCGTTTTTTAACCCTTTTTGTTCAATTAATTACTTTGTATCCAATTGTTGGTGCAATTGCTTGGACAATTGGTGGTTTATTTTATCGAACGCTCTATGTTGGCAAGTATTTAGCGCACGATTTCAAACGATTATCTTTAGCAGATGCACCGTTTATTTCAATTATGATTCCATGTCACAATGAGGAGGTAATGATTGAAGAAACAATTGATTATTTGATGAATCAGCTAGATTACCAAAATTACGAGGTTTTAGTCTGTGATGACGGCTCGAAGGATACGACACCCGAAATTTTAGCACGACTAAGCATGAAATATCCTAAATTAAGAGTGTTACGTATCAATAAAAATCAAGGAAAGGCGCATGCCTTTAATTTAGGGCTTTCGTTTTGTCGGGGTGAGTATATTTTAAGCAATGATGCCGATACAGTACCTGCAAGTCATGCTTTATGGCAATATATGAATTATTTTCTAAGACAGGGAGGACAGAATATTGCGGCCGTTACTGCCAATATGGATGTGCAAAATCGCTCACTTTTAGTTGAGAAGTCACAAACGGTTGAGTTTTCAAGTATTGTTGGCGTTATTAAACGGTCGCAGATGGGCGTTCTAGGCAATATGTATGCTTATTCGGGGGCAAATACAATGTATCGAAAGGCTGCAATTTTGGATTGTGGTGGCTTTCGACAAGATCGGGCAACTGAGGATATATCAATTGCATGGGATCAGCAGTTTAACGGCTGGCGGGCTGTTTTTGCGCCTGAGATTATGTTTTACATGAATGTGCCAAATACCTTTAGTATGCTTTACAATCAGCGCAAACGCTGGGCAAAGGGTGGTACAGAGGCATGGCTAACTAATTATAAACGAATTTTCAGGCGACCAATTAAGCATTTACCAAAAATTGTTATGCTGTTGGATCAAACAGGCAGCATTATCTGGAGCTTTTATTATTTAATTTTTACGCTTTGGTTAATTATTAAAATCTTTTATTTTATGATAACAAATAACACTGAAGAGCTTGTCCATACATTAGATATGGTTTTCATTTTTTCAGCTTTTATTTCAATGGTTGGTATTTGGCAACTGGTTGCTGCGTTAGCCTTAGACAATCATGGCGCAAAGCTTAAGTATTTAATTTTCGCACCCGGTTATATGGTCTGGTATTGGCAAATGAATGCCATTACTATTGTGACTACCTTTATTCCCGCAATCAAGGCAGTACTTGGCTTTGCTGGTAAGGGAACTTGGGTCAGTCCAACGCGAACTAAGATGACGAAAGGAAAGAATGAGTAATAAAGTGCCTAGCGATATCGATGCCACGTACGACAGATACTTCTTTTTTTAATAACCATGTGACTGCTTTCTTTTTATTATTGACTTTGTTAATAGGTTTGCTTTTTTTGTTTTTGGTCTTTAAACAAAATTACGAGCATTTTAAACAGCAGCTTCAGCAGGAAAAAGAAGAAAAATTACAAAAAATAATAAAAAAAGAGTTTAGAAATAGCAGTTTAGTTTGCCTAATTATTTTATTAGTAATAGTTTTGCTGATTGTAAAAATTGGCTCAGGCTAAGTTTAAAATTGGCAATAAAATAGTTCAAATAAGAAATATTGTTAAAATAAATTGCTAAGTTGTTCTTGTGATTTTGTAATAATATGTTCATTGTTTATTGATAAGAAACAATATTCTCTGTATTCATCTTATTGATACATTTGTGATTGATCCCTTAAAGTTGTAGACTATTTATATTAGTTTTTATTTAAAAATTAGATAGTTAATTTTTTAAGGAGATGAAATGATTATGAATATTTCAAAAGTTGCTGATTTGATGGATTTAACACCTGTAACCTTAAGATATTATGAACGTGTTGGGCTAATTCCTCCAGTTAATCGGAAAAATGGAGGTGTTAGAGACTATCAAGATGAAGATTTAAATTGGGTTGAATTTATCAAATGTATGAGAAATTCGGGGCTTTCGGTTGAAGCATTGATTCAGTACACCTCCTTATATCAGCTTGGTGATGTTACGCTTGATGATAGAAAAACAATTTTAGTTAATGAGCGAGCAAAATTAATTGAAAAGTATGAGGCGCTTGGCAGCACGATTAAGCGTTTGGACCGAAAAATTGAAGATTATGATCATGATAAAATGCGCCAATCTGAAAAGAGGCTATCAGATTGGAAGAAGGCAAATCAGCCTTAGATCGCTCTTAAAATCAATTATGTATATTTTATTATTAATAAAAAACTCACTAAAACTTCTAATTAATGTTTTAGTGGGCTTTTTTGGGCTGCAGTCACTTTAGTGATTTTATAATAGCTATTCGATTTTAGAATATTTATTTAATAATTAATCGATTAATAAATTTAAAATTAATTAATCATTTTTATTGACTTAACCTTGAGGTTAAGTATTAATATTATGATTGTGTATAATGCTTGATTTATTAATATGTGGCTGTATAGTGGCCTTTTTTTACTTTTTACCAGATAAAAATGAAAAATAACAAGATAATGGTAGAATAGTACAGGCTTTAGTTTTGATTAGAATAATAGAATTAAAAGAAGTGAGGTATGATAAATGCGTGTATTAATTATTGGTGCGAATGGAAAGATTGGACGACAATTGGTATCTGAAATGCAAAGTGATTCTAATTTTTCACCTGTAGCGATGGTTCGTCAAACGAATCAGTATCAAACTTTATTAAGTCAAGGTGTTGAGACTGCATTAGGAAATCTGGAAAGCTCTGTTGACTCGCTCTCTAAGCTCATGATTAAAAATAAAATCGAAGCTGTTGTGTTTACCGCGGGCTCTGGTGGACATACGGGTGCTGATAAAACAGTATTAATTGATTTAGATGGTGCCATCAAATCAATGAAAGCTGCTAAGGAGTCGAAAATAGAGCGCTTTATCATTATCAGCTCATTTGCAAGTAACCTATGGCATGATAATCATGTGCCAGAGTCCGTAAAGTCACTTGGCTATTATAGTGCAGCCAAGTTTTATGCGGATGAATGGCTGAAAAAATCAGGCTTAGACTATACGATTATTCGTCCAGGTCGTTTAACAGATAATCAAGCAACCGGACATATTCAAATTGGTCAATTAACTGAAGCTTCAGAGGTATCTCGTGCGGATGTTGTGAGTGTGATTATTGAGGTTTTGAATAATGAGCAAACAATCAAAAAGGATTTCGACGTAGTTAATGGTAGTACGCCTATTGCATTAGCTTTAAGGGAAATGATTTAAAATCAATTGATAAATGTTATTTTAGATTAAGGAGAAAGTTATTCTATGGTATACGCTCTTGAAATTAAAGATTTAAAGAAAAGATATAATTCTGGCGTGGAAGCATTAAAGGGAATTGATCTGACTGTCGAAAAAGGAGATTTTTATGCCTTATTAGGACCTAACGGGGCTGGCAAATCAACTGCGATTGGGATTATTACCTCACTTGTAAACAAAACGTCTGGAATAGTAAAGGTTTTTGGCTATGATATTGATCATGAATTAGTTAATGCCAAGCAGCAAATCGGTTTGGTGCCCCAGGAATTTAATTTCAATCCCTTTGAGACGGTTGAACAAATTGTTGTCAATCAGGCTGGTTATTACGGTGTTTCAAGAAAAGAAGCGCTCGTTAGAAGTGAAAAATATTTAAAGCAATCGAACTTGTGGAAAAAAAAGAACTCGCCTGCACGAATGCTGTCTGGTGGTATGAAACGACGTTTAATGATTGCCCGCGCATTAATGCATGAGCCGCATTTATTGATCTTAGATGAGCCAACAGCAGGTGTTGATATCGAGCTTAGGCGAGAGATGTGGGATTATTTAAGATTATTAAACGATAATGGTACAACTATTATTTTGACAACGCATTATCTGGAAGAAGCGGAGATGCTTTGCCGAAATATTGGCATTATCCAAGCTGGCGAGCTAATTGAGAATACGAGTATGAAGGATTTGTTAGCTAAGCTACAGTTTGAGACGTTTATTTTTGATTTAGCGCCTAATCATCAAGCAATTGAAATTGTGAATTATAAGCATGCGTTTGAAGATGCGCAAACCTTAGTAGTAGAGGTAGAACGTAATCAAGGCATTAATAGCATATTTGAACAGCTTTCTAAGCAGAATATTAAGGTGCTCTCCATGCGTAATAAGTCCAATCGATTAGAAGAATTATTTTTAAGTATTACTGAAAAAAAAGATACTCTGGAGGCTGAACATGTTTAACTTATATTTTACGGCATTAAAAAGCCTTGCCATTAAAGAGACAAATCGCTATTTACGTATCTGGCTACAAACCTTGGTGCCGCCTGTCATTACAACATCACTCTATTTTATTATTTTTGGCAATTTAATTGGTGGACGTATTGGGGAAATGTCTGGATTCTCGTATACTGCATTTATTGTGCCTGGATTAATTATGATGTCCGTCATCACGAGCTCCTATTCAAATGTTTCTTCCTCATTCTTTTCTCAAAAATTTCAAAAAAATATTGAAGAGATATTAGTAGCACCAGTACCAACGCATGTCATTATTTGGGGCTTTGTGATTGGTGGTGTTGGCAGAAGTATTCTAGTTGGAATTTTAGTCACAATAATATCATTACTTTTTGTACCGTTACAGGTTTATTCATGGTTATTTGTTTTTGTGACCCTGATGATGACTGCAATATTATTTTCGCTAGCTGGTCTATTAAACGGTATCCTTGCCCGGTCCTTTGATGATGTATCGATTGTTCCAACCTTTGTTTTACAGCCGTTAACTTACCTAGGTGGTGTTTTTTATGCAATTTCAATGCTACCACCGTTCTGGCAGGCTATTTCTAAAATTAATCCAATTGTTTATATGATATCTGGATTTAGGTACGGCTTTCTCGGTCTAATTGATGTTCCAATTTCTTTATCAATCACTGTTTTAATTATTTTCGTTATTGTTTTATACAGTATTTGCTGGCGATTGATTGAAAAGGGACGTGGGTTAAGAAGTTAATACTTGTCTTAACCGACGGAGTAGTATTCCTATTTTTTGTTATTATTAATATTGACAATTTATTTTCTTATTTTTTTCTGCTATATAAACTGCGTCGTATTAATCATTATTATTAGCGGTAGAAAAGCATTGAAAAATAGCAAAATTTCTGTTATAATACAAATACATGTTGAGAATGAACGTGAGTGGTCTTTAGGCGACTCACTTTTTTATGCATTTTTCCTATTTGATGAAGGAGTCAAAAAGGAAAGCGGTATTATCATGGAAAATCTGTGCAGTTTGATTTATTAGGTGTTTTGGAGGTGAAGTATGAGTCAAAAAATAATTAATTTGGTGACAGAGCTTGTCTTACCAATTATTGAGGAGCATGAATTTGAGCTATCAGCAGTTGAATATGAAAAAATGGGTCAAGATTATATTTTGAGAATATTAATTGATAAACCGGGTGGTATCACATTAAATGATACGGCAGATATTTCTGAAGAAATTGCACCGCTTTTAGATCAAATTAAACCCGATCCTTTTCCAGAGCATTATATGCTGGAGGTGGCGTCCCCGGGCGTTGAGAAACCAATTAATAAAGCAGCTGATTGGGAAAGCGCACTTAATCAATATATCCATGTCAGCCTCTATCAAGCAATTGAAGGTGCGAAAATATTTGAGGGTGACCTGATAGAAAATAACGACGAAAAAATTGTTCTGTCTTATCTTGATAAGACACGTACGAAAACAGTAACGATTCCCAAAAAACTAATCTCCAAAGCGAGACTAGCGATTAAATTTTAAGATAAGGACGAAAGAAATTGAGTAAAGAATTAATCAATGCACTAAATATTTTGGAAGAAGAAAAGGGTATCAAAAAAGAAGTTGTAATCGAAACTTTAGAAAATGCTTTAGTTGCGGCATATAAAAAACACTATGGTCAGGCACAAAATGTTGAAGTTAAATTTAATGAAAAACGTGGCACGATTAAGGTTTATGCCGTTAAAGAGGTTACAGAAGAGGTTTTTGATTCTCAATTAGAAATTTCAATTGAAGAGGCTTTAAAAATTAATCCGCATTATGAATTGGGCGATAAAATTAAATTTGAAGTAACACCTAAGGATTTTGGTCGAATTGCTGCACAAACTGCCAAACAGGTTGTTGTTCAACGCTTACGTGAGGAAGAACGTTCAATCATTTATAATGAATATTCTCAATATGAAAAAGAAATTTTAACAGGCACTGTTGAACGTAAGGATCATCGTTTTATCTATGTTAATTTGGGTAAAATTGAAGCAGTGCTATCTAAAAAAGATCAAATGCCAAATGAAGAATATAATGCACATGATCGAATCAATGTTTATGTTTATAAGGTTGAAAATACGAGTAAGGGGCCTCAGGTCTTTGTCTCACGTTCTCATCCAGATTTGCTTAAGCGAATGTTTGAAAAAGAAGTACCTGAAGTTTTTGATGGTACCGTCGAAATCGTTAATATTGCGCGTGAAGCAGGTGATAGAGCAAAGGTTGCTGTTAGAAGCCACCTTGAAGGTGTTGATCCTGTCGGCACAATCGTTGGGGTTAAAGGTAATCGAGTACAAACGATTGTCAATGATTTGAAGGGAGAAAACCTTGATATCATTGCCTGGGATGAGGATCCAAGGATTTTTATTACCAACGCACTAAATCCTGCTAAGGTAATTGATGTTATTTTACATGAAGACCAAGGGAAATCGGCGACAGTTATTGTGCCTGATTCGCAATTGTCATTAGCAATCGGTAAACGTGGACAAAATGCACGCTTAGCAGCTAGAGTGACTGGTTATAAAATTGATATCAAGCCTGAAAGCGAAGTTGACTATTTACCCGAAACTGAGATTACAGAGGAGGAATAGCCTTTGAAAGCAAAACGAAAAATTCCTTTAAGAAAATCAGTTGTATCTGGTCTACAATTGCCTAAAAAAGAATTGATCCGTATTACACGCAATAAAGAGGGCATTGTGGCAATTGATCCAACTGGAAAAGCAGCAGGACGCGGTGCTTACATTGGTATTGAGCCTAAAGAAGCTGAAATGGCAAAGAAAAAGGATATTTTAAGTCGTGTTTTGGAAGCAAAAGTCAGCGATGAATTCTATAATGAATTAATTGAATATGTGACGCACCTAAAAGCACGTCAAGAATTATTTAAAGATGATGATGAATAATAAGAAACTAAGTCTACTTGGAATGGCTCAGCGCTCTGGTAATACAGTTAGCGGTGAAGAATTGGTTATAAGAGCAATTCAAGCTGGAAAAGCAAAATACATTTTTCTAGCTAAGAACATTGGACCTTCCACTAAAAAGAAAATAGAAAATAAAAGTAAATATTATCAAGTTCCAGTTAATAACGAATTTGAATTTGAAGAATTATCGACTGCTATTGGTCGGGCAAGGAAGGTTATCGCGATTACGGATAGCGGATTTGCCAATAAATTTAAAACTTTATAAGTGGTATTTACCTTCGACAGACAGCTTGGTTTCCAAAATTTACGAAAGTGAAGGTGGAAAATTTGACAAAAATTAGAATCTACGAAATCGCAAAAGAGCTCGATAAAGCGAGTAAAGAAGTGGTTGAAAAAGCGCATCAGCTTGGTATTGATGTGAAGAATCATATGGGTGCTGTTGATTCGGCACAGGCAAGTCAAATCAAAAATAGTTTTAAACCGGCAAAGACGATTGCCAAAAAAGTTGATTCAAACCCCCAAGTCAATCAAAAGAAGACTGTTGAACAACCAAAACATGCACAGAAGACAACAGCAAAATTTGAAGTAAAAAATTCCCAACCTCAGCAGGCTGCTAAAAATCATTCAGGCAATCAGCAGCAAAGGACTGAACAGAAAGCGAATCATTTGAATAAACCACAAAATAATCAAAATCGACAACAAACAAATACTGCCAACAAGCAGAACCAAAATAATCGAAACACCAATAATAATGCTAATCGCAATCAGCAAAGCAATAATAATACGGTTGGTAATAATAACAGCAATAACAATCGTAACAATAATCAAAATCGCAATTCTAATCAAAACCGTAATAATAATCAAAATCGATACCAGCAAGGCAATCAAAATTACAAAGGTAAGCGTGGTAAAAAAGGTAAAAAGAATTTTCAGCCAGCTAGTAATAAGCCTGCAGTGCCAGCACGTAAATTCCACGAATTGCCGAAGGTATTTGTATACTCGGATGGCATGACCGTTGCTGAAATTGCCAAAAAAATCAAGCGTGAGCCTGCTGAAATTGTTAAAAAATTATTTTTAATGGGTATTATGGCAACGCAAAATCAATCGCTTGATGCTGAAACGATTGAATTGCTGGCAATGGATTATGGTATGGAAACTGAGCAAAAGATTGAAGAAGACATTGCTGATATCGAAAAATTCTTTGATGAAATCACAGCTAATTCTGATAATCTTGTAGAAAGACCTCCTGTTGTAACCATTATGGGACACGTTGACCATGGTAAAACAACCTTATTGGATACCTTGCGTAAGTCTCGTGTTGCGAGCGGTGAGGCTGGTGGTATTACACAGCATATTGGTGCCTACCAAATTAAGGTTGCGGGTAAACCGATTACTTTCTTGGATACGCCAGGACATGCTGCCTTTACTTCAATGCGTGCGCGTGGTGCTTCGATTACTGATATTACAGTTTTGGTGGTTGCAGCAGATGATGGTGTAATGCCACAAACGATTGAGGCAATTAATCATGCGAAGGCTGCCAATGTACCTATTATTGTCGCTGTCAACAAGATTGATAAGCCCGGTGCAAACCCACAGCGTGTGATTCAAGAGCTTTCTGAATATGAATTAATTCCTGAAAGCTGGGGCGGGGAGACTATCTTTGTTGAAATTTCGGCAAAATTTGGTCAAAACATTGATGAATTACTTGAAAATATTGTCTTATTAGCGGAGGTTGAAGAGTTAAAGGCTGATCCGACACGAAATGCGATTGGTACAGTAATTGAAGCTAAGCTAGATAAAGGCAAGGGACCTGTTGCGTCACTTTTAGTTCAACAAGGTACTCTGCGTGTTGGTGATCCTATCGTAGTTGGTAATACCTTCGGGCGTGTCCGGACGATGACTAATGATATTGGCCGTCGCGAAAAGAATGCAGGTCCTTCAGCGCCAGTTGAAATTACTGGTTTAAATGATGTCCCTCAAGCAGGTGATCACTTTGCGGTCTTTGAGGATGAAAAATCTGCTCGTGCTGCTGGCGAGGAACGTGCCAAACGTGCGTTAATGGAGCATCGTAAAATTTCAAGCCGTGTATCCTTAGAAAATCTATTTGATACCTTAAAAGACGGTGAAATCAAGGAAGTTAATGTTATTATCAAGGCTGATGTTCAAGGCTCAGCGGAAGCTCTGTCAGCATCACTTCAAAAAATTGAAGTAGAGGGTGTTCGGGTAAAAATTGTCCATTCGGCTGTTGGGGCGATCAATGAATCTGATGTAACCTTGGCTGAAGCAAGTAATGCGATTATCATTGGCTTTAATGTTAGACCAACACCACAGGCTAAGGTACAAGCCGAAGCAGATGAAGTTGATATTCGTCTTCACCGAATTATTTATAAGGTAATTGAAGAAATTGAAACAGCTATGAACGGCTTACTTGATCCTGAATATGAAGAAAAAATCATTGGAGAAGCTATCGTTCGTGAAACCTTTAAGGTTTCCAAGGTTGGTACAATTGCAGGAATTTATATTACAAGTGGTCGCTTAAAACGTGAAGCAGGTGTTCGTCTAATTCGTGATGGTGTTGTTATTTATGAAGGTAGCTTTACATCCTTGAAACATTTCAAGGACGATGTAAAAGAGCTTAAACTAAATACCGAAGGTGGCGCAATGCTTGAAAACTTTAATGATGTCAAGATTGATGATATTATTGAGGCGTTTGAAATGGTAGAAATTAAGAAATAAAAAAGATTTACTAGATAGAGGTGTAAAATGGCACAATTTCGTGATCGGAAGCTTGCGACCGAATTAATGCGTGAAATTAATGATATCTTGAATAAACGTGTGCGTGATCCACGTACCTCAGGCGTAACAGTAACAGATGTTCGTGTTACTGGTGATTTATCACAGGCTACTGTTTACTATAGTATTCTATCTGATTTAGCAAGTGATGCAGATAAAACACAGGCAGGACTAGACAAAGCTACCGGCTTGATTAAACGAGAGCTAGGCGCACGCTTGAAGGTCTATAAAATACCTGATATTCATTTTGAAAGAGATGAAAGTGTTCAATATGGTAGTAAGATTGATGAAATGCTGAAAAAATTAAATCAGCAGGATTAAAGGCTTAAAAACGAGAGAATTAATCATTTAACTCAAAAATTGATTTGAGTTAAAAGTAGATTAGTCCTCTCGTTTTAATTTTATGTAAAAAAAGTTAATATTTTAGTTTTACATAATTAAAATTATGTAAAAAATAAGTTAAAGCTTATCTAAGGCATTTTTCTGTTCATCGTCGACAATATGCGTATATAAATCAGTCACCTGTGTCGAAGCATGACCTAATTGATGACTAACTAGAACCTGTGAATTGGTCGCTGCATATAAGCGCGTTGCCAATGTATGCCTTAGCTTGTGAGGTGTTACTCTGACCTTAAACTGTTCAGAGTATTTAGCGACCATTTTTTCAATGCTTGAACCGTCCATTCGATTGGCTTGACCTTTGTAGTCGGTTAGAAACAGTGCCGTATCCTTTTTATCTGCATGATAGCGACTCTGCCTTTCGGCTAGATAAGTCTTAAGATGGGGTTCAGCAAAGCCTGCGATATTGACTGTGTCACGCTTGCCACCCTTTCGCGTAATCTCAATACGCATTGTTTTTAAATTTAAATCCTTAATATCAGCATTGACAGCCTCAGAAAGTCGAATACCGCTGGCAAGAAGTAGTGCCACGATTGCTAAATCACGTGCCTTATTTTTATTAAAAAAGGTTGCTGCGCGTACTGAAAGCTTTTTTGGATATTCATTTTCAATGAAAGCTAAAAATTCTGCTGTCTCATCACCCAAAAAGAGTTTTTGCTTGATATTCTCTGCACGATTAGCTAAGGTCTCCTTTTGCTTTTTAGTTGCTACTTTTTTCATGACATTGCGATAGAAGTAGGGCTCACCATGCTCATTTTCAACCTCCTCGGTTAAATACTTGTATAAAGAAGAAAGTGCTGATAAGGTACGGTTAATCGTTGTTTGGCTGATTCCAAATTTATGATCATTTGAATTTAACACTGGTCGTTCGCGTAAATAAAGAACATAAGCCTCCAGATTTTTTTTTGATAGATGCTCTAGCAAAGCTAGCGATATCTCAGAAGTTTTTTCAACCTGATTGGCAATATCTGAATCAATTAACCAGAGGAAAAAACGTTGATATTCCTTTAAATATTCATACAATGTATTCAGGCTATATGGTACCGCGGATTTAGATTGATAATATTCTAGGACAAACCAGGGCATTTCTTTTTTAAGTTGCTCGATGTGATAGAGCAGTCGTTCACGTTTCATTTAATTCACCTCAAATCTATTTTACTATAACGGCTCTTAATTTTCAAGAAAATTATAGTTTTTCGGAAAGATGAATAGAGGATGATTAATAGCGCCTAAAGCAGAAAAACAATCAGCAACACTAAGCTAATGCTGCTAATTGTTTTTATTTTAGATTTCGGTTTCCTTAATTGATTCAGCAGGATTTTTATGGAATTTAATCATTTCATTAACAAAAACTGGCACAATTGATAAAACAATAGCCAATAGCCAATGATTTAAACTAATTCGAACTAAACTAAATAAATCCTGTGTGATTGGAAATAAAGCCACTGCTGTTGTGATAAGAATTGCTAGAACAGCCATTTCAAATAATGATTTATTAGTAGACAAAGGTACTTTAAAGATTGATTTAGAGCTTCTGACATTAAACACATGAAGAATCGACGAATAGGCAAGCACTAGGAAAGCTACTGTTTGACCAACCTCAGGGCTAGCATTAATCCAAGGGCTCATTGAATCAACAAAGGCGCCTAGATAATAAGCAAACAGCGTAACGATGGTGAAAATTAAAGCATTTAAACCAATTGCTTGCCATAAGCCTCGAGCAAAGACCCCTTCATTTTTCGGAATTGGCGGCTCATCCATAATTCCCTTTTCAGCCGGCTCATGTCCCAGCGCAAAGCCGGGTAGCCCATCGGCAACCACATTAACAAATAATAATTGAACGGCGGTAAATGGTGCACCCCAATTGAAAATCATAGCCAATAGCACGATAAAAATTTCTGAAATATTACAGCTAAGTAAGAAATTAATGGCTTTTCTGATATTACGATAAACCGCACGACCCCTAGCAACCGTATCAACAATTGTTGCAAAATTATCATCAGTTAAAACAATATCGGCAGCGCTCTTAGCCACATCTGTACCAGTTATTCCCATTGCACAGCCAACATCACTGGCCTTTAGGGCAGGGGCATCATTGACACCATCACCGGTCATGGCAACAACAGCACCTGTTCTTTGCCATGACTGCACAATTCTAATTTTATCCTCAGGTGTCACTCTCGCATAGACTGAGAGTTTTTTAACCTGCTGATCCAATTCTTGATCGGATAATTTAGCAAGCTCTGCCCCGCTTAATGCCTCGTCTGCATGATTTAAAATTCCGAGTTCTCTAGCAATTGCGCTTGCAGTCACAACATGATCACCAGTAATCATCACTGTTTTAATACCAGCCTTACGTGCTCGCTTAATTGCCCCTTTACTTTCAACTCTTGGTGGATCAATCATACCGATTAAACCAAGCAACCGCAAATCTTTTTCTAAGTTTTCTGATGATAAATCTTCAGGTAAAGCTTCAAAAACACGATAGCCTACCGCAATCACTCGCAATGCTTTTTTTCCAAAGCGATTATTAACAATTGATGCTTGTTCGATATCTCCTGAATGGAACAATGGTAACAGGACATCAAAAGCCCCTTTGGTAACTGACAAATATTTGCCATTCGCTTGATGAACCGTTGTCATCATTTTTCGCGAGGAATCAAAAGGTAATTCAGTCACTCTTGGAAATTGTTCATCTAGCTCAGCTTTTGTATGATAATTTTCCTCAACAGCACGGACAATTGCAATTTCAGTTGGATTACCACTATAAACAGTATCCTTATTTTCGCTATCTACGACCACATTGCTACAAATTGCACCCATTTTGAGTACTTCCATTGCCTCTTCAGTCATACTCTCCTCGGTGTCAACAACCTCATCACCATGTGTCCAAACACGGCGAACAGTCATCTTGTTTTGGGTCAGGGTTCCAGTCTTATCTGAACAAATAACACTGGCTGTACCAAGTGTTTCAACTGCTGGTAATTGACGGATAATCGCATTTCTTTTAGCCATTTGCTGAACACCATGAGCTAAGGTTAGTGTAACAATCACCATTAAGGTTTCCGGAACAGCTGCAACAGCAAGCGAAACCGCTGTCATAAACATTTCTAAGGTTGGCTCGCCCTGTGCTTGACCAATTGCGAAAACGATTGCCGCTGCGACTAAGGCAATCACACTAATTCGTTTCCCTAATTGAGACAATCTAATTTGTAATGGAGTTCGTCCTGGTCGATTATTGGATAATAAATCAGCAATCTTTCCCATCTCGGTTGCCATTCCGGTAGCTGTCACAACCGCTAAGCCACGTCCGTTTGTGATTGTACTGCCCTTGTAAACACGATTCAGCTGGTCACCTAGTCCATCACCAGCCTGAAATTGATAATCGATTGATTTTTCAACTGGCTCACTTTCGCCAGTTAAGGAGGCCTCGTCAGCCTTTAGCTGATTTGACTGCTTAATTAAGCCGTCAGCACTAATTGAAGCGCCTGTTTCCAAGACAAGAATATCACCAGGAACAATCAATTCAGCATCTATTTCAATTGTGCTGCCATCACGAATCACCTTTGCAAGCTGCTTATTCATATCCTGTAGGGCGGCTAAAGATTTTTCAGCATTACCTTCTTGAACAATAGCTAAAACGGAATTGATAATTACGATTGAAATAATTAGAATGCCTTCAAAATAATCACCGTGGTGACTAACAATTGAATTATAGAAAGAAATAATTGCCGCAACAATTAAAATCATCGTGGTAAAGTCGGTTAAACTATGGAAGAATTTCTTAATTATGGAATCTTTTGGGGGCTCGGCAAATTGATTTTTGCCGTACTGTGCTAATCTTGTCTCAGCAGTTTTACTGTCTAATCCACGCTCTAAATTGGTTTCAAGAACCTCCGGCGGAATCTCTGTGCTTCTTATTTTCTCCGTCATCTCACATCTCCTTAGGTAGTAGATTTATTATATTGCTTATATATAAATATAGCATAAATATTTTTCAAAATGTAATATTTTACATAATTTAAATTAAAGATTAACAAAATGTAAATAGCGATAGAAAATTTACATAATTTATTTTATGTAAAAAACCAAACACTTAAATCAAAAGATTTACGCATTTGGTTTTGAAAATTTTAAAGCCAATTTACTATTTAAAATAACTTAATGCCTGATCCAATGTTAGGTTTGATTTTGCTTGCTCGTCCAAATCCTCAATGATTTCACCATTTTTCATTACGAGTAAACGGTTCCCATATTTTAAGGCATCCTCCATATGATGGGTAATCATAAGTGCTGTCAGACCGAACTGTTTTACTAGTTTATCTGTCAGCTGCATTAATGAAACACTTGTTTTGGGATCCAATGCCGCAGTATGCTCATCTAATAATAATAAATCAGGCTGCTTGATTGTAGTCATCAGCAGGCTGAGCGCTTGCCTTTGACCACCTGATAAATCACCAGCAGGATCGTTAAGGTGGCTTTCCAGACCGTTCCCAATTTCTACCGCCAACTTTTGAAACTGTGTTTTAATTTGTTCAGAATTTGAAATTGATAAATGTCTTTTTTCACCACGCTTCGCAGCAATCTGTAAATTTTCAAGGACAGTCATTCTTGGTGCAGTCCCCATTTTAGGATCCTGAAAAACATGACTAATATACCTTGCCCGCTTCTCCTCGGAAAGCTGAGTAATGTTTTGATTTTTTAAAAAGAGCTGACCAGTAGTTGCGGTTAGGCTACCCGAAATTAAATTAAAGAGTGTACTTTTGCCTGCACCATTTCCACCGATGATTGTAATAAAATCTCCAGAATGTACTTTTAAATCAGTTGGTTTAAGTATAATTTTTTCTTCACTAATTCCATTAATAATTTTCTTACTTACCTGATTCAGCTTTACAATTGGCTCAGTCATTTTACACCTCTCGTCAAGAATTTTTTCCGTATTTCTGGAAACATTAAACATAACGCTAGAATAATTGCACTAAACATTTTTAAATAGTTAGAATTCAATCCAGCCTTAATTACTAATAAAATTAAAAGCTGATAAATAATGCTTCCAATTACAATTGTAAGTAGGCGTTCAAACATTGTTACCTCTGCAAAAAATACCTCTGCAATAATAATGGCAGCCAGACCGATTACAATAACACCTACTCCCTTGGTAATATCCGCATAGCCATCATTCTGAGCAATTAATGCACCAGAAAGCGCAATCACTCCATTCGATAAAACGAGTCCTAAAAGCTCCATATGGTCTGTATTAATACCAAATGACTTAGCCATTATTTTATTATCTCCAGTAGCAATATAGCTTTGTCCTAAATCAGTTTTGAAAAACCAAAAAAGTAGTCCAATCACAATTACTAGAGCAATGAGCCCCAAAATAATTGCTTGTAAATTAGGATTATCAATAAAAGCTAAGCTTTCCTGAAGCTTTGGTTGACCAAGCAAGCTTAAATTAGCCCGTCCCATTACAAATAGCATAATTGAATTACAAGCAGTCATCATCAGAATACCAGACAAAAGTGTCGGAATTTTCCCCTTGGTGTAAAGTAAACCAGTAATCAGACCAGCTCCCATTCCCGCTAGAACACCGAATATTGTTGCAATAAATGGACTAAAGCCGTGTGTAATTGCAGTTACCGCAACAGCGCCACCTAAAGGAAAGCTACCCTCAGTTGTCATATCTGGAAAATTTAAAATTCTAAAGGTGGTAAATATACCTAGCCCTAATACTGCCCATAGTAGACCTTGAGCGACAGAAGAAAGTATCATTTGAACTCCTTATTGTTTATCATTTTTCTTAAAAAAAGTAGCCCTTCGACTACTTTTAGTATACCTATTATTTTTACATATTTTATATTATGTAAAAATTAATTATTATAAATTTCTTTTGCTTCTTTTTTTAATTCATCAGGAATTGAGATACCAAGCAGCTCTGCCTGCTTTTCATTGATATAAATATCACCCGTTTTAAATGAATAGACAGGTAAATCTTTAACTGCCTTACCATCTAAAATTTCAGCAGCCATTTCGCCTGTCTTTACACCAAGCTCATACTGGTCGATACCGACCGCAGCTAAGCCGCCTTGCTCAACCATCGTATTGACAGATGGAATAATTGGCGTCTTGCTTTGGTTTGCGACATTAACCACTGTCTGCATTGCCGAGGCAATTGTATTGTCTACTGGAATGTAGATAACGTCAACATCATTGACCATCGAGGATACTGTTGAATTAATTTCATTTGTAGAGGGCACTGCGTAATCCTTTACGGTAAAGCCCTTTTCTATTGCTACTTTTTTTAATTGCTCAATTTCATATTTTGAATTATCCTCACCTGAAGAATACAATGCCCCAATCACCTTAGCATCAGGTAATAGCTTGCTAATTAAGTCAATCTGTCCAGCTGCTGGTGTTTTATCGCTAACCCCAGTTACGTTTCCACCAGGCTTATTTTCATTATCGACTAATTTAGCGCCAACTGGATCAGTGACTGCTCCTAAAACTACGGGTATATCAGAGGTTGCATTTGCTAGGCTTTGAGCTGCCGGTGTTGCAATACCAATTAAAACATCAGATTTCTTATTGATGAGCTCCTCAGACATTGTTTGGAGCTTCGATTGGTCAGCCTGTCCGTTTTGGAAGACAATTTTTAAATTCTCTCCTTCGGTGTAGCCCTTATTTTTAAGGCCTGCTTGAACACCCTTATAAATTTCATCTAATGCCGGATGTGTGACATACTGTAAAACACCGACTGTTTTTTCTTGATTACTGGCTTGATCATTATTTTTAGACTGATTACCCCAAATCGCCATACCTGCAACAATAACAATAATTGCAATAATTACCCAAATAATTTTTTTGTTTTTCATATTGTTGATTACTCCTACTAATTAGTTATTTGTTAATGGATAAAGTATTTATCTGATTTACGAAAGCGGTTAAGTCACTTGGCAGCTGCTGAAAATCCTTGTGCTGACTGACTTCTCCATTTTCAAAGAAAATGATACTCACCTGATTATCAGGCAGCTGATAGCTCTCCTTTAAATTTTTATCAGTATAAAACATTTGATAAAGATAAACCTTTTGTTTTAATGACTTAATTTCATTGGATGCTTGAAAAAAATTTAAAAAATCCTTGCCTGCTGCGCTATTGGGTTTAAGAAAAACAACCATGGCAGCAACCTTATCATCAACCAGCTGATCAACCTGCCGATAATTAATATTTTCGATTTGTTTGCTATTAAAGGTTGAAATTCTAACGCTAGCAGTTTGCTCTGAACGGATATGATTTCTTACTCTTGAAAATGTAAAAGCTGAAATTATTGCAATAAGGATACAAGTACCAATCACCAATTTTTTTCGATTCAAAATATCACCTCATTCTACTAGCCTCTAGTATACCTTAAAAATAATAGAGATTAAAGCCGAAAAGATGCGACAATTGTCAAAAAGAATTATTAATTATTATAAATATTTGATGAATAATACCATAAAATCAAGAAATATATTTAATTTAATTAGGTCATATAAAAGGATTGAAGAAAATAACAACAAGGCTTATGATATAATTATTAGGCTTTTAAAATAATTAACTGGTTACAGGAGGCGAAAATGGCATTCGATGGCGTTTTTTTACACGCAATGACAAAGGAATTAAATCATATTTTAATTGGTGGTAGAGTACAAAAAATCCATCAGCCCTTTGATAATGAACTAGTATTAACAATTCGGAATGAAAGGCAAAATCACCGTTTATTACTTTCAGCACACCCTAGCTTTAGTCGAGTACAGCTAACAACAGAAGCGTTTGAAAACCCAAATCAACCGACTAATTTTGTAATGCTACTCAGAAAATATCTAGCAAATGCTGAAATCATAGCTATTGAACAGTTTGAAAACGATCGCATCTTGAAATTTGATTTTAAGCAAAAAGACGAGATTGGCGATGCAATTAGCCTCCAATTAATCATTGAAATTATGGGAAAGCATTCCAATATTATCTTAATTAACAAAAAGACATGTAAAATCATAGAAGCTATCAAGCATATTGGTATCTCCCAGAATAGTTTTAGAACGCTCCTACCCGGCGCTAGCTACATTGCACCACCAAGCCGAAATCAGTATAATCCTTATACAATTACTGAAGTTAAATTATTTGAATTACTAAAGACGACAGATGAGCTCTCAAGATTATTTTTTCAACAAACCTTTCAAGGCATTGGTAAAGAAACAGCTGAAGAGCTAGTTCACTTAATGGCTTCGGAAGAAAAAATAAAAAAATGGCATGCTTTTTTTAATACAAGCCTTGAGGCATCTTATTACGAAACGCCTGATAAGGTTTATTTTAGCCCGTTTTCATATCAGCAGTTAGAACTTTTAAAAGACTTTAAAAAGACTTTTAAAAGCCTCAGCTTGTTATTAGATTATTATTATCAAGAAAAGGCTAGGAAGGATCGAACACAACAGCTTGCTCATCAGCTAATTAAAAAAATCACCAATGAGCTTGAAAAAAATCGGAAAAAATTAAAAATATTAAAATTTGAAATTGTTGAAACAGAAAATGCTGAGGATTTTAGACAAAAAGGAGAATTGTTAACAACGTACCTCCATGAGATTCCAAAGGGAAGTAACCAGTATAAAGTTTTTAATTATTATACGAATGACTATTTAACCATCCCACTGGCAATAGATAAAACACCAAGTCAAAACGCCCAAAAATATTTTCAAAAATATCAGAAGCTAAAGGCATCAATTAAATACCTTAATGAGCAAATGCATTTAGCTAAGCTTGATATTGAGTATTTAGAATCAATTGAAACATTGTTAGCCAATGCTACACCTGATCAAGTTGCTATTATTCGTGAGGAATTAGTAAGTGTTGGCCTAATTAAAGAAAAGGGTAAACGGCGAAAACAAGAAAAAGCAAAACCAATGAAATTTATTTCCAGTGATGGCGATACAATTTTAGTTGGTAAAAATAACATTCAAAACGATGAATTGAGCTTTAGAAAGGCTAAAAAAACAGATATTTGGTTGCATGCTAAGGATATCCCTGGGAGTCATGTCATTATCCAAGCTCACAATCCATCAGATACAACAATTACCGAAGCTGGTGTAATTGCCGCATATTACTCAAAATTCAGGCAAAGTAATTTAGTACCTGTTGACGTGATTGAGGTCCGAAAATTAAACAAGCCGACAGGTGCAAAACCAGGCTTTGTGACCTATCGTGGTCAAAAAACAATTTTTGTAACACCAGATATTAAATTGATTGAAAGCTTACAAATCCGTTAATAAAGTTTTAGAATATAAAAAAAAGCTTGATATCAAGCTTTTTTTTATATTCTAAATATTGACTCCAGCCTTAAAATTTACCATTTTCAAAATAGTGCTTTAGCAGTGTTACAAAATTTTCAGCAATCTCTGAAAGCTTCTTATTTTTGTGCTTTAACAATACAAGCTCATTCATATCACTATCTTTTAGTGGTACTACCACTATTTGATGTCTAGAATGCTGATCAATTAAGCCACTACCAGAAGCATAGGCATTTGTTCGCTCTAAAATACCATTTAGTGTTGCCCGGTCGGTAGTATAAATGACCTTTTCTTCATCCTCAGTGTCTACTAAATCTTCAGAATAATAAAGATATTGATTAGATTCCTGAGTAAAACGAACCTGTGGTAGTCCTTTTAGGTCATCAATTGAAATTTCTTTGTGATACGCTAGTGGATGATGATTACCCAAGAATACGTGCGTTTGGAAACGCGTAATCACCTCATAATCAAGCTTGCTTTTTTCAATCATCCTTAAAATGCCGGGTGCATTAGTGGCATTCAGGTAAATAATGCCAATCTCACTGCGATAATGCTCTACTTCTTCTAAAATTTTTAAGGTTGTATTTTCAAAGATTCTAAACTCTGAAAAGCTTGGAAACTTAATCATCAAGTCAGTAATAATTGGCGCTAAAAAATCATAGTGCTGTGAAGCTAAAGAAAAATGCGCCTCATCTATTTCTTCTTTTAAATATTTATCCTCTAAGTCCTGAAAATTATTTAAAATAATTTGTGCTTTTTCATAAAACTCAATACCCTCAGCTGTTAAAACCGCACCACGTTTATTTCGATCAAATAATTTTTGACCGATTTCATTTTCTAATTCCTTAATCGCATGGGAAAGACTTGGTTGGGCAATAAAAAGCTTTTTTGCAGCTTCACGGAAGCTGCCATTATTAGCAATCGCCATCACATATTTCATTTGTTGAATATTCAAGTAGACCTCCTTAAAATGCTGAAATTTTGATATCAGTCGCTAGATACTAATGACCTATTAGCTTATAAGCTCAGTGGTGCAGATTAAACGACCTGCTTTAGACTTAAAAAATTACGCAGATTCAATCTTATTTTCGTATACAATTTTGCCCTCGCAAATTGTATATCTAACATTACCAAGTAATTTTTCACCGATAAAAGGGCTGTTCGCCGACTTTGAGGCAAAATGATTACTGACAACGCGTTCTTCTAAGTCAAAAATCACTAAATCTGCCAGACTACCCACCTCTATGCTTCCAGCCTCCTCAAACTGATAAATTTCAGCCGGACGTGTACTCATTTTATGAATCAGCTCAATTAAACTGAGATAACCCGGCTCCACCAAATACTTTAAGCCTAATGATAACGCTGTTTCCAGACCAGTCATACCACTGGGCGCCTTAGTTATTGCTTGATTTTTCTCATCCTGATGGTGTGGCGCATGATCTGTTGCAATCACGTCAATCACACCATTTTTTAAGCCTTCAATAACCTTTTGACGATCTGCTTCAGTTCTTAAGGGTGGGTTTAATTTGGCATTGGTCCCTTTAGTTAGAATTTCAGCTTCAGTTAAAGAAAAGTGCTGTGGTGTTGCTTCGGCAGTGATATTAGCACTCAAGCCCTTACCAAATTGGATGACATCTACTGAATAATGATGACTTAAGTGTTGAAAGTGAATTTTTGCACCTGTTTCTGCTGCTAACAAAACATCTCTTGCCACCATTGAGCTTTCAGAAATACCGGGCGCACCATGGATACCACATTCATGCGCAACAGCGCCCTCATTAATCCCTAGATTATCAATTAGGGAAGGATCTTCCTCATGTAAGCTTAAAACTGTCCCTAGAGCTTCTGCTTGAAGCATTGCCTCTCTAACAAAACCAGCGTTGGTCAAGGGGACGCCATCATCACTAAAGCCAACAGCACCTTGCTTTAGTAAATTAGTCATATCAGTCAAGCTTTCACCGTCAAAGTTTTTAGAGATTGAAGCGACTGAATGAACATGAATGGCTTGTTTTTTGGCTTCATTTAAAACAAATTCGAGTGTTTCACTGTTATCAATTATTGGACTGGTATTCGCCATCATCACGACACGCGTAAAGCCGCCATGAGCTGCTGATAGGCTACCTGTATGAATTGTCTCTTTATGCGTTTGTCCCGGCTCTCTAAAATGAACGTGGATATCAACTAATCCTGGGGCGATAATTAGTCCATCAGCATCAATAATATCCGCTTTAGGAGCAGCTAAATTTTGACCAATTGCAGTTATTTTTTGACCATCAATGAGAATATCGCAAATCTCATCACGATTATTTTTAGGATCAATCACTCGACCATTTTTGATTAGTTGCATCATTTTCCTACTTTCTGCTAATAATAAAATCTATTCACTCGCACTAAAATGCTTTGCGACAATCTTTTCTTCAGGATAAGCGTGCTGTAATGCATTATTAACTGTCATTGGTACATCACCAAAGCCGGTAATGATAAAATCCAATTTACCATCATAATCACAAGCATCTCCCAAAGCGAAGATACCAGAAACCGAGCTCATCATATCTGGATTAACCTTTACTTTTTTACGTTTGGTCAAATCTAGTCCCCACTGATCAATTGGTCCAAGATCAGATAAGAAGCCGTAATTAACGATTAGCTGGTCAAGAGCAATTGTTTCGTGAGCCTTTGACTTAGTATTTTGAATTTCAACCTCATTTAATTGTCCGTCAGTACCAATTAATTGACTGATTTGGTAAGGAGTATACAGCTTGACCGATGAGGCAAATAAACGCTCCAACGAAGACTCATGTGCCCTAAATTTATCACGACGATGGATTAGACTAACTGAGCTTGCAATTTCTTCAAGCATCAATGCCCAGTCAACTGCTGAATTACCGCCACCTAAGATTACAACATTTTGATTGGTTAGCGCTTTTATATCATTAACATAATATCTCAGGCTGCGCCCTTCATAGCTGGTAGAATCAGGTAATTCCAACCTTCTTGGCTCAAACGCCCCTTTACCAATTGCGAGGATTATAGATTTTGAATAGTGCTTCCCCTTATTAGTAACAATCTCAAAGATATTATTTTCCAGCTTATAATAGGCTTCGACTGTCTCATTCAAGCAGACAGCTGGCGCTTTATCATTCATTTGTTCAACTAAATCATTAATAAAATCGCTCGCCTTAATTTTTTTGAAGCCTGGTAAATCATGGATAAATTTTTCTGGATAAAAGGCGGCTACTTGCCCACCAAGAGCACCTAGACTTTCAATTAATTTAACACTTGCTGATCTTAAACGCCCATAATAAGCGGCATAAATACCGACAGGTCCGCCGCCGATTACTGTAATATCATATATTTCATTCATTATTTTCTCCTATAAGTATACCATTTAAAATTTAAAACACTAATGTTAGTTTAGCATGGTTTATTCATAAAAATAAAATAATGAATCTATAATTTTTATAAAATTGCTTAAGCTTGTTGCCAATTTGCTTGGTCAGCCTTGAAGCGTTTAAGTAATTCTAGCTCCTCTGCATCAACATAGCCGCTCTCTTTAGCAATCTCAATTAAGGTAGAGTAATTAGATAAAGTGATAAATGGAACCTCTGCCTTTTCAAAATTTGCTTGCCCCTTTGCTAATTCATAGGTGAAAATAGCTGCAACACCTAAAACCACTGCCCCTTCTCGTTGGGCTGCTTGTGCAGTTGCAATCACGGAGCCACCTGTAGAAATTAAGTCTTCAATAATTACCATTTTTTGACCGGGCTTAATGCGTCCTTCTATTTGATTACCTTTACCGTGATCTTTGGCCTTTGAACGAATATAAACCATTGGTAAATCAAGTAAGTCCGCAACCCAAGCCGCATGCGGCACACCACCTGTAGCTGCGCCTGCAATCACTTCGACATCCGGAAATTCTGCTTTTATCGCTTCAGCAAAACCTTGTGCAATTTGTTTTCTAACTTTTGGATAGCTAATTGTAATTCGGTTATCCGTATAGATTGGGCTTTTAATGCCACTTGCCCATGTAAATGGTGCTTTTGGTGATAAAAAGACCGCCTCAATTTCTAATAAATCTTTGGCAATCGCTTTTGCATAATCAGTCATTTTTTCTCCTTAAATTTTATGATAGCTTTAATTATTTTGCTGCACGAATCTCGTCTCGAAGCGCCTCTAAGGTTAAGACACCGTATTTGTCCATTTCAGCTAATAAATCATTGATAATATTAGGACAGGCAAGTGGTTCAGTAAAATTATAAGTACCGACCGCTACGGCGCTAGCACCTGCTATGAAAAACTCTAAAACATCAGCTGCGCTTGTGATTCCCCCCATTCCAATAATGGGTAGGTCGGAAATTTGGGCAACCTGGTGGATTAATTTAAGCGCAACTGGTTTAATTGCAGGTCCTGATAAGCCACCAGTTACATTTGCTAAAATGGGTTTTCTAGTTTTCAAATCAAAGCGAACACCCATTAAAGTATTTATCATTGAAAACCCATCTGCACCACCCGCTTCAATTGCTTGAGCAATTGGTACAATATCGGTTACATTTGGTGATAATTTAACATAGATTGGCAAGTCGGTTACTGACTTACATGCTGACGTCAGCTCCTTAGCCACCATAGGATCTGTCCCAAATGCTTGTCCACCATGCTTAACATTAGGACATGAAATATTTAATTCAATTGCCTTAATAATGTCTGCTTGTCCAATTTTTTGACAAACCTCAACGTAGTCTTCAACCGATGCACCAGCAACATTGGCAATTACTGGTGTTTCAAACTGCTCTAAAAAGGGTAGCTTTTCTTCTAAAATCACATCGATACCCGGATTTTGCAAGCCAATCGCATTTAGCATACCACTTGGTGTTTCAGCAACTCTTGGTGTTGGATTTCCAAAGCGTGCTTTGGGTGTCGCTGCTTTGATAATAATTGCACCCAGTTGATTCAAATCATAGAATTTTGCATACGCCTCACCAAAGCCAAAGCATCCACTTGCTGGCATCACAGGATTTTTTAAATCTAGACCGGGTAATTTTACAGCTAAGCGATTCATTAAATTACCACCTTTCCTGTTTTAAAAATCGGTCCTTGGTCACAAACCTTGACTGATTTTGTTTGAGTGCTATCACCATCAATATGGCAAACACAGGCATAACAAGCACCAATCCCACAGGCCATTCTTGCTTCCATTGATAAATAAGCTCGGGGATGATTTCTGAAGCGCTCATTAACCATGTGAAGCATACCTGGCGCGCCACATGCGTAGACTGCATCAAAGTGCTGCTCCAATAAGAGCTGTTCTATTACAACACCAGCATGCCCTGCTGTCCCAAAGCTACCATCGTCTGTTGTAACAAATAATGAACCAAGTTCGGCAAACTTATCAAGATGGAACATTACGTTTTGACTGGCAAAGCCTAGCACAGTTGTTAGCTCAGCATCCTTTAATTTTAATGCCTTGGCTAATTGGTACATTGGAGGGGTTCCAATCCCACCACCAATGATTAAAATTTTTTCCTTTGTCCTTACTGCCTCAATATCAAAACCATTCCCCAAAGGACCGATGACATCAATTTCATTTCCAGCTTTTAGTTCAGACAGCTGTTTTGTCCCAGCACCTTCAATCCGATAAATAATTTTACACTGATTGAGCTCAATATTAATTTCATGAAGACTAATTGGTCTACGCAAAAGTAAAGCTGAGCTAGGAATTTTAATATTTAAAAATTGACCCGGCTTTCTCATTTGCTGAACCAGCTTTCCAGTCAGGGTCATTTCAAAAATATTGAATGCAAGCTCAGTTTGAGCTAAAATTGTTAATTTACCTTGTAAATTCATCTTGAACCCCTTTTAAATATTGAATCAATTTATGACAGCTCGCAACTCATTAAAATAGACTTCTAACGGCTCTCATATTATTAAATATAGTTATAGACAAGCCTGATATTAGCTCAGAGCTTGTCTATTAGGTTACTTACTTAAAAAATATAATTAGATTGAAATTGTACTGAAGGATTGACTTTCAAGTACCTTCAAGATTGCATTTGCAGTGTCTAAGGCCGTAAATAAAGGTACACCATGCTCTACCGCTTCACGACGAATGGTGAAGCTATCCTGATTTGTTAAATCACGCTTATTATCCATGGTATTGACAACGGCCTGTATTCTACCAGAACGAATTAAATCAATAATATTCTCATTGGTTTCAGTTACCTTTGAAACGCGTTGAACTCTTAGACCTGCCGCTTCAAAGTATTTTGCGGTACCAGCTGTTGCGAGTAATGAATAGCCAATTGCATCAAAGCGCTTCGCAAGCTCAAGGCTTTCAAGCTTAGTTTCATCGGCCACTGTGAATAAAATTGCGCCAAAGCTTGGTAAATGTAACCCAGAAGCTTCAAAGGCCTTATAAAGTGCTTTTTCTAAGGTAATGTCACTGCCCATTACCTCACCAGTTGATTTCATTTCTGGTCCTAAATATGTATCGACCTTTTGAAGCTTGGTGAATGAAAAGACAGGTGCTTTCACGTGAACTTGATTTGATTCATGGTAAAGGCCATCCTCATAGCCTAATTCCTCTAGCTTAGTTCCTAAGATTGCTTTTGTCGCAACCTGAGCCATTGGGATACCAGTAACCTTGCTTAAAAACGGCACTGTTCTTGAGGCTCTAGGATTAACCTCAATGACATACACTTTATCTTGATGAATTACAAATTGAATATTCATCATCCCTAAGCAGTTTAAGCCGATTGCTAAACGCTTTGTATAGTCCTCAATTGTCTCTTGAATCTCTTTAGATAAGGTCTGTGGTGGATACACTGCCATTGAGTCACCTGAATGGACACCGGCTCTCTCAATATGCTCCATTATGCCGGGAATTAGCACTGTTTTACCATCACAAATGGCGTCTACTTCGCACTCCTTACCAACAAGGTAACGGTCTACTAAAACTGGATGATCTGGCGAAGCCTTAACGGCAGTTCTCATATAGTTTTCTAAGTCGGTCTGATTGCTAACAATTTCCATCGCACGACCACCTAAAACGTATGAAGGTCTTACTAAAACTGGATAACCAATTTGATTGGCAATGGCAACTGCTTCTGCTTCAGAAACCGCTGTATCACCCGGTGGCTGAGGAATATCTAATGCTTTCAATGCTGCTTCAAATAAATCACGACTTTCAGCGCGGTCTAAATCTTCAATTTGAGTACCTAAAATTTTCACACCGGCTTTAGTTAATGGCTCAGCAAGGTTAATTGCAGTTTGTCCACCAAACTGTACGACTACACCAACCGGCTGCTCTAAATCAATAACGTTCAAAACATCCTCAATAGTCAACGGTTCAAAATAGAGCTTATCTGAAATCGAGAAATCAGTTGAAACTGTTTCAGGATTAGAATTCATGATGATTGCTTCGTAACCAGCAGCCTGAATAGCTTTAACAGAATGAACGGTTGCATAGTCAAACTCAACACCCTGACCGATCCGAATTGGTCCAGAGCCCAGCACTAAAACAGAGGGCTTCTCAGTCCGTTGTGATTCCTGTTCAGTTTCATAACTTGAATAGAAATAAGGTGTCGCAGATTCAAACTCGGCTGCACAAGTATCTACCATTTTATAGACAGGTATAATTTGATTTTCAATCCGTAGCTGACGGATTTCGTCAATTGATTTTTGCCAGATTTGAGCGATTTTTTGATCAGCAAAGCCATTGATTTTGGCTTCCTTAAGCTTTGATAAATCACCGATATTTTGTGCCAAGGCAACCTCAATTTCATATAAATGAAACAGCTTATCAAGGAAGAATAAGTCTATTTTAGTCAAATCATGTAATTCATGAATTGAAAACCCACGCTTAATTGCTTCTGTTAGGTAGAATAAACGATCGTCCTGTGCCTTAACCATTTTTTCCACTAATAAATCATCCGTTACTTCTGAAAGCTCAGGCATTTCACTGTGACAAACACCGATTTCTAATGAGCGAACAGCTTTTAGCAGGCTTTCTTCAATATTTCGACCAATTGCCATCACTTCACCAGTTGCCTTCATTTGAGTACCAAGACGACGATCGCCTTTTTCAAATTTATCAAAGGGCCAGCGTGGGATTTTAGCAACAACATAATCAAGTGCTGGCTCAAATTGCGCATAGGTTGAATTAGTAACCGGGTTTTTCATTTCATCCAATGTTAAACCAACAGCAATTTTTGCAGCAAGCTTGGCAATTGGATAGCCAGTGGCTTTAGAAGCCAATGCCGATGAGCGTGATACCCGTGGGTTCACCTCAATAACGTAATAATTGAAGCTATCTGGATCAAGGGCAAGCTGAACATTACAGCCGCCTTCAATTTTTAAGGCACGGATAATTTTTAATGAGGCATCCCGTAGCATTTGGTACTCGTAGTCCGACAAGGTTTGACTTGGCGCAAACACAATTGAATCACCAGTATGGATACCGACAGGATCAAAGTTTTCCATGTTACAAACCACGATTGCGTTGTCGTTTGAATCACGCATCACTTCGTACTCAATTTCTTTAAAGCCAGCAATTGATTTTTCAATTAAACATTGGGTAGCTGGCGATAATTTCAAACCATTTTCTGCAATAATTTTCAATTCTTCTTCATTATCACACATACCACCACCAGTACCACCTAGGGTGAAGGCAGGGCGAACAATCACTGGATAACCGATTGTATCGGCAAAGGCAATCGCTTGCTCTACTGTATTGACTATTTCAGATTCTGGAATTGGTTGATCTAGCTGCTCCATTAATTGCTTGAATAAATCACGGTCCTCGGCTTGATCAATCGCAGACAATTTAGTTCCAAGTAGTTCAATGTTTAATTCATCTAAAATACCAGATTTTGATAAATCAATGGCCATATTTAAGCCTGTTTGACCACCAAGCGTTGGTAAAATAGCATCTGGACGTTCCTTGCGCAAAATACGTGAAACAAATTCAAGCGTAATTGGCTCAATATATACTTGGTCAGCAATTTCCTTATCAGTCATAATGGTTGCTGGATTACTATTTACAAGCACCACCTCATAGCCCTCTTCTTTTAATGCGAGACAGGCCTGTGTACCAGCGTAGTCAAATTCTGCTGCTTGGCCAATAATAATTGGTCCCGAGCCGATAACCATAATTTTATGAATGTCTTTTCTTTTAGGCATTATTCCAACCCCTTCTTCGTCGCTTTAAATGCATCCATCATTTCCATAAATTCGTCAAATAGGTGAGCCGCATCATGCGGTCCAGGTGCTGCATCTGGGTGATATTGAACTGTAAAGGCTGGAAACTTACGATGTCTAACCCCTTCAACCGTACCGTCGTTTACCTCAACGTGTGTAACTAGTAATTTTTTATGATCAATTGATTCTTCATCGACTGCAAAGCCATGATTTTGTGAGGTAAAATCAATTCGTCCAGTTGCAATTTCACGTACTGCATGATTAAAGCCTCGATGGCCGAATTTCATTTTATAAGTTTTGGCGCCATTCGCTAAAGCGAATAATTGATGTCCCAAGCAGATACCGAAAATCGGGAACTTACCCTGAATGCCTCGAATCATTTCAATTGCTTCAGGTACATCTGTTGGATTACCCGGTCCATTGGTCAGCATTACGCCATCTGGATTTAAATCAATGATTTCTTGTGCTGTTGTATGATAAGGCATGACTGTTAAATTACATTCCCTTTTTGAAAGCTCACGCAAAATCGAGTGCTTTAAGCCAAAGTCTATTACCACGACGTTACGACCAACTCCCGGTGATGGATATGGTGTTTTTGTTGAAACCTGTGCAACCTGATTAGTCGGTAAAACAGTAGCTCTTAATTGATCCTGAACATGGGTCACGCTATCAGCACTACTCACAATCGATGCTTTCATTGTACCGTTTGTTCTAATAATTTTTGTTAATTTACGAGTGTCTATCCCTTGAATCCCCGGAATACCCTTGCGGCTTAAAAATTCATCGAGGCTTAATTGATTTCGCCAGTTACTAGAAAGGCGCGCAACCTCATGAACGACAACGCCTTTAGTAGTTGGTGCAATTGATTCATAATCATCACGATTAATACCATAATTACCAATTAATGGATAGGTAAAGGTTAAAATCTGCCCATTGTAGCTTTGGTCAGTAATTGATTCTTGATAGCCAGTCATTCCTGTATTAAATACAATTTCACCAAAAACATCGACATCAGCGCCGAAGCCCTTGCCTTTGAAAATTGTACCATCTTCTAATATTAAGAGTCTTTCGCTCATTTTTCCTCCCATAACAAGTCGCAGTCATACTATAAATTGTTACTAATCTAAGATTTGCCATTCAATACTGCTTCTAAAATTGCCATTCTAACAAAAACGCCATTCGTCATTTGCGTTGTAATACGTGATTTTAAACCTTCAACGAGGGAATCTGCGATCTCCACGCCGCGATTAACTGGCGCTGGATGCATGATAATTGCTTTTTCCTTCATCTGACGCTCTCTTTCAAGCGTCAAGCCATATTTTTGATGATATTCTACTTTTGAAAAGCTTTCCTGCCCATCGTGTCTTTCATGCTGGACACGAAGTAGCATCACAACATCCATCTTGGGAATTAATTCATCAATTTCTAAATATTGTCCATAGACGTTAAAGCTATCATCATACCATTCGGGCGGACCGGAAAAATAGATATCAGCACCTAGCCTTTTTAACATTTGCATATTACTTTTGGCTACTCGTGAATGTGTAATATCGCCGATAATTGCAATCTTTAAATTTTCAAAATGCTTAAATTCCTCATAAATTGTCATTAAATCAAGTAGGCACTGTGATGGATGCTGACCGCTACCATCTCCGCCATTAACAATTGATGACTGAATTGTTTTGCTTTGAATGAGTTCGTGATAATAATTTTCTTCACTATGTCGAATGACGCACACGTCAGTTCCCAGAGCTGATAGGGTCAAAATTGTATCATAGAGTGTCTCGCCTTTTTGAATGGAGGAATGCCCAGCATCAAAATCAATGACCTTTAAATTCATTCTTTTTTCTGCAACAACGAAGCTATTCTTAGTTCTTGTACTATTTTCAAAAAACAAATTTGAAACAAAATACTCTGGCTTTTCTGGACTAAATCTTGCCGTACCCTTTTTAAAGGCTTCACCTCTTTTAATCAAGCCTAAAATTTCAGCATCTGTTAGCGATTCAACTGTTACAAAATGCTTTAAACTAATGCGCTCATTCTGATTCATAGCATTTATCCTTTCTCTTTAGGTAAGGCTAAATTTAAGATAATACCAAGGAAGGTTGAAAATGCAACACCTGTAATTTCAAGTCCTGGAATTTTAAGAGTCAAATTACCAATACCAGCTACTAAGATAATTGAAGCAATTAATAAGTTACGTTTACTATCAAAATCGACCTTGTTTTCAATAAGAATTTTTAAACCGCTAGATGCAATGACACCAAACAAGACAATTGAGACACCACCAATCACTGCAGTCGGGATTGATTCAATTAAAGCGGCAATTTTACCAACAAAGCTTAGAATAATTGCAAGCCCTGCTGCACCTGCGATTACCCAAACACTATGTACCTTGGTGATTGCCATTACACCGATATTTTCACCATAGCTTGTCACAGGAGGTCCACCGATAAAGCCTGCAATAATCTGAGCTACGCCATCACCAGTTAAGGTACGATCTAAGCCGGGATCTTTGAAGAAATTACGCTTAGTAAGGGTATTTAGAACCATTAAATGCCCGAAATGCTCAGTCATTGTGACTAAGGCAATTGGTGCCATCGTTAGAATTGCACTTGGATAAAATTTAAAATCATACATTGCAAACATAATTTCAAAGCTTGGCATTCTCAACCAATTGGCATTGGCAACCGTCTCAAGGTGCACAACTGCTTCACCTGTGACTGCGCCATAGATCAGCGCAAATAAATAACCAAACACAATCCCCAGTAAAATTGGAATCAGTGAAATAAAGCCCTTGCCATACATATTGAAAATAACAATACTGAGTACAGTAACTAAAGCAATAATGACACTTGTTAAGGAATAAGCACCATTAACATTCATTGCATCACTAACTGCCGTGCCCGCTAAGCTTAAACCAATTACCATAATAATCGGACCTACTACCACAGGTGGTAAGATTTTATCAATCCAAGCTGTACCACTCTTTTTAACAATTAATGCGACAATCAGATAAACCAAACCACTCGTGATGGCACCCTGTGCGACTGCGCCATAACCTTCGTTTTTAAGTAAGGTCTGCATTGCCAAGATATAGGCGAAGCTTGAGCCCATATAAGCGGGGATTTTAAATTTTGTAATTGATAAGTGAGCGAGTGTCCCAAGCCCAGATGAAATTAAGGCGACACTTGGATCAATCCCTACCAAGATAGGTACTAAAACCGTTGCCCCAAACATAGCAAATAAATGCTGAAAACTTAACCCAAACCACAGTAGCCCATGCGGTCTATCCTGTATATCATATAATGGCTTATTATCCACGAACCTTTGCCTCCCAAATTATAATGTCGTTTTATTATTTAAAAACTACCTAGTCTTTAACAATCAAGATACGGTCTTGACCATCAATCTCTTCCATTTCCACCGTAATATCCTCTTTCAGTGAGGTTGGAATATTTTTGCCGACATAGTCCGCTCGAATTGGTAGCTCACGATGACCACGATCCACTAAAACTGCTAATTGAATTTTTGATGGTCTGCCTAAATGAACTAAGGCATCAAGAGCAGCTCGAATCGTTCTACCTGTGAAAAGCACATCATCAACTAAAATAATTTCTTTACCAGCAATGTTTTCCGGGATACTTGTTGTATCAATAATTTCTTCATCAGATTTATCATCTCGGAATGGTTTCGTATCTAGCTCACCAACACTAACCTCGATGTGCTCTAATTGTCGCAAGCGTTCGGCAATTCGGTTAGCAATATAAATACCTCTTGTTTTTATACCAACTAGAACGATATTATCGATTCCCTTGTGGCGTTCGATGATTTCATAGGTCATCCGCGTAATCGCACGCTTCATTGTAATTGAATCTACTACTTCTTTTTGCTTCATTCAAGCCTCCCAATATATAAAAAAAAGCATCCTACCAGAGAAGCTCAGCAGGATACTTTGACATAGTTATACTTAAAAAGGGTACAGTGATGCCCTTTGTCAATCCTTCTTAGCCTCTCTGGACTATCATTAAAGGTGTTTCATATTTAATTCTTATAACATCATAACTTAAATTTGAATGATTGAAAAGCATTTTATTCATTTTTTTGATAATTTTAATCGTTTATTTGCCTTTTATGATTTCGCGAGAAAAACATTATTGATAAGTAATGTAAATTATTAATAACCAATCAACGTTATCATTGCTAAAACATCATTGTAGAATTATCTAGTTAGCCCATCTAAAATAGGCTTTACTCATTTTCAGTTCTGCGTAGCTGGTCAAGTGTTTTTTGAAAAATTTCAGGTACTGGCGCTTCAAAATGCATCACTTCACCTGTTTTTGGATGAGTAAAGCCTAAAATACCGGCGTGTAAAAACTGACCATTGCCCTTTAAAGTTTTATGAGGTGCATAAAGTGGATCACCCGCGACCGGATGATTAATATACTGCATATGAACTCTAATCTGATGTGTTCTGCCAGTTTCAAGCTTTAAGCGAACTAGTGTGTAGCTTTCAAAGCGTTCAATCACTTCAAAGTGCGTGATTGCAGTACGACCACCAGCGACGACTGCTTGTTTCTGACGATTCTTTGGATCCCGACCGATTGGTGCTTCGATTTTCCCTCTGTCATGCTGAAAAGTACCATGGACAATCGCTAGATATTGACGTTCCGTTGATTTTTCACGCAGCTCCTCTGATAAAGCGTGATGCGCATAATCATTTTTAGCAATCATTAATAAACCGGAGGTATCTCGATCAATCCGGTGAACGATACCCGGCCTTAATTCACCGTTAATACCTGACAAATCCTTAATATGGTACATTAATGCGTTAACAAGTGTTCCGTTTGGATGCCCCGCCGCAGGATGAACGACCATGCCTTGCGGTTTATTAGCAACTGCGACATCCGAATCCTGATAGACGATTTCTAGTGGGAGATTTTCAGGCTTTAATTCAATCGTTTCAACTTCAGGCACATTGATCTCAATCAAATCACCCGTTTTAACCTTATAATTACCTTTAACTGCATGCTGATTAACTAGGGCATGCCCATTTTTCAACCAATCTGCTAACTGACTTCTAGAATATGCCGTTTTTTCTGCGAGCACTTTGTCAATGCGACCACTTTCATTTATAATTTTAATTTTCATTTTTAATTTTCCTTAACTATGTATGTTCTTAATTTTCATCGAATTTCCATAAATAAATGCAGATTAATAAGACACCAACGACTAAGCAAGAATCTGCAAAATTAAAGATTGGAAAATTGATGAAGTCGAGTTGGAACATATCAACCACAAAAGCTAAGCGCAGGCGATCAATAAAGTTACCTAAACCACCAGCGATTGCCAAAGCAATGCCAATAGTCATTAATTTGCTTGAATGACGGTATTTGAATAAAAAATAAATGCCGAATCCTAAGGCGATAACTGTGATGATATAGAAAAACCACATTTTACCCTCTAAAATAGACCAAGCAGCACCGTTGTTTTGCACGTAGGTCAGGCTAAAAAAATTGGGAATCAGATTAATTTGCTCACCTAAGTCAATTTGATTGACGACTGAAAATTTAATCCATTGATCTATCCCGACTAGTAAAATAATAATAATAACTGGTAAAAGCATCATTGCTCCTTTATCTATTTAGAAAATTGATTAATTCAACTGACGAATATACTTATTGCCCTGCTCATTACTTAAATCGGCAAAATCATGATAGCTCATGATGATTTGCCCTAAAATCATACCCAACTCATCATAACATATGTCTATCTTTTCAGAAAGTTGATCCGTTGATATAAAATGGTAACTATCTGTAATTGAGATTAACTTTGTCGTTCTTAATCTTTTACCTTGTTTAATAATATAAAAATAATTTATTTCTAAATAATTAGTAATTGCCAGTACATTTTCCAAGTTGGCAACTACTAAAATATCACCATCACTGGAATATAGATTGGGCTCAGTAATCATCAAGGGGATTAATGTTATCTCAATATCCTGACGGGCAAATTTTTCAGGCAAAATTAAATCGAATGGTATAAAAATAATTACCACCTCCATTTAGAGATTATAACAAAAATTGGAGAATAAAAAAAACGGCCGGAAAGCCGTTTCACAGAATAATTTATAGATTTTAGTACAAAAATTAGCTATTTTTTATAACCAAAGCTCCGATTGTATTAACAGCTCTTTCGGACTGGTTGACGATTGCTTCAAATTTATTATAGAGGTCACGCCATTTAATAATCTCAATAGCGTTGGACTCAGTTAGATACATTTCTTTTGTTAAGCCAGAATAAAGCAGGTCAGCTTTTCGTTCAATATCATTTACATTTTTTATCAATTTTTTTAGCGTTTTTGAGTTTTTAAATTTTGGAAACTCAGTTGTGGCTTGACAAACGCCTTCGGTTGCTTCTTTGATTAGACTTGAAAATTCTAAGGTTTGAGGTCTTAAGGATTTAACAACTAAATTTTCTAGCAGATAGGTAACCTCATTAATATTATCAATAATATCATCTAATGAATTGGTCAATGAAACGATGTCTTCTCGATCAATTGGTGTGATAAAGGAAATCGCCAGCTCGTCAATAATTTTAGCGACAATTGCATCAGCCTTGCGCTCCAGCTGATGAATCGCTTCGGCTTTTTCGATTGCCTGATGATATTCATAATCTGTTAGTATTTGATAGAGCAGCTCTGAGCTTTGATTGATTTGCGTAGAAATCTCATTCATTGCTTCAAAATAGTTAAATTGCTTCTTTCTTGCCATTCAATTACTCCTTAAAAAGTTAATATATTCAATATTAATTAAACATTTTAGAAAATTGCCACAAAAATTTTAGCCATCAAAAAGGCAACGATTCCGCAGCCCGGAAAGGTTAAAACCCATGCTAAAACCATTTCCTTAACGATTTGCCAGTCAACGCTACTAATTTTTTTGCTTGCAGCAACCCCCATAATCGCCGTAGTCTTGGCATGGGTAGTTGAGACAGGGATTCCTAGACTAGTCATCAATTGAATACAAATTGCCGTCGATAAATCAGCCGAAAAGCCTTGATAGGTTTCTAGCTTGACCATATCCATTCCAACAGATTTAATAATCCTAGCCCCACCAATACTCGTGCCAAAGCCCATGGTCAAGGCACAAATGACAATAATATAAATTGGAATTTCAGCATTCGGTTCTGCCACATGATTTAAGGTAAGCCCAAGCATAAAGACACCCATAAATTTTTGTCCATCCTGTGCACCGTGTAAATAAGCATTGGCAGCTGCGCCAAAGGCTTGACCTACCGAAAAGAAGCGAGTGGTCTTACGACGTTGCACATTTTTAAAGCAAAAAACAATGATTTTAGTAATAATAACACCACCAAAAAAGCCAATTAGGACTGAAGCGAATAAACCATAGATTACCTTAACCCATTCATTAAGATTGACTGCTGAAAAGCCACCTAAAGCAATCGCTGAGCCTGTTAAACCAGCAATTAAAGCGTGAGATTCACTGGTCGGAATACCAAAATACCAAGCTGCAGTTGCCCAGAGCACAATTGCAAATAATGAAGCTGCTAATGCGACCTGTGGGGCAGTTTTAGGCAAACTAGCATTGCTTGAAAAATCAACCATATTAAAAATTGTTGTTGCAACCTTAGCGCCCATCAAGGTAGATACTAATGCACCGAGTAAATTCATTACTGCTGCCATTAAAACAGCGAAACGGATTGATAAAACACGTGTTGAAACAGCGGTTGCAATTGCATTGGGTGCATCTGTCCAGCCATTGACAAAAATTACCCCTAAAACAAGCACAATCGTAATAATTAAGGCAATATTCATTGAATCCTCCGATAATCATAAAATACTCAATTAGTATAACATAAATGTAAACGGATTCGTGGAAAAAATTTACAATAAGTTTACATTCCGCCGCTTCAAATATTCATTCACCAAAATAAAATTATTTAAGATAATTACAAAAATATCAGCATAAAACACTAAATAAACTTGCGAATCATACTAATTTTATATATAATTGTAATGTTGTAAAAAAATACTTATTTGGAGGTGTCTTAATGCCAAACATTAAATCAGCAATTAAACGCGCTGAAACTAACGAAACAGCAAACTTACGTAATTCTGCTCAAAAAACAGCATTGCGCTCTGCGATTAAAAAATTTGAAACTGCCGTTGCTGAAGGTTCTGCTGATGCAGCTGAATTCTACAAAGCAGCTACAAAAGCAATTGACCAAGCAGAAACTAAAGGTTTAATTCATAAAAACAAAGCAAGCCGTGATAAATCACGCTTAGCAGCTAAATTAGCAAAGTAATTGAAACCTTAAAAAAAGCATTGCTTCTCATAGCAATGCTTTTTTATTTTTAATAAGATAAGTGAATATCTTCACTTTTCAGCACAAAATATAGACAAATACTCGAAAGATAATCAAGCGTTCGTCTACATTTTGTGCTGCTTTGATGCGGTATTTTTATTGCGAATTTGGAATCATTTCTTAGAAACAATCCCTAAATCACGTTTTAGACGTCGTTTTTTGTGAAAACGGGATTGTTTAGAAGTTGTCGCATTGACCCCATAAATTAGGAACATTAAGATAAAGGTTAGGACTTTTGTCACAATCCCTTTTGGCTTTAATACATTTTTAATAGTGACTGTTTCACTCTTAAAATTAAGCAATGCTAGCAGCAATTTCAATACTTCAGTGTCTTTTAGGTTTTTTGGGGCTCTCATTAATCGGCAAGGTGACGATAAAGCAAGCACCTTCACCTAGTATAGAGTCAATTTCAATTTTACCATGATGCAGTAAAACCCCATGCTTAACAATAGAAAGCCCTAGGCCTGTACCAGAAATTTGTGAGCTATGACTTTTATCGGCTCGATAAAAGCGTTCAAAAATCCTCTCCTGTTCACGCTTGTCAATCCCTGGTCCATCATCTTTGACCTTGATGACTAAATCATTGGTCATTCGATAAATGCTCAGGCTAATTTGCCCACCTTGCCCACTATACTTACTTGCATTTTCAATTAAATTATATAAAATATCTTGAATAACACTTGGATAGCCATAAAAATGGACAGGTTCAATTTCAATTGCTAATTCCTGATGCTTTTTAGCCAACGTTAAATGCATCGAATTATTTATTTGAGAGACGATTTTTTCCCATGGAACAATTTCTTGATCAAGTAAATCGTTGTTTTCAATGCCTGATAGCTTCAAGGTATCATTGACTAAAGCCAACAAGCGCTGAGCCTCATCATAAATTTTGCCTGCAAAGCGTGTACAATCCTCAGGCTGTACAATACCTGCATGAATGATTTCAGCATAGCCTGAAATGCTTGTCAGTGGTGTTTTAAGCTCGTGAGTGACGTTGCTGGTAAACTCTCGACGCATCTCCTCTTGTGAAGCTGAATCGGTAATATCAAAAATAAACATCACTGTGCCAATAAAATTATTTTTTTGGAATACAGGATTCAAGAGTGCTTGATAGGTATGATGCTTGGTTTTAAATTGAATTTCCTGACTATTATTTTGATGTATATTTTCTACTGCATCAATAAAAAGCTGGCTTCTTTCAATTTTAATAAAATAATCATTAAAATCATCGCTTTTTATCCTAAAAATAGCCTTAGCAATGGGATTGGCCATTAATAAACGATCTCGACCATCTAATACAATTAGCCCCTCTTTCATATGGGTGGTAATCAATGCTAGCTCACGCTCTTTTTGAGACAAATCTTCCAATTGCTGATGAATTTTCTTGTTTTGAGTGATTAAACGATTCAAAAAGGGCTGTAATTCTGGATAGACTTGACTTTTTTCAGGCTGTATTAAATCTACCGCATCGATGGGCTGAATAATTCGTTTAGAAAGCCGCTTTGAAAGTAGATAGCTCAATAAAGAAACCAATAATAAAATAATAATTGCTGGTGTAATTAGCTTTAGATAATAATTTAAAAAGCTTGTTTCGGTAGTCGATAAGCGTAGCACAGTATTATCGTCAATTAACGTCGCATAATAAAAATTTTTACTTAATAACGTGTCTGATTCACGCCGACTTTGTCCAATCCCCTCTAATCGAGCTGCCTGAACCTCTGGTCTATGATTATGATTATCCATCTGACTAATTTTTGCGCGATTATCGTATAAAACAGTCCCATTTGAATCAATTAGAGTAATGCGATCGGTCACTTTAATTGACTTTAAACCATCTAGCCCATTCCTTAGATAAAGCTCTTTAACAACACTAGTTTCTTCTGCTAACTCAGTAAAAAATCGTTTTTGCAGCTGTGAAAAAAGTATTAGGCTAATTGCAGAAATTGTAATTAATAAGGTTATTAATGTCAGTGAGAGGCTTTGTTTAAATATCTGCTTTTTCAAGGTGTCCTCCTTTCACTTTTTAAAATTGTTTAAGGCCATAAATATTTTTTATGATAGCTTAATCAGTATAGCCTAATTTGACTAATTTGTGAAAGGCATCTATCAATTCGGATTTTTCATAATATGATAAAAAATAGCCACCCGAGGATGGCTAATGTCAATTTGCCCTAAATTTATAGAGCCTCAAGGATTAAAGCGATAGCCAAAGCCACGAATGGTTTCAATTTGATTGCCATAATCTCCAAGCTTCTGTCTCAAAGATGCAACATGAACATCAAGCGTTCGGCTTTCGCCGTCATATTGATAGCCCCAAATCATATCAAGTAATTGTTCACGACTAAAGGCCGATTTTGGATTTTTAACAAATAGGTTTAATAATGTAAACTCCTTTTTTGTTAAATTAATCGGTTGACTGTCTAGGAGGAATTCATGGGCAACTTGATCTAATTTCAATGGACCATAGGCAATTGGATTAAGTAGTCCTTCTACCTCTTTATTTTTTAAATATTTATTACGACGCAAAAGTGCATTAACACGAGCGACCAGCTCCATTGCCCCAAAAGGCTTGGCTAAGTAATCATCTGCCCCTAAATTCAAGCCAGTGACCTTATCAAATTCACTTTCCCGAGCACTTAATATTAAAATCGGTAACTCACTTGTTTCAGGCGCTGCTCTCAATTCTTTTAAAATTGTCAAGCCGTCCTTGCCCGGCAGCATTAAATCTAAGATGACTAAATCCGGCTTTTCATTTGTAATTGCCGCCTCTAAAGCAATACTGTCCTCATAGCCATAGGTTGGTAAAACCAAGTTTGTTAAGGTATAACAAACTAATTCACGAATATTGTCATCATCCTCTACGATATAAATCATTACTACTCCTATCATCCAAGCTATCGCCCCGCATAATACTAACGATAACCCCAAAGCATCAGCTTAATTAACTATACAGTTGGATTAATCAGCTGTTGTAGTGTAACGTTTGCAACATTTTTAGCATGATCTCCAATGCCTTCCATGTATTTAGCAATCATTAATTGATTAAGTGCAGATTCAAGATTATCTGGAATTGATTGGGCAAGCTTTTCTTTTATTATAGCAAAAAGTTCATTCACCTGTTGGTCTTTGGTAATTGTTTTTTGCGCAAGCTGTTCAGAGGCCTTTGTATAGCCATCAATACTAAGCGTAACCATATCTCTGATTTGATTGAAGAGCTGCTTAAATTCTGGTAGCAAACCTTCAACACCAGAGGCTAAAAAACCAATGCTTAAGGTTTGATCGCTAATCCGTTCTAAATCATTAATAATTTTAATCGTACCATAGATCTGCCGTAAGTCTTGTGCAACAGGCTGCTCTAATAAAATTAATCGTTGACAGCTGTTTTCAATCTCTGTTTCAAGGCGGTCAACCTTTTTTTCGATGCTCTTTAATTCGGGAATTTCATCTAACTCATCGTCAAACAGGATTTTTTCAACATGACGCAAACCTTCCTCGCAGAAGCCACCCATTTTGATTAATTCGACATTGATACGATCTAATTCCTTTAAAAATCGACGCTCCATTAGCCAAACCTCCCTGTAATATAATTTGAAGTTGTTTGTTCCTTAGGTGTACTGAATAATTGACTTGTTTCTTGACATTCAATCAGCTCGCCATTTAGGAAAAATGCCGTTTGATCAGAAATACGAGAAGCTTGCTGCATATTGTGAGTTACAATTACGATTGTATAAAGCTTCTTTAAATCCATGACAAGCTCTTCAATTTTAGCAGTTGAAATTGGATCTAAGGCACTTGTTGGCTCATCCATCAATAAAATATCCGGCTCTACCGCTAAGGCTCTAGCAATGCAAAGCCTTTGCTGTTGACCACCAGAAAGCCCTAGCCCGCTTTCGTGCAGACGATCTTTAACCTCATCCCACAGGGCAGCACGCTTTAATGCTTCTTCGATTCGTTGATCTAATTGTGCTTTACTTAAATTTTCATGTGTTTTAGGTCCATAGGCGATATTATCGTAGATTGACATTGGAAAGGTGTTAGCCTTTTGGAAAACCATACCGACATTTTTACGAAGCTCATCTACAGTTGATAATTTATAAATATCTTGACCATCTAATAGGACGTTTCCTGTAATTTTACAGCTTGGAATAAAGTCATTCATCCGGTTTAATGACTTCAGTAAGGTAGACTTACCGCAGCCAGAAGGTCCGATAAAAGCTGTAATCTGGTTAGCTGGAATTGCTAAATTAATATTTTTTAGAGCTTGTGAATCACCATAGTATAAATCAAGATTCTCAATTTGGATAGTTGCCATTAATAATTGTCCTTTCTCGCAGAGCTGTCGGCTATTTTTGACAAGCTCACTAAGCTAGCTTAGTAAAAAATAAAATATACATAATTTAAATAGATTAATTGAATTTGAATAAGTTTATTAATAATTATCTAACCCAATTAACCTAATAAATTACATTTAAACATACCGTTAACTTATCCTCGCTTCAAAGCCTTAACGACAAAGGAGGCTAAGAAATTCAATATTATTACGAGGACTAATAGGATTACTGCCGTTGCATTCGCTTCTTGAACATGAGTCCCTTCTGATAGCAACGCAAACATATGAATCGCTAAGGTTCGACCAGAGGACATTGGTGTTGCGACTTGCGCTAAGGTACCAGCAGTGTAGATTAATGCTGCTGTTTCACCAACAATTCGACCGACGCTTAGAATAATACCACTCGAAATACCGGGTAAGGCTGCAGGTAAAATAATCCGGAAAATTGTTCTAACCTTACCTGCACCTAAAGCGTAGCTACCTTCACGGTACATTTGAGGGACAGCGAGTAAGGATTCCTCAGTTGTTCGAATAATAACTGGTAGCACCATAATGGCTAAGGTCAAACAGCCCGCTAGCATTGAATAGCCCATTTTAAAGGCGATGACAAAGCAAAGATAGCCAAATAAGCCAAAAACAATTGAAGGGACACCAGAAAGTGTTTCAGTCGTGATTCTTAAAAATTTAATTAATTTGGAATCTCCTGCAGAATATTCAACAAAAAATACCGCTGCCGAGATGCCAATTGGACAGGAGAAAAGCAAAACCATTAATACAAAGCTTAATGTATTAATCAATGCTGGCATTAATGAAACATTTTCTGAGTTATAGGTAAAGTCAAAAAGAGAGGCATGGATATTTGGAATACCTGCCATTAAGATATACCCAACCATCCAAAGAATAACACCTGCCACCAAAAGCATATTAAACCAAACAATCAGCTTAAGAATCAAGGCGGCTGTTTTTCCCTTCCGCTTCGGCTTATCCAAGATTTGTTTTGATGTATTAGGAGTGTCCATTTGCTTGCCCCCTTCCTTTAAAGATAGTGACGATTAAATTAACAATCAGGATTATAATAAATAAGACTACTGCAGTCGCAATCAGCATTTCACGATGTAAATCAGTTGCATAGCCCATTTCCATTACAATATTGGTTGTCAAGGTTCTGACACCCGAAAAGATACCCGTAGGGATGACTGCTTGATTACCTGCGACCATCATTACGGCCATTGTTTCACCAATTGCACGACCAAGACCAAGAATCAATCCTGCTACAATTCCCGATTTCGCTGCCGGTACCATAATTCTAAAGACGGTACGTTCGTGACTAGCGCCTAAAGCAACTGAGCCTTCATAATAAATGTCAGGAACGGCACGCAAAGCATCTTCACTTATATTAATAATAGTTGGTAAAATCATAATACCTAATAAAATAGAGGCAGTCATTACACCTTTACCACTACCATTAAATGGTTGGAATAAGGGTACAAGCACAACTAAACCAAAGAAGCCGTAAACAATGGAAGGAATACCTGCCATTAAATTAATCATTTGTTTTAAAACTGGATAGATCTTTTTAGGACAAAAAAATGCTAAATAAATCGCACCAAGTACACCAGAGGGTGCACCAATTAATAGAGCACCGATTGTAACATAAAATGAACCAACCAGCATTGGAAAAATGCCAAAATGATTATTGCCGGGCTGCCAAACGGTTCCCGTAATCATTTTGATAAAGCCAACCTTTTGAATGGCTGGCACGCCGTTAATCAATAAAAAGAAACTGATTAGGGCTAACGCTAAGGTTGATGTCAAGGCGCTTAAACCAAACCAACCCTTAAACCCTTTTTCTTTAATTGACATAAAAACCTCCTGGACAATTTATAATAGAAAAGGCAGAAATCAACTGAATGATTACTGCCTCACTCTAACTACTTTTTAAATTATTTTACTTCAGACCACTTAGTGATTTCACCAGTGTAAATCGCTTTTACGTTATCAGCAGAGATATCGTCGATTTTTTGGTCATTATTTACAATAACTGCAATGCCATCCAATGCGATCACTGTAGCAGTAAGTCCTGTTTCAGTATCTTTAAGCTCACGAGAGACCATGCCGATATCAGCAATGCCTTCTTGCGTTGAGCTAACACCTGTTGTCGAATCACTTTGTTGAATGTCGATTGTGACGTTAGGATTTAATTTTGTGTATGCTTCCTTTAATTTTTCCATTACTGGTGTAATTGATGATGAACCAGCAACAGTAATTTTACCGCTGACATCTGATGCTGAGTAGTCATCTCCTTTTTCTTTAGAGATATAGCCATTATCCTCAACTACTTTTTGACCATCTGAGCTTAAAATATATTTGATAAAGTCTTGTGAAATTTTATTGCTTGTATCCTTTTGAACGATGTTGAAAGGACGAGAAATCTTGTAAGTACCGTCTTTAACAGTTTCTTCTGAAGGCTCTACACCATCAATTTTAACAGCTTTAACAGTATCGTTTAAAGAGCCTAATGAGATATAACCAATTGCATTTTCATTACCAGCAATTGTTGTCAACATCACTGAAGTGCTGTTTGTAACCTCTGCTGACGAAATTGTTTTATCAACCTTCTCACCACTTGAATCTTTTTCCTCAATGCCGAATAGCTCAATAAATGCACCGCGCGTACCTGAACCATCCTCGCGTGTTACAATTGAAATCGCTGCATCCTTGCTTGAGCTACTGCTAGCAGAATCGCTATCGGTATTTGATCCACAACCTGTTAATGCTAAAGCAGCTACTGCAACTGCAGAAAAAAGAAATTTCTTTTTCATCATAATCCTCGTTTCGTTTTTTAAATTCATATTTTTGATACAAATAGAGTATATAAAATGAATGTAAATTTTATTATCAGGAAAATGTAAAAAGTATGTAAAATGTTCATTATCAATTATTAATTAATAATTGATAATGAACAAAATTGTGGATTACTAAAAAAACGGCTCTACAATAAAGATAATAAACTAGAGAAAATGCTTTAAAATGAAATCACGCTGATATTTGAGAATAATCTAATCTTTCTGGGAAACAATACCGTTTTCAAAATAAAACGGCAACATTCAAGGTGGCTGCTGTTTGAGGAAGGTAAATGTGTATTGAGCCTTTGAACTAATTTTTTTAAAACGCCCTTCGGTTGCTTGTATTGAAATACCTCACAAAAATGAAAGATTTTGCGGTTTTGGCAAAATACCAGTTTTGTGAGAAGAGTCAAAAGAACGCAGTGAACAAAGAATTAGAAGACTTTTTAAGTAATTAAACATCGCAACACTATTCATTGATTCATGCTGTACCAATGAATAGATAATTCTTCTAATTCTGGTGAACGAAGCTGTTTCAGGTGATGTCACTATTCTAGCTTCAATGACCAGCACCTAGCAAACTAGAGAAAAAGTACGCACGAGCGATAGCTTGTTTACGTCTTTTTCTCTAGTTTGCTAGGTGCTAATCGGTTATTTCAGCTTTTTTAATAATCTAGCTTTGAGTGCTTGACGATGCTCTCCCGAGACATTCATTTATCATCGATAAGTCAAATAAACCAATAAATTGGCAAGTTTCCTTTATCTTGAAAATGAATTGTCTACCGTTCGAGCATGTCAAAACAAGCACTCTCAGCTTTTTTAATAACTGCCTCAAATTTCATACTGAAATTTTCGGAGAGTAAGTGTTCTTTGAGCCTTTGAACTAAGTTTTTTAAAACGCCCTTCGGTTGCTTGTAAAAACAAGTTCAAATGCATACCTTTGTCACTAACTGCCTCAAATTGCAAGCAATTTTCGGAGAGTAAGTGACAATGGCAAAAAGGCAGTCATCCGAAGATGACCGCCAAACATTTATATTGTTCATTTTAGTAAATATCAGTTCAAAACTAACAAAGGGCTGTCTCAGTTAGCCATCAAATGATAGCTAGCTGATATTAATTATCTGATTCTCTCTAAATAGGCTTGATAGTTTTCTGTATGTAACAGCTGATTGGCATTTTTGACTCGTGCCTTAGTTGGCGGCTCGACACCCTCAAGCGGATATTTCCAGCCCATTTCCTTCCATTTATATTCACCCATTGTATGATAAGGTAAAACTTCAAATTTCAAGACATTGCCAAGCGTTTTAACATATTCGCCCAAGGCGATTAAATCCTCATCAAAATCCGTTTCGCCTGGCACTAGGACATGTCGAATCCAAACTGCCTTATTGATACTTGCCAAATATTCAGCAAAGGCTAAAATATTTTCGTTCGTATGCCCTGTTAATTCTTTGTGGCGTAAACTATTAATTTCCTTAATATCAAGCAACACCAAATCCGTATATTTCATTAATTCAGCAATTTTTTGATCAATTTCACTTGTTGGATCATCCGCATAGGGCTTGGCACAGGTATCTAAGGTTGTATGAACACCAAGTGATTTAGCCTTGCGAAATAGTGCTGTTACAAAATCAACTTGTAAGAGTGCTTCACCACCACTTACCGTTATTCCGCCCTTTTTTCCCCAGAATGAACGATATTTTAAAGCCTCTTCTAAGCAATCATCAACGGTTCGCTCAGTTGCGTTATCATTTTTCATCGCCCATGTATCAGGATTATGACAAAATTTGCAGCGCATCTTGCAGCCTTGCATAAAAAATATAAAACGAATGCCCGGACCATCTACGGACCCAAAACTTTCTGTCGAATGAATTAAACCGGTTACTTTTCCATCTTCCATTTCATTCACCTCAACTCTATTTTACCCTTATGTAAGCGCACACGCAATATTAATGAACTAAAAATGATTGCTTCATAAATTATTAATTGCTAATTCTTAATTATTCAAGCTATGATTTCGACGTCCTACTTGTTGGGTCCAATCGTCTTTCAACAATACCTAATAACCAATCAGCAATAATGGCCATCAATGCTGTTGGCAAGGCACCAGCCAAAATAATCGCAGTACCATCCGTTGCATTTGTGCCTCGAATAATAATATCACCAAGACCGCCTGCACCAACAAAGGAACCAATTGCTGTAATTCCAATCGCAATTACCAGGGCATTTCTAATACCTGCCATAATTACAGAAATCGACAAGGGTAATTCCACCATATATAGTCTTTGTAATGAGGTCATTCCCATCCCTTTACCAACATCTAAGGTATTCACATCCACTTGAATCATCCCAGTATAAGTGTTTTTAATGATTGGTAGCAATGAATAAAGGAAAATTGTGACAATTACAACATTAACTCCTAAACCCAGTCCAATCATCAAAATTGAAAGCATGGCAAGGGAAGGTACAGTTTGGATGATATTTGCCAAACGAATAATCCAATCAGCCAGTTTACGCTTCTTAGAAATTGCAATCCCAATTGGAATTGCAACAATACTTGCAAAAAGTACACCATAAATTGAAATCAAAAAGTGACGTAGAAATTGTGAAAAAACATAACCGCCATTTTCTTGAAAATAATAAATGAGCTGTTCTAATAAATTCATCTTATCCATCTAATCACTTCCCTTCAAAATAATTATTATCTTCTAAAAATCGTGTGGCAACAACTGATGGCTCAACCAGATTATTATCAGCCTCATAGTTTAATTCCTGCATTTTTTTAGTCGTAATTACACCAGATAAGCGGTTAATTGCAGCTCTTAACTCAGGTACTTCTTTTAAAAGCTTATCATCAACAATTGGTGCTGCATCATAAGGTGGGAAGAACTTTAAATCATCCTCCAGCATTACTAAATCGTAGCTGCCAATACGCCCATCGGTCGAATAGCCTAGTACAACATCCATTTTACCAGCAGCAACAGCATCGTAAACTAGTCCAATCTGCATTGGCAGAATTGATTTAAATTCAAAGTCATAGGCAGCCTTAAAGCCTTCATAGCCATCACCCTCTCGTGTAATCCACGAAGTATCTACACCAGCCAATAATTGATCAGAAACCTTTTTTAAATCGCTAACTGTTTTTAAGCTGTATTTTTCTGCCGTATCTTTTCTAACTAGAAAAACATAAGTATTATCAAAGCCATAAGATGGAAACCAGGTTTGATGATAACGCTTTTCAAATTCACTTTGCACTAAATTAAAGGCCTTTTTAGGATCCTTTTCAGGCTTTAATTTTAAAGTAGTGGTGACATCAGTTCCTGTATAGCGAGCAGCAGAAATGCTGGCATCTCCATTCAGCATCGCTTGATGATTGATTGTTGTTGTCGCTAAATTATTGATAATGGTTGTATGCTTGTCGGTATAATGCTCTACCATACCAGCGACAATTCCAGCCAATATTTGTGATTCAGAGGTAATACCACCCGTAATCGCAATCGTATCCTCATTTGAGGTTGACGTTAAGCCCGGCAGTGAACAGCCAGTCAAGGAAAATAGAAGCGCCATCAACCCAATTAATAATTTTTTCTTTTTCAAGAATTTTCACCTGCTTTCAACGTACTTGGTGTTAAACGACGCTCTAACATGCCAAGTAAGATATCTGCAATTAGGGCAAGAATCGTAACTGGAATGGTACCAGCAAAGATTAGTTTCGGTTGATAGTTATTTAGACCACTAAAAATAAGGTCACCTAAGCCACCAGCCCCAATATAAGAGGCAAGCGTTGCCCATGCAATCACATAAACCGCAGCTAAACGAATCCCCGCCATAATAGTTGGCATTGCTAATGGAAGCTCTACTTGAAAGATTGATTGCGTATTTGTCATCCCCATTCCTTTAGCAACATCCTTATAATTCCAGTCAATGCCCTTCATACCAATATATGTATTTCGTAAAATTGGCAACAAGGAGTAAACAAATAGTGCAATAATCGCTGGTAATTTCCCCACCCCAAAGATTGGAATCATTAAAGCAAGTAATGCCAGTGAAGGTACCGTCTGCAAAGCACTTGCAAGACCAATGACAATATTAGCAATTTTTGGCAAGCGAGTAAGCACAATCCCTAACGGTACCGCAATAATCACACCTAAGCATAGTGCAAAAAATGAAATTTCGATATGTTCGATACTTTTAGAGACAATATTGGCACCATACTGATTGATAAAGTTTTGCATCCTTATCCCTCCTCAATATTTGGTGCATTTACTGCTTCAACTGCGCCAGAGATCGATTGTTCTTCACCCCAAATAACATCATAGACAATGTCAACTAACGATGCCCTTGTTAAAATCCCAACAAGACGTTTTTTATCATCAACTACTGGCACATACTTAACACCACGTTTCAAAATACGTTGTAGGGTATCTCTAAGCATGGTTGAATCCTTCACATAAAACACGTTGTGATTTAGGATATCACCAACGCTCGAAGCCTTACCACGCATTCTATTGAGTGTTTCAACATCAATGTAACCCTTTAAAACATTTGAATTATCGGTTACCAATAAGGTATCAACCCGTTTTTCACGCATCAGCTTAATTGCTTCCAGCAACGATTTTTCTGGTGTAATCGTAATGGCTGTATTGAGCATCACTTCACTGACCTTCGTTGTATCCGGTTTAGCCTGCAATAATCGATCCTCACCAAGGAGCTCCTCAACAAATTCATTTGCCGGATTTTGCAAAATATTTTCTGGTGTATCAAATTGAATCACCTTACCGCTATCCATGATTACAATTTTATTAGCCAGTTTTAATGCTTCATCCATATCATGTGTTACAAAAATAATTGTTTTCCCAAGCCGCTCCTGCAAATCCTTGACTAAATCCTGCAAGGCATCACGAGTGATTGGGTCTAGTGCACCAAAAGGCTCATCCATTAAAATAATATCTTGGTTTGCAGCTAATGCTCTGACCACACCAATCCGCTGCTGTTGTCCGCCAGATAACTCACTTGGATAGCGATCAAGCATTTCTTTAGGGAGCTCGACGAGCTCAATCATCCTTTCAGCAGTCTGATTGCGTTCTGCATCACTTACCTTTAATAATTTTTGTACCAACGTAATATTTTCACGAATTGTCATATGTGGCATTAGACCAATACTTTGAATCACATATCCGATTTTTCTTCTTAGATTAACTGGATTTTCACCTTTAATATCCTTACCGTTAATTAAAATTTTACCCTTGGTCGGATCAGTCATCCGATTAATCATCCGCATTAACGTCGTCTTTCCGCTGCCGCTTGTACCAATAAAGCAAATAAATTCACCTTTTCCAAATGAAAGATTGGTTGTGTCAACTGCAATTTTATTACCGTTGTAAATTTTTGATACGTCTTGAAACTCTATCATTTTTTCACCTCAAACTATATTTTTTCATGCACGCCTATTATTAAGTATGAAGTAAAATTAATAAATAAACAAATAATATACTATATATCAATAAAATATGTTATTAATAAATGCGTTCCAAAGCCTAATAAAAAGGGCATTCAGCTTATTTTAAACTGATGCCTTTTTTATTTATGATAATCTTAGTTTACAGCTTCAATTATTGGTAAAATACGTTTAATACCAATATCATTCAGTTCATCAATCACCGAAGAGCCATTACTAATTCGATCATTACTTCTATAAGTATCAGGCAATAATTCAATTAATCGGCCTGAAACTGTTTCAAAATGTAAGCGTTCCTCAACCGCATTCATCATAAATAGGCGATGCGGTTTGTTCTTGAGCTCCTTTAAAACAAGTAGGCCACGATTCGCACGACTTGTGATTGGCAGCTCCGACAAATTAAATACCTTAAAATTACCACGTTGCGTTAAGAGCATTAAGCGTTCTACCTGTGCATCAATTAAAAACGCCGATACAGTATAGTCATCAGCTTTTAAATTGATAGCTTTAACTCCAGCAGATTTGGTACCCTGCAAAGGCACATCCTCCAAGCCAAATTGTAAGGCATAGCCCTTTGCCGTTGCAATCATAACTGTATCTAGGACATTCAAAATTGGCGTCGCTAAGATAACACTATCGCTTGTCCCCTTAAGCTTAATTGCTTGCAGCATTTTACTTCGATAGGTACGCCATGGACTGAAATCACTCAATTTAACTCGTTTAATCATACCTTGGTGTGTTACAAAAAGCAGCTCTATTGGCTGTTCAAAGCTTGACACAATTTCAACAGCAACCACTTCTTCATTTGGCTGATAATTGGAAATATTTTGTGATAGGTGAGTGCCAACCTCTTTCCATTTTAAATCAGTTAATTCATGAATTGGTTTATACCAAACATTACCAAAATTAGTGAAAATTAAAATATGCTGCAGAGTCGATGCTTTGGCAAGCTTAAAGAGAACGTCATCCTCTTTTCGACCTATTTCAGAAAGCACACTTGAATTAAAGCTACGCAGACTTGTTCGTTTAATATAACCCTGCTTTGTTACCGAGACCACCACCTCTTCCTCAGCGATTAAGCTTTGCGCTTCGATTTTAATTTCAGCAACCTCAGCCTGAATAACCGAACGGCGCTCCGACTTAAATTTAGCTTTTACCTGACGAAGCTCTTTTTTCAAAACGTTCAATAAAGTAGTTTCATCATTAATAATCGCCTTGAGCTCTTTTATTTTCGCTTGTAAATCTGCATATTCTTTTTCTAAAGCCAAAATATCGGTGTTGCTCAACCGATAAAGCTGTAAAGTAACAATCGCCTCAGCCTGTGCTTCAGTAAATTCATAGGCAGCAATTAAATTTGCCTTAGAATCTCCCTTATTATCTGATGAGCGAATAATCGCAATGACTTCATCTAAGATATCAATAACCTTGATTAGTCCCTCAACAATATGCAAGCGTTTATTGGCTTTATACAAGTCAAATTGACTTCGCTTAACAATCACTGATTTTTGATGCTTAATATATGATTTTAATATTTTAATCAAACCGACCTGTTTAGGCGTGCCTTCGTCGATTGCCACCATATTAAAATTATAATTAATCTGCAAATCAGTATATTTAAAAAGATAATTTAAAATAGTTTCAGCATCTGCTTCTTTTTTTAATTCAACGACTACTCTTAGACCATCTCGGTCAGACTCATCACGTACCTCTGCAATGCCATCAATTTTTCGATTAACTCGAATTTCATCCATTTTTTTTACTAAAACAGCTTTATTAACCTCAAAAGGGATTTCAGTGGCAACAATTTGTTGCTTGCCTCCTTTAATCGTTTCAATTGCCGTTTTAGAACGGACAACAATCTTACCTTTGCCGGTCTCATAAGCACGTTTAATCTCATCCGCACCTTGAATAATTGCACCTGTTGGAAAATCTGGACCATGCACAATAGCCAATAGCTGATCAAGGGCTGCCGTCTCGTGATCGATTAAATAAATCGTACCATCAATAATTTCCGCAAGATTATGCGGTGGAATCTCGGTGGCATAACCTGCTGAAATCCCAGTTGAGCCATTGACTAATAAATTTGGATATTTGGCAGGTAAAACAGTCGGCTCTTTTTCAGTATCATCAAAATTCCAAATAAACGGAACAGTTTCCTTATCAATATCTTCAAGCAACTGATTGGCAATTTCTGATAATCTTGCCTCAGTATAACGCATTGCAGCAGAAGGATCACCATCCATTGAGCCGTTGTTACCATGCATCTCAATTAACTCTTCACGCATTTTCCAGTCTTGACTCATCCGGACCATTGCATCATAAATCGATGAATCACCATGCGGGTGAAAATTCCCCATCACATTTCCGACCGATTTAGCAGATTTTCGATAAGCCTTATCAAAGGTATTGCCATCCTTATTCATCGAAAACAAAATCCGACGTTGGACAGGCTTTAGGCCATCTCGAATATCTGGTAGGGCACGCTCTTGGATAATATATTTAGAATAACGGCCAAAGCGATCACCCATTACTTCTTCTAAGGTTAGCTGTTGAATTCCTTTTTCAGACAATTAGTTCACCTCCAAGCTCTCTAAATCATCACTTAAAGTAAAATCGACATGACTTTCAATCCATTTTCTGCGTGGTGGCACCTTATCACCCATTAAAATAGATACTCGACGCTCTGCTTGAGCTGCATCATCAATCATAACCTGAATTAAGGTTCTAGTTTCAGGATTCATGGTGGTTTCCCAGAGCTGATCGGCATTCATTTCCCCAAGCCCTTTGTATCGCTGCAAAGTTGCACCTTTTCCAAAGCTTTTTTGGATTTCCTTTAAGTCTTCATTTGTCCATGCGTACGCAATTTCTTCTTTTTTGCCACGCCCTCTTGAAAGCTTATATAAAGGCGGTAAAGCAATATATACCTTACCTGCTTCAATTAACGGTCGCATATAGCGATAAAAGAAGGTTAAAAGTAATATCTGGATATGCGCACCATCAGTATCTGCATCGGTCATAATAATTACTTTATCGTAATTAGCATCTGTAATTGTAAAATCATTACCAACACCTGCACCAATCGTATAAATCATTGTATTAATTTCTTCATTCTTTAAAATATCGGTAATTTTAGCTTTCTCAGTATTAATGACCTTACCACGTAATGGTAAAATTGCTTGAAATTTCCGATCTCTGCCCTGTTTGGCCGATCCTCCTGCTGAATCACCTTCGACAAGATATAATTCATTTTTCTTTGGATTTTTAGACTGAGCAGGCGTTAATTTACCAGATAATACCTCAGCTTTTTTTCTTTTTTTACCATTTCGACTATCGTCACGTGCCTTGCGGGCAGCCTCCCTCGCTTCACGAGCCTTAACAGCCTTGCGAATTAAGTTTTGTGCCAGCTCATCGTTTTCCATTAAAAAGAAAGTCATGCGATCTGTGGTGATTTGCTCAACAATTTGACGTGCAGTTGGAGTTCCAAGCTTATCTTTAGTTTGCCCTTCAAATTGTAAATAAGCCTCTGGCACAAGTAAGCTTAAAACGCCTGTCAGGCCCTCTCGAAAATCACTGCCTTCAAGATTTTTGTCTTTTTCTTTTAGAATACCAACCTTTCGCGCGTAATCGTTAAAGGTTTTAGTTAAGGCCGTTTTCAAGCCTGTTTCATGAGTACCACCATCTTTTGTGCGAACATTATTAACGAAACTTAAAATATTGTCTGAATAACCATCGTTATATTGTAAAGCGATGTCCAAAACAAATTCGTTCTGCTCACCCTCAATTTCAATGACTGGTGATAAGGTATCCTTATCTTCATTTAAGTATTCAACAAATGCTGTTAATCCAGTATCATAATGATAAGTTTCAGAAATATGAGGCTCTTTTCTTAAATCACTTAGACTAATTGTCACATCCTTCAGCAAAAATGCACTTTCGTGGAGGCGATTTGAGAGCGTTTCAAAGTCAAAATGAGTCGTCGAAAAAATACTCGCATCTGGCATGAAATGAACACGAGTTCCAGTTTTTCGTTTGGTCTTCCCTTTTTTTATCAGCTTTGTGACTGGCTTACCACCATTTTCAAAGCGCTGCTCATATTCACACCCATCTCGAACAATGTTAACAACAAGCCATGAAGAAAGTGCATTAACGACAGAAGAGCCCACACCATGCAAGCCACCCGATGTTTTATAGCCACCCTGACCAAATTTACCACCGGCGTGTAAAACGGTAAAAATAACTTCTACTGTCGGTTTTCCCGTCGCATGCGTACCAACTGGCATCCCACGGCCTTCATCCTGTACTGAAATAGAACCATCCGGATGAATTATTACTTCGATTTGGTTACCAAAGCCAGATAATGCTTCATCAACTGCATTATCGACAATTTCATAAACCAAATGGTGCAAACCATGGCTATCTGTGGAACCAATATACATTCCCGGCCTTTTCCTAACCGCATCTAAGCCCTCCAAGACCTGAATGGCATCATCATTATAATTATTCAAATTTGTTTGAGACAAATAATTCCTCTCCTTTGTTTCTTAATTAACCATATTCTAACTTTTTATCATCCTAATCTATTCTTTGCAAAAATCAGATTATAAGCCAAATTTTAATCCTAATCTATCCTATCATACCACTTTCAAAAAAAAATGCCTAAAAATATTTGAAAGCAACGTTTTTTTTGATACACTTTCAAAAGGGTATTTTAGTTCTTCTAATTCTTTACCTTAAATGAATTAAAACTATTTTATAGAGAGAGTGTAACCATGAAAATTATTTTACTATGTCTAATTGCCTATCTACTTGGTGCAATTCCTAATGGTGTCTGGATTGGCAAGCTATTTTTTAAGACAGATATTAGAAATCAAGGCAGCCAAAATATCGGAACAACCAATACCTTTCGAGTGCTCGGCAAAAAAGCTGGAGCTGCCGTTTTTATCTTGGATGTTCTAAAGGGCGCTATTGCTACCGCACTGCCATTATTCTTTAATTTAAATATTTCACCATTATATTTTGGCTTACTGGCAATACTCGGGCATACTTGTTCAATATTTATCCGCTTCAAAGGCGGCAAGGCCGTGGCAACAAGCGCTGGTATGCTCATTGTCTATCAACCAATTTTATGCTTAATTTTATTAGCTATTTTTCTAATTACACTCTACCTAACCAGCATGGTAAGCTTTGCTAGTGTGACCGTTTGTATCTCTGCAGTTATACTTGTTTTTATTCTGCCACTACTGCATACACCATTTTTAAGTGAATTTAATTGGTTATTTAATTTTATTGTTTTAGGCTTGGCAAGCTTTATTATTTATCGGCATCAGGGAAATCTTAAACGGATTCGCCAAAAAAATGAAAATACAGTTAGTTTTGGATTGAACCTGACCAAACAAAAGACTTTTAAAAAACTTTAATTAGTTTTTTAAAAGTCTTTTTATTTACTCGCTAATTTCCTTTTTTAGAAAAACAGAAATAACGGTTCGGATGACAACTAATAATCCTAATTTTAAAATATCCTCCATTGTTGGATGAATAATTGATTCAATAATGTCAGCTGCAATCACAATCTCTAAGCTTAGTAAAACGTAAATGCCCAAGGTTGAACGGACATGGCTAACACGTTCTATTTTTGAACTACTTTTATCAAATTCTGCTTTTAAATATTCAACACCAGCAACATAAAGTCCCCTGATTAAAATCAAAATTGAAATGACGCTAATTAAAGCCGCAATATATTCAAAAAATCGAATCATTATTTCTGGTATCATAATTTAAAAAATCCTTTCAAGCATTTCATTTATGGTATGCTTATTAAATAATTTAATAAAGGTGGTAAAAATGAAAATCTTAATAGATGGTGACGGCTCTCCTGTAAAAAAAGAAACAATTCAGATTGCTAGCCAGTATCAAATAGCTGTGCTCTTAATTACAACGCATGACCATTATTCTAGCCAAGCAGATTCAAGGTATTTAACAACGATTTATATTGAAAAAGGCGCCGATGCTGTTGACTTTGAAATTGTTAAACGCGCCAAAGCGCTTGATATTGTCATTACACAAGACTATGGCTTAGCCTCCTTACTGCTCGCTAAAAATGTTCAAGTCATTCATCAAAATGGTTTTCAATTTACTCAATCTAATATTGACCAGCTTTTGATGCAACGCTATCTCGGACAAAAAATTAGGAAGGCTGGCGGAAAAACCAAGGGTCCCAAAAAATATACCGCTGAAGCTCGAGAGGCCTTTCAAAAGCTTTTACACGAGCTAATTCAAAAAAATATAATATAAATCGCTAATCTATTTCTGGGAAAAGATAATCAACCATCATTTTAGTCACACGACGTCCTTGCCCCTGATAAGGAAAGATATGCATTTGCATCATTGGATTCTGATTTGCTTCAATAATTTTATAATTTGAATCATCAGCTGCCACCTCTTTATCTCGAATTATAATGTCAACACCAGTTACAACAGTTTTTAGCACCTCTGCTACCGCCTCGGCAATTCGATGATAGCTTACGTCCACCTGATCGGTCATATCAATTGAATCACCACCAGTAGAAATATTAGAATTTTCACGTAAATAAACAATTGCATCTTTTTTAGGAATGCTATCAATTGTCAAACCTTGCTCTTTGAGCATTAATCTTTCTATGCCACCTAATTGAATCTTTTCCAATGGAAAGCGATGATTAGTGCCTCGGTAAATGGCTTCATTTTTTTGTGCCACTAGCTCACTGATGGTATGGATACCATCCCCCTGTACGTTGGCAGGAACTCTTAATAAAATCGCACGAACCTTGCCATCCAGAACATAAAAACGATACTCGGTTCCTTCCACAAACTCTTCAATCAAGACCTGCTGATCCTCTTTAAAGGCGAATTCTAAAGCTGCTTTATAATCTTCATAGGCAATTGATTGTTTAAAGATAGAAATACCTAAGCCATAGTTTGTGCTTTTTGGTTTAATGACGATTGCTTGATGCTTGATAATCGGATAAATCGCTAGTGCTTGCTCAATTTGACTAAATTCATACCCCTTTGGCACTTGAATGCCAACTTCACCTAATAGCTTTTTAGTCACCAATTTATTTTCCATCGCCAAGGCAGAAACATAATTGTCATAGGCAGTCATATTGCCATTTTTGATTAATTCATGATGCTTGCCATAGCTTAAACGAATAAATTGATCTGCCTTATCTAAAATTTCAACTTTCAGTCCCTTTTGAATGGCATCAAATAAAATATTTTGAGTAGACAACTCCATTTGCGTAAAGCCAGCTAATTGAAATGGTCGTTTAAAAGCGCGTTCAAAATTAATATCGGTAATTTTTAATAAATCTCTTTCAAGCATCCGACTTGCTAATGTATATTCCGGGTGGTCAAATTTTCTAATATAATGATCAATTAACTCCAGTAGCTCAGCTCTGGCTTTGATATTACGATAAAAGCGCTTCATTTCATATAAAACGGCTTGCCCCTCCTCGATATAGGCAGTTGGCTCATTTGGATGCTCTAAAGCTACAGCAGAGTTAATTTCATCGCCTTGATGATAATCATCAGCTTCTGCTTTAAATATTAAAAATAAAGCAAAATAATGAATAAAATCGAGCATTTTCTTACTAATACCGTATGGTTCAAATGGATTTAAATCAAAGCAGCGCAGCTCAACATAGTGAACACCACTTTTCTTCAATTCAACTAAATTTTTTGCACCACGTAAGCGTACTGCGCCATAGTATTCTTTTTCGTGGATTAAGGCACCTGAATCAACCTGTTTAAGGATATGATCAGCATAGCCAGCAACAGAATCAAGCGGGATGGTTTTAGTCAAATGATTGACGTAACCAAAGCTGCTATTTCTTACTGAACGAACAGGTTGTTCGAGCGTTTCACCCTGATTTAAAAAGCTTTTTGCTGCAAAGGGTGTCGCGCCATAAAAATAAGTTAAAATATAGCGATATCTTGTAAATTGACGTGCTAGCTTTAAGTAAATTTCATTTTTGAAATCTTGAAATTCGCACTTATCTGTTGCTGCGCTATTTTGATATAAAAAGGTTAATAGCTGATTAGAAAATTCAAAATTATAATGAATCCCGCTAATAATTTGTTTATTCTTACCATAAGCTTTAACTAAATAATTGCGATAATCAACATCTTCTTGGCAATCGAGCTTAGCAACTGAAATTTGATCTATTGTAAATTCTGGCGGCATTGACGCTGGCCATAGCCTTTCATCAGCAGTACGATAAAAAACGTCGTGAATTGCCGCTAAATAATCCATCACCTCTTGACTCGAATGGCACGGTGGTGTGATCAACTCAATTTGATTTTCTGCAAAATCGGTTTGAATATACGGATGAAAGCTTCGATTTCCAAATTTTTTGGAGTGTTCAGTTTGCGATAGCACCCCTAAATCAGTTACTCTGACACTCTCTTTTTCAATGCCAAGAATCATTTCATGATATAAGGCCGAAAATTGCTCATTATCAATGGCCGATGTTAAATTTAGCTTCATCTTAAATCCTTCCGTAATCCTCTATAATTTCATTCATTTTTGTACCATCTGAAAGTCGTTTTAGTGCCTGCTTGGCAGGATTCTCCAGCAATGCGACTCGCTTAATCAGTGGCTCTAGATAAACAGCCTCATCTAAACCACGTTTATCCAAGCCCTCTTTGGCAATATCAAGTATCAAACCAGTCAATTTGGCGATTGATAAATCCGTTTCATCTGACAATTTTGTTGTTGAAAAGTGACGTCTTGCTTTCTCAATTGACAAATCAGCTTGTTGAACTAAGGGCTGATTCTTAAGTAATGTCGTAACCTCTGGCAATTGATTAAAAATACCTAAATGAAATGCTGCAACAGTCATCCTTTCATTTAGTGGCTGCTGACAGCAGCTTCTAAATTCAACTGTACCGCGTGCTGTCAAATCTTGATAGTTATAGCTACGATGATTTTTAATATCTTCTATATCTGGCGTAATCACAATTGAATCACCCCTTAGCCCAGTGCCGATGATTTCATCATAACCAAAATATGCCTGAACTGTAATTGGTGGAAAATAATAGGTTTGTTTATTTCTCGTAACTTGAAAAATAACAGATTCAGCTAAGTAATCAAGATATTCATCAATTGATTCAAACCACTTTGGGAAAACACCAACATTATTAGGGAAAATACCATGCATCGAATTTTCCCAGAAAATATCACGAGCAACCGTCGTCTGCCAATGCTCTCCCCAGAAATATGAATTGCCGAAAAGCCAAGCCTTGATTGGTTCGATTTGGTTAAAAACATTTAAAACCTGCAATAAATTGGCTGCTGTCACATCTAATTGTACTTGAGAACCTGAAATAAAGCTCCCATATTGTGGGTATTGGTGAAAAAAATGAGCTGGCACATCATCGTATTGCGAATAGCTTGCCAAATATGCCGTTAACATTTGATAACGAGCTGACTTCACAGGCTGTGCATCATTTAAATGCCATTTAGGATTGACGCCCATTCCAGTTAACTGATGATTTTTTTGATTAAGATATGCTTGAATCCACTTTAAATATTGCCTCATTCTTTGATCAGCCTGATGTAAATCCAAAACAGGACTCAAAGCAAATTCAAGATTATTATAGCTAACCTCAAAAACGATTATATCCTTTGCTTTTTCAGCCTGTATTTCAATTGGATAGCCATCATCATCACGCTTAATGATAATAAATTGATGCTTTGCGACTAATTCAACAAGTAGCTGACGCACAAAATTAATATCAACAGCCTCATTGGCTAGATTGACGATTGGGTATTCTAACTCAATGCCAATTAAAGACTTTTGTTCCTTAGGTAAATTACTAATATATCGATTATACAATAATACCTTGCCAATTTGATCTATCATACGCTCCACCAATCATCCAATATTAATTATTACCTCATTATATCATTTCCAGAAATTTTCAGGCACTTTTTCACCTTAGCGGGTGATTGAAATAATGGTATTAGTGATAGTTTTTATTAATCAGTGCAGGTTAATTACTAAAAAATAAAGGAGTCAACCGATTATAATATCTGCTGATTCCTTTATTAATAAACGAAAAAGTTGAGAGTGCTTGCTCTGACATGCTCGAAACGCGCTAAATGCACGGTGATTTTATTTCCGACTGTGTCGGCAGAATACTACGTATTATAAAACTATGATACAAAAAACACGCAACGCTGAAAGGCAAATCTTTCGATTCCGCTTTGGGTTTTAGTTGATTTATCGTTGATAAGTAAGTGGCTCAACAGAGCATTGTCAAGCACTTGATGCCAGATTAAATTAAAATACTTTAGCAATTCTTGTCAAAGCTTCCTTTACAAGTTCAGTGCTTGTCGCAAGATTCATCCGCAAATGACCGCTCCCGCCTTGACCAAAGGAAATACCCGAATTCAGGTATACCTTGGCTTCTCTAAGCATTTTTTTCTCTAATGCCTTATCATCTAAGCCATAAGCAGAAAAGTCTAACCAGATTAAATAAGTGCCTTCAGGCTTCATCGCCTTGACCTTAGGTAAATTTTCTTCAGTAAAAGCAGTAACAAGCTCAATATTTTCTTCGATTTTGGCTTTTAAGCCAGCTAACCAAGTTTCACCATTTTGATAAGCTAGCTCAGTAGCCACCTGCCCAAAGCTGCTTACCTCATGCTGATTATTTTTTAATTGAACATTTTTAAATTTTTCACGCAGATCTTGATTTGGAATAATGGCATATGCATTCTTTGTACCTGCAATATTAAAAGTTTTAGTTGCAGAGCCTAAGATAATTGAAAAATCCTGATAGTCCGGTTTAATCGTTAAAAACGGATGATGCTGGTTACCAAATAAGGCAAAGTCCTGATGGATTTCATCACTCACTAATTTAACCTGATACTTTTGGCAAAGTGAACCGATTTTTTCAAGCTCCTCCGCTGTCCAAACTCGACCACCGGGGTTATGCGGACTACAAAAAACATAAAGCTTCACCGCTTCATCCTTTAATTGTGCTTCTAATTTTGTAAAATTAATTTCAAAATGACCGTTTATCTCTTCCAAATCGTTTTCAATCAATCGACGCTGATTGAGCTTAACTGTTCGAGCAAAGGGTGGGTAAACTGGTGTATTGATTAGCACTGCATCACCTGGCTCGGTAAACGCTTGAAGCGCAACAGAAATCGCTGGTACGACACCTTCAATAAAAACAATTGAATCTTTTTCAAGCTTTAGCTGATGTTGATTTGCCTGCCAATCAATAACTGCTTGAAATAGCTGCGAACTATTTAAGGTGTAGCCAAAGACGCCACCCTTAGCCAGCTCTGTTAAGCCTGCGGTTACCTCTGGAACAGTTTGAAAATCCATATCCGCTACCCAAAGCGGCAAGACATCCTGAGCCACACTATCCCACTTTAATGAATTTGTACCTCTACGTGCTACTGCCTTTTCAAAATTTTTCATGACATATCGCCTTTCTTTGTTACCTGATTATTAGATGTTTAAAATGCTGCAAGAACTGATTGTTAAAGAGCTCTTCTTAGATTTCTAAAGCCTGCTTTAAATCAGAAATTAAATCAGTCACTGATTCAATCCCAACTGACAGTCTTAATAAATCGGCTGTCAAGCCATAGCTTTCTCGAACTTCCTTTGGAATATCTAAATGCGTCTGAGTTGTAGGATAGGTGATTAAGCTTTCAACACCACCTAAGCTTTCAGCAAAGGTAAATAATTTTAAATGATTTAAAATGCTTGGAATTTTCTGTTCATCTTTTACCTTGAAGCTAATCATTCCAGCCTTACCAGGATACAACACACACTTGACAGCAGAATGTCCTTGTAAAAATCGCACAATTGCTTGCGCATTTTCAGTTGCCTGTTTCATTCTGAGTGCCAAGGTTTTCAAGCCTCTCATTACTAAAAATGAGTCGAATGGCGACAAGACTGCACCCTTAGTATTTAAACTATATCTTAATTCACTAGCAAATAGCTCATCTTTTACGATCACAGCACCCGCAAGGACATCATTATGGCCGCTTAAATATTTAGTGGCAGAATGCAACACCACATCTGCGCCAAGTGTTAATGGCTGCTGATAAACTGGTGTATAAAAAGTATTATCAACAACAACCTTAGCGTTAAACTGATGTGCTAAATCAGAAATTTTTTGAATGTCAAATTCAAACATCAAAGGATTAGTCGGTGTTTCAAGATAAACCACTGCTGTTTTTTCGTTAATCAGCTCAATCAGCTCTGCTTCGGTTGTTGCGTAATCAAAGGTGTAAAGCCCGTTTGCCTCAAGCTGATTAAAATATCGAAAAGTACCACCATATAAATCACGCACACAAACAAAGTGTGAGCCGATTGGAAACGCTTCGGTCGCTAAAACAATTGCGCTCATACCACTGCTTGTTGCAAATGCATAATTACCGGCTTCAATTGCAGCCAAACCTAGCTCTAACTGCTCACGGGTTGGATTTTGTGTTCTAGTATAATCAAAACCTGTTGACTGACCAAATTCAGGGTGCTGGTAGGTTGTTGAAAAATGAATCGGTGTTGCCAATGCACCTGTAACCTTATCGGTACGAGTGCCAATTTGTGCTAAAATTGTCTCTAAATCTTTGGTCATTTTTTTGCCTCCACTAAATATATTTGTTTATTGAACCTAGTGTAACAAAAAAAATTGAAAATGTTTATTATTTTCAGAATATTTTCAATTAAATATGAAAAAGATGATACCAGCATTTATTTAAAGAAATATTATCTTGGTAAAAAACGGCAAAGATTAGGATGATGTAGCTTTTGAAGAGCTTTCAACAAACAATAAGATGTTGAACATACTTGACAAAAGCTAGTATAGCTCTAAATTTATGCACTAAGGATATCAGGTCAAAGCTGCACTACTATTAAGTATAAAAATCATCTACAATCAGAAAAACAACTGGTGAAATAATCAGTTGCTTTTTTAGGTATACGAATTATATTTTCCTTCAACAGCCTCTAGTTATAGCATTGCTGAAAAAATAGTTAGACATATTTCAAATTAGCAATCAGTTCTCTTTAATCTATATTTTGCCAGTAAAATACTTTTAATATTAAATGCTCCAAGAGGAATTATACTAAAAATGGAATGCTTATTACTTGGAAAAAGCATAAGTCATCAATCATTTAGTTGCAAATATATCATGAATATTATTCAAGCATAAAAATAAACTCAATAATTAAATGAAAAATTAGGAGTGAATTTATTAACTTATTTTTGTATCAATTAAACTAAATTTAACGCCATACGTTTTATTAAATCTTTATGCTTGTGGCTTCACCATCAGCACGCTTCCAAACTAACCATGTATTGCAGCGCCACCTATTATCAGCTTTACAGTTAAATTTAAGCAACCAAAAAAATATCTGACGCTAGCTGATAATCAACAATACGATTTGAATCTCGTTCTCTTAACATTGGAGCCGTTCTACCATCATCAATATCGATGACCGTGCCACCATATTTTGAACCCATAAATAAAGCGAATCCAGCTTCAACGATCACGGCTAGAAAAAAGATAACTGCTAAAACCTGCGCAAGCGCTAACTCCAACAGCTCCTATTTTTATACAGCACTATACAGGGATTTCAGCCTTTAAAATTAGCTTTACGTTCTGAAATGAGTTTTTTTAACACTTCTAAATCGTCTAATTGAACATCTTTATCTGATATCGTAAAATCCGCTAGCATCATCACTATTATCGCTATTACCATGGCTATTATTATACAATCGCCTAATATAAAAAACACCTTCTATTTTTATATAATAAGAATATATTTTTATTGTATCATAAAAAATAAAAAGTATCTTGGTAGTTGATTGTAAATAAAAAATAACATCTATTTTTAAATATAGGCATTCGTTATTACTAATATCATCAATGACTAATGTCCTAAATAGTTAAACTCCCGCCTCTTTTACCTATATAATAAAAAATAAATGCTTACAGCCCTTGAGCCATAAGCATTTGAATCGTCTAATTATTTAATAGCATCTTTTAAAGCTTTACCTGGCTTGAATGCAGGTACTTTAGAAGCTTTAATTTGAATTTCTTCACCAGTTTGTGGGTTGCGACCTTTACGAGCAGCACGTTCACGAACTTCAAAATTACCAAAGCCGATTAATTGTACTTTTTCGCCTTCAACTAAAAAGTCAGAAACTGAAGAAAATACTGCATCTACAGCTGCACCAGCGTCTTTTTTAGTTAAACCAGCTTTTTCAGCAACCTTATCGATTAATTGTTGTTTGTTTGCCATGTAATAATACACCTCCAAAAATATTGAGCATTTCGCTCGATGATTAAAGCGTTATCTAATCATCTATTAAAAAATAGCATATACTTAAGGTAATATCAAGGAAATTAGTGTTTTTAAGCCAAAATTCTTTTATTTTCGCTTTCTAGCGATTAAATGAATTGGTGTTCCTTCAAAAATAAATGCCTTACGAATTTGATTTTCTAAAAATCTCAGATATGAGAAGTGCATCAGAGACTCCTCATTGACAAAAATAACAAAAGTTGGCGGCTTAATTGCTACCTGAGTTGCATAAAATATTTTTAATCGTTTGCCCTTATCTGTAGGTGTCGGATTAACCGCAACAGCATCCATAATCACGTCATTCAAAATACTCGATGAAATACGTAGATTTTGCGAATGACTTACCTCTTCTATCATCTTAGGCAGGCGATCCAATCTTTGTTTAGTTATTGCTGAAACAAAAATAATAGGTGCATACGCTAAATAGACAAACTGTTCACGAATATCCTTTTCAAAATCACTTAGCGTATGATTATCCTTTTCTAAAGTATCCCATTTATTAACAACAATAATCATGCCTTTACCAGCCTCGTGGGCAAAGCCAGCAATTCGTTTGTCATATTCCCGAATGCCCTCCTCTGCATTCAGTACCATTAAAACAACATCGCTGCGTTCAATTGCTCTCATAGCACGCATCACAGAATACTTTTCTGTTGACTCATAAACCTTACCGCGCTTGCGCATTCCAGCCGTATCAATCATTTGAAACTCTTGACCATCAGCATTAGTAAAATAAGTATCAATCGCGTCACGTGTTGTTCCAGCAACATCAGAAACAATAACTCGATCTTCACCTAAAATTGCATTAATTAGTGATGACTTGCCGACATTTGGACGACCGATTAAACTAAATTTAATTAAATCTAAATCCTCTTCTGCTTGTTCTACAGGAAGGCTATGAACAATTTCATCTAAAACGTCACCAGTTCCGATACCATGACTGGCAGATACAGGATAAGGATCACCCAACCCTAATGAATAAAATTGATAAATTTCTTGGCGCATTTCAGGATTATCTACCTTATTTACCAATAGGATAACTGGCTTTGAGCTTTTATAAAGTATTTTAGCGACGTATTCGTCAGCATCAGTAATACCTTCTTTGGCACTCACAACATGAATAATCACATCAGCCTCATCAATTGCAATTTCTGCCTGATGTTTAATTTGCTGCATAAATGGCTCATCTTTCATTTCCAGACCACCAGTATCGATTAAACTAAATTCTCTACCAAGCCATTCAGCCTTAGCGTAGATTCGATCACGTGTAACCCCTGGAATATCTTCAACAATTGAAATTCTCTCTCCAGCGATTCGATTAAAAATTGTCGATTTGCCAACATTTGGTCGGCCAACAATGGCAACAGTTGGTAATGACATAATAACTCCTTTAAATTCTATATTTACATTAATTTTTTATTTTTTAAATTTTGAAGTGTAGATGGTGTTGCATCACCACTAAAATAATTCGCAACCCGTTCACTCCATAAGGTTGCTTGCCTACCACCACCATAAGCTGATTGTATTTCATCAAACGACTTAATAAATGAATCCGGTAGAATTTGATAGGTTTCATCAAAAACAACGTTTTCATAAGGCAACCTTGGCTTAACCTCGTGATGCTCATCTGGTACGCCTAAGCTAATCGCAATCAATGGGTACGTATAATCAGGTAGCTCCAGTAGCTCTGAAATGGCTTCAGATTGGGTTCTCAGCATGCCGATGATGACACCACCTAAGCCTATGCTTTCAGCCGCTAAAAGCGTATTTTGAGCTACTAAGGCAGCATCAACAGAGGTTACTAATAATCTCTCTACACCTTCAGGGTTAAATGACTTCCCTCTTGCCTCAGTTACTTGCTTAGCGCGATAAAAATCACCTACAAATACTAGAAATACTTCTGCTGAAAGAATACTAGGCTGTCCAAGTAAATCATAAATTTGCTGTTTTTTTTCTGTTTTTTTCACGATAATAATCGAATAGCTTTGGAAATTCATCCAAGTTGAAGCACTTCTTCCAGCATCAATAATAGCTCTTAGGGCTTCATCTGAAATTTTTTCTTTTTTAAATTGACGAACCGAAAAATGTTGGTTCATTTGATTAATTATTGGATTCACGTCGATTTTCCCCCATCAAATAAATTTCTTTCGAAAGATAGCGAATGCGCTCCATTACACGCTTTGCCGGCCACAGCTCCTCTTGACCTCGAGCAGCATGCGCCAATTTATGCTCTAGCTCTGCCATATTTAGATTAGATGTAAAGAAAGTTGGTAAATTTTCCTGCATCCGATGTGTTAAAATTGGCTGTAATACCTCATCTCTAATCCATGCTGAACCATTTTCAGCACCAATATCATCAATCACTAAAATTTCAGCCTGATTGAGCTCCGAAATTTGCACATCCACCTTGTCTTCCTTAATTGCACTTTTAATTTTTTGAGCGAAGGTTGGAAAATGAACGAGCAGGGTCGATAGCTCACGCTTAGATAGCTCATTAGCTAACGAAGCCATCAAATATGTTTTACCAACTCCAAAAGTACCATACAAATATATTCCCTTATGAAATGTTTCTGGTGCTTGAGCAAAGCCTTCAACAAAGTCCAAAATGGCGTTCAGTATTTCACGACGCTCTGGTGTTCTTTCAATATCTGAAAAATCAACGTTTTTTAAGGTAGCAGGTAAATGCAAGGTCATAATCCTATTTTTTAATTCTGCAGCTTTTTGCTGTTCGATTAAATCCAAGGTTGGCTCATAGGCGACATCAACATAATGGTGATTTAAAACAAGCTTTGGCTGATAGCCAACTGCCACACGGTTGTTGTCATGATTTAAAAATTTCTCACGTTCAATCACATATTCGTAAAGCTTTGAAAAACTATTGGCAACTTCCTGTTCTGTCAGCTCATTTGAGGTGATAAAATGTTTAATTTCTTGATCACTTAATACCTTATTGCGAATCACCTCTTGATATTTTTCTTGCCAATTAGGTATCTTAGCTGTCAAATGGTCAAATGATTTTTGAATATCGTCCATCATGCACCTCCTTCCTTAAGCTTTGCAAATCGTGCATCCAAGGCATCCATTTCTTCTTTTGAAACCTCTAGTTTAATTTCTTGATCCACCCATTTTGGAATTTGACCGACTGTATTCTTTGAATGATTGTTTGCTTGATTTGCCTTCACACGCGCAGGCTTCGTATTATGCTGCTTAATTCTGCTCATCGCTCCCATAGAAGTTTGAACATTATTTTGGAGCCAATCAAGCAGCACAGTATCTAAATATTTTTTGACAAGCTTAGGCTGCTTTTCTCGACCTAAGCTTAAATAGACTGCCATATTAATTAATTCTGAATTAATTTTTGGATTGGCAAGCAATTTTTGAATGATAATTGTCTCATCATCAGTAACATACCCATTATTTTGATATTTAATGGTTGCTAAAAAATCCTGTGGATTAACCGATTGAGCAATCTTAACTACCTGCCGCTCCGCATCTGTCAAATCATCGGCAGTCTGGTCAATTACTTGCTCATTTTTGAAATTTTTAGCAATATTTTCAGAATAACTAGTTTTGTTATCAATTTCCTTTTGATCCTGCCCTAGAATAAAAACCTCGCCAAATCTTTTTGAAATTTTCTCAGCATGGATTGCCGGACTGCCCTTGATTGCTTCAAATTCATATTCACCAAGACATGATTTTAATAATCGGCAAAGCACTGGCTGAGCTAAGAAGTCATCAAAGGAAAGTGACGGCTTGGGTTTTAATATAAAACGATCTCCCTCTTGATACGTTGCTAAAAGCTGAATGCCCTCAAGCTGTATTCTAGCCTGCTCAAACGCCGAAAATGATAAATGAAGATGTTGAAGTATAATACTTACCCGCAATTCTTTTTTTGCAAAAAAGCAATACTGATAGAGGCAAATGGCATCATTGCCGATGATTGGTAAATACAAAGAAAATAGGGCATTTAAGCTTTGTAATTCAGCTTTTCCCTTTTCAATGATAATTATGCTATTGGATTTCACTTGAAAACCTCGTAATCTAACGAAGCTAAAATTAAAGCTTCAATTTAAACTCTTTCATTTTTTATTTTTTTCAAGCTTAGAGCTATCATTATTATTGCTATTGCGAATTTGCTGCATCATATCCTCTAATTCCTCTAAAAAAACACTCATATCTTTAAACTGGCGATAAACACTAGCAAAACGAATATAAGCAACCTCATCAACCTTTGCTAGCTCCTCCATCACATACTCACCAACCTGATTGGTTGAAATTTCGTTTTCTCCAATTGCCAACACCTTTTTTTCGACCTTGTCAACAATTTCAGTCATTTGATCCATTGAAATCGAGCGTTTTTCAGCGCTTCTAACAATTCCACGTAGTATTTTTTCGCGCTTAAATTCCTCACGCTCACCATTCTTTTTAACCACTAATAATGGCGTTTGTTCAATTCTTTCAAACGTTGTAAATCTAAAGCCACAATTTTCACATTCACGTCTACGGCGGATTGCACCACCATCTTCTAATTGACGACTATCCACCACTTTAGAGCGATTATCTTTACATTTAGGACATTTCATGAGCAGTTCCCCCTTACATTAGACTAGTTTGGTTAATTATAACATATCTCATTCATCAGTCGCTGCTTTTTAAAATCTTTAGCATAGAATTTAGCGAATAATAGCAATCTTTTCTTAAACAATTACTAAACTAAAAAAATTTTGAGTGTATATTTCAAGTTTCAAAAAGACTTTTAAAAAACTTTAAACAGTTTTTTAAAAGTCTTAATCTAATTATTGGGCAACTAATGCTCTTAATGAGGTATCGACCCTCTCTGCAGCTAGTCTACCTTCACGGATTGCCCAAATCACTAAGCTTGGACCTCGCTTGGCATCACCAGCAACATAGACACGTTCATTATCCGTTGTATAGTCATCTAAAATTTCTTTGACATCAAATTGCTCAAATAAGCTTTGCTCAGCACCTGTAAAGCCCATTGCTAATAAAACCAAATCCGCCTTAATCGTTTTTTCAGTGCCTTCAATTGGTTGGAAATTAGGACCAACCTTAACTGTTTCAATTGCAATTAATTGTCCACGCTCAGCACCAATAAATGAAGTCGTTGAGGTAGAAAATTCAGTCAACATTGTATCTTGTACAAAATTAGCTTCTTCTTGACCATAGCCCAATCGATTGACCATTGGATATTCTGGCCAAGGATTAGCATCGCCTCGGTGCTCTGGTAGCTGTGGTGTAATTTCCAGCTGTGTAACTCGTGCTGCACCCTGTCTAACAGCCGTACCGATACAGTCATTACCTGTATCACCTCCACCAATAACAACAACGTGTTTGCCTGCCAAAACCTGATTAACCTTATCTTTACCATGGCGCAAAACATTTTTAGTAGTTTCCGTCAAGTAATCTACCGCAAAGCGAACACCCTGTAGCTGACGACCGGGTATATTTAAATCACGAGGTACACTGGCACCGCTAGCAATAATTACTCGATCAAAGGCAGTGTATAACTCTTCAGCAGTGATATCAATACCAATTTCAGTATTAGCCACAAAATTAATACCAACCTTTTTCATAACCTCGATTCGACGTTCTATCACGTCCTTATCAAGCTTCATATTTGGAATACCATACATCAGCAAGCCACCAAAGCGATCGCTACGTTCGAATATGGTTACGGTATGACCCAATTGGTTTAAGCGCCAAGCAGCAGATAAACCAGCAGGTCCAGAGCCAACAATTGCAACTTTAAAATTAGTTCTTTCAACCGGATAGCCGGTTGCTTCCACCCAGTCATTATCAAATGCCGTATCAATAATAAAGCGTTCATTGTCATGGATGGCCACCCCAGCACCATTTAAAGCCTCCGTACAGGATTTTTCACATGGCGCAGGACATACTCGACCGGTCATTTCAGGTAGTGGATTAGTTCGTGCCAAACGTTCAAATGCTTTTTTAAATTCACCACGATAAACTAGGTCATTCCATTCTGGAATTAGATTATCATTAGGACAGCCCGCAACAGCACGCTTACCACCATAGAAAACACCTGAATGACAGAATGGAATACCACAATTCATACAGCGAGCTGCTTGCTCAATTCGCGCTTCCTCAGAAAGCGGCGTTTGTAATTCCTCCCAATCATTAATCCGCTCTTCAACTGGACGGTATGGGTTGTCAATTCTTTTATACTTCAAAAAACCAAAAGGATTTGCCATTATTTACCACCTCCGACATAAGTTGCTTTCTTTCCAGTTGTTGCGACTTCAAAACTTTGGAATAATAATTCATCGCCTGTAAGCCCCTCTGTTTCAAGCGCTTCAGTAATATCATTAATTTTATGGAAATCAGTCGGATAAACCTTAACAAAATTTTGAGATTCTACTTCCCAATTTGCCAACAATTTTTTCGCCTTATTAGAGCCAGTATATTCCAGATGATTTTGCACCAATTCCTTAAGTACACCGTCACCTGAGGTTTCACCAACCTTAAATAGGTCAACCATTTCGGCATTCAAATTCCCCGCCAATTTATCCTCTGGATCATAAACATAAGCAACACCACCAGACATACCTGCCCCAAAGTTGCGACCGGTTGAGCCTAGAATCACTGCAACGCCACCTGTCATATATTCACAGCCATGGTCACCAACGCCTTCAACTACAACTGAAGCACCACTATTACGAACACAGAATCTTTCGCCTGCACGACCTAAGAAGTAAGCTTCACCACGATTGGCGCCAAAGCAAGAAACATTACCAACAATTGGTGAGTTTTCGATATCATAGCTAGCATCTTTTGGTGGGACAACGATTAGACGACCACCGCTAAGCCCTTTGCCAATATAGTCATTGGCTTCACCGATTAACTTAAGCTCCATACCTTGTGTCGCAAAGGCGCCGAAGCTTTGACCAGCAATACCTGTATAACGGTATTTTAATAAGCCAGGTTGGACCTCATAGTTACCATAGCGTTCAGCAATCCAGCCGCCCATTCTGGCACCTACGGCACGATCCAGATTATTGATTGGATTATCAATTGTTACTTCAAGATTTTGATCAATCGCAGAGTTAGCAAAGCTGTCCAACTCTTTCCATTGACGCTTCTCATAGAAAGGATCAATTGCTTTTCTTTCAATACTGATTGAAGGACCAAGAATTCGAGAAAAATCAAGCGATTTTGCTTTCCCCTTTGCCACAAAGCGTGGCTTAAGCACTTCTGTTTGGCCAATTAATTCATCAACTGTTCTAAAGCCTAGCTCAGCCATAACCTCGCGTAATTCTTCGGCCATAAAGAACATCATATTAACAACATGCTCTGGTTTACCTGAAAAATGCTTCCTAAGCTCAGGATTTTGCGTTGCAACACCAACTGGACAGGTATTTAAGCTACAAACCCGCATCATGACACAGCCAACCGCGGCTAACGCAAGGGTGGCAAAGGAAAATTCTTCAGCACCTAAAATAGCGGCAATTGCAATATCACGACCAGTCATTAGCTTACCATCTGTTTCCAAAATCATTCGTTGACGTAAGCCGTTCATTGCTAATGTTTGATGGGCTTCTGCAAGTCCCATTTCCCAAGGTAAGCCTGCATCACGGACTGAGTTTCTCGGTGAAGCACCTGTCCCACCATCGTAGCCAGCGATGACCACAACATCTGCACCAGCCTTAACACAGCCAGTTGCAATCGTACCAACCCCAGTTGATGAGACTAGCTTACAGTTAACCTTGGCATAAGGATTGATCTTCTTTAAATCAAAAATTAATTGGGCTAAATCCTCAATCGAATAAATATCATGATGCGGCGGTGGTGAAATCAGAGAAACACCCGGTGTTGATCCTCGAATCTCAGCAACCCAAGGAAAAGCTTTCGTTCCAGGTAATTGACCACCTTCACCCGGTTTTGCACCTTGCGCCAGCTTGATTTGTAATTCTTCGGCACTCATTAAATATTCAGCATTAACACCAAAGCGACCAGAGGCAACCTGTTTAATTTTTGAATTTAGCCAAGTACCGTCAGCTTGTTTCTTAAAACGATTTCTATTTTCGCCACCTTCACCTGAGTTAGATTTGGCACCAATTGAGTTCATTGCTTCCGCAATACATTCATGTGCTTCTTTAGAAAGTGAGCCAAAGCTCATCGCACCAACCTTAAATCTTTTAACAATTTCTGACGCTGGTTCGACTTCTTCAATTGCCACACTTGGACGATTGGCTGAAAATTCCCACATTGAACGTAAGGTAGTCGGCGTTGATAGGGCTTCCTCATTCATTTGCTCAGTGTATTGCTTAAACAAGCTATAATCACCTGCACGGATTGCCGTTTGGAAGTTATAAATCGACTGTGGATTATATAAATGATGCTCGCCATCTGTTTTGTACTGGAATGAGCCACCACTTGGTAGGAAATCACGCTGCTTTTCACCAAAGGCGTATTCGTAGCGTTTCAGATATTCGGCTTCAATTTGGAATAGGCTCAAGCCACCAATTCGACTGACAGTACCAACAAAGAATTTATTGACAACCTCATCAGATAAGCCAACCGCTTCAAATAGCTGTGCACCATGATAGCCGGCAATGGTTGAAATCCCCATTCGGCTCATGACCTTAACAATCCCTTTTTCACAGGCTTTCCTGTAATTTTCAAGCAGTTTTTCATCAGTGCTAAAATCTTTAATCGTTTGATACGCACCATATGGGTGAATGGCACTTGCTCCATAACCGATTAGCGTGGCAAAATGATGCACCTCATTTACTTCAGCCGAATCAACAACAATTGAAAATGCGCCACCCTTGCCTTTATCAACCATATAATTATGCAAGCCAGAAACAGCAAGCAAAATTGGCATTGGCATTGTATCCGCACTGACACCACGATCGCTTAATACAATGATACTTGTGCCGTTATCTACTAGCTTTTCAACAGCCTTAAACATATCTTCGAGTGCATGGTGCAATCGTGTTGGTGTCTCAGGCTTCAAATTGTATAGGGTTGAAACAATGCTAACCTTATGCTTACGGTCTTTTAATTTCGCTAATTTTTCAAAATCTGCCGTTGAAAGCACAGGTGAGTCTACCTTAACCTTGACGCAGTTATCAGCCGAATCAACTAATAAATTACCATCACGACCAAGATACATTTCAGTACCAATAACTAATTTTTCACGGATTGCATCAATTGGTGGATTAGTAACCTGAGCAAATTGTTGCTTAAAGTAGGTAAATAAACTTTGTGGCTGATCGCTTAAAACGGCAAGTGGTGAATCAAAGCCCATTGATATTACTGGCTCTTCACCCTTTTCAGCCATCGCCAGAATTACTGTTCTAATCGCTTCATCAGTATAGCCAAAAATCTTCCAAACAGTTGCTAACTCCTCTGTTGTCAAATCTGCTGGTAATGGCTGTTCCTTTAAGTTATCAATGTGCAGTAAGCTTTTATCTAACCATTTTTGATAAGGATGCTGCTCTGCATAATATTTTTTAACGGCTTCATTTTTAGTAACTGTTCCTTTTTTGGTATCGATTAAAATCATATTACCAGGTCCAAGAACACCCTTTTCGACTACTCTCGAGGGCTCTAAGTCAACCACACCGCTTTCAGAAGAACAAACAATAAAATTATCCTTGGTAATAGAATAGCGTGAAGGTCTCAGCCCATTTCTATCTAAGCGAGCCCCAACAGTTTCACCATCAGTGAAAACGAGCGCTGCTGGACCATCCCAAGGTGCCATGAAGCTAGTTGCATACTCATAAAAAGCAGTTAGCTCTGGGGATAAGCCAGCCTGCTTACCCCAGGCCTCAGGAATCATCATTAGTAAGCTTTGTGGAATGTCCCTACCGTGGCGATAGAGGTACTCCATACAGTTTTCGAGCTTAGCTGAATCAGAATTTTCTTCATTATAAACCTCAACATTATGTGAAGTCATCCAATTTTCAGCGCCGCGCAGTGTATTGATTTCACCATTATGTGCTAAAAATCTAAAGGGTTGAGCACGATCCCAGCTTGGGAAAGTATTCGTTGAAAAACGTGAATGTGTTAATGCAATACAGCTTGTCATATGGGGATCTGATAGGTCTGGATAAAACAAGCGGACTTGGAAAGCATGCAGCATGCCCTTGTATACAAGCGTCTTTGCTGAGAGTGAGCAGATAAACATTTCTTCTGGTGAGAAGATTTTTTCTAGCTTTCTTCTAAGACGGAATAAACGATCTTCAAATTCTCTGGCGTCTGCTATTTCAATTGGTTTCTCGATAATAACCTGAGCAAAGCTTGGCATTACCTTCTGAGCACCCGGCCCACAATTATCAAAATTGAACGGCACATCTCTTGTAAAAATCACTCGGTAACCAGCGGTTTCAATTTCTGTAACAATTGCTTGAAGTAATTGTGTTTTTTTTATGTGATCTTTTGGCAGGAAAAACATACCAACCGCATAATCACCGCTTTTTGGCAATTCAATGTTTCTCTTATTGGCCTTGGTTCTAAAGAATTCATCAGGCATTGATAATAGAATACCAGCGCCATCACCAGTATCTGGCTCTGCACCAGTACCACCACGATGATTCATTCTTTCTAACATAGTCAACGCATAATCAATCAACTTATGTGATGGTACACCGTCAATTTGAGCGACAAAACCCATACCGCAGGCATCTGATTCAAATGAAGGATCCCATAATGTTGTTTGCATTGCTTCTTTCGCAGCTGATTTCATTTTTCACACCTCTTAAATATTTTCAGTAAATTTTTGTGAAACTAACATTGAATGTAACTTAAACTGATTTATTAAAATTCTACCTATATTTTAACTAAGTTTCAACAATTTTCTGAATTTTTTCCAAAAATTAAACAATTATAACGATAAAATAATATTTAGATTAAATTAAACGCATTTTTTATAACTGAATAATAATTTTAGGTTTATAGAATAGCATAAATACTTTTTTTCAAAACTATTTTAACATATTTTTAATGAAAATGATTGATATTGGAACTGATAAATAATTTATTGCTTTGAAATATCAGACTTATCACTCCAATTTACATCGTATTCGTGATAGAATAGAAAAGTAATATCATAGATGAGAGTAGGAATAAGAATGACTGATAAAAAAGCGTTATTTACGATATTCGGTGCAACTGGCGATTTAGCTAAACGTAAGTTATTTCCTTCATTGTTTAATTTATATCAAAAAGGAATTATTAATAAAAATTTTGCTGTAATAGGTACAGCAAGACGTGAATGGTCAAAGGCTCATTTTGAGCAAGTGGTAATCGATTCAATTGCAGATATTGATGCACCGATTCAATATAAAACTCAATTTGCTTCCCATTTTTATTATCAAAGTCATGATGTCACCGATCAGGCACATTATATTACTTTGAAAAAGCTTTCAGATGAATTAACTGAGAAATATCAAACAGCTAATAATAAAATATTTTATTTAGCAATGGCACCAAATTTTTTTGGTACAATTGTAACTCATTTGAAATCAGAGAATATTATTAATAAAAATGGCTTTGAACGTTTAATTATTGAGAAGCCCTTTGGTTCTTCATTGGCAACCGCACGGCAGCTCAATCAAGAAATCGCTACTTCTTTTGATGAATCACAAATTTATCGAATTGATCATTATCTTGGCAAGGAAATGATTCAAAATATTTCAGCAGTTCGTTTTGCCAATAAACTTTTTAAAGAGGTTTGGAATCGACATTTTATTGATAATATTCAAATCACCTTTGCTGAAAAATTAGGTGTCGAAGATCGCGGTGGCTACTATGATCATAGTGGTGCTTTAAAGGATATGGTTCAAAATCATATCTTACAGGTTCTATCCTTACTAGCAATGGAGCAACCAGAATCATATAATGAAGCAGCAATCCGAAAAGAAAAAATCAAAGCGCTAAGCGCCATTCGCAATTACCAGCCAAATGAAGTATTGGAAAATTTTGTTCGTGGCCAGTATGTTGCTGGTGAAATTGATCATCAAAAATTTATTAGCTATCGTGATGAAGCAAATGTTAATCCAGAATCAACGACCGAAACATTCGTGGCGGGTAAATTTGTGATTGATAATGAGCGCTGGCAAGGTGTTCCGTTCTTCTTTAGAACAGGCAAGCGATTAACCGAAAAGGGGACAAGAATTAATGTTGTTTTTAAACCGATTGAACACAACATCTTTGGTGGTGACCTAGAGCAAAATATTCTAACCATTTATATCCAGCCAACCGAGGGCTTTAGTCTGGCTTTAAACGGCAAGGAAATCGGGCAGGGCTTTGATATATCGCCTCTAAAATTAAGCTATCGCCATGATGCTGAGGTACTTGGCAACTCTCCTGAGGCATACGAAAAACTAATTCTTGATACCTTAAATGGTGACTCGACAAACTTTAGTCATTGGGAGGAAGTTGAGGCAAGCTGGAAGCTGATTGATGTCATTACAAGCGTCTGGGAAAATTCTGAGCAAGCTTTACCTAGCTACCCAGCTGGCACAATGGGACCAAATGAAAGCTTTAGTTTATTAAAGAAGCATGACACGCATTGGATTTGGCAGCCAGATATTTGGTATCGCGAGCGTGGTTTACTTGAAGATTAAACATAAAAGGGGTTGGGACATAAGTCCTAACCTCTTTTATGTTATTCGTAATTTACGGGGGACAATGCAATAACGACTAAGCGGAAAATCCGCTAAGGCACGCTGCCATAAGCTTTTCCGTAAGTCGCTGATGCGACAACTTCAATGCCATAGGAAAATAGACAAATTGCCGAATATTGTCTAAAAAGCTGAAATGCCTTGCTCAGAAAGTTGAACATAAGACTGAAAAATAGTAAAAGGCGCTCTTTGCCATGTCGACTTACTCTCCGAGAATTTCAGAATGAAATTTGAAGCAGTTAGTCGGCAAGGTATGCAATTGAACTAAACTTTTAAAGCTTTCCTTGGTCGCTTATAAAAGTAAGTTCAATTGTTGCCACGAATTATTTTTTCAGCTTATGCCGATACTTTCAAGCCGCTGAAGCTGGATTAGCTTGTGCATACTTTTTCTCTAATTTCCTAAACGCTGGTCATTGAAGCCAGATTGTCTAAAATGCTGAAATGACCGTTTAGCGTGAATGGGTTAAATCAATTAGAAAAGTAGCGATACAAGTACGTCTTGCACTTTTCTGAGAGAGTTGCTTTAACACCTATTTCTACGTCGTTAAATGGCTTTTGTCCCACTGCCTTTTATTTTAATAAATTCAGTTTCATTTGTTTATTCAATTAAGCCTCAATTGTCCAATAAGCAAATTGACTCGTCATAAAATAATCATAGACCCTTTGATGAATCATGCCACTCGTTATAAAACGTTCTGGTATCGTTAATTTTTCTAGCTCATCAAATTCAATTGCTTTGAGCTGCTCAAGGATTGGCGCTGCCATAGCCTTACCTTCAATATAAGGTAATTTCAAGCCATAGCAATTTTGACCTAGGCCTTCGATAATTTTAAAATCAGCAAGAGCTCTAACAAAAATGTCCGGACGCTTTTGAGTCACCTCTGCTTTTTTTAGAAACTTTAATAAAAAGGTCGTCATATACTTCAATCCATACTCTGGATTAACATCGCCTAAATATTGATTAATTTCCTGTTCTTTTTCGGTCAGCATTTCTTCATCCTGATGGCGAAAATATAAATATGGATTCAGTTCTGTCTCTGTTAGCTGATTTAAAAAATAAAAAACAACCTGATTAGTCTGATTATTTAATTGATCCAATCGATAAAGCTTGGGCTGAGCTTCAAGCAGGATATATTCAGGTTGAACCACCTGCAAATTTTTAAAATATTGTGAAAAAAAAACATTATTGAGCTTCAGCTCGCTCGCCTCAAGCAGAGAAATCTGAGCTTCAGCAATGCTTTTTACGATATCATCATCTTGAATAGCAATTAAATCAGAGCTTAGATAATAACGCTTATTTTCACGCTTAATCAACCCTAAATCGATGTAGTGATCAATTTTTCGATCGATTTGTGACACTTCAGAATATTTCGCTTTGATTTCTCGAAGCGATAGAACTGATTGATTTAAAAGCTCTAGTAAACTTTTTAGAAATATATCATACTTTAATCTTTTATCAGTTGTTAATAATTGCATTTTTACTCCTCAAACGAATGACAAAAAAATTGCTAGATACTCGAATGCTTAGCAAGCTAGTTCTAAAATAGAGCCTGTGGGCATTTCAAGTATCATAGCAACTCTATCGTTAGCTAATTATTGATTAAAGCTTTCGGTTAATTGTGGTACGACTTGTTTTTTACGTGAAACGGCACCTGCTAAAAAGGCATGATTTTCTTTTAGTTCAAAGTTAAAAGCTGCTTCAACTTTATCTTGGTGATTACCAATCGCCAAAATTTCCGAATTCGAATTAACAATATCAGTAATCATTAAAACAAAATCCGTCCAGCCATTTGTAACAATCGCCTCTTTAATCGCTGATTCTAACTCATCTTGACGTCCCAAAACTTCATTAATATCAACGGTATTGACTTGTGCCACACGAACATTTTGACCATTTAATTCAAATGTTTTAGCATCTAGGTCAATCAATTCGCTCGCTGATTTAGTTGCCAAATTCGTACCAGCCTTTAATAGCTCTAAGCCGTAGACTTCTAAATCAACACCAGCTATTTCTGCCAATTCCTTCGCTAAAGGAATATCAGTCTGATGTGTTGTTGGTGACTTTAATAATAATGTATCCGAAATAATGGCTGAAAGCATTAATCCTGCCAATTCCTTTGTAATTTCTAAATTAGCTTCTTTATACATCCGAGCAATAATTGAAGATGCTGAGCCTACTGGCTCCGCTCTAAAAAATAATGGATTCGCTGTTTCAAAATTGGCAATTCGATGATGATCGACCACACCGACAATTGTTAAATCACGAATATCTTCAATTGATTGCTGAAATTCATTGTGATCAGTTAATATGACTTCTTTAACACCCTCGTCACTCGCACGCTTCACAAGGCGCGGTGCAGCAATTTTAAAATATTCTAAGGCAAAAAGTGTTTCTTCATTTAATTCACCTAGCGCTACCGCTTCGGCATCTGCACCAGCAACCTGTCTTTCCCAGTTCGCAAAAGCAATACTTGAAGCTATTGCATCTGTATCAGGATTTTGATGTCCAAAAACTAAAATTTTACTCATGATCATACTCCTTAAAAATTTGTTAATTAAAATTCAAGACATAATGCTTCGATTTGTCGCTATCTGTTACTCAAAAGACCTAAGCACAAATCTTCAAAGCACTGAAAAGCAAACTAAATTTAAGCTACTTTATCCCTTGATTTTAATTATCCTCTACATTATGATAAACCTTTTGCACATCTTCGTCATCTTCCAAAGCTTCGATTAATCCCTCGAATTTTTCAGCATCTTCTCCAGCTAAAACTACCTCGCTTTGTGAAATCATTTCAAGCTCAGAAATCGTAAATGATGCAACACCGTTAGCTTTTAATACAGCCATTGCTGTATGCAAATCTTCCGGCTCTGTATAAACGATAATCTGACCTTCTTCTTCTGTCACATCACGAACGTCAATATCAGCCTCCATTAATAATTCAAGAATTGTATCAGCATCTTGATCTACTTGTTCAAAAGCAATGACACCTGTATTATCAAACAGATAGCTAACTGCACCAGAAACGCCCATATTACCACCATTTTTACCGAAAGCTGTACGAACATTAGCAGCTGTACGATTAACATTCGTCGTTAAGGTGTCAACAATAATCATTGAACCGTTTGGACCAAAGCCCTCATAACGACCTTCGGTAAAGGTTTCATCTGTGCTTCCCTTAGCTTTATCGATTGCCTTATCAATAATATGTCTTGGTACGTTTGCTTGCTTAGCACGATCAACAACAAATTTCAATTTCTGATTAGCCGCTGGATCTGGATCACCCTGCTTGGCTGCGGCATAAATTTCAATTCCAAATTTAGCATAGACCTTACTATTTGCTCCATCTTTTGCCGTTTTCTTAGCAACAATATTTGCCCATTTACGTCCCATTTTGACACTTCTTTCTATTATTTAATTTTTTTCAAAAATATTATATTCCCTAACGGTGTACCTTAATATTATACTGATTTTACCAAAAAATGAAAAGCCTAAGTTCTAATTGGTACACGCCCAAAGCTTTGTGACGGAATTTTAGGTGCTAAGAGCTGATAAATCGCGTCAACTCTTAAATCTAACTGATAAATTACATCATCTCGTCCGATTTTGGATAATACTGGTAGTTTGAATTGATTTTTATTGACTTTTAAATAATCTTGCCCGCATTTAGAAAATCCTAATATATGAATAAAGCCTTGCTTTCTTGCTGCCAAAATTTCACAATCCGATACATTAATTAAAATGTAGGACATTAATCTCGATAGGTAGGCGTAGGTATAGCGTTTAGACTTCAAGCCTTTAATTAATTCATCTAACGAATTAGCTGTTAAAATTACTTTTTTTAGCTTATACTCTAGCCCTTCCTTCATCTGATGAATACTAGCTAGTTCCCGAAGTGAAGCCGATAGAATGCGATATTTTAATAAATTAAAAATAGTTTCTGGAAAAATTGGTGTTCCATTTTGGTAATAGCTCCAAACATTACGAGGTACAACTTGCTGAATTTGTGAAAATTGATTATTGGCGGTCATTTGACGAATTGCTGTCGCGCTCGCCAAATGATCAACACGATTTAATTGATGATAAGCAACCTTTTCCCTTAAAATTGGTATAAGCCGCATCGGCTGTTTGAGCTTAGCATTTGCTTGGGCATAGCTTAACGCTAGCAGATGATTGGGTGTATTAAAAACAAAGCGATCACCGAGTAGCGCCTGCCAAATCACAGTCATTTTCGCAGGATAATTCAAATTATCAGGTAAATCAGCAAGGCGTTTGGCAATCCAATCCTGATTTATTAACGCCAATTGCCCAAATTTTTGGTAATCAAGCTGCTGGTTATCTGTACCAAAGCAGACGGCTTCACAGTTCAAGGCGGAAAGCAGCTCAATTGCGCCAGAGGCAAAATAATCTGCCGAAGCAACTGCGCTTGCAAAGGGCAGCTCAACTACTAGGTCAACACCATTTTTTAAGGCCATCTCCGCTCGTTGCCACTTATCAAATATCGCAGGTGCACCCCTTTGAACAAAATTACCACTCATCACAGCAATGACAGCATCAGCACCAGTCAATCTTTTAGCCGCTTCAATATGATATAAATGACCATTATGAAAAGGATTATATTCAACAATTATACCAACCGTTTTCATCAAGCAACTCCTAAATTTTTGATTGCAACGCTTTTAGTCAGACTACTGAGCTTTAAACTAAACATATTTAATATTTCTTACAAACGAAGAAGATTCTTTCACTTGTAGGTTTTGGTACGTGATCTTCAAAATCAGCATAAAGCCTAACATTCATAAAACCGCTTGATTCAAGCATCATTTGATAATAATCAATTTCATAAGTGCGTTCTTGATGAATTTCGTCAAAGCGATTGAAATGATTCTCGTCATTTTTGACAAAAAAAGTTAATTCGTGAACAATACTGTGTGATTTTTCACCAGGATAACTATCCCATAAAAAAGCAAAATCTTCTTCATTCTCATGAAAACTGTAATTTGGGAAAATATGGTCAATTTTATAAGTTGAATGCACATCAAAAATAAAGACGCCATCATCTTCCAAAGCGTTAAAGACACCGTCAAAGACCTGCTGTACCTCTTGCGCATTGCGCATATAGCAAATGGAATCTGAAAAACAAGTGATTGCCTGATATTTTTCACTGTCATCTAAATCAAGCATATCGCCAATCACCCAATTAACATTTACTGCCTCTTCAACAGCGCGATTATAGGCAACCATCAGCATTTCTTCTGATAGGTCTAATCCAGTGACCTGATAGCCCTCTTTGGCAAATTCACAGGCTAAGGCTCCAGTACCACAAGCTAGCTCGAGAATTGATTGAGTGGCCTCTGGCAATTTATTTTTAGTAAAGGCTAACCATTTTTGATATAATGACTCATCCATGACCTCATCGTAAACAAAAGCAAAAGTTTCATAAGCCTTCAACTAGCTCACCCACTCGTGAATATCTACCAAAGGCGCATCGGACCAAAGCTTTTCAATATTGTAATGCTCTCGTTCCTCTGAAGAAAAAATATGAACCACCACGTCAATTAAATCAATTAGAATCCAAGAATTGCCTGAACGACCCTCAACTCTGGCAACCTTACCGTGATTTGCTTCAATTTTTTCAATAATTTCATCAACGATGGCATTTAATTGTCGCTCATTGCCTGCCTCAGTGATTACAAAGTAATCTGTAACAGGACTGATCCCTGCCAAATCAAGTGCTACTGTATCTATTGCTCGCTTTGAATCCGCAGCCTTAATCACAATTTCTAACATTTCTTTGCTTGTCAAATTTTTGCCTCCACAATTTTTTTTAACATTAGTTTCAATATTTAGTAAAAGTTTCAAATTACTAAAATATCGCAAAATTTATATCTATTTTAACATATCTGATTAAGAATCACTAATCAAGTAGCGGTAGATTTTTACAAACCCGATTCATAAAAATAAAAAAACATATGAAATTACGTGATTAAACGAATTTAATATGCTTTATAATTGGCTTTTGGCCCCTTATTCTTGTTTTTTCCCTGCACAATATCGATTATAGGTTGCAATCGTTAACGGATAAATGGCAAGCCTTTGTTCAATCAAATAGCTCAAGGTATGAGCTGTTTCAAAGGCTACCGCATCATCTAAGCTTTTTTCAGCAATCTCCCTAGCACTTTGAACTCCTGGAAAATCACGTCCTAATTCAATATAATCAGCCACATATAGAATTTTATCTAAGGCTGACATTTGTGCCGCACCTGTAGTATGAATTTCAATCGCATGTAAAATCGTTTCATCCTTTAACGCAAGCTGTTCACGAATGATATATACCCCAACCATACCATGCCAAATATTATTATTCCAAGTTTTGAGATTGCCATCTAAATGATACTTTTCAATTGCAGCAATAAAATCACTATCCGGCAGCTCTTTGCAATAATCATGCAGCAGCCCGGCGATACTTGCACGCTCAGTGCATTCCCCATACTGCTCAGCAAGCATAATTGCAGCCTGTTCAACGCCAAGAATGTGTTTAAAGCGTTTTTCAGAAACTTGATTTTTTACTAGATTAACTAATTCAGCACGCGTATAGGGTAATAAATTTAATTGATATTCCAAATTATTCATTGATATACAGTCCTTGTTGATAAATATACGCCAATACCTTTGGCGGTACTAAAAAATTAGGTTCATTGCCAGAACGGATTAATTGCCGAATTTTTTGCGACGATATATCTAATTTAGGGATGTCAACCCAAATCACTGGATAGCTCGTACCACTTTTATAGCCGGGTCGCTGAACGCCGACAAATTGTACCATTTCAACCAATTGATCAATATTGCGCCACTTCGGTAAATATTCCACCATATCCCCACCAATGATAAAATAATAATCAATATCGGGATGCTGGCTGGTTAAGTCTTTCATTGTATCATAGGTGTAGCTTTTTCCCGCACGAGAAAGCTCAATTGTTTCTAAGGTCAAGCCTTGATGATTTTCTATCGCCAGCTCAATCATTTTTGCACGATGATGACTAGGAATCGTTGACTTTTCATCAACATGTGGCGGCAAATATTCAGGCATCAATAAAACCTCATCTAAGCCAAGCTGCTGCTTGACTTGGTCTGCAACAACTAAATGAGCTTGGTGAATTGGGTTAAAATTCCCACCCAAGATACCAACCTGCTTTCGATTTAAGTTGCCAGTCATTACTTCAATTTCAACCTTTGTAAATGGCGTTAAAAGTTCCATATTAGCTCCTTCTACAATAATCAAAACAATTCAAGTGCTATTTGATTTGATAAAGTTCGTTCGTTATTTTCCGATTTTCTTTTTTATCTGATTTCTTATAGGCCACGATTATTTTACCGATTTTTTGAATAACAGTCAGACCAAGCTGTACCTCAAGAATTTCAGCCACCTCATCAATAGCCTCATCTGTGTTTTGTAATAAAACAATCTTAATCAGCTCCCGCGCATCTAACGCCTGACGGATATTTGTTTTTATTTCATTATTTAGACCATTTTTACCAATTTGAACAATCGGGTTCAAATGGTGTGCTTGACCTTTTAGATATTTTTTTTGTTTACTGGTTAATTGCATTTTATTCTCCAATTCATTTTTTTACTCTGTCATATTCTAACATAATTATTTATTTTTAACTATGTCACAATGCCAATCAGTAAGCTCTAACATATTTAACAAAAAAATGGCACGCCTTAGTCTAGGGTGCCATTGCTTTAAAGACTTATTTACTTCTTTTTGATTTCACCATGTGGGAAATAGGTACCTTCAGGCATATCATTAATAAAAACGTGAATTGCTTCTTTAGGTGCTTTCGCAACGCGACTAACAACTTCAGTAACTTCTTTAGCTAGCTCAGCTTTTTGTTCATCTGAACGGCCTTCAAATAGATCAATTTTAACAAATGGCATTTAATAAGCTCCTTAATTTTTATTTTTATTATAGCATAATCTTAATTTGTTTAAAATTTTAAAACAAGGTCCAGCCTTATCAATAACATCTAAATACATGATATAATTTAAGATAAATCAAGAGTTGAGGTGACAAATGAAAATATTAAGTAGTCGTGATACCTTATCTAATATCTATTTTGATGGTCTGAAGATACGTCAAAAGTTTTTTGTAAAAGAGCAAGGGATACCTCCTGAATTAGAAATTGATCATCTGGAAGCCTATTGTATCCATCTTGTTTATTATAATGACCAAGATATCGCTTGTGGCGTGCTACGCCTTTACCCAGATGAAAAAAAACGACAGATACAAATCCAACGTTTGGCAGTGCTAAAGGCATATCGAGGACAGCAGATTGGTAAGGCGTTAATTTTATTTGCCGAACACTTTGCCCAGAATTTAGACTTTCAAATCATTGACCTACACGCCCAACTTCACGCCAAAATTTTCTATCAAAAATTGGGTTATCAGGCCTATGGTGAAATATTTAGGGATGCAGGCATACCGCATATTGCAATGAGAAAGGAACTAAAATGAATACAGCATTAATCCAAAAAATCAAAGAAGTGACTGAACTTCAAGGCACCTCGAGCTTTGAAGGAGAAATTAGAGCTTATCTGCGCCCTATTTTTGAAAAATATAGCAATCAAATTACTTATGATGGCTTAGGCGGCATTTTTGCAATTAAAAAGAGTAAAATAAAAAATGCACCGACCATATTAGTCGCAGCTCACATGGATGAGGTTGGCTTTATGGTTAGCGAAATTACCGACAATGGCTTTTTTAGGGTAGTTCCCATAGGTGGCTGGAATCCATTGGTGGTTCAAGCACAGCGCTTCACCCTCATTACCAAGAAGCAACAAAAGATACCGGTAATTTCTAGCTCGACACCACCTCATTTGTTAAGGGGTATTGATGGCAAGCCAACAATGCCAAAAATTGAAGCTATTTTATTTGATGGTGGATTTAGAGATGCCAAAGAGGTCGCCAGTTTCGGCATTCAAAAAGGTGATTTTATAATACCAGAAGCACAAGCCATCATAACCGCAAATCAAAAAAATATGATTGCTAAGGCTTGGGATAACCGATTTGGCATTTTGATGGTCTCAGAAGCTGTCAAAGCATTAGCCGACATCGATTTAGCAGTTAATTTAGTGATTGGCGCCAATGTTCAAGAGGAGGTCGGCTTACGCGGCGCACATGTTTCGACCAATCAATTCAAGCCAGACCTTTGCTTTGCCATTGACTGCTCCCCAGCGGATGATATTGATAAAAAAGAGGCAGATGGTGCCATCGGTGAAGGCCCAATCATTAGACTTTTTGACCCAGGACATATCATGCTACAAGAAATGAAGCATTTTGTTGTTGACACGGCAGAAGCCAATGCTATCCCCTATCAATACTACTTTGGCAAAGGCGGCACGGATGCAGGCGCAACCCACTTAAAACAAAATGGCATACCAAGCACAACAATCGGTGTTGTCGCAAGGTACATCCATTCCCATCAAACTCTTTTTAGTTTGGCTGATTTTGAGCAGGCACAAAAGCTATTGCTGGCGATTTTAAAAAATCTTGATGCTAAAACAGTTAATCAGATTAAGTGCTTTGAGTAAATATCACGCTTTAAAATAGGCGCTATAATCAATTGGACTGATAAATACTTCAGTCCAATTTTTATCTGTCTTAAAATGATAAAAAAGCAAATCTTCCCAAAATGAACCCGCACTTCTAGTTGTGAATAATCCAATATTTCCGAGAAACATTACCAATTTAGCAAAAAAGTGCACCGAATGTGTCAATTTGGCTTTGTTTGTGGAAAACATCAGCAAGCTCCATAACAGATAAAGCGTGAAGCGTAATTTAAAAGTATTTCTAAAGCTGTAGCCTTCTAGTCAGCTGGAGCAATACTAAAAAAACAGTCATTCGATGATGGCTGTCTAACATCCATAGTAATCCTTTTAGTCAAATCAGCCAGATTTGCCATTGAGCCTTAAAATAAAAAAGTCGCTATCAATTAAATTTGATAACGACTTTTTATATTTGATTTATTTTGTTACAGGTGCTTTTTTCAATAGTCCTAAGATGACACCTGACACAATCGCACCAATCACTACACTGACAATGTAAAGTAATGGATTGGTTGTTAAGGCGATTACGAAAATACCGCCGTGTGGTGCAAGTAGCTTAATACCAAATAGTCCGACTAAGCCACCGGATAATGCTGAGCCAATCACAAACGAAGGAATGGCACGAGCTGGATCAGATGCGGCAAATGGAATTGCCCCTTCGGTAATAAATGATAGTCCCATCACAATATTTGTTAAACCGGCATCCTGTTGCTCTTTATTAAATTTATCTTTAAATAATAATGTTGCAACAAAGATTGCTAATGGCGGTACCATACCACCAGCCATTACAGCAGCCATTACAACACTACCACCGGTCGAAATACTTGCAGCAAGCGTCCCTGTACCAAAGATATATGCCGCTTTATTCACGGGACCACCCATATCAATTGCCATCATACCGCCTAAAACTAAGCCCATTAAGACGGCGCTTGTACCAGATAAGCTTTCAAGGAAATTATTCAAGCCAGTGTTAATCGCAGCCATTGGAATATTAACAAATAACATTAAAAAGCCGGTTAAGAAAACACCTAAAACTGGATAAACTAAAATTGAAACAATACCATTAAGCGAACGTGGTACGTTGGCAAAAATTTTCTTAAGTAGGATTAAGACACCACCAGCTAAGAAACCACCTACAAGGGCACCTAAGAAGCCAGATGGCACACCTGCTAAGGCTAAGGTATCCTCACCACCTGAAGCAAATGGTACTTTACCAAAGGCTAAACCACTTGAGGCAATACTACCAGCCACAAAGCCTGATACTAAACCGGGCTTTTCAGCAATTGAATATGCAATGTAACCAGACAAGATTGGTAGCATAAATGCAAAGGCAGCACTACCAACATTTTTAAACCAAGCAGCAAGCTCGTTATAAGAACCCAGCTGTGATAATTGATCTTTTGGTACACCCATCGCATTATCAATTAAGAAGGCAATTGCAATTAAAATCCCACCACCAATAACAAATGGTAACATTTGAGATACACCACTCATTAAGTGCTTGTAAAATTTCTTACCTAAACCAACTGCTGCTTCATCTTCAGATTCTGAGTTCTCTCCTGAGCCTTCAAAAATTGGTGCTTTACCGCTGATTGCTAAATCAATTAATTCTTCTGTTTTACGAATACCATCAGCAACTGGACGATTTACTAAATGTTTACCTGCAAAGCGTTCCATCTCAACAGCTTTATCAGCAGCCACAATGACGCCATCTGCTTTGGCAATATCAGCGGCCGTTAAGCGATTGCCAACACCACTGGCACCATTGGTTTCAACCTTAATGTTAATTCCAAGCTCTGCTGCCTTCTTTTTAAGCGCTTCTTCTGCCATATATGTATGAGCAATACCAGTCGTACATGCTGTTACAGCAACTAAATATTTATCGCTTTTAATTTCTGGTGCTGGTTCTGGTTGAGCAACTTCCTTTTCTTCAGCTTCAAATAGGGCAATTACTTGGTCAGGTGTTTCTGTTGCTCTTAATTTATCAATAAATCCAGGTTTCATTAAATATTGAGATAATGAGGCTAAAGCTTTTAAATGCGTATCGTTTGCCCCAGCAGGTGCGGCAATCATAAAGAATACATATACCGGCTGACCGTCTAAGGCTTCATAATCAATTCCCGCTTTAGATTTCGCAAATAAAATGGTTGCCTCTTTAACTGCTTCATTTTTTGCGTGAGGCATCGCAATGCCTTCACCTAGTCCAGTTGAAGTTTGTGCTTCCCGATTCAAAATGCCAGTTTTAAATACTTCTTTATCTGTAATGCGACCAGCTTCATATAATTTATCAACCATTTCATCAATAGCCGAAGCCTTGTCAGTTGCTTGAAGATCCAGAATCATTGCTTGTTTAATTAATAAATCTGTAATTTTCATTTTTTCTCCTTTGTAAAAATATTTATAAATTTGAGCACAAATACTCAATCAACCCATAATTAATAAGATTAAACTAATAAAAATCTATTATTAATTTAATTTTTCGATAACAACCTGCTTAGAAATTTCTTTAATAAAATCAGCAGTTGCTAAATCATCAGAAAATGCGGTTGCACTCCCGCAAGCGACACCGTATTTAAAGCTCTCAATTGCATCACCCGTTTTATGAAAGGTACCAACAAAGCCTGCTATCATTGAATCACCAGCGCCTACAGAATTTTTGACCTGACCTTTAATCGGTTTAGCAAAATAATTACCTTCTTTAGTAAAAAGTAAGGCACCATCACCAGCCATTGAGACCATGACATGTTTTGCGCCATCTTTTAATAGGCGTTCACCATAGGGAATAATTTCAGCAATCGAATTTAAAGTAACATCATAGATATCACCTAACTCATGGTTATTCGGCTTAATCACTAACGGCTCTTTTGGTAGTGCATGAAGTAAGGTATCCCCTTCAATATCAATTACAAAATCAGCACCTGTTTCTTTGACCAGCGCAATTAATGCTTCATAAACCTTATTACCGAGGCTTCTCGGAGCGCTACCAGCAAAGACCACAATGTCATCAGCAGTCAATTTAGCTAACTTAGACTTTAAATCCTCTAATTCGTTTTGTGAAATATCAGGACCTGCACCATTGATTTCAGTTTCTAAATCTGATTTAACCTTAACGTTAATACGAGTATCTTCAGTAATAGACGTTAATTTTGAGCTGATAGCCTCAGCTTCTAAGGTATCCGAAATAAATTTACCCGTGAAACCACCAACAAATCCAAGCGCCACTGACTCTGAATTAATTTGCTTTAAGACACGGGAAACATTAATGCCCTTACCGCCTGCAAATTTATCATCACTCTCCATTCGATTGACTTCACCAAGCTTCAAGCTTTCCAAACGAACAATAAAGTCAATTGATGGGTTCAGTGTTACAGTATAAATCATTAAATCCTCCTCTAATTTTCTAAATATACCTTACTTACCAAGTATAATCGATGCCTTTTTGATTTGTAATTAATTCTGCTTCATCTAGACTAGCAATCTTACTAAATGTCACCTTATTTAATTTGGTTTCATCAGCCAGAATATAAGCATGCTCACACGCTTTTAAGACTGTTCTTTTCACCATCGCTTCTAATGGATCAGGTGTCGAATAACCAAAGCTTCGATGAACACCGTTGGCGCCAATAAAGGCACGATTGATTTGATACGATTCTAACTGTTTGATTGCTTGCATACCAACAATCGCATCTGTTGTATTCTTAATTGGTCCACCTAGAATAAATGTCTCAATACCTAAATTAATTAAATTTGTTGCATGATGCAGTGAATTAGTAACAACCGTTATTGAGTCATCCTTTAATAGTGGAATCATAAAGCTTGTCGTCGTGCCTGCATCGATATAAACAACTTCACCACTTTCAATTTGCTGACGTGCTTTTTGAGCAATTTCGATTTTTTCTTGCGTGTTTTTGCTCGTTTTCTCCAAATAGGTTGGTTCATCAATTGTTATCTTTTTTTCAGCACCACCATGTATTCGGACAAGTTTTCCCTGTGCCTCCAATCGTGCTAAGTCACGTCTAATCGTTGACTCAGAAGCATCATAGCGTTGAGCAAGCTCAGTAGTTGCAACACGAGAGCACTCCTCCAGATAGCGAATAATTAAATCTTCTCTCTCTTTTGTAAGCATTTTCATCACACCCTCAAGTTTATAATATCACCACTTTCAATTAAAATCAATCAAAAACACGCAAAAAAGTGTGATATAATTTTTGTTGTCAATTTTTATCATAATGATAAAAAATCAATCAATGAATCGTATCTAATTACATAAAAGGAGCAATTATGGGTAAATATCAGCTTGATGACAAACAAAAAAAGCTAAATCAAAAATATACTGGAACTGCAATAAAGCAAACTTCACAAAAAGAAAAAATTGAAGCGTTAAAACAAAAGGTAAAAAATAAAAAAGCTCAATAAGTAAAGTGGCCGATTGAAAAAAAGACAAAAGACGTTTAACGACGTAAAACAAGGTGCTTTTTCTCTCTAGTTAAAACTGTGAAAAACAGACGAGTCATTCGTTTATTCAGTCAGACGCTTTCTGTCTGACCGGATGACGTATCTATTTGAACAGTTTTGAGAGAGAAAGCCCGTCAAACAAGGTGCTTTTTCTCTCTGATTAAAACTGTGAAAAATAGACGAGTCATTCGTTTATTCAGTCAGACGCTTTCTGTCTGACCGGATGACGTATCTATTTGAACAGTTTTGAGAGAGAAAGCCCGTCAAACAAGGTGCTTACACTTTTTAGATAATCTAGCTTCAACTGCATACCTTTCCGACTAACTGCCTCAAATTTCATTCTGAAATTCTCTGAGAGTAAGTCGTCATGGCAAAGAATGCCATTATAATTATTTTCTGCCTATACTCACATTTCAGAACGTGCTGCTTACACTTTTTAGATAATCTAGCTTCAACGGCTTGAAAGTATCGGCATAAGCTGAAAAAATAGATAGGCAAAGAGCACCTTTTACTATTTTTCAGTCTTATGCTCAACTTTCAGAACGAGCCATTTACGCTTTTTAGACAATCTAGCTTCAACGGCTTGAAAGTATCGGCATAAGCTGAAAAAATAGATAGGCAAAGAGCGCCTTTTACTATTTTTCAGTCTTATGCTCAACTTTCAGAACGAGCCGTTTACGCTTTTTAGATAATATTCGGCAACTTGTCCATTTTCCTATGGCATTGAAGTTGTCGCACTGTTCCACGTAAATTACGAATAATGTTAAAAGGGCTGGGACTTTTGTCCCAACCCCTTTAACATAACTATTCATTTAAATTGTTCAAGTAAATAGCAGATTTAAATATTTCTCCGAGTCCAATTTTATTGAAGTCCGTTTATTTCGCTATCAAAATTGATAAATAATCATATGGCAAAATACTTATCTGATTTTGCACTTCTTCAACGGCGTTTACCACTGTACCCAATTTCAAAACAGCCTCAGGCATTAATTGCTCTTTTCCTGTAGGATTGGCAAATCGAATAACAAAGCCAGTATCATGAAAATATGATGGATAAATAGCAGAAATAATCAAATTTTCAGGCAGCTCTAATAACGAAAATTCTTCTGGAATAGTCAGCTTCTCTTGCAATGGCCAAATCTTATTGTCTAAGCGGTTAATAAAAACATTCAAGCTTTGCTTTTGATAAGAAATGGATTGCTGTAAACGATTTTCTGCCTGCTGTGCCACCTTAAATTCATCAAATTTGCCCTTTGAAATAGCGATTCCGAAGGTAAAATCACATTGCCCTATTTCTTGTGCCAGTGGAGTCTGCATCATAATATGACCTTCATTAGTCGTATCACCGGAAGCACGACCTGGGCGCCATTTAAGATTAGGCTTACCGAGCTCCCCAGTGGTTGCCATTAATGTAATGTAAAGCTTATTTTTGATGCGCTGATACTCCTTCAAGCCATCCGCAAACACTGTTAAATAATCATTGTCATTAACTACCGATATGCTTTTATCAAAAATTTCTAAATTCACTGGCCTTTCTACCATTTTTTCTTGCCAGTCAGCTGGTACAGGAATAGGTAAATTTTCAACAAAGCCATTTTGGATTTGAGCAATTGATTTTTCAGAGCTATCCAAAACATTGATTACTAAACGCAGCCGATGCGAATAAATCTTATTCTCAAGGATAATCTTACCTTCAATTACATTTTGACTATCAATACTCAAAGTCATTTGATAATTTATTTTTTCTTGATTTGGTTGACTCGCTAACCTATCCTCTAAATTTTTAGGTAAAATAGCATTACCATAAATTACTAAGGATTCCTGAACGGTATCGCTAAAGGATTTTGCATGCTCAAAATTTAGGCGAACTGCCTTATCGCCTTCAAGTGGTGAATAATCATAAGTATCACCATCATTCGCTGAATCTACCAGCTGAATAAAGTCTTGATATTCTATACCATTCGCCTTCAAACTTACGGTGCCAGCTTCATAGGAGAGCTGAAAATCTGGATTGCCTATCACTGTTCTCTCAGTATGCTTTGGAATTTCTAGCTCATTCTGGCTGTCATTAAACTCAACAATTGTATAGCCTAAAGCAGGTATTTGGGCTTCAATTTTTACATCAAGCTCATAATATGCTGGCTCATCAAAATATTCGTAGCCAATTGCAGTCATTCGGTAAGCATTTTTACGCTCTGGATAATATTTTTCATTCTCAATAACATTATAAGCACTGCCTTTAAATTGAATGGCTTTAGAGCTAGCTACAATGTGGACTGTTTTAGGTCCTCGATAATCAGTTGGCGTCGTATTAAATAGTAAGACTTGATTGGCTTTTAAAGACAGTGCATCGGCAATTCGTTTAAAAATTAAATTTTCAATGCCATCAGCAATTTCATTTGCTTGCTTAATACGGTGATTAATGTCTAGCATCACATTATCTGATACACAGCCACCGATACTGTCATGTGCTTGATTTTGTAGGACAAGCTTCCACAAGCGCCTCAATAAGCCTTTGCTAATACGGACACCATTTTTTTCAGCAATTACCATTAAGGGTTCAATCCGCTTTAGTATTTTCTGTTCAAGGTTAAAATTATTTAATTTCATCTGAGTTCTGACTGATCCAATCGAACGATGCACTCGAGCGTAAACAGGCTGCCTTAGCTCACCCTTATATTCTGGTAAATTCCGATTATTCCGCATTATCTCAACATACGATGGATAATCAGAAATTAAATTATCATACTTACTACTAGCATTTATTTCACTAATAATTTGATCAAAGTTTAAAACCATTGATTTTTGATCTACACCTGAAGGTACTAAAATATCTTCATTGTCTCCGTGGTTATGGAGCATTTCTACTGCAACATCTAGCTTTTCTGTAACAAATTTTGGTACATCAGCAATAGCATCCAAATTCATCATGCCAGTCATATAGCCGAACGGAAAATTCATTGCATAAACTAGCTTATCCCCCAGCCCCTTCCAAATAAAATAAGGGGAGGGAACCATTGTTTCAAAATTTAAACCACGCCAACACATAAAATTATCAATATTTGCTTGCTGTAATAAAGTCGGTAAATTCGCATTAAAGCCAAAAGTATCCGGTAAATAGCCAACCATCATTGGCTTTCCATATTTATTAAGCGTATCACTGATACCGATTATTAAGTTTCTAAGAATTGATTCAGCATCTACTAGCAATGCATCCGTTTGCGCATACCACGGACCAACAAATAGTCGCCCGGCCTCAATTAATTTTTGAATTCTCGGCAAGCTTTCAGGATTTATTTCTACGTACTCATCAACAATCGACGTTTGTCCATCCAAACAAAAATTGACCTTTGGATTCCTTTCTAATTCGTCTAAAACCTCAGTAAACACTTGATCTGACAAGACAATTGCATCTTCATTAGTGAAATACCATTCCCTGTCCCAATGTGTATGCTGAATCAAATGTGCTTTTACCATAAAAAATGGCCTACCTTTCTAATTTACTATTTGGGCTCGATTGTTTGTGCTTCTTTTTTGTATTTAATAGATTTTAGCGCATTGACCATTAATGCTGTTATAATTCCACCGACAGCAATCGAAACAATATACAATGGTATGTTTGAAACAAAAGGAATTGCCATAAATGTTGAAAGCATCGTTGCCTGTGTGATACCGAAAAAGCCATTCAATGCACAGCCTGCTGCAGTCCCAACGACAATGCTCGGAATAACACGTAGGGGATCTTTCACCGCAAAGGGAATTGTGCCTTCTGTAATACCTACTAAGCCCATAATCATTGCGGTCTTTGCATTATCGCGCTCAGATTCATCGTAAAGCTTTTTATTCAATAAGGTTGCTAAAAACATGCCAAAAGGTGGGATTGCAATCGCTAATAACATTGCTGTGCTTGCTCCAAAGCTACCACTTGAAAAGGAAGCCACACCAAAAGCATAAGCTATTTTATTGATTGGTCCACCCATGTCAAATGCCATCATCGCTCCAAGAATTGCAGACATTAATGCTGCATTAGCACCAGTCATTCCCTCCAGCCAAGCAGTCAGGCCGGTTGTCATCGCTTGGATTGGTGTTGCAAGAACATACCAAAGCAGCACGCCAACTACAAGCGTCGTCACAAAAGGGATTAGCATAATTGATTTCAAGCTAATAATTTGAACCGGTACTTTAACCTTCTTTAAAGCGTTGGCGATATAACCACAGGCAAGACCTGCAACCATCCCACCGATAAATCCCATTCCTAGATTTTGACACATCATACCAGTAATAAAGGCGGGTGCCAGCCCTGGACGATCAGCAATTGAATAGGCAATATATGCTGAAATCATTGGCACAATAAACTGTAGACCTGTTTGACCAATCATTCGTAAAACACCCCAGAAGGTATCAGTTTGGTCCCAAACACCTGTTCCACCAAAAATAACGGCAATCGAAGTTAGTAATCCTGCTGCTACGACTAACGGAATCATATAGGATACACCACTTTGAAAATGATTTAATATTTCTTTACCTTGTTTTTTAATATCCATTAATAATACCCCCTTATAAATAATTAGTTATGAATTAAAGCTAACGCCTGTTCTATTGTTTTCTCACCATCCCTTACTACTTCAGAGGTCCCAACGGTTAATATTTTCTTGCCTTCAAATCTTTCACGCTCAGAAACGTTCGTATCTACTGCGAAAATAACTACATCCGCTGCTTTAATGTCTGCCTCTGATAGCTTATTTTCCATTCCCATTGCACCTTGTGTTTCAACTTTAATCTCAACGCCATTTTTCTTAGCAAATTTTTCTAAATTTGCCTTTGACATATAGGTATGTGCGATACCTGCAATACAAGCTGTTACTGCTACCATTTTTGTCATTAAAATCTCCTCCTTATATTTAAAAGCTTAATGCTTTAATTAACGTGTCTTTATCCTGCGCTGCTTTAAGCCGCTGAACAAAATCATCATCCATCAGTTTTCCAGAAAGCTCCGCTAAAAAACGCAGATGCTCATTTCCTTTATCTGCCTCCTTAATTGCTAATAAAAAGACAAGATTGACAGGTTGCTTATCTAACGCTGCCCACTCAATCGGCTGCTTTAATTTAGCAACAATCACAGTAGATTCGATCACTGATGAGCTCTTACCATGTGGAATCGCAATGGCGTTTCCAATGCCTGTAGTCATGTGTGATTCTCGGTCAAAAACATCCTTTTTGAATTGCTCAATATCAGAAATAAAACCATTTATCACTAGAATTTCAGACAGCCGCTCAATTACTTCATTTTTTGTTTTGACATCCAAATTCATTAGAATATTTTTGTCATCAATTTTTTCGCTAAACATTAAATCGCCTCTTTCAATATATTTACTAATTCTTCAAAAGAGGAACTAGCTCGTAAGTTTACTAATAGCTGATGATTTGAAACAATTTCATTAAAAATTTCATAAATTCGATTTATTTCAGGCTTTACCTGCTCGTTGAGAGCAAAGAAAAATACAATATAAACTCGACTGCCATTCCAGTCAATCCCTTCTGGATTAATATAAATACTAATGACTGGCTCATTGACAAAGCTAATTTCAGCATGTGGCATTGCGAAGTCATTAAGCGCTGTTGAGGCAAGTATCTCTCTTTTAATCGCATTTTCGAGAATCCCTTTTTTACCATATTTAGCAGCTCGTAATTGCTGCGCAATCATTTCTAGGACATTTTGCTGTGTATCACCTATTTTTTTATTAAAAAAAGAAAATTTTTCATCTAGCAATGATAAAAAGGGGTTCTCGCGATTATAGGTCATTTTTAAATATTGCTTAATTCGATTAATATCCCCTTCTAGCATTAAGGGACTAACAACAATAACAGGAAAATCAGCGTTTTCAATTGGGATTGTGCTAACCACCAGTTCATCTCTAATAGTCTCGTGATGAAGTGCATTGATGCTTAATACCTTTTTAATTTTAATTAAATCAGATAAGCTTTGATTAATTCGCTGCTCCAATAATTTAGATGTACCATAGCCACTACTACAAACCAAAATTACTGCAAGCTGATTCGACCTACAGCGATCTAAAAAAGATTGAATATGAAGCGTCACATAAGCAATTTCAGCATCATCAAACTGAACCTGGAATTCATGCTCAATTTTTTCAAGTAAATCAACACTAATCATAAACGCCCTTTTAAAAGAGGCTTTAATTTTATCGGTATAAGGATTATAAATCTTAACACCTAAGCGTAGTCGTTTAATTGCGGCATTCAGATGAAGTATCAAATGATTAATCAGTTCTGAATCAACCTTTAAATCAGCAAGTGATTCTAACAAAATAGCCTTAAGCTGTTCACCCATATCCAAATAGGGTAGCTTTAAATCGTCTAAAGGATAATTCATTGCATTTTTTTCAATTGCGGAAATATGGATATCAATATAAGCCTGTTCATATTCTGGTATCTCAATTATGAATTCCTGTTCAAGTAATTGAACCAATAGAGCAGTATTTTCTAAAATTGGATTTTCGTGCTGGTCTGCTTGCAATAAAAAATGCTTGGATTCAATTCTTTCTATCGCAATCGCTAAGTGAATCGCTAACGTTTGAAATTCATAATCCGTAAACTGTAGTTTTGTCTGATTCATAAAATAATTAAGTAATCGACCCACTCGCTTCAAGATTTCTTGATTTAAAAAATAATTCGCCTCCCCAATCAAATTAATATTCAAATTTAAAAGTGCCGATTTATTAGTAGATGCCGTAAAGCCTCCCCAATAATAATTAACAACCTCTGACATTAAACGGCGCTTATTTTTTTCATCTGCTTGAATTTTTAGACCATTACGATTGGAAATTAAATTTATATCGTATTTATTCAATTTATGTCTAACCGCTTTGATTGTAGTTTCCATCGTTGACCGACTAACATAAAGGCCATCTGCCAAATCTTGAATTTTCAAAGATGAATTCGTGTTTAATAGCTTCGCAATCGTATCAGTCACTCGATCCTCTAGCGTATCTACCTTAGCAACCTCAAAGTCTGATAATAAGCTCATTACCTCATCTTTATTTCCTACTAAGGAAACTCCTTTTTTAGGCTGAACAATGATTTTTAAATTAGTGTGCGCCTTTAGTACCTCTTGAAGATTGCTAATTGCCTTTCCTACCGTTTTTGTCGATATTTTTAGCTCGGATGATAATTCTTGATAAGTTGTATGATCATTTTCCAGTAAAAAATTTAGTATCATGATTTGTCGATTATCAAGTTCCATATTTATATTGACACCCCCTAACTACACTTTCAGTTTATAACTAATGATAACGCTTTCATACAGGATAAATTACATTATTAATGTAGACATTGACTAAGTATATAAAAAATTTATTAAACATAGTTGTCAATTTCCTTTTTAAATGACGGTTTTTTTTGCCTCGACAAATAACGGTTTATAATTTCAGCCCATTTATTCAAATACTTTGAAATGTAAAAAAGAACTGGAATTTTAGCTTCCCAGTTCTTTCTTTATTCGATAAATTGTCTTAAATTTGTCTATTTTTTATTTAAATTACGCGATGCTTATTCCTACAAATAACATATATTTCGATTTTACAATGACAATTTTTAAGGCATTATTCTTCATCAGGTGGAGTTGAAAATGCATAAGCTAATATTCTATAGGTAATTACTATACTTTCAGAATCAACAATCCCTTCTCGATTATCTGGTATTTGGTTATAATTTTGCCAATACCTTACTCCACTGTAACTTCCATCTTCATTTATAGAACCAACTTGTGACACTTCATTTCCTTCCGCATCTAATATCTTGAATGTCATTTTCTCTGGCAAAGAATATGTTTCACCTATTTTGCTTTGTAAAACAATGTTAGGTACTTGTTCTCCTTGGTTGTATAGTTGTTGATTGTAGTCCAATTGCATATGATATTTATCCAAATTAGGGTATCTAGGAACAAGAGAACCATTCTTATACGTCATTAAATTATACAGAGTGAACGGATTCCCATCGCTACCAATAAACTTAATGGTAATTGTAGCTTCCTGTACTTCTTTACTGTAAACAAATCTTACTTCTTGCGTTTGCTGTCTAATTAACCCTTTAATATTACTTGGTAATTTTGTAGTATCTAATGTATATCCTTCAATTTTTAACTGATAATTGTCTGTTGAAGCATCATAGAGATCGCCTAGATTACCACTAATCGTTTGTGATTCATGTATCTCATTTCCTTCTTGATCCACATAATTAATAAGTATATTTCCTTCCACAACAGGCATTTTTGTATACACATATGTTACAACTTGAGTTGTTTCTCTAAAAACACCCTTTGGATTACCCTCTACTTCTTTGTAACTATAGCCTTCAATATCTTTGAGTATTGTTTCAAATGCTTCCCCAAGAGTTCCTTCTAAGGTTTCACTAGGTATTAGTGTATCTCCGTTCTCATTTTGATAATTAACGATTACTATTCCCTTTTTTTCAGGAATGGGAGCAGTATTGTTATCAAAAGTATGAATGTACCCTATATAAGTGTAACCTGTTATTACTTCTGGTTTTTTTGTCTCTTTCGTTCCTTTAGGCACAATTACAGATACAGGTTCTCTCAAATACTCTTGTTCGATTGCATACGCAAACGAACCTATGAACCCACTTCCGCCTAAGAAAATAAAGATTAATAAAAGATGCTTTCTCTGTTTCTTTTTCCAAATAAAAAAGACAATACTTCCCAAAATAAAAATAGAACCTAAAATAACCAATCCCTTATTAAGGCCAGTATCCCCTGTTTTCAGCAGCATTTTATTTCCAGAAACATTACTATTTTGATTCTGTTCAGTTTTTAAATCTTTTTTTTGATAAACAAATAAATAGTTTTCACTATCGTGTAGAGTGGTTTCACTAGGATCCCCTTGTATGATGTTATTTCTTTGTTCATCTGTCAACGTATCAATTGAAGCATAATTATACACAATAGTACTGGTTGAATCGTCTTCAGTTGCCAGTACAATTGAGCTACTAAAAAAAGAAATAAAAAAAACAAAACCTACTAACAAGCATATAATCTTTTTCTTATGCATAGCATATAAGTCCCCCCTTAAAGATATTGTTAATTAATTTAAACATAAAATTATAAAATTCACAATAAATAACTTTATCCTACGATAAAATCGATTAGAAAGAAATATAGAGGGTCTATTTTTTTTAGTGAATCAATTAAATGAACAGGGTGTGAGTTTTCACAGTACATAAGAAAATATATCATCATGGATAAATCAAGTTCTACTATTCAATTAATTTTTCACTTTTTGCGGAATTTGAACGAAATTTAATATTGGAATGACTAGCAGCTGTAAGAGTACGGGGGCATTTTGGTAACTGTCCTGAAAAACTTAAACAAGGATTTACTTTTAAGAGGGCAGTCGCATCCATTCAAAATATGACTGGAGCAAACGATATGAGCATTTATCGGATAAGGAAGAAACTGGAAAGTTAAAATTCCAGTTCTTTTTTACATTTCAAATTATTTGAATAAAGGGACATAAATTATAAGCCGCCATTTATCAAGGCACCCCCGCAATTTAAAAAAGAAATTGACAAACATAGTTTATACTTTAATAATTAAGCATCAGCTTCAAATCTTTTTCGTTCTTAAGCTATCTTAAAGCTAAAAATATAATCAAAAACATACTAAGGTATTCTCCTTAATATGTTTTTAGCTAATATTTATAATTGTAGCAATCATCCAAAAATAAAAAGGAGATGGTACAAAAGACATTTAACGACGTAAAACAAGGTGCTTACTCTCTAGGATTAAAACTGTGAAAAATAGACGAGTCATTCGTTTATACAGTCAGATGTTTTCTGTCTGACCGAATGACGTATCTATTTGAACAGTTTTGAGAGAGAAAGCCCGAAAATTACAAACATTAAGATAGGGGTTAGGACTTTTGTCCCAACCCCTATATTTATATTAGAAGCTGCTTGAGCTTCAGGTTACCTAGGCTAAAAAAATCTATATGCATTAAAATTTAACAAGCCACTGCATTGCGGTAAAAATTAATCTTATTCTTTTCTAGCTTATAAATTTAAAAATTTTGAAACAATATTTTCAACGGTAAAACCATATTCCTCAAAGATTTTATCGCCCGGTGCTGAAGCACCCCACTTATCAACCGTTACTGTGCTGCCCTCTAAGCCAACATACTTGCCCCAGCCGTAGCTTGTACCGGCTTCGATTGCCAAACGCTTAGTCACTTCTTTTGGTAAAACACCTTCCTTGTACTCAGCGTCTTGTGCTTCAAATAAATCAAAGCTTGGTAATGAAATCACCCGAACATGCTTGCCCTGTTGTTTTAAGGCTACCTGTGCATCAATCGCTAGCTTAACCTCACTTCCGGTCGCAATTAGAATGCCATCTAAGGTATCCTCCTCTGCACTAACTACATAACCACCCTTAGCCACATTTTGACGCGCATTCTCTAATGTCCCCTCAAGAACAGGTAGATTTTGACGAGTTAAAATAAGCGCTGTTGGCTTGTCAGTCGTTTGAAGCGCCAGCTCCCAAGCTGCTACTACCTCATTGCCATCTGCTGGGCGAAGCACCTGTAGGTTTGGCATGGAACGGAGTGAAGCGAGCTGTTCAACTGGCTCATGCGTTGGTCCGTCCTCACCGACCGCAATCGAGTCATGGGTAAAGACATAGGTCACTGGCAGGCTTTGAATTGCTGCCATCCGAATCGCTGGTAAAAGGTAGTTTGAAAAGACGAAGAATGTGCCGCCGTAAACCTTCGTGCCACCATGCAGGGCAATCCCGTTCATCGTCGCACCCATCGCAAATTCACGCACACCAAACCAAATATTGCGGCCAGCGTAATTGTCCGCTTGGAAGTCCGTTTCTGCTGAGACCATCGTATTATTAGATGCTGAGAGATCGGCTGAGCCACCCCAGAATTCTGGTAGCTGCGCTGAAATCGCTTGAATCGTCTCTTTAGAGGTCACACGACTGGCTGCTGAGGTCCCGACCTCGTAGACTGGTAAATCTGAAAGTTCAGCCTTTTCTGCTGAAAAAGCCTTTAAATATTGCGCTGCTAATTCTGGATAAGCTGCCTGATATTCTGTAAATAAAGCATTCCAGTCCGCTTCTGCTTGTTCGCCACGTTCGTTTAAGGTTTCTGAAAAGCGTGTTGCCACTTCATCAGGCACGCTAAAGGCTGGATAATCCCACCCGTAGCTTGCTTTAGCGAAAGTAACACCCGCGTCACCTAAAGGCGCACCATGAACAGCCGAGGTCCCTTGATTTTCTGCGCCAAAGCCAATTACTGTTTTGACCTCAATTAGCGTTGGGCGTTCGGTTTCAGCCTTCGCCGCATTAATTGCCGCTTCGATTGCTGCCAAATCATTGCCATCTTTAACAAGAATATGTTGCCAGCCGTATGCTTCAAAGCGCGCACCGACATTTTCAGTAAAGGCCTTAGAGGTTGGTCCGTCCAATGAAATATCGTTCGAATCATAGAATAAAATCAGCTTGCCTAGCTTTAAATGACCTGCTAATGAAGCCGCCTCCTGTGACACACCTTCCATCAAATCGCCATCACCATTCAAAGCGTAGGTATAGTGATCAACGATTGGAAATTCCGGTTGATTATAGGTCGCAGCTAAATGTGCTTCGGCCATTGCCATCCCGACAGCGTTGGCAATTCCTTGACCCAACGGTCCTGTCGTTGCCTCGACGCCATCAGTGTGATTGACCTCTGGATGACCGGGTGTCTTTGAGCCCCATTGACGAAATTGTTTTAAATCGTCAATTGATAAATCGTAACCACCAAGATGTAATAAGCTGTAAAGCAAGGCTGAACCATGCCCTGCCGATAAGACAAAACGGTCACGATTCGTCCAGTTACGGCTGGTTTTGGCATTAACCTTCAAATGGCGTGACCATAGCACATAAGCCATTGGCGCTGCCCCCATTGGTAAGCCGGGATGACCTGAGTTAGCCTGTTGAATCATATCCATACTTAAGGTACGGATGGTATTTATTGCGAGTTGGTCTGTTGTGTCGAACATATCTTCTCCTAAATCCTTTATTTATTCTCAAGTAATTTTACTAAATTATTATCAAATTAACAAGTTGCCATTGATTCTAGCTTCTAATATCATTTTAAATATACCATAAAAATAGAAAGAATACGGATAAAGTCCATTGAATAATCAATTTTTATTACTAATTCATTGTATACACTTGATTCACATAAGCTAAATTTTCTTGATGATGAGTTACCATAATAACCGTTGCACCAGCTTGATTTTTTTGCTTGAACAATTCCAATACTTTTGCCTTTGATACATCATCTAAATCGTTTGTTGGCTCGTCAGCAATAATGATTTTCGGGTGATTCATGACGGCTCGCGCAATTGCTACTCGCCTTTGCTCACCACCAGAAAGATTAATAGGATACTCATCAGCCAAATCTTCAATACCTAATTGCGCTAATAAAGCGAGTGCTTGATTAATTTCCACACCCGCCTGGTGCTCTCTTTTGGATAAATAAAGAGGTAGTCTGAGATTATCTACTACACAAAGACTGGGAATCAGGCTCATGCCTTGAGAGATGAAACCAATATTATCATTGATAAATGCTGCTTTTTCAGCTTTTGGAATATTTGCAAAATCCAAACCATCATATTTAATTGCACCAGATGATTGTGTTAATAAGCCAGCCAAAAGATGTAAAAAAGTGGTTTTCCCACTACCAGAAGGACCAACAATTGCAATAAATTCACCAGCATTTATTTTTAAATCAATCGTTTGAAAAGCATTAAAATTTTTGCCACGCCGCAAATAAGTCTTGTTAAGATTTTCGATACTAATATTCATTATGACTCCTCTCGAATCAATGCTGAAATCTCTAGGCGATTAATTTTAATTAAACTATAAATAGATGAAATTAGTGTAATTAATAAAATCAAGCCGATTGTCAAGCTAATTGATTGATTTAGCTGAGTTAATGTTGGCAATAAAAATGGTGTTTCAATTTTTTGTTGAATCAATTGATTAAATAAATAAAAAATCAAAGCACCACTTGCAATACCTGCTATCACGCCAAAAATGCTGAGCATAGATAATTCGCCAAGTACAATTTTCATTAAATGTGTTCTTGTCATCCCAAGCATTCTGTAAATCGCAAATTCTTTCCGCCGCTCATTAATCATAATCATAATTAAAATAACAATAATCAACAAAGAAAATCCGACAATTAAGCCTGTCAAAAGGCGAATTAATTTTAAAACATTGCCTAAATTATTAGAGGTTGTTTCAATGATATTTTCGGATTTAATAACTGAAATATTTTGGTCTGCTAAATTTAACGTTAAGCTTCTAGAGACCAAAAATGGCGTTGTATCTGCTTGAACATCAATTAAAACTGTTGAAATTGATTGATTATAATCGATTAAGGCTGTCTCGCCTAATTTTTCAGCACGCAGCTTAGCCATTTTCCGAGCTGTATTTTGATTCATAAAGGTAGTTGTATCATACCCCATTCCTGTTCTTGCCAATTTAGCAACTACTTTAAAGCTTTGATTAAAAAACTTTAAGCTTGACCCCGCTTGACCACTAATTGAGTTACCAATAATGATTTCATCGTCCTTTAACGTCGTAATGTCATAAACCTCTGAAATCCAAGGGCTTACAACAAAGTCAGTTGAAGCATCTAAACCAATTAGCTGAATACTACTTGAACAACAAGCCGCATCAAGAGTACCAACATCAATTTGTGTCGTTACCTTTCCAACGCCTGTTGTTTTTTTGATTTGCGCAACCATTGATTGATCTAAATAATAAGTGCTTGGCTTCCCTTTTAATAAAAAACCGGATAAATCACTCTCGCTTGCCTTAGGTACAATTAAAATATCGGCTCCTAAACGTTTTTCCGTGCTATTTAAACCATTGCCTAAACCAAAGCTCATCATTGACGAAAAGAAAATCAAAAAGGCAATAATCGTCAGCAATATCGCTAATCCAATTGAACGGATTGGCTTATATTTTAAGTTTTGGTGAATCATAAGCTTGACATTTATCGCCTTATTTTTCATGGCGTTCTATCCTTGCGTAAAGATAGCCAATCAGACTTAAAACAATTGTCAAAACGCCAAGTAAAATTAAAATTGGGCGAGTCATGGTATGACAATGCATCATTGGACTATCACAAACACCGATTAATATTGTCGGTGTTGCAATAATCAAAGCACCAAAAATGCCGGCGGTAAGATAAAGCGCCTTAATATAAGGTACAGACTTACCTAAAAAAATCAGAATAGCAATGATGGCTAAGGCAATACCTAAGCCAATTGACATCATTGCTGTATAATGGCAGCGCATTACCATCTCTGAAGTAACCTTACAAACTGGAAAAATAAATTGTGGACCAATTGCTACTAATAGTCCGATTAATATGATTAAAATTGAAATTATTTTGCGTCTCATTTGAAATATCTCCTGTAGTTAAATAAATCTTTATTACTCATCAATCATTAATTGTTAATTGTCATTTGCTCAATGCAGCCTCAACTGCTTCTTTAAATTGATTATAAGAAATCGTCGCACCAGAAATCACTTCTACCTTTTCGAGCGATTGATTTTCCTCTAATTCTTGACTGTAGCTCTTCATCGCATTGACAGCAAGCTGTGCTTTATTGTAAAAATTTTGATCTGTAATTTCACCGTTTCGTTTACCATATTCACTATCTTTAATTGAACCGTCCTTTTGAATCGTTTGAAATTCAACCTGCTGAATTTTTTCATTCTCGATTTCAAGCTTTACTTTGGCATAAGCGCCTTCATCATCTTTACTGCTAGTCCCTTCATAGCTACCATCTTTTAAGGTGGTCTCCTTAGCATGACAAGCAGTTAGGCAAACGAGAAAAGAACAGCATACCATTAATCCTATTTTTTTTCTGATTCTCATTTAAAAACTCCATTACTTTAACGTTCGATAATTTGTGCAATTTTACCATGCTCAAGAATTACTGTTCTTTCAGATTCCTCAGCAACTTCAGGATCGTGCGTGACAACAATAATCGTTGCACCTTGCTGATGTAATTTTTTAAAAATATCAATGACAATTTGTTCATTTTTTTCATCTAAATTACCTGTCGGCTCATCTGCTAAAATTAACATCGGATAATTAATTAGCGCTCTAGCAATACAAAGTCGTTGCTGTTCCCCTCCTGATAATTGACTAGGAAAATGCTTTGTTCGATGGCTCAGTCCAACCTGATCTAAGGCCTGCAATGCTTCAACCTCATCTGGCATACTGTGATAATATTGCGCAATCATCACATTTTGCACCGCTGTTAAATAGGGTACCAGATGAAACTGTTGAAAAATCAAGCCGATTTTATCACGTCGGATGGCCGTTAAGCCCTTTTGCGTTTCTTTTGAAATATCCATACCGTCCAAGCTGACTTTACCCGATGTTGCCTTTGACATACAGCCAATAATATTCATCAGCGTTGTCTTGCCAGATCCTGAAGGTCCCATGATTGAAATCCAATCGCCAGACCTTACACTTAATGTCACATCTTTTAGTGCATACAAATCTTTGTACTGCATCGATACCTTTTCTAATTCTAGTACATTATTTCCTGTCATGATTATTCTCCTTTAAGTACGATTGCAGGATCAACATTCAACGCATTTTTAACTGGAATGAAGCAAGCTAGCATGGTAATCATCAATGAGATAAGAATAGTCAATGGTATAATCCAAATTGAAAAATCAACCAATCGTCCAAAAACCTGTAGACCAACAACCCTAGCAAAAAAGTAACCTAGCACTGCACCTAAAACACCACCAAAACAGCCTAAAAGGCAGGCCTCACCAAGAAACTCGCCAACAATCACCTGATTATCAGCACCTAGTGCCTTTTTTAAGCCAATCTCCTTGCGCCTTTCTTGAATAACAGACATCATTGTAGTGCCCACGCAGATAAGCGTGATTAATAAAACAATAGCCGTAACAAAGAAAATCAGAGCGGTCAGCTTTTTAGAAACCTTTGCTTCTGAGCTGGTTAGTTTTTTGGCTAACTGATAATTAATATGATTATCAGAAGTCTTAAGAATTTTTTTACCAATTCTGTTAAGCTGATTTTCATTTTGTGGAATACTGGCTTCAATTAGGTCATATTCTAAAATTTGGCTTGGAAAAAGGGTCTTAGCTATTTCAGAATTACCATAGGCAATCGCTTCCTCTTGCCCACCAGTTTGTAGAATGCCGACGACCTTTAAGCGACTTGTAATGTTTTGGGTAGCAGTCATTTCGCCAATAAAGCTATAGCTTTGCCCAAGCTTGAAACGAAATTGCTCAGCAAGTTCTTTACCGACCAATATTTCATCAGCTTGTACTGGATAATCACCTTCAACATACCAATATGGGTGCGTTTTTTGTACCTGCATAATATCTGTACTACAAAAAATTAGCGGGTTTTCATTTAATTTAATTGTTTGATATCGAAAGGCTGATAATCCTGTAACTGCTGTTTCTTCCAATGAGGCTTTAATCTGCTCATAGTCTTGCTCAGAAAGCCCACGTTCACTATCTGCCGAAAGAAAAATTAAATTTGCACCATATCGACGAAATTCCTGATTTAATTGTCTTGGCATATCTAAGTAAATCGCTGACAATCCAGAAACAACGGTTGCACCAATAATAATGGATAAGATAGCAATTAGCATTCGACTTTTTCGCTTTAAAATGGCAGCCGATATCATTTTTAAGTATAATTTTTGTTTTGTCATTTTTCACCTACCGTGCAGCACTTCTGCTGGTTTTAAAGTAAGGAGCATTCTGATTGCCTGCAGACTACCCAAAACCGTTACCGCTAAAATTAAAATAATGACAATTGGAATCACTTCTGTTTTCAACGCAATCGAAACACCAAAAACCTGATTGCCAATAATTTGCGCTAATAGATAGCCAAAGCTCATTCCAATGCCACCACCAAGCAAACCGACTATCAAAATTTCTGTTAAAAACCGTCGAATAATTGAGCCATTACTCGCTCCGAGCGCCTTAATCAAACCGATTTCCTGACTACGCTCAATCATGCTGGTCGTAACAATGCTCGTAATACCTAAAACAGAGCTAAGTAAGCTTAAGACAGTTATCAATACCATCAATAATTGGGTTTTATTTAAAATTTCACCCTCTGATTCTGCAACCTGTCGCAATACCTTAGCCTTGGAATTGCCAATCACTTCTTCAATTTGATATGAAATTGAGCTGACATAAGCTGTACAATACCAGGTTTCCCAATCTTTAACGGATAATAAATCAGGATTGACTGCCGCCCGTCTTGCTAATTCATTATCTGGTGTTGTGATGGCACTGACCTCAATTGATTCAACCTTACCCACTAGATTTGTTAGCTTTTGTAGGCTGCTCAATCCAACAAATAACTGATTTTCTGACTCATCACCAGTTTTAGCAATACCCGTAATTTGATAGCTCATTGTCTGATTGTTCACCAAAACCTGAACTGTTTGATTGACAGACAAGCCCAATTTTTGCGCTAATTTAGTACCGATAACTGCTTGATTGAATATGGCATCATTTGCCCATTCTCCATCAATCGTCCACCAGCTTTTCAAATTAATTAAACCAGTGGTAACCGAATCACCAGTTGGCAATGCTAAATTATTTTTAAACCAGGTGCCATTGACTACTACATTTTCTTGACTTTGATTATTCGCACTTAATTCAACCTTTTCTTCAAGATGCGGTGCAAAATTTTCAATATTATAGGCCCAAAAAATTGTTTTCAATTTAGGAATATCACTCTCTGCTAAATACTTTTTTCCGCCCTTTTCATCAATAGAAATGCCATATAAATCACTTAGTAATGAAGCGTCTTTTGGCAAAACATTAATATTTGCACCGTAAGTCTTTAATTCCTGATTAATTTTATCGCCAACATCAAGCATCATCATCAGCATTGCTTGTGCAAGTGAAGTACCAAGGATGATTGTCAGCATAACTAAGCCAAATTTTCTTTTTTGACGCCAAATTGCACCAAAAACCATTTTAATAAACATCTGCAGACTCCTCTTTTCAAAAACTACTACTCAAAGCGTGATTGTTCATTATCTAAGTCGACTTGCTGAATGATCATCTGATTATTTTCAATTGAATAATTAAGTGGCACTGGATTACAGCCACCCTTAAAGCCAATTGTTGAACGATTCATCACCACATCACATAATTTACACACAATTTCATCATTCCGCTCGTAGTAACCAGTAGCCCCACAAATATCACAGGCATCCAAACCGACACCGTAGCTCGTTTCATTTTTTAAGACAACGATAAAACGCATTTTGACATTTTCGTTGGTTGTATATTCAAAGCGATGCAGATGTCCATCATTGACCTGATTTAAGGGGATTAAAATTTGTGTGCCCTTGATAATCATTTCTTCTGCGGGTGCTAGCTCTGTTGCCTGACTAAGGTGCTTCTCTCCGTATTGAATTGAAGTTAGTAATAGTAGCGCACTTAGGAAGAAGCCGGCAAAATAATAGTAATAATAACGCTTCTTTATTCGCTTTTTTCTAATAATTGCTGAATTTTCACCTTCAATACGCATTCGTCTAACCTTCATCAGAAAATAGAAAGCTAATAAGCTAATTCCAATAAAAATTAGAATTTGAATTAATTGTAAGTAATTATTCATAAAAACAATGTATTTAAATAACCACGTTGAAAATGGAATCAATCTTCGCGCCAGCAATGGCTGAATTATCGCTGGAATTTGCAAAAGGATTTGTAAAATCAGAAAAATACTTAATATCAATACACAACTATTTTTCGATAGTACCCTTGCCAATTTCAACCAGCAATAATAAATAAGGACGGTTATAAATATTGCTAATAAACAACCAATGAATTTAAACAACGTATTTGTCGTTAAAAAGGCTTCACCATTGACATAAAGCTGATAGAAAACAAATAATGCATCGGGAACGGATAAAAGGATGGCGAATAAATTCAACCATCCGATGCTAAAAACAATAAGGCGCTCTGCAAAAACCTGATTTGCTTTATGCACATTTAATGCAAACAGCATCAGGCAAATAATCTCGCCGATAACCGCGCCGCTATTAACAAAAATTGTTAGGTATTCTTTATTTAACCAAACGGTAAATATCTTAATAATTAGTAATACTATTGAAAATAGTAAACCAAAAATCAAGCCAAGCTTAGTCGCTTTTTTTATTTTATTTTGCTCAATATTGAAAGCCCTTAAGCCCACTAACAAAAGTGAAAGATAGGCTGCAAGCGGTAATATAACCCAGATCATCCTTAAAAAAAATTTCAACATTATATCACTCTTTTCTCATTTAATACCAAGCTAAAATTACCATTCGCGAGGTACATAGTCGAAGTCCCACTCAGCTACTAATGGTTCTGACCAATATCTGCCCTCGACACCAGTTTCTTTATCCACGTGTAAAAGATAACCTTGTGCTTCTGGATTGGTAATTAAAAAACGGACCTTATAAGAGCCTGCATCACCAAACTTAACATTTGTACCATAATGTGGGCCATCAGATGCACTCATTGGCATAAAATTACCACTTGAAACATTACCATCCTTGTCTTCAATTTCATATTTAATCGTTAGGTAAGGTACAAAATCACCGACACCATATCCCAAATCATTTTCTAATGCCGAAATATCAGCCTCGATATGCATATCTGATTCTTCCTTTGATAATGCACTACCCGCAGGCTCCATGTCTACTGGTTGAAAATAAACTGCTGCTACGTTTAAAGGGCCTAATTCCTGATCGTCTCCGATTGGAAATTCTTCAAAGCCTGCCGTTTCAGCTGGCGCAGCAGCTTTCTTTTCTGTCTTACTCTCACTATTTGCTGTACTGGTTTTTTTGGTCTCACACCCTGTTGCCAATAATGTAATTGTCAATAAGCCCAAACCTGTAATCATTAATTTTTTCATTTTATACTCCTCTATTTTTTAATGTGCGATAAAAATTAATTTGATTTAGAAATTACCTGCTTCCCTTTTAATTGATACCAAATCAAACCAATTGTTAAAATTAAAATAATTATTTGTGGTACTAATGTTTCCAAGGTCGGATAGATGCCTAATAACGAAATCGCTGAAAAACCATCAATCGTCGACACACTGACTAAATTCCCTTCTTGCAGCTCCTTAATGCCGTTACCTAAGAAGGTGAAGGCCATCACAAATAATAAAATACTTGTTCCTCTAAAGAACGGCTTCATCGGAATTTTGATACTTAAAAAACGAATTGCTAAGTAGATAAATACTAATCCCACGGAACCAACTGCTAAACCTAACCAAATCATATTTTGGTATTGATTATCATCTGCCAATAGTGCTTGATAAAAAATAATTGTTTCCGCACCTTCACGAAATACAGCCAGAAATACAGCAAATGCCAAAGAAAATACACCACCAGTTGCAACCGAAGCATCAATCTTGCCTTCAATATAACGCTGCATGGCATCGGACTCTGATTTAGAAATCATCCAATTGCTGACTTGAAATAAAACAACAACCGCTACTAGCATTGTAAAACCTTCAATTAGCTCTTGATTTGCACCTGATAGACTGGTCAGCTTCATCAATGCTAATGCCATTACAAAGCTTGCGACACCTGCTGCAGCAATACCCAAGTATATAATTTTAAGCTTATCTTGCTGTTTCATCTTAATCAGATAAGCAATAATTGCCCCAACAATTAAAATTGCCTCAAAGCCTTCTCTTAGAATAATGACCAAGGAAGAGAAAAATGAAGTCCATGGACTTTTTTCAACACCATCTAATTGATTAGCATCTTCACGTAAATAAGTTATGAGCTGATCAATTTCTTGACGAACAACAGCCTTCTTTTCACCACTCGTTATTTTCTTTTTAATCGTACTAAATTGATATTCAACAACCGAGGCACGATTACCAGAAATATAAGACATTACTGTTTTTTCAAAGCCTAGCTTTTCATAATAGCTGTAATATGCCACATCAACCTCAGCTTTAGCCTTAGCCTTATCACCAGATTCATAGATTTGATATGCATTATCTAATACTTTTTCCATATCATCTACTACATGATTCCAGCTTTGATGCTTGTCCGCCGCTTCGGTCATTGTTGTCACTATCCCAAAAGACAATAATATTAAAAATAAAATTGCAATAATCTTTTTCATAATTCACCTCCTTTAATGAATTTCAAGCAAAATCAGTACTTATATTGATAAAATTTTAAGATTAATCAAATATTATCATTATTGATAATGATAATCATTATCAATAATGTATCAAAAAAAATAAAAACAGTATATTAATATTTAAATTATCTTGAGATTCAAAGTACAGCTTCTACTAGAACGAATTGATTGTAGCATAATTGAGAATCATTATCAATATTAAAATAGTTTTCGTTATGCTTATCCGCCCTCTGACATTAAAGAAGGCAAAAAAGAGCACTCTACTTGGTAGCACTCTATTGATATAATATTTTTTATGTCTAAATATTGGTTAAATTCAAGCATCTAGGACAAATATCTCTCGACAAATTTATTCCATAATCCAGCTGGTACATCAAAAATTTTTTCAAGCTTCAATGCCAGTTCTGGCGAAATCTCTACTTCTCCAGCCAATAATTTTTGTATTTCAGGCTCATCAATCGCTAGCTTTTCTGCTAATTCCTTCTTAGTAAGCTGACTTAATGATAAAAATGTTTCAAGCATTTGCCCTTTTTCTAACTGTGAAACCATTCACTACTCCTTATTCTAATATCCTATTTCAATAACAATATGATAACAAACTCAACTTAAGAAACAAATTGTTTGAGCTGTGATAAATTCTCAGCCTGATGAAAAAATTGAGAACTATCAATACTTGAGGTATCTAGTTTTTTTATTGCACTACTATCCGGTATCAAGACAACATTAATTGCTGAATTAATTGCAGCCGTAGCACCTTGAATGGAATCTTCACAGGCAAGCGCTGAGCTCGCAGAAACATCAGCTTTTTTTAAAACCTTCAAATAGACCTCTGGTGCCGGCTTATGGTGAATGACCTCATCGCCATAGCAAGGATAATCGATTGCCGCAAATAGCTCTAAATAATTTAACATTTTGGTCGCACGCGCCTTATTCGTTGAGGTTGCAAGCCCAATTTTAATTTGCTGGTCCTTTAAATATTCAATCATTTCAAGAGCATAGGGCTTCGGCTTTATATTGCCCGAGTATAACTGCTTATTGATATAATTTTCGCGTTCGACTTGCAGCTTCGATACATCAAGCCCTCTTTTGGCAATCGCTTTAGCCGTTTGTAGCCAGCTCTGACCTTGCCAGCTCGCAATCGTTGTTTCAGCAATTTGAATGCCATTATTTTGAAATACCTCAAGCCACCCTGCCCGATAAATTCGCTCGGAATCTATTAATAAACCATCCATATCAAAAATGACAAGTTTAGTTGTCACAAGTATCACCACATTTCTATAAATTTTTAGCTTGAAAAACAAAAAATTGAACTCACCTATTAATCAAATTAATTAATTTTTTATCATTCATAAATAATTCTATATTTTTATTAATAATTTTTAGTGCAAATACTTTAGTTGCAGGTAGAGTAAACCCGCCAGCTGCGTGTGGTGTAATAATTAAACGTTCCGTTTCCCAAAGTGGATCATCTGCTGGTAAAGGCTCCTCCTCAAAAACATCTAAGGCTGCACCGGCAAGTAATTGATTGTCCAAGGCTTTCTTAAGGGCTCTGGCATTAACTAAGCTCCCTCGGCTAACATTGATTAAAAAAGCATCTGATTTTAAATAGCTGAGTGTTTCCTGATTAATAAAATGATAATTATCAGCAGTCGAGGGCAGACATAAAACTAAAACATCTAGCTCAGCAAAGGCCGTTTTCAAATCCTTTTGTTGATAGATTTTTGAAAAAAATGATGGATTCTGCCGATGCTGATTGTCGATCCCGATAACTTCTGCACCAAGCAGCTGCAATTTTTCTGCTAAGGTATTACCAATATTGCCCAAGCCAACGACTCCAATTTTAGCACCATAAATTGACTTAATACTGCCCTCACCCTGCCAGAGATGCTTTCCTTGATTATTGAAATATAAATCCAATTTTCGCATTAGAGCTAGTATTAACGCAATGGCATGCTCAGCAACCGTTAAACCAAAAGCACCTCGGGCATTACTCAATAAGGTTTGAGCTGGTAAAACATTTGCCGCTAAATATTCATTAAAACCGGCACTACTTAGCTGTAACCATTTCAGCTTCCTTAGCTTTGAATTTAATAAATTAATCGGTGGATTACCAATGATAACATCTGCTGATTCAATTTCTACTTGTGTTAAAGCTGTTTTTTTCTTAAAAATAAAATGACATTGCTGATGCTGCTTAATAATTATCTCTTGCTCCGTTTGATTCATTTGTAGTAGAAACAAAATTTTCATTTTCATAAAATCCCCCTCCACATTAAAATACACTGCAGGATTATTATTTGGCATATACTATAATTAATAATCTAAATTAATTATAGCATCTCTTTGTATAAATTGAATCACGGATAGCTATAATCTTCAGCCTATCAATTGCTTGATTTCAATAAGCAATATGGATACTTACAATTTTGTAAGCTTATGTGAGTGCTTTGTAAGTAGCAATCCTGCTTTAAGTCAAGCTATAATTTAAGCATAGATTGGAGTGAGCGTATGAAAAAGGCAATTAAACTATTTATCGGTTTATTAATTTTAGTTAGCGTTGGCTTATTATTTTATTTTAAAATATATAATGGTAGTCAAATTGTTTATGCACAGGTTACTGAGGAACCAAAAATTGGGCGAGATGAAACCTTCAATAGTTATATCTATGAGTTATCAGCCTATCTGCCAAATGATTCTGAAGCAAAAGTAATCGAAATCAGTGAATCGAGATTTAAAGATGAAGACAACCACCAGCAGCCTTATCAAGTCGGTGATTATTTGAAAATCGAATGGAATAATTTTCGTAAAATCCAAATGTCAACGCAAATAATTAGTAGAAATGAAATACCTCAAAACATTGTAAAAAAAATGAAATAAGGAGATAAAAAATGAGTTTTTTAAAAGTCAATCATATTGAAAAAATTTATCAGCAAAAATTAGGTGGTCAAAAAACCACAGCTTTAAAGGATATTGATTTTGAAATGTCAACTGGTGAGTTTGTGACCATTATGGGTGAGAGCGGGGCAGGTAAAAGCACCTTATTAAATATTTTAGCAACCTTGGAAACACCAACCTCTGGTAAGATTACGCTTAATGATACTGAATTTTCCAAGATGAATGAAAATCAGCTTTCCAATTTTAGAAGAGAGCATTTAGGCTTTGTTTTTCAGGATTTCAACTTAATTGAAACCTTCAATGCCAAGGATAATATTCTTTTACCACTCGTTTTAAGAAAAGAGTCTAAACAGGTGATGCTTACACGTTTAGAAAATCTAAGCAGAACTTTAGAAATAAAAACGCTACTTGAAAAGTTTCCCTACGAGTTATCTGGTGGGCAAAAGCAACGAATCGCTGTGGCCAGAGCATTAATCACCAAGCCAGAAATCATTCTAGCAGATGAACCAACCGCTGCCTTGGATAGTAAAAATGCCAAAGTTCTAATGAAACTATTTCAAAAGGTTAACGAAGCTGGACAATCGATTTTGATGGTTAGTCACTCCGTTTTTGCTGCAAGTGAATCTTCACGTGTCCTATTTATTAAGGATGGTAAAATATATCATCAGCTTTATCGTGGTAATTATAGTGCAAATGAATTTTTAGTAGAAATCAATCAGGTAATGACTAGTTTATATGGAGGTGATCATGAATGAGCTATTTATGGCGCCTTGCAATTGATCACCTAAAACGAGGGAAAAAGGACTTACTGCCCTATTTAATTAGTTTAATTGTCATGGTTGTACTATCAATGACAATCGAATTATTAATTCTTTCACCGAGTATTAAAACACTCCAAGGGGCAAGCTCAATTATGATGCTGCTCTCTTTAGGCAAAATCGTTTTAATTATCTTTGCCTTTATCTTCGCTAACTACACACATCAATTTTGGTTTAACTCAGAACAAAAAGAAATTGGACTCTTTTTAATTCTAGGCATGAAGAAAAGAGATATTAGCAAGATTATTACTTATGCAAGTCTAGTAATTTTTTCAATAACGATGGTTATCGGTACAATTCTCTCATTATTTTTGGGTAAACTGATGCTAATGATTCTTGTTAATTTACTAAAAGGTAGTGATTTTTCCCTACAAATCAGTAGCAAAGCCATTATCAGCACAGTTATTATTTATGGCTTAATCTTTTTATGCCTATTATTAAAGGATATTTTTTCTATCCATTTTAAAAAAATTCAGACATTATTACGCCAAAAAGAAATTGGCGAAAAAGAACCCAAAGCACGATGGATACTTTCACTTCTCGGTATCGCTTGTATCGCTGCTGCTTATTATATTGCCATTACAATTAATAATCCAATTAGTGCCCTGATGCTGTTTTTCGTAGCGGTTATTCTCGTTATCTTCGGAACCTACCTATTATTTATTTTCGGTATCGTTGCCTATTTCAAGTGGCGAAAAAAAAGGCCGAGCTATTACCAGCCTAAAAACTTTATTCAAGTTTCAAGTATGCTATTTAGAATGAAACAAAACGCAGTTGGCTTGGCAAGTATTGCGATTTTAATGACAATGACACTAGTAACGGTAATGTCATCATCAGCACTTTACTTTGGTATGGACCAGCGAATAGATGACTTATTTCCGAAAAATGCTCAAATATCTAATTTTGAGCTTGATCGGCCTGATGCGCAAGACGAGGCTTTAATGTCAACGCTAAATCATTTAGCAGAAAAAAATCAAGTTAAAATTGAAAAACCAGCAATGCTAAAGGGTGTACTACAATTTACAGGTGTACTAAGAAATGATGGTACAATTGAGCACTTGGCAAAAAACTCAGCTACAAATGGTGTTTACGCATTTTCTGCCTCAACCATTGCTAACTATAATGATTTAGCGGATAAAAGTATTAAACTAAATTCAAATGAAGTTTTAATTTATAATTACCGTAATAAGAATAATCTGAAAACCATTAGCATTAATGGTAAAAAATTTAAGGTCGTTCAAAATTTAAATGAAATAAAAGGCTTCCCAAAGACGAGTATCCAATTCGTTTTTCCGGAGATGATCATTTTCTTTAGTGACGAAAGCCTTTATCCAGCGATTACTGATGGTTTTTATTATTTTAGCGGTGAAAAGGTAAATCCAAGCCAGCAAAATCAAACCATTTATGCAGATTTAAAGGGTAAGCCTAACGCAATCAAAAATTTAGTCAAGGCTGCTAATGAAAGTAATATTAGCATTGAAACTAAGGATGAAACCCAAAAGGGACTAAATGCCTTTTTCGGCGGCTTTCTATTTATCGGCATTTTACTAGGTATAAGCTTTATTCTCGCGACTAGTATTATCATTTACTACAAGCAAGTCAGTGCTGGACTAGAAGATCAAAAGCGTTTTGAAATTATGCAAAAAGTCGGATTAAGTAAGCAAGAGGTATGGCAGGCAATTCGTCGACAGGTTTCTCTAGTCTTCTTTTTGCCAGTGAGTGTTGCCGTTATTCATTTTCTAGTTTCTCTACCAATCATCATTGAGCTACTTAAGCTTTTCGGTGTTCAAATTACAGGTACTCTCTACTGGGTAATTGCCATTACAATAATGTGTATTGTTATCCTTTACTTTATCGTTTATCAATTAACCAGTAAGGTCTACTACCAAATTGTCGAAAGAAAATAAAAATTCAGTCCATTCATTAATCATGAATGGACTGAATTTTTATTTGAGTACCTACACCTACCTCTGAAGTAATCGAAATATTAAAATTTAAATTCTCTAATACCTGTTTCGTCTGACTTAAGCCAAGACCACTTGACTTTTCCGTCATATGCCCATTATACCCTGTATAACCAGCCTCAAAAATACGTGGTAAATCCTGCGATGAAATACCAATGCCTGTGTCTGTTACCGTTAGAGTATTATTTTTAAAATCAATTGTAATCTTACCCTTTTCAGTATATTTAACCGCATTATACAATATCTGCTCGAAGGCAAACTGGAACCATTTACGATCCGTTATTAAATCATGCTTGAAGGATTTCAAATCAACACGTAAATTTTTAGCAATAAAAAAGCGTGCATATTTTTTAATACTTTCAGAGATTAATTCAGTTAAATCAAAGGGTTCAAAGTAGTAGTCAGTAGATGACTGCTTTAAACGAATGATATTTAACATCAAATTCAAATAATGAAGCATTTCAGCAATTTCTAAATCTAAATCAGTAAATTCGCCTGTCTCATTCATTAGCTTAACTGCCGAAAGCGGCACCTTCATCTGATGACTCCACAACTCAACCAATTCTAGCAACGCAACACTTTCATTACGTTTTTCGGCCTTCAAATCAAAAATCGTTTGCTGTAATTGATTCACTAATTCTGCATAGCTAGCTTCAAGCATTGTACTTTTAGGTAAGCTATTGCTTAGTGATTCAGCATTAAACTGTGCCAACTGTCGCAAGCCTTTGATAAGTGCTTTTAGCCTAAAAGCAAGAAAAATAATCACTATCAGCAGGCTTAAGCCAAAAAAATCCTTTAGGGCATTTAAGGGTAAGCCCTCGATTTTAAAGGTAAAGAGTAGTAATAAAAACATAATCAAATAGCAGGTCAAGAAAAAACGAACGCTTTGCAAATAAGCCAAAAGGAGCTTTTTTTTAGGATTCAATAAAATACCCCTTCCCCTTTTTATTCTCAATTGGTTTCATTTGAACAGCTGCTGCTTTTTTTCTTAATCTTGAAATATTAACAGCTAAAATGTTAGAATCAACAAAATCGCCGCCCTCCCATAGCTTCTCAATTAGCGTATTATTGGTTACAACATGCCCTGCTTGTTGAATTAAAGCCTTCAAAATCATCGTCTCATTCTTGCTCAAACCAACCTTTAAATCACCATTTGAGAGCTCTCCTGTTTCAGTATTAAGTGCTACTTCACCAATATTTAAAATATGTGAATCAGCTATTGGAAATTGATAGGTTCTTCTCAATAACGCTTGTATCTTAGCAACCAAAACTTCACTATCAAAGGGTTTAGCAATATAGTCATCGGCTCCTAAATTCATCGCCATAACCATATTCATGTGATCATCACTGCTCGAGATAAAAATAATCGGGACAGTTGAGCTTTTCCGAATTTCCTGTGTCCAATAAAAGCCATTATTGAAGGGTAGCTTGATATCCATTAAGACTAAATCTGGTTGATATAAATTGAATTCGCTCAATATCTGATTAAATTCTTCAATTCCTTTAGCCTCAAACTGCCACTGTTCGAAAATTTTAATTAATAATCCCACAATTTTATTATCGTCCTCAATAATTAAAATTCTTTTCAATTTCATACCCACTTCTCTTTATTATTAAATCGTCCAACCTTAGGATTAAAATAAGCGTTAAAGGACGCTACTACTTACCAGTTTCATCAAGCCGGTAGACCAGATGACGCCGATTTTCCAGAGTCTGCATTCTTGCTCTGACAGCCTTCAAAAAATCAAAATCAATGGTTGCAAATAAAACCTCAGGCTGATCATCTGCACGCGCAATTACCTGCCCCCATGGATTAATAACCATACTGTTACCATAGGCTAGCATTCGTTTATTTTGTCCAAATTGATTAGCCGCGACCATATACACGCCATTTTCAATTGCTCTCGCTTTTAATAATGGCTCCCAATGATCCTTACCAGTCATCATGGTGAAATTTGCTGGATTAAGAATCAAGTCGGCACCCTGTAAGGCCATTAAACGGTATAATTCGGGAAATCTTAAATCATAGCAGATTGCCATGCCTAGCTTGCCTAGCTTTGTATCAATCACAGCTATTTCATTGCCGCTTTCAACACTATCACTTTCACGGTAAGTCTTCCCAAGTGGATCAACAATATCAAAGGTATGTATTTTTCGATATTTGCCGATACAAACACCCTGGTCATCAAATAAAAAGCTAGTATTAAAATGCTTCTTACTGTTTAGAATCAGCTCTGACCAGCTACCACCATGAATAAAAACGCCGAGCTCTTTAGCCAAACTGGAAATTAATTGATAGGTTGTCCCTGTTTCGTCTTCAGCGTACGGCTCTGTACTATCAGATATTAGATTGACCACTTCTGGCATTGTAATCAGTTTGGCTCCCTGCAATGCAGCATAACGAATTTTGGATTCAATTATCTTTAAATTCTCTGCAAGTTGATCTGAAGTATTGATTTGAATCAATGCCACTTGATATTTGTTTATCACCATTAGCCCCAGCTCCATTCAAATATTATTCTAAAAAAAGCATACTTTAAAAAATGAGTGAATACAATCCTTTAATCCAAAATCAAAGGATTAATCCTATATTATATGATTTAAATACTATCAAAAGACTTATTATTTAATTTTTTTAATTATTATTGCTATACTTAGTGAGTAACAAAGATATTATAATATTTTTAATTATAAGGAGGCATTTATAATGGGATGGATTTGGTCATTAATAGTAGGTGCGATTATTGGTGCAATTGCAGGCTCAATCACTAAAAAGGGTGAATCTATGGGCTGGATTGCGAATATCATTGCTGGTTTAATCGGCTCTGCCGTTGGTCAAGCACTATTTGGCTCATGGGGACCAAGCTTAGCAGGTATGGCGTTGATTCCATCAATACTTGGTGCAGTCATTCTAGTTGCTGTGGTTTCATTCTTCATTGGTAAAAAGTAAATAATTAGCATATGTTATAAATACCAGATTAATTAAATTAATCTGGTATTTTTTTAGTTTAGTTATTTTAAATTATTCATCAAACGTCGAGTATTCAAAGTATTTCAAGGCTAAAATTTCTAAAGTAATATTTAAGCCAGTCATCACCTGCATATGCATACTATGCTGACTAGGAATCTGACTTGACTCAAAATATAAATTATAATCTGCATGGTCTTGTAAATAGTTTTTACCGACCTCAGTAATGGCCGCAATTGGTACTTTATTCATTTTCAACGCAGGAATGATATCCTTAAGTGCGCTCGTCTCACCAGAAAGTCCAGCAATAAGCACTAAATCATCTTTGGTAATAAAGGTTTCACTAATTGCCAAATTCGTTTCACCACTAATCAACATATTACTGCGACCGCTAACAAGTAAATCCTTACCAAATTCTTTTAAGGCATTATTTTGCGAAAAACCAGTTGCAAAAAGAAAAACAAGTCTGGCTTTTTTAATTTGCATTAATAATGGAGTTAAATTAGTTTGATTCACAATATGAAATGTTCGATCAATATCCGACCTTAGCTTACTAACCAAATCCTCTGGTTCAATTATCGCCTCTTGAATTGATTTCCTTAGTGCAAATTTTAGCTCTGAAAACCCTTGAAATCCAACCTTTTTGGCAAGCCTTAGAACTGAGCTTTTAGAAGAAAGCAGGGCTTCTCCGAGCTCAACAATCGAAAAATTGACGACCTTCTCTTTATTTAAAATGATAAACTGTACCATCTCAAGTTCATTTGTAGTTAACTCTTTATAATGGCTTCTAACCTGCTGTTCAAAATTCAACATTCACCCCTATTAATCCAACTTTATTCTGATTAATTCTATTATACATGAAAAAGAATCACAAATAAGAGATTCTTAATTCTATTTTTTCAAATAAATTAAAGCTTCATATGGTCTTAATTCAAGTTTTTTTATTAATTTTTCTGCCGAATCAGGATAATTTGAGAGTAAAAGCTGTCCGTCAACTAGCTCATCAGCTAGCACGTAGTTGACCTTATCTTCACTAAATGAACAAATAACAATTAGCTTTTCGTGATTTAACGTCCGTGTATAGCCGTAGATTTCTGAATCATTCGGATTAATCAATTCATAGAAACCTTCAGCGATTATGTCATACGTTTTACGAAGCTGAATCAATTTTTGATAATGATAAAATACCGAATACTTATCATTAAGGGCTGCTTCAATATTAATCTCAGTATTATCGGGTGAATAATCAATCCATGGTATGCCCTCAGTAAACCCAAATTTATCGTCAGAGTTCCATGCAATCGGTGTACGCGCATTATCACGAGATTTCAAATAGACAATTTTCTTAATCGTCTCTTCTGTCTCGCCAGCATCTCGCATTTCGGCAATCATCGCCTTAGTTTCAATATCCTGATATTGCATAAGCGATTCAAAAGGCACGTTACGCATCCCAATTTCTTCACCTTGAAAAATATAAGGTGTCCCCTTCATCATATGCAAAAGCGTTGCTAACATTTTTGCAGATTCAACACGGTATTTACCATCGTCACCAAATCGAGTAACCGCTCGTGGTTGATCATGATTACTCCAGTATAGCGAGTTCCAGCCTTTACCTTCAAGCTTATCCTGCCATTCAGACATCACATCACGTAGATCACTCATCTTATAGCGGATATCGGAAAATTTACCATACTTACCATAATCTAGGTGCATATGATCAAAATGGAAAATCATATTCAATTCACGCCGTGTTGGATCCGTATATAAAATCGCCTGATTGCTTGTAGTATTCGCTGTTTCACCAACCGTTAGGACATCATACTTTGATAAAACCTTTGTATTCATTTCCTGCAAAAATTCGTGCACACGTGGTCCGTTAGAAGCACCAACATAATAGCTTTTACTGTAAATAGCACCCGGTAAGGCTTGAGGCCAGTCTTGACGTTTACTAATCAAGCTAATCACATCCATCCTAAAGCCATCAACACCCTTTTCAAACCAAAAGGTCATCATTTGATAAATTTTTTCACGTAAAATTGGATTTTCCCAATTTAAGTCAGGCTGCTCCTTAGCAAATAGATGCAGATAATATTGATTACGTGCTTCAACGAATTCCCAAGCGGAACCACCAAAGGTAGAGCCCCAGTCGGTGGGTGGTGTACCGTCTGGTTTTGGGTCCTTCCAGATATAATAATCAGAAAATTCATTATCCTTAGATTGCTTTGATTTTTCAAACCATTCGTACTGATCTGAAGTGTGATTTACAACTAAATCCATAATAATTTTGATGCCTAAATCGTGCGCAGCCTGCAATAATTCGTCAAACTCTGACATTGTGCCATAAATCGGATTAATTTGATAGTAATCTGAAATATCATAACCGTTGTCGACTAATGGACTTTGATAAATTGGATTTAACCAGATGACGTCAATACCAAGGTCAGCTAGATAAGGCAGTTTTTCTTTAATCCCGTTTAAATCGCCGATACCATTACCAGTAGTATCTTTAAAGGATTGCGGATAGACTTGATAAACAACACTTTTTCGCCACCAATCACTCATTTTACTCATCCTCATCATCCATTGTCTGTGCTTTGACAAAATCATTCACATAAATGAGTTGAGCCTGCGCTTCATCAACTGCCAGACGAATTGTCTCAGCCGATAGATAGTCATCGGTTAAAGCAAGAATAATTGACATGACAACTGGTAAATTCATCCCCGTTATTAAATGAAAATGTGGTAATTCGATAAATTGATAAAAATTTTGATTGACCGAACCACCTAATAGATCAGTAAAAACGATGACTTCACAGTTATCATCAATATCAGCCAATACTTGATTGATTTCATCTTGAATTGGTACATTGGTAAGATATGCTGAAATTGCCACTACTTCTGCTGTATTAGGTGCAATATATTCTAGTGTATCTTTTAAACCATCGGCAAAGCGATGGTGTGATGCAATAATAATTTTACGTTTCATTATACCCTCCATTACACTGTTAAAACACCAAAGAATGAACAAATTAAAGCAAAGATAATAACGGCAAAGATAATCTTAGTAATCGACACTTTCTTTCCAGCAATTAATTTATAAACAAAAAAAGTTAACAATGCAGGTAAAAGTGCTGGCATAATTTTATCAAGCACATCCGTTTGGATTGGCAGCTTGACCTTACCCGTTTTGAAAGTGATACCAACCGTCATTTTAATCACTGATGGAATTAAGGCACCGACAACGGTTAAACCCATGATTGAAGCTGCTTCAGTAAATATTGACAATTTATCACCAAGCGCTGTTACTAATTTTAAGCCTGAAGAATACCCAACCCTGAATAGCTTCAAACGGAAAAATAAGAAGAAGACATTCAGTAATAACCAAATAATCGTCCCGATTGGATTCCCTTGAAGCCCCATATAAGCCGCAATCGAGCCCATAATGGTTGGATAAAGTACCCAAACAAGCGTATCGCCGACACCAGCCAAAGGTCCCATCATCCCCGTTTTAAAGGCTTGAACCGCATCCTTTGACTTGATGCCATCCTTTTCTTCCATTGCAATCGAGGCACCTAATAAAAGATTAGCCATCCAGGTCGTTGTATTAAAATAATTAAAATGGTTATTTAATGCTTCAACATATTCATCATCATTTGGATAAATTTTTCGCAAAACCTTATTTAAACCAAAAACCACAGCAGGTCCTTGTTGATTTTCATAATTAAAAGTATTACATGCCATAAACATATATCTAAATGCAGCATAATCAATGTCTTTTTTCGTAACAACACCCTGTGTTTGATTTAATTTTTCATTATCACTCATCAAAATCATCCCCCTCAAAAGTTTCAGTATCATTACTTGTATTAGCAACTGGTGCTGACATTTTTTGCGTAAAGAAATAATAGGCAAAGGCAAGTCCTAGCAAGGAAATACCTAAGATTGGCAAGTTTAAATAAGCGGCAAAAACGAAGCCAATCACTAAAAAGGTCAAGTATTTTTTAACAGGCATAAATTGTAATAATAAAGCAATACCAACCACTGGCAACATACTGCCAGCAATTGATAAGCCGTCAGTAAACCAAGCAGGTACAAAATCTAAAATAAGCTTAACTAATTTATCGCCAAATAATACGCAAAGCGTCGTAGGAATTGCTGTAGATAAGCCAAAAATGACTGGTCCAATCCAAAAGGTACGGTTCATTGCTTTAAAATTTTTCTCATTCGCAAATTTTTGAGCACGATGTGTGACATAAGTATTTGCTAGCTTGGCAAAAACATCTAGCTGTAAACCAAGCATGCCAACAGGCACACCAACGGCAAGCGCTACCGCCTTCGCTTGCTCAATATCATTTGTCGTTTTAATGGCAACATAAATACCAACCAAGCTTGCAAGCCCCCAGTTTGGAACCGATGAGCCGCCAATATTAGCAACACCTAAATTCATCAATTGAAAAGTTCCGCCAATAATCATCGCTGTTTGCAGGTCACCCATAATCAAGCCAGCAAAAAATGCAACCATCACAGGAAACCAAGTTGTAATCACTAAGCCCTGCTGATCAAGCACCATCCAAAAACTTAATAAAATAATTAAAATACCTTGAATAATTTCCATTATCTATCACTTCCTTCATTAATTAATATATGTTTCTAATGGCTCCTCAGCTTCAGACGGAACAAAATGAAAGGTTACAGGTACACCAAGTGCTTTTAAAGCTTTTAAATCAGCAATTTCTTGCTCATTGACCGAAACCATTTTTTTAACGGTTTGCTTGTCTGGACCATCAAAAATAATACCGATATTAATTTTAGGCAGCGTCACACCCGCCTCTGCCATTCTTAACAAAGTTTCTGGCTCTCTTACAATTAAAAAAACATTGTGGCTTTCATATTTTCCAGCCTTAATATTATTGATAGCCGTTTCAGTGTCGATAATTGACATTCCAGTACCCGCTGGCTTGCTCATTCTCATCGCCGATTTTTGTACTTCATCTTTTGAAATTAAATCATCAACCACCATCAAGCGTTTAGCTTTGGTAGTTGCCGTCCATTGTGTCACGACAATACCGTGAATTAATCTTTGGTCAATTCTTGCTAATACTAAACCCATTTTTATACCTCTTTTCTTTTTTATGCTGATAAATCTTAAAAAAATTTGATTTATGAGATTCATCAATTTCAATTACAAATTGAGTATAATTTTGAATGAAAAGGTTTTCAATAGATTGGTGATGGTTTGGGACAACGCGCTCTAGATAGGGAATGGTGTCATAACAACGGGAAAATTCCCAAATGTTTAATAAAATAGCTTTAATCAATTGTTATTGTCAGATAAAATTTTTTAAAAGCCAGAGGATACCAATTATATTTCGGTGCAAAGGCTAGTGAAAGCTTAAATAATAAATAAAAAGGGCGCTTTCTCTCTGATTAAAACTATGAAAAATAGACGAGTCATTCGTTTATTCAGTCAGACGTTTTCTGTCTGACCGCATGACGTATCTATTTGAATAGTTTTGAGAAAGAAAGCCCGTAAAAAAAGGTGCCTTCTCTCTCTGATTAAAACTGTGAAAAATAGACGAGTCATTCGTTTATTCAGTCAGACGCTTTCTGTCTGACCGGATGACGTATCTATTTGAATAGTTTTGAGAGAGAAGGCCCGCCCAAAAAAGCCGTTTACGCTTTTTAGGCAACCCGGCTTCAATGACCTGCGTTTAGGAAATTAGAGAAAAAGTGCGCACAAGCAAATCCAGCTTCAATGCCTAGAAAGTTTCACATAAGTACACTCTGCGCTCGGGCAAAGTCTGCCTGAGTAAATAAACGCAGAGTTAGTTTATGTTTCAACTTTCTGAGCAAGGCATTTCAGCATTTTAGATAAGCTTGTTTACGCCTTTTTCCTAAATTTCTACAACGCTAAACGGTCATTTCAGCTTTTTAGACAATATTCGGCAATTTGTCTATTTCCCATGGCATTTAAGCTGTCGCTTCAGCGACTTACGGAAAAGCTTATGACAACGTGCCTTAGCAGATTTTTTGCTTAGGCGTTGACTAGTCGCTGTCGCATTGTCCCCACGTAAATTATGAACAATTCAAAAAGGGTTAGGACTTTTTGTCCCAACCCCTTTTATTTATATTAAGTGTTTTTATTTTAAGATTGATTGTAATTCAGAAAATTCTTCTGAGCTTAGAGTAATCCCCTTACCCATTTTTGAATGATCAGGGCTCCAGCTCCGAATATCATATTTCGGCTCTGCGCCATTCCAGCTAACCATGTTTAATTCTTTACGCCAACCCTTTGCATTTTCAGATAAAACACCTAACTCTTGTGTAATTTCAAATTTTAGATCTGCCATCATGTGCTCCTTTAACTATCTCTATTAATTATTACATCATTTTTGATAAAAATTAAATTTCAAAGCTCTTTTTTTGTTCAAAATGCTCCAAAATTAACAGGATTAAGATTAGAACTAACGGTAAGCAGACAATGATTAGCGCATATTCAAAGAGATAATCTGTTGAATAGGCGGCTGTAATTGCCCCAAACACAAAAAATAAAATTGCTAAAAAGGAATTTCTAGCTTTTTCTAATGTTTTGCTATCATTATCTAACAAACCAGTTGTTAAAAAAATTCCTAAATTTTTAACATTTCCTGTACTCATAATTGTACCATAGCTCATACCACGTAATCTTTTGAAACTCTCTGCTTGAATTGCTGCTAAAAAAGCAATCATCACGATAAGCAGCTCATGATTTAAACGAATTGAAAGAAAAGTAAGAATTACAAATCCGCTTAACTCAACTATACTTGCTGTTATATGCCATCTAAGATTTCGTTGTTGAGTATACCGCTTTACAAAAATACAGGTCATACTACCACAGAAAAAAGAGAGCACTGGAAATACATAAAGTATTGCTTTTTGATAATTACCCTCAATTAGATTAAGTGAAAAATAAATTAAATTACCAGATTGCATGCTTGCAAAACGACCGCCAAGCATTTTAAATGAATAAGCATCTAAAAAGCCACCAATAAAGGTTAGCGAAAGCGCAATCCTCAAGCCCTCATAAATTCGATATTCCTTTAAATTTGTCATTAGTCACACCATTTCTAACTTAATGTATCTATTATATCAATTAGTTTGCGAATTGTAATTGTAAATTCATGATTTTTCTGAAAATTTCAATAACTAGCTTGAGAAAATTCGGAAAGACTTAATAAGCATAGCATTGATACGGAATTAGTATAAAACAGCAGTAGACCTATGATAATGGGATTGTTTCTGGGAAACAATCCGAGAATTACATTAAGACGGCTACGTTTCAATGAAAATGACAAAAAGAAGGTGCTAGTAACACCTTCTCTTAAATATATGACTAACGAGAGATCATATTTTCTTTTTTAATTTCTTTCTTCGCAGTCGCCATCATCAAACGAATACGATTAAGCTGATTGACAACTGAAACCCCAGGATCATAATCAATTGGGGCAATATTTGCTTTAGGGTATTGACGGCGTAATTCCTTAATCATGCCTTTACCAACAATATGATTTGGCAAGCAGCCAAATGGCTGCAAGCAAACAATATTATTCACTTTATTTTCAAGTAATTCAATCATTTCACCAGTTAAGAACCAGCCTTCACCAGTATGATTACCAATTGAAATGACATTTGATGCCTCATTAGCAATATCGTAGATTGAATTAATACCATCAAAGCGTTCTGAATTAACTAAAGCCTTATGCATTGGCTTCTCAACAAATTCAATGAAATCAATCATTAATTTTGAAAGCTTACCAGATTTACTGCTCATATTAAGCTCTTCGGACTTCCAAATTTGATTATAGAGCGAGTAATTCATGAAGCCAATCAAATCTGGAACGACAGCCTCTGCACCCTCAGACTCAATAATTCCCACAATATCATTATTTGCTGTTGGCGCGTACTTAACTAAAATTTCACCAACAACACCAACACGTGGCTTACGTTCATCAGAAATTGGTGTGGTATCAAATGACTTGATAATCCGTTTCATATAATAGTTAAATTGCGTAAACGAACCATTCCTAACATTTTTCCTAGCCTTTTCTACCCAATAATCATAAAGCGCATTAACCTGTCCCTTTTCAAGCTCATACGGACGGGTGCGATAAATCACACGCTCAAATAAATCACCATACATGGCCGCTAGAAACATTCTTTTAGCAAAGGGAATCGTTATTTTAAACCCTGGTGTATCCTCAACACCCTTATTTCCCATTGAAACTGAAACAACTGGCACCTGTTCAAAACCGGCATCTTTTAATGCTTTACGAAGTAAAGGAATATAGTTTGTCGCCCGACAGCCACCACCGGTTTGCGACATCATGACTGATGTGTTATTTAAATCATAATCACCGGATTCGAGTGCCTTGATGAGCTGACCAATCGAAATTATCGCAGGATAGCAGGAATCGTTATTAACATATTTCAAACCAACATCAACCGCTTGGCGATCCATTGCTGGTAATGTTACCACATGATAACCGCTAGATTTAAAGGCTTCCTCGACTAATCCTTCTTGGTGGATTGGTGATAGCATTGGCATTAATAAAGTATGCTTCTTACGCATTTCCTTAGTAAAGGTAACGGGTTTATTTTGTTCAGCTAACTCAAAATGCTTCGGAATTTCAATTTTACGCTTATCACGCTCATTAACTGCTGCCTTCAAACTTCTCAAGCGAATTCTGATTGCACCTAAATTACTACCTTCGTCAATCTTCAATACAGTGTATAGCTTATGATAGCCGCGCATAATCTCTTCAACCTGATCAGTAGTCACCGCATCCAGCCCACAGCCAAAGGAGTTTAACTGAACTAACTCAAGATTTTTATTTTTGGCAACGAATTTTGCAGCCGCATAAAGCCGTGAATGATAGACCCATTGATTCACTACACGAAGGCCGCTCACTTCCTCGATATCACTGACCATATCTTCAGTTAACACATGGAAGCCTTCCTGCGTTATGACATTGGCAATACCATGATTAATTTCAGGATCGAGATGATAAGGACGTCCAGCAAGTACAATCGCTTTTTCATTATTTAGGCTAACCTTCATTAGCAAATCATCTGCTTTTTCGCGCAAATCAACCTTAAAGGCCTTCATTTCTTGAAAACCGTGACTAACTGCTGGGCGAACCATCGCCTCAGTAATCCCATCTGCAGCAAATGCCTTCGTCAATGCCAAGACAACAGACTCTTCATCAGCTAAATTAACAAAAGGATGTAAATAGCCAACCTCACCATCACGAATTGCATCAATGTTTTTTTCAATCACCTCGGGATAGCTTTGGACGATTGGACAATTGAAATGATTTTCCGCAGCTTTTTGCTCCTGCTGTTCAAAAATAACACTCGGATAAAATATTTTATCCACTTTTTTCTCAATTAAGCTCTCAATATGCCCATGAGCCATTTTTGCTGGATAACAAACAGTATCACTAGAGATTGTTTCCATGCCCTTTTCGTAAAGCTTTTTATCGCTACGAGGACTAATGACAACTCGAAAACCGAGATCAGTTAGAATGGTATGCCACAAAGGGTAGTTTTCATACATATTCAAAACACGAGGTATACCAATCGTACCATGCGCTGCTTTTTTCTTTGAAAGTGATTTATAGCTAAATAAACGTTTATATTTATAATCAACTAAATTAACTTTTTTCTTTTTAATTTCAATCTTGATTTGCATCGCCTTTTCAGCACCGCGTTCACAACGATTACCTGTCACAAATTTTCGACCATCATTAAAAACAGTCAAGGTAAGCGAACACTGATTCTCACAAAGTCCGCAATTGACAAATTCCTTAGTGGTTGTAAATTCAGCTAGCTCCTCTGACGAAAGCAGCGTTGTTTCTGGATGCTCTTCTGCCCGCTCTTGAGCAATTAAAGCACAGCCATAAGCACCCATTAAGCCTGCAATCGATGGTCTGACTACTTCTCTGCCAGAAACCTTTTCAAATGCTCTTAAAACTGCCTCATTGTAAAATGTACCACCTTGTACAACAACCTTTTCACCCAAATCTTCAGGCTTTTTAATTTTAATTACTTTATAAAGGGCATTTTTTATTACTGAGTATGACAAGCCTGCTGAAATATCCGCGACCGTCGCGCCTTCTTTTTGAACCTGTTTAACCTTTGAATTCATAAAAACAGTACATTTAGAGCCTAAATCGACCGGATGCTTGGAAAGTAATGCTACCTTGGCAAATTCTTTCACATCATATTGCATGGACTTGGCAAAGGTTTCAATGAATGAGCCACAGCCTGATGAACAGGCTTCATTTAATTGGATTGATGATAAGGCTTGATCAGTAATCGTCATCGCCTTCATATCCTGACCGCCAATATCTAAAATAAAATCAACGCCCGGCTGAAAGAAATTAGCAGCCTTATAATGAGCCATTGTCTCAACTTCACCAAAATCAACCTTCAAAGCATTTTTAATCAAATGCTCGCCATATCCTGTCACACAGCTTTGGGCAATATAAACATCAGCCGGTAACTTTTCATATAATGTTTGAATTACTTCAATGACGTTTTCCAAGGGCTGACCATTATTATTACCATAATAATCAAATAAAATAGCACCCTCATCATCTGTTAAAACGACCTTCGTTGTTGTTGAACCAGCATCAATCCCTAAATAGGCAGCACCATGATGTGCGCTTAGTGCTTTAAAGTTAGCCTGAGCTTGATTATGACGTGCCCGAAATTCAGCTAATTCAGCCTCATCATTAAATAATACCTCTAAAGTATTTTGCGGTACTAAGCTTTCCGAATGGTCTGTTTCTAAACGTTCAATAATTGTTGAAAGCTTTAAGGCAATTTGTTCTTCTTCTAAAGCTGCGCCCATTGCAACAAATAGCTGCGAATTATCAGGAAATACAATATTTTCTGGGGCAATATTTAAGGTTTCGACAAACCGACGGCGTAATTCGCTCATAAAGAAAAGCGGGCCACCTAAAAATGCAATATTACCTTGTATTTTACGCCCGGCAGCTAAACCAGCTATTGTCTGATTGACTACTGCTTGAAATATACTTGCCGCAATGTCTTCACGACGCGCACCTTCGTTAATCAAAGGCTGGACATCCGTTTTTGCGAAAACACCACAACGTGAAGCGATTGGATAAATCGTTTGATAATTTTTTGCAAGCTCATTAACACCATTAGCATCCGTCTTTAAAAGCTGGGCCATCTGATCAATAAAGGCACCAGTACCTCCTGCACAGGTTCCATTCATCCTCTGCTCCAGGGCACCATCAAAAAAGGTAATCTTGGCATCCTCGCCACCAAGCTCAATCACCACATCCGTCTGAGGAATAAGCTTTTCAACAGCCATTGTCGCAGCAATAACCTCTTGAACAAAGGGGATATCTGTTACCTCAGAAAGCCCAATACCACCAGAGCCTGTAATCGCTATTGAAGCCTCCACATCACCAATTAAAGTCCGCGCTTCTTTTATTACCTTGATTGCCGCCGTTTTAATATCAGAAAAATGACGCTCATATTTTGAAAAAATAAGCTTATCACTTGGATCAAATACCACAAGCTTAACTGTTGTAGAACCGACATCAATTCCTGCTCTATACATAATTACTCCTAAATTTTTACCTGCTCTGCTTTTAACATTATGTTTTTACTTTTTAAACAACACAATGTTTGATAAAATACTATATATCTATATTGAAGTGATTTAAGAAAAATAGCAACCATCAATATTTGCTAAAAAGTTTTTTAAACAACGAATAAATAATTTTTGTTGTTTAAAAATCAAAAAAAAGGGGGATTAATAATGGATTTAAGAATTAAACGGACGAATAAATTGATTAATGAAGCATTTATAAAGTTAATCGCTGAAAAAGGGTTTGATAAGGTTACAATTCAAGATATTGCTGAAGAAGCGATGATTAATCGAGCAACTTTTTATGCACATTACAAGGATAAGCAGGATCTTTTTGATCAAATTCTAGACGAATTTATGAAGCGTTTTTCTTTTCTATTGAAATCTTCTGAAATTGTTCAAGCAGATAACGTTGAAGTCAAGCATATTAAAAAGCTGCTCACTCGATTTTATGATAATCTAAAAAAAAATCCTGCAGTGGCAAAAGCTTTAATATCTAGTAGTAATAAAGAAATAATTACTGAAAAATTTGTCAAAATGCTAAATGAACAGTATGATGATATTTTCAAAACAGTTGAAGTAAAAAATAATGGTGCTAATGTGCCCATTGACTTTGTTATTGCTTATCTAACAAGTATTTTTGTCGGCACACTTGTTTGGTGGGTCCAAAATCAAGATCAAATTGAGCCACAGCGCTTAGCCGAGCTAGTCATCAAATTGGTAAGCAATGGTCATTTAACCGTTCTTGGCATTAATGTAATTCATGAAAAAAATTAATTTATCTAAAAAAAGCAGACATTTATTATCATGTCCGCTTTTTTAGCTATCTCTATTAAGGATTTATTCCTCAACTAAATCTGGATAAATTGCTTTGGCCAGTTGCTCTACACCATCCAATGACTGATAGCTATAGCCAAATAAATAATTATAATCCATAATATAAATTGCTTTATTTTTCACTGCTTTCAGGCTCGAAACCTTGGAGCTACTAAGTAGACCCTCTACCATTTTTTGAGCGCCATCCGTTTCATCCCATGTTGGAATAATTAAAATATCGGGGTCTGCTTCAATTAAAGCCTCAACATTTAATTCAGTTTCATCCACATCATTAAATACGTGTTTCATTTTTAACATTTTAAACAGGCTTAAGGTAAAGCTTTCGTCCTTCAAAGAATAGACAGAAATATTTTCTGGATCATTAGAATGAATATAGGCAAAGGTTTTCTGCGTTTTAATCCCACTTAATGAATCCTCAAGCTTATCCTGACGTGCTTTAATCTCTGAAGCAAAGCTTGAAGCCTTTTCCTGCACATTAAAAATTTTACCTAGATTATCTAAATCATCATAAATAGAATCAAAGGTACCACCGTTAACTGAGGTTGCCATCACATAAGTATTAATTCCCATCTCATTTAAGGAATCAACAGTACCAGTTCCCCATTCTGCATTATCGAAAAGGCCACTTCGTCCAAATACTAAGTCAGGATTAGCGCTTAAGGTTACTTCCTGTGAGATGTATGAATCACCAAGATTTTTTAACTTAGAAAATTGATCAGCAACCGATTCATCAGCCTCACCAAAGACACCACCGACACCACTAATTGAATCCTGTAAGCCTAAATGTAATAACAGCTCTGCCATTGGACGAACATTAGCAACTACACTTTTTGGAGCACTATCAAAGGTTTGGTCCTTTTTAGTCCATTTAGAACCGCTCTCTGCTCTCGTATAGTTTTCAATTGTCAGAGGATAGGTTGTTTTGCCATCTGTAGAATCTCCACCTTTATCCTCAGTTTGATTATTTGAGCTACAGCTCGCCAAAAATAAAATAGCTATCAAACTAGCCACCAAATATAGAACCTTTTTCATTATATCTCCTTATAATTATATTTTTTATTTTATAAATAGTAAGCAAAGCCTAAATGTTTCGTAATTGGATTTTCATAGACTGAGCAATGAACACCATAAATTTTTTCAATTAGCTCTGGGGTTAATACTTCCTTTGGCACACCACTTGCGATAACCTCACCATCCTTTAGAGCATAGATATAATCACAATAGGCAGCGGTCAACTCCAAGTCATGCAGCGCAACCAAAACAGTCACATTTAATTGTTTTACTAGCTCTAAAATTTCCAATTGAAAGCGGATGTCTAAATGGTTGGTCGGCTCATCCAAAATTAAACACTTAGGCTCCTGAACAATTGCCCTTGCTAAAATAATTCTTTGCTTCTCACCACCAGAAAGTGATTGATAGCTTCTCTTAGCATATTGCGTTAAATTAGTTTGCTCAAGTGCTTGCTTAACAATTTGAAAGTCCTTTGCATTGTCGTTTTCAAGCATTTTCTTGTGCGGTGTTCGACCAAGTAAGACCATTTGCTCAACTGTTAAATCAAAATTTAGGGCATTAAACTGTCCAACGACACTCATCTGCTGTGCTGCCTTTTTATTGGAAGTCTTTAGTATATCCAAATCATCAAGATATACCGATCCACTACTTGGCACAACACTTTTATAGATACTCTTTAAAAGAGTTGATTTTCCGGAGCCGTTTGCACCAATTAAACCAACAATTTTTTTTGCTGGTACCTCTAATGAAATTCCCTTAACAATTTCTTGCTTTGCAATTGCAACGCTAATTTTTTCAACGCTTAATTTCATTCATTACCTCCAAAATTGTAACCCTTGCGGACAATGATATAGATAAAGAGTGGTGCGCCAATTAAAGAAGTAATGATTCCAATTGGTAATTCAATATTTTTAATAATCACTCTAGAAATCAAGTCTGCCCAAATCATAAATAAAGCACCAAAAATTGCTGTAATTGGTAAATTACGTTTAAAGTTAGAGCCAAAAAGACCTCTGACAATGTGTGGCACAATTAGACCAACAAAACCAATCATGCCTGAATTAGCAACTATTACCCCCGTTACAAGTGAGGTTAATCCCATATAAATACGTCTATATTTACCAAGTGGTACCCCTAGTGTACTGGCTGCTTCGTCACCCAAAAGCATAACATTTAAAATACGTGATTGCGTCATAAAAAAAATAACAATAAGCGACACGACAACCACAACAAGTGGTAGCTTTGACCAGCTTGAAGAAGCGAGACTCCCCATTAGCCAAAAAGTCAAGGTTTTGATACCTTCGACATTATTGGCACCGACAGAAACAATCAAATTTGAAACGGAGCCAAATAGGGCACTGATTACTGACCCTGATAAAACAAGCTTGACGCTTGTCATTCTGCCACCAATGCTTGATAGAAGTAATACAGTAAAGGTTGCTGCCATTGCGCCTAAAAAAGCGCCAATACCAACACCAAATTGTGACAGCAGTCCCGATGAACCAAAGCCAATAATAATCGCAAAGGTTGCACCAAGCGATGAGCCAGATGAAATACCTAAAATATACGGATCAGCTAGCGGATTCTGGACAACAGCCTGCATCACAGCACCACTTGTGGCCAAGCCCATCCCAACCAATGCAGCTAAAAGCACGCGTGGAAAACGAATAAACCAAATAATATTGGTTGCCTGCGGCGGTATCTTATCAATTTGACCAATATTACCGTTAGATAGCTTATAGAGCACAATCTGCAAAACATCCTCTAATGAGATCGAGGCCTGACCATTACTAACCGAAATCCCAATTGAAAATGTGATTAATATAATAAAAATAAAAGACCAGAATAATGTAAAACGAAATGTTTGATCCTTTAGCACAACAGAAATTACCTCCCAGATAAATTAGAATTTTAATAATCTCTAATTTTAAGTCACCCTATAATTGATAATGATTATCATTATCGCCTACTAAATTTATCAATAATAAATATTAAAGTCAATATCAAATAATAAAATTATATAAACTAAATAATCTATCTGACGAATGTCGCAAAAAATGATATGCTATCCATGAGGTGTAATATGACTATTTCAACAAAATTTTTTCGCTTGTTCCAAAAAAGCTATCGCAAATTTATTGCTAGTAAATTTAGTTCAATTCAAATTATTGTCACTTACTATGTCATCCTAACTTTGATTGCCTTGCTCCTTTTTTCATTACCAATCTTTAGACAGCCAAACTCAGATGTGCCCTTAATTGATTTAATTTTTATGGCTATATCTACTGTCAGCGTTACTGGTTTATCAACCTTTGACATTCATACTGTTTTTAATCAATACGGTGTCATCTTATTAGAAGTTTTATTTCAAGTCGGCGGCTTTGGCATTATGATGATTTCAACCTTCTTTTTTATTATATCTAAAAGAAAAATTACACTCCGCCAAAGACAGTTGATTATGACTGATATGAATCAACCACGACTATCTGGTGTGGTTCGTTTAATCAAGCGAACACTAATTATTTTAATCTCGCTACAAATCTTTTTTGGTCTTGCCTTTGGGACTTACTTTTATTTAAATAATGACTTTGCGACGATACGTGAAAGTCTATTTTGGGGTATTTTCCAATCCGTATCCGCCGTCACAAACTCTGGATTTGATGTCACTGGTGAGTCCCTGCTGCCATTTGCCCAGCATAATAGCTTTTTATTATGGATTATGCTGCTGATGTTCATTGGCAGCATTGGCTTTCCAGTGCTCTTAGAAACAACCGATTTTGTCTCCTATCAGTTTCAAAAAAAACGATTGCCATATCGCTTCAGTCTTTTTACCAAGATTGCAGTCACCAGTTTTTTAGTTCTGTTTATCGTTGGCGGAATTGTAATTTATAATTTTGAAAATAACCATCTTTACCAATTCATGGGTACGCCCGAAAAGGTACTGAATGCCTTTTTCTATTCAATGAGCACACGAAATGCGGGGCTCCAAATTAATCACCTCAGTGATTTTCAACCAAATACCTTGTTATTTATGAGTGTCTTAATGTTTATCGGCGCCAGTCCTAGCTCAGTTGGTGGTGGGATTAGAACAACGACTGTTGCCATTGTCTTTCTCTATTTAATTGCCTTTTTAAAGGGCGAAACAAATGTTAATCTGTTTGGGAGACGAATTGATCAAAGTGACATTCAAAAATCAGTCGTCGTGCTAAATTTATCGCTGATTTTTTGCTTTGCTGCTGTTTTAATTCTAATGGCAACTCAGCCTAGCTTAAGTATGATTTCAATCGTCGTTGAGGTTGCAAGTGCCTTTGGAACCACAGGACTTTCATTAGGGATTACCGACCAGTTAGACACTATCGGCAAAATCACCATTGCGTTATTGATGTTTATCGGTCGTGTCGGTACACTCTACATTTTAATGCTCTTTGTACCTAAGCAAACTCGTGACCTAGGCTATGAGTATCCAAGTGAAAAAATTATTATTGGCTAATCCTTAATAATTAAACCCGAATAATTCATCTAAATTTTCAAATAATAGCTGATGTTTAGCTACAATCTGCTATTTTTAAGGTATAATGGGTTAGAAAAAATTAGAAAGTGGTGTTTAAGTGAAAGCAATCGTAACTGTTATTGGTAAGGATAAGGTCGGTATTATTGCCGGTGTCTCAGCAAAATTAGCTGAATTAGAAATTAATATTATTGATGTAACTCAAACAATTTTAAACGACTACTTCACCATGATGATGATGGTCGAAGCCAAAGAGGGCATTAGTGTCAAAGAGGCTAGCGTTGCACTTAAAGAGCTCGGAGAAAAGCTCGGTGTTTCAATCCATATTCAGAACGAAGAAATTTTCAATGCAATGCATAAATTATAATCTAGTAGGATTATCAATACATTAATAAATTATGTGCTTTGAAATTATGTGTTACTAACTAACAAATTACTATGGGGTGAGATTCTTTGGAAACAACGCAAATACTAGAAACAATTAAGATGATTGAGGAAGAAAACCTCGACATTCGAACGATTACAATGGGGATTTCGCTTTTAGATTGTATTGATTCAAATATTGATCTTGCCTGCGAGAAAATCTACCAAAAAATTACAACCAAGGCTAAAAATTTAGTGGCTGTTGGCAAGGCAATTGAAGACGAATTTGGAATTCCAATTATCAATAAGCGTGTTTCCGTTACGCCTATCTCAATTATCGGTGCTGCTACTGATGAAAAAGACTACGTTAAATTCGCGCTAGCACTAGATCGCGCGGCCAAAAAAATTGGTGTAAACTTTATTGGTGGCTTCACTGCGCTTGCTCAAAAGGGCTATCAAAAAGGGGATAAAATCTTAATTGATTCCATTCCACAAGCACTTGCGCAAACTGATTTTGTCTGTTCTTCAGTTAATGTTGGCTCAACTAAGACAGGTATCAATATGGACGCTGTTCGTGACATGGGCATTGTGATTAAAAAAGCAGCTGATCTAGATGACATGAGCTGTGCAAAATTAGTCGTTTTTGCCAATGCCGTTGAGGATAATCCCTTCATGGCTGGTGCTTTTCATGGTGTTGGTGAGGCTGATGTCGTGATTAACGTAGGCGTATCTGGTCCCGGCGTAGTCAAACGAGCCTTAGAAAAGGTTCGCGGCAAAAGCTTTGATATCGTTGCTGAAACAGTTAAGCAAACTGCCTTTAAAATTACACGGATGGGTCAATTCGTCGGCGAGCAAGCTAGCAAACGCTTAGGTGTTGAATTCGGTATTGTTGATTTATCACTAGCACCAACCCCAGCAGTTGGTGACTCAGTTGCTCGTATTCTTGAGGAAATGGGCTTAGAGCAGGTGGGTACCCATGGTACAACAGCCGCTTTAGCGCTATTAAATGACGCTGTCAAAAAAGGTGGTGTGATGGCCTGTAACCATGTTGGCGGTTTATCAGGTGCATTTATTCCAGTTTCTGAGGATGAAGGTATGATTGCTGCTGTCAATGATGGCTCACTAAATCTTGAAAAACTAGAAGCAATGACTGCCATCTGCTCAGTTGGACTAGATATGATAGCCATTCCAGGTGATACAAATGCTGCTACCATTTCTGCCATGATTGCAGACGAGGCTGCAATCGGTGTCATTAATCAAAAAACAACTGCCGTTCGGATTATTCCAACTAAGGATTCAAAGGTCGGCGATCAAATTGAATTTGGTGGACTGCTAGGTACAGCACCAGTGATGAAGGTTAATTCCAAAAAATCAGATTTATTTATAGCGCGAGGCGGTCATATCCCTGCGCCAATCCATTCATTTAAAAATTAATTCGTTAAACTCAAAAAGACTTTTAAAAGCTTAAAGCTTTTAAAAGTCTTTTTTTGAAATGGGCTTTATAATAAATTGATCCGATAAATATTTCAACCCATTTTTTATTTATATTGAGCAGAAAAAAAGTCATATCGTCCTAAAACACGTGAACTTGGGATTGTTTCTGAAAAGCAAGAAGCTTAATTTAGAAGTTTTTTCTAAAACCTCAGCACTCTATGTAATTTGAGCACCACTAACTAAAGGACAGTATCCTCCTGGCATCCATATTAATCAGTTTAGTCAAATCAGTCCGATTTAACATTGAACCTTTAAGTTTAAACATTCAAAAAAGAGCTGATTTTCATCAGCTCTAAAATATTATTTATCACTTGGTTTCCTGCCGTGAATTCCTTTTTGGCGTTGAATCTCTTTTAGCTTTTCAGGTGTAACATCCTTTCCAGCCTCATCAACCACTTTAATACCTTCAATGTGCTGACGCAGATTAGCTTTTAATGATTTGACATACTCTGTTCTCAAGGCCTTCTGCTCCACCTTTTCAGCTTCTGTTAGCCCCTCTTGCTTCGCTTTAGCAGCAAGCTCATTAATCCGTGCCACTTTTTTGTCGTCCATTATTTACCTCCTTTATGGATCACTCTTCTGCTAAATAGCCAATTATTTAACACTAATTTTACTAAAATCAGCAACTTTTAAAATTAGCTTTTTAACCAATGATAAGGTTGCTAAGCGATTCGCTTTAACTTGATTATCCTCAACCATAACCATTGTTGAATCAAAATATAGTTCAATTACTGGTGATAATTCAAATAGTCGAGCAAGCAATGCTTTCAAGTCTAGGTTTTCTGAAGCAATTTGAACAGCTTTTTCATATAAGTCTGATTCAAATTCATTTTCAAATAATTCAGGTTTGACAGAGCTATCGACTGTTTCTTTAACTAAATTTAAAACACGACTTAAATTTTCAACATAGAGCTTATAATCTGGTGCTGATTGAGTTGCTTGAATAGCTTCAATCACCGTTTTAAGTGCTTCGATTGACTTATGTTCAGATGCCAAGACTGCAGTAATTAATTGACGTGGATACCCCTCATCCAATAATTGACGCTCAATTCTAGCTCTGATAAATTCTGCAACCGATTGCTGATTTTGATAGCCTTCAATTGCCTGATAAATTTCAACAGTAAGCTGATTCAAATCAATTTGCCAACCGAATGCCTCAATAATCCGAACCACACCAGCAGTAGCCCGTCTCAGTGCATAGGGATCATTAGAGCCGCTTGGAATCAAATCAGCAGTAAAGAAGGATAACAAGGTTTCTAACTTATCACTAATTGCTAAGACTGCGCCCTCTATTGATTGAGGTAAATCACTATCCGCCCCGTCAGGTAAATAATGTTCGCGAATTGCTTGGGCGACTTCTGGTTTTTCACCCTGTAATAAGGCATATTTTTCGCCCATAATGCCTTGCAATTCATCAAATTCACCAACCATATTGGTAACTAAATCAAATTTATAGATTTCACTTGCACGCTGAATATTAGCAGCTACTGCCTCTGAAAGCCCTAAACGTTGACTAATTATGCTGGCAATCTTTCCAGCCTTGACCATATGCTCATAGGTTGAGCCGATTTTTTCATGAAAAGTTACAATTTTTAATTTTTCGACTAAATCGGCAATTTTTAACTTCTGATCCTCATGCCAGAAAAATTCAGCGTCTTCTAAGCGGGCAACTAATACTTTTTCGTTACCACGAATGACATTATCTATCGCCGTATCATTGCCATTGCGTACAGAAACAAAATGTGGTGCTAATTCACCAGATAGCTGTCTCACCTCGAAAAACCGCTGATGACCGCGCATTGAGGTTACTAGAACCTCTTCTGGTAGCGCCAAATATTTCGGATTGAAGCTACCTAGAAAAGCCGTTGGATATTCCACCAAATTATTAACCTCTTCTAGTAAGGATAAATCAGTTTCAATCACTAAATCATTAGCCTTGGCAAGCTTAGCAATTTGCGATTGAATTAATACCTTGCGCTCTTTTTCATCAGCCAATACAAAAACACTTTTTAAATCTTCCAGATAGCTATCTGCTGATTGAATACGCACCTCTTGTCCTAAGAAACGGTGACCTCGACTAATGCGATTTGCTTTGATATTAAAAATTTGTAATGGCAGTATTTCATTGTCTAATAGTGCTACTACCGTATGAATTGGACGAATATAGCTAAAATCAAAATTTGCCCAGTGCATTGATACTGGGAAGGTTAAACGTTCTGCAACCTCTGCTATTTTAGGTAATATTTGTGCGGCTGGTTTACCTTCCTCTGATTTTTCAACATAAAGATAGTCTATGCCTTTTAATGTTTTGAAAATTAAATCTGATTCTGAAGCGCCCTGACTACGCATAAATCCTAAGGCTGCCTTGCTCCAATTTCCAGCGTCATCCTGTGCAATTTTTTTGGCAGGACCTTTAACTAGCTTGGAAACAGCGGTTTGCTTATCAGCTAAATGATTAACTTTAATCGCAAGTCGTCTTGGTGTTGAAAAAGTTTCGATTGAGTCATAGGATAAACGGACATCATCTAAGAATTTCGCCGTCTTTTCAGCAAGCTGTTCAACACTACTTGTTACCAAATAAGCCGGCATTTCCTCTAAACCAATCTCTAATAAAAAAATCTGACTCATCCTATTCGCCCTCCGCTTTTAATAATTCTTGTCGTGTCATCTCATCCAATAATGGATAGCCAAGCTTTTTACGTTCCGCTACAAATTGCTTCGCAACCGTTTTAGCTAAATTTCTGATACGAGCAATATAACCAGCACGCTCAGTAACCGAAACCGCACCGCGTGCATCAAGCAGATTAAAAACATGAGAGCATTTCAAGACATAATCATAGGCTGGGTGCACCAATCCTTCAGAAATCGCCCGCTTGCTTTCAGTTTCAAATTCCTCAAATAACGTTAATAATAAATCCTGATTACTAATTTCAAAGCTATATTTTGAATGCTCGAATTCCGGTTGCTTAAAGATTTCACCATATTTAACACCTTCAACCCATTCAATGTCATAAACATTGTCAACATCTTGAATATAGCTAGCGAGACGCTCTAGGCCATAGGTTACTTCTGAGGTCACAGGTTGAGTCGGTAAGCCACCGACCTGCTGAAAGTAAGTAAATTGAGTAATCTCCATGCCATCCAGCCATACCTCCCAGCCAAGTCCTGCTGAGCCTGTTGAAGGATTTTCCCAGTTGTCCTCAACAAAACGAATGTCGTGTGCCAAGGGATCAATGCCTAATAATGACAAGCTTTCCAAATATAGCTCTTGAATATTATCCGGACTAGGCTTCATTACTACTTGAAATTGGTGATGCTGATACAATCGATTTGGATTTTCGCCATAACGACCATCCGCTGGGCGCCGAGAGGGCTCGACATAAGCGGCATTCCAAGGCTCAGGTCCAATTGCACGTAAAAAAGTATACGGACTCATTGTACCCGCACCCTTTTCAACATCATATGCTTGCATGAGCATACAGCCCTGCTTTGACCAAAATTTTTGTAAAGTTAAAATAATATCCTGAAAAGTTAACGCTTGACCCATAATTGCCTCCTATTATCCTTTAAATTTGATTTACATTTGAAATAATATCCGAATGTTACTTTCACTTATTTCTGAAAACTACCACGAAATTATCAGAAAATTGTTATTCACGTTGGTATTTAGTCTAGCTCTAACAGCCTGACTACCTCCTATTCTTCTATGCTAATAAATAGAGAATACTTATAATTCTGATGAACGAAGCTCCTTCCGTTGATGCCACTAATCCAGCTCAAGAACTACAAAGTTTGTACGGTACTAATCGGTCATTAGGGCTTTTTAGAGGAAACACTGTGAGCGTGACCGCTCAAGTGTGCCATGCTGGACGGCTTACTATTTTAAAACATTATTGGTAAGCCTATGCGCTAAAGCATAATCCATCATGGCAATGGCAAAAAGGCCCTGCACACAAAAAAATGTGTGCAGGGACGATTTCTCGCGGTTCCACCCTACTTCTGACAATCTGTCAGCAGCTTACTTACTTGCTAAAAAGTGCCTGATTTTCATAGATAATACCCGGCTCACACTATCCCAAGTTCGCTAAAAACAGAGCTATAAAAATACCCATTCTTCTAAAAGCAATATCTGTTTAATATCATACGCATTTGTATGACAGATGTCAAACTAAATCATTCTATGCATTCTAAGTCCTATTATCATCTCATCAGTTGTATTAAAAGAATTCACTCAAACCTTAAACAGATTGGACTGCCATCAACAGGATCAACCCCTAGATAAGCATTTATATTGAACAGATCTTTCAATACCAGCTCTGTCATAACTTCCCTAGCTGTACCTTGATAACAAATGGCACCATTTTTCATTCCAATCATCCAATCTGAAAAGCGTGCTGCTAAATTCAAATCATGTAAAACCATGATAACTGTTAGGTCCTTCTCTTTATTTAGACGTTTAAGCAGGTTCAATATTTCTAATTGATGACCCAAATCTAAATATGTAGTTGGTTCATCTAATAAAATAATAGGTGTTTTTTGTGCTAGCGCCATCGCAATCCATACACGTTGCTTTTGACCACCGGATAAATATTGAACATTTTCATCCGCTAGTGCTAATAAGCCAGTTTCTCTTAATACTTCATCAATAATCTGTTCATCCTGATTCGTTTTCTTTTGTAAAATACCTTGGTAAGGATATCTGCCAATCGAAACAACGTCATGGACTGTCACATCCTCTGGTGAGGTGGCGCCTTGTGGCAAGAAGGCCAGCTGCTGTGCAATCTCCTTGGTAGAAAGCTCTGCTAAATTTCGTTGATTTAAAAATATTTCCCCAGAATCATGTGCCAAAATTCGACCTAATCCCTTTAATAAGGTCGATTTTCCACAGCCATTTGGTCCAATAATAACAGTTATTTTCTTTTCAATAAAAGCAATATCTAAATTTTCAATAATTGACTTTTGCTGATAGCTAAGCTTTAAGCCACTAGCTGATAGTACTTTCTTTGCCATTATTATTTCCTTTCATTTGAACTAAACCAGCGCAAATACCGACTAATCGTCGTAAAAACGACAGACATGTGATTTTCATCTTCTGCCAAATAAAATGACACTTTTTCAGCAAATTGATTAGCCTGAAACCAAGAAGCTGCCCTTTTTGCGAGTGGCACCATATCACCTTCCCTTGAACCAACACTAATCATCACCCGTCGATTTCTTAGTATATTACCATTAATCTGGTTTAGCTTCTCAAAATATGCCTCTTGATCCCACCAAAGTGACGGACTGACCGCTAAATAATCTGTTAAAAAAGACATTTCTTTTCTCAATAGGCATTCCAAAACACATAAGCCGCCTAATGAATGACCATAAAAGCCTACTTTTCGTGAGTCAATTGAAAATTCATCCGAAATCAACTGATGAATTAGCTTTACGACCTTAAGAAAGAGCTCAATACCACCACCAGCAGGCAGCTGACTACGAATATCTTGAGGATCAGCTACCTTTTTTTGGGCTGGCGTATAATCAATAAAACGACGATCACGACTAAATGGGGATTGATCACGATAACAGATACCAACAATAATCATTGGCTGAACGCCGGTTTTTGGAGAATTTCGCGTTTGCAGCTTAACGGCTTCAGCGATAGTTTGCGTAAAGGCATCGCCATCCAAAACATATAAGACTGGCAGTTTTTTATCAGCTTTAATGGACTCTGGATAATATATATCTAAATAATAATTATCAACTTTTTTATTAATTAATTTCATTATCTTAATCTGCTCGCTTTCGTTTCTTGTTTTGATTGAAAAATACTAAAATTAAATATGGAATACCTAATAATCCCATCATAGCATTTAAAGGTAATTCATTTGGTGCAAAAGCATTTTTGACAAAGGTATCACAAAAAATAACAAGACTCATACCGTTAATAAAAATAAATGGCAGCAACCATTTAGATTGGCGTTTGACCAATTTCATAGTTAGATGTGGTACTAATAAGCCGACAAACGTGACATTACCTGCAACAACTACACTCGCACAAATTAAGATGGACGCTACAAAGATAAAAGCAATGCGCCAGCGACCACTTGAAAAACCAATGTTTTGCAGCTGCTCATCAGAATATCTTAACAATTCTAATTGCTTACTAAATATAAATACCAAGGGCAAAGTGACCAGAATCCATGGTAATAGCTGCCCAACCAGCTGCCAGTTCGCTTGACTAATAGAACCCTCCAACCAGTTATTCACCCTTGAGTAGTCATCCGCATTAATTTTTAAAGAAAAATAGGTCGTCAGGGCAGCAAAGCCCGTACTAATCCCAATACCATTCAAAATAAATCTTGGCATGCTGACCCCAAAACGATTCAGCGACAAAAAGAAATTAAGCATTAACGCTATTATTGCACCAATTAAACCGAATAATACTAAAGAGATACTTTGGGCTGACGTCGCATCAGAAAAATAGCTACCAACTAAAAAATAATAAAAAACACTACCAAAGGCCGCACCTGAATTAACACCTAACAAACCCGAATCTGCAATTGGATTTCGAGTCATCGCCTGTAAAATATACCCTGCAACCGATAAAGCACCACCAACCGATGCTGCCAAAATTAATCTAGGTATTCTAAATTCCCAAATTATTAATTTTGCTTGCTCACTACCAGTATTATAAAATAACAAATCAAATAATTCCTTCTCGGAAATATCGTAGCTGCCAGAAGTTAACGAAAAATAAATCGCTAATAATAGGATTAGGAGCACTAGCAGCTTAGAAAAAAATTTAGACATTATTGACTCCCTGCTCCTCTCCTTATTAAAAATAAAAAGATTGGTACACCCATTAAGGCAATCACGACACCAACAGGTGTTTCAAAAGGATAATTAACATACCTTGATAAATAATCACTGATCAGAACAATTAAAGCACCAACCAATGGCACAAAGAAGACAGCTTTGGAATAACGCTTACCAATTACTAATTTAACCATATGTGGCACAATCAAGCCCACAAATGCAATACGACCAACGATTGCGACACTGACTCCTGTTAGGATAACAACAATTAGGCTAAAAAAACGATACCAGCGTTTTCGATTCATTCCTAATGCAACTGTAAGTGCCTCACCATAAGCATAAACATCCATCTGTCTTCTGAAAATCAATACTAATAAAATTAGGATTAAAAGTATCGGTAAAAAATAAATAACATCTGAAAGAGAAACTCGATAAAGCCTGCTATTGTACCAAGCGCTAACTGATTGGGCTATATTAAAATAGCTCACTAAAAAAGTTGTAATACTATTAAGCAGCATACTAATCACGATACCAATTAGTGGAAATGAAAGCTTAGATTGATTGATAAAGGCAAGACGGTAAAATGCAGTGATAAGCAGATAAGCAAAAAAAGAACCCAAAACTGAAAAAATCATGCGCTCAATCATGGTGGACTGAGGCATGAAAATCATACTGACAACAATAACTAGGGCTGAACCATCACTAACACCCATTAATGATGGATCTGCCAAATCATTTTGGTACTGTAACTGCATGATAAAGCCACTTAAAGAAAGCGCAGCACCAACTAAAATTGCAACCAAAACGCGCGCAACTCGAGACAAAATGATCACGTGCTCCTGGTTTGACATATCATAATTAAATATTGCAGTTTTTAATATAGAGAATGCATTATTCATTTCAAAGGTCAAGGCAAGAAAACTAAACAAAGCAATTAGTACGCAAATTATTAGTATCCATATAAACGACCTAGTTTTCATTGCTTAATTTCCTCTCTAATCAATCACATCATCCTTTATTGCTTTAAGCATTACTTCCTTACTTAAATAAGTACCACCCTGATAACCACCGTCTACAATATTATAATAAACTTTATTATTGGCAACTGCAGGTACACTTTTCCAAATTGGATTTGCCTTCAAATCATCTAAAGCAGTTGTAAAGCCTTCATTTTCTGAATCAATAAATTGGACTAAAATAATATCAGCATCTATTTTTGCTACCTGCTCTGTTGAAATTGTTGTTTGTGAAGTTATGCTTGATACTTCAGTTGGTATAGCAAAGCCTAAATCATTATAAAGCATTGGGTTATAATAAAAGTCGGGACCATAAATACACAGCTCGCCCTCTCTAATCCTGATCATTAGGATTTTCTGATCAGAAATACTACTGTTTGCTTCTTTAAAAGTCGATAAATCATCATTATAATCTGAAACTAACTTCTCCGCTTCAGCTGATTTGCCTGATAGCGTGCCTAATAATTTCAAATTGTCAGCCCAATCAGCCGATTTATGAGAAACATTAATGGTCGGTGCAATTTTATTTAGATTATTGGTCACCTCATCATCAAATTTCGTACTGCCTAAAATCACATCTGGCGATAATGCAGTTACAGACTCTACATCCGGTCCAAATTTATCGCCAACGTTTGTTACCTTATCCCCTAGCTTATCTTTTAAATAGCTTGGCATTTCACCAGAAATTGTTACCGCACCAATTGGCTGCACATCAAGTGCCGCAGCATCCTCCATTGCTTCAAAGCTTGCAGTTACAATTTTGTCTGTTGGATATTTAACAGTATATTCAGTTCCTAAATATTTAACTGTCCCTTCTTTAGCTACCGCGCTTGACTCACTCGTACTAGTATCCGTCTTAGAAGCACTGTCATTTTGACTACAACCGGCTATAAACAATGAAAGCACCATAGTACTCACCACAAATAATTTTTTCTTCAAAATAAACCTCCAATAATATAGTTGCGACTGATAATCATTATCATTTGTCTTTTTGATTTTAGCATTAAATCGATTACTTGACAACCTGAACTGTAGGAAGCTTAATTAAATAAAATCATTAATATTTGCATAAACATAGAAAATGGGCTACGATTATAGTGCATTTTCAAACGATGAAGGAGTTTTAAATATGTCTCTAACCACACAACAGAAAATAGATACTATTAAGGAATTTAACGCTAATTTTGAATTATTAGACATTTCAAAATCGGAGATTGCCGTTGCCTTAAATACAAACTCAGAAACGATAGAAGAAATCCTCAATTTAGCGGTTAAGTCAATCGAAGCGCCATGGATTCTAAAGAATTATCTCGAAAAGCAGCTAAATAATAAGGGAATAAAATCAATTCCATTTAGTGCTTTGAAGGGTGATTACCATGATTATTGGTTTTTAGACAGCCAGAAAATCGAATTAGGAAGTCTTTAAAATCAGATAAATCAATAATACAATTTATAATTCAAAAAAGTAGCAATTAATATTGTGCCGTGCTATGCCAAACAAGAAAGCTAGCTTTGGGCTCTCACAATAAATAAATGCTACTTTTATATTAGTTTTTTTAGAGCGTGGATACGGCTTCTATTTATAGCTTATTTTTCATACCAGCCAACTGGACCTGGTTTAAGATTAATATTAATCTGCTTAACCTCCTGATATTCTGCTAAACCATGAACTCCTAATTCTCGACCAATGCCACTCATCTTATAGCCACCCCAGGGTGCTTCATTAAATGTTGGATTATAAGCATTAATCCAAGTAATCCCTGCTCGAATTTCTTTAATTACGCGTAAGGCACGAGCGCCATCATTTGTAAATACGGCACCAGCTAAGCCATAAATTGTATCATTGGCTAGGCTTATGGCCTCTGATTCGGTCTCAAAGGTTTGAATGGTTACAACTGGTCCAAATATTTCTTCCTTAACAATTGTCATCTCGGAGGTACAATCATCAAAAATTGTTGGCTCAATAAAGAAGCCTTTCTGGTAGTCACCAGTCGTGAGCTGCTTACCACCACAAACTAATTTTGCACCCTCTGCTTTTCCCTTTTTAATATATGACAAAACAGTTTTCAAATGTTTTTTAGAAACTAATGGTCCCATATCTGGATTATCTAAGCCGTTACCAATCTTAATCGCATTCGCACGTTCAGCTAAACGCTTGACAAATTTATCCTTGAGTGATTTTTCAATAATGATTCTTGAGCCTGCTGAACAAACCTCACCTTGATTGAAAAAAATACCAATCATTGCCCATTCGACTGCACCTTCCAAATCAGCATCGGCAAAAATGACATTTGGCGACTTACCGCCTAGCTCTAGTCCAATTTTTTTAACATTACTTGCTGCAGCACGCATAATACCCTGTCCCACCTCTGTGCTTCCAGTAAACGTAACCATATCTACATCAGCACTTTCGGCAAGTTCTTGACCAACACGACTGCCTGAACCAAGCACTAAGTTAACCGTGCCCCTCGGCAAGCCGACTTCGTCAAATATTTCAAATAATGCAATCGTTGATAATGGAGTTTCAGTACTCGGTTTAAAGACAATGCTATTCCCTGCCGCAAGTGCTGGTGCTAGCTTCCAAGTCGCCATGAGTAGCGGATAATTCCATGGTGTGATTTGACCACAAACACCAACCGGCTCATGAATCGTATAGCTGTGCATCTTACCAAAACCATCATTCACATCATATACGCCACCGTGAGGTGCTTTGATTAAGCCAGCATAGTATTGAAAACAATGATAAGCGTCATCAATATCCCCCTCTGCTTCTCGTAGTGGCTTACCATTATCAATCGTATCTAAATATGCTAGCTCGGCCCTTTTCTCATCAATTTTTGCAGCGATTTTCAACAGTATTTCTGAGCGATCCTGACTACTCATATCCCGCCACTCTCGCGTTTGATAAAAGGCAGTTTTAGCCGCATTAATGGCCGAAATAGCGTCAGAGCGCGTACTACTTGTTACCTCTGTAATTACCTCACCATTCGCTGGATTTATCACAGGAATGGTTTCACCACTGGCTGATTCTAGCCACTCACCATCAATATAATTACGTTTAATTGCCATCATTCACTCTCCTTTTCTTACATACAAAGATCATTACATTTCTAAAATTTTATGATAATGCTCAGGTCGACGATCGCGAAAAACACCCCAATTTCGCCGATCTGCTGCTGCAGTTTCTAAATCTATTTCAGTAACAAGAGTCATCTCTGAAAAACGATCTGCCTGCTTGATAATTTCGCCAAATTGATTCGTAATAAAAGAAGAGCCATAAAATGTCATACTTGTTTCATCCGTTTCCGTGCCAATCCGATTAGAAACAATAATCGGAACCAAATTGCTAGCTGAATGTCCTTGAATGCAACGCTGCCAATGCCCCTGACTATCTCTTCCTAGTAAGGGCTCGGAGCCAATCGCTGTTGGATAAAAAATTAATTCAGCACCCATTAATGCCATACAGCGTGCACTTTCAGGAAACCATTGATCCCAACAAATGCCGACCCCAATGTTCGCATAGCGTGTTTCCCAAACCTTAAAGCCAGTATCGCCCGGTGCAAAATAAAACTTTTCCTCATAGGAATGTCCATCTGGAATATGTGTTTTACGATAAGTGTCCAAAACTTGACCGTCGGCATCTATGACAACCAGCGAATTAAAGCAAGTATTATTGTCTCTTTCAAAAAAGCTAATCGGCAATACTACCTCTAAAGACTTGGCTAGTTCAGAGAAATGGCGAATCGCTTGATTTTCTGAACTCGGCTTAGCCAAATCAAAATATTGATAGTCTTCACGTTGGCAAAAATAGGGTGTTTCAAATAATTCTTGCAGTAAAATAATTTGTGCACCCTCCGCCTTGGCTTTACGAATTAATTTATCAGCTTTCTGAATATTCTCAGAAATATTCCAAGAACAGCTCATTTGTACCGCGCTTACTGTAACCTTTCTCAAGGTAAGCCTCCCTTCTGTCATTTTAAAAATCGACCACTCACATTGGAACTTGCTGCGTAATGCAATGGATATTACCACCACCCAAGAGAATTTCTCTGCTCGGCACCTGAATAATTTGATATTCAGGTAATAAAGCTTCAAACTGCTTTAATACGATTTTATCTAATTCAATGCCAAAGGCTGGTAAGATAAGGGCATCATTACAAAAGTAAAAATTGATATAGGAGCCACCCAAATAATCACCTATCCGCCTTGGTATCGTTCCTTTAATTATATCAATTCCGTCAATATCTGCTTTTTCAACATATAAATCAGTTGGAATTGGCACCTTATGGACAACTAATTTTCTACCTTTTGCATCAGACAATTGTGTTAATAATTGATAATCAGCCATTGAATATTGATACTGCATGGTTTCACTATCCTCAGGAAATCCTAATACGAGCTCCCCTGGACGAATAAATGCACAGATATTATCAACATGCGCATTGGTCTCATCCTGATAAATACCATGTGGTAACCAAATTACCTGCTCAACATTTAGATAAAGCCTTAAATATTCTTCAATTTCAGCTTTACTCAATTCTGGATTTCGACCAGCACTTAATAGGCAAGTCTCTGTCACAATTGCTGTTCCCTCGCCATCCACATGAATTGATCCGCCTTCAAGTACGAAATGCTCTAAAGCGTAGCTGTGACAGCGTTCCAATTGAGCCATCTTACCTGCAATTTGATTATCTTGATCCCAAGGAAAGTATAGGCCATCAACCAAGCCACCCCACGCATTAAATTGCCAATCAACTGCTCTAAGCTCAGACTTTGAATCCTTTAAAAAAGTAGCACCAGAATCCCTAGCCCAAGCATCATTACTAGACATTTCTACTACAATAACACGCGCATCGAGCTGCGCTCTAGCGTTCATATATTGCTTAGCGCTCACTAGCATGACTACTTCCTCAAAGTTGGCAATCGCCTCTGCTACCTCAACAAAGCACTTTTGTGCAGGCTTGGCACCTAAGCGCCAATTGTCCGTTCGCTCAGGCCAAATCATATAGGTTCGGCGATGTGGACTAAACTCTGCTGGCATATAATAACCATCAGCCTTTGGTGTGGTTAGCTTAACCTTATTTTCAGTCATAAAAACTCCTTATTTAATGAAGCTCTCTTTAGCATCCTCAAGCGCAATTGTCATTCGCTCAATCACCTGATCAATTTGTTCAAAACTGATGGTTCCAGCAGGCTCAAAACGAATACATTTTGAATTAACGAGTGTGCCAGCAGTCATAACACCTTGTGAAAATAAGGATTTAGCCACATGATAGCCAATTTCGTCAGATATAAATTCAACTGCAATCATCAGCCCAACACCACGGACAGCTTCAATCACGGCTGGGTATTTTTCGCCTAATACTTGAAGCTTACTAATCAGATAACCACCTTTTTCTTGGCACTGTCTAGGTATATCCTCTTTTAACATATAAGAGATAGTTGCTAAAGCAGCTGAACAGGCTAACGGATTACCACCAAAGGTTGGCGAACCAAGTAACCAAGGATTATCAATTAAATTTTGAACCCACATTTTAGGTCGACAAATGATCCCAGTAATCGGCATAATCCCACCACCGAAGGCCTTACCATAAGTCATAATATCTGGCACAACCTCCTCAGCCTCACAGCGCCACATAGTACCCGTTCTACCCATTCCACATTGAATTTCATCAAAAATTAAAGCAATCCCATATTCATCGCAAATCTCACGAACGGCCTTTAAGTAGCCCTTTGGCGGTATAATCACGCCCGCTTCTCCTTGAATAGGCTCTAAAATGACAGCAGCAATTTTTTCGCCAACTGCAGTTAAATTTCTGACGGCTTTTCGCATATCCTCTGCATTGCCGTATTCAACGTGCTGAACCTGCTGAACCATTGGTGTATAAGGGATTCGATAGGTTCCTTTACCTCCCATTGAGACCGCACCCATTGATTTACCATGAAACGCACCGACGGTTGAAATATACCAGCTGCCTCCAGTAGCAATTCTAGCAAGCTTTAAAGCCATTTCTACTGCCTCTGCACCGCCATTAGTAAAGAAGCAATATTCCAAATCACCTGGAGTAATATCAGCAACTGCTTTTGCAAGATAACCACGCAAAGGATCTAGTAATTCCTGCGAGTGTAATGCTTGATGGTCTAATTGTGCCTTAACCGTATCCAAAATGGCATCATTGCGATGACCACAGGTATAAATACCAAAGCCACCTAAGCAATCAATAAATTCCTCTCCTTTTAAACCATAACAATAGGAGCCTTTATCAGTCCATTCAACAACGGCTGCATCCGTGGAGACAGATTTTCGATATTTGAGCCAGCCGGGACTGACATAGTGATTAAAATAGTCTATCGTTTCTCTTGTAATGGTTTCCTTTTCAGTATCTGTCAAAGTATCGCTATGAATATACCCTAAAACCTTATCTAAATCTGCAATAACTTCTGCTTTACTCATTATGAATCACCCTTCTTTTTTCATGATTTTTTGTATTTAATTTCACCATTTACAATGGTGTAGTCAACCTCAATTTTTAATAATTCTTCTGCATTTATGTTTTCAAGATTTGTCGAGAGTACTACTAAATCTGCGAACTTCCCCTTAGTAATTGTGCCAATTTTTTCTGAAAAACTGCAAGCCTGACTCGCAGCTTTAGTTTGAGCAGCTAAAGCCGAAGTCAAACTGATTTTTTGATCAGGAATCCAACCTCCCTCTGGTTGACTAACTTTAGTTTGACGGCTCATTGCAAAGTAAAGATTATCCAAAGGCGTCACATCAACAACAACTGGTGAGTCTGTCCCGAAAGCGATTGGTACCTCCTCCTTTAAAAAATCATTAAAGGGCCACATTTTCTGACTTCTTTCAAAGCCAATGTCTTGATCAACCGTCTCATAATCCATTAGACAATGACTGGGCTGGACTGAGGCAATTAAGCCGGCTGCTTTAAGCCTTGGTATATCCATCGGATCAATTATTTCAAGATGCTCTAAGCAATGATAACCCGTTTTTAACTGACCATACCTTTTGGCAGCAAGACTAAAATAATCAATTGCTGTGGAGATGGCAGCATCACCAATGGTATGTATCCTCAAAGGCAGTTGGTTTTTACTAGCTAAATCTATTTTCTTTTGCAAATCAGTCGGTGAAATCGTTGTTTTACCAACCGAATTGCTATGCTCATAAGATGATTTCATATAAGCAGTATGCGTGCTAATCACCCCATCAAAAAAGTGTTTCCCGCCTGCAATTCTTAAAAAGTCACTTTGATATTGGAAACGCCATTCTTTTATCCGAGTAAAATTATCTAGCATCATTGGAAACAAATGTGCTCTAACCGATAAACGCCCACTTTTTTCCAGCTCGCTATAAACTTCAGGATAAATTTGATCATCAATCTGCTGAGCTGTTTCATCTGCCAATAAGGCTAAATCACAAACTGAGGTAATCCCCATCGAAAGCTGCTGTCGAAAAAAATGCTCATAATATTTAGCCTTATCCGGCACTGCTTCTTGAAAAATTTGACTCATACAGGACATTGCCAAGCCTTCTAAAATAACACCTGTCTCACATTTTGTGATTTCGGATTTAACGACCGAATCACTCAGTAAAGTTGAATCATCTAAGTTAAGCCGTTCAAGGCCACAACTATTTAACCAAATGGTATGTAAATCTGCTGAAATCATCATCACAGGCCGATTGGGGAAATAGGTATCCAAGCTGGCCTTAGTTGGCAATTGATTGCTCTTCCAATCCGGACTATACCAGCCCTTACTAATCAGCCAATCATCCTTAGGCAGACGAGCTATCTCAAAACGTTTTCTAAGTTGTTTGACACAATCCATCTCAGATTTACCAGTAATTAAATGAATTTTGCCACCATGGACAAGAGCCGACATAAAAACGTGAAGATGCGCATCAATAAAGCCTGCACATACTGTTCGAGCACCAATATCTAGCAATTTACTCTGCTTCAAAATCACTTTCGGGATGGTTTCTTCATCACTATAAATGCCATTAATTATGCCATCTACAACCATAATCAATCCACTTTGAAATAAATTGCTTTCTCCAGTGAAAATGGATGAACTCTTTATTAATAATATATTTTCCATTGAAATACCACCTTCACTATTAAGCGTAAAACAATTAAAATTTTATTTTTTTTTCATTTTCTTGATTTGTCTAACTTGAAAAATCGCATTAAACAAAATGACCGAAACCATAATTAGCATCATAACTGTGGATAGCGCGTTCACCTCTGGTGTGACACCGGTCTTAACCATTGACAAAACTTTAAGTGGTAAGGTCGTACTGTCTGGTCCAGTCGTAAAGAAGCTAATGATGACATCATCCAAAGATAATGTAAAGGCTAGCATTGCTCCAGAAACAATTGCTGGAAAAATTAACGGCAGGGTAATTCGGTAAAAGGCTACAAAAGGTGAAGCACCTAAGTCTAATGCTGCTTCTTCAAGTGCATCATCCAAGCCAGATAATCTTGCTCGTACGGTAATTAAAACAAATGGAATACAAAACGTAATATGCGATAAGATAAGTGTGTTTAGGCTCAATTGGATTTTAGCAACCGTAAAGATAGATAGAAGAGCTATTCCTAAAACAACTTCTGGAATTACAATTGGGATGTATAGAATTTTGTCCAATAGTTTTTTACCAGGAAATTGATATTTATGTAGTGCAAAAGCCCCAAGTGTACCAATAATTGTTGCAATTAAGGTGCTCACAACACCAACATACAAAGAGTGCCATAGTGCTTCCATTAAAGGACGATTATCTAACATCGTGCTGTACCAAGAAGTTGTAAAGCCTTCAAATAGGATATTCATTTTAGAAGTATTAAATGAAAAAATAACGACTACAACAATTGGTAAATACAAAAATAAACATACTAAGCCAATAAGAATATTTTTAAATAGTTTCCCTTTTTGTCCTTCTGCTTCCATGCTATCGCCCCCCTAAATCTGCCATATTCCCACCACGTTTTTCATAAATATATAAAATTAATAACGTAATAATAATCAACATGATTGAAATCGCAGCACCCAGAGGCCAATTTCTTGCTACCATAAATTGATTTTTAATGAGGTTGCCCATCGTTAGCGAGGTACCACCACCCAAAATATCTGAAACAAAGAAATAACCTAATGAAGGAATGAAAACCATAATTGAACCAGCAAAAATGCCTGGCTTTGTTAATGGGAAAATAATTTTTAAAATAACATCTTTTCGCCTACTACCCAAGTCATAGGCCGCTTCAATTAAACTATAATCAATTTTTTCCATTGAATTAAATAAAGGCAAAATCATAAACATTAATAATAGATAAACCAAACCAATGATAACGCCTGTATGATTATAAATTAACTCCAGTGGTTCTTTTATCAATCCTAATTTCAGTAAAATACTATTGACTACTCCTGTTTTTCTTAATAGGGTCACCCAGCCAAACAAACGAACTAATGAATTAACCACTGAGGGAATTATAATTAAAGCCATAAAAATGGTTCGAGTTATTTTTGATTTTTGAACAATAAACAAGGTAAACGGATAAGCAATAATTAGACAAATAATTGTTGTCATTAGCGCAGAAAATAATGAGGTACCATAAATTTTCAAATATTCCGCTTGAAAAACCATTAAATAATTTTCTAATGAAAAGCCTGGTTCAACACCACCATATAGGCCTCGTGCCATAAAGCTCATCATAAAAACATAAAATAAGGGTACGACAACAAATAAGATCATCCAGAAGGCTACTGGCATAATACTGACAATTTTTAATAAAAATACACCTGGTATGGCGCGCTTCTTTTCATTTGAATTTCCCATTAGTCCTCCCTCACTTCTGATTCACAGAACTAAAATCTGGATTGTCGATTATTTCAAAAACATCATGATTGACTGAAGGAATAATCATCGCATCCTCAGGGTTCCAATAGACGTATACCTTTTCACCAACTGGTAATAATTTTTGCTCGGATAAATAATTCATCTTGATCTCTAAACCATTGGTCAAGGTAATTAGTGATTTATTCATTGAACCTGTAAAATAATGTTCACTAATCTTACCAAATAATGAAAAGCCCGCCACTTGTTCAGTAGAAACCTTTATTTTTTCTGGTCGAACCGAAAGATAAATAATCTCATTTTGTTGAATCCCTTGACTACTTTGAACTAAGACCTGACCTGCTTCAACCTGTATCTTGGCACAAGTACCACCACTATTTTCAACCGCACCATAGAAAATATTTGATTCTCCAATGAAATCAGCTACAAACTTTGAAGCTGGATGATCATAAATCGCCTTCGGTGTATCCAATTGTTCTAAATTCCCTTGATTCATAATGGCAATTCGGTCACTCATTGTTAAAGCTTCCTCTTGATCATGCGTTACATAGATAAAGGTAATATTCAGCTTACGCTGTAATCTTTTTAATTCAAGCTGCATTTGTTTACGAAGCTTCAAATCCAACGCACTCAACGGTTCATCTAAAAGTAAAACCTTCGGTCGATTAATTAAAGCACGCGCGATTGCCACACGCTGCTTTTGTCCACCAGATAATTGATCTATCTTTCGATTACCATAGCCCTCTAATTGGACCAGCTGCAGCATTTCTTCAACACGCTCATTAATTTCAGCACGAGCAACCTTACTCATCTTTAAACCAAAGCCAATATTTTCAGCAATAGTCATGTGTGGAAATAAAGCATAGCTTTGAAAAACGGTATTCACTTGTCTCTTATAAGGGGGCATTTTGGCAACTGATTCCTCTTCTAAAAATATTTCACCAGATGTTGGGGACTCAAAGCCAGCAATCATCCGTAAGGTTGTCGTTTTACCGCAGCCAGAAGGTCCAAGCATGGTCAAAAATTCACCAGATTGAATCGTCATATTTAAGCGTTTAATTACCTCTACATCCCCGTATTTTTTATTGATACCATTTAATTTGATAATTTCCTTCATTACATTTTGCCACCCCTTCAAAATTAGGTCATCACAGCTCTTTATCCCTATCGCCACAAAATCCAATTTGTGTCAATATTACAAAAGGATACTAAAGTGCTTTATCTCCACGCTCACTTGTGCGAATGCGCATTAAATCTTCAATTGCATAAACAGCAACTTTCCCATCACCAACCTGACCGCTTGCAATTTGCTCATGAATTGAAATCAAGACATCTTCAATAATTTCATCACTAACATAGGCAATCACTTGAATTTTTGGCAGTAAATTAATACGGAAATTGCCCCCCTTAAAGAAGGTACTTTCCTGATCACCTTTTTGGTTACCACAGCCCATTGCACTAATAACGGTCATTCCAGTACACCCCTTTTCAAAAAGAATCTCTTTGACCTTTTCTAAAGATTCAGGCTTAATTGTAATCTCTAATTTTTTCATTTTTTTACTCCTTCATTAATGGTAATAGTACTTTAATTAAAGCTAGCTATTTTTAATTAATTTTTAAATTCACTCCATACAGCATCTACTTTTTCTGTCGCATCTCCAACGTCTAATACCGTTTCTGACCGTTTGAATACATCCTCTGGTATCATTTTAGCTTTGTTTTCCTTGTATTCGTCGGGTAGTAGATCTACAGCCTTCGTATTTGGATTGTAGTATGGAAATTGTAAGGAAATTTCTGAGCTTACCTCAGGCTCTAAGATATAATTAATAAATTTTTCAACATTTTTAGAATTCTTTGCGCCCTTTAGCTCCATAAAGGCATCATAGGCAAAATAAATATTCTCTTTTGGATAGTAAACTTTTATTGCCGGATCGGCATCCATCGCTAAAGCAATTTCACCACCATAGATTAACCCAACAGATACCTCGCCATTAATCAATGAGGTCTTAGGACTTGTACCATCAAATATTTTAATGTTTGGTTTCAAGCTCGCAAGGTACTTACCAGCTGCAGCCAAACCTTCATCGCTCGTATCATTAATGTCATAACCAGCCTGCATTAAGGCAATCCCAACAATTGCTCGGGCATCTTCAACTGTAACTATTGAATCCTTATACTTTTCATCGAGCAGCTGAGAATAGCTTGTAAATTCTTCACTCACTAAATCTGTATTGGCAGCAATTGCAATCACTGTACCCAAATATGGTACCGAGTATTCCCCCTCTGGATCATAGGCCTGATTGCGAGAAGCATCATCCAAATTATCAATATTTGTTAGAGCTGCCTGATCTAATTTCTCCAGCATATCCAAGCTCTTAAAGGTTTGAACATACATACCGGGGGCTAACACCATGTCATAAGTCCCCTCTGCCGACGATTGAACCTTCGCTAACATCTCATCAGGATCAGAAAATGTCGTATAATTAACCGTTACATTATTTTCACTCTCAAAGTTGCTAATCACATCTTCTGGTACATATTCTGACCAACCAATCACATTCAAGGTCTCTTTCGATGCTTCTGAACGATTTGAACTCGAGCAGCCACTAATAGTGACAATACCTGCAATTAAACAAATAGCAAATAACAATTTTTTTTTCATTTCACCCTCCTGTAAATGTAACAATTAGTAACATATCATCATGGATATTATTATATAATTGTTTGAATATTCTTTCTATTCATCAAATTGACCATCTTTATACGTAAAATTTTACTTTTTTTATCATAAATAAGTAATTTTATACTTATAATGAGTAATTATTATTTGACAAGCATAGATTCAATGTTATAATTTTTGACATAAGGTGGTGGTTTTTTGGAAAAATTTACTAAGAATAATTTACTGATACTAAATAATATTATTCATCATATATACAGCTACGATCAACAGCTTGAAATGTATGAAGTATTATTTAAGAAATTAAAATTACTAATTGATTTTTCAGGTGCAACGCTTTATCTGACCACGAGCTACGATGAAACAGTAATTGAAAAATCTGTATCCCACAATGTTGCAGCAGCCTTTTGCGAACAATATATCAAGGGCTATCAAAATATTGATTATTCTAAAGGACTAATGTTTACGGGGAAGAGTATCGCTTATCGTGAATCAGATATTATTCCAGACAAACAAAGAGTTGAAACTGAGTATTATCATACCTTTTATGCCAAATATAATTTTCATCATTCACTCCACCTCAATATTTCCTCAAACAATCGATTTTTAGGTGTTCTATCACTCTTTAGACAAAAAAATCATGCCAATTTTAGGCATGATGACATTGAGGTATTAAATTTATTAACTGATCATTTGGAATATCGAATGAATAAGGACTATCTAAATGATATTGCTGGTGATCATAAATTGACTGTCAGCCAAACAGTAATTGATTATGGATTAACTAGACGAGAGGAAAAGGTTTTACGACAGCTGATTGCAGGACTTGATAACGAAGCGATTTGTACTAGTCTTTGTATCACAAATAACACACTAAAAAAGCATATCCTAAACATCTATCGAAAGCTCAATATTAAAAATCGTGTTCAATTATTCAAAAAAATAAAAGAAAAAGAATAAAAAAGACTATACAAACCTCACTTAAATAGGTAGTATAATCTTTTTTGCTCTATTTTTTAACTAACTCTTTTTTCCGAAGTACAATGTATTCCTTATCAAATTCATGTGCCAGCGCATTAACGGCCTTCAAAAGCTCTTTGCGTGTGATAATTCCAATAAACATATTATCTTCAGCCACTACGGGTAAAAACGGCTCATCAACCAAGTGATGCAAAATTTCTTCTAAAGTATAATCTGGATTGACAGTATTCACTTCTTTAACAACTTCCAAAACATGATAATTAGCTAATTCTTCCATCGACAGATTATTTTCTAGCATAAAGCTAATAATCTCGGTTAGACCGACAATGCCAACAAACTTTTCATCCTTATCAACGACTGGAATTTTCGCATATTTATTTTTTGATAAAACTAATACCGCATGATTAAGCTTATTGGTATCGACAAAGATTGCTACGTTGTCCATTGGTATTAAAAAAGTCTCCTGCTGTGCCAATAAAAATTTTTCAATTGCTTTATCTACCATTCATTACTCCTCAGCTATCACTTTACAGCTCAATTACCTTTGTCATATCCTCTAAAATTTGATGCTCACGATTTAAAAAATTAATAGTTACTGTTTGATTCAAGAAGGCTACAATTGCATATGTTGGGACAAATGGATAGCCTCTTGGCTGGCGAACACTGCCCGGATTAATACAAAGCTCATTATTCACTTTTTCAACAGTCGCAATATGCGTATGTCCAAAAAGTGCAATGTCACAATCGTGCTCTTGTGCTAACAAGGATAAACGGCTTAAACCATAATTTACAGAATATAGGTGACCATGCGTTACTAAAATTCGATGTCCCTCAACATTGCGGACACTTACCTCTTGATATGCAGCATCATAATCACAATTTCCAGTGACTACTGTTATGCCCTGCCAAATTTGATCATTTGCCGGCAACTCAGAGTCACCACAATGAAAAATCGCTGTGGCAGAATTAATATATTTAGCTTTAATCTCTTCTACAATATCGCGATCACCATGTGAATCACTCATTACAACAAACATAGACAACTCCAATCATTATTTAGTTTAAGATTGCCACCAAGCTTCCCAGACCATTGCTAGCTTTTCCAGCGCCTTGGCACGATGTGAAATCTGATTTTTCTCTTCATTAGTTAATTCAGCTGCAGTTTTACCAGTATTACCAACTAAAAATAACGGATCATAGCCAAAGCCATTATCCCCTTTAGGAATCGTAGCAATTTGACCTAGCCAATCTGCCTCTACAATCAGAGTTTCCTTATTCGGATGTGCTAAAGCAAGCGTGCTGTGAAATTTCGCGCCCCGCCGTTCAGCAGGCTGCGTTGCCAGCTCATGTAATAACTTCGCATTATTGCGCTGATCTGTTGTTGGCTCACCAGAAAAACGGGCACTAAAGACACCCGGCATCCCACCTAAAACATCAACCATAATCCCCGAATCATCCGCCAAAACAGCCAGACCAGTCAGTTCAGCAATCGTTTCTGCTTTCAATCTGGCATTTTCTTCAAAGGTCATCCCCGTTTCTTCGACAACTGGTAGCTCTGGATAGTCTGATAAGGTCTTAATTTCAATGCCCTTCGGTTCAAAAAGTGCTTTAAATTCTTTCGCTTTGCCTGCATTATGCGTAGCAATCAAAAGCTGGTTTGGTAACGTATCATCAGTTTCATTTTGAACGATTTGAGTTAAATCAACCTTAAATAGTTGATTTTGTTCAACACCACCTTTAGCTAATTCTAGCCAATAAACCTTTGTGCCTTCTGCAACCAATGAAAAATTGTTTTTTGTTATTAATACAAAATTTCTCTGATTATGTTCATTAATCATTGATAAAATAAATTCAATCAAAATATTTTCAGATTTTAAGCTAATAATTTCAATAGTCAAACCAAAATCATCAGTAGTCAGTTGTTCAATTAAGCCTAAAAGAGAATTAATAGCTAATTTTTCGCTTGCATCAAACCACTTTAATGTTGTCTCATTGGCAATTTTTCCAATCAGCCAATTATCTGTATCACGATATTCAAACATCAACTCTAACGCTCCTCATTTATTTGTAAATCCGATAATTCGATATGCTGAATTAACAACGATTTCTGATTTAACCAATCCATCGCAATTTCTCCGAACAGCTTTACAGAAGCCGTCGTATAAAACCGATGACTTTTTGGCATAGACTGTTCGGCAGCCATATCAAAATAATCTAAAAGCACTGAAAGCTCAGCGACAGTCTCTATACCACTATCAATTAAGGTGATATGATCTCCCATCACGTTTTGAATAATAGGCCGTAATAAAGGATAATGCGTACAGCCTAAAATTAAAACATCTTGCTTTGTTCGTCTTAATGGGCTTAACGATTCTGCGACTACTTTTTTGGCAACCGGGCTTTGGTAACCACCTGATTCAACCAAAGGCGCAAATCTTGGACAAGCTAATTCAGAAACCACAATTCCGCTATCTTTTGCTTGAATTGCCTGAGTATAACGATGTGATTCGATAGTAACGGCCGTTCCAATCACTGAGATATGTCGATTTTGCGTGGCCTTAATCGCAGCACGACTACCGGGTAAAATTACGCCGATTACGGGAATAGTTAATCTCGCCTTCAAAATATCCAATGTCGCCGCGGTTGCTGTATTGCAAGCAATCACCAGCATCTTAATATTTTGTTTCAATAGAAAATTGACAAGCTCAGTTGTAAATTGCACAATCTGCGATTTTGGACGTGGACCGTAAGGCGCCCTTGCTGAATCTCCAATAAATAGAACGGTTTCATTTGGTAATTGTTTAAAAACTTCTCTAACAACAGTCAAACCGCCAACACCTGAATCTAAAAATCCAATTGGACGATTATCCATATATAACTCCTTAACATTTAAGCAAATCGTAAAAATTTTTTAACAATTTGTTCAAAAAATAGCCTAGATTATAATCAATACATTCCATATCATACCATAAAGAGAAGCAATTTTCTGAACTCAAAGTATAAGAATACTTAAATTAAAAACTAATATTAATAACAAACTAACCTAAGCGGCAAATGTGCTATTTGTGCCTACTACTATATTTTTAAAGCGCCCTTCGGTTGCTCAAAACGAAGTACCTTACCAAAATGAAAAAATTTTGTGGTTTTAGAAGATATCATTTTTTGACAAGAGCTAGCAAGACGTAGTGAACATAGAATTTAGCAGTCTTTTGAGTAATCAAACATCAAAACGCGAACAGCATTTCCCCAATGCTTCATCAATAAATTAATAGTCTATCTAAATTTTAATCCATAAAGTAAAGCTGCTTTTGACACTATCACAAATCTAGCTTCATCGACTTGACTGCTTTCTATTTTTCTAAGCCAATACATTGGCAAGAAAAATAAATCGTCGCATCTATAACTTCTAAGCTCTATAGGACTTAGAAGTGTGGACAACGTGTTTCAGAGACAAAATTTGACCTGTTAGAGAACGATACTTTTAAACTTCATCTGCCGTTCTTTAAGGTGCTAAAGCACCTTGCTCAGAAAGTTGAAACATAAGCAGCTCTCTGCGTTTATTCACTAAGAAGAAGTCATCCGAGCGCCAAGTAGGCTTATGTGAAACTTTCTAAATGTTTTAGCCAAATTCGCAATTGTCAGACCGTGCCCTTTCAGCTTTTTAGCGAACTGCCTCAAATTTCATACTGAAATTTTCGGAAAGTAAGTGGCAATGGCAAAAAACAACCGCAAAAAAATGCGATTGCTCGGATAAATTATTTCTTTTGGTTAGATTGTGAATTCATTTGGCGCAAAATTTGTTGCACTTTCGCTTCTTTCGGCTTTTGACCCATCTGTGACATCATCGTACGAATCATATCTTCATTAACTGGCGGATTTTCTTTAAAATAATTTTTCATGTATTGACGAGCAATAAAAAAACCGCCAACAACTCCACCGATTAAAGCAATTACAATTAATAAAATAGCTAGACCTAAGTTCACGTTTCGACCCCTCTCTAAAAAACTAAAACGACTACTTTCAAAGCTCTGTATAAGCAAAAATAGATACTTTTCAAGCGTTTTTTTAGCCGTTGAAGCTAAATATTCTCAACTTCACTAATATATATTTTAGCCTAATTTTAGCTAAAATAAAAGGCTTAATCATCAAGTTCAGGCTAAAGACTTAGGATTTTTTAGGTACTTAATCATTTGATAATCATCTAAAAAATAGGGTCCTAATGGTTGTTTAGTCTTTTTGACAATATTAAAGCCTAAATGCTGGTAGATTTGAATCGTTTTCGCATTATCCTTGTTAACATTCAAATACAAGGCACTTTTTCCAAGCTTAATGGCGATTTGCTCTAAATATGCCAAAATCGTACTTAAATACCCTCTGCCTCTTACCTTTTCGACCAAATACAATTTTGAAAGATATAAAGAATCCAAACAAACATCGTAGGCGATATAACCAATATTTTGAGCCTCCTGATGAAGCAAATAATAAATACGCCCCTCTTTTATCTCCTTTAAAATAATTTCAGAAGACTGATAGTGAGTCAGCATATAGTCCACTTGCTCCTGCCCAATAATTTTAGGAAAATAGGATTGCCAAATTTGCTCAACGGTCGGATACAGTAAATCAACATCTACTTGGGTTTTAATTGGAATAAGTGATATATCCTTTAATTCTATCATTATAATGCCTTTCTATTATTATAAATGTATTACTAGCTCAACAGCCAAAGCTAAAATTACCGCACCCTCAAACAATTGCAAATTTTGAATAGAATACTTGAAGGTCTCTTGCTTGGATTGCTTTTTTAAAAAATGATTTGTGTTTTGATAAATCAGAGGTAAAGCAATAACTAAAAGCAAAGTAGTAACTGGTAAAATTTTTAAGATAACGGCAAATATAGCAAGAAAGAAAGCTACTAGATAAACCAGTTTAAAAAGATTTAAACTTCTCGGAATCCCTAAATAAGATGGCAAAGTATAGCGCTCGTTTTTAATATCTTGGTTCAAATCGGAAATATTATCTGCTAGCATCACATTAAAATTCATTAAGCCGCAAAACAGACCGACTAAAACTAAGCTTAAAATAATTTTTAAATCGCCAACAATATTAAATTTAAAGCCCTCAAAGCTCACGTTAAAATAATTAAACTGATAGCTATTAATGTAAACCGCAATAAAAAAGCTACCCAAGCCTTCTGCCAAGCAAGCTAAAATTTCTCCTAATGGAAACCTAGAAAATGCAAACGGACCATAAGTATAAAAAATTGCAACAATAAAGCAGATACCACCGATTGGTAAGAGCATTAAATTAGTCATAAAAGTTAAAATAATACCTATAACAATGTCAATCGCTAATAAAACAAAACAAATTTTCCACGCTAATTTTTCAGGAATTTTATGTGTGCTAAGGATATTTTGCTTTTCCCGATACTCAATATCAACAGCTTTCTTATAATCCATCAAATTGTTCCATGCTGAAACAAAAAAATTGATTGAAATTAAGCCGATAATTAAAAGAAAACTTCTCAGAATATTAAATTGATTAAAATAATACTTAGCAAATAATAAGCCAACCAAAATCGGCATTAAGCCAACCGGTAGCGTTTTCAAACGAACAAAATTAAAAAAAGTTTTTGCTGTCATAATCCACCTCCTATCAAATTATAACAAAAATCAAATGATAATAAAGTAATTTTTAACGACATATATCTATTAACTAGCAAGGCAAAAGGATTAAATATTAACTACAATACTCAGTTTATTTTTCAAAACGTACGCTATGCTAGAGTTGATCCATTTAGATTATTAAACGGTAAAAAATAACTTTTAAATTTTTTTTAATTCTATAATTTAAATAAAAAAAAGTGTATAATTTTATTATGTTTTGAAATATTTATTAATAAAGAGAATAATTCTTACAGCTTACAGTTTTTTTATAAAAAAATTGTGGCATCACGCTTGGAAATTAACAGATAAGCAGTAAAATATAGATAATTACTCGCAGATTCTTACGAGTTAAATTATAATTAATAAATTTTTTTAAAAGGAGAAAATATGAAAAAATTTAAATTATTTGGTGTTCTTTTATTAAGTATTACCATATTGGGAGCTTGTTCAAGTAACAAAAAAAAGGCGGACAGTACAAAAGAAAGCCAGACGTCACAGGCTTCAAAAAAGGAAAAGCAAGCAAGCTCTCAAGCTAGCGAATCTTCAGCTACAGAGAGCATCGCTTCGCAATCAACTGACAATACGGCAGTAACAGAGCAACAGGAAGAAACAGCACCCCAACAGCAAAATAGTACAAATGAGCTTGATTTAGATATTGATGCAATCAAAAATGGAGATATTAGTACTTTAGTGGGCAAATGGGAAAATGGAAAAGGAGAAATTATCATTATAGATGCAAATTATGCTGTTACCCTCGGTTCAGCCGAAGGGATGGAGAGTACAAATAGTTTCATCAGCCCACCAGATGATTTAGAATCATATGCAAATGCGCCGTATGTTAACGTTCACTCGGGTTACACCGGCTTTTTCATCTCTCTTTTTAAAATTGGCTTTTCTAATCCGCTTGGAGATCAATCAGACATTAGCCGCCCTAGAATTGTAGGCGGACAGCAAGCGATTAATTATAGCCCTGACACATATTACTATAGAAAACAATAGCCTGCTTTCAACCGATTTCTTATAAATTCATTGTCTCAGCCAGCGATTAAAACGCTGGCTTTGCTTATATGCTAGCGCAATTATAAGTTCCCCTTTGCATATTTTAATCCCTAGCCGACCCTTTTCTTCCATAGCTGATAATAAAATTTTTATAATATTTTTTAAATGCATAAAACTATAAAATAACGATTTGATTTATTTATTAATCAATAATCAAGCAAAAAAGGCTGTTTCATTTCAGCCTTTAAAATTATAATTTAGTTGAATCTTGCATGCTAATAATATTTTTTATAAATTTTAAATATCAATTTGAGTCTTCTTAGCTGATATAAATTGTAAAAATGTAATTCCAATAATCATTACTATTCCCAAAATACCATAGGCATTAAAAGAAATATTCAAAAATAAAATTCCTAAAATAGTTGCAGACAGGGGCTCAACAGAACCTAAAACACTTGCTTGAGTAGCGCTAATATAGGTAAGACTTTGTAGAAAAAATAAATATGCCAGCATAGTTCCAAAAATCACAACAAATAGTATCTCTATAAAGGCTATTAATGAAATATGCGGTCGCATCGTCCAAATTTGATAATACAAGCCTACTATAATTCCACCAATCAACATCGCCCAACCAACAATTGGTATCGAACCATATTTCTTTAAAAGTGCTTTTGGCATCAACATATAAATAGCTGCTGCTATTGCAGACAATATCCCCCATATTACTGCATCGAGGGGTATGGAAAGTGAACCTAAATCTCCCTGAGTAACTAGTAAGATAGTTCCTAAAATAGCAACTATTACTGATATTGAATCTATGCGTTGTGGTAATCTTAATGTTTTAACTGCCAAATAAATAATGATTATCACTGGCGATAAATATTGTAATATAGTAGCAGTGGCTGCATTACCAGTACTTATCGCCATAAAGTATGCTAACTGCACAAAGGTCATTCCTAAAATGGAAAATGACATTAAATATATCGTATCCAATTTATTATTAAAAATAGAAAATATTCGCTTCTTTGATATCATTCCATACCCCAGCAAAAGAATTCCGGAACAAAACATTCTGACTGAAACAAGCCAAGTAGGGTTCAAACGATGATATTCAAATAAATTTTGAGCAACAACTCCCGAACATCCCCATAATAATGGTCCTAAAACTGCTAAAAGCAATCCCTTATATTTATCTTTCATTAAACTGCGCTCCTCCATCAAGCTTAAATATACACATTATTTAATAATAATATCATCCAAGGATATAAATAACCATCTTTAAAGAAAGCCGATAAAAAACCACCTCCTAAAAGATGGTTTATCTATCTTTATTAAATTGATTACTACTTCCCCAAATCCCTCCGAGGATACCCACGATAATTACAGAGAGCCACCAAAACACTCTTTTCTTCTTTTGATTCATGATACATCACCTCTTACAGTTATAATACAAACTATCAAAAATGAAGTCAAACAAAAACCCATCGTGCGCGGCGTTAAAAATATTTTGAAATTTCTTTTAAAGCATTTTTAATCAAAATAATTTTAATTCTTTAGTAATTTGAGCTTTACTTTTATAATCAAAAGAAAAAGTTTTTATGGATATATTGTTGCTATATGACATATCAAAAATTTGATAATCATCAAAATCAGTGATATTAGGTGAGTTATCCATTGATTTGCTTAAGCGCATATTTCTAATTTCTCTGTTGAGCAATTTTTTACTTCATTTTCTTAAAATATGAGAAGAATCAATTGCAATGATTTTTCTACCATGAGCACATTACCTGTATTTTCCCTTCTACTCTCATTCGTAATAATGTGATCAAATAAAACAATTCGTGGAATATCTTCAATAATAGTCAAATTTGATAATAAAACTTTTGATATATCTAGTGTAACCTTGAAATATTGACTAGCAAAACAAACACATTCTTCTACTACTTTCTGACTCAATAGATAATCATTTTTATCTATAAATTCTTTGTCAGGTTCAAGCAATTCGCAATTTAATAAAACATTTCCATTGCACTCATCATTAATAAATTTTATTATAAATGAATTGCCATCTTGGTCTTCAATTATATTGGCTTTGAATAGCCATCTCCTACATTTTAATATGATTCTTTGCAAGAACTGCGTAAAAAATCACCTTTTTAAACGGGTTAAAACGCCCATTTAAAAAGGTGATTTTGTTTAAAATTTATGCTTATTATTTATTTATAAAACTCTTTTGCGTAATACGATAAACCTCGTTAATTCGGTAACCAACATCCTTTTTATTTAAGATAATTGGTTCATTTAATCCAACCTCAGTTTGAATTTTACTACGGATTTTCATGACAAGATTACTTAAAAATGGTTGTTTAATTAGCTCTTATTTATCAAGGTTTTCATCTAATTTCATTACGTTGTTTTATCAACAAAAATTAGTATTATTTAAAATTTATCAATGCATTAAATTTCTATCAATTTTAACACTACTGCGTAAAATACTGCGTAAAACTCATGGCAAGCAAAAAAAGACTAGATTATTCTCTAGTCTTTTAAATTTGATTCACGTTCTGAAATGAGCTGCTTTAATTCCTCGAGATCGTCTAATGTAACATATTTTTTAATAGCTGTGGTATACTATAGTCATTAAAAACAAAAAAAGGTAAGGTGAAGTAATGCGGATATTAATTGGAACAGTATTTGGTTATTTTTCGATTTTTTTAATTATCGCTCTACTATTTTTCTTTATATTAGAACCCTTTTTAAAATCTAAATATGAACTAAAGTCCATTTACTCATTCTCGTGCTTAATTTCTTTAATTTTATGTTTTCTTTTTGTTAGAATAAATATATTTTAATTATTATCTTCAGGAGAAGTTGTTGATTTCTCCTGTTTTTGTTTTAAAATTTCTCTCACTTCTTTGGGAAGTTCAATATTTAAGTTTTCTACTGATACACCTAATTTTTCAGATAAATCAATGATTTTTTCAGCATTTTCTATATCTTTAGTTAAATTTTCTCTCTTCTTCTCTTCTTTTTTTATTTTCAATTCTTCTTTTTCTACTTTAATCTTTTCTTTTTGTGGTATTATGCCCTCAGTCTTAACAGATATTTCTGGTAAAATACCACCACCTAAGCTGATTTCTCCACCATATGGCATTTGACACAAGCCAAATATTACGGTCGCAACCCCTATTCCTGCAAAAGTTTTAGAAACAATTTCTGATTTCCCTTTAGATTGAGCATTTATTTTAATATCAACATCTTTATCACCTGACAGAAGTTCATAAATCTGAGAATAGTTATAGATGAAATTTCCTAAATCAATCATATTAATATTTTCTTCAATATTGATGTCATAAGTTAAGTGAACCAACTCGTCATCATCAATATAAGCACTATATAGTGCTCTATTGATAAATGTTTTATATTCATTTATGTTATTAACCGTTTGTTGGCGATAAGAAAGTTTTAAAATTTTTGGATCTGCATCTTTTTTTTGAAAAGATTTTATCCACTTAACTTTTTTACGCTTAGTAAATGGACAACTATTGGGATCTTGCAATATAGAATCTTCAAAATACAGGTCACTTATTACTTCTCCCATCATATAAAATTCTGAATTTAAACTTGGTATAACTACCATATCTCCAATTTTTATATCATGGATGAAACTTAATATCTGATTTGCGGTTCTACCTGGTTGCTTATCTTCTTTATATAAATCTTCAATTTTTTTCTTTAATTCATCAACGTTAGTCCCTATTTTTGATAAAACGTTATCATTTATTCCATTCCAACCTAATCCAATAAAACTACCAGAATTAAAATCTTCATAGTAAGAACCAGAATCCGTTCGCACTAACCAATAATCAGAAGATGTTTTTAATTTTGGTAATTTTTCTGCAATCAATTTCCCCAACTCTAGTATTTCATTCATTGAAATTCCTCTTCTCATTTAATATAATTTGCTAACTAAATTAAATCAAAAGAAAGCCATGAATACAAGTGATTTCAGGCTTTCAATCAGCAAATTATATTCTCGAGGAATATGTATATATTATACCATGAATAATATTACAATGGTAAGACATTTTAACGCGAAAATATAACGTATATTTATACATTATACATTTTTTATACGTTTTATTGTATAAAAATAAAATATAATATTTTTTTATTTATATAACCAAAATACCACCATCATCTCTGACAGTGATAGGAATTTATGAAAAAGATTAATTATTATTTTATTAATAACCCAATAATAAACGTAATTATGGGAATTAATATACCATATTTTTTTATAGGATCTGTTTTATTTATTTCCGTAATATCATTATACAGGACAATAGATACTTCTTTAATAATGTATAAAATATAAGCTAAACTGGAACTTATGGCTAAATTAGACATTATAACTTCTACAATTTCATCGTATCCTGAATATATTACTCCACAAATTGAAACTACTAATGTCATTATTAAGAGTAACAAATTAATATTCTTAATTTTTTTCATAATGTAAATTTGAAAAATAATACCGAATAAAATTATCCCTAAAATAAAAAATATTAAACTAACAATAATAGCACTGTCCTTGACTTTTTGACCAGATACTGACTTTATAAATTCTCTTGATTTTGGATAGGCATAAATATTTAACATCAATCCCATTGAGATAAATAAAAAAGACTGGAATATTTTATCTTTTGTACGAGGTGTTTTTTTGGTTTTAAACTCTTCTTCGACCATTATTTTTTCCTTTTTCTTTTTATTTTATCAAATTTTAAAAATATAATCTAATAATTCTCCAACTCCAACAATCGCCTGTTTTGTTTAACAATACTAGATTCAAATACAAACAAAAACGTCCTTGTAAATTAATACAAGGGCGTGGGTGTTAATCTGTCAATGCTGGAATTTTGTCGTAATCTTCAATACATGCTTTTGCTTCTTTAACGTTAACCGCTGGATTCCACTGTGCTAAGCGCAAATGAAACGGTACGTCTTTTGAAGACTGCTGCCTAAATACTGGCTTACCAGTCGTATATTTATTGATAGTATCTAACCACTCATAATCACGTCTAGTTGGTAGATTAATGAATCCTGTTTCCATCGACCAGAACCACACACTGTCTTTTACAAAAGGTGCTTTGAAACTATCATCTTTGATTCTTACAATTGCTTGAATTGCCATATCACTTTCCCTCTTTCTTTTTTCTTCAGCTAATCGTTTTTTCTCAGCTTCTGCTTTCTTTTGGCGTTCTATCTCAGCGATAATACGCAGTGCTTCTTCCTCTTCCGCTTTTCTAATCGCTTCAGCTGCAGCTCGATTCTGTGCATCAATTTCAGCTTGTGTTTCTTGTGGCGTTTTAAGAATCTTACGACCATCACAACCGATTGACCAACCGAGATATCTTACTGGATTTGTACCACTGAACCAGTTAGCCAACTCTTGCAATGAGCCATAAGGATATCTAGCACCTCGGTGTACCTCACTATCGTGAATCTGCATTGCACCATTCTCACCAATGAAAGCCAACGCCACGTGACCATATCCAGCCCAATAACCACTTGTAATTTCCCAGAATAAAACAACCCAGACATTCGTTGGAAAATTCGTATCGTTCCTAATCCAACCTCTGGACTGTGCTGCACTGTATGCAATCTGTGCGCTATATGTTCGCTCTGTTGCGTTGATAGCATTATCAACATACTGTAAGCACATGCCAGCGGATGCGCCAATATCTATATTCGGGATATACGTCTGTTCGTAAGCCATAGCTTCCTCCTTTCAAAAAGACACAAGCTATTTGCTCGTGTCATCGTTGTTTTTAATTACATCAATAAATTTTTGAAAAACTTCTGTCGGCGTGCCTAGTTTCTGATAATTTTCAAAAATAGATTTAATTTCCATTAATAAATACCCAATATATAGAGTGTAAAGCAATGCTGTACCTAAATTATTAGGAATCAAAATAGATAACGGAATGAAAAAAAGTAAGAGTACAATACTAGATATCTTTCTCAAAATACCGTTAATACCAATCTTACTTTTAAATTCAATACTTGGATTAATAATCGCTC
>NZ_JABJXU010000019.1 GCF_013155265.1 Enterococcus sp. MMGLQ5-1 | reverse complement strand
TAAATGACAGATAGGAATCCTCAAACTGAAGCTAACAAAAGGTGGCAGCAGAATAATAAAGAGCGCGCAAAATATTTAAGTAATCGTTCAAGAGCAAGGTCTTTTATTCGCAATCAAGCAGAATTAGACGATCTCGAAGAATTAAAGCAGCTTATTTCAGAGCGTGAATCAAATTTAAAAGGCTGAAATTAAAAATCATTTTTTGCTTGCATTTTTAAGATTTCAAGTTATAATTTTGTTGTAGTCATTTCAATAATATTGAAATAGAAAGGCTGATTATATGAAATCTCATGAAGAACACATCAGAGAAATTGCAAGCGATCCTTTAATTCGTGATTATCATGATAGGGGAATGATGAAGTGGCAAGGTATGTATTTATCTGAACAGACTACAATGCTTAAGCAAATGGAAGAAAAGGACAATCACGTTGTTTATCGATATGAACCGATGGAAACGAGAGATATAATGGATTTACTATATTTTGCTTTTTCTCATAATAAGGTTGTCCTTGCTCAAGTAGGTGAAATAGATTTAGGCTGGAATCAACAGGAATACATAATAGGTTCTGTTAATGGATTTGATGAAGGTAAGGTATTTATAGACAATAAACCTTATGAAATTGAAGAAATTGAGTATATTGAGATATACAAAAAAGACTAGATTATTCTAGTCTTTTTGAATACCCTTTGAATACCCTTTTCTTATATTTTTTTATATTTAATTTATAGTTAAAATCGCTAAAATCATTGATATTAATGCTTTTTTAAATTGATTTATTTTCACTTTATACCCCTTTTTTGTTTATGGTGGACGATTGGGATTATTGTTATTGGTGGTATTTTAATTACAGCCTCCTGTAAGCTATTCCCAGAAGTTATGAATCAGGTTGCAACCTTTTTTAAAAATACGCTTGATAGTGGTATCGATCAACTCTCGCCAAACTTACCAAATAATAATAGCTAAACTTGATTATGATTTGATTGTTTGTGAAGCTCTTGACTTAAATTATTTATAAATTTTCTATTTTGAATCATTAAATAAATCTTGTAATCATAGGATTTTCTAATGATTTGCGGTATAATTAATATGAATTGTGTCAATCTTTTAATTTAGAAATTTGGATTAACATTTTTTCACAAGTATTTATTTTTAGAAAAAAAGGCAGTATAATTGCTGAGTCAGCATCTTTTTTTATTAATAAGCATATAGAATTTAGTTATAATATAATTATTTAGCAGTGCACGATAGAGGAGAACACAATGAAAAAAACGATGGACGGTAATCAGGCCGCCGCCTATATTTCATATGGACTTAGTGAATTGGCAGCAATTTATCCAATTACACCTAGTTCAACAATGGCAGAGCATGTCGATGAATGGCAAGCACAGGGTAAGCTAAACGTATTTGACAATACATTAGAGGTTGTTGAAATGCAATCTGAAGCGGGTGCAGCTGGGACAGTTCATGGTATGTTGAAATCAGGTAGTTTAACGACGACCTATACTGCTTCACAAGGCTTACTTTTAATGGTACCTAATATGTATAAAATTGCAGGCGAGCTTTTACCGACCGTTTTTCATGTTGCTTCACGTGCAATTGCTGCAGCTTCTCTAAATATTTTTGGCGATCATAGCGATGTGATGAGTACACGTTCGACAGGCTTTTGTATGCTCTTTGAAAGCAGCGTGCAGGAAGTAATGGATTTAGCACCAGTTGCGCATTTGGCGTCGATTGAGGCAAGCTTACCTTTCATCAATTCATTTGATGGCTTTAGAACTTCTCATGAATTACAAAAAATTGAAGTGATTGATTACCAAGATTTAAAGCCAATGATGAATCAAGAAAAATTAGCAGAATTTAGAAATCGTGCAATGAATCCTGAGCATCCAACTGCTTCAGGTCAGGCACAGAATCCGGATATCTATTTTCAACAGCGTGAAACAGTCAATAGCTACTATCAAAAGGTTCCAGCAATTGTTCAAAAATACATGTCAAAGATTAATCAATTAAGAGGTACAAATTATGACTTGGTTAATTACTATGGCGCTGAGGATGCAACCGAAATCATCGTTGCCATTGGTAGTGTTGGGCAAACACTTGAACAAACAGTAGATTATTTGAATGCCAAAGGTCGAAAAGTTGGTTTTTTAAATATTCACCTGTATCGTCCATTTCCTGTTGATAATTTTTTGGAGAAATTGCCAGCAACAGTAGAAAGTATTGCTGTTTTAGACCGTACGAAAGAGCCGGGGAGTGATGGCGAGCCGTTATTATTAGATGTGCAAAGTGTGATTTATCGTTCTGGCAGCCATCCACTGATTATTGGTGGTCGATATGGTTTAGGCAGTAAGGATGTCACACCAACCCAGATTGTTGCTGTATTTGATGAATTAAGGAAAAATAACCCAAAAGAACGCTTTACAATTGGTATCAAAGATGAAGTAACTAATTTATCATTGGCAGAAGGTGAAAGTCTTGATTTTACCGACTCAGCAATTTTTCAAGCAAAATTTTGGGGCTTTGGTTCAGATGGAACGGTTGGTGCTAATAAATCAGCAATCAAAATTATTGGTGATCATACTAATCAAAACGTTCAGGGCTATTTTTCTTATGATTCCAAGAAATCAGGTGGCTTGACCGTTTCACATTTACGCTTTGGTAACGAGCCGATTAAGTCAACCTATCTTATTCAGCATGCTGACTTTGTTGCTGTTCATGCAGCTAATTATGTGCATCAATACGACGTTTTAAAAGGGTTAAAGCCCGGTGGTATCTTCTTATTAAATACACTTTGGGATGATGAGCAGCTAGATCGTCATCTACCCTCTAAAATTAAACGTTATATCGCTGAAAATAATATTCAATTTTATACGCTTAATGCAATAAAAATTGCAGAGGAAGCAGGACTTGGTCGTCGTATCAATACTGCAATGCAAGTTGGCTTCTTTAAACTAGCCAATATCATGCCGTTTGATGAGGTGATTGAACTATTGAAGCAGGATGCGCATGATAGCTATGCCAAAAAATCAATGGCGATTGTTGAAGCGAATATTAAGGCAATTGATTCCAGTATTACGGCATTACATCGTGTTGAGATACCTGGTTCATGGCTTTCAGCCCAAGCTCCCATCAAAGAATCAGTACAGGTGGGTAGTAAAACTGCCAAGCAAAAGTATGTTTTTAAAATTGTTAATACGATTAATTCGCAAGCAGGTGATCATCTATCAGTTGGTGATTTGATTGATAATGGTATGCAAACAGGAGATATGCCAACCGGCACAACGGCTTTTGAAAAACGCGGAATCGCCTTACAAGTTCCTGAATGGAATGCGGATCGTTGTACGCAATGTAATGAATGTGCTTTTGTTTGTCCGCATGCAGCCATTCGACCCTTCTTAGCAGATGATGAAGAAATGACTGAAGCACCAGAAGGCTATATTGTCCGCGAAATGCGCGGTGCTGATGGTGTTAAATATCGGATTCAGGTTTCAGTAGAGGACTGTACAGGCTGTGGGCTTTGTGTTGAAGCATGTCCAGCTAAGGGTAAAGCGCTTGAGATGAAGCCTTATGATGCAATGAAGGATCAGGCAATTAATTGGGCATTTGCAATGACATTACGTCAAAAAGAAAATCCTGCAAAGCCTGGCAGTCTTTTACACTATCAGTTTAATAAACCATTAATTGAATTTTCAGGTGCTTGTGCTGGTTGTGGTGAAACACCTTACATTAAACAATTAACACAAATGTTTGGTGATCGAATGCTAATGGCCAATGCAACAGGCTGTTCGTCGATTTATGGTGGTTCTTCGCCTGTAACACCATATACAACCAATGATTTCGGTCAAGGTCCAGCCTGGAGTAATTCTTTATTTGAGGATAATGCAGAATTTGGTTATGGGATGCATATTGCAACCCAGCAAAAGCGGAATGAATTAGGTAAGTTAGTTAAAAAAGTAATTGATAGTGAAACGGTATCAACAGAATTAGCCTTATTGTTAGAGGATTGGCTGCAGCATAAGGATGAAAGCGAAGGCACTAGACAGCGTGCAGAGAAATTAAAAGCAGCGTTGGCTGAGGAACAAGAGTTTTCAGATGCGCTAAAGGTAATCTATCAACGACGTGATCAATTTGTTAAGCCTTCTCAGTGGATTATTGGGGGCGATGGCTGGGCATATGATATTGGCTACGGCGGGATTGATCATGTGATTGCTAGTGGTGCAGATGTTAATATTTTGGTTATGGATAATGAGGTTTATGCCAATACAGGTGGTCAAGTTTCTAAAGCAACACCAGCGGCTGCGGTTGCAAAATTTGCAGCGGGTGGTAAATTCGCTGCTAAAAAAGATTTAGGCATGATGGCAATGACGTATGGTAATGTTTACGTCGCCCAAATCGCTAGTGGCGCCAATGCCATGCAAACGATTAAAGCCTTTGAAGAGGCTGAAAAATACCCTGGTCCTTCATTGATTATTGCTTATACACCTTGTATTTCACATGGGCTTAAAGGTGGTATGAGTAAAACACTTCAAGAAGCCAAGGATGCTGTCTCCTCAGGCTTTTGGTCGCTTTATCGTTATAATCCAGCATTATTGGCATCAGGTAAGTCAGCAATGACATTGGATTTCAAGCGACCAGATTTTTCGGCTATGCGTGACTTTTTCGCAAAGCAAGTACGCTTTAATGGTTTAGAGCGAATTCATCCAGATACGGCTGAAGCAATGTATCATAAAACAATTTCAGATGCTAAACGTCGTTTTATCAATTATGCAACACTCTCTGGTGATATTGAAAAAATTCAAAAGCGCTGGGCGAAGGAAGCACAACCAAAAGCTGATGCACAAGTCAAAGCTGAAGTGCAAGCTGAGCCAGAAAAGAAAATAAGAAAAGAAAGAGTAGTTGATCCCGAAGCAGAAGCAAGGCGTGCAGCGAGACGTGCTGAGCGACAAGCAAGACGGGGCAATTAGCCTTTAAAATTTTGTCAGATTAAAGACTTCTCCTAGTTAGGAGAAGTTTTTTTTATTATAAAGTTAGTATTATTTTTGTCATTTAGCTGATAATTCAGACCAGATTTTTAGACTGGTTACATAATAAAAGCGCTTTTGATATTTAATTTTTAGATAGCACGAAGCATTAATCAAGTATTTATCGGTATCGTTTGTTATAAAAATGTGTTTAATGAATAAGAAAAGGAATCTAGTTTATCAAAGATTTCAATTATTTTCTTAGCAGTATAGAGCGCTTTTGCGGAGCTGTCGGCCAGCAGCTATAAAGTAATATTGATTGAAGTAATTTATTCAATTGATTCTTACCAGTCCAATTTTTTATAAATTATAAAAAAAAATAGCACGGAATCGTTATTGTTTTTGTAAGCGCTATCAGTTAAATTGAATTCATAGGACAGAATCTCGAGAATTCTTACTAACTTATAAAATGAGGTGAGTACACTTGTTGAGTCAACTAATGAAAAAAAATTATATTCAATTGGATAAAGAAGCATCAAATTTTAAGGATGCGATTAAAATTTCTGTAGAACCATTACTTTTAGATGGCGCAATCACTAAAGCATATGAAAATGAAATATTGAAAATATATGAAAGCACTGGACCATACATTGTTATTACAAAGCATATCTGTCTGCCCCATGCACCCAGTGAAAATGGTGCAAAAAAATTGGCGATTGGTTTCACACGTTTAAAATCGCCAGTCATTTCAGGACACGTCAGTAATGATCCAGTCAAATATATATTCCCATTAAGTGCACCAGACAATGATTCGCATATCACGGTTTTAGCAGAGCTTGCGGCGTTATTAAGTAACGAAAGGTTTTTAAATTTAATTGAAGAAGCTCAAAGCGCAGAAGAAATGTTATCATTTCTCGAGAAATATGAAAAGGAGATGTAATTATGCATAAAGCACTTATTGCCTGCCGAGCAGGTGTTGGTTCTAGTTTAATGTTAAAAATAAAAGTAAATGAGGTTATTCGTGAAAATAATTATCCAATTGAGGTTGAACATGCTTCTTTGGATGCTGTTCCAGGCTTTTCTGGCGATTTGATTATTACTTTAATCGATGTTGCTGATGAATTAAAGACGAAAAATTTACCTCAAACAATTATTGGAATTAGTAATATTGTTGACAAAAATGAAATTAAACAAAAGCTAGAAGAAATACTTTAATTTACTGCGAAAGGAAAAACAAAATGGATTTTGTGATTAGTTTTTTAAGTACACCAGCAGTTTTGTTAGGTGTTGTTTCAATGGTTGGTTTATTAGCTCAAAAAAAAGATATGACAGAGGTATTGACTGGTACCTTTAAAACAGTTATTGGTTTTTTAGTATTTAGCGCAGGTGGTGCCCTGATGACCGGTGCCTTACAAAATTTTAATACGCTTTTTCAAAAAGGCTTTAATATCGTTGGTGTAGTTGCTTCTCCTGAAGCAGCGACTGCGCTGGCACAAAGTCAATATGCCTTTGTTACCAGTTGTACATTGATTTTAGGCTTTTTAATGAATTTGGTTTTTGCAAGAATTACGCCGTTTAAAAATATATTTTTTACGACTGGACATAGCTTATTCTTCGCTTGTGTTTTATCACTTATTCTTAAAGCACATCATGTTGCTGATATTCCAGCAATTTTAGTTGGTGGTACAATCTTAGGCTTTTGCTCAGCAGCTCTACCACAGCTTTGTCAGCCATTTATGCGACGAATTACGGGTAGTGATGACACGGCGATTGGTCATTTCAATATGTTCGGTTATGCATTGTCAGGTGCTATTGGGCTACTTTTTAGCAAGCACAAAGATAAAACGACTGAACAGATTAATTTCCCAAAATGGCTATCATTTTTCCGTGACTTTTTAATGGGTGTTGCTGTTGTTATGCTATTTCTATTTTATCTTTCTGCCTTAAAGGCGGGCAAGGTAGTAACTCAAGAGCTAGCTGGTACACAACATTGGCTTGTTTTTCCATTTGTTCAAGCCTTTACCTTTACTGCGGGGATGTCAATCCTAATGACTGGTGTTCGAATGTTCTTATCTGAAATTACGACTGCCTTTGTGTCAATCTCTGAGAAGTTTATTCCAAATTCAAGACCTGCACTGGATGTACCGACTGTCTTCCCATTTGCACCGACTGCTGTAATTGTTGGCTTTGTTACGTCTTATACTGCTGGTCTGCTTGGTGTTTTGTTGATGGTGACCTTTAAATTTCCAGTTGTAATCATTCCTGCTGCGCATATATGCTTCTTTTCCGGCGGAACTGCAGGTGTCTTTGGTAACTCTACTGGTGGTTGGAGAGGTGCTGTTGCTGGTTCGTTTGTGATTGGTCTATTACTAGCCTTCCTACCTACAGTGCTTTATCCATTATATGGTTCACTTGGTATTTCAGGCTCTACATTCCCAAATATTGATTATAATACCGTTGGCATTTTATTACATAATGCTTTAAAATTGATTGGCTTATAGAGATAGCAATTAGGTAAATGGTATGGTTGAGCATTTAAGCTTAGCCGTATCATTATTCCTAGATAAAAAAAGAAAAACAAGGAGAAGTAAAATGTCAGAAAATGCTGCATTAGATAAATATATTGAGATCACTTCTCAAGAAGTGACTGAGTTTGTTTCAAAAATTGATAAGGCAGCTCTGGAGCAGGCTCAAAAGATTATAACAGAGGCTAAATTAAGAGGAGGTCGGGTTCATATTACTGGTATTGGTAAACCAAGTCACGTTGCTGAATATGCTGCCGCTCTTTATTCGTCTACAGGAACACCAGCTTATGCGCTTGATGCAACTGAGGCTGTTCATGGCTCAGCTGGTCAAGTTCAAAAGAATGATGTCGTCATTGCAATATCAAACAGTGGTGAAACTGAGGAATTGAAAAATACAATTCAAGCCCTCAAAAAAATTGGTATTCAAACAATTAGTATCAGTGGTGGTGTCAATTCTTGGTTAGCTCAGCAGACAGACGTTTTTATTTATGCTGGTGTTAATCAAGAGGGGGACCAATTAAATAAACCACCCCGTTTATCGATAGTAGTAGAAATTTTAATTTTACAATGCTTGTCCATTTTACTTCAGGAAGCCGCAAATATTACTTTTGAAGATTATTATTTATGGCATCCCGGTGGCGCGCTTGGAAAAGCTGTTGAAAAGTTAATTCAGGATTAAAGCTGAGGAGGTAGCTAAATTGACATTCACGTTAAAAGGAATTATAACTGCAATGGTGACACCCATTGACGAGAACGGTAAAATTGATAAAGAATCAACTAAAAGATTAGTTAATAAATTGATTAATGCTGGTGTTTCGGGTTTATTTATCTTAGGTACCAATGGTGAATTTTATGCCTTAACCGATGATGAAAAAACTGAGTTTACGAAAATTGTTGTTTCACAAGTTGCTAAAAGGGTACCTGTTTTTGCTGGAACAGGTGGCATTGCTACGGAAGAGGTATGCCGCTTAAATCATCAAATGGCTGAGATTGGTGTTGATGCTGTTTCGATTATTACGCCATATTTAATTCATTTGAGCCATGCAGAGCTGGTCGCACATTATGAAGAAATTGCTGATTCAGCTGAGCTGCCAATTATTTTATATAATATTCCACAAAATACTGGCTGTAGCTTGTCAGCTGATCAGGTTGCACAATTAGCTAAGCATCCAAAAATTATCGGTATTAAGGATAGTAGTGGTGATATTGAAAATATTAAATCTTACGTTAAGGTAACTCAGGCGCTGGATTTTACAGTGCTTGTTGGTTCTGATTCTTTAATTTTGGACGCCTTGCTTGTAGGTGCGAAAGGCGCAGTTGCAGCCACTTCTAATGTATTAACAAAAACGGATACCAATATTTATAATTTATATCTCGAAAACCGACTTGATGAAGCACGAGCTTATCAAGAAAGTATCAATGAATTTAGACGCATTCTCAAGTTTGCAACGGTGCCCTCAATATTAAAATATACTTTAAAATTAATCAATTATCCTGTCGGTGATGCGAGACATCCTGTCTTGCCGCTAGAAGATAAGACTGAATTGCAAGAAATAGCAAACGTAATTGAAAGCTATCGAAAAGTTGAACAGTTTTAAGGAGTGAGGCAGAATAATGAAAAAAAGAGAGATTATTGCACGAATCGTAGATGAAAAGTTAATGGCCATTGTTAGAGTAGCAACTTTTGAACGTGCAAGAGAGATTGTTGATGGTTGCTTAGAAGGAGAAGTTACTTGTTTAGAGATAAGCTATACTAATCTCAATGCAGGCACTATAATTAACCAATTATCAACCTATTATGGCGATGAGATTTTAATTGGTGCGGGGACTGTCTTAGATTCTGAAACTGCGAGGCATGCGATTTTGAATGGTGCACAATTTATTATTTCACCAAGCTTCAGTCTAGAGGTTGCCAAGCTGTGTAATCGATATTTGATTCCTTATATACCGGGGTGTACTTCAGTTACCGAAATTGTAACGGCCTTAGAAAGTGGTGCTGAATTTGTCAAAGCTTTTCCAATATCCAATTTTTATGGCAGCCAACTGGTTAAAGTTATTAAAACACCCTTACCAGATCTTCTGGTCTTATCTTCTGGTGGTGCGACCATTGAAAATTTACCTGATTGGCTTAATGCTGGAGTAGATTGTATTGGTATTGGTACACTTTTAACTAAAGGTACGAAAACAGAAATCGGAGCTAATGCCAAGGCGCTTCGAGCACAAATTAAAAAAAATGTTAAATAGATATATCTTTGAAGTGAGGGGGAAAAATGCTTGATGAACGTTCAAGAATCATCATGGAAATTCTAATCTCTAAACCAGCTATTGAACTAGAGCAGCTCATGGCCATTACAAAATTAGCTAAAAATCAAATTGAGTATTCCATTGAAAAGGTCAACGAGCTGCATGCTGGAGAACATCTTCCGATAATTACAGTAAATGATCGGCTAGTCAAATTGCCCCTAGAGAGTCGTAAATTCTGGGTCAATCTCTTTTTAAGCGAATCATTATTTGTCTCCTATGAAATGAGCTCGAAAGAACGGGAAAAGTATATTTTTTTACTATTAATTTATCGTTCAGATGAATATTTATCGATGGATCATTTTTTAGATGCATTGCAAATTAGTAAAACTACCTTTATGAATGATATTAAAAAAGTTGAGGCGAGTTTGGCCAATAAACAGATTAAAATTAATTATAATCGTAAGCAGGGTTATTTTATCGTTGGTAAAGAGGTAGAAATCAGATATCAATTAATGAAAATGATTATTAATGATTTTTCGAAATCGCCCCAAGCATTTTTTTATAATTTTTTTATTGAAAACGAAGCAATTCAAGATAAAAAGCAGCTTGAAATGACTTTAAAAGTTTTAATGAATAAATATCAAATAAATCTAGTGGAAAATCGTTTAAATGAGTTTGTTTACAGCTTACTTTTGATATTACCCAGAATCCAAAATAATTGGCAGTATGATACAGAATTTCAAAATAATATGAATCATTTTTCAAGCTTAAATCATTTAAAAGAATATCATTTTTCTAAGGAGCTTTTGGCAGATTTCAATATTGATAGTGAAATTGCTACTTACTATCTTTGTGCGTGGATTTTAGGAATTTCAATTGGCGACAGCTCTAATCATTCTCCAGATTATGTCATTATTATGGGGCTGGTTGAACGCATTGTGCAGAGATTTGAATTGCTATCTGGTATCCGATTTAAAAATCAGAAGCCTGTAATTAAACAGCTATACAGTCATTTTCGACCGGCCTATTATCGACTTATTTTTCATTTTCCAATCATTAACCTGCTCCATGATAAAATTTTAAAGGAATACTCAGATCTATTTTTTATTGTTAAAGAAACGCTAAAGCCAATCACCGATTTGATGGATTTTCCGATACCAAATGAAGAAGCTTCATTTTTAACAATTCATTTTGCTTCACTAATTCAGGAATATGAAGAATATCCTGTGCAACGAAAAGTGGCATTGATTGTTTGTCCTAACGGTGTAGGCAATTCCTCAATTATTTATAATGAAATCAAAAATATTTTTTCAGAATTTATAATCTTGGGTCCAATTGATACAAAGTCAGTGCCAGAATTTTTACAGCCTTACGATATGATATTTACAACAGTTCCAAATATCCAGCTTTATACACTAAAAAAACCAATTTTTGTTGTTAGTCCAATTATGTCTACACAAGAAAGGTATGCTTTAATTCAAGAGGTATATAGTCAATATAATTCGTCTTATCAGCAAGTTTTTGATGTATCGAAGCTTTTCAAAATTATTGAGGAAAATACCGAGGTTATGAATAAGGAAAAACTATTAAATAAGATTGATATATTCTTCAATAATCAGTCTGCTCGTAAAATTACATTTCAAAATGAAAATTGGATTAGCGAAAAACAAGCGATGATTAAATTAAGAGATATATTGCCTCCTGAAAATATTCAACTTGATGTTATGGTGAGAGGCTGGAAGGAAGCAATCTATATTTCGGCAGCACCTTTGCTAATGAGTCATGCGATTGAACGAAGTTATATTGATAAAATAATCCAAATGGTTAAAAATGAGGGGCCATTTATGATTATCATGGATAAGGTTGCTCTACCTCATGCCTCTCCAGAGGATGGCGCCAACAAAATTGGTCTTACAATAACTGCTCTAAGGCAATCGGTTTGGATTGGTGATAAGGAAATAAAATATTTATTTACCTTATCAGCAATTGATCGAAAGCAGCACTTAGGCGCAATCGCTGAGTTAATGAAATTAATTGAAAATCCAGAATTTTTTAACCGACTTGATACTAGTCGAAGCTCTGACGAGGTTTTGTCCTTTATTAATAAGCAGCTTGCTTAAGCTTCAAAAAAGTAAAAGGAGATAAATTGGCTTATTCAAAATTTTAAATAATAAGCTATGCTTGCATTGATTTACTTTGATGCATTTCGCCAAAGTACAGGTTGTACTTGTTTTTGAATTTTAAGCCGAATTATCTCTTTAATCCGAGGAGATTGAGATGAGAGTGAATCGAATTGAACTTAAAACACCTTATTCATCAAATGCTTATTTGACAAGCTACCTCATTGATTACGGCTTAGATATGAAAATGCGACCAGCAATCATTTTGTGTCCGGGTGGTGGCTATAAGCGCATTTCAAAAAGAGAGGGAGAGCCAGTTGCGTTGCAATTCCTAGCAAAAGGCTATCAGGTGTTTGTTTTAAATTATAATGTCTGTCCTCACAAGTTTCCGACAGCATTATTTGAATTAGCCTCAGCAATTAAACTAATCAGAGAAAACGCCTCAGATTATGATATCAATCCTGAACAGATCATTATTGGTGGCTTTTCAGCAGGTGGTCATTTGGCAGGTTATTTAGCAGCAACTTGGCAAAACGAACAGCAATGGGCACCATTTTACAAATTAGATGATATTAAACCAAATGCTCTATTTTTATGCTATCCAGTTATTACGACTGAAACAGCATTTAGGCATGAGGCTTCCTTTTTAAGATTATTAGGAAATGGTGCAAATAGCAATATAGAAATGTTCTCGATTGAAAAATTAGTGACCAAATGTATGCCAAAAACTTTTATTTGGCATACATTTGAGGATCAACTGGTTTCAGTTCAAAACAGCTTGCTTTTAGGTCAAGCATTAGCTCAGCTTAAAATTCCATTTGAATTGCATATTTTTACTGAAGGTGACCATGGGCTGAGCTTGGCGACTAAGGAAACCTTACGAGTCAGTGATTCAAAATCACCGATTCAGGCGGCTAAGTGGTTTGAATTATTGAATCAATGGCTACATGACATTATTTTGAGCTAGTTTTATACATCAGGTATACATATTTAATGTATAAATATTTGGAAGGTGAGTAAATTGATGAATTCAAATCTGAAGCAGGGTGAGATGCTTGCCAAATTTTTAAAGCTAAGTGATTTAAACAGCTCTGAGTTGGCTGAAAGGCTGGCTATCAGTGAGTCAACCCTTCAAGCGATGCTTGCTGGTGAAATTGGAATATCGCCAGAATTAGCACTCAAGCTAGATAAAATTTTTGATGTGCCGGCTGGCTTGTGGAATAAAGATGTAGAGAAGTATTTATCGTAATAGCTATTAATAATTATCAATTATTTTAAAGGAGCGTATCGTGTTCGACACAACAGACCAACTCGCAATAAATACCATCCGTACCTTAAGTATGGATATGATTCAACAGGCTAACTCAGGTCACCCCGGCTTACCAATGGGGGCAGCGCCAATGGCTTATGTGCTATGGTCACGCCATTTGAAGGTTAATGCCAAAACCAGCCATAGCTGGACGAATCGTGATCGCTTTGTCTTATCGGCAGGGCATGGCTCAGCCTTGCTTTACAGCTTATTACATCTTGGTGGTTACGATTTATCAATTGACGATTTAAAGCAATTTCGTCAATGGGGCTCAAAGACACCCGGTCATCCAGAGGTCAATCACACTGATGGCGTCGAGGCAACGACAGGACCGTTGGGTCAAGGGATTGCCAATGCTGTCGGGATGGCAATGGCCGAAGCACATTTAGCTGCGACCTATAATCAACCGGAATTTCCAATCGTTGATCACTATACCTACGCTTTGAATGGTGATGGCGATTTGATGGAAGGTGTGTCACAGGAGGCGGCTTCATTAGCAGGTCATTTAAAGCTAGGCAAGCTGATTTTATTCTATGATTCGAACGATATTTCATTGGACGGACCAACCTCTAAGGCCTTTACTGAAGACGTCGGTGCGCGCTTTGAAGCATATGGCTGGCAACATATTCTTGTTAAAGATGGTAATGATTTAGCAGCAATCGAAGCGGCAATTAATGCGGCGAAGGCTGAAACCGAACGCCCAACGCTAATTGAGGTCAAAACAGTGATTGGCTTTGGCGCAGAAAATCAAGGGACCTCGGCTGTTCATGGTGCGCCTTTAGGTGACGCGGGTGTTACTTTCGCTAAAGCAAGCTACGGGTGGGATTATCCAGCCTTTAGCGTGCCTGATGAAGTGTCAACACGCTTTTCAGAAACCTTAAACGCACGTGGCGAACAAGCAGAAGCGGACTGGCAGGCTTTATTTACAGAATATCAGGCAGCTTATCCAGAATTAGCAGCGCAATATTTGAAGGCTTTTTCAGCAGAAAAGGCTGAGCTTTCAGATTTACCAGTCTACGAGGTCGGAACCTCAGCAGCCAGTCGAGTGACCTCTAAAGAGACGATTCAAGCGATTTCAGCGCAGCTACCAGAATTCTGGGGTGGCTCAGCCGACCTCTCAGCATCTAATAATACGATGGTCTCAGCAGAAACGGACTTCCAAGCGGACAATTACGCTGGCCGCAATATTTGGTTTGGTGTGCGTGAATTTGCGATGGGTGCGACGATGAATGGGATTGCTCTGCATGGTGGCACGAAGGTTTACGGCGGCACATTCTTCGTCTTTTCAAACTACCTTTTACCAGCGATTCGGATGGCAGCAATTCAAAGCCTGCCAGTGACCTATGTCTTTACCCATGACTCGATTGCGGTCGGTGAGGACGGACCAACGCATGAGCCAGTTGAACAATTAGCAAGCTTACGTTCCATGCCAAATCTACAGGTGCTTCGACCAGCAGATGGCAATGAGGTGGTAGCAGCTTGGGAATTAGCGCTTCAAACGACCGACAAGCCAACAGCGCTTATCTTGACTCGTCAAAACTTACCTGTCCTTAAGGAGACGCTAGAAAATGCGCGTCAAAATGTCGCAAAGGGTGGTTATATTATTTCAGAAGCAGACGGTACCTTGGATGGTATCTTAATTGCGACTGGAAGTGAGGTTAAGCTAGCGCTTGATGCACAGATTGCCTTAGAACAACAGGGCAAGCATGTCCGTGTGATTTCATTACCAAGCTTTGATTTATTTGAAGCACAAGCCGCTGAGTACAAGGAAGGTGTTTTACCAAAAGAAGTGACTAAGCGTTTGGCAATCGAAGCCGGCACAAGCTATGGCTGGGCTAAGTACGTTGGTCTTGATGGCGATACCATAACTGTTGATATTTGGGGCGCAAGTGCACCAGCTGAGAAAGTCTTTGAAGAGTATGGCTTTACAGCTGATTATATTGTTGAGCGATATAATCAGCTGTAAAAAATTAAAAAACAAGTGTTTTGCAGTGATCTCCCAAAGTTAGATCTTAAAATCTAACTTTGGGAGATTTTTGTATATGCAAAAGAAATTTAAGCCTTTATTTTTGTTATAATTGATATAATATAAGCCGTAGGCTTATAGCGGTATAAAAATAAATAATAAATGTAATTCTGTCTAATTTTCAAAAAAAAATGGAAGAGATTACATTTCAAGGCTCAAAAAGCCTTGATTATAAAGGAGTTTAGAAAAGATGAGTACAATCCAATGGTTTCCTGGGCATATGAATAAGGCGAGACGACAGGTGCAGGAAAATTTAAAATATGTCGATGTTATTTTTGAGTTAGCAGATGCAAGGATTCCCGTTTCCAGTCGGAATCCGATGCTGGATAAAATTATTAATCAAAAACCGAGATTATTATTGCTAAATAAAATTGATTTAGCGGATCCTGAAAAGGTTAAGGCATGGCGTGATTATTTTTCGACAGAAGGGCTTAAAGCGCTAGAAATTAATTCAAAAGAACAGCAGACTGTCAAAAAAGTGGTGCAAGCAACCCAAGGCTTACTTAAGGAAAAAATTGAACGTGATCAAGCGCGTGGCATTCAGCCAAGAGCGTTACGTGCAATGATTATCGGCATTCCAAATGCCGGAAAATCAACATTAATGAATCGAATATCAGGTAAAAAAACGGCTGTTGTGGGAAATAAACCGGGTGTGACTAAGGGACAGCAATGGATTCGCTTGAATGCCGATTTAGAGCTTTTAGATACACCGGGGATTTTATGGCCAAAATTTGATGATGAGCTAGTCGGCTTAAAGCTTGCGGCAACGGGCGCCATTAAAGATGATTTACTGCACTTTGATGAAGTGGTTATCTTTGTTTTGGATTATTTCAAAAAGCATTATCCGACCGTTTTATTAAATCGTTTTAAGCTAGAAACAACTGATTTAGATGATTCCTCTGCTGAATTAATTATGAAGCTCTCGCAAAAATTAGGCTTTAAAGATGATTATGATCGCTTTTACCAGTTATTTATCAAAGAGCTGCGTGATGGCAAGCTAGGACGTTATACACTAGATGATGTGGAGCAAATGACAAATGACAATGGAAACGATTAAGGCTATTCAAAGTAAGCTGGCAATGATTACCAATCCGGCGGATGACTATTTAATTAAGCTGCAAAATGATGCTAGAAAGGGCGTTCAAAAAATAGTCCAGCAGCGATTGAAGCAAATTAAGGCAATTGAAGTGGAGCAGCAGCGTTTAGAATGGCTGCTACGCTATGAGCAAGAGCTTTATCAGCACGGCTTCACTAAAATTGCAGGGATTGATGAGGTTGGCAGAGGGCCTTTGGCAGGGCCAGTAGTAGCTGCGGCAGTGATTCTACCGCAAAACGCTAAAATTATTGGCTTAAATGATAGCAAAAAGATTCCGAAGGCGCAGCATCAAAAAATCTATCAAGCAGTTAAAAGTCAGGCAATAGCAATTGGTATCGGCATCGTTTCACCAGAGCTGATTGATCGAGTGAACATTTATGAGGCAACAAAGCTAGCAATGATGGAAGCAGTCAAACAGCTGAACCCTACACCAGATTATTTATTAATCGATGCAATGACGCTTGATATTGAAAGACCGCAAAAGAGTATCATTAAAGGTGATGCCAATTCTGCTAGTATTGGAGCTGCCAGTATTATCGCTAAGGTAACACGAGATCAAATCATGGCTGACTATGCTGAAGAGTATCCTCAATACGGTTTTGAGCATAATGCAGGTTATGGGACAAAAGCACATTTGGAAGCAATTAAAAAATACGGTGTATTGCCGATTCATCGTCAAAGCTTTGAACCAATTAAATCTACTACCAAAAATGTTTAGTCTGAATTGATTTTTCAGGCTTTTTTTGCGTAGTAATGAATAACGGAGGTATTTATGAATCATTTTGAATTATTTAAATTAAAATCATGTCATGGTCTTGATAATAGAGGCTTAAATAATATTATAATCAATCATCAAAAATATAGAAAACAACATTATACGGCATTGGAATATGCCAGAATGGCTGGTTTAAAAAAAACGAGATTTGAATTTATTGACAGCTATCAGTCGTTGGATTTAAAGATTGTCAATCAAAATTTTAAGCAGCATCAGATGCTAACTATTTTTGATAGTGCTTATCCAGATTGGTTAAAAGAGATTTCCAATCCACCAATTGTTTTATTTTACCAAGGTAATATTAAACTACTAGCGACACAGATGATTGCTATTGTCGGTGCCAGAACAGCATCGATTACCGGTAAAAGAAGTGTTGAAAAATTAGTTGAGCCGATGGTCAAGCTAACGATTGTCTCAGGCTTAGCAAGAGGAATTGATACAGCTGCTCATTTATCGGCCATAAAGTTCAACCACTCAACAATCGGGGTAATCGGTAGCGGGCTTGATATTTTTTATCCTGCCGAAAATAAAAAGCTACAAAAATATTTGGCTGAAAAGCATTTATTGCTTTCAGAATATATTAATGGTACACCACCATTACGACATCATTTTCCAGCAAGAAATCGGATTATTGCAGGTCTTGTTAGAGGTGTAATTGTGATTGAGGCCAAGGCTCGCAGTGGCTCCCTAATTACTTGTCAGTGTGCTCTAGAATTTGGACGCGAAGTGTTTGCTGTGCCAGGAGATATTATTAGTGGTCAGTCGTCAGGCTGCCATCAGCTGATTCAGCTTGGTGCGAAATGTACTGAAAATATTCAAGATGTATTGGATGAATTCTATTAAAGTAAAGCTTAATTCATTAATAAAAATATCAATAAAGCTTAAGCGTTTTATATATTCAAGCCTGTTTTTAACTTTTTCCTTGACAAGCTCATTTCTTTTTCATACTATTATAGGCGATTTAAAAGTTTCTACTATATAATATGTATAATATGTATATTTTAAATTATTAGCAACTTTAAATTATAAAAGTTAGGTAAATAAATAAAAATAATGATAGATGATAAATAAATGATTAAATAATCGAGGTTAGTTGATGGCAGTAAAAAAGAATTTGGTGATTGTAGAATCACCTGCAAAAGCAAAGACAATTGAAAAATATTTAGGCAGAAATTATAAGGTTGTTGCGAGTGTTGGTCATATTCGTGACTTGCCGAAATCTAAAATGGGGATTGATGTTGAAAATAACTACGAGCCGCATTACATTAATATTCGTGGTAAAGGCCCGTTAATTAAGGATTTAAAGAAGGAAGCCAAAAAAGCAAAGCAAGTTTTTCTCGCAAGTGACCCGGACCGTGAAGGAGAGGCAATTGCTTGGCATTTATCACACATTCTTGATTTGGACTTGACAGCTCAAAATCGGGTGGTCTTTAATGAAATCACTAAAGATGCGGTTAAAGATGCTTTTAAGCATCCTAGGACAATTGACCTGGATTTAGTTGATGCTCAGCAGGCAAGACGTATTTTGGACCGCTTAGTTGGCTATTCGATTTCACCAATCCTATGGCGAAAAATTAAAAAGGGCTTATCAGCTGGTCGTGTTCAATCGCTAGCAACCAAACTAATTATTGATCGAGAAAAGGAAATTCAAGCATTTATTCCTGAGGAGTATTGGTCAATTGATGGTAATTTTAAAAAGGGTGCGAAGCAATTTAAGGCTGCTTTTTATGGTGTCGATGGTAAAAAAACTAAGCTGGAAAATCACGAAGCCGTTCAATCGGTTATGCAACGAATTAAATCGAAGGATTTTTTGATAACCGAAGTGATTGAGAAAGAGCGTAAGAAAAATGCGCCAACACCCTATACGACCAGTAGTCTCCAGCAGGATGCTGCCAATAAATTAAATTTCAGAACTCGAAAAACAATGATGGTCGCTCAACAATTGTATGAGGGCATTTCCCTTGGAAAAGAGGGAACTGTCGGGTTAATTACTTATATGCGTACAGATTCGGTCAGAATTAGTGATACAGCGAAGGCAGAGGCGGCAGATTTTATCGAACAAAAATTTGGTAAAGAATACGCTAAGCACGGTTCATCAAAAATAAAAAACAGTAGTGGGGCGCAGGATGCCCATGAAGCAGTGCGTCCTTCTAGTGTTAATCGGACACCTGAAAAAATGGCACAATTTTTAGATGCCAGTCAGTTAAAGCTTTATACATTAATTTGGAATCGTTTTGTCGCAAGTCAAATGACAGCCGCAGTAATGGATACAATGAAGGTGAAGCTAGAACAAAATGGCGTTCTTTTCATTGCCAACGGATCCAAAGTTAAATTTCAAGGTTACCAAGCAGTTTATAATGATGCGGATAAGAATAAGCTTTTGCCTGAGTTAAAAGTTGATGAAACGGTTCAGAGTACAACCTTGGAGCAAAATCAACATTTCACCCAGCCGCCTGCACGCTATTCAGAAGCTACGTTAATTAAAACACTTGAGGAAATTGGGGTCGGCAGACCTTCTACTTACGCACCAACCTTGGAAACCATTCAGCGTCGCTATTATGTCAAACTAGCAGCGAAACGCTTTGAGCCAACAGAGCTTGGTGAGATTGTCAATCAGCTTGTTGTTGAATTTTTCCCTGGAATTGTTAATGCTGACTTTACGGCAAGTATGGAAAATAATTTAGATGAGGTTGAAGCAGGTAAGCAGGAATGGGTAAAGGTAGTTGACACCTTCTATCAGCCATTTGCAAAGGAATTGACCTATGCTGAAGAGCATATTGAAAAAATTCAAATTAAAGATGAGCCAGCAGGCTTTGATTGTGAGCTTTGTGGCCATCCAATGGTAATTAAGCTTGGTAAATATGGTAAATTTTACGCATGCTCTAATTTTCCTGAATGTCGAAATACGAAACCAATCGTTAAGGAAATTGGCGTGGTCTGCCCGACTTGTCATGAAGGACAAGTGATTGAAAGAAAATCGAAGAAAAATCGCATTTTTTACGGCTGCTCAAGGTATCCAGATTGCGAGTTTACCTCTTGGGACAAACCAATTGGTCGTGATTGTCCAAAATGTAATCATTATTTGGTTGAGAAAAAAGTTCGCGGTGGTGGCAAGCAAATTATTTGTCCAAACAACGACTATGAAGAAGCAGTTCAAAAATAAGATAGGTTAACCAATCCCTTTGTTTTGGAGGAATTATGGAAAAGTATATTAATGTTATTGGTGCTGGATTAGCTGGCAGTGAGGCTGCATGGCAGATTGCTAAGCGTGGTATCAAGGTGAAACTATATGAAATGCGTGGTGTTAAGGCAACACCACAGCATAAAACGAATGATTTTGCAGAGCTAGTCTGTTCAAATTCATTACGTGGTAATAGTTTAACGAATGCGGTCGGTCTTTTAAAGGAAGAAATGCGTCGTTTGGATTCAGTGATTATTCGTTCGGCCGATGATACGGCTGTCCCTGCAGGCGGTGCCCTTGCAGTCGATCGTGAAGGCTTTGCCCGTTTAGTAACAGAACGCGTTAAAACACATCCCAATATTGAAGTGATTAACGATGAGGTGACTGAGATTCCAGAGGGTATCACGATAGTTGCTTCAGGTCCATTAACGAGTGAAGCCCTTGCGGAAAAAATTCGTGAGTTTAATGGGCTGGAAAATTTTTATTTCTACGATGCCGCAGCGCCGATTGTCGACGTTGAAACGATTGATCGTGATAAGGTATACCTGAAATCACGTTATGATAAGGGTGAGGCAGCGTATCTCAATGCACCAATGAATCAAGAGGAATTTGAGGCCTTTCACAAGGAGTTAGTTAATGCTGAGGTTGCTCCGATGCATGCCTTTGAAAAGGAAAAATATTTTGAAGGGTGTATGCCAATAGAAGTGATGGCAAGTCGAGGTATTAAAACAATGCTCTTTGGACCAATGAAGCCTGTTGGTCTTGAGGGTCCAAAAACGGATAAGCGCCCTTATGCAGTTGTTCAGCTAAGACAGGATAATGCTGCTGGCTCATTATTTAATATTGTTGGCTTTCAAACGCATCTTAAGTGGCCTGAACAAAAGCGTGTCTTTCGGATGATTCCCGGTTTAGAAAATGCCGAATTCGTGCGCTATGGTGTGATGCATCGCAATAGCTTTATGAATTCACCGGAGCTTTTAGAGCCGACCTTTCAAACGAAAAAACGTCCTGATTTATTTTTTGCAGGTCAAATGACAGGTGTTGAGGGTTATGTTGAAAGTGCTGCTAGCGGTTTAGTTGCCGCTTTAAATGCAGTTCGACTGTTTAATGAAGAAACGCCAATTATCTTTCCTGAAACAACAGCGATTGGTGCCTTACCGCATTATATCACCACAACAGCTGCCAAGCATTTTCAACCGATGAATGTGAATTTTGGAATTATTAAGCCTTTAGAGGTTCGGATTCGAGATAAAAAGGAACGCTATGAAGCAATTAGTGAACGAGCACTAGCCGATTTAGCAGAATTTATGCAAGCTGAAAATTTGATTAATAATCAATAAAATTATTAAAAATAAAAAAACAATAAGTATAATTAATTTTATTGCTTATTGTTTTTTTTGTGCTTAATTTTTATGATCTAATCACTATTCTTCTATTTTAACAACAAATAAATTAGTGTATTATTAAAATAAATTAATTTAATTAAAATATTGCAAGGAGGATTTGATGAGATATAATCCAGAGCAGAGCAGAGCAGAGCAGAGCAGAGCAGAGCAGAGCAGAGCAGAGCAGAGC
>NZ_JABJXU010000018.1 GCF_013155265.1 Enterococcus sp. MMGLQ5-1 | reverse complement strand
AGGTCAGCGGTTCGATCCCGCTAGGCTCCATAAGTGAATCGGAGGTTTAGCTCAGCTGGGAGAGCATCTGCCTTACAAGCAGAGGGTCGGCGGTTCGATCCCGTCAACCTCCATTGGCTATAAGAATACCAGCCGTAGTCAATCGTTTTAATTTACGAGTCGTTAGCTCAGTTGGTAGAGCATCTGACTTTTAATCAGAGGGTCACTGGTTCGAGCCCAGTACGACTCATTTTGTAGCCGGCTTAGCTCAGTTGGTAGAGCATCTGATTTGTAATCAGAGGGTCGCGTGTTCGAATCATGTAGCCGGCATCAATATAATGCGAAAGTAGTTCAGTGGTAGAACATCACCTTGCCAAGGTGGGGGTCGCGGGTTCGAACCCCGTCTTTCGCTTAGTCGACAACGAAAGTTGTTAGTTTCAGCCGGGGTGGCGGAACTGGCAGACGCACAGGACTTAAAATCCTGCGGTGAGTGATCACCGTACCGGTTCGATTCCGGTCCTCGGCATTAGTATTTTATAGAGCACCCTTGGCTCAACTGGATAGAGTACCTGACTACGAATCAGGCGGTTAGAGGTTCGAATCCTCTAGGGTGCATTAAATTCTAAAAGAATTTATATTTTCGGGAAGTAGCTCAGCTTGGTAGAGCACTTGGTTTGGGACCAAGGGGTCGCAGGTTCGAATCCTGTCTTCCCGATATTTTTTTAGGGGCCTTAGCTCAGCTGGGAGAGCGCCTGCTTTGCACGCAGGAGGTCAGCGGTTCGATCCCGCTAGGCTCCATATAATGGCGGTGTAGCTCAGCTGGCTAGAGCGTCCGGTTCATACCCGGGAGGTCGGGGGTTCGATCCCCTTCGCCGCTATTAAAAAACTTATGGACCTTTAGCTCAGGTGGTTAGAGCAGACGGCTCATAACCGTCCGGTCGTAGGTTCGAGTCCTACAAGGTCCATTTGTAGGTTTTGTTCTGGAGGATTACCCAAGTCCGGCTGAAGGGAACGGTCTTGAAAACCGTCAGGTGTGTAAAAGCACGCAAGGGTTCGAATCCCTTATCCTCCTTTTCAAATTTATTATTATCGCGGGGTGGAGCAGTCTGGTAGCTCGTCGGGCTCATAACCCGAAGGTCGTAGGTTCAAATCCTGCCCCCGCAATATTTGGTCCCGTAGTGTAGCGGTTATCACGTCGCCCTGTCACGGCGAAGATCGCGGGTTCGATTCCCGTCGGGACCGTAAGATCGCACTTTTCTGTGTCGATGCGGGTGTAGTTTAATGGTAGAACCCTAGCCTTCCAAGCTAGCTACGCGAGTTCGATTCTCGTCACCCGCTTGTCAACTATTTTGGCAATTGTTTAGTAGTTGGGGCCTATAGCTCAGCTGGTTAGAGCGCACGCCTGATAAGCGTGAGGTCGATGGTTCGAGTCCATTTAGGCCCATTAAAATATTGGTCCGTTGGTCAAGGGGTTAAGACACCGCCTTTTCACGGCGGTAACACGGGTTCGAATCCCGTACGGACTATATTTTTGGAGGATTACCCAAGTCTGGCTGAAGGGAACGGTCTTGAAAACCGTCAGGTGTGTAAAAGCACGCAAGGGTTCGAATCCCTTATCCTCCTTTGATATTTTATCATGTTTGGTCGTGGTGGATATTGAATTATCGCGGAGTGGAGCAGTCCGGTAGCTCGTCGGGCTCATAACCCGAAGGTCGTAGGTTCAAATCCTGCCTCCGCAATTTATAGGGTCCCGTGGTGTAGCGGTTATCACGTCGCCCTGTCACGGCGAAGATCGCGGGTTCGATTCCCGTCGGGACCGTTTTGGCTCGGTAGCTCAGTTGGTAGAGCAATGGATTGAAGCTCCATGTGTCGGCGGTTCGATTCCGTCTCGCGCCATTTAAATGATGAATATGCGGGTGTAGTTTAATGGTAGAACCCTAGCCTTCCAAGCTAGCTACGCGAGTTCGATTCTCGTCACCCGCTTTGCCAATTATTGGTAAATTGTTTTATGTTTTGGGCCTATAGCTCAGCTGGTTAGAGCGCACGCCTGATAAGCGTGAGGTCGATGGTTCGAGTCCATTTAGGCCCACTTTAATCAAATATTTGTTGTTTGGTTTTTGGGGAAGTACTCAAGAGGCTGAAGAGGCGCCCCTGCTAAGGGTGTAGGTCGGGAAACCGGCGCGAGGGTTCAAATCCCTCCTTCTCCGTATGGTCCGTTGGTCAAGGGGTTAAGACACCGCCTTTTCACGGCGGTAACACGGGTTCGAATCCCGTACGGACTATATTATTTGTTAAAAAATATGGCAAACTATTAATCCTTTGTAATAAAAGGATTTTTTTTTATGTTAAAATTATCTTTGGTATTAATTGTTTATTTTTGATAGAATTTCAAGTATTGCTTTTGCAGATTCTTTGGGAGGTTTTTTTTGCAAGTTTATTTTAATTCATGGCTAGAAAGCTACAAGCGGCCATTTGGAGCAGTTCAAATAGCGACTAGTATTTGTTTAAAAATTAAAGTTGAGTGTTCCAAATTTGTAAAGGTACAATTAGTAATTCGTCAGGAGAATGGGACTAATCAATTAGAGTATTTTGATATGAATTATGGCGAAAACAATCTGTTTGAAATTAATTATCAAGTATCTAACAAGCAAGGTATTTATTTTTATTATTTTAAAATAATTGATCAGCTGACCAATGAACTTATTGGTGTTTACGGGTCAGCTAGCGGTACTGGTGGTGAAGGTATATCATATACTTCGGAATGCGAGGTTGTCCCCTTTTCGTTAACAGTATATTCAAAAATTGAGACAGCACCTTCTTGGTATCGAGATTCAATTTTTTATCAAATTTTTCCTGATCGATTTTATAATGGAGATGAGGATTTAATTTTAAATAATACTAAGGATAACATTTTTATTTATGGTAAAACCTCTGATTCGCCTTATTATATTAGAGATCATCAAGATAATGTTACACGCTGGGATTTTTTTGGAGGCAATCTTGCTGGGATTATTGCTAAAATTCCTTACTTAAAAAATGAGTTGGGGGTCAATGCAATTTATTTAAATCCAGTTTTTGAGGCGCGCAGTAATCATCGCTATGATACAGGAAATTATAAGCAAATTGATTCTCTCTTAGGTGATGAACAGGCTTTTTTAAGGCTGATTGATAAGCTACATCAAAACGATATGCATCTGGTATTAGACGGTGTATTTTCACACGTTGGTCGTGAAAGCAAATATTTTAATTATAATAGTGCCTATGGCAGTGATATCGGTGCTGCTCAAAATCAGAATAGTCCATATTTTGAGTGGTTTAAGTTTAATCATTATCCCGAAGATTACAAATCTTGGTGGGGAATTGAGGATTTACCGGAAGTAAATAAGCATTCAGTAAGCTATCAAAATTATATTTATGGTGAGAGGGATAGTGTTTTATCAAAATGGAATAAATTTGATATCGATGGCTGGCGCTTAGATGTGGCAGATGAATTGCCTGATGACTTCATTAGAGGTATCCGAGCCAATCTTGAACAATATTCAGATAAAGTTCTAATAGGCGAAGTGTGGGAAGATGCTTCAAGGAAGATTGCCTACAATCAGAGAAGAGAATATATTTTAGGTGATGCGCTGCAGGCAACGATGAATTATCCCTTTAGAAGCCTTATCCTTGAATTATTAACCGATAAAATTGACGCTAAAAGCTTTGCCCTTCAATTAACTACTTTGGAGGAAAATTACCCCAATGCAGTTTTCTATAATAATTTTAATAATATTGGTACTCATGATACTGAACGAATTTTAACTTTATTAAATCATGATACTGAGTTATTGAACATAGCGGTTGGACTATTGTGTACGTTGCCAGGTGTCCCCTGCTTTTATTATGGTGATGAAGCAGGTCTTGCTGGTGGCCCTGATCCCGAGAATCGTAAGTATTTCCCTTGGGAGAAGATTAATCGGTCAATATTTAAAATATTTCAATCATGGATTGCTTGCCGCAAAGAGCAAACCTTATTGCGACAGGGGCATTTTTCAATATTCTATTTGAATGATGGTTTATTGGGTATTTTGCGAGCTGCTGAAGATGCCTCTTTGATTTATATAGTAAACCCAACGAATAAGCTAGTTGTTGTCAATTTTCAGAGTGTTTGCTTTACTAAAGACCCGCCAATAGACTTAAAAGCGATAGCGGTTTTAATTGATGGAAGGGAAATTTCCCCAAAGAGCGGACAGCTTTTTAGAGGATGATTGCTATAAATTAATTGTGTGATATGGTAAAATATAGCAATAACTAGCATGGTGAGGAGGAGCTATGGAAAAAGTAAATAAGGAACGAAAGCAGATTTCTAAAGTTCATTTCCCATTTTTCTCAGATGATGATTTAATTCTAGATGATGAGGGTGCATTGTTTTTTGAAAACGAAGCATTGATTACAGACTATACCGATAAATTTGATTTAGAACAGCATGCAAAAGCAGAACGTCAAACTAAAAGTGATTTTGTACCTCAAGAATTTGATACCAATTTTATTCCGACAGATACCGTTGAACCTGCTAAAAATGCTCGTTTAATTGACTTAGACCGTGAGCATGCACGTTATCAACAACAAAATTTATCAAAAAATAAAGCCCCTTTTGTGCAAATTAGAAGTGGCGTTAAGCATAATAAAAATCCAATCTTTAATAAAACCTCACTGGATAGGCCAGCTAATGAGCGAAGTAATTTAGCGGAAAAACCTAATTTTGATAAGATAGGTGATTTTTCAAAAAAGCAGCTTTATTCAGGTGGATTGAATCGCTTTAAACCACGTCCTACCTTACCACCGTTGTCTAAACACCTCCCTGCTGATGACGTACAGGCTTTGGATGAGACTAAAATCAAGGCAGCCTTTAAAACAGATTTATTATTTGATTATGATAAGGTTGGTAGCGATGAGTTACGTAGTCAGACATCTCAGAAGCCTAACTTTAAAGATCAGCAGTCAGAGGTTTGGCAATACGGGGCGCCACGTGTTTCTGCAGAACAAAAGAAGGCGATTGTAACCGCAACAAATAAGGATAAGATTGCACCACGACAGCAAACTATTTTTAGTGGGGGGACTGCGCATCAAACGATTTTTAATTCAAGGAGCTATCAGCCAGTATTTAGTGAGCGTGGTGGTGTAAATGCTAATGCCCAAGACGCAGTTGCACAACACTTGAATTTAGAACAAACAATTGATCATAGCGCAAAGCAACGGATATCAGATCAGGCGGTTAAACGGTTTGGTGAGAAGGAATAATTATCGTATTATTTGTTAATAACATTATGTTATAATTGATAAAAGAAAATTGTGATTGATAGTTATTTGAGTTTATGATATTAATCATAGGCTCAAAAATCATGTACTCTATTAATTCAAAAATTTAGGAGCTCAAATGTCTACTTATTATTTTATTGGTATTAAAGGTGCTGGAATGAGCGCACTTGCTTTATTATTACATGAATTAGGAGAAAAAGTTGTCGGTAGTGATTATGAAAAGTACTTCTTTACGCAGCGTGAGCTAGATCTTGCTGGTGTTGAGATTTTGCCTTTCAATGCTGATAATATAAAAAAAGGGTATAAAATTATTGCGGGTAATGCTTTTAGGGATGATCATGAAGAAATAAAGCGCGCTAAGGCATTAGGTCTTAAGGTTCAAAGATATCATGAATTTTTAGGTGAATTTATGGATCAATATACTAGTATTGGTGTTGCAGGAGCGCATGGTAAGACTTCAACAACAGGTTTGCTAGCTCATGTCTTGAGTGATGTGACTAATGCTAGCTATTTGATTGGTGATGGTACGGGGCATGGTGATGCGAATTCAAAATATTTTGTGTTTGAATCTGATGAATATGAACGTCATTTTTTACCTTATCATCCAGAATATACGATTATAACCAATATTGATTTTGATCACCCAGATTATTTTGAGAATATAGAAGATGTGTTTGATGCTTTTCAAACCTATGCTAAGCAGATTAAAAAAGGTATCTTTGCCTTTGGAGATGATGTCTGGCTAAGAAAATTAGAGGCTGATTGCCCAATTTATTATTACGGCACAAGTGAACAGGATGATTTTCGAGCTGTAAATATTTCAAGATCAACAACAGGCTCCTCCTTTGATGCTTTCTATCGCGATCAATTGATTGGACACTTTACAGTACCGACTTTTGGCTTTCATAATGTGATGAATGCCCTTGCTGTTGTTGCTGTATCGTATATTTCAGGTGTTGATATGTCAGCGATTGCTCGTTCTTTATTAAGCTTTGCGGGTGTCAAACGCCGCTTTAGTGAAAAAATTGTGTCAGATATGATTATTATCGATGATTTTGCGCATCACCCAGCTGAAATATCGGCAACCTTAGATGCAGCAAGACAAAAATATCCTCATAAGGAAATTGTGGCAGTATTTCAGCCACATACTTTTACGCGAACCATTGCTTTATTGGATGAATTTGCTGAAAGTTTAAACTCTGCTGATCAGGTTTATCTAGGTGGTATTTATGGCTCTGCTCGTGAGGTTGATCATGGTGATATTAAGATTGAAGACTTAGCTGCTAAAATTGATCAAGATAAAGGTGGTATTGTGCTTTCAGAGGACAATGTTTCACCATTATTAGATTTGCATAATTCAGTTGTTGTCTTTATGGGTGCTGGCGATATTCAAAAATATGAGCGTGCCTATGAAGAACTATTGACCAGTATCTCTAGGAATAAGCAATAGTGAAAATATAAAAAACCGATACTTACTATTAAGGGTATCGGTTTTTTATATGTTATACGATTATTTTAAGTCATTTAAGCCTCTTTGAATTGCTTCATCGACCATTCGATTACCAACGGTTAAATCCTGATGCTGCCAGTGCATGATTTTAATCCACATTGGATTGCCACCATGCAGAGTTTCATAAGTTTGTTGCCGACTACCAAAGCTCTCTCCTGAAATTTCCCAAGCTAAGTTTAGTAGTACAATTCGTTCTTCGGCTGTTAGTAGATGTGAAGATAAAATCGGTTTTAATAGCGTTTGATAGCTTTGATAGGTGTTTACATCGGGGATTGATACCACCGATCCACCTGAAAACTCCTGAATGGTAATGATGACTTCACGATACATTTCAGGTAGAATATCTCTGACTGCGAGTAAGGCCTGCATATTTGGAGTATAAATGCCATTTTCGATGGTGCCACTATTTTCTGACCAATCAACTGTTCCTTTAATTAATTCAAGATTCCGAGTTAATTTGCCAAGTATTTCTTGAGTTCTTAGAAAATCAGTTAACCCCAGTCCTTTAGCGATTTTAATGGCTAAAGCTGTTACAAATTCGAGTTTGACTAATCCTCGAACCTCATCTTGATGGGCGGTGTGTACAAAGAGTCCACTTTTTGGAAAAAATTGATTGCTTTTCTCAACATCACCCTCAACAAAAACATTTTCCCATGGCACAAAGACATCTTCAAATGTAATGAAGGCATCAGATTCATCGATAAAGTTTGATAATGGGAAATCGGCTAGACGGTATTCTGCCTTTGCAGTCGGCTTTCTAAGCCAAATTTTCACACCTTCACAGTTTAATGGTACTGAAAAAGCATTGGCAAAGCGTTCATCACCCTCAGCTAGTCCTGGTACATTATAGACGAGTAGCTCGTCTGCATAAGGTGCAAGCGTATTGACCATTTTTGCACCATTAATGATAATTCCTGACTCATTCTTTGACGTCACCCATGTGCCAGCGAAGCGCTCGCCCTTTTGAAAATTACCTTCAAGTGTTAGGCTACGATCTACCTGTGGATTTTGTAGTGCGTGTGAAATGAATAGATCATTTTCCTTCATTCTTTTAGCATAATTTGTTATATTTTCGCTAAAGCTTGTCCATTCATTTTGACCAAGATTTTTTGCATAATTGGGTAAAACAGCAATACCGGCATTTAAAAATTCATTGCCTCTGCCGATTAACCCATAGCTTTTTTCCGCAATTTCTTGATAAACTTGATGCTTAAGTTTTAGGTCATTACTTGATTTTGGGGTAAGGTAGGTGGTTGAATAGGTTTGACCATTTTCTTGGTAAGTATGATTAATACTATTTTCTTGTAATTGATAATATTTTTGAATGATGCTTAGTGTATTTTTTAAAACTGGATAGTCATTGAAGTGAGTGAGTAATTTGCCATTTAGGTAGATTTTTCTACCATCGTTCAAGTTTCCATTTTTTGTTGTCATACAGCCTCCATTATTAGTGATACAAATTTAGATAACGCTTTCCTTACCTGTAAAATAATTTTATCATAAAGTGTTTAAAAGTACGATCAGTGACTGGCAAGGTTATTAATATGCTTATAATGCTAATTTTTTGGATGAGTAAAAGAGAAATGTAGTTTGCATTTTTACTAGAACCATTATTCATAAAAATATTGAAACCATAGGTTTAGCATGATATAATCAATCTGATTGGGAGGATTATTTATGATTAAAAAGGCATCCCTTGCTTGCACTGTTTGTGGTTCAAGAAATTACGCAATTACTGTTAGTGGCAATCAAAGAAGTAATCGAATTGAAGTTAAAAAGTTTTGTAAATATTGTGGTAAGCATACCTTACATAGTGAGACCAGATAAAGTCTATTAAGAGGAGGGCAAGTTGAAATTTATTAAAAGTGTTTTTCAAGAAATGAAAAAAGTTACGTGGCCATCTCGTAAACAATTGTTCCGTGATACTAAAATTGTATTTGGAACCTCTATTATTTTTGCGGTTATCTTGTTTATTTTTGATACGTCTATCAAGACAATTATTCAGGCAATTTTGTCTTTGGGTTAATTTTTTTTTTGAAGTGTGCTATAATGGCAACGTGTAAAAGTTTCGATTGTCGGAGCTTTTTTATTTTGGAAGTATAAAATGGAGGCAAGATGTTAGATAGTTTTGACAAAGGCTGGTTTGTTTTACAGACCTATTCAGGTTATGAAAATAAAGTAAAGCAGGACTTATTACAACGCGCACAAACTTATAATATGCAGGATAATATTTTACGTATTGAAATCCCGACTGAAACGATTGTAGTCGAAAAAAATGGTGTTAAAAAAGAGATTGAAGAAAATATTTTTCCGGGTTATGTATTGGTAGAGATGGTCATGACTGACGATGCATGGTATGTTGTGCGTAATACACAAAATGTTACTGGTTTTGTGGGCTCTCATGGTAATCGTAGTAAGCCGTCACCATTATTAGAAGAAGAAATTCGTGCGATTCTTAAATCAATGGGTAAATCGGTTCGTGCAACAGAGCTTAATGTTAAGGTTGGCGATAATGTTCGTATTATGGAAGGGCCTTTCCAAGATATGATTGGTCAGGTGGCTGAAATTGAAGATAAAGATAAGATTAAAGTCGCTATTGAAATGTTCGGTAGACAAACGATTGCTGAAGTTGATACAGATCAAATTGAAGAAGCAGAGTAGTCTATAAATTTATTACAAAAATCATGCTGATAGTCTTGAATTATCTTATTGATAGTGATAAAATAATTCTTGTTGTTGTCGAAGCATTTTAGCTTGATAATTACGAGATTTATGGGTTGTTAGCTCAGTTGGTAGAGCAGCTGACTCTTAATCAGCGGGTCGCGGGTTCGAGCCCCTCACAACCCATAGGTGCCAAACCTAATCGTAACGTCTAAACGTTGGTGCGCAAGCATTTAGAAAACGTGTAGGACGTTATTTTTTTTGGTTTGATACAGTTTTATTAAATTTTTTTCATCTTGTCTATAGATAAAAACTTTTCAAGTATGCTTATTTTTAATATTAAACTGGGTGATATTTGAAAAAATTTTGATTAGTTGATATATTGAGGTTAGCTTAAATCAGTATTGGAGTGTGGAATGGCGAACGAATTTGTAGTGTATCAAAGTAAATTGAAACAGGTAGGCTTATCGTTTTTAGGATTTATAATGGTATTTATGAGTTTACTTGTCTGTTTGGGAGGTTTATTAGAGCATAAATATTTGCTTATTATAATAGGACTCGTCGGTTTTATTTTTTTTGGAATGTGTGAAGCCTTTATTGTTAAACAGGTATTTAAAGGCAAAAAACTTGTTATTTTGAATAGTAAGGGTTTTTTTGATTACTCCAGCGCTTTAGCTACTAAGGATATGCTTATCCCTTGGTCTAGTATTTATAAAATTGAGAATAAAAGTATGATAAATCAGCAATTTGTATCAATATATTTAAGAGATTCCGAATCGTTCCTACAAAAGTTATCTTCTTTGCAAAAAAAGGCGATCCAAGCAAATATTAAAATGGGCTTTGGCGAGATCAATATTACGCTTCAAAGCTCTAAGAAATGTACCAATGAGCAGCTTATAGAAAAAATGAATCAATTTAAGAATGAAAAATTAAGAATTGAGGAAGGATAATGTTACTTTTAATTATTATTTTAGTCTTGCTTGCCATTTTCATTTGGTATTCTATCTTAAGAAGAGAAAGAATTGAGAAACAAATGAAGAAAAAAAATGATAACGAGCAAATTCTTAAGGCTAAAGCCGTTTTTAAGGTAAATCAGACGAAAAACATACGAGAGAGTGCTGAGCAAACAATAGCAGTAAAACGACTTCGTGATGCATTATTGAATATTATCGATAATAAATGATACTGCTTAGTATATACTGAGTATTTATATTCATTCATTAGTTAAAAGGGGAATCGGATGACAGGTAATACACATGAATACATTGTCTACGAAAAAAAAATAAAAAGATTGTTTGTTTTATTTTTATTTATCTTTATTTTAATTTGTGATTTTATTTTATTATTTTATTTTTTTGAAGATTTAGATTTATTATTGCTATGTCTTGTTACTGCGCCGTTTGCACTTTATGGGATTGTTAGATTGATAAAATTGCCAGAGTTATATAGAAGATCAGTTATTTTGACTAAGGATGGTTTTTATGATTATTCTCAAGCATTTGCCACGTGTGATATCTTGATTCGTTGGGATGATGTAGTGTCAATAGAAAATGAAGATATTGGTAAAAAGCAATTTGTTGCAGTATATGTAAAAGAACCTGAAAAAATAATTACGAGGCTGAATTATTACCAGCATTTAATTGCTAATAATAATTTAGCGGCTAATCGAAGTATAATTAATATATGTATGGAAAATAATAGTCAATGTAGCAACAATGAATTAATTATGGAAATGGAATATTATTTAGAGCAATTTAAAGTTATTGAGTGAAGCAGTGGAAATGATATTAAATATTTTATAGCTTGTTGATACAGTTTTTTGAGATGCCATTAATGTGCTAAAATATCAGATTCATTATCAATAGTTTAAGCTTTGTTTAAGCTCAGCCCTATATTATTAACTCATCCCAAATAATTAATCTTTTTCATAAACTCCTTCCACTGTCAGTGATGACAGTGGTTTTTTTATGGCCATGCTTATTTCAGTTAATTAAAATATTATGTTTTCTTAATTAATAAGGTTTAGTGTTTGCAAATTTTACTTTATTAGGTTAATTTAGTTAGGTAAAAATAATTATAATCACCTAACTAAAAAAGGAGAAAAGCATGACTAATTCAAATTTTGATATTTCGGCTTCGGTCAATAAGCTTTATTATCGTATTATTTTAAATGAACTAAGGCTAATGAATAACTCAGCAAATTTTCCAAATATCAGCTATAATACTTTGCTTTATTTGGATATTATTTCGCTGACAGAAAATTGTACGGTTAGTCAGCTGGCAGAAGTGTTACATATTGCTAAATCATCAGTTACTTTAAAAATTAATGAGCTGATGCGACAGGGGTTAGTTGAAAAAACTCAGAGTAAAACGGATAAACGGGTTAAGTATTTGACAGTCTCATCCCAAATTTATAAGGAATATCAATATTTTGATCTGGCTACACAAAGGGCGATTCAGGCGATGGCGCAGGAGTTTAGCAAAAATGAGCTTGCATTACTTGATAAGATGCTCAATCAATTTAGTAGCTACTATGAAGTTGGTCTGTCAGATGAAGAATGATAGCCAATTAAATCCTAAAAAGGTTGAACAAAATGCTTTATTAATGGGCACCATTTTGTATTCAGTGATGTGTATTGCAAGTTTTTCGGTTTATTTTATTTCTAAAATTCAAGCGATGTTTCTAGATGCTTCATTTATTTTAATTACGGTATGCTCAACCATTATTGCCTCTATTATTTCTCGCCATAGTGAACGACGAAGCACAAGATTTCCAGCAGGCTTATTTTTTTTAGAGCCCTTATATGCTATTTTTCGTTCAGTCTTGATTATTGTATTAACGATTTTATCCTGTACGAAAGTGAGTTTTTCGGCATGGCAATATTTTGTTTATGGGAAAGGTGAGGTTATCAATGTGTTGCCGATTATCCCATATGAAATTTTAGCTGTTATCCTATGTGCGTTTTTATATTTGTATTATATGCGACAGAATAAAAAAATTAATAATATGAGTACATTGATTAATGCTGAGGCAAAAACAACTTTGTTAGATGGCTTAATGTGTGCTGGAATCGGTATTGTTGCTCTTTTGGTTGCTTTTATTCCAGAGAACACACCACTAGATTTTATCAGATATACGGGAGATTTCTTTATTACAGTAACTTTGTCTTTGATGGTAATTAAAGCACCATTTAAAATATTGAAGAATAGTTTTATTGAAGTAGTCCATGGGACAATGCTTGATGACAGCCAAAAAAGAGAGATTGAAACGGTTATTTATAACACGTTACCTTTTCAACTGAAAGAATATTTAAGCTGTCAAATTTACAAGGTTGGTGTCAGCCTTCAAATTTCGATTTTAGTAGCACATGATTGTCATCAAGTGGTCGATTATCAGGCGCTTCTTCGTTATCGGCAGCAATTGAAAGATATCTTGGTACAAAAATTTAATTATATAGAAATTCAAATTATTTTATCTTAATTAGCAATTTGAAAGGGAGTAGCTATGTCTAAAATTCATATTCTGAATGAGTACGATGCATTAAAAACAGTAATTCTAGGAACTGCAGATCAACTATATTTTCCTGGTATGCATTCAATAGAAATGGAGGCTGAGAGCTCTTGGTGGAAAAAATTGCTTAATCAGCTAATTTATGCCAATCTTGAGCGAAGAAAGGTGCCTCAATTTATAGTTAAAAAGTATCAGGCGGAGCTTAGCAATTTGGAAAATGTTCTTAAATCCCAAGGAGTAGAGGTTTTACGATTGGATGAGGTGGTTCCCTCTAAGGAAGAATCTGCGGGCTTAGGGCAAATGTTTGCTCGTGATGCAGTGATGTGTGTTGATGATCAGATGATTGCAGGGAAGTTACAAATTGAAATGCGTCAAAAAGAGCTGCGTGGCTTTGAAAATATTTTAAAAAAATATGCTCAAATTGGGAAAGTTGCTTCAATTGATCCAACTGGTGATGGTCAAGCCTTCTTAGAGGGTGGCGATGTGATGGTTGATTACCCTTATGTTTATGTGGGTATTGGTAAATATGCTAGTAATATGGCTGGTGTAAAGTGGCTTCAAGAGTTGCTAGGCGATAAGTTTCAAGTAGTTCCTGTGAAATTAGCTAATGAAGGTATCTTGCACTTGGATTGTTGTATGACAATTATTGGTGAGAGAACTGGTATTATTCATCGTGATTCCTTGCAAAATCCCTTACCCGAGCCGCTAAAAAATTATGATTTTATAGAGGTTGATGCAAAGACGAGGCATGAAATGGGTACTAACGTTTTATTGCTTGGACGTAAAAAGATTGTCGTTCAAAAAAGGCATCAGGCTTTGAGGGAATCGTTGGTTGAAAGAGGCTATGAGGTATTTCCGATTAGCTATACATGGCATGCGATGCTTGATGGTGCATTTCGTTGTACAACATGTCCAATTGATCGAGAAGCTGAGTAATAGCATTGATTTTTTAATCACTCATTTAATATAGAAAGTCCTCCTGTTTTGATTGCAGAACAGGAGGACTTTTGTAGCAGAAGTTACTATTTAAAATAAGTCGTCACCACTTTGGTGGTTTAGACCAGGATGGTAGTCAAAACGAACGACACCAACAGGTATTTCTGCTGAAATGTTTTGTTTAATTTCAGCCACACCTTGAATACCAAAACCGGCACATAGTTCAATGGCGGTGATACCATCACCTTCTAGTAGCTTAGCTGCTTTTACTGCGTCTTCGTAGTTTTTTGCACCCACAGTTGTTAAATCTACTTCAGGTGTGCAAATAGTTGTCACATCTTTAGTAAAATCAGCCTCGGGCGCTAAAAAGATAAATGCTGCCTTTAATTTCATTTGTATCCTCCTATGATAGTTTTATTGTAATGTAACAATCCTTTAAAAGCTGAGCTTGCTTAATATTATAAATGATTAGCGCTCTTTGGAGAGTAGTTTAATATGGATAGGATAACGTGATAGCTTAGCATAATCACTAGAGAAAATATAAAAAATTGTAAAATAAATTGTTGTCCGGTTGAACTTTTAAAAATAAGAATGATATTCTTAAGTAGTGAAAATGGCTGCGTAAATATTTCCCAGCTATTCCAGCGCTCAAATCGACCTAAATAGATACCAATTGTATTAAGGAATAAAATAACAGGATATAATACAATGCCCTTTAGCTGCTTGTTGAAATGACTACATATTTTTTGGCTAACAGCCTGAATACTCCAGCAGCCTAGGAAGATTGTTGGAAAAACAGATAGAAAAATCATCATTAGTTTAAACCACATTTCAGAGTCTAGCTTAATTAGTGCGGTTGTTGTGTCATAAGGCTCTAATAGTGAGATGTGGAAAAGATCAGTGATTAAATAGAAATTGTTTGGCAAAAATAATAGCCAAATGATGAGCAGTGGTATTAAAAATTTTAATTTTTTGAATTGCATGCCAATCAAGGTTAATTCAATTGGAATTAATGCGAGAATCGTATTAACAAATAATAGAATATAGGTGCTTTGTTGGTAAAATGTGATGTGGATTATTATTAGTAGCGAAATGTAGTAAATATGTAATAATAAAACTGATTTTTTATTCATTCTAGTTAACTCCGTAAAAAATAATTCGGCGATGGATGTTATTGTTCAGCACAAAGTTGTAATACCCATAATAGCACAATTAGTCATTTGAATTCTTAAAATATTAAGAAGAATTAACGTCACTAAATAGGACTTAATAGTTATCAATTAATATTAAAAGACTTTATTTTTGTTATAATTTAGTTATAAATGAATTGAAAGGTGTGTATATAGTGGATTTAAATCTCTTGTTCTCAATTGATTCTCACTTTATTAATCAATTAAAGACAACTCTTTTATCAATTGTCCAAAATACGCGGCATTGTTCGATTAATGTCTATGTTTTGCAAAAAAATAGATTAGAGCAATCCGAGTCACTGACTGATTATTGTCAAACAATTGGGGTAAATTATTATCCAATTGTGATTGGTAATGATCTTCTTTTTGCCAATGCGCCAATTTCTAAGCGCTATCCAGAAACGATTTATTATCGCTTAATTGCTCAGAAATATTTACCTTTAAATCTGGATAAAATTTTATATTTAGACGCTGATATTTTGTGCATCAATGATTTATTACCGCTTTATCAAACTGAGATTGGTGAATATCTATACGCAGCCTGCAGTCATAGTAATTTAACGAATATGACAAATGTGATTAATAAGGTTCGTTTAAAATCGTATGAATCTGAAAATTATTATAATTCGGGTGTTTTATTAATTAATTTGAAACGTGCACGGACAGAGGTTTTACCAGCCGATATTTTTCAGTTTATTGAAAATAATAAATATAATCTATTATTGCCAGATCAGGATATTTTAAATGGTCTTTATGCTGAGGCAATTTTGGCCCTACCAGATCAGCTTTATAATTTTGATGCGAGGAAGAATGCAACCTATGAAACACTCAGCATGGGAGAGTGGCATTCAAATTGGGTGATTAATCATACAGTTTTATTACATTTTTGTGGTAAAGGGAAGCCCTGGCAAAAGCAATATCGCGGCCGTTATGGTATTTTATATAAGCATTACTATCATAAGATGGAAACTCTTAGTTTATAAATTTAAAAGCGTCTTGCCTCTCGAAAAAAGCGCAGGATTAGAATAGTTTGAGATATAGCTAAGCATAAAAAGAGACCGGAAATTGAGATAATCATATGTCGACCATATTGATGATAGAGATAGACTGAAACGATGACACCTAGAATAAAAACGATAACGACGCTTAAAAAATGAATGCTGCGTTCTTTAAAGTTATTATCTTTTGTTTTTAAATAATCGTATAGATTACTAGCAAGCCCTTTTAAATTACCTGTTGTAAAGAGATTGGTATAAGCTAATCCGTTGATTTTATCAAAGGAGGTCCATTGAATCGCTGCAGTAAAAGCGATAATTATCGTAACGATTGATGGATGTAGCTGTAAGAGACTGAGGTTTAGAATGAAAAAAATGAGTGCCTGAAGATAGAGTAAAGCGAGTCGCCAAAAATGGAATTTTTTTTTGTTGAAGTAATCAATCATAAATTTGGCAAGCATAATTCCAATAAAGAAAAAAGCAGTTGATAGTAATTTTTTACCAACGGATTCCCAATTGTGGTCATAGGCTTCAATGATAGCTAAAATTAAATTGCCGGTTTGAGCAGAGGCGAAAGCACCATAGTGGATATAGGTATAGCTATCCAACATACCTCCGATAAAGGTTAGTAGTAAACCGACTAAACGATTTTCGTGAAAATTGATTTTCATTAATTAACAGCTCATTTCTTTGTAATTAGCTTCGGCTATTTGTTGGGGGAAGCTTTTAGGGTTGCTATTTGAAGTGAAAATAGACGTTATTATTGTATACCTAATTGTAGGTTATGAAAAGTGGTTAATTTTATCTCTATCATCAAATAAAATTTTTTTATATAATCAAAGATGGTGTTTTTATATACTTATTAAATTGTTAGGATAAATGATTTAATAAAATTTTATTAGCGAGGTTATCGATGGAGAAAAAGCTTTCTTTTAAGCAGTATTTATATGTTGGTTCAATGTTATTTGGTTTATTTTTTGGTGCAGGTAATCTAATTTTTCCAGTTCATATGGGACAGGAGGCTGGGGGTAACATATTTTTAGCAAATCTGGGCTTTTTAACTACTGGGATTGGACTACCTTTTTTGGGTATTATTGCAATTGGCGTTTCACGTTGCAATGGTTTATTTGAGCTTGCGGCAAGTATTAATCGTCGTTATGCCCTGATTTTTACAGTTTTATTGTATTTGGTAATAGGACCTTTCTTCGCTCTACCTCGTCTAGCAACGACTTCTTATGAAATTGGTTTAGCAACATTTGTTCCCGAATCACTTAATGCGTTCTTTTTATTCTTTTTTAGCATTCTTTTTTTTGGTCTAGCTTGGTTTCTTTCAAGAAAACCGAGCAAGCTGCTAGATTATGTTGGTAAATTTTTAAATCCGTTATTTTTAGGATTACTTGGTATTTTATTGATTTTTGCTTTTGTTCGTCCAATGGGTGATATTGCCACTGCTCATGTTTCAGTGAATTATCAATCACATGCTTTTATTACGGGCTTTACAAATGGCTACAATACATTAGATGCGTTGGCATCTCTAGCGTTTGGTATCATTATTGTGACGACGATTAAGAACATGGGGGTTGAAAAAACTTCAAGCATCGCTAAGGATACAATTTTATCTGGCTCAATCAGTATTATTGTGATGGGAATTATTTATACCTTACTTTCTTATGTTGGCGCGATGAGTCTGGGTCAATTTACGATTAGTGAAAATGGAGGGATTGCACTTGCTCAAATCGCCAATCATTATTTAGGCAATATCGGTAGTATTTTGCTTGCTATTATTGTGATTTTAGCCTGTTTAAAAACGGCTATTGGTTTGATATCAGCTTTTTCTGAAACCTTTGCCACATTATTTCCAAAGCGCTCTTATGCATTCTTTATAGCAATTTCAAGTATTTTACCAGCTATCTTTGCCAATTTTGGTTTAACTAAAATAATTAGCTTTTCCTTACCTGTGCTGATGTTTATTTATCCTTTAGCGATTACTTTAATCATATTGTCTATTATTAGTCCGTTATTTAGGCATCAAGCAATTGTTTTTCAAATGACAACTTATTTTACACTGGTTGCAGCTATTTTGGACGGTCTTGCTGCCAGCCCCGATTTTATTAAAGGTATTGGATTGGTGCATCTTATTTTAGCTGCTGCTCGTGATTATTTACCATTCTTTGAAATTGGCTTGGGCTGGCTGACACCCGCAACACTTGGCTTTTTCTTAGGAATTATTTTAGCCGCTGCCAAAGGTGATATGACCAAAAAACAAAAGCTAGCATAGCCATTTTTATAAACTTATATCATAAAAAACCGAAGCTAATAGTCTTCGGTTTTTTTGTTATTTATAGATGAAGGTAGGCTGATTAAAAATTAGAATATAATATGTTCTTTAATAATTTCAAGATTCTTTATGATCATTTTCCGATCCTTCATTTTGATTGCACCCATATCTTTCAGCTGCTGCATCATTCGATTGACACTGCTTGCTGACGTGATACCACAAAAATGCGCAATTTCTTCATTTGTGACAACAAAATCAATTAAAATGCCATCTTTGCTAGAGATGCCAAATTGATCATATAGCTCGAAAATTTGTGTACAAACTGCACCAAACTTACCATTAGTTAGCATTTGTTGCATTTTTTTCATTGAGTGCATCAATAGGATTCGGTAATAATCCTTCACATAATTTTGCAATTCGATATTTTGGTTGATATCATTCCAAAATTGTGTTCTTTCAATTTGATATAGCTCTGCATATTCAGATTCGATTCGGATATTAAAGGGGGCATCTATAAAGTGTGAATACTCGTCTTTAACCAAAGAAACAATTTCAAGATTATTAATATATTGTAAATTGAATTCTCGGCCATCTCTTGAGATGACACTCGTTTTGATAATGCCCTTTTTTAAGATATAGACATAACAATCTTGAAGTCCCTCATAGGTTAGATATTTTTTTCTTTTTTTAACAATAACAGGAAAAGAATGAGTGTTTAAGTATTCTTTTAACGCTCTATTTTCCATTTGGTAATTCCTCTCTTTAAAATGATTTCTGAGCTAATTTATTTAGCTGTTGATTAAGCTAATTTTATCATAAATTGATTTTAATATACTCTACTATTTAATCTAGTTATGAACGATAAAACAACTACAAATGTTAATAAAATTTGTAGTTTTAATTTATTATATTAAAAAATGATGTACAATTTAGCATTTTTTCTTTTCTAAAGAGGTTTATGCTTGCTCCTGTAGTAATTTTTATTGAAAAAAGAAAAGTGAGGCAGAAAATGAAAAATTGGACAAATGCAATGATTGAAAGACTAGATTCAGCTTACCGAGTACGTTTTGATCGAGATGAATCATTAATTTTTCTAAATGATGCATATCAAAATTTACTAATCCTTGAAATGAAATTTGAAACGGATGAAAATGAATTAGTATCTCATTTCTTGGAATACTTTATGGAAGTTCGAGACTTGTTTATTAGTGAGCTAGTTGATCGTTATCCGTCAAACTATCATGATATTGAAAGTAAAATTGAGGAATTACATCAAATGAATGATAAAATTTGTCATTTTAATCCCCAAAAAGAAATCCGCAAAGCAGAACGACGGACGATTGCATAATTGTATTAAAAATTAAGGAGCTTATAAGGCATTGGATAATAGCAAAGAAAAATTATTTAATCGAGGTTTTATTTCAATTACAATAATTAATTTTATTGTATATTTAGTTTATTATTTATTGATGGTTATCATGGCCGTTATCGCACAAAATAATTTGCATGCGTCACTAGGACAAGCAGGACTGGCTTCTGGCATTTATATTATCGGTACCTTACTTGCACGCTTGCTTATTGGTAAAAAATTGGAATTAATTGGTAGAAAAGCAATTTTAAGATATGGTGCATTATTTTATTTAATTACGACAATTGCCTATCTTTATATTCCTACAATTTCGATGCTTTATTTAGTTCGGTTATTAAATGGTTTTGGCTATGGTACGGTTTCAACAGCAACTAATGCTATTGTGACGGCATATATTCCAAAATCACGTCATGGAGAAGGGATAAATTATTATGGCTTAAGTACGAGTCTGGCAGCAGCTATCGGGCCATTTATTGGTATGATTTTATTAAACTATACTGATTTTCGATTTATTATTATTTTTTCAATTATTTTAGTATTTTTGACAACAATTGCTTGCTTTATCTTTCCAGTTAAAAATATTCAGCTTTCCAAGGAACATCGTGCAACCTTAAATCAATGGACCTTTGATAGCTTTATTGAAAAAAAAGTTATTTTTATCGCTAGTATGGCATTTTTAATGGGGCTATCCTATTCAAGTGTGCTTGCATTTTTATCGTCTTATGTTAAGGTAATTAATTTAGTTGTCGTTAGTTCTTTCTTTTTTGTTGTTTATGCTCTAGTAATCACCTTTACCCGTCCATTTTCTGGTAAGATTTTTGATGCCTATGGTGAGAAATATGTGATGTATCCAAGCTATTTATTTTTAACTGGTGGTCTCTTTTTATTAAGTATTACTAATAGTGGTTGGATGCTATTGGTCTCTGGTGGATTAATTGGGCTTGGCTATGGTACATTTATGTCAAACGGGCAAGCAGTTTGCTTAAAAACAGTGACAGATAATCATCGAATTGGGATTGCGCTTTCAACGTATTTTATTGGCTTGGATTTAGGCTTAGGTGTAGGTCCGTATATCCTCGGTGAATTAAGAAGCTTCTTATCATTCCAAGAAATTTACCTAGTAGCTGGCATTTTACCGATTATTTGTATTGTCCTCTATAAATTTGTTTATCATGAGGAACAGGCGGGTATTCAACAATTAGCAAAATAGTTATTATGATTAATTTTACAAAATCAGATCAGTCGCTCAGGTGATGTTTGATCTGTTTTTTTATATTATAAATATAGTTAGAATAAATCAATTGATAAATTATTAATATAGCTGTTACCTTTAAAATAATCAGAAAATGATGTAGTATGAAGCATTATTGAGATGTTTTTATGAAAGGAAGCTAAATGCACATTGCAAATCGAGTTTTAACGTTACCCCAGAATAAATTTGAACGAATTGATGATAAAATAGCGAAATTGCTTAAAAGCGGTGCTAAGGACTTAATTAACCTTGGTAAAGGTAATCCGGATGGTAGAACCCCTGATTTTATTATTGATGCATTGCATCAATCTGTCGAGATAAAGGAAAATCAGGGTTATACAGCGTTTAGTGGTAAGCAGTCGGCATTGAAGGCCATCGCCAAGTTTTATTTAGATAACTATCAGGTTGAATTAGACCCGGAAACAGAAATTATTGCGGTACATGGTGCTGTTGTGGGCTTAGTTGCTACAATTAATAGCTTAATTGATCCAGGGCAAAAGGTTGTTGTTAGTGATCCATATTATCCAACCTATGAAGCGGCAACACATTTAGCAGAGGGTGATTTTACACCAATTAAAGTGGCGGCAGAAAATAATTTTTTATTAAAGGTTGATGAAATTCCAGCGGATACTGATTTGCTTTTGTTAAACTATCCTAGTAATCCAACCGGTGCCATTGCGCCCAAAAAATATTTTTCAGATATCATAACAGCGGCTCAAAGTGATAATTTTTCAGTGGTTCATGATTTTGCCTATTCAAATATTGGCTTTGAAGCGCAACAATGCAGTTTTTTACAGGCATCTGGTGCCAAAGAGGTGGGCGTAGAAATTTTTTCGACTTCTAAAGTTTATAATATGGCTGGCTGGCGCTTTGGCTTTGTTGCTGGCAATGCAGAAATTATTGCGGCCATTAAACGTTATCATGCGCAATACTATTCGATGATTTTTGGTGCGGTTTCTGATGCAGCGGTGAGTGCATTGTTAAGCAATCAAGCTTTTCCGAAGCAACAATTAGAATTATATCGAAAGCGGCTTAATATTTACCAAGCTGGCTTTGAAAAATTAGGCGTTGAGATGAATGTGCCAAAGGGTGCGTTATATGTCTGGCAGCCTGTACCTAAGGGTTATACGTCTGAGGAATTTGCAGATTTGTTATTGTCCGAGGCGCACGTTGCTGTTATGCCGGGTAACTTCTTTGGGGAAGGTGGAGAGGGTTATATTCGATTGAGTTTGATGGTATCAGATGATGAAATTGCAGCTGCGATGCACCGTTTTGCTGCTAAGGATTTATTTAAAGCTAAATCCTTAGCTTAACGGCTTGTAAGAATATTATTTAATTTTAATTGCTTAATATTTATTATATTTGGATTGCTTAATGCTCATCGTTATCATTTGCTAAGCAATTAATGCTTTTTTATTCCTAATTTTAGTTCTAAAATTTATAAACGGGGTACCAGTATTAATGTGCACCCATTTATAAATTGGTCATAGTGCTGCCATAATTGTCCATTAGCATTGCAGCGGCTCAAAAATCGAGACCATCAAGTCAATCAACTAATTGCTTAATCGCTTTATTTTGATTGGCTTTCATCTTACTTCCTCTAGCTAGTTCTCGAAAGGCTTTTCCTTATTTATCTGAATTAGGACACCGAATGGATCTATGATTGCTGCGCTAAAATCTGCGAAATCATTTTCAATCGGAGCCTGAATAATTTGTGAATCTGGATATTGAATGATTTGCTGATAAATTGCTGCTGCTGATTCGACATCATCGGTTAATACGCTTAAAGAAATGGTGTTTCCTTTTTGGAATGCCATTTGCTGATAAATTGGATTGTCAGCAATTTGTAATTGGCTTTCTCCAATTTGGAGAACAGAATGGGAGATATAGTGTTCATGCCCTGTTGGGATGTCCATTTCAGGATTTAGTTTTTGCTTAAATTCCTGATTAGTAATTTTAAAAAGTAGCTTGCCATTGAACACCTTTTGATAAAATTGAATTGCCGCTTCGGCTTTGCCATTTAGGCTTAAAAATATTGCAAATGCTTTGATTTTCATAGTGCTTCTCCTTTTCTTGTGTTAACCTTATTATAAAACTAAATGGTGTCAAATTATGACACCTTTGGAGGAGAAATGAAAAAATCAGCAAGAATTCAACAGGAATTGTTTTTTATCAATGAAAATAAATCATTTCGGCTTAAAGATTTGATGAGCGCATTTGATATATCAAAGAGTACTGCGCTAAGGGATATTCAGGATTTAGAGCTACTTGGTGTGCCGCTTTACGCAGAGAATGGTCGATATGGAGGCTATAAGGTAATTCATAATGCATTATTACCACCGATTTATTTCAGTGAAAATGAGCTATTTGCTATTTTTTACGCGCTACAATTACTTAAATTACTGACGGATTCACCCTTCGATGATGCTTATGTCAATGTTTATCAGAAATTATTAAATACATTTCCAGAGGATCGGCAAAAAAAGATTCAGCAAATGACTGATTGTGTGCAATATGAAGGTGTACTCCAAATTGAAACGACTCGCAGTCTAGGTCAATTATTTAGCAGTATTTTGAAAAATGATTTAATCAGTATGCATTATTGCAGATATGGTCGTGTTGAAAAACGAATTATACCAGCTCGATTGGTATTGATGGAGGGCTATTGGTACTGTATTGCTTTTGATGCTGTTAAACAACATTTTTCAAAATATTACTGTTTTAAAGGGATTTATAACCCAATAAAACAGCTTTTTTTATTTTTACGCAGTATTTTACGCAGTTATGATGATTTAATGAAATCAGCAAATATTTCACCTGTTTGCTTCAGCATATTTTGATTGACATGAGTATAGATATCTAGTGTGATGCTAGAATTAGCATGGCCTAATCTATTTTGAACTTCTTTAATACTTGCACCAGCTTCCAAAGCAATAGAAGTATGTGTGTGGCGTAAACCGTGTATAGTAATTACTGGTAGCCCTGCTTTTATCTGTAAATTTTTAAATTTTCTGAGAGTTGATGATGACATATAGGAGTTGCCGTCATTAGTAAATAGAATTTTATTACTGTTAGTTCCTATTTTCAACAAGTGCCTTCTTTGCTGATTAAGATAATTTTTTAAGACTTTGATAGTATAATCATCTAAATATATACTACGTATACTCGTTCTAGTTTTAGGCGTACTTATAATAAAATCTTTACCAGCCCTGCTAAGAGTTTTTGTTACTTGTAAAGTTTTATTTTTAAAATCGACATCAGACCAATTTAATGCTTTTGCTTCGCCAATTCTTAATCCAGTATATGCGATTAAGTGTATTGCGGTTATAAATGTTAAATTATCAAATTTTGGCGATAAATTTTTTTTATCATTTATAAAATTGAAGAATGCTAACAATTGTTCTTTAGACCATGATTTATCTTTTAAGTTTTCTATTATATGTTTTTTCGGCATTGAGATATCAGACATTGGATTATATTCAATTTTTCTCATACGTCTTGCAAATTCAAATACTAATTTAGTATATATAAACCAGCTAGAAATATTTTTACCAGTTGAATTCCAACCATTTACAACGTTTTGCATAAAAATTGGTGTCACTTTTTTTATATTGATATTTTCTAAGATTGGCAGTACATGAAGATTAAACATTGAACTTATGTAATAGATTGAACTATCTTTAATATTAGCTTTATGACTTTCAAACCAAAGATTATAAAAGTCACCAAATGTTTCAGCACTAAAATCATTCATTGATCCATGTCTTTCAAATTTAACAATTGCAGCATTTACTTTTCTAATCAATTCTTTTTCGGTTTTTGCAGTAATTGTTTTCTTTACGTCTTTATCTGTTAATTCATTTTTACCTAGAAAAACACTGGATCGATAACGTGTTTCTCCATTTTTTAAAACTATTTTCTTTATTTTCATAAATTAATCCTTTCCAATCGCACGGCAAGCAATTTGTTAGGATAAAGTATTGGCATCACTCCTTTCAATTGATATAATTAGGGTACAAAAAATAATCCTTTTCAGAGGATATTTTTTCAAACACGTTCGAGACTTGGTAGGTTGGAACGTGTTTTTTTATTTGTCGCTATCTAAAGGAACACTTATTTTGTTATTGGCATCATAGTTACTATACAGGTATAAAACTTTGTAATGATTTTCATCGGTTTTAGAATAGATAAAATCAAAAGAATAAATTTTGTCTTGATACGTGAAATTACTTATGCCGCTAAACACATTTTTATATGTTTCTGAGCCGTCTTGGCTTTTATCATCTGGCATAATATTAACTTTGAGATTATCACTAGAATCATCGATTTCAAAATTATCTATTTGATATAATTTTTTTATTTCCTTTTTTGCTAAAACAATAAATTCAGCTTTTTGGCTATTATTAGCTTCTTTGACTTCGCTATTTGTCTGATTATAATCATAGCTGCTATCATTAGTTGATTTACTTTCACTTTTACTTGAACAAGCTCCCAATAATACAATGCTAATTACCATTAATCCTAATAATTTAATCTTTTTCAATTTTAAACTCCTTCAATCATTCTTGTAAATTCATCTTTAATTAACCATTCCATAGTAGAAGTAGTATCAAATCTCGCCCAAATAGCAAATTTTAGCCAATCAAACAGACTTATATCGTCGTTATCATATTCATCTATATAGATGCTAAGTTTACTTCTGACCATTCCTCTATTTGCTTCACATTCAAGTTGAGAACGTCCTGAATGTGTAGTGTTATAGTAATAATACATATCAGAGTGGTTCATGGCATGGTAAAATTCATGAAGCAATATATTTTCTGTTTCTTGATCCATCAAATTTTGATTAATGAAGATAGTTTTTGATTCGGGATCAAAGAAGCCAACACATTCAAATAAATCAGAATAAATGATATTAATATTTTGATCCCTAATTTTTTTCTTTATGTCCAAATATTACCCTCCTATTACTCATCTTTCTTATTTTCAAAATAAGCATCGAGTAATTGTTTTGCTACAAGTTTATCATGGTCACTAATTGGTTTACCATTAAATGAATTAGCTTTTTTAAATAAATCTTTTACATCAATAAATTCATTGTCATTGCTTTTCCTGTTTAAAAGATAATCCACTGAAACGTTGAAATAATCTGCGACTTTATTTAATGGTATCAATGTTGGTTGGCTTTTATCCCACTTGTTTATAGTTCCGTTGGAAATATCAAGTTTTCTTTCTAATTCTGCAATTGAACCAACGTTTGGACTATTGTTTACAAGGGTTTTGATAATTTCTTTTGTATTCATGTTCAATCCTTCCAATAATAAAATAGAGCGGGCTCTAAAAAAAAATAAAAAACTATTGACAAATAGAGTGCAATCTATTATCATTGGTTTTGTGAGAGACGAAAGATAATAAATTACGACAATTCTAAATTAAAAAACGTTTATGCAACCACTAATTGTATAAACGAGTGTTTAACATGTCTTTATAATAGATTACACTCTATTATTTGTCAATAGTTTAGAGTAAAAAATTACCTTTCTCTCTATTATTTGAAAGGAGGATGTAAATGCTGTACGAAAATGTTAAAAATTTAGCTTTTAAAAAAGGAGTTTCTATTTATCGAGTAGAGCGAGATTTAAATTTATCTAATGGCGTAATTGGAAAGTGGAATACCTCAAAACCGTCTGCGGAAAATTTAAAAAAAGTTGCAGATTATTTCAACGTTTCAGTGGAAGAACTGATGGAAAAAAGTGATAAGGAGGTTTAAATGAATAATTTAAAAGTAACAGGTACGCAAACAATCGGGTCAATTCAATTTACAGGAATTGAAGGGGGATTCGGAGAAGGTAAAAAAGCAATGTTAGTTAAAGATATTGCAGAAATTCATGGTCGAGAAGTTAAACATATCAATGAATTAATTAATAGGAATATTTTAAGGTTTAAACCGTCGATAGATGTCATTGATTTAAAAGTAGCCGTTCAGGACGACCACAATTTAAGTTCTTATGGATTTACAAAAATGCAAATTGCAAAATCACCAAATTTATATCTCTTATCCGAACGTGGTTATGCGAAGCTGCTTAAAATTCTTGAAGATGATAAGGCTTGGGAAATTTATGATCAGTTAGTTGATAACTATTTCAGTATGAGAAAAGAACAAGAATTCAAAATCCCTAAATCAACACGAGATTTAACATTATTGGCATTACAAGCGAACGAGGAGACAAATGAGCGTTTAGATGATGTCGAGAGCCGTATTACTAGCTTTGAAGAAAATAAGCTGATTACTTCAGAGGATGTAGGCACAATCGGGCGCCATGTTCGAAATAAAGTTTATCAATTTGCTAATGACCGTCATTTAGGGAAAGAAGCAGTCAGTATGCTGTATCAAGACCTTAATTCTAGTGTGAAACAAGTTTTTAATGTTCCTAATCGTGGGCGGATTAAAGATAAAGATTTTCAAAGTGTTTTAGAGTTTATCTATTCTTGGGAGCCGTCCTCTGTAACTA
>NZ_JABJXU010000017.1 GCF_013155265.1 Enterococcus sp. MMGLQ5-1 | reverse complement strand
AGGTTTTTTAAATGACAGATAGGAATCCTCAAACTGAAGCTAACAAAAGGTGGCAGCAGAATAATAAAGAGCGCGCAAAATATTTAAGTAATCGTTCAAGAGCAAGGTCTTTTATTCGCAATCAAGCCGAATTAGACGATCTCGAAGAATTAAAGCAGCTTATTTCAGAACGTGAATCAAATTTAAAAGGCTGAAATTAATCAGTCTTTTTTGCTTGCATTTTTAAGATTTCAAGTTATAATTTTGTTGTAGTCATTTCAATATTATTGAAATGAAATTTCTTTTTTACTTGTAAAAGGAGGAAGCTATGGCAAATTTTGACTACTCAAAAGAAAAAATACAAGATATATTCATGATTGATGTTAAATCATTTTATGCAAGCTGTGAATGTGTTATCCGTGGGTTAGACCCCTTAACTACTCGATTGGTTGTTTTATCACGTGCTGAAAATACAAGTCGGGGAGGCTTAGTTCTTGCGGCTTCACCAGCAGCTAAAAAAGATTTTGGAGTTACTAATGTAATGCGAGGTCGTGATTTGCCGATGTCTCCAAAATTTAGAAAAGAATTGACAATAGCTGAAGCAAAAAAAGAAATACTTCCTGTTTATGATGATGTGTTAAATTTCTATCGAGTACCGCCGAGAATGCGCTATTATATAGAAGAAAATAAAAAGATAAATTATATATTTAAAGATTTTACTTCTCCTATTGACATGCATCCTTATTCTATTGATGAAACGATTTTAGATGTTTCAGCTTCCCTAAATTATTTTTATCCTGGAGACAAATTAACAAGGTATCAAAAGCGTGATTTATTAGCACGGGATATTCAAATAGAAATATATAATAAACTTGGTTTTTATGTAACAGTTGGTATTGGTGATAATGTGATTTTAGCGAAATTAGCAATGGATAATGAGGCTAAGCATAATCGAACAATGAGGGCGCAATGGACTTATGCAGACGTTGAAGCAAAGGTGTGGGCAATTAAACCATTAACTGACTTTTGGAGCATTGGCAGTCGAATGTCTAAGCGTTTTGAGGCAATGGGCATTTTATCAATTCGAGATTTAGCAAATTATGACTTTCATAAGTTACATCAAAAATTTGGAATTGTCGGCTTAGAGTATTATCATCATGCTAATGGTATTGATAGAACGGTTGTTAGCCATAAATATCAACCTAAAAGCAACTCATTATCTAATAATCAAGTATTACCAAAAGATTATAACGCTAAAGAATTTATGTTGATTTTAAGAGAGCAAGTAGCACAAACAATATCAAGAGTTAGAAAAAGAGGTGCTAAAGCAGCGGTTATTCATTTATATGTTGGTTACGCAATGAGTGAAAGTGAAAAAGGTTTTTCTAGACAATTAAAGATGGCACCGACTAATTCAACAGCTATTGTAATTAAGGCTGCGGAATCTATTTTCAATAAATTTTACAATGGTCATTCTAAGATAAGACATATTGGCGTATCTTTTGGGCACTTTACATTTAATGATGAATTGCAGCTAGATTTATTTTCTGATCCCAGAAATCAAATCAAAGATGAAAAGTTGGATAGAGCGGTTGATGAAATTAGATTAAAGTATGGTTTTACAAGTATTTTTAAAGCAGCAAGCTTGAGTGATTATGGAACTAGCTTGAATAGAGCTAATTCAGTTGGCGGCCATGCTGGTGGTACTGACGGTTTAGAAGTTATACAAAAAAGACTAGAATAATCTAGTCTACATAAGGGGGCAAAAAAGGGGCAAAAGTTATATAATGTTATATTATTATAGATAATAGAAATCGTTTAAAATGTTGATATAACTCATTTTTTATAATGTTATACAATAATGAACAACGATAATTAGCACTAAGGATACTTTATCATGTGCTCTTTTTTTATTTAATTTATCAAGGGTTTCAGCGATTATAAATGAATCAATTCACTATAAAGAAGCAGGATTAGAGCTTCACCCCATTTAATTTGTTTGGAATTTCGTTTTTCATTTTAATAAAAAGCTATATGCAGACAGGCGCAAGCTTTTATGCTGAAAAATGAAGTTTTTTGAATTGATGGAAAAGTTTAATTTAAATTATTGAAAAGGACGATTTCCAAATTTTGAAGTCTTATAAATGTGACCTATTTGTATTGTGAGAAATTTAAGAGGCGCACCCACGGCTGATGGAAGTGCAACTACTTCTTGAAACTTAATTTCGGGTTCAGTATCAATGAGTAAGGCAAAACCATGTGGATTAGTTCTAAATTGAGTTGCAAAGCTCGGATCATTGAAAAATAAATGAAACAGCAGAATCAAAATCAGGTGCTCCCTCAATAAATTTCTTATTTTCCCCAATTGATTCTATAAACTTCAATTTTTGCAAACGAATTTTTAGTGATTCCTCAGCAGATTTCAAGGCCTGTATTTTCTCTTCAACCTCATTTAAAGTATTATTCAACATATTTTTTACATCTGAACATCCCATTTGATGATAATTTTTCAAAGCATAAATTGGTACTTCCATATTTCGATAAAAAGCAATATCGCCAATTTCAACAACATCTTTTATTTTGTATAATCTGTAGTTATTTTCTGAATTTCTTTTGGGATGAATTAATTCTTTTTTTCCCAAAAGGTAAGTGTTGATTTTGGTAAATCATAAATATCAGCAATATCTTTTATATTATAATTTTGTGCCATAAAAAACCTCCATTTGTTGTTTTAGCATAAAAAAATATTTGACTTAAAACCAGGTTGATAGTTTATATTAATTAATTGTAGCATTGATATTTAATTAGGAGGAACAATGTAAATGAATATTTTAAATCAATTTATTAAGAAAAATATTTTTCTTTGTTCAATAACAATAATGGTCCTGTTTCTACAGGTCATTGAGACACTTTATGTGCCATTTTTAGCTGCTAGAATAACTGATGTTGGGATTAAATCTGAAAATTTAAATACTCTTATAAGTATAGGCTTAAAAATGCTTTTTTTCTTTTTTAGCGAGTTTAACAGCTGTTCTAAGGAGTCAGTTAGGTCTAAATTAGCATATAAAATTAGAAAAAATATCTTTAGAAAAGTTCAAGAATTATTCTCTTTAGATTTTAGCAATTATGGTGTCGGACAATTACTTTCAAGAACAATGAGTAATCCTGAAAACATAGCTTTTTCAGTCATATCAAGTTTGCAAATGATTATTCCAGCACCTTAAATCAGTGTCGTTTCAATTTTCATGACCTGTAAAATTGCTCCTGAATTAACGTGGATTCCAATTTTGAGTATTATTATGGTTGCAGTTATTGTTTTGTTATTTAGTACTGATAAGTATGCGATTGTGATTCAAGAAAAAATGGAAATGATGATAAAAAATTTACATTCATATTATAGCGGTATCAGAGTGATTAAGGCTTTTGATAATGAGTCATTTGAGGAAGAAAGAACAATTAATTCTTTTAAAGATTATAAATTGAATATGATAGAATTGAATCGAATTTTTTCGGCTTTGACACCATTGGTAACTACAATGATAGGTATTTCAATGGTTTTAATTTTGTGGTGTGGAGGTCAAATGGTTGCTAGTGGTTATTTAGAAATTGGAAATATTTCAGCAACTATGGAAATAAGATCATAATAAAAAATGAGTTGAAGTTTAGTAGTGAAATGGAAATGAAATATTATGAGCTACATGGACATCTTAATTTCAAATTTCAGGCACCTTTTATTATAGAGCAGTAAAATATGTTGCCGATTTTGTATTCTATGCGGACAGCAGTTTTTAATATTAAATCTAAATTATTTATAAAAAAATTCGGCATTCCAATTTATTTGGCTAGCTTTGATACTGAAAAAGGTCTTTTCTTTGAAAAGGAGGCATACTAAAAATTAAGTTATAAATTATTAAGGTGATCTGTCAAAAGGTGTTTCGCAACATAGAAAAGGTGCTAAATCGGCTTACTGACATGCAATTTTTTATATAGGTAATGCGTGAGCTTTGCTCCAAGTATATCTATCATGTCGGACGAAACGTTATTATACGGTAGCTCTCTTCGTTCTAAGGTGGGGGGCTTGTAAATCATGAACATTAAATCAAGAGGGGAGGACTTATGTCATAGCCCTCTTTATTTTTTAGATTAAGCAAAATTTTAAAGGTGAATATAGTTTTGAAGAGTTTAAGAAGAAGTGTCAAGTTTGATGAAATTTCTAGTTTTTATAATAATAATTATTTTATTAATGTATCTTAATCGTGATTAAATGTTTAGCAAATAAAAATTGAAGATTAATATTGATGAAAATTTCAATATATCATTTCACTGTTTTATTTCGACAACTTGTAGATTGATTTATCAATTCTAATTGTTAAGATTTCTTAATAATTCGCTCTGACAGAGAAACGAACTAAAGTATAATATTGATAAGTAAAATGTTTATGGAATATTTTTTTTATTAAAGAGGTGACTTTTGAGTTGAAACAGTTACGATTTAAGATTAGATTAGAACAACGAAAATTAGCAATGAATATTTCAAATTTATATCAATTTCATACAGAGGCATTGATGCATGAAATTGGAGAGAAAGATGAATGCGCAATTTGTCAAAGCTATTTAACCTTAAAAATAAAATTAAAGGAAAATTCAGAAATGCTAAATTTAATTAATAAATATTATATCAATAATTAAAAAATATTAGGGAGTAGTGAATGGGGCAACTTAAAATTATTGGCGCAAAGACAAATAATTTAAAAAATATTGATATTGAACTTTCAAAGAATCAATTAATTGTGGTTACTGGTCCATCTGGTTCTGGGAAAAGTTCTTTTGCTTTTGACACAATTTATGCAGAAGGCAGACGTCGATACTTATCCAGTTTATCTAGTTATGGTAAACAATTATTAGGACAAATGAGAAATGCAGAATTTGAAAGTATCAAAGGTTTAACACCTTCCATTGCCGTTCAACAAAAATCTGCTGTCTTTAGTCCGCGTTCAACAGTTGGTACAATGACTGAAATTAATGATCATTTGCGGCTTCTCTGGGCACGCTTGGGTGATGTCTATTGTCCAAATCATCATCAAATCATTAAGAAGTATGATCCTGAATCCATAGTAAATGAAATCCTTGCTAAATATAGAAAAGGTGAAATATTAGTTTGTGCTAATTTTTTTCAAGAAAAAGATAAATCATTATCAATTGAAGAAAAAAAACAATTAATACAAAAAAATGGTTTTTCAAAAATTTGGCTTGCGAACGATTTATATCGATTGGAAGAAATATCGAGTGATTTAGCAGACAGTGATTGGTTAGTTTGCATTGATCGATTAATAATAGATAAAACTGATAAAATAGAAAATCGCTTATTTGAGGCGGTTGAGTCTGCATTTATAAATGGTGATGGTTTGCTTCAAATTATCATTAATCGTCAAATATCCAATACCTATATTAATAGAGCGGAATGTCTAATTTGTCATTTTAAAATAGACCATATTGAACCAAGATTATTTTCTTTTAATACGCCTGAAGGCGCTTGTCAAGAATGTAGCGGATTAGGAAGCAGGGAAGCAGTAGATTTAAGTCGAGTGATCCCGAATAAGCAATTAAGTTTAAATGAAGGTGTAATTTTTCCAAACATAGATAGTAGTTCAGATTATTATCAAAGTATGTTAATTCAATTTGCACAATCTGAAGGGATTGATATTAATAAACCATTTAATCAATTAAGTAATGCAGAACAGTCAAAAGTTTTAAACGGCTCAAATCAAAAATTTTTGTTTAAGTTTAATAGTTATTTTTCAGAAATTAATGAAAAGAGCATTCAATTTCCAGGTATTATTCAGCAAATTGAAAATCGATATAAAAAAGGTATGTCAATAGCTGCCAGAAAAAAAATGGGTCAATATATTAGTGATTATCAGTGTGAAGCTTGTAAAGGCCAACGCTTGAATGATTTGGCTTTAGCTGTCAAAATAAAGGACTTTGCAATCTCGGAAATTTTAGATTTGCAAATCAATGATTTAATTGATTTTATTCAGCACTTAGAATTTTCTAAAGAAAAATCGATTATTTTTTTGCCATTAAAACAATTAATTTTGGATAAACTTTACTTTTTAGAGGACATTGGTTTAAGTTATTTAAGTTTAAGTAGAAATTCCAATTCTTTATCTGGAGGTGAGATTCAAAGAATTCAACTTGCTGCTAAAATTAGTTCTAAATTAACTAATATTATCTATGTTTTAGATGAACCGTCAACTGGATTACATCAAAGAGATAAGCAGTAATTAATTAATTCTTTGCGGCAAATAGTGGGCTTAAATAATACGGTAATTGTTGTTGAACATGATTTTGAAATTATTCGTTCAGCAGATTTTATTGTTGAATTTGGAAAAACTGGGGGTTCCGAAGGTGGTCATATTATTTCAAAAGGTCATTTTAATGAATTGATTGAAGATAATCAGTCAATCACTGGGCAATATCTTAGCGGCAAAATGGCGATACCGATTCCAAAATTTAGAAGAATTGGTAATGGTAAAGAATTAACAATTACCAATATTAAAGAATTAAATTTAAAAAATATCTGTGTTTCTTTGCCATTAGGAAAATTCATTGCAATTACAGGTGTTTCTGGGTCTGGAAAATCTACCCTGGTGAATAAAGTAATTGGTGGAGCGATTGCAAATTCACTATATAATAGCAAAAGAATTGTCGGAAAATTTGATGAAATCATAGGAATGGAAGAGATTAAAGATCTAGTGAGAATTGATCAAGCACCAATTGGCAAAAATAATAGATCAAATTTAGCGACTTATTGTGGTCTATTTGATAACATCAGAACGCTTTTTTCTAAAACAAATGCTGCAAAAGTCCGAGGTTACCAGGCAAGAAGATTTTCCTATAATGTTAAAGGCGGAAGATGTGAAACTTGTGAAGGTGAAGGAATTAAAAAAGTTGATATGTCTCTTTTACCTGATATCTTTATTATTTGTGATGTTTGCCACGGCAAACAGTTTAATTCTGAAACTTTAGAAGTTCAATATAAAGGTAAAAATATTGCAGAAGTGCTTAAAATGTCAGTATCAGAAGCGCTTATTTTTTTTCAAACTTATCCATCTATTAAAAGAAAACTAGAGGTTTTTGAAAAAATTGGCTTAGGCTACTTACAGTTGGGTCAACCAGCATCTACATTATCCGGCGGAGAAGCCCAACGGATTAAGTTGGGTACTGAACTTGCTAAAGTAAAGAAAAAAGGTGCCTTATATATTTTAGATGAACCGACTAATGGGTTGAATATCACTGATATTCAAAAATTAATTGACGTTTTGCAAAATTTAGTTGATAAAGGCAATACTGTTTTAGTCATTGAGCATAAAATGGATTTAATTAAAACAGTTGACCATATAATTGATCTTGGACCTGAAGGTGGGGAGAAAGGCGGTCACATCATTAGTGCAGGTACACCGGAAGAGGTTGCAGCGTCCGCTAATAGTGTGACCGGATATTATTTAAAAAATTATCTTTAATTTGTCCTCGAATTTTTAATTAATAAATAAAATATTTGAAAAAGTCGATTGTTAATAATTGGCTTTTTTTAATGTTTTAAAAAGTATTTTAAATTTGATTTTTATAATTATTGATGATATTGTTTAATTGAACAAAAATTCAATGAAAGGTTGATCAATTTGTCAAAAATAACACAACGCGACATTCAAGCAATAGAAACACGCCAAAAAATTCTGGATTCTGCATTGGAACAATTCTCACTGCATGGCTATTCTGCAACTACCACAAGAATGATAAACCGAAATATTGGCATATCTGATGGGCTACTTTATCATTATTTTCCAAAAGGTAAGCATCAAATTTTAAGTATTTTATTAGAAACAAAAATCGATGAGATTTTGCAAGATATGGAAGCTGATAATAAGAAATTACAATCATTCAATTTGAGGGAGCTGCTTAATTATTTATTCAAAAGAATTAACAAGCTTTATGAAGCGCATGAGCAAATCATTCGTGTACTATTTAAAGAATTTGATTCTTTTAAACGAGAAGAATGTAATTTATTGACTGAAAAATTAGTTTATCGAAAAAGAGAATTACCTAGTATATTGAAGGAACGTTATGAAAATGGTGAAATAAAATTAATCGACTTTGAGAAAGCAAGTGATGTTTTATGTACGACAATGCTTGGTTATCTTTTTTCAAAAATTTTGGGATTTGATTCACCTTTAGATGATTTAACATATCGGCAGTCGACGATTGATTATCAAGTAAGCTTATGGGAGTAGAAGGTGGATGAGGGCTAATGAGATCAAAATAAATATTCTACATACTGGTATCGTAGAAATCGATAAATCATTAATGTTTCGCGATGAATCACGAACCCCTTTTGGTTTTACGCGCATTGGTCGTTCTATAAAGCAAAGAGTATTGGTGCCAGTTTCGAGCTATTTAATTCAACATCCTGCTGGAACAATTCTGATTGATACTGGATGGGGGAAACAGGTGAGACAGCTCAAGCATCAATGGATTTCTCCAGTTGCTAAAAGCTATCTACCGCAAGGCTGGTCGATTGATGAGCAGCTTGAAAAATTTAAATTGAAACCAGAAAATTTAGATGTAGTCATATTGAGTCATTTAGATTCGGACCATATTGGTGGCTTACAATTAGTTAAAAAAGCTAAGAAGTTTTTAGTTCATGAAAATGAGTTAGCGGCTGTCGTTAAAAATCCGATTCGTTATCGCAAAAAAGAATGGCAAGGTATTAAACTTGATGCTATTGTTACTAGTCAATTTAATAATTATTTTAATAGAGCCTCTTTTGACGTATTTGGTGATGGTAGTGTACTTATTTTTTTAACTTCTGGTCATAGTAGGGGATTGTCTTCTGTGGTTGTTAGAAATCAAGCTGGCAAGTTTGTTGTTTTTGCTTCAGATACAGGCTATGCCAAAGATTCTTGGGAGAGTATGCGTTTACCTGGAATTCTATATCGTAAAAAAGAAGCGGTTGAATCCTTAGCCTGGATTCGTCAGATATCTAATTATCCAGAATGCCAAGGTGTTTTTGCAAATCATGATCCGGATATTTTAGAGCAAACGATTTTATTGTAATCGTTTTAAAAAAGCATTTCTATTGAGTGTTCAAAAAGAATATGGTCGAATCATTAATTATTGGTAAGGAGCTTGTCATTTTGTTAAAACTAAAAAATATAAAAAAACTTATCAAGTTGGAGAAATTACGACCAAAGCACTTGACGATATTTCCGTTTCTTTTTGAAAACAAGAATTTGTAGCAGTTTTAGGAAAGAGTGGTTCAGATAAAACGACCACATTAAATATTATTGGTGGCATAGACCAATATGATTCTGGAGATTTAATTATCAGGGGTAAATCAACTAGTCAGTTTAAAGATAAAGATTGGGACGCATCCAGAAATAACTCAATTGGCTTTGTTTTTCAAAGTTATAATCTAATCAATCATTCGAGTATTGTCGATAATATTGAGCTAGGTATGACATTAAGTGGTGTTAATGTCAAAGTTAAACATGAAAAAGCAATTGAAGTCTTGAAAAAGTTGGGTTAGAAGCACACTTACATAAAAAACCGAATCAATTATCTGGTGGTCAACAGCAACGGGTAGCAATAGCAAGAGTACTCGTTAACGATCCTGAAATATTATTGTGTGATGAACCTATTGGTGCGCTTGATACAGCAACTTGAATTCAAATTATGAATCTGATTAAGTCATTATCCTTTTATAAAAGGAATTAATTTAAACGCATTCGTTATTTATTTGTAATTTTTTTACACTTCTTTATCATATCAAGATATAGAATATGATAAAGAAAAAAATATCTTAAGATTGGAAGGAAGCAAAAATGACAAATATTGTATTATTAGGTGGTAATGGCTATATTGGCAGATATACGACAGAAAATTGGCTAAAAAAAGATAAAACGGCGAATTTTTATGTTATTTCGCGTTCTGGGAATAACAAATTAAAGCATCCGAACCTCTATAATTATCAAGCAGATGTGACAGACTATCAAGCCGTTAGAAAGCTATTGCCAGAAAAGATTGATTATATCATTGACTTTATTGGTCGACCAGAAAAAGATGCGGCAAAGTTTAAGCAGGTTAATAATTTGCCTGCCGAAGTAATGCTTAAAATTGCCAAGGAAAAACAGGTCAAAGCCATGGGCTTTATTGGTGGACAACTCGGGCCAAAATCATTTCTTGAAGGGAAACAAAAAATTGGTAGCCAGTTGCAAGCTTCTGGTATTCCAACAGTAATTGTTGAACCAACTGTTGTCTATGGTGGTGATCGCTCTGATGCACTGGCAAAACTTGTACCCGTTTTTAAAGTTTTAGGCTTATTTGTTAAAAATATGAAACCAGTACATGTAGATCAGGTTAGCAATGAGATGGTAAGTAAGATGACAGCGATTAATTAATACAAATTTAAATGATTAATATTTATGATTGTCAGTGAAATATGGAGAACATCAAATATGGTATCTACACATATTGAAGTAAATAAAATTATTCAGGCGCCAATCGATGACTGTTTTAATTGGTTCTATTATAGCGATAATTTTGTTAAATCACTAATGGTTTTCGTCTGCAAACCGCAATTTAAAGGCAAATATGGAATTGGCTCTAGGCGAATCGTTTTAACGGTGGCTGGTTTGTTTAAAGAAGAGATTGTTTCGGTCAAAAAGCAACAAGAGATTCATTACAAGGTATATCAATCATTTCCAAAAGTTATTCAAGATAATAATATAATTTATTTTCAAGCAATTAGCTCAAAAGAAACACAAATTAACTGGTCAATTGAATTATCTGTCAAAGCTGGATGTCTTTCAGAATTTTTAACAAAAGTTGGTGGTAAGTTAGCCTCTGAACTTTACGATTCAATTTTAAATGCTTCTCAAAAAGAACTAAGACTTGCTAGTAAAAAATTTTAAACCTATTAATTTATTAATTATTAATCAATTGAAAAATTTCTAAATCAAGATTTCTTTGAATGATACAATAATTAATTATTTATGAATTTTAATTTTGGAGGATTGTTTGCAGAATAGTTGCTGTTTTGATTGGACTATTTATAGATTGCCAAAAGAGAAATTAAAAAAATTAATAGAAGACTAGTGACAAAATTTTTAGAAATAACTCCTTTTTAGATTAATAAATACTGCTCTTTTTTGTGACTAGCCATACATTATTATTTTCTTATAAATTTAATTAAGTAATTATGTTTACACTTACTAATAATTAGTGTAATATACAATAGTCAGAAAATTTTGGAGGAAGAATGAAAAAGAATAAATTAATGGTTGGCGGATTTTTATTAGTAGCTGTATTTGCATTATTAGTGGGTACCATTTCTGTATATGCTGGAGGTAGTGTTTTTTGGGGTGGTGAAAGTGACGTTCAGTCTATTTCAAAATCATTAGAGACGCTCTCAAGCAATATTAAAACTAAAAAAGCACAAATTACTGATTTGAATAATTCATTAACAACTGCTCAAAATAATTTGAGCATTGCAAACCAAAGTGTTGATACCTATAAAAATTCAGTCTCAAGCTATGAAAGTCAAATTCAAAGCTTAAATAATCAATTAGATTCAAAAACTGGAGAGATTGCAGGCAAACAACAAGAGATTCAACAAAAGGTTGTTGAAATTCAGCAAAAAATTGAAGAAGGTAATGTGAAGGTTGCCGAAAAGCAAAAAGAGGTTGATGGTAAACAGCAAGAGATTAGTAACATTAACAATCAATTGAGCGAAACTAATTCAAAATTAAATGATTTACAAAATAAGTATAATCAACAATCAAATGAGTTAGCCCAAAAGGATCAAACGATTGCTGACTATGCTGAAAAATTAAAAAAAGCTCAGGATGAAGTGTCTACTCTAAAACAAAAGGCTGATCAATTAGTCAACGAAAATCAATGATAGGTTATTAAAGCTTCGCAATGCGAGGCTTTTTTTGTTTTTCATTTAGGCTATGTTTAATTGCTAATAATTATTAAATACTGTTCAAAACGACAAAAATTTTGCTACTATTTTGATTTTATCTAATCGTGTTAAGGCTCTATCACTACTGTTCTTGGGGTATAAAATTAATAGCACCACAATTGGCTTCTTCAGTTGTAAAATCGGCTCATTTGAGATAGCTAAATAATTATTCAATTATCACATCACTATGTGAGGTACTGTATTGCTGGACTGCTCTTAAAGCAAGGCTTTACCATTCTTGATTAAGATTGACAATTGTTGATTCGATAACCTTTTCAAATAGCCCTGGTTTCATCATCGTTAGTCTCCTTCGTGCTGGTTTCAGCTTCAGAGGCTATGCTTTCACCCTCACCTTGAGTTGCTCCCTCTAAATTATTAGCAGCTATTCCTGTGTTAGAAGCTTCAGTATCAACCGAGTGCTGTGCTATCTTTGCTTTGCTTGTAGCTTCATTTGTTCTTGGGATTTGGCAGTAAAAGTCCAATTACAAAAAAGGCGCCCCTAAAATAAAAGGACTAATATTATTGTCTTCATTTTCTTTTACGTTTTAAAAGGTTAAAAATTAATATTAAAATACGGATCACAAAAATGCCAATACCTAATAGTCCAAAAAATAAATTCATAAGAAAGTTTCCTAAGTAGTTAATAGCATCAATTTAATTATAATTCATTTATATTATATTCTATCATTTTGCGATAATAAAATAATTTAAAGATAATAAAATATTTTATTGATTAGATATAATAGTGATAGCGTGACAAAAAATTTAATTTAGCTTGAAACCTTTTATTAAAAAATGATGTCTAATAGGTGTGTCAGTGAAAGAGGGAGATGTATGGAGAAGAGACAGCAAATTAGATTAGTAAAAAAAGCAAAGCAAGGAGATACAACGGCGTTTATTGAATTATGTGAAAGCTATCAAGAGGTTATCTATAATTCGGCATATAAAATATTATTGAACAATCATGATGTTGCAGATTGCCTGCAAGAAACCGAAATAAAAGCGTGGCAAAAAATTAGTCAGCTCAGGAATGAGGCAAGCTTCAATACTTGGTTTTTTTCAATTATGCTCAATTTAGCAAAGGATATTCTGAAGAAAAGAGAGGCTTCAGTTGAATTTGAGGAACAATTTGCCGGTACGACTTCTTATCATGATGATGAAAATGATTTAACACAGGCATTAAATTATTTATCAGAAATCTATCGAATACCACTTGTTTTGCATTATTATGCTGGCTTTAAGATTCAAGAAATTGCCGAGCAATTGCAGCTTTCTGAAAATACGGTCAAAACGCGCTTAGCACGAGGTCGGGCTAAATTAAAATTATTATTGAGGGAGTGAGATAATGGATAAGAAGGTCTTACAGGCTTTAAAAGAAGAAGTGAAAATACCTGAAAAGGTTTTGGGAAAAATAACTGAAGGGCGAGCAAAGATTATACAAGGGCAAGTTTTACAAGAAAAACCATCTAAAAAATCAAGAAAAATTGGTAAGCTAATTATTACCTTGGCAATTGCTGCTTCGATTTTATTAATATTAATTACCAAAAATCCAGTTAGCGCGGCGATTGAAAATGCTTTTGGGATTAGTCGTGATTCCGGTGTCGCAACGATTGAAGACCAAGGGATTGCCGATCAAATGGATTTAGTCAGCACTCAGAATGGACAAGAAATTAAGCTGACTAAGTTTGTTGCAACAAAGAAAAAGTTTGCCTTTGATTATCAGTTTAAAATTGAGGATAAAAAATTAAAGGAGCTCTTGGATAAAATGAGTGCGGCAGATGTTAAATGGCAAGATATTCAGCTTGGTTTATTTGCAGAGGGTAACGACGAGAATTTATTTGGTGGCGTATCTTTAAAATCAACTTATGAGGTTAAAAATGGGTACTTTTACGGCACTGTTATTGCAAACTTTATTAATGAAACAATTCCTGATAATGCAAAATTAATACTACACATCTATCAATTAGCATGGGTCGATCAAGCTGAGCTTGAACGGGCAAAAAATGATGCTGAAAATAATAATATAAATTATTATTCAGTCCCAAATGCCTTGGTTTATCAAGGTGATTGGCAATATCAGATTGACAATCCAATCTTGACTCAGGTGGCAAACACTGAAATATTCGATGTCAATCAAATTAGCGATATTAAAACGAAGGGTGATGCCTTGCAAACCTCTGTTAAGTTCAATATTCCAACCATTAATGATGAATTAGAATTTCCAAGTATCGATGTTAAGGCTTATAAAAACGGCGTTGAGGTTGCTGGAAGTGATATGATTAGCAAACAAGTTGATGATCAAACTCAGATTAGTATCTGGATTGATTTAAGCGCCTTGGATACAAGCTCAGTATATGAAATTAAGGTCTTTCAGGTGGATGTGGCAAATGATGTCGCTGACGAAATTGGACATTTTAAGCTGAAGAATAAATGATTGGATTATTAATGCAATATTCTGATATTATTCAGTGACGACTTAGTTTTTTAAGATTATTTATATTTTAAATATAATCTTTTTCGATTTTTAAAGTTGACGCACCTAGTCTCATAGTATAATATATTATTTATATCTCTTAGGGGAGTAACCGGTAGCGATAGGCTACGATAATATCAACAATTAGTCGCGGCTAGTTATGTGACTGAAACCTGTTAATTGCTTGCAATTTTCTGGTATTATATTAAACGGTAAGACCTAAGGTAATTAGTAGTGCTTTGACTATTAGTTGCCTTAGGTCTTTTTCATATCCTAAGAGATGTATGAAAAATTAAGGAGGCGTTTATGCAAAAAAAGGCATATTATCAACAGGATTTAGAAGAATTATATCAACAGTTAGGGGCGTCTTCTGATGGATTAACAACAAAAGAGGCTGAGAACAAGCTTGAACTTGATGGCTATAATGAGCTTAAGGCTAAAAAGAAAGTGCCAACTTGGCAATTATTTTTAGAAACCTTTAAGGATGCAATGGTGATTGTCTTATTAATCGTTGCTGTTATCCAAATGCTAATGGGGTCAGTAGTTGAGTCCGTTGTTATTTTAGCCGTTTTATTATTAAATTCAGTCGTTAGTGTAATTCAGACTAAAAAGGCTGAAAATTCTTTGGATGCTTTAAAAAAGCTATCTTCGCCTAATGCAAAGGTCTTGCGGAATCAAGAGAACCTTTCGATTCCAGCCCGTGAGGTTGTGGTCGGAGATGTTATTCTCTTAGATGCAGGCGATTTTGTGCCAGCTGATGGCCGTTTGATTGAAGAAAGTAGCTTAAAAATAGATGAAGGGGCATTAACTGGTGAATCAGTACCCGCTGAAAAGGATCTTAAAACAATTGGTGAAGTAGTACCTGTTGGTGATCGAATTAATATGGCATTCAGCGGTACCTTGGTTGTTTACGGTAGAGGGAAGCTTCTCGTAACGAATACGGGCACAACGACGGAAATCGGAAAGGTCGCTGATTTATTGGAAAATGCCGATAATCAAGCGACACCACTTCAACAAAATTTAAATCGTTTTTCACAAAAGCTCGGCTTAGCTGTTTTAGGGCTTTCAGTTTTAATATTTGTAATTCAATTAGCCAGAATCTTTTTTGAAGCGCCAGCTGATGTTTGGCCAAGCATTATCAATGCTTTTATGTTTGCTATTGCGGTCGCTGTAGCAGCAATCCCTGAAGCACTTCAGTCAATTGTTACAATTGTACTTTCTCTAGGAACTAAGCAAATGACTAAGGCACATGCGATTGTTCGTAAGCTCTCGGCAGTTGAAACCTTAGGCTCCACTAGTATCATTTGTACAGATAAAACAGGTACCTTAACACAGAATAAAATGACAGTGGTCGATGCTTATTTACCTAATAATGACCATTCATTTAAAACGTCAGATTTGACTAATCAAGAAAAATGGTTATTACGATCGGCTGTTTTGGCCAATGATGCAGCAATTAATGAGGCGGGCAAAAAAATTGGTGATCCAACAGAAATCGCCCTGATTGATTTTGGTAGCCAAAAGCAAATTGAAGCTGCTCAGCTACGCCAAACCTATCCGCGCCTTAATGAGCTACCCTTTGATTCAAAACGTAAGCTGATGTCGACAGTTCATGAAATTGATAACGAGCTAGTCTTATTAGTTAAAGGGGCGCCAGATGTGGTTTTCAATCGCAGTAATCAAATCTTGACTAACGATGGCGTTCGACAAATGACAGACGAAGATTTGGCAGCACTTCGTGAGAAAAATGAAGCCTTTTCCAATCGCGCTCTGCGTGTTTTAGCATTTGCCTATCGACCAATAAATAGTCAAGGGATTGATTTTGATACTGAAAATGATCTGATATTTATTGGCTTATTAGCAATGATTGATCCCCCACGTGAAGAAGTTTATGAAGCAATTAAGCAGGCAAAAAGTGCGGGTATTAAACCAATTATGATTACAGGTGACCACAAAACAACGGCACGGGCAATCGCTGAACAAATTGGTTTATATGAAAAAGGCGATTTGGCACTAACTGGCGCAGAGCTGGACAATTTGTCAGAAGCGGAGCTGAATGCAACTTTGGCCAATGTTTCCGTTTATGCAAGGGTTTCACCAGAAAACAAAATTAGGATTGTCAAGGCTTGGCAAGAAAAAGGTCATATCTCGGCGATGACTGGTGATGGGGTCAACGATGCCCCAGCTTTAAAGCAGGCTAATATCGGCATTGCGATGGGTACCGGTACGGAGGTTGCTAAGGATGCTTCGGCGATGGTTTTAACCGATGACAACTTTGCTTCAATTGTTAAAGCAATCGGTGTTGGTCGTAATGTTTATGACAACATTAAAAAATCGGTTTCCTATTTATTTGCAGGTAACCTGGGTGCGATTATTACGATTATTTTTGCTCTATTAATGGATTGGACGAATTCATTTACGGCGTTACAATTATTATTTATTAATTTAGCTAATGATTCAGTGCCAGCAATCGCCTTAGGTAATGAAAAGGCAGAGCCCAATATTATGGCGCGTAAGCCTCGTAATCCTAAAGCAGGTATTTTTTCAGGCTCAACCTTAATTTCGGTGACTTACCGTGGTATTTTAATTGGCGCGGTCGTGATTATGGCACAATGGATTGGCATGCAGCATTCAGAGGCAATGGGCGTTGCGATGTCTTTTTCAACCTTAATCTTGGCTAGAACCTTGCAAATTCTACCAGCACGCTCAAATAGCCAGACGGCAATTTCTGCCGGCTTCTTTACTAATAAGGCTGTTTTATATGCGTTGCTATTTTGTGGCCTGCTGTATGGCTTTACCTTATTGCCATTTATTAGACCAATTTTTTCAGTACCCGCAAGCTTTGGCTGGTCTCAGTTTTTAATTTCATTTGGCTTAGCGTTAATTGCGACGATTTTAATGGAAATTTCAAAGGTTGTGATTAATAAGGTGAAAAAATAATTTTTTATTTATTATGTACCAAAATGCAGCTGCTATCCTTGCTGATTATGGATGTAGCCAACCGCTTTCTTGTAAATATCCCAATCTTTCTCGGAAAGATCGGGATATTCATGTTGAACTAAAAGAAGCTCGAATTTACACTGTGGGACTTTTTTGTTATTTTATATATAATAGTAAAAGTGAGGTGTGAAAGTTGAAGCAATTTTTGGTGATAGCTGGTTTAGTGTTAATTGTACTTATTTCAGGAGGCCTTTTAATGAAAAATCTGCAGGGTAATCATGAAACGGATTGGCTATCGGGTAGCTGGCAGGCCAAGGCGGCTGAAGATGGTCAACCTTTTCAAATTGAAATATTAAATAATAATCAAATTAATTTTCAAACAGATGGGACGAGTGTGAAGTTAACTCGTTTAAATCAAAATAGTGAAACTGCTTTTGTCTATCAAGATTCAGCCGGCGGGAAGTATAAATTTATCAAGCTAGCTAAAAAGCAGCTTAAATTTGTTTTTACAGCCAAAAAAGGACTGCTTGGCACAACGAATGCCATTGTCTATCAAAAAGTAGAATAAATCAATTAATCATCATATTTTATTATATGGTGATATTTTTTGCTAATGATTATTTATAATTTTTTAAAGGAATAGCCGAGAAATTGACAATAAGCCTTAGTTTTTTGTTAAAATGAATTTTGAGGTGTGATATGACAGAAAAAGAAAGAATCGCTGAATTAGTGGCTGAGCTTAATCAGTATGCTAAGGCGTATTATGTATTAGATCAGCCATCAATTAGCGATGCCGAATATGATCGACGATATCAAGAATTGACGCAGCTAGAAAAAAAATTTCCTGAATTCGTTTTAGCTAGCTCACCAACGAAGCGTGTTGGCGGGGTTGTTTTAGCAGGATTTGAAAAGGTAGTCCATGAGATACCACTTTATTCGCTCTCTGATGTATTTTCAAAAGAGGCATTATATACCTTTGATTCACGAATTAGAAAATTAACGAATCAGACCTTTAATTATATTTGCGAACTAAAAATTGATGGGCTTTCGGTGTCCTTGCGCTATCAATCAGGCAAATTTTTATTAGGTGCGACTCGTGGCGATGGTACAGTCGGTGAAAATATTACTGAAAATTTAAAAACGATTCAAAATATGCCCCTATCAATTGCTGAGCCACTTGATATTGAAGTACGTGGCGAGGCATATATGCCAAAGCAGTCCTTCATTAAATTAAATGAGGGACGCCAAAATGAAGGCTTAGCGACCTTCGCCAATCCACGAAATGCGGCCGCTGGCTCATTAAGACAATTAGATACTAAGGTTACTGCAAAACGGAATCTGGCGACTTTTATGTATCAGGTGGCTGGTGAAAATATTGCAGCTACCCAGTCCGAAACGCTTGAAAGGCTTGATAAACTTGGCTTTTCCATTAATCATGATTATCAGGTTTGTGAAACAATTGATGAGGTATGGACTTTTATTGAAGCAATGTCGGAAAAGCGCCATCAGCTACCTTATGAAATTGATGGCATTGTGATTAAAGTCAATCAATTTGCCATCCAATCAGAAATGGGCTTTACGGTTAAAGCGCCTCGTTGGGCAACCGCCTATAAATTTCCGGCTGAAGAAGTTGAAGCAGTCGTTCAATCTATAGATTGGCCGGTTGGCAGAACAGGTGTCGTGACACCAACGGCAAATTTAAAGCCAGTTCAAATCGCAGGCACAACGGTTGCACGTGCCACCCTGCACAATGTAGATAATATAAAAGCGAAGGATATTCGCATACATGATACAGTTATTTTATATAAAGCTGGTGACATTATTCCAGCCATCAGCCATGTGGTTTTAGCGAAAAGACCAGCTGATAGTCAAGCATTAGAAATCCCAGCCCTTTGTCCTGTCTGCCAATCGCCATTGATTCACTTAGACGATGAGGTCGCTTTGCGCTGTATCAATCCAATGTGTCAGGCGCAGCTAAAGGAACAGCTTGCTCACTTTGTTTCACGTAATGCGATGAACATTGCAGGTTTAGGACCACGTGTGATTGAACAATTGTATAAAAATCAGCTAATCAAGGATGTTGCGGATTTATATCAGCTTAAATTTGATGACTTAATTAATTTGGATAAAATCAAGGAAAAGTCAGCGAATAATCTTTTAACGGCAATTGAGGCGTCGAAGAAAAATTCTGTTGAAAAATTAATTTTTGGCTTGGGTATTCGTCATGTCGGCGCCAAGGTTGCGAAGCTATTAGCCGAACATTTTGGGAGCTTAGAAAGCGTGATGCAGGCTGATTATGATTCAGTCGCTGAAATTGCTGGCTTAGGTCAGGCAATTGCTGAAAGCCTGACGACCTATTTTAAAAATGAACAGGTTAAATTGCTGATAAACCAGCTTAAGAGCTGTGGTTTAAACTTTGAATATCTTGGTAAAAAGCCAGCATCCGATTCAGAATTTTCAGGTCAAACAATTGTTTTAACCGGTAAATTAGAGCATTATTCGCGTAATGATTTAAAATCAATTCTGGAGTCGCTCGGTGCGCAGGTGACAGGATCTGTTTCTAAAAAAACGGATTTAGTCGTCGCTGGTGAAGAGGCAGGCAGTAAGCTAACGAAGGCAGAGTCACTTGGCATACAGGTTATTAATGAGGCTGAACTATTAGAAAAACTAGGCAAATAGATGAAGAGGGTTGCATAAATGAACTTTGAAACAGTAATCGGACTAGAGGTCCACGTTGAATTAAAGACTAATTCTAAAATTTTTTCACCTGCTCCAGCACATTTTGGCAATCAGCCTAATGAGTCGACCAATATTATTGATTGGGGCTTTCCGGGAATGCTACCTGTTATTAATCGTCAGGTGATTGAGGATGGTATTATCTTAGCTAAGGCTTTAAATATGTCAATCCATCAGAAGATGCATTTTGACCGTAAAAATTATTTTTACCCAGATAATCCTAAGGCTTACCAAATCTCACAATTTGACGAGCCTATTGGCTATAATGGGCGGATTGAAATTGAGCTACCAGATGGTGCAACTAAAGAAATTCGGATTGAACGGGCACACTTAGAAGAGGATGCTGGGAAAAATACGCATGGCACGAACGGTTATTCTTATGTCGATTTGAATCGTCAGGGTGTACCACTAATTGAAATCGTTTCTGAAGCTGATATGCGCTCACCAGAAGAGGCCTATGCCTATTTGGAGGCGCTAAAGCAGATTGTGCTTTATACTGGGATTTCAGATGTGAAGATGGAGGAAGGCTCAATGCGGGTGGATGCCAATATTTCGTTGCGTCCTTATGGTCAAGAGGCCTTTGGGGTTAAGACGGAGCTTAAAAATCTTAATTCCTTTAGCTTTGTTAAAAAGGGTCTACAATATGAAATTGAACGCCAGGCGAAAGTTTTACGCAGTGGTGGCGAAATTCAGCAGGAAACGAGACGCTATGATGAAGCAACAGGTCACACCATCTTGATGCGGGTCAAGGAAGGTTCCTCTGATTACCGTTATTTTCCAGAGCCGGATTTACCTGTTTTTAATATCTCGGATCAATGGATTGAAACAGTGGCTCGTCAATTACCTAAATTACCTAAGGCACGTCGTCAGTATTATATTGAAAAATTAGGTATCACGGCCTATGATGCTCATGTGCTAACCTTAACCAAAGAGATGTCAGACTTATTTGAAGCGACTGTTGCACTTAAAACAGATGCCAAGCAGGCAGCAAATTGGCTAATGGGTGAGGTGAGTCAATATTTAAACGCTCAAAGAGCTGAGCTTTCAGAAACAAAATTAACTGCTGAAAAATTACATGACTTAGTTATTGCGATTAGTGACGGTACAATTTCATCTAAGATGGCAAAAAAAGTCTTTATCGAAGTGATTCAAACCAATCAATCGGTGATTGAGGTGATTGAGGCTAAGGGCTTAAAACAGTTATCCTCTGAGGCTGAGCTAATGCCGTTTATTAATCAGGTTTTAGTAAATAACGAATCATCTGTGACCGATTATTTGGCAGGAAAGGACCGCGCTATTAAAGCCTTAATGGGTCAAATCATGAAGGCGACTAAGGGACAGGCGAATCCTGAAAAGGTAACCGAATTATTGTTGGCAGCCCTTGAAGCTAGGAGGGGATAAATGGCAAAGGCTAGAGTAATTTACAATCCAAAGTCTGGTAAAGAGCAAATGAAAAAAAATTTACCGGATATCCTAAATATTTTAGAATCAGAGGGCTATGAAGCAAGTGCTTTTGCGACAACTCCAGAGGTAGATTCAGCAAAAAATGAGGCTTATCGTTGCGCAAGAGCGGGCTTTGAACTATTAGTCGTGGCTGGTGGTGATGGTACAATCAATGAGGTAGTTAATGGTATTGCACCATTGAGACGTCGACCTAAAATGGCGATTATTCCCGGTGGAACAACGAATGACTACGCTAGGGCCCTGATGATTCCAAGAAATAATCCAGTTGAGGCGATTCAGCTCATCAAGAAAAAGCAAACGATCAAGATGGATATCGGTAAAGCGGCAGATAACTATTTTATTAATATCGCAGCCGGTGGTGCTTTGACTGAATTAACCTATGATGTTTCTAGCGAGCTTAAAACTGCCTTTGGCTATTTAGCCTATTTGGCAAAGGGTGCTGAGATATTACCGAGAATCAAGCCAGTTAAGATGAAGATTACCTATGATGATGGCATTTTTGAGGGCTATGCTTCCATGTTTTTTGTGGCTTTGACTAATTCGGTTGGTGGCTTTGAAAAAATTGTACCCGATGCGACACTTGATGATGGCAATTTTTCATTAATTATTGTTAAAACTGCTAATGTGTTTGAAATTTTACATTTAGTCGCTTTAATGAACACAGGCAAGCATATTTATGATAAACGAATTATTTATGTCAAAACTAGCAAAGTAAAGGTTAAGCTACTTGAAGCTGAGCGAATGATGATTAATATTGATGGTGAGTACGGTGGTGATGCACCGATGACCTTTAGAAATTTGAAAAATCACATTGAAATATTTGCTAATATTGATGAAATGAGTGATGCTGCGGTGATTGGTCATTATGATGAGGAAGAAGAAAAATATGCTCAGGTTAAATCTGAATTAATTAAAGAGCTTGAGGAAATTGATAAAACGAAAAATGATTCATAGTCATATAGTATTATAAATAATTGATGAAGTTAAGGAGGTTTGGCATGGAAAAAGCAATTTTCGCAGGCGGCTGTTTTTGGTGTATGGTTAAGCCATTTGATAGCTTGGCAGGCATTGAAAGTGTGGTCAGTGGCTATACTGGTGGTCACGTAGCGCATCCAACATACGAGCAGGTGCTGACACATACAACGGGGCATACTGAGGCTGTTGAAATCACCTATGATCCCGCAATTTTTCCTTATGAAAAATTAGTCGAAATATACTGGCAGCAGACAGATCCAACGGATGCGCTTGGACAGTTTGAGGATCGTGGTGATAATTATCGTCCTGTTATTTTTTATAAAAATGAAGCGCAAAGATTGATTGCCGAAAAAAGCAAAGCAGCCTTAGCGCGCTCAGGTAGATTTTCAAAGCCTATTGTGACGACCATTGAGCCCGCCTCTGCCTTTTGGCCAGCTGAAGACTATCACCAAGATTTTTATAAACGGGATCGATTGCGATATCAGCTTTCCAGTCAGACTCGTCATCGTTTTTTAAAGGAGAACTGGGATGAGACGTAGCTTTTACCATTATATGATGACCAAACGTGTTGCGAAAGTTCAATCACCGATTGATGAGCTGGCAGATGCGATGTTCTATGATGATGCCTTTCCAAAGCAATCAACTGATTTTAATCAGGTCAGTCGCTATTTTGAAGATCATGTAGATTATCTAAAGAGCCTATCAATCTTTGATCAGGCTTGGGAGGAATATTTATCAAGTGAGGCTTAGGACGAATTTGTCCGAGCCTTTTTTTATTTTGTCTTTGTAAAAATATATTTTAAATGACAATTTTATGTTAGAATAGTATGATATGTTCTGCTTTTGGGTGATAAGCTAGCTTATTAACGGTAGGCTATGAATAATCATTTTCCTAGAAACCTAGCGAAACATAGTTAATTAATTATGAATTTATAAAGAAAATAAAAGTGAGTGAATATCATGCGAAAAATTGTAATCAATGGTGGTAAGCGTCTAAAGGGCGAAGTAACAATTAGTGGTGCAAAAAATTCAGTTGTGGCATTAATTCCTGCGATTATTTTAGCGGAAGAACCAGTTATTTTAGAGGGTGTACCCGACATTTCTGATGTTGAAAGCTTGAAGGATATCATGCTAATGATGGGTGCAAAAATTAAGCAAGACGGTGACAGCTTGGAGATTGATCCACGTCATATTAAATCAATGCCAATGCCTTATGGTAAAATTAATTCCTTACGGGCCTCATATTATTTTATGGGGAGTCTTTTGGGGCGCTTTGGTGAAGCACGCGTTGGCTTGCCCGGTGGCTGCGATTTGGGTCCACGACCAATTGATTTGCATATTAAAGGCTTTGAGGCGCTTGGTGCCAAGGTTGAATATGAAGATGGCGCAATGCATTTAAAGGCCAATCAAAACGGTCTAAAGGGTACCTATATTTTTATGGATTTGGTTTCAGTTGGTGCAACGATTAATGTGATGCTAGCCGCAGTGAAGGCCAAGGGCAAAACAATTATTGAAAATGCAGCGAGAGAGCCTGAAATTATTGATGTGGCAACCTTATTAAATAATATGGGGGCTAAAATCCGTGGTGCAGGTACTAATGAAATTCGGATTGAAGGCGTTGAGCACCTAAAGGGGACTCGGCATATGGTCATTCCCGATCGCATTGAGGCGGGAACATATATTGCTTTGGCTGCAGGTCAAGGCGATGGCATTAAAATTGATAACGTTATTTACGAGCACCTAGAAAGCTTTATTGCTAAGCTAGAGGAAATGGGCGTTGAAATGACGATCAGTGAGGATTCAATTTTTGTGAATCCAAGTCGTTCACTTAAGATGATTGATATTAAAACCTATCAATATCCCGGCTTTGCAACTGACCTGCAACAGCCAATTACACCATTAATGCTTAAGGCAGTTGGCTATGGTAAAATCAAAGATTCAATTTATGAAAAAAGAGTTAACCATGTGCCTGAGCTTGCTAGAATGGGTGCAAAAATCGAAGTTAAGGGAAACACGATTTATCTCGAAGGCGATAATCATCTACATGGGACCGATGTGACAGCAACAGACTTAAGAGCAGGTGCTTGTTTAGTGGTGGCCGGCTTATTCGCTGAAGGTACAACCACGATTCATAATATTGAATTTATTTTACGTGGTTATAGTGATATTATCGAAAAATTGCAAGGGCTTGGTGCTGATATAAAAATTGTCGATAGTGACGAGTAGCTGAATTAAGTAAGGAAGATTTTGATTAAAATAATCAAAAGTTATTATTAATAACTTTACAGGAGAATGAATGGCAAACGATTTTTTAACAATGAGCGAATTAGAGCATTCAACTTTAAAAGTGATTTATGAATATGCGAAAAAGTTTAAAATAACTAATTACAGCAAAATGAATAAAAAAGAGCTGTCCTTAGCCGTCTTGCGTGCACAGGCAGAAATTCAAGGCTTTTTCGTGATGGATGGTGTTTTGGACCTAATCACAACACGTGACCGAGAAACCAGTCGAACGGAAGTTTTTGGTCTATTGCGGCCAATTAATTATTCGCAAAGCGAAGAGGATGTCTATGTCTCTAATTCACAAATCACCAGATTTGGACTACGTGAGGGGGATTTGGTCTCAGGTAAGGTGAGACCACCAAAGGGTCGTGAGAAAAATTACGGTCTAATGCAGGTCGAGGCAGTCAATGGTAAAAATCCTGAGGATGCCAAAGAAAGACCGCATTTTCCTGCTCTAACTGCCCTCTATCCCGAAAGACAAATCAAATTGGAAACAACGGCTGGGCGACTCTCAACCCGAATGCTTGACTTATTTGCGCCGGTTGGCTTTGGCCAGCGTGGCTTGATTGTTGCACCGCCAAAGGCTGGTAAAACCTCGATTATTAAGGAAGTTGCAAACGGTATATCAGAAAATTATCCAGAGGCTGAATTAATTGTCTTACTCATTGATGAACGGCCTGAGGAGGTAACGGACCTTGAACGTTCAATCAAAGGTGAGGTTGTTTCTAGTACCTTTGACCGTGAGCCAATGCATCACGTTCGTGTTGCAGAGCTTGTATTAGAGCGTGCGATGCGCTTGGTAGAGGATAAGCGCGATGTCGTGATTTTGATGGATTCGATTACCCGTCTTGCCCGTGCCTATAATTTAGTGATTCCGCCAAGTGGTCGGACACTTTCTGGTGGGATTGATCCAGCCAGCTTTTTCAAGCCTAAAAAATTCTTTGGTGCCGCCAGAAATGTCGAAGAAGGTGGCTCATTAACAATTTTAGCAACGACCTTGGTCGATACAGGCTCAAGAATGGATGATGTCATTTACGAAGAGTTCAAAGGGACAGGTAACATGGAGCTACATCTTTCACGTGAATTGGCTGAGCGCCGTATCTTCCCTGCGATTGATATTAAAAAATCAGGTACCCGCCGTGAAGAGCTTTTAATGACAGCCGAGCAGCTTGAAGAAACATGGAAATTAAGAAATACGATGCAAGGTAATTCTTTAGAGTACACAGAGCAGTTTAATCAAATGCTGCGTCAAACTAAGGATAACGAAGCACTTTTAAAGGCTTTCAAAGGCTTAAAGGTCAAAAAATAATTTAATTATAATCAATAAAATAGACTAACCCTCAGAAGTTTGCAGTACGCTAATTTCTGAGGGCTTTTTGTGCCAACGCTCTCGGAAAAATTGGATAAACCGTCAAAATTTCTTAGAATTTGTGTGAATCCGGTATTGTTTCGCAGAAACAATGCCAAATTCACGTTAGGATTGCTAGATTCGTTGGCTTTCTTATCCAATATTTTCACTTCACTTAAAATTAAAATTAGGTTATAATAAATTAACTAAAATTTAATATAATTAGTATTGTGTTGGAGGTGAAAATGCTTATAATCCAGAGCAGAGCAGAGCAGAGCAGAGCAGAGCAGAGCAGAGCAGAGCAGAGCAGAGCAGAGCAGAGCAGAGCAGAGCAGAGCAGAGCAGAGCAGAGCAGAGCAGAGCAGAGCAGAGCAGAGCAGAGCAAAAATTAAAAGCGAAGTCGAAAGGCTTGCTTTTCAGCGTAGCGTTAAGTTTTGTCTTACATCATTGTGCGAACGCAGTGAGCGAGTGCAATCGCACTCAAACGGAGTTTTACAATTATGTGAGCCAGTTAGTCAGGAAGTCGAAAAGCTTGCTTTTCAGCGTCAAGTCGTGCTTCGCTCTTGGCTCTTGGCCGCAGCAGACTTATTTGTTGAAGCAAATAAAACGCACCAATTTATTTTTGCCTCAATTTCATTTTTTGATGACAGCTGACGACGGTTAGACATCAAATAGAATTAACATTTCAAGGGGATATAAATAACATGTTAAGCGTAAAATGAGAAAAGAGGCGTAAAAATGGAAAAGAAATTGATTCAAAAAAGTGCATTTATTATGGGCTGGCTGGTAGCAGTGCTGTTCTTTGGCACGTTATTAGTCAAGCCACAAATCAGCTATGCCTATGATGTGGTGACGGATATTGTCAAGGTCGAGGCGACTGAAGAGGGTGGCGATTTAAATAAAATTTATGAAAAATATAAAACAAGACATATTATCGAGCTAGCTAGCGGTACCTATACTTTGTCCGAATCATTAGCAATTAAAACACCGGTCTTGATTCGGGCAAAGGCTGGCTTGACAGCGGATGAGGTGATTATTGATGGTGGCGCAAAAGCAGAAACAGCAAGTGTTGATGATGAGGTCTGGCAGGCGCATCTCTATCTGATCGCTCAAGCGCTGGCAGGTGATGGTGAGACGATTGATCGCGACTGGCTGATTCACCTGCTTCCGATGGCACTGACCAAATACCCAGAGACTGAAACAGAACGTGGGGCAAAGCTGTGGCAGTGGGTACGGCGTGACCTACTCGACCTGCCTGAGAACTATCAAGGAGAAGCTGACGATTCGGATCAAAATAGTAACTTACCAGTAGAGGCCCCAGATTATCCTAATTACAAGGAGATTGGTTTAAAGGGTGAAACGCCCTTTGATATTCGTCAATCCTTGGTCTATGAGCGCAAGCAAGACTATTTCAACACGAATCGCACTAAAATGATTACAGCCTTTGAAGCAGCCTTTGACAGCGACTTTTCAACGACGGCCTTTAATCATCAGCTCCATATGGATAATCCCTATGCAATGCTCGAGGGAGTAACACTTCAGCACTTTATGGGCTTTCAAAGTCTAACACGCGATAAAAAGCTAGCAGCACTATCAAGTGCCTCGTTTGATTATTACAACGAATTGCTGCCAGAGCAAGCATCAGCAATTTCAATTAATGGCTCAATCAATCGGGTTAAAATTGTAAAAAATTGGATGGCTGACTACCTTGTGACCGATAATTTTGGGATTCATGATTTAAGGAATGGCGGTAGATATGGTTACGGTTCTTATTATGAGATCGGCATTTCATGCTTTAAAAGCTTTCCTAGTCCGATTGTGTCAGTTGATGGTGGTGGGGTTAGCAATTCACTGATTGCCTATAATGGCTATAATTATCAGTATGAGGGTCCGGATATTTATGGTAAATGGGGCTATACTACCTGGTTTAAGCAAAAGCTAAGCTATCATGTTGGTGACTATACAGCGGTTGCTGCTAATGGCTTTTCACGCTTCACGAATAGTACAATTGCTAATAACAATACTCAGCATAACTTTATTTCGCTTGGCGGCGATTTGCTGTTGCAAAATAATATTCTACTGACCTTGGCTGATGTGACTGAAGAAACCAGCAGCTATCGCTCCAAAGCAGTCCGAGTGTACGATGGAACATATAGTGCTGATGAAAGTCAGCTAGCAGGTTCTTGGCGAAACCCTACTAATCTAAACTATGCAACTGGTGGTAGGTATAATGAATATTATCCGCCAGCTTTTGCGACAGACGGTGCTGGATTGGTCAACTATGAACCCAATAGCAATCAGGAAAATGTGCATCAATGGTTTAAGCAGGTACCAGCAAAAACAACCGGCTACCGCAATCCAGATGGTTCTTCCAATGAAGCCTTGACTTTTGACTTCACGCCAAAAGCTGAGCAGCTGGTCGACCAAGGGGTTGATTGCTACTATCCACAGATTGGCTTAGATGCAAATGGTGCTTCACGCTTACAGGGTGTAAAGCCTGACCTTGGCGCCTATGAGTCAGCTGGCGAAGCACGTAATTGGCAGATTTCCGGTGTGACGGATGATTTTTATATCACGGTAGCTGGTGCCGGCAAAAAGGATGGCTCAAGCTGGGAAAATGCCTACGCCGGTGATAGTGATATCCAATACGGGATTATCCTTGCGCATCGTGCAGGCGCGAAAAATGTCTATGTCGGCTCAGGTGAGTTTCAGGTGCATGGCAAGCCCTATCTATATACTGGCTATGCGAACGGCTTTACCACTACCATTTGGGATGGGATTATCTTAGCCCCCGTGGCGGATAGCTTGATCAATGATCCTACACAGGGCATGAGCCTACACGGTCGCTTGGATGGCGGGGATAATCCGCAGACCATCTTCACGGGTCAGGTGTCTAGTATGCTGACCAGTGAAATAGGGACTTTCCCCTATACCAATCCGAGCAATGCTTCACCAGTAAACGCTAATCCAGTATACAGCTGGAGCAGTGGTAGCAGCAGTCCCTCTCATAGCGCACGAACGACCTATGGGACGCGTGTCCTTTCACAGGTTGAGCCAGTCAAGGCGACAGTTGAAGGGGTTGTCATTCAAAAGGGCTACGTGGCAACGATGCTCCCAACCAATGTCACTAAGAGTGAGTGGGGCTTTTGGACAATTTCAGAGGAAATTGCAGGGCACAATCTCGCCAAGGGTGGCGGCGGTGTCTATCTTTGGAACGGGACGATTAAAAAAAGTATTATCCGAAATAACTATGAGGCACGTGCCTTTATCAATCGTTATACCTGTGGGGGTGGTATCTTTTTAAACGATGGCTCAGTAATGGAGGATACGAAGGTCGTTGGTAACTATTCTGAAACGACGGGTGGCGGGGTGCTGACCGCTGGCAGCACGGTGATTAATCGCTCGCTCATCACAGGTAATGTTGCCTTTGAGGACGGCGGTGGGATTGCAACAGGCTCACAGCCGCTCTCTAAGCAAAGGAATAATCCCACTAAAATCTTAAATACCGTCATCAGCGGTAACTATGCACTCGGTTTAAAGTGGAATGCCGAGGCTAGCAATTTTCGTGCTTGGAAAATTGAGGCGGATTATACCAAGGGGCGAGGTGGTGGCATCCTTTTAAATGAAGCCTCCGAGGTCAAGCACTCAACGATTGCCAATAACTTTGCGCCACATGGTGATAATGTCTACTTGGCAGGCGGCTTATTGAAAAATACAGCCGTCTACTCAACACAGTATCCACAGATATTTTCGATGATTAATGGGGCTATTGCTAGTGGTTGGAATTCTGGATTTAGCGGTAGCTTTGCTAGTTTCTACCCAATGTATCTTCCAGATTTGCCAGCCTCACCACTCAGCAGTAATAGTGGTAATGCGCCGAGCATGGCAGCTCAAATCTTTAGATACTATCTTTGCGCTAATGGTCAGTCAATCGTTTATAGTCATTATACAAATCAAAGCATAACTGATATTGCGGTGGATCAAGCACTTTATGAGACGGATCCAGCCTTGAGCTCGCAGCTTGTCAACAGCGCCTTTAGGACAATGCGCACGGTTGGGACAAGTGATGGCGGCTTGCCTCCAAGCTCAACTCAGGTGGCACAACCAGCAGCTGTTGGGGTTAATAGTCAAATTTATCCACATATCAACGCCCTGCTAGCTGTCGGAAATCCTGATGGCACTGGAACACCCGAGTCTGTAGCTAATGTTCAACCAGTCAGTCAATATGTCTTACCTTACTATCAGTACATCATGAATAATGCTAGTAATGGCTATTCACTCCCTGTTGCAGCTCAGCTGGCGAAAAAAGGTGTTCAGGATCAGGATACGCTAAGGGATTACTTTGGTTTGGTGCGTGAAAATCAGGACATCGGTGCCTTTGCCTCGGATTATTTAGAGAATGGTGTGACCATTCGTTATGAAAAGGGGACGACTCGCGCGACAACTGGTTTACCTGAAGGGTGTGCTCTCGTATCAGGTCAGTCCTATCAGATTTCAAGCGGTCAGCCAGACAGTGGTGCAGGCTATGTCTTTACTGGTTGGCAGGCGGATGACGCGGCAAAAACGGTTTATCAAGCGGACGAAACGATTTCATCGATCACTCGTGATACAGTCTTGACAGCGCAATGGCGGGCAGTTCATACCGTCAGCTATGCGAGTGGCGCAGATGATGAAGCAATTGAACTGCCAGAAAACGAAACCGTCTTAGACGGTGATGACTATTCTATCTCAGCTAACGCGCCTAGCCGAGCTGGCTATCGGTTTACCGGCTGGCAGGCTGGAGAGACAACTTATCAACCAAATGACAGGCTTGAAAACGTGACAGCAGATGTGACGTTGACAGCACAATGGCAGGCAGCCTATAGTGTCAGCTACCAAGCGGGCACGACAGACGAGATAGAGAACTTACCCGCGACAGCGACGGTCTATCTAGGCGATGATTATCTCATTTCAAATAAAACACCAACCCGTGAGGGTCATGTCTTTACTGGCTGGCGTCAAGCAGAGACAGAAACAGCTTATCAGCCAAAGGA
>NZ_JABJXU010000016.1 GCF_013155265.1 Enterococcus sp. MMGLQ5-1 | reverse complement strand
GTAAAACAGAAAAACGTTATCCAAAGTATGTCCCGTAAGGGTACACCTTCAGATAACGCTCCAATAGAGTCGTTTCATGCCTCACTAAAGTCAGAAACGTTCTACATCTCAAAAGAGCCGATAGGCTCTAATACTAGAGTAATCGATATTGTAGAAAAATACATCTATTTTTGGAATCATAATAGAATTTTATCCAAATTAGGGTATCTTTCGCCCGTCGAATACCGATCAGCAAGATTAAATTGAGTCGCTCTTTTTATTTTGTATCAAAAAGTAGTTGCACTTCCAAACCATGTCACTTTCCCTATTATTAAAGCAATGGACTGAACGCCCGCAATAAAATATTAATAATTTTATGCAAAGGATCCTTCTTCAATTCATCTAAACTCACTCTTCTCGATTCAGCTAGGGTAGTTAAAAAATCTGCTTCAATCTCAGTTAAGACAGCGTCCTGATAGAGCCATACAGAATTTTCAAAGTGATGTACCAAGCTTCGATAATCTAAATTAACAGTTCCAATAATCCCTACCTGACCATCTGCTAAATAAATTTTCGAATGAATAAAGCCGGGGGTGTATTCATAAATTTCTACACCTGAATTAAGTAAACGTACATAATTAGCACGACTCATCGCAAATATAATTTTTTTATCAGGAATTCCCGGAGTGATAATTTTAACATCAACACCTCTTAAAGCTGTTCTCTCAATTGCATTGGCTAATTCATCGTCAACGATTAAATACGGAGTCGTGATATGGACATAATATTTAGCTGAAGCTAGTAAATTAATAATTGCCTGTTTTGATACATGTCTGCTATAAACTGGACTCGGTCCATCACCAAATGGTAAGACAAAGCTATCATTGACCACTGGCTGCGCAAGATAATATTTACTAAAATCAAGCGATGCATCTAATTGATTGGTATAATAATCTATTAAAAATAAATTAGTCAACTCGTTTGTTGCTTCACCATTCAAACGAATACCAACATCCTTCCAATATCCAAATTTTTCAATTTCATTGATATATTCGTCAGCTAGATTAATACCACCCGTATAAGCAATTTGACCATCAATAATCATGATTTTTCTGTGAGAACGGTTATTGAATTCACTGGATGCTTGACCCTTTAAAAAAGCAAAAGGAACTGCTTCAATGCCCATTTGAGTCAGCGTTTGATAATAATCACCCGGCAAAGTCAGCATGCTACCAATATCATCATAAATTACCTTTACTTCAACACCTGCTTTTACCTTAGCAAGCAATATTTCCAGAATACTATTCCAAAACAAGCCTTCTTCTATGATGAATGATTCAATAAAAATAAATTTTTCAGCGTGTCTCAAATCTGTAAGCATTGACTCAAAAACCGCTTCTCCCGACGGAAAATAATTAACCTGCGTATTCATGTATAAGCCATTTTCAGATAGCCTTTCAATCAAAAGCGCATCAGCATATGCTTGAGGACTTACCTTTTGTAATTTTTTTAGGTAATCATTTCCCGATTTTTGCAGTGAGCGTTCAGCCTTCTCCATTCTCGCAACATAATTTTTGGAAAGGTCGCGCTTCCCAAAAATAAAATAAATCATAAAACCGGCAATAGGTAATAGAAGTACAACTAATAACCAAGGAATCTTAAAGTCAGGATTTTCATCTGAGCTCACAATCGTGCCTAAAACATAAATTTGTGTCAAAATAATCGCAATATCAAAATATGGTACGAATAGCTTTAAGAGTAGCACCATTGCAATAATCGCAGCCGTCTGTATAAAGGTAACACTAATCGCCCAAACAAAGCGGGTTGGAATCTGCTTTTTTTTATGTGTCTTTAAGCTACTTTTCATAATATAACAATCACCCCTCCTGCCTGATAAGTATTAATGCTATCAGTATACCAAAACGTGCCAATATCGAGCCGTCACTAGCAAGCTTTCAGCTAAAAATGTTAACTAACAAACAATACTACGAGAGACAAACCCTTGATATTTAAATACTTCATTACTATGAATCAAGAAAGCTAAAATCGCAACACCCGGCTTACCAATAAAAACAAGCGTAAAATTATAATTTATCACTTGAATGCCTGTCGCCTAATTATCTATACATTCCATAAAAAAGATAATAATCTTGTTTTTTTACATTAATATCGAAATAATTAAGGATAGCTTAACATTATCAGCTAAAATATTAAATAAATTGTTTCATAAAATACTTATTTAATTTCATTCATATGGCATCTATCTCTAGGTACACTGATTTTTTCAGTTGCTTCAAGCTCATATTCAATTTTTAATTGATTAAATATTTCAAGTAACTGTTTTAAATAGTCAGAATTACTAAAGCTTTGCATAATATCAATAAAGAAAGCATCATTTGTTGCTAAAATTTCGATTGAAAGGCCACGCGTGCCGCTTGTATAAGTATGGATACTTTCAATTTTTCGTTCAATTTCCCCCAAATCAATTTTTCCAATATAGCTTAAAATAAAGGTATCTGATAATAAATTATCAAAAAAGGAAAGCTTGGCTTGCTTGGCACGAAAGTTATCCAATAAATCCAGCTGATTGCTCAAGCCTTGAATTTTTCCAAGCTCCTGTTGCAAGTTTTCTTGCTTTTTATAGTCGTTTAATTGCTGACGATGCCTTTTAATTGTCGCTTCAGCAGCTTTTTCGTCCCCTGCTTCAAAATTTAAGGATAGGCTACTAACACAGTTTCTAAAGCTATTCTCCAAGCCAGCACCCGCACGCAAATCAACAATTAAATTACAGTTGACAGCAGTCATTTCACTAGCTGGCCTCTGATTATTAATTGCCTTGGCAAAGAGAAGGGCAAAGGCCAGAGCAGGTGTAGCCCCAATTGATTTTGAATAGCTGAGCAATGATTGATTATTAATTTTTAGAGCGGTTTTATAAGAAAATGAAAGGCGAGTTTCTTGTTCAGCCGCTTCTGGAAGCGAATAGCCATTTTTGATAATTTCAACGCTTTCAGCCTGAGGATTTTGGGCAATCTCAACAAAGCCTGGCTCCTTTAATTCATTCACTAAATAGGGCGACCCCGCCTTTTGAACAGCAACATCAGGGAAGAGACGATCATACCTTAAAATCGAATAATAATATAATATAGTTCTGACAAAGGGCATTATTCCTCGTCCATCGCATAAGCCATGGTGATAGCTTATGAAAATTTTACTTTGCCAAAAATGTAAATCAATTAGATGATAATTAACTGCTCGTCCGCCAAGCGGTAATAAGGTCGCACTTCTTCTGATATTTAACGGCTTTCGATTTTCTATCAGGTAAAAATCACCTGCTGACTCATAAAAACTTTGTGTTAAATAATCAAATCTTTGAAATGATTTCTCCGCAGCTTTTTCTAAGCATGACTGATCAATCCTATCCTTCATTTTAATTTCAATCACCATACTCTCAAAGCCATGTTTGCGATATAAAAATGACTGTCCAGTTCTAATTTTCTCTAGCTGCTTTAATTCAATATTTTTAATTTGTGCCATCTGATTAGCTCCTCTATTTTAGAATAATTAAATCCTACAGCCAATATATTCACAAAATATTGTCAATTTGTTGCTAAATTGTTAACAATTATTTTTAAAAATAAAATTAACAAAAAACCCAAAATGCGAACAATCATTTTGGGCTTTTTTTATTTTAATATTAGATTAATTTGGATTAACACCTAGAGCAATTCGACCAAAACGACTAATTCGAGTAATTTGCCATGCTGGTGACCAGACAATCTCAACAGCTACTCGGTTGATACCTTCAATTTCTGCCAGCTTTTGTTGAATTTCACCCGGAACAGAATCAATACAGCCACAGCCAGCACCTGTAAATGTCAATACCACCTTGCAACGTCCATGCTCATCCAGATTCATTTCATAAATTAAACCTAGATTATAAATATCAAGTCCAATTTCTGGATCCATAATCGTTTCTAATTTTTCAACTAGCAATTGAGCATATTCACTTGCCCGTTCATTTATTTTGATATCATCACGCATCATTAAAGCACCTCTTCTGAAAATGTAATATGTTTTATTTCACCATGAAAACCAATATTTAACAAGCATTTTTTGCTTCTTTTTCTTTTTTTTTCGACTATATTATCATTCTTAAATGATTGACCTTTTTAATAAAATAAGCTTAAATAGATAAATACAAGCATAAAAAATCAGAAAATTCAGAAAGGGGGCATTTCCCTTGAAACAAGAAACTCAAAATAAAGATATTCGTATTCGCAGCCATGTCTACGATAGCATGGTTAAATCGCCCAATCGAGCTATGCTACGTGCCACAGGAATGGACGATGAAGCATTTAAGCAACCCATTGTTGGCGTTATCAGTACTTGGGCAGAAAATACCCCGTGTAATATTCATCTTCATGATTTAGGTCAACTTGCTAAAAAGGGCGTTGTAACAGCTGGCGGCTGGCCAGTTCAATTTGGAACAATTACAGTTGCTGATGGTATTGCCATGGGTACGCCTGGTATGCGTTTTTCTCTACCCTCTCGTGACGTTATTGCCGATTCCGTCGAAACAGCAGTCAGTGGTCATAATTGCGATGCCTTTGTTGCGATTGGGGGCTGCGATAAAAATATGCCTGGCTGTATGATTGCCATTGCTAATACTCAAATTCCCTCTATTTTTGTCTACGGGGGTACAATTGCACCTGGTAAATTAGATGGTAAGGATATTGATTTGGTCTCTGTCTTTGAGGGCATTGGTAAATGGAATCATAATGACATCACCGCAGAGGAATTACGCCAAATCGAATGCAATGCTTGTCCTGGACCCGGTGGCTGTGGTGGTATGTATACTGCCAATACAATGGCCTCAGCAATTGAAGCGATGGGCATGAGCTTACCTGGATCATCCTCACACCCTGCAATCACAGAGGAAAAGCTCAAGGATGTTGAGGCTGCTGGCGAAGCAGTCTTGAAATTATTAGAATTAGGTATTTATCCAAAGGATATCATGACACGAAAAGCCTTTGAAAATGCAATTACGGTCGTGATGGCTTTAGGTGGTTCAACTAATGCAATCCTGCATTTAATGGCAATGGCACACGCGGCCAACGTTGATTTAACACTGGATGATTTTAATGCTTTTCAAGAAAGGGTGCCACATCTTGCTGATTTAAAACCAAGTGGAAAATATGTCTTCCAAGACCTTTACGAGGTTGGTGGCGTTTCTGCGGTCATGAAATATTTATATGAAAATGGTTTTATCCATGGTGATTGCTTGACTGTAACAGGTAAAACAATTGCAGAAAATCTCGCTGAGGTTCCGTCACTAAAGGCTGGGCAAAAGGTCATCATGCCTTTAGAAAATCCCAAACGAGCAGATGGCCCGTTAATCGTTTTACACGGCAATCTTGCACCCAAGGGAGCCGTTGCCAAGGTTTCTGGTGTTAAGGTGCGCCGTCACGTTGGACCAGCTAAGGTCTTTAATAACGAAGAAGCGGCCATTGAAGCTGTTTTGGCAGATGAAATTGTTGACGGTGATGTTGTTGTTGTGCGCTATGTTGGTCCTAAAGGTGGACCAGGTATGCCTGAAATGCTTTCACTTTCAAGTATGATTGTCGGAAAAGGACAAGGTGAAACAGTGGCTTTAATTACCGATGGTCGTTTTTCAGGTGGTACCTATGGTCTAGTTGTAGGTCATATCGCACCAGAGGCGCAAGATGGTGGACCAATCGCCTTCTTAAAAACAGGTGATATTGTGACTGTAGATCAAGATACAAAAGAATTGACGATGCAAGTTTCAGATGAAGAATTAGCTAAGCGTCAAAAGGAGACCAATATCCCACCATTGCACTCTAGAGGAGTATTGGGTAAATATGCGCATATCGTTTCTAGTGCAGATAAGGGTGCAATTACTGACTTTTGGCATAAGGATGAATCAGAGCAATAAAGTGAATGCACATCAGTAAGCATTAAAATAGCATAAATTAACGTAAAATCGTTATTTATGCTATTTTTTACTTATTCATAATACTTACTTTTTTTGCAGCATACCAATTTTTTGACCATGAGTATGCTTCCCTAATTCTACTACTGGCTTTCTCTTTTCGAGCTCTGGAAAAACAACAATAACCATTGTATCCTTGTTTTTTGAAGCAATGAAATCAAAATCAACTTTTGCTAAGGGTTGGTTTTGATTAAATAAATCTCCTTCCTTAACTAAAATTTCAAATCCTTCACCGTTCAGTTCAACTGTATCCAACCCAATATGAATTAAGTATTCAATACCACTCGGTGTATAAAGTGATATGGCATGCTTTGATGGAAAGATAGCTTTAACCTCCCCATTGAAGGGTGCATAGACCAATTGATTTTCTGGTATGACAGCAAACCCATCGCCCATCATTCCTTGACTAAACACCGCATCTGGAATTTGCCCAAGAGACACAACCTCCCCATCAACCGGTGAATAAATAGCATATTCCTTTCGATTTAAGAATTCAAACACATGACTCACTCCTTATCATAGTTACCATTTAATATTTCTTTAATTTTTAATAAAACAGCTTGCTCATTGTTGGTACCGATTACTTCATCTGCAAGCGACTTAATTTCTGGCTTGCCATTACCCATCGCAAAAGAAACACCACTCTTTGCAATCATTTGAGAATCATTCATATTGTCACCGAAGCTTGCCACATCCTCAGATGAAATATCAATATGCTTTAATAACCGCTCTAAACCAGTTCCTTTATTAACTCCTTTTACCACAACATCGACTGCAATATGACCACTTGTCACTGCATATAACGTTTGATTAAAATATTGATTAATCATTGCTACACAGTCATCAATAACAGAAGGCTTGAAATTAAATGCTAGTTTTAAAATTGGTTCTTCAATTTGACTAAAATCATCAATCTCTACTATATCTTGATAGAATAAGCTAATTTTTTCTTTGTAGCTACAATCATATTTTTTTAAATAATAGGCGTGCTGACTACCAGACATAGTTAAAAAGGTGTCCTTAAATAAAGGATTATTATCAATTATTTCCAATAGAGACGTTAATTCTGCTTGTGGAATAAATTGTTGACAGATTGTTTGATTGCGATAAACGATATTGGCGCCATTTTCGGAAATAATACCTATATTTTCGGAAATTTTCGGAAAAAGTGCTCTTATTCGCTGAATTTGATTGCCCGATGAAACAATAAACAATCGGTTTTGTTCACACATTTTTGAATAGATCTCTTGAAAAAGAGCAACATCATAGCTACGCTGATCATCTAAAAACGTACCATCTAAATCTACAGCAATACCTTTAATCAATTCGCTCACCTACCTGCATTAAGTGAATCATATTTTGCGCTAAATAACGCATATTAATCAATGTTCGCTCCTTTACCATCGCATCTGCTAAGCTAATCGGGCGTCTTTGGATACTAAAAGTCGCCATATACTTAGCATCCCCTTCAAAATCATCATCAATTGAACCACAAATGGCGACAACAGGTACTTGGTAACGTTGCGCAAGCGTAGCAACACCGGCCGGCACCTTTCCCCTAGCAGTTTGCTGATCTAATTTACCCTCGCCTGTAATCACTAAATCACTTTCCGCAATCCTTCGCTCAATGTCAAGCATTTCTGAAATCGTATTAAATCCTGGCGCCAACGTTCCACCAAGCATCACAATTGCACCGCCCAGTCCACCAGCGGCACCCGAGCCAGCAATTTGATTAATATCAGTATCAAATTGAGCAGCCAAGGCCTTGGCCTTTTGGTCTAATTCTACTAGCTGCTGTTTACGACCACCTTTTTGAGCACCAAAAATTTCAGAAAAGCCGTTCGTACCTGTATAAGGGTTATCAACATCACATAGACCAACCAAAGCTATTGGTAGGGTAAGCTTTGGTAAGCTTGTTAAATCTATTAATGGATTTCTTGATGGCATTTCACAATCGGACAATGCCAATAATAATCCCAAGCCACCATCATTAGTCCCACTACCACCTAAGGTAAAAATAATTTTATCTACTTTTTTTTCAATGGCATCTTTAACCAATGCACCTAAACCAAAGGTCGAGGCCGTTTCAACAATTTCAGGACTAGGAATCGTTTTATCAAGCCCAATCACACTCGCGCTTTCAATTATCGCTAGCCTAGCGTCTTGATACTCAGTTAGTAAATAGGTCGCTTCGATTGGACGATGAATCAAGTCAACGGTCGAAACAGTAATAAAATCGCCACCTAAGCATGAGTAAATCGCCTCTATTGTACCTTCACCACCATCAGCGATACTAACAGTATCCGTCTTAATTTTAGGATTTACGACACGAATACCGTCCGCAATCGCTTGATTTAATTCTGCCGAACTCGCGCTTCCTTTAAAGCTGTCGATTGCAATGACAATTTTCATACAAACTCCTCTAGCCATACATATTGATATGGCGCTAATATTTGATTCTCCTCAAAATGCAGATCAGTAATTAAGTCCTTACCACTGATTTTTGGCAATATAACTGACTCGCGACTGATATTAACGACGGATACAATTGAACCTGCTTTAGAGCTTCTTCTAACCGCAAAAAGTCTTGTATCCAAATCTAAAATCTCTTGATCGTTGTAGGGACTAAAGACTGAGTTATTTTTTCTAATTTTAATTAATTGCGCAATACCATGATAAATTTGTTGACGATAGGCATCTGCTTGCAGTTCCTGATACAATTGATTTTTTTCAAGCTTCTGACGATTAATGCGACGATTAATACCCGAAGCATTTAAACCTTGGTAATCATTTTTGGAGCCAAAAATTGAATGGTAATAAATTGCTGGTACACCCATCAAAGATAGTAAAATGGCATGAGCCGCAAGCATCTTCTGTGGCGTCTCTTCAGGATGTGCTAAATCTTTTAATGCCTCCGAGTAATTAATATTCATTTCATATACAGATTGTGTACCGTCTGTATTTGTTTTCATTGAAACCTTACCACCATTTTTTTCAACGTGTGCTACCATCTGATTAATTTCCTTTTCAGATAATATATTTTCTACAGGTCGCAAACCAATGCCATCATGACTTGCTAAGAAATTAAAATAAGTCGCTTTTGAGCTAACTCGATGAATTGTTTTTGCCCAGTCGCTTATTTTTTGAGCATTACCACTGATAAAAGTATGTAAAGTGAGCGGTGGCAAAGGAAATTGATAAACTTGATTAGCTTCATCATCATTACCAAAATAGCTGATATTTTCCTGATGAGGTACGTTCGTTTCGGTAATAATTTGCGTGTGAGGTGCAAAATAGTCTAATAGCGTTCGCCATAATTTAACAATTTCATGTGTTTGCGGTAAATGCATACAAGTAGTCCCTGAACTTTTCCACATGAAACCAATAGCATCTAAACGAATTGAAGTCGCACCTAAGGCACTATAATTTAATAATACCTCTGTCAAGCGCGCCAACATTTTTGGATCACGCACATTGGTATCAACTTGATCTTCACTAAAGGTCGTCCAAACTCGCTTCTTATCTTGATTAAGCTGATAATCATGGAAAAGTGGGGAAACTCTAGGGCGAACTACTTTTGAAGCATCAAAATTTTCATCATATTCAACAAACGCCGCTTGAAAATCCGACTGATTATTTAAAAAATTTTGAAACCATTCACTAGACTGACTCATATGATTAACCACAAAATCAAACATTAGCCGATTTTGATGAGACAGCTGGGCAATATCATCCCAATCACCCAAACGCTCTTGAATTTGATAATAATCAACTACCGAAAAGCCATCATCAGAGGTATATGGAAACATCGGTAGTAGGTGAACATCTGAGATGATATCGGCTAATTTGTCTCTTAGTATATCACCCAATACCTGTAAACTTGGACGATTCCCTTCAATGAAGCTATCACCGTAGGTAATTAGATAAACATTTTCGTGCGTAATCGCTGTTCGTTGCTTAAAATTAATCTTTTCAAATTGATTAAATAATTCATCAAATAATATTTTGGCTTCATCAAGTTGCTTATCAATATAAATAGCTTCTAAATGTTGATTTATCTTTTCTTTTATAACAGACATATTGCCTCCATTTATTATATCCACGGTAGTAGACTTTTTTTATTTTTTTAGTTAAAGTTATCAAAAGAGGTGAATCAATTTTGTATTTTTATGACTTATTAAAAGAAAATCGACTAAAACTTAATGCAAATGAAGAGGAAATTTTAGCATTTCTTCTAGCGCACTCAAATATCAAACAGCTGGGCATTCGCTCTGTTGCTGCCCAATTCTACACTGCACCTAATACAATTACTAGAATGGTTAAAAAATTAGGCTTTAGTGGCTATTCTGAATTTAAGGACGCTCTATTCATCAGTCAAAACGAACATCAAAGCTTTGCTGACTTTACCTCTTTAGATCAACAAATCGTTAAAACAAAACAATTGCTAAATCCGGAAATCGTACAGGAAATCATCAGACTAATTCATCAGGCCGATAAAATATTAATTTTAGGCGTAGGTCTATCACGCTTACCATCAGAAGAGCTAGATAGCTATCTCAAGCTGATTGGCAAACAAACCTTAACTTTTATTGAGCCTCATCTAATGCTACATGCTGCAAAAAAATTAACCCCGACGGATCTTTGTATCGCCTTTAGCATTTCTGGTGAAACCGAAAATATTATTAAGCCACTTAATGTTGTCAAGACAAATGGCGGACGAACAGTCAGTATCACAGGTTTTTCTACCAACAGACTCAGTAAGATTTCCGATTATCAGCTTTATGGTTTAACTAGCAAGCTGATTATTGATGGCTTAGATAGTGCCGATCGCTTAAGCTTTCATTATTTAGTCAACACGCTTTTCACAGAATATATCAAGCGATATTATCCTGATATTTTCGCCTGAACTAAAGACTAATCTTCTGAGAAGTGTCCAGCTTCCTTGACCTTAAGGGCAATTGATTCTACTTGAGGCCCATAAATCACCTGGAGATTAGTCTCATTAATTTTTGAAAGTCCAACCGCACCAGTTGATTTAAGCTTCTGTTCATCTGCTAGGCTGACATCTTTTAAAACTAATCTTAATCTTGTAAAGCAGTTATCAATCGAAACAATATTCTCACGTCCACCTAGCCCATCAATAATAATTTCTCCCAAGCTCTGTGCTGGATTCGTTGCTTGATTATCCGCTTTTTCAACAGATGGAGCAATAGAGTTAACCTCCAAATCCTCTCTGCCCGGCGTTTTAATATTTTTACGAATAATAATAAATTTAAAGAAATGATAATAAGCTAGCGCATAAAAAATACCAATAATAATTTCAAAGAACCACTTAGTTTCAGTGCCTCTCAACACACCAAAGACTGCTAAATCAATAAAACCACCTTGAACATTTCCAATTGAAACCTCTAATAAGCTAGTAAGCATAAATGAAAGACCACTCATTAAAGCATGAAAAATAAATAAAATTGGACTAACAAAAATAAATGAAAATTCAATCGGTTCCGTAATCCCCGTCATGAAGCTAGCAATGGCACCAGCAAGCAACAGCCCCTTAACGCGCTTCTTTTGAGATGGACGAGCAGTTTGATACATCGCATAACAAGCCGCTGGCAAGCCAAATACCATAAATGGAATTTTACCTTGTGCTAAGAATCGTGTTGCTTCGCGCATAATATCCATATTTGGACTGGTTTCTGTCAATAGTCGATTAAATATATTGAGAGAACCAACAATTTGCTCACCGTCAATCATAGCCGTACCACCGATGGGCGTAAAACGAACTAATTGATTCAAAATATGATGTAGCCCAGTAGGTACTAATAAGCGCTCCAAGGTACCAAAAATAAATGTCCCAAAAAGACCTGCTTCAGAAATTAATGTCCCGATTGATTCAATTGCATATCCCAAAAATGGCCAAATCAAATACATGAGAATTCCGAGAATTGGTGCGAAAATTGTGGTCATAATTGGTACCAAACGCTTACCACCAAAATAGCTAATCGCTAGTGGTAGCTCCGTCCGATAAAAACGGTTATGAACGGTTGCTACAAGCATACCTACTACAACACCACCAAAAACATTCATTCGATAAGTAAAAATACCTAAAACAGTTTCATATAAAGATGCCATTCGAGTCGCATCTAAGGTTGATTTACCTGATTCAACCAATGCCTCAACTGAAAAGGTGCTCGCATTAATCCCTTTTAGATTTAAAAAATAACTAATCGTAATATGCATTAAAATAAAACCGATAACCGCTGAAAATGCTGCTGTTGTTTTCTCAGATCGCGCCAAACCAATTGTCACTGAGACAGCAAATAAAATTGGTAAATTGCCAAATAATGCACTAACAATAGCACGTATAAAACCAATGCCATTTTGCACCGCCGTTATTGAGGTAAAGCTTTCCCCTACAATCGCCGGATTTTGCAAAACAGAAGCTAATCCTAAGAAAATCCCCGCAGCCGCAATTATTGAAATTGGCATCATTAATGATTTTCCTAATTTTTGCAAATACTCTTTCATAACAAACCTCCAATAGCTCATTTTTTATTCTATAATTAGTATAGCCAACAATGGTTGCGCTTACAATCGACTGGCTAGCTTTCAATATTTGTATACACAATAAGCTAATTTATACATTTCAGTGTAAAAATACACAATTAAACTCCGAGATTATAAAACAAATTCTTTATCAACAATAAAAAAGCATTGACTCAATTAAGAAAGAATCAACGCTTTTATATTATTGAACATTAGAAGCTAAATTAATATACATAACCTATGCCATTCAATTGCTTCTTTTGGAAAAATACTTATTAAAAACCGTTTTGAAAATAGCCGCTACTGCTCTATAAATTACAAATAAAGACTACTCCAGTAGATAAGATTTGCTTAATCGCACTTGCAAGTATGACTTTAGCTTTTAGATTAGCTTATAAATGAATCAAGTAGCTTTAGGATACAATTCGTTACTTAATTTAGGAAAGTATCAGCGATTCTAAATCCAGTGGCGCCTCAGTTAAAAGTCGATAACCATTAGACGTAATTAAAGCAGTATCCGAGTGTCTAAATCCACCCAATCCCTCAACATATAAACCTGGTTCTACCGAAACAACCATATTGGGTACCAATTCAGTATCGTTACCTTGAGAAAGGGTCGGCTCTTCATGGTTATTTAAGCCGATACCATGACCCGGACGATGTAAGACTTTGTCTGCCACACCCTCTAGTTCAAAATAAGCCATAATTGCTGATTCAATAGCTGAGGCCTGAACCCCGGGCTTAAGCATTGATAGCATAATCGAACGAGCATGCATCATTGTTTCAAAATAAAAAATCATTTCTGCTGTTGGTTTTTCAGTGAAAAATGTACGTTCACATTCGGCTGCATAGCCATCCAATTTAAAAATTGCAATATTAACATTAGCACCCACCCCAATTTTTGAATTAAATTCTGGAATACTGTGAGGCATATAACTAAATTCGGCGGGCCAAACAGCATTTTGAGTTCTATTATGGATACTCTGGTACTGCGCCAGCTCCTTTTGAAAATATTTACTCGGAATCATATAAGTTTCTAATACTGTCGTACCCGTTTGAGCAATTTCCAACGTTTTATTCACCACATTACTGGCAATTTTACAAACTCTTTCAATTTTTTCAATCTCATAATTGCTTTTCACCATTCTCAATTGACTGGCCCAGTTCTCTACTTTCCACTCCTTCGCAAATGGCTGAGTGATATAAAGCGGTGCATTATTTTCAATCGCAATATGATTAATACCCTTAAGATGCGTTGCTAATTTATCATACCAATTATCACCGGATTTAGAGGTCACATCAAAATAGCTATCAATCTGATATTCAAAATAACTAACTTGAACATGTGATACTTCTAGCTTTGGAACAATAAAAAGCGGTGCCTGATTAGCATATACTAAAAATAAAAACGGGCGTTGCTCTGGGCTATATTCAATATTCGTGAAATACCAAATATCCTCAGCATCAGTAATAATATATACTTCTACCCCTTCATCGCGCATTTTATTTTGTAATTTTTTAATTCTTTCATTTATTTCAACTTTTAATTTACTCATTTTGGCCTCCCGATTCATTTAGCACTTTGACTTATAATAGATTAAACTGGATTATACGATTAAGCTGCCAGAACCACCACCTTCAGTTAAAAATTCACTAATCATTCTTTTTATCCGACCAGTTTACGCTTACTAGATTACCTGCACTATCCTTGGAAATTAATTCAGACAGGCTCATCTTAGAAAGCGTTGCTTGAACTGCCATTTGAGTTTCAGACAAAATTTCCTCTACACGTTTTTCTTTTTGATAAACTTCACTCGAAAGTCCAAATAATCGGTGAATAAAATCCAGATCAAGCGTATTAATTTTCTCCAGCGGATTCATCGCCTCATAAACATCATACAAAGTGATTGCTTGGATCGGCTTAGCCAGTCGATAACCACCCGATTTGGAGGCATCTGATTTCAACAGCTTTGCCTCAACTAGCTTACGACCAATTTTCAAAGTATAGGAAGTAGAAAAACCCATTAATTGACTAATTTCTCTGGACTTTAAAGTTGCCCCATCAGGTAAGGTAGCAATTACTAAGATGAAACTAATTGCCTGAATATAGCTTTGTGAAAATTTCATAAAACCACCTTCTTATTTTAAATAATAGTTTAAATATTTCATCTCCAACTAAACTGCCACATGCCATGCCGATTAGACTAAATAGTATATTGCCTAAAATAGCTTGTGTATCAAATTTGTTGGTTATAATCCACTGATCAAATTCCAAAAAAAGAGTAATTCCAGGCACAACTGCAACTAAGGCAGGTACAAAAAACATCGTTAAAGGTACTCGAAACTTTTTTGCAAAATAATGAGAAATCAGCGATAAAACCACAATACACAAAAAACTATTTATAAAGCTATTGTCAATAATCATGAGACTCAATACATAAGTACACCAGGTAAAGGCGCCTGCAACACCGATGGGTAGAAACAGTTCGCGTTTAGTATTAACCGTTACTCCGAAGGCTATTGAACAAATCATACTACCGAAAATATGAATGATTAAGGGCACTTTAGTGATCATCAAATATCCCGAACCCATTGGTACAAAAGGAATCATACTTACTAAGGTCACACCAATAGACAAAGAAGCCAGTGTAGTTAAGCTCTCTAAAATCATAATTGGACCTGAAACATAGTAACCCTCTAACAAATCATGAAAGCCATTCGTCAATAAAATACCTGGCACCAAGGGAATAATTGTTGCAATATAAATTAATGTCGGATCTAAATGAAAAAAAGTACCTATTAGCGCTCCTATACCACCTGAGAAAAAGGTTGCGCAAATTTCAGATAAAAAAATATTATTAATAATATTATTCTGTAAGAATAAAAATATTTGATTAGTCAAAATACCTACTAATGCTGCCAGGACAATCTGAATGAACGAACCGCCTAAAATAGTGATTAAGCTGGCACTTAATAATGCATAAGCTAGCCAATTTTTAGAATATCTAACTACACTCTTTTTCTTTTTTTCTATCATTAATTGCAACTCACTAATTGAAATATTTTGCTGGGCATACTCCCTTGAGAGCTGGTTAAGCTCGCTAATTCGCTGCAAATCATAATTGCGATTGGTAATTGTCACAAAATCAACCACTTGTCGATCCGACCGTAAAAAAATACTATTGATCGTAACCTGAATATCAAAGGCTAATTTTTCATCATTAGTCAAAAACGCTGAATTTTTAACTAGTCGTGCTAAAGTATCCTCTACTCGTTTTAACTCAGCACCAGAGGTCATCAATTCTCTACCAAGCAGTCTCATAGTATCCATAAGTATTCTTTTTTTATCCACCATAATTTTGTGGTAATCACTTCCTTTTCCGACAAATCTATAGATTCAAGCAATCCGCGGACAAATCTTATCTTAAGATAATATGCTCGAATTCAAAAAAAGTCAAGAATAATGGATAATAAAATAATTAATAAATTCATAAGATTATTTATAATTAAATACACAAAGACCGTTTTTTTCGTTAATATATATTTATCAATAAAAATTTATAATTTGCTAAGGAGTAGCACATGAAAGTCCTTAAGATTTATCTGAAAATTTTTATCGCACTACTAATCTTAGCAGTGAGCATTAATATGTTTTTAGGACCACACCACATCGCTGCAGGCGGTGTCAGTGGTCTTGGGATTATTGCTGAATATACACTGGGTTGGAATAAAGCCTATGTCATATTTGGACTTAATCTCATCATGCTAGCTTTAGCTTATTGCTTTCTTGGCAAAGCAGTCTTCTCAAAAATGCTATTTGGTAGCTTCGTCTTTCCAATTGCAATTGCCATTGTTCCTGAAATGATGTTAACTTCTGACCGTCTGCTTTCCGTACTATTTGGCAGTGGTATCTTCGCAATTGGCATTTCTATCCTCTATCGAAACAATGCCTCCAGCGGCGGAACAACCATTCCACCATTAATTTTACAAAAATATTTTCATCTCAACCCTTCGATTGGTTTATTACTTACCGATACAATTGTCGTCACAATCAGTTTATTTTCATTTGGCATTGAAGCATTCCTTTTCGCCATCTTATCCTTAATTATTACCTCTATCGTGATGAACTATATTGAAACAGGAATTAATCGCAAAAAATCAATTATGATTATGAGTGAAACAGCACTATCAGAAATTCAAGAAGCCATTTATAATAAAGTGTCTCGTGGTGCTACCTTGTTAGATGCTAAAGGGGGGCATACGCAAAGTGCTAAGCAGGTATTATTAGTAGTCGTTAGTGATCAAGAATTTCCAATTGTAAAATCAATCGTTCAAGAAATCGATCAAGAGGCCTTCGTTATTGTTAATCAGGTCGCTGAAGTGATGGGAAGTGGTTTTAGCTACCATCCAATTGAATAAAAGGAGGAATTAGCTATGGGAAAAATTATTTTAGTCGGCAATGGTGATGTTGGTTCAAGCTATAGCTTTGCCTTAGTGGCACAAGGCATCGGTCAGGAAATTGGTATTATTGATTTAGATGAAAAAAAAGTACAAGGAGATGTCCAAGATTTAGTACATGGCTTGGCATTTATCGGTCCTAAATCAATCTATGCTGCACGCTATACCGATTGCCATGATGCTGATTTAGTGGTTATTACTGCGGGAGCTGCTCAAAAGCCAAATGAAACACGTTTAGATTTGATTAAGAAAAATGCTGCTATTATGAAGGAAATTGTCTCTCAGGTCATGTCTAGTGGCTTTGATGGTATCTTTCTTATTGCCAGTAATCCAGTTGATGTTTTAACACACTATGTTCGAAAATTAACAGGCTTGCCAAAACACAGAGTGATTGGTTCAGGTACCTCGCTTGATACAGCTCGATTACGAAATAGTATTGGGGAAAAAGTAGGCGTTGACCCACGAGATGTTCAAGTTTATGTCTTAGGAGAGCATGGTGATAGTCAGTTTCCTGTCTGGTCTCATGCCAATATCGGCGGCTTACAATTAAACGAATGGTCTGCGCTACACCCTGAGGTATCGAAGGTCGAATTTAATGAAATTGCTGAAAGTGTAAAAAACGCTGCCTATGAAATTATTGAGGCAAAAGGATCGACACATTATGGGATTGCCATTGCACTTGCTCGAATCACTAAAGCTATCATTCACGATGAAAATGCCGTGCTCCCTGTCTCAGTTCATTTAGCAGGTGAATATGGTTATCACAATGTATGTATCGGATCGCCAGCCATCATTAACCAGGCTGGTGTTAAAGAAATCATAGAATTTCCCTTGTCGATAGAAGAAAAAGCACTAATGAAGGCATCAATTGAGCAATTAAAAGAGATGCAGGGCGGCTTGTCCAAGTGATTTGATAATATCAAAACGGTGTTGGGACAAAAGTCCTAGCACCTTTCTTAGTATTCGTAATTTACAAGGCTAGTCGACACCTAAGCGGAAAATCCGCTAAGGCACGTTGTCCCTAGCTTTTTCGTAAGTCGCTGAAGCGACAGCCTTAATGCCATAGGAGAATAGACAAATTGCCGAATATCCTCTAAAAAGCTGAAATGACTGTTTAGCGTGAATGGGTTAAATCAACTAGAAAAGTAGCGATACAAGTACGTCTTGCATTTTGGCAAAAATCGCCAAAGTACATGAATGCAAGACTAGCTTGTCCACACTTTTCTGAAAGAGTTGATTTAACACCTTGTTGTTGTAGAAATTTAGGAAAAAGACGTAAGCGAGCTTATCTAAAAGGCTGAAATGCCTTGCTCAGAAAGTTGAAACATAAGCTAACTCTGCGTTTATTTACTCAGGCAGACTTTGCCCGAGCGCAGAGTGTACTTATGTGAGACTTTCTAGGCATTGAAGCTGGATTAGCTTGTGCGTACTTTTTCTCTAATTTCCTAAACGCTGGTTGTTGAAGCTAGATTGTCTAAAAAGCTGAAACGGCTTGTTTTGAAAGTTGAGCATAAGACTGAAAAATAGTAAAAGCGTTCTTTGCCATGACGACTTACTCTCCGAGATTTCAGAGTGAAATTTGAGGCAGTTAGTCGGCAAGGTATGCAATTGAACTTACTTTTATAAGCGACCAAGGAGCGCTTTAAAAGTTTAGTTCAATGGTTGCCACGAATTATTTTTTCAGCTTATGCCGATACTTTCAAGCTGTTAAAGCTAGATTTTCTAAAAGGCTGAAACGGCTTGCTTTGAAAGTTGAGCATAAGACTGAAAAATAGTAAAGGCGTTCTTTGCCATGACGACTTACTCTCCGAGATTTCAGAGTGAAATTTGAGGCAGTTAGTCGGCAAGGTATGCAATTGAACTTACTTTTATAAGCGACCAAGGAGCGCTTTAAAAGTTTAGTTCAATGGTTGCCACGAATTATTTTTTCAGCTTATGCCGATACTTTCAAGCTGTTAAAGCTAGATTGTCAAAAAAGTGTAAACGGCTTATTTTCACAGCTTTATTCAGAGATAGTAAGCACCTTGTTTTACGATTTTTTGACAAGGCAATTTAGCATATTTTCGACATCGTTAAACGTCTTTTGTCCTCCTCCAATTTATATTAAAAATACCGGCTAAACATCCAAGCTTGTACCATCAAATCTTTGGTTTAAAAGACGTGAAACAGCATAAATCACCAAAATTGAAATGGTTGAGCCCATCGTAACATCACTGAGAAAATGCGCACCAATCCGAACTCTTGAATAGGCCATCAAACAGCCAAAAACACAAGCAAATAGATAAACCCTTTGACGTTTTGCTTGTTTTGTTGCTTGAACAAATAACGACAAATACAGAGCTAGCCAGCCTTGCTCTGAATGACCTGATGGAAATGATTTATGACCATTGGCGCCATTAATTTGGAGCCAAGAAGTATATTTTGACCAATCATCTTGTAATTCATATGGTCTCAAGCGCCCCCATAAATCCTTCATCGCATCAACAATTGTATTAGCTGTAAAGACAGCAACAATGCCACCTAAGCCAATCCAGACTAATCCCTGTAGCTCCACTAGTGCCTTATCCTTTAACCAAAGATTACAAAAATAAGAGCCGATTGCGACCGAAAGAATCGTAATGATAATTAAAGCAGCACCATACCAATTCGGCAGCTCTAATGCACCACTACCATCATTATTCGCGGCACCTATTGGTAAATCATTTTTAATATTATGTAATGAGCTGACTGTATAATAGAGGGCATATTTAACAGTCTGCCACACTTCATAAGCTCCGCCAGCAAGTGCAAGGATATAGATACTACTTTTGGCAAAAATATTTAAGCTACTTTTGATTGCAAAATAAATAAAAATTTGCGTAGACATAAAAATAATAATACCTGCAAATATCAAACCATAATTTTGGAATACAGTTGCAAAATATGAATTTTGATTCATTAACGCTTGACTAAGCTGTTGATCCCAAATACCACCAATAAATAATAAAATAATAATAATTGTCAAGATAGTTAATTCTTTTTTTTCTTTGATAAATGTCATGATACCTCCCTAATTTTTGTTATCTTATTAATAACAAATAAATATTATAAGAGAGTTATGAAAATTACATTTATTTTCTGTAAAAAAAAAGTGTTATTTAATAATAAAGAAGCATTTCATTTTGAAATGCTTCTCCTGAGATACTATTCTGCTAGAGTTTCTTCAATATAAGAGGTCATGGATTCTGGCGTCGTTTGTGGTGCAAAACGCTTTACCACTTCACCATCTTGATTAATTAAAAATTTCGTAAAATTCCACTTAATTCTCTTACCACAAATTCCTGAAGCTTGACTCGTTAAATATTTAAATAGTGGTGAGGCTGCGTCACCATTAACATCGGCAATTTGGTGCATTGGAAAGCTAACGCCATAGGTTGTTCTACACGCCTCCGTCGCTGCTTCAGTCGATGTTAATTCTTGTTTAAATTGATTAGACGGGAAACCGAGTACAATAAGCCCTCTTGATTGATATTGCTCATATAATGCCTCTAATGCTTTAAATTGTGGCGATAAACCACATTTTGTCGCCGTATTGACAATCACCAAGGTTTTTCCTCTATAACGGTCTAAAGCATACGCCGTACCGTCTTCGGCAATCACTTTAATATCATAAATTGACAAATTAGTTACACCTTCCCTTCACTTGTTCTAGACAAGATAACAATTGATAAGTAAATGCCATCTTAAATAGCTAATTTTAGCTTAATCGCTCATTAAACAATAGTCAAAGAAAGTGCATTGAGTATCAGCTAGAGAATCGCTATTCTAATCGATACCTGCCCATTTGGCTCATATTTTTCATAATCAAAATGGTAGAGCCGACTAATTTTTTTATCCGCCTCGTCTGCCCAAATTTTTTGCCAGGTATGATAAACCCCCTGCTCATCTGATGAGTCAACAGGATAGGATAGCCAATTAAAATTAGCCGTGTCAAAATCCGAATGATCATCCGTTGCTCTGCAAAGTGATGCGCAATAATCACCCTGATAGTCTGATGAGTAGCGATGATAAACGCACGCAATCGTCAATCCTGATTTTAAAGCAGCTTCAGCAAGGTCAGCATTATTTTGCCATAAATTAATAAACTTATTTGTCATTTCTAAATCAGTAAAATTATTAGTGCGAATGGTTTCTAATATTTCAAATTTCATTTTATAGCCTCCTTTAGTATACTTAAAGCATAACAAATTAAAGTTGACATCATTTGTCTAGTTTAAATAAAAAATTGGGAGCTATTCGTTGCTAAAAAACAGGCATTTTAAAATTATTTACCATCTTTTATCTCAACAAAAAACCACAGCTTATGAACTCGCAAAATTACTAGAAGTCTCCCCGCGAACGATTTACAGGGATATTGACGTTCTATCTAGCCTTGAAATTCCGATTTATGCCGAAGCAGGTAGAAATGGGGGGATTTATTTATTAGATAATTATGTCCTTGATCGAGTATTACTATCAAAGGAAGAACAGCAGACACTACTGCTTGCCATTAACGGCATCAAAAATATTGATAGTCAAGGTAATCTAGCGGTCATAAGCAAGCTACAATCATTATTTAATATCCCTTTTGATAATTGGCTGGAAATCGAATTTAAGTCATGGCATGCTCAAAATCAAATTGATGATACCTTTGACATTATCAAATCGGCGATTCTTCAACGCAGACAAATAAATTTTGCTTATACTAATCTAAAGGGAATGATTGAAGCAAGAACCTGCAAGCCCGTTAAATTAATATTTAAGGCGCATTCTTGGTATTTACAGGCTTACAGTATTGAAAGGTCAGCCTTTAGGATTTTTAAAATTAATAGAATGCAGCAAATTCAATCAAGCGATGTAACCTTCTCACCAATTTCCGCGCCACCAATCGAAGCATATCAACAGGCAGAATATCTTGAACTAACATTATTATTTTCTAAAGCAGCACTTTATCGTGTATTTGACGAATTCAGTCATCGTGAGATAAAGCTAAAAAAAGACGGCACAGCGATGGTGACAACACAAATCCCAAATGAAGAATGGTTGATTCGCTATTTACTATCATTCGGAAAAAATGTGACTGTTTTAAAGCCGAAAAACATTCGCCACAAGCTAATGAAGGAAATTAAAAGCATTAGCTTACTTTATGACAATCAATAGATTAATAATCGTTTTCCAGCAAAAAACGAGCACCAGGTTACTCAATTCACAATACAGACAAATGCCTGAAATACAAGCAAGATTAGTCTATATCCTGTGGCAGCACATTTTGTGCTGCCTTTTGCGTTGCTCAAGCCTGCTTTAAATGTTGTAGTTTTATTGTGAATTTGGGATTGTTTCCGAAAAACAAAGCCAAATTAGACCAATAAAGAATGGGCCGAAATATTTATCAGTCAAATTTATTATAGAGTCAAAAAGACAAAGCACACTCTGAAAGTATACTTTGTCTGCGTTCAGAGCCGAGCAGAATAGTCTCTCGGCCTTTGATATTTTGATTAAGTAGTAAAAGCGTTGCTAGTTATTTAACAACCTCAAATTCAGTGATTTTATTATTAATAATCCCCGAAGGCTTACGTTTAGGTTTTTCTTCACTTGCTTGCTTTGCCTTGGGATGAAGATTTTTAAATGATTGTGTTTTTAACCAGTTTTTTTGGGCGGACTTATCTATCCAGCGACTTAAAACAACCAATTCTTTATATTCTGAATCTTCTTGCTGATTGAGTAATAATTCAAAATCAATAAAGCCCTCAACACCTGCCATATTATCCTTCGTATGTCGAGAAACAAATTGAGTGACTACTTTATCAGCAAATTCTGGTTCAATCTGAATTGTATTCATAACAATATACATCTATTTTCCTCCTTATCACATTGTCCTTTGACTAATCAATTATACTATTATTTATTCAAAATATTATAGAAAAATGCCTAGAGTCCTTAACAATACTGATGTTTTCTTATTATTAATTGAGCAGGCAGCACTTGTCTAATTAATCGAAATAATTTATAATTAACGAATGAGAATGATTATCATTATCTAGCAATTATTCCAGATATCAAAGGTATATCATTATTAAATAAGTAAATAAGGACGCGTAAATGACTAATAATAAGCTTAAAACAAAAGATTTAATCAGTATCGGAATCTATACTGCACTATACTTTATCTGTGTTGGTATCGGAACGCTGCTTGCTAATATCCTAATACCCGTATTTTCTTCAATTCTTATTCCTGGAATTGTGGGTTTAATCTCCGCTCCCATCTACCTACTCGTTTGTAGCAAAATCCCACGTTTCGGGGCGATCACAATTATGGGGCTTATCATGGGATTATTCTTTCTAATATCTGGACATTTTGCACTCTCATTCATCCCCTATGTTATTTGTGGTATTATTGCAGACTGCATCCAAAATTTCACTGGCAATCGTCAAAAAAATGCGACAAAAATTATCAGTTATATTATTTTCACCTTTGGCTGTACCGGACCACTGCTACCACTTTGGTTTATGAAGCAGGCATATATTGACAGCTTAGTAAGTCGTGGCAAAGATACGGCATATATCAATGATGTTTTTCAAAGTATTACACCTGCAACTTTTTGGATTTGTATCATCGCCACCATCGTTTTATCTTTGATTGGTGCAAGCATTGGTATTAAAATAATTAATAAACATTTCATTAGAAGGCCAATTGAACTATGAAGCTAAGTATTTCGATTTTTACAAAATTCTTTTTAATTTTTTTTGCGAATCTATTACTCTTTTTTCGCTTGTCACCTATCTTAGAGGCGATTATTTTATTATATTTATCAAGCTTATTTTTTCTAGTTGGTAACAAAAAGCTGGCAACACGCTGGCTATTAATTTCGCTTGGCTGTATTTTATTAAATCAGCTGGCGCTCCAGTTCACTTCAAATTTTCTAGGTCATCTTTTATTATTTTTCAGCTCTGGCTTAAAAAAATTACTTCCTGTGATTATTATCGGTAATTTCATTTTTGCCACAACTAAAATATCTGAGCTGTTCTATGGCCTTAAAAAATTACATTTGCCCAATTGGATTATTATTCCAATTAGCGTCCTTTTCCGATTTTTACCAACCATTCGACAGGACCATCAACAAATTAGGAACGCAATGAAGTTTCGAGGCATTGCAATCAATCAACGAGATTTACTAAAGCATCCACTGGAAACGTTAGAGTATATCTATGTCCCTCTGCTCAACAATGCCAATACTGTCGCTAATGATCTGACAGCTGCAGCGTTAACAAGAGGAATTACACATCCAGCAAATTCAACCTCACTTTACCTAATCTCATTTAAAAAAATAGATATAGCTATTTTTCTCGTCACACTATTAATGTTTGGAGGGGTCATCTATGCTCGAATTCAAGGCAGTTAATTTTACCTACCAAGAAAATAATATCCCTGCTATCCAAGATATTAATCTCACTATCAAGGCCGGAGAATTTATTGTGCTGACGGGCAAAAGCGGCTGTGGCAAAACAACACTTTCTAGGATCATAAATGGTTTGATTCCTGAATTATACGAAGGACAGCTTGAGGGCAATTTTTCAATTGATTCGACAATTAATTCCCAATCGGAAATATTCCAGTTTACAGAAAAGGTCGGGTCGGTCTTTCAAAATCCAAAAACACAATTTTTTACAACCGATGTACTAAGCGAGCTCGCCTTCCCTTGTGAAAACGTTGGTTTAGAGCGCCAAATTATTCAAGAGAGAATTATTGAAACAGCCAAGCAATTTGAAATTGAGCATTTACTAGATAGAGATATGTTCTCGCTTTCAGGTGGCGAAAAGCAAATCATTGCCATTGCTTCTGCCTATATGCTAAGACCTCAAATCTTAATATTAGACGAGCCTTCAAGTAATTTAGATTTTCAAACAACTAATAAATTGCAGAAAATACTAGCCAAATTTAAATCTGATGGCCTCACGGTTATTATTATTGAACACCGCTTATATTACTTAAGAATGCTAGCAGATTATTTTTGGATTATTGAAAATGGGCAGCTTATTGAAAAATATACACCGGCTCAACTCATTAATTTGCTAGACACTCAGCGTCAAGCGCTTGGCATTCGTGCACCAAAGCTATTCATTAATCCTACTCCAGTGAATAAAAAGACAACACCAGCTAAGCAACAACAGATCCTTAGCATTGCCAATTTAAATTATAAGTATCCGAAAAGCTCAAAGCTAGCCTTCTCCATTCAAGCACTACAAATTTCTAATCAAGAAATAATAGGTATTATTGGCGAAAATGGTGCTGGAAAAAGCAGCTTTGTCAAAGCGCTCTGTGGCTTATTGCCAAGTATTAGCTCTAAGCTAACTATGGACAATCAAGTATTAACTAAGCATAAATTAATTCAACAAAGCTTCATGGTTTTTCAAGATGTTAACTATCAGCTTTTTTGCGAAAATGTTCATAAGGAATTACTATTAAAGGCTAAGCAGCCAGAATTATTAGAGAAAATAGTCGTCGCACTTGATCTTAAAGCACTTTTACATCGCCATCCTTCATCCTTATCTGGTGGCGAAAAACAGCGTGTAGCAATTGGCTCGGCAATTTTATCTGGTAAAAAAGTAATCATTTTTGATGAACCAACAAGCGGTTTAGATTATTTTCATATGCAGCAGGTAATTCAAATGATCCATTACCTTCAAAGCCTAAATGTTATGATACTGATAATTTCCCATGATTTAGAATTTCTAAACGAAACCTGTCAGCGACTTTTAATATTTAAAGAAGGCCAGATTACTGATGATTTATCGCAAAAGCAGCTCACTGAATTTTGGCAATCCTTCCAAAATGAAAAAGTAAATTGACAATCTTTAACCAAAAAATAACCAACTATTCAAAATATCTCTTGAATAATTGGTTATTTTTAATTTTAATCAATTGTCGCTTTCTTTACAAGCTTACCTTGAACGACAAAGCGACCTTTTTTGCCTGCAAATTCTGTATCACAGGTGGATAATGTTAGAATTCGGTCTGTCGAGCTAACAGTTGTCCCAAAATCATACATACTACGTGTCACAGCCCCTTGGATATAGGCTTGAAAGGCTTCATCTGACGGAAATGCTGTTAGTAGATATTGGTCATTAGTAGTTGTCTGGTAGACTGAAAAAATTTCAATATCATAGCTTAAAGCAAGTGTATCATATTGGATTACGCGATGATTTTTAGCAAAATTTTCATCCAAATATCGATGTAAATCTGTAAACATTGTTTGATCATCAGAATAATGACCGTAAATGATTGTATTTTGATCAATAAACTCATTGCTATTACGATAATCCTTAAAAATGCTTCCAGTTGCAATGCTTTCTTTCTTGTAATTATGGGTTAAATAAAATTCATTATCCGTTGATTGCAAGATTGGATAATCAATTTTTGTATCAGCAATTTTAATCCAACCGTCAATATCACTATTGATATCCAACAATTCTTGAAATGAGGTGCGCGCCTCACGACTTGACAATATATCTGTCGTTTCAGTAATTGTTTTATTGCTGCTATATAGTTTTTGAATTTGTACCAAATCTTTTTGGTTTGTCTCCTGTTTATTTAAAATCAAAATGATTTGATAGGCTGAATAGGCAAAAACGAGCATAAAAAATCCGAATAATAAATTACGTAAAGTTGACTTCATCTCACACCTCAATTCCTCTTGCTGCAAAAAATGATTGCCCTGACGTATCGGTCAGCAATTCACCTGTCACACCAAAATATTCTTCAATCAGTGCTTGATTAAAAGCTTGTACTGTAGGGCCATTTGCTACTAAATTCCCTTGGTGCATAACTAAAAGATGATCACTATAGCTTAATGCCTGATTAAAATCATGTAAAACCATAATGATAGTCAAGCCAGTTTTTTTATTGCGTTTAATCAAGCTTTCAAATAGTTTGATTTGATGAACTGTATCCAAATAGGTGGTTGGCTCGTCTAAAAGTAAATATTGCGTTTCCTGTGCAAAAGTCATTGCTAAAAAAGCACGCTGCATCTGTCCACCGGAGAGTTGACTCATTAAGGTCGTTTGCAAAGCCTCCAAGCCACAATCAGCTAAAGCCTCTGTCACAATCTTTTCTTCCAATTTCGATAAGCGTAGCTGATACCTATGATAGGGTAAACGACCATACGCCACAAATTCCCTAACAGTAATTGGCTCCGTAAAAAAATTTTGCTGGGGTAAAAAACCAACCCGCTGTGAGTACTGACGCTTAGAAATATCCTTAATCTCCTGATTTGCAATTTGAATTTTTCCCGATAGTGGCTGTTTTCGATTTGCCAATAAATTTAATAGAGACGATTTGCCACTTCCGTTCGGTCCAATGACAGCTGTGATTTTGCCTTCCGGAATTTCAAAGGTTAAATCCTTAAATAAATGGTGGCTACCATAGCCAAAAGAAAGATGATTAATTTTCAAAGGCCTTCCCCCTATTCACAAAGACAATCAATAACGTAAGACCACCAATCATTAACAAAATATTATTGGCTGATATTTCAATCGGTAAAAACCAGCTTCGACCGATTGTATCAGCGAGCAATAGAAAAATGGCACCAACTAATGAACCAAAAGGCATTAAAAGACGGTAGTCATTACCAATCAATTTTCTACAAATGTGAGCTACAATTAATCCTAAAAAGGAAATGACACCCATCACTACTACTGTTGTTGCTGCTAAAGCAACCGCTATTACCAAAAAAATCGCTGAATATTGAGCTACCGGTACCCCTAAGCTATTCAGTGTAACTGTAGGTAAGCGCAATATATTACACCATTGGCTTAACAAGATCGAAATGATAATTCCAATGCCTACAATTAATCCTAAGACCTTAACCTCAGCCCAAGTTTTTTGCCCAAGACCATTAAGAATCGTGCCTTGACTACTCGTTGATAGAAATTGATTCAAAATTTGATTAATACCTGTAAAGCAAGCATTTATAGCAACTCCAAAAATAATGAGTGCATTTGAATGACGATGATTGATCCTTGATAGATAAAAGAGGATAAGCGCTATAGCTAGGCTAAACAGTACACTAAATAATAGATTTAAGTGCAATAGCTGGGGCATAGTTAAAATAACCAATAAATAAGCAAATTCTGCACTGGCAGAGATACCTAAAAAGCCCGCTTCAGCCAAATCATTTTTTGAAACCACCTGTAAAAGTAGAGCAGAAACCGTCAAGGCCGCACCAGAAAGCATTGCAATCAAAATTCTTGGAAGCCTCAAATCCTTGATAATATTAACCTGTGGGTCATCAGAAAAAAATTCTAACAATAGTTTAGATAATGGTAAACTGATGCTACCTGTATTTAAGCTCCAAATAAAACAAAGCATTAATCCAAAAAATGCAAAAATAAAAAATATAATTCTTATTTTAAGTGATTTCATCTAACTATTCCTTATACATAATTGAAATTAATTTTTCAAAGGCAGTAATGCTATCCAAGTTTGCCGTCATTCCAAAATACTCTGAATCTAGATCATAAACCTTACCATTTTTAACGGCTGAAAAATGTTGCCAAATAGCATTGGTTTTGAATTCCTGATTAAACATCTCAACAACCTCAGCCGGCATGCCGTGTGCTGCGCGTAAAATAATATCAGGATTCGCTTGCTGAAGATATTCCGTATTGGAAGCCAAATATTCGACTTTCTCGCCCTGAACAATATTCACACCGCCAGCCTCTCGTACCAAATTCCCAAGAAAAGAATTTTCAGTACAAACTAAATAGCTGCCCGGAATACCCATTAAAATTAAAACCTTTGGTTTTTCTCCTGCTGGAATTTTGGCTTTGGCATCATCCATTTGCTTTTTCAGTCCATCAACTAAATTAAGGGCTTCGATAGTTCGATTATATTCAGCACCAAGCTTATTAATTTCATCAAGCATACTTGAAATACTGGTAAAATCCAAAAAGCTAGCAGGAATATTTGCTGCCTGATAGTTCGCTTTTTGTTCACTTTCAAGTGTTTTTGTACCATACACCATATCTGGCTTTAATGAGGTAATCATTTCTAAATCAGGATTCATCGGTCCGCCAACTGTTGTTATCTCTTGATACTGCTTAGGTAAGGTTGTAGAAGTTTCAGGAACCCCCACCAAATCAAGATCAAGTTTGGCAAAAATATTAGTAATTGCTACTGTTGTTGCTATAATCCGTTTATTTGTCACCGATGACGTATCTACTTTTGCTTCAGCTGCTTCCTGACTTTTAGCTGTACAAGCAATAAGAAGGGGGCATAATAAACAAATTAATAAAAAACAAAGACGTCTTCTCATCACTCACTCTTTTCAATTCAATAACTCTTGCACACTCATCAAAATTTAAGAAGAAGGTGGGACAAAAGACGTTTAACGACGTAGAAAAAGTGCTAAATTGCCTCGTCAAAAAATCGTAAAGCAAGGTGCTTGCTATCTCTGATTAAAGCTGTGAAAAATAGACGAGTCATTCGTTTATTCAGTCAGACGATTTCTGTCTGACCGGATGACGTATCTATTTGAACAGATTTGAGAGAGAAAGCCCATCAAAACAAGGTGCTTACTCCCTCTGATTAAAGCTGTGAAAAATAGACGAGTCATTCGTTTATTCAGTCAGACGTTTTCTGTCTGACCGGATGACGTATCTATTTGAACAGATTTGAGAGAGAAAGCCTGTCAAAAAAAGGTGCTTACTCCCTCTGATTAAAGCTGTGAAAATAGACGAGTCATTCGTTTATTCAGTCAGACGATTTCTGTCTGACCGGATGACGTATCTATTTGAACAGATTTGAGAGAGAAAGCCCGTCAAAACAAGCCGTTTACACTTTTTAGATAATCTAGCTTCAACGGCTTGAAAATATCGGCATAAGCTGAAAAAATAATTCGTAGCAAAGAGCGCCTTTACTATTTTTTTGTCTGATGCTCAACTTTCAAAACAAGCCGTTTACGTTTTTTTAGACAATTAACCCCTAAATTACGAACATTACGAAAAGGATAAAGTCTTTTGTCCCAGCCTCTTCATTATTATTATTTAACTTATTCTACTCTTTTTTGAATTTCTTTTTAAAAGAAGAGCAAGTCCAATACCAACAGTTGATGTTACTAAACCAATTAAATAAACCAAAAGATGATCTTGAGTAGCTGTACTTGGATTACTCGTTGCCGCTACATTTCTAGTCGCAGTAGCTGTTTGATTATTTAACAAAGTCGGCTTATAGGCTTGACCATTGTCTGCTACTGGATTATTTGTATTTTGATTCATATCCGTATTGGGCTGTCCTGATTGACCAATATATGCTGGTGCATTGTCAGTCACATCCGTTAATGAATTTAAATCGAGTACCAATTGCACATCATATTCATGGTCATAATTAATTGCGGGTACAACAACATGAATCTTTAAATTTGTTGGACTATCAATCGTATCCACTGCCGTCTTAATCACTTTTGTACCAGTGTTATTACTATCCAAAGCAGAAGCTAAGGGCGCTATCGATTGACTCGTTTCAGAAATAACAGTTGGATTTTGATACTGACCATTGACAAAAAATTGAATTCCTTGATAATATTCTGGATTCGTCAAGGTAATATATAAGTAGAGCTGTCCAGATTCTTTAGTAATATAGAGTGGCTTTTGCGTATATGTATCCATCATCGAGGCTTCCGATGTACCCGGCTTAACAAAAGTAAAGTTTGAGGCATAAACATGCCCTTCTTTAATCTCAGATACCTTCTCAGGTGCTAATTCTACTAGCTCAGCAATCGCTGTCGTTAAGGCTGTCAACTGACTGTCAACTGACGACTGCGTTAATGTACCACTAGATAGTAAAGCCGCTGTCGCTGTAATTTGATTTTGTAGGCTCGTTAGACTAGCTGAGGTATATTTATCAGTTTGACTGACCAAGCCCTGAGCCTCAGCTTGCTTAGCCTCCAAAGCAGTTGTATTAACAACCTCTGAAGCGGTTGACCAATCAATCTTTAAATATTGCTTGATGCTATGCCCATCAGGGAATGGAAAGCCTGTCATATCAACAAAATATTTAACATAGAGCTGTTTAAAAACTGAAGCCGTCGAAATATCTGAATCTGACAAGCTAAAGGTCACCTGCGATGGATAGCCATCTGCATCCGTTGCATTAATAATAGCATCATCATAGCTACCGCTTGGACTGACATTTTTTAAATAAGCCGTCATGCTACCTTGGTCAGCACCTTGTAAATCAAGCGTCATTTCTCTAGTACCATCTGAGTAGGTAACTACTTTGGCTGTTGGCTTAACCCAATTAGATGAAACAGCTGACTGTGTACTATTCCACAGCTCTACTGGAACCGTTTCGGTCTTAACAGCTGAGGTGGGCTCTTTGACAAGTACCACTAGCTCAGCAATCGCTGTCGTTAAGGCTGTCAACTGACTGTCAACTGACGACTGCGTTAATGTACCACTAGATAGTAAAGCCGCTGTCGCTGTAATTTGATTTTGTAGGCTCGTTAGACTAGCTGAGGTATATTTATCAGTTTGACTGACCAAGCCCTGAGCCTCAGCTTGCTTAGCCTCCAAAGCAGTTGTATTAACAACCTCTGAAGCGGTTGACCAATCAATCTTTAAATATTGCTTGATGCTATGCCCATCAGGGAATGGAAAGCCTGTCATATCAACAAAATATTTAACATAGAGCTGTTTAAAAACTGAAGCCGTCGAAATATCTGAATCTGACAAGCTAAAGGTCACCTGCGATGGATAGCCATCTGCATCCGTTGCATTAATAATAGCATCATCATAGCTACCGCTTGGACTGACATTTTTTAAATAAGCCGTCATGCTACCTTGGTCAGCACCTTGTAAATCAAGCGTCATTTCTCTAGTACCATCTGAGTAGGTAACTACTTTGGCTGTTGGCTTAACCCAATTAGATGAAACAGCTGACTGTGTACTATTCCACAGCTCTACTGGAACCGT
>NZ_JABJXU010000015.1:28054-33172 GCF_013155265.1 Enterococcus sp. MMGLQ5-1 | reverse complement strand
GCTTGATTGCGAATAAAAGACCTTGCTCTTGAACGATTACTTAAATATTTTGCGCGCTCTTTATTATTCTGCTGCCACCTTTTGTTAGCTTCAGTTTGAGGATTCCTATCTGTCATTTAAAAAACCTCCATATCAAAAACAACCCAATTACAAAAATAACTCCAATAATAAATGTGATTTTTTCTTTTTTCGTTGTTTTACGCACTTCTGTTTCGACTTTTAATTTTTTCATGGTATAATGAACACATAAGATGTTGAGGTGGCTCTTACCACCTCAACAGGAGAATTACTCTCCAAACTTTATTTTGATTGAGAACTTAATAAACAGAAGATTTATTTCTAAGGTAAATTCTGTTTTAAAAGTTCTCTTTTTCTTATGCTTCATTTCTCACCCCCTATAAATATATTATACTATGCATAGTATGCAAGGTCAACACTTTTATCATTTTTCTTTTAAATAAATGCAAAAAAACCACCTCGTGAGAGATGGTAAATAAAAAAGACTACCCGTAAATACGAGTAGCCTATCAGTAAATCAAAACATATCCAATCTGAGAGAACTAGATACATCAGTATATTAATTGTAAGGAGTTAAGAAATTAATATACTAACATTAGTCTAAGACAAGATAAAGTAAATTGCAATATTACTGCTGTGCAAACAAAAACCCACCGTGCGGTGGGGATTAGTTATATCAATTTTGAATTTGATATTGATTTGATGTAGTCTTCCATAAATTGCCAATCAGGAATATTTTCATTAGTAACGGGCAACATAATTTTTTGTGATGATAACCGCTTTGTTCCCATTTTATATCCATATGCATACTTATCTTTTTGTTGCATAATCATTGTGGTAATAAAGAGATTTACATTAATATTATTAGAGAAATCTGCGATTTTAATAAATCGAGTATCTCCCGAAAAATAGGCCGTGTAAGGGTGATAAAATGCGTATCCTACACTGCCATTTCGGTTTACTCCAATCACATTCTTTCCAACATATTTTTCTCTGTTAGAGGAATCAACATAATCTGTAATTCCGTTGTTTAGTGCGGAAGAACCAATGAAAGGCTGAGAGCCAGTTACGCGATTGTAAGATTCCCAATCGTGTCCACTTTGTATGATTTCAGAAATAGTTTTTATAGGAAATTCTTTCCAGTGAACTGAATGTAAATCTGTATCACTGGATTTAAGTGGTTCTAGCTCAGGAACTTCAATATTTTGCATTATATTCACAATATATTGTTCCATATAGTCCCAGTTAGGTTTTTTATCTTTATCAAGCGGAAGAACAATTTGGGTTGTTCTCATTCGTTTAGGACGCCATTTCCTACCATATGAAAATGGTTTGCCAGCTTCTCTGAGAATGCAAGACAAAAATAATCCTAATGCCTTATTGATAGTTTTGTTTTTTAGTGATAAAGAAGTAACATCGTGACTAGAGGTATACGTAGTTTCCATAAAATATACGTTCCCAACAGAACCATTGTTAGTTACTGCTAACCAATTTGGTCCAAACGTTTTATTGTTTATTGTGTTATCTATACTAGATCCCGTTTTAGACCACTGCTTTACGATCTCTATATCAGTAAATCCTGTGATTCCATTATTATTTTCTGTCGCTCCCAAGAAAGGAAGATTTCCATTTGTCATTGGTGGTTTCTTGTTGTAGAAACCATCTACAACATTGAAAATTTCTTGAATTGTGAAAGTCCCCCACTCTACTTCATTCAAATTTGGTAGAGTGGGATTTATTTTTTTGTTGATTCTCCCCACTCATCAAATAAGTAACCTCTACCATGAACTGTTTGATCAAATTTAAAAGCTAAATAATCTTGCACAGTTTTTTCAAATGCTTCAGGTTTTGGAATTGAATCATTAAAATAGAAGTAACTGTGTAACCATTCGTCTTCTGATGTGACCTGTGATTTCACCATAAAAGATGTTTCCATTGGAACGTCATAGAGTACCGTGTCTACCAACTGTTTTCTTTTTTGGGAAGCAGTCCCGTCATCTTGTAGTCCTAGGTGTTTTTTGACAACCCATCCATCATCTTTAAAATTGATAAATTTAACTTGTTTTTGTACAGGATGCGGTTGATTTGCTGCAAACAAAGCAACTACAGGTTGTACACCTGCACGTTGACCATGAAAAGTATTCGGATTGAGAGTAATTACAGCATCCAATGTATGATGCTCGAGTATTGCTTGTTTCATTTCTCGTTCAACTTTACTCTTTCCAGTCATAGTAGATTGTGGAACAATGACTGCAAGTTTTCCATTATGCGCACTTATATCCAATGCATGTTTTATAAAGTTAATTTCATATAAGTCAAAATTCCCTTTTGATCCTTGGCTGTATGGTGGATTCATCAATACTTTTGTAATAGGAACTTTACTTCCGTCATTAATGAAATCGTCTGACTTCTTTGAGAACATATTTGCTAACATTAGATTAGATTTTCCATCACCACGAAGAATCATATTGGTTGTAGCAACAGTATACATTTTTTCCTGCATTTCAATACCAAATAGTTGGTGTTGTTTAATATGAGAATTTGTATTTATTGATCCTTCAGTTAAGGGCTCTTTCATCATTCGATTCATAGCACTAATAAGAAACGCACCACTTCCAGCTGTTGGGTCAAGAACGTAATCGTTTCTTCCGATTTGGATAAGCTCTGCCATAAGGCTAGTAATGTGTTTAGGTGTTAACACAATCCCTAACCCATTGCCATCGCTATCGCCGTATTTTACAAACTCTCCATAAAAATTCCCTAAAATATCAAATTCGGTATTGTTTTTAAAATGATCTAATACATCTTTTTGTAAAATAGAGGCAAAATAATGAAGTGGGGTAACCCCTAAATCTTTTCGTTTTTCATTCAATGCGACGTTTGTTTGAATAAAATTAAACTTATTTAACACAATATTACGTTTTTCTTCTGGAAGTATATCTTTGTCTTCCATATAATCTTTTATACTTCTATAGATGCGTGCGCCATCAGTGGGGCGTTTATGACCTTTAAGTTCATCAATTGATATTTTTTTACTATCAAGTGCCAATAAAATGGCACTCACAACCGTAGCCTTGTTTTCTCCTTCTAAGCTAGCATAATTTCTTAAATCTTCATGAAGTTGTGCAGCTACTTTCTTTAATTCTAATTCGTCTTTTTGATCTTTAGACAAATTCCCTAAAACGTTTACACCATACCACTCATCGAATTTAATGAGAGACAGAACGCTCCAATCAGGAAGTGAACCTATGCTTTTAATATTAGTATTTTCACCATTATTCGATACAAGATAAACGAGTACTCCTCTAGAATCAGAAGTACCGGTTGCACCAATTGCAATCACTTCTTTAAAATTAGTTGTTTTCTCAACTATATGTTTGGCATAGTGGACTGCTCCGTTTACTGCATAGTTAGCAGTCGCTTTAGGAATAGATAAGTCTACTTCATTATGCTCGTCCAATAAAATAAGATTAGAAGTTGAAGGTTTATCTTCGACAACAACTAATGTATCGTTCACCAAAAAAACAAATTCAGGTTTCCCTGAACCCATACCACCCTGTTTACTCGCGTTTTTTAAAGCTACTTTAACTTCCTTAATAGAAGATGTTTGCTCAGTAAAATCAATCTCTAATTTTTCTATCTCTCGTCTGACCCATTGGTCAACTATAGTTTTTTCATTTGGCATTTAATTGCTCCCTTTTATCCATTTCGTCACGTAACATCAATAAATCTTCTTCAGTTCCATATTTTTGAATAAAAGTCCTTGCAATGGATCTTTTTCTAAGATATCTGGCTTTTTCAGGATTTTTACTTTGCCATTTTTTATTCGCAATTGTTTGACGTTTCATAAATCACCTCAATATAATTATACTACAAGTAGTATAAAAAGTAACGAAAAAATCCACCATCATCTCTGATAGTGGAGGGAATTTATGAAAAAGATTAATTATTTGGGATGAATCGATAGTATAGTGGGAAGCTTAAACAGGGCTTAAAGGCAAACAAAAAAAGCCCTTGTAAATTAATACAAGGGCGTTGGTGTTAATCTGTCAATGCTGGAATTTTGTCGTAATCTTCAATACATGCTTTTGCTTCTTTAACGTTAACCGCTGGATTCCACTGTGCTAAGCGCAAATGAAACGGTACGTCTTTTGAAGACTGCTGCCTAAATACTGGCTTACCAGTCGTATATTTATTGATAGTATCGAGCCACTCATAATCACGTCTTGTTGGTAGATTAATAAAGCCTGTTTCCATGGACCAAAACCACACACTGTCTTTTACGAAAGGTGCTTTGAAACTATCATCTTTAATTCTTACAATTGCTTGAATTGCCATATCACTTTCCCTCTTTCTTTTTTCTTCAGCTAATCGTTTTTTCTCAGCTTCTGCTTTCTTTTGGCGTTCTATCTCGGCGATAATACGCAGTGCCTCTTCCTCTTCCGCTTTTCTGATTGCTTCAGCTGCAGCTCGATTCTGTGCATCAATTTCAGCTTGTGTTTCTTGTGGCGTTTTAAGAATCTTACGACCATCACAACCGATTGACCAACCGAGATATCTTACTGGATTTGTGCCGCTAAACCAGTTAGCCAACTCTTGCAATGAGCCATATGGATACCTAGCACCTCGGTGTACCTCACTATCGTGAATCTGCATTGCACCATTCTCACCAATGAAAGCCAGCGCCACGTGACCATATCCAGTCCAATAACCACTTGTAATCTCCCAGAATAAAACAACCCAGACATTCGTTGGAAAATCCGTATCGTTCCTAATCCAACCTCTGGACTGTGCTGCGCTGTAGGCAATCTGTGCGCTGTAGGTTCGCTCTGTTGCGTTGATAGCATTATCAACATACTGTAAGCACATGCCAGCAGATGCGTCAATATCTATATTCGGGATATACGTCTGTTCGTATGCCATACTTCCTCCTTTCAAAAAGACACAAGCTATTTGCTCGTGTCGTCGTTGTTTTTAATTACATCAATAAATTTTTGAAAAATTTCTGTCGGCGTGCCTAGTTTCTGATAATTTTCAAAAATAGATTTAATTTCCATTAATAGATATCCAATATATAAAGTGTAAAGCAATGCTGTACCC
>NZ_JABJXU010000015.1:0-28044 GCF_013155265.1 Enterococcus sp. MMGLQ5-1 | reverse complement strand
TATACTACAAGTAGTATAAAAAGTAACGAAAAAATCCACCATCATCTCTGATAGTGGAGGGAATTTATGAAAAAGATTAATTATTTGGGATGAATCGATAGTATAGTGGGAAGCTTAAACGGGCCTTAAAGGCAAATAAAAAAGCCCTTGTAAATTAATACAAGGGCGTGGGTGTTACTTATTTAATTGCTTTGGCGGTTTTAACATTAACCGCACCACTAATTTGTGCAAGCCGTGCATGGACTGGCTCACCTTTTGTTGAATACAAGCGAGGTAAGATTTTACCATTAATTTGCTTATTAATTCGATCAAGGTAATCATACCCTGCTGGGTCTGGTATATTCAAGAACCCTGTTTGTGGACTCCAATAAAATACTGAATCTTTAACAAACGGTTGCCCGAAATCATCTTTACATCTAATAATACATTCTGCCATTGGTATACTCCTTTTTTCTATTTCATCTGCTTGTCGTTGAGCTTCGGCTTCTTCCGCTTTCCGTTGCGCTTCAGCTTCAGCTTGTTTTCTAGTTGCTTCTTCTTGGGCATTTTCTTCTGGTGATTTAAGTATCTTCACACCATCACAGCCAAGGGCCCATCCTAAAAATGTTAATCTAACGCCGCCACTGGCAAACCAATTTAAAAGTTCTTGTATCGAACCATAAGGTGCTCTAGCGCCAGCGTGTACCTCTGAATCATGAATCTGCATTGCACCATTATCGCCAATGAATGCATTAGCAACATGGCCAAGACCAACTTGTTCACCGTTATCAATTGACCAGAATAAAATCACCCAATGACCAGTTGGAAAATTATAATCACCATGAAGCCACCCACGAGCGACTGCCCGATTATAAGCAATTTGAGCACTGTACGATCGGTCAATTTGTGCAGCGCTTATACTGTCGTCTACGTATCCCAAGCACCAACCACGGACAGCACCGATGTTGATATTCGGGATATACGTCTGTTCGTATGCCATACTTCCTCCTTTCAATTAAAAAGACACAAGCTATTTGCTCGTGTCATCGTTACCCTTATCTCTGATTTGAATAAATATTTCTTTAAATTTTTCTGGTAATTCTATAAATTCACTTACATTCTCAATAAATGAGATGCCTTCGTTCGCGATATAAAACATAATCACAATTTCCCTTAACGGGATACCATCACCAATAATTCGCTGAATCTCGACAGAAACGGCAATCACAACGAAAATTAAAATCTTCTTAAATAACCCTCTGAATCCGACTGCGCTTGATAATGTTTTATTTGCAATCGCCTTACCAATCCCTGTTAAATAATCCACAACTACTAATACCACAATTGCGTGTGTTAGCACATCCCAACCTCCTAAAATTCCAGCCACTATGCCACCAACTAAACCCGCAATCATAGATACTGTATTAAAATATTTCTCCATTTCCATTTTCCTCACCTTCCATAATTAATAAACACCAACAATTTTATAAATATTTATTGATGCTGAACTAACACTGGTCCAATTACCCGCACCGTCTTTGTATTTTGCGTCTAAATATGTATTACCTTTATCTGATGCAATACCCACAGTTAATTTCCATTGCCTTGTTTGTGAGCCTTCAACTGTACTACCTATAACAATATTCGCAACATATGGTCTATTAGATAATTCTGGACTAGTTACTGCTTTTGTTAAATCAACTTCAATTTTAAATTGTGTCATATTCTGACAAACACCATAAAGGATTACTCGTTTGTATGTGGATAAATTTGGATATATAGCCGTTCCTGAAGTTAAAGTCCCTGCCCAAGCTTCCTCCAAAAATTCACTGTAAATCGACCGATAACTTGATGTGATTTTAGTAAAAGTGGCTGTCGTTCCATTGGAAACATACGAATATAACGGAAATGTATAAATTAAACCACCATTATTCAAATCCTGCTGATTCAATGATTCAAGTAATTCTATTTTCAATTGATTATTTACTGGCACATAATCGGAACTACCTGGTGTCCCTGTCGAAGTATTATTCTGCGTTAAGTCAATTGTAATGCATACATACCCACTCTTATTCGCTTGAGCCGTTAACTGTACTTGTTGATTATTATCAATTAATCGTCCCTGAAGTAGCGCCCTTCCAGCAGCGACATAAATATTCAAACCTGTAGATGTTGCTGACAAGCCGCTAATCACTTTATTATCTAAATTCTGCGCTAAATAATGAAACAGAGCTGCGTCAGCTTCAGGTGTTACTTTTGATTTATCAAATTGATACCCTTGTAATGTCATGTATACCTCCTATTCCAATAATTCACTTAATCGACTTTTGACATGCCCAAATTTCATCAATATGCGATTACTATCGCTTGCGTATTCATAGCCAGTTAATACGGACTTATACATTTTACCTTCCCTGAAAATGGTTGCTAATGTACCTAATTTCATTTTGTAAAAAGGTAAGAACTCATTATCCTTCGACATCGTGAAGGTAATTTCATGTGAGTAAAAATTACCTTTTAATTCGCTGTTAGCTAACTCATCATATGTCGGATTACTTGTTGCTGTCGTATCAAATATTGCAACTTTCGTTTTTGTCGGTTTAGAAATATTTGGATTACTAGCAGCACTTGTAATCTCGTTTTCAGTTGTTAGATAACGTTCTGCTAGGATGTTAGGACCTTCTGAATTAGTCGTATTTTTATTGACGATCATCAAGTGGTTTTCAGTGTTTTTACCTACTTCGGTTGTGGATACTTCCCAATCTTGCAAGTCTACAATATTATCTTTGAACGAAATTGAATCGGTGACTGCCTCAATGACTGTTTTAATTCGCCCATTTTCAAAACGATCAAATCGCCAAACAATATTGTATTTTTTAAAAGCATTAATTGCATATTTCATTAAATTAGTTGCGGTTGGCGGTTCAGCGGGTTGATATATATGACTTGTATTTGTTTTAACGTCAATATCTAAAATTGATAAATCTTTAGTTGTATCTTGTAGCAAATACCGATTAACTAAATTTTTGAAATGTTGCTCGAAACTTGAGCCAGTCATACGAGTGGCTGGAAATTCAAAGTTAACTAAATTCAAAATATCATTGGCAATCAGTTTATTATCTTCATAGCTAGATACCACACCGAAATATACAATACTTTCGCTATTCATTACCTTAGCTAAAACAAAATCACCTTGGACAAAAGTTGCAGTCTCGGGTAGTTCAAATTCACTTGAATCTTGTGTAATATAATCCGGTTGGATTGTTGAACGAGAGACAACGATTGGCTCTTGTGTAATATCACCTTGACGATCAATAATCCATAAATTGACTTGTTCACTCATACAGTGACATACTCCTCTCTATATTTGAATGTAACTTCATTAACATTATGAAACGCTAGTGTTGATAGCCCTTCAGGAATCGTCACAAAATTACTTCTGGTTAAATCTTGCTGTTTGTAGACATCTGAAACAGTACCATCAGGCGCAATTAATTTGACTCGTTGATTCTGCACAATACTTGACACAACTAGCCTATAGCCTTCTGGTACATCAATATTATAGCCATCAGATTGTAATATCTTAGAACCTTCCAAGATTTCCCAGTATGGATTAGTACACGGTCCGTGCACTGTGATTTCAACAGGTGAACCTTTAGAAGACCCGATATAGATCGAATTGTTTTCAATATTGAATACACCAGATTTTCCATTATAATCTGATTCATATATATAAGGATAAACGTAATCACTATTGAAAGGTTTTCCACTATAAAAATCTATTGGTAAATCACTAATATCACCACTAATTAACATTGGCTCTCTAAAATAAGTTGACATTTCAGCTGCTGTTGACAAATTTTGATTCAATAGCATTAAAGAAAAAATACCGTCAGTTGGTGCAACAAAAGAAATAGAACCTGTTTTGAAATCAGAAGATGACGTAATTCCAAAATCGGAATATTTATAATTTCTATCAGCCTCACCAAAGCTCACATTGATTACTGGACGATCATAATCGGGATTGGAATCTGCTTTAATATCAACCCTAAAAGATAGTCTCTCACCTTTGACAACTTGATGATTGAATAGATTCATAAAGGATGACTGCTTGTTATTACTTGAAGTCAGTTTTAGAATATTTGAATTAGGCTTATCGGTTGTTGGTGTTAATACTTGATACTTTCCTTCTAAATCACCCGAATAATCCCAATCCTGCATATTATTTTCAAAATTTGGGTTGGCAATCAAATTTCTGGGCTTATTATCACCTGCATAAATCTTGCCATCGCCGATTGAATCCTCATACGGACTATATCTCTCAGATATTTCCTTATAGAATGGAGTAGTGAAATCTAGTATCAATTCACCAATTAAAACACCATCAAGATTAATGTCTGGCTTTGTTATTGTATTTAAAACACACTCTCTTCTATAATCTTCAATCGAATCATTCGAATAAATGAAAGTATATGGCGGATAATTTAAGAAATTTACGAAAGTGTTATATGCTTTGTACTCTTGAATTTTTTCTAGACCATAGTACATCGTTAGCTTAAGACTTTTAGATAAAAGTTCTTCCTCAGATATAACAGCGTTGGCATTGACATTAAACATTTCATTAGAGATTTCTACACCTAAATCTTCCGGTTCAGTACCGAATATCCAACGTTCATTTACCAGGTCAATCAAATCATTCCTAGCATTGTAAAGTTTTAATTGTCTGATCAAACCATCACCCGCCTTGTCATACTTTTTTCAATTTTCTTTGAGATTTTATCATCATCCAAATACACATCTGTTTCTTTTTCTAATAATTTTTTTGTTAGTATTATTAAAGTAGTTAAACTAGATTCAATATTTGAATTGTCGATTTTAAAATTCAAATCACTAATAAACCCTGGATCAGTAATAGACCTTAAGTTTTTTACAAAACTTGATTCCTCTGGAATACCGACTCCCTCAGCATATCTAGGTATGCCCATCTTGGCCATGAATTGCTTAGTCCGACTTGCTCTCAAAACTTTTGTTCCCACTGGCTCATTTAAAAGTACATTTCTGCCTTGCGGAATAAACATCTGACCGCTAGGTCGAATAATCAATTCCTTTTTAATTGGTCCTGTTTGATTTTCATCATTAACAATCATCGCACCACCTGGGTGATAATTAGTCCCTTTAGCATTTTGAATTGGCCCAATTATTTTATTTTCCACATTTAATGTTTTGGTGGCTGTTTGAGGGATTTTATTCCAATTATCTAAAAGTCCTGTCAATATTCCACTGGTTTCACTTGCATTTGTTGCGCTTTCTAAATACTTAGACTGTGGAATCACATTAGCATTATAGGTATTAACTACACCTGCCGCTTGACCTACCTTATTTAACACATCTGAATTATCACCAAATAAGGTTTTTAATAATGGTTGTACCGTTTGGTTGTATGTATCTACGCTTAAAGTTCCATCTTTTAATTTTGATAAAATATCTTGATTATTCGCCAACATATCTTTTATGTTAACTGGCAACAAGTTCCACGCGTTTAAACTTTCTTGAGAACTGAATATCGTATTTAATAACACTTCATTATTTCCAAGAATTTGCTTAGTTTCCATACTCATACCATTCCACGATAACAAAGCCTGCTTCGCTTGTTCATCATTTTTGATATAACTTGAATTATCACCCAATATATTCTTAACAATATCAGGCATGCTATTCCACGAATTATATAAATTTTCAGACGAAAATATAGTAGAAGCTAAATTAGTATTATCTGCTAGCATTTGTTTTGTTTCAATGGTCAAACCATTCCAGCGATTCAAATTTTCTTCAGATGAAATAATGGTATTTAGCAATCCGATATTGTTTGCTAAAAACTGTTTGTCCTCTATCGGAAAATTATTATATCTTTGTAACGTTTCGTCTGAGTTTAAAACAGTAGTTAATAATTTATCATTATTGGCTAAGAACTCTTTTTCTTCTGTTGATAAATTGTTCCATCGATTCAACCCTTCCTCTGACTCAACAACTTTAATTAATGCATCTTGATTATTAACTAATAATTGCTTTTCTTCAGTAGAAATATTGTTATATCGATTTAATGCATCTTCTGAATTAAGAACTAATTTCAGTAATTTATCATTTTTAGCTAGGAATTCTTTCGTTTCGGCGTCTAGTTGATTCCATCGATTAACACCATCTTCTGATTCAATGATTGCTTGAATCGCTTTCCAGTTATCAACACCAATTTCTTTTGACAAAATATTATATTGTTCCCATTTTTCGCCATCGGACAATGTGTCAAGAAATGTAATTCTTGCTTCATCACCATCAACCAATAATTTCTTTTCTTCAAACTTAAGCATGCCCCATTGACCAGAATCCATTATTGTTTGAAGCAATTCTTCTCTACCCTCAACTGAAATTTTCCCAGTCTTTGGATCAAATGTTAAATCCGACCATTTTTTTCCGGTCATCTTTAAGATTTCTCCTAAATTCTCGGTATCTTTAGATGATTCAGAACTACTTGATTTAACTAATTTTGCAACCTCTTCAGTTGTCCAACCATATTTTTCCCAAGCACCTGACATTTGTTCTAAACTGAAACCTTGTTCAAGAGTTAAATTGGCTAATCCTAGAATCATTGATTCATTATTCTTTTTATTAGCTTTATCTAATTCAGCAAGTTCATTCTTATACTCTTTCGTACCCTCTGTATATATCTCTGCCAATCTTTTTTTGTTTTTTTCATAACTCTTTTGCTCTTTAGCCAAAGCATTATCAACATTTAGCGCTCTATCTTGAAGTTGCTTATCAGATAGTTTAGACAAATCATCTTGATAGGCCGATTCAATCGCTACTCTTTGATTTTTATTAAAACCAGCAGCTTTTAATTGTTCATCTGACAATCGACTATAATTTTCAGCAATATATTGACGTTCTTCATCTGACAAGTTGCGATTTGTATTACTTGCGTTTGTCAAAATTTGATTAATCTTATCAACTGCAGTTTTGGCTGATGCTACAGTTGCTTCATCTTTTTTAGCTTGTTCGGCAATATATGATTCGGCACGTGCCTGTGCTTCTTTACTGTAAAGATTTTTAGCAGCTTGCTCATCACGTTCCTGGTCTTTTTTAATCGTCTTTTCGATTGATTCAACAATTTCATTATTGGCTTTAACTGCTTTATCGGCAGACCCCCTGACACCATCAGCATACTCATTAACATAACTAGTTGCTTTCTCGCTGAGTTCATATGATTTAGTGATTACTTTATCTTGTTCTTTAGTAACACTAGTTCCCCATTTAGCACCAGCCAGTTGATGTGCTTCATATGCTTTGACACCCGCATAAGTTGCTAATCCAATTGCCGCTACAGCACTGACCGCAATTGCGGCAGGCCCTGCAACTGCTCCTAAACTTGCTATTAATCCAGTTGATGCTCCTGTTCCACCAACTGCACCAGTTAATGCACCAACGCCACTCGCTCCCGCCGATGTTGCTGAAGCAGTCCCAATTCCAGTTATTGATTTAAATAAAGTTGACATTACTTTACCTTCAGCCGATGCGGCTTTCAATTCAACAATACCTTTACTTAATAAACCAATTCCTTTTCTTGTATTACCAATAACACTAATTCCACCGCCTAATAATTTAAGGACTGGACCAGTAGCTGCAGCTAAACCAATCCATTTAATGATATTTTGTTGTTGTTCACTATCAAGCTCGTTAAATTTAGTAGCCAAATCTCCCAGCGCTTCAATAACTGGTCTTGCAGCTTGCATGCCATTACGCAGTGCATCCACAAAAGGACCACCTAAATCAATGGCGGTATCTACTACTTCATTTTTTAACATTTTGAGTTTAGATTCGGTCGTTTCGTATCTGGTATTTGCTTCTTTAGTAAGTGCGCTATTTTCATTCCAAGCTTTATTTGACATATCAACTGCACTCGTCATTGTTCCTGAAGCTAATGCTAAAGATTTCAGCATGTTTGACTGACGAACACCGGACATTTCCAACTCATCCAAAACAGCAGTTGCAGATTCGCCTTTACCGTCTAATTCGCCTAGCCCCTTAATAAAAGCCTGTATCGCCTCAATTGGCTTTTCTTTCCAAGTTGTTGCAAATTGTTCACTACTCATACTTGCAATTGATGCAAGTTTTTCTAATCCTTCTCCACCAGCATCTACATATTTTTCAAGGGCTGTTAAGGTTTGAGTCATCGCCGTACCACCAGCTTCAGCTTCAATACCTACAGAGCTCATCGCAGTTGCTAAACCAAGAATTTCTTGATTGGTTAATCCGGCTAATGTACCTGCAGATGCCAATCTATTAGCCATTTCTACAATATCCGATTCGGTAGTCGCAAAATTATTACCCAAAGCTACAACTGATGAACCAAATTTTTGATATTCAGCACTTGTTAACCCAGTAATATTAGCAATTTTAGCAATTGCGGATGCTGCATCTTCAGCTGACAAGTTAGTTGATTCACCTAAATCCAACATAACTTTTGTGAATCCGACAACATCCTGTGTTTTAATTCCTAATTGTCCAGCTGCTTCTGCTACTGCTGCGATTTCAGTGTGGCTTGATGGTAATTCTTTTGATAAATTACGTAATCCGGATTCTAAATCTGCATATGAATAAACAACTTGTCCATTTGAATTCGTGACTTCATCATTAGTTTTCTTAACACCAGCGAACGCACTCTCCCATGAAATAGCAGCCTTTGTTACTGCTGTAACACCGGCCACAATCGGCGCAGTTAAACCAACGGTTAAAACTGATCCAGCTTTTGAAATATTACTGCCAACCTGTGCGATTCTTTCGCCTGATTTAATATACGCATCAGCGTGCTTATTCATCCAACCAGTAACACCCTGTGTCTCGACTTGCAGCCTTGCCATTTGCCCAGCTGTACTTTGCAACTGCAACTGGTAATTTGCTAGTTTGCTATTGGCACCTTGCAATTCAGCAGCTAATCGCTTTGTACTATCCGTTGCTTTGCCATCAGCAAACGATTCATCATAAGCTTTTTTAAGAGAGGATACTTGGTTTTCTTGAGCTTTAATAATTTGAGTTAAACTATCATATCTAGTCTCTAATTTGCCTAGTTTATTACCAGCCATATCAGCAATTTTCATGTTTGCTTGCATTTCTTTAGCTAAATATGTAACTTGTTTTTTTGTATTTGCTACACCTTTCCCAAAGTCAGCATCGTCCAGTCCAAGCTTTATGACCATATTTCCTAATGGAGTTGCTCCTGCCAAATTAATTCCCTCCCTTCACTAAATCGCTTAATGGTTTCACCACTTTTTGTTTTTTCGTTTTTTTGTTGGTGAACATAATTTCATACAAGTATTTGACATCTGTATTTAACACATCGTTAATAGTCCAATTTGGATTATTGGCCAATATAGACTTCACAACATTCATTTGTAGCTCATGATGTTCGGACGGTGTTATTTTTTTCCTTTTGGGTCAACTTCTACCTCTTCGACAGGTCTTTCATAACCAAGTACACGGTAATAAATAATGTCCATAATTTGACCATATTCTTCAGTATCGATACCATCTAAAATGACATCACCAGTTAAATCTGTATCATTAAATAAACCCGCTACAAAATCGACTCTATATCGCTCTAATACTGTTACTTTAGGTGCAACTTCTTTACCGTCTTTGTCTTGTGTCCACAATTTCGCTTCGCCCTCTGTATAATCTAAAGCTTTTCGATACGGCACAAAATCCTGTGTATATGTTTTTTTCTTTCCATTCACTCGTAAATCTAAACGAATTTCTGACATTACTTCTTCCTCCTATTAATCAAAAATAAAAAGGCTAGTCTTTCGACTAACCAATAATTTTTAAGGTTTTTATTTGAACTAGGCTACCATCTGAATAAAACTCAAGTTGCACATTATCGCTTACAGTCAGAATACTTGCTCCAACCCAGTATGTGAATGTGCCATTATCAAAATCGCCTCCGGTAGATAATACTGTGCCATTAACGATTAATTTTGCTTGATTTATAACTCCCCCTGAATAGACACCAGATATTTGTTCATCATTAGATGAACTATAATCATTTATTTGGATGTCTATTTGGGGTGGATTAGGGTGTCGTAGTTCCTAAAACTACAGTTTTTAATTGTGTAACAGCTTCTTCTCCATATGCACGAAGCACTTTAACTGTTTCCTCCGTTGTTCCAATTTTGATTTTTCGTGAAATAGAATTATATACATATTCACCTGGTTCCGGAGTGAAATCTTCATCGTTCTTAGTTGCAAGCGAGAATGCATCACGGTTAAACGAACCTGCAACCATCGCAAATGCTACTGGTTCACCATATAAATCTTCTGATTCAGCTACTGCGGCAACATATGGTGGTTCAGTATTTTCACCAAATCCATCAATGCCTTCAGCCAGAGTAACCAATCCTAAAATTGTTTTCTCAACTGCAGCTGGTACATCTAACAAACCGAAGTTAGCAGCAACTGACCCTGTGCCTTTACGAGCAAGGAAATATTCAATATTTGATCCAAAAACCTTAACTGGCTCTTTAGTTAATCCAGTTAAATCAAAAGTTGTAGTTGCACCTTTTTTCTTTTCACCTTCAATAACAATTAATTCTGAACCAGTTTTTGGCGTTAAATCATCGCCCAACTCTTTAATTGATAATTTACTATAACCATAAGTGTTCATTTAAAATTCCTCCTAATTTAAAAAGACACCGATTAATAATCAGTGTCATGAATAGTTGTATTTTTACGATAACGCCTTGCATCCACAAAGCGTTTTGTTTCTTTGAAATATGTATCTAAGCCGCCACTTAATTGACCATATCCTTGAGCCAGCATTACATCTTTTACAGCTTTAGCTATTTCTTTGGTTAACATCCGATTCATTGATTCAACATTAATTTGGAAATTAAATTTTGAAGATAACGGCTTGTCGGAACCATAATAAGCATTAGTTTGTGGTCCATCAAATACATCAATGATTATGAAAGGTTTAGAAGTATCAAATGTTTCAGGTGCTTCAAAGAATTTAATTTGATAGCTTATTTCTTCCTCTCCACTATCAGGATTAATCTCTTTTACACTTAATTTTTTAGAAATGGTTTCATTAGCAATCAACGCATTATAAACATTCATCCACATATCTTTCATTTCGCTAATTCCTCCAAATCCTTTTTCATATTTTTAAAAGCAATGTCTTGAGATTTGTCTGCAGCTTTTTGCACCGCTCCCATTCCTTGTGGTCTAACATATTGACCAAAACGTGTGTAGCCAAACTCATTTAAATGGACTAATCGCCATCTACTTTGGTCTCCACGCCACCCCACTTCAACAGTTTTAATTCCGGATGAAGCACCTTTAACGCCCGATTTAACCACTTCGTTATAAGTCGCACCAGTATCACGATAGTAAGCAACTGAGTCTTTAACAATATCAACAATTTCATCGCCAGTATTTCGCAAAGCTTTATTGATTACTCGATTAGCTTTGTTTTTTCCCAACTTTGATTCAATATTTCTTAAAATTTGATCAGTGCCTTTTATTGAAACACTCATGATGTCACCCCCAATATGATTTTCAAAAACTGATTGTTTTCTAAATCGGGTGCAAAATCAACTACTTCCCAAATCTTTTCCTTATACCTAAAATCATCAAGAATGACCTTATGCTTATTGGATGGTAAGTAATCAGTGTAAGGATCACGAATCTTAATTGTAATTGCTTCTTTCGTACCTTTTGCGCTTAAAATTTCTCTATCTTTAGAAGATGGATTATAAGCAAGGCACGTGCATTTATACAATTCTTTTTTCTCTACTTCTCCAGGATCAGGCCCTTTAGCTGGCTTAAATTCAAAAAAAGTAACTGGAGTATTTAGCGCTCCAGCTACAATTTCAGGTTTCTTATAATTTGAATTAATCGGCATCTGCTTCACCTACCAAATCAATAGACGCATCCATTATCATCGTTTGAAAATTATCATAGAAATATTCAAGCGATTCATTACGCAAGTAACGAGTACGCTCATAAACTAATTCCTTCCCCTTTTCATACTTGGTAGGGTCAAAATCTCCAATTAATGACTTAATGTCAGCAAAACCACTTTCTAATTGTTTTCCAATGTCGCTATCTTCAGAAGAATGAAAAATACGAAAACGTGCTTTATATTCATCAATAAATGTTTTTTCATTCATTGTTGATTTTTCATCAGCCATTTATCATCCCCCCAATAATGCGATTAAATCAGCTTTTAAAGCATTACTTTGATAAGTGATTTCACGCTCATCAAGTAATGATTTTAATTGTGCGACTGTAAGGCTTGCATAGTCTACTGTCGCCTGACGTGATTCAGGCGGTGCTACTCCCCCGAGTTGTCGGCAGTAAAGGCTAAATCGTAAATATTAGCAGCATCGTTATTAGTTGGGTATCCATTCCCTAACATATCAATCGCATAAAGTGTTGCACGCTTCATGGCAAAAGTTTCTTTATAGACGTATACTTTTTCTGGGCGAGATTGAGTTGCTTCGTATTCCCCGCCAACAAATGCAATTAATTTATTTTCTGGAACATCAATTGATTCAATAATGTTCTCAACATTGATAAATGGCATATTTGAACCATAAACATTATTTAAATTAGCAAAAGTTACTGCTGCGATAATGTCATAGTAATTCACTGGATTTACAATCAAATATACATTACCCGAAACTTTACGATATTTAATTTCACCTGTATCGTTTTTATCAACTTTATAAGTAAACTTAGAAAGTTTTTTCATTACTCCAGCCAATTCGTTAACAATTTTATCCTTTGCAAATGTTAAAGTTCCTGAACTTACTTTATCAGGTTTACCTGTAGTTTCATCTAAAGCACCATCCACGTTTTTTAACAAGCCGATTGGTTCATCTAAACCATTACCAGTAATTACCTTTTCAGCCCAAATGTCACGAACCGCTTCGCTTAGTGACAAGCTAATAAAACGATCAATCCAACGTGGTCCTAAATCTAATGTATCATTAGAAATTAAGAAAAATGCAGTCAGAGCTAATTGAACAAATTCAGAAGCACCAAACTTTGCATCCAACTGTCCTTCTAAATCTTTATGTAACGGACCAAATACTGCCACACCTGTGCGACGAGCTCGAATCACTTTTACACGTCCTACTGTAGGTGTGAAATTGATAATACCTAAAATTGGATGGTCCTTTTGAAGATTTTCAAAAACTCGTTCTAAAATTGTTTCTGGCCACACTACATCAGAATCAAATCCACCAGTTTTAACTGCTTCATTGTAGAATTTTGTTTCTTCAGCTGTAAGTGTAGGAATCCCACGAGCTTCAAGAACACGATTATCAGTTACGTTTTTCAATTCTTCGTATTCATCACGTACTTGTTTTCCAGCATCTTCAGCAATAGCGGTTACATAAGCTTCTAGGGCTTCATTTACAGCTTCAGGTTTAACACCTTCTTGATTTGATACTGCATTAAATGCTTTTTTGGCATCCGCAGTTTTATTTGTAATTTTTAAAGTCATGTTTTTACTCTCCTTTTCGCAAACGTGCGATTAATGATTTTTGTTTTGGTTCTTGTTCTGTTTGATTGGTCACTGGCTGTTCAAAATTTGCCATTGCGACCGCAACAGCGTTTTGAATCATGGTGGTAATATCTTTTGGTTCATCTTGTGGCTCATCACGTTTAACGGAATCAGCGAATCCATATTTTACAGCTTCATCGGCTGTAAACCACTTTTCTTCATTCATCCAGTCACGTAATTGATCAGTAGACTGTCCTGTCTTGTCGGAATAAATAGCCAATATTGAATCGTCAATAGTCTCCAATGCATTTAAAGTTTTTTGAATGTCTTGCTTGTTCCCCCATGTAAAGGTCGAAGCTTCATGAATCATTAAAGATGTTCCTACATTCATAATTACTTCATTTGCACCAGCAACAATAAAAGTAGCTGCGCTTGCTGCTAATCCAGTGACCTCAACCGTAATGTTTGACTGATGATCTTTCAAATAGTTATAGATTTCAATTCCTTCGAAAACATCACCACCAGGACTATTCAGTTTAATTACAATATCATCTGTGACAGTATCCAATGTTTCACGAATGTCTTTTGCATTAATGACATCGTCATCACGCCAATACTTCTTTTGAACATTTCCACTCAAGGTGAGAATGTGCTTACCATTTTGAATTTCATTGGTAAATTGAAACGGTACTTTTTTAATTTTCGTCATTGTTGTTCTCACCCCCTTTCAAATAATCATAATTCTTAGTCATTATTAACCGTCGACCTTCTCCATTTAGTAACGGGTCATAATCAACTTCATTACGCACCTCATCACGTAAAAATGTTCCAGAAGCCACAATCTTATCGATTTGAGTAGCGTTTTCCAAAATACTAATAGGTAAAACGTTAGTAATTTTTACTCTTTCACCATTAATGTATTCTTGACGAGTAAGAATTTTGGCAATTAATTCATCTTGGATTTTTTCTACTAATGAACTAGTACAAGTTTTACGCATCGCTTTAATATTAGAATCAAGTTCTGATTTTTCACCATAAATAAGCGCCGTAGGTACTCCTATGGCGTTAGCGTAAACATCAATTAAAGATGTGATCATCTTGTTCAATTCATCAAGCGACTGGTTTGATACTCCCTGTTTATTTGTATACTCTTCGTATTCAAAACCTTTAACTTTTGGAACAATGGCAACAGAATTTGACTTAAACGAATCGTATACTTTATTTATGAATTCTTGTAATCGTTCAGTTCTTGTTTTCCCATCTTTTCCTTTATCATCGTTGATGTTCCCAGTTGAATCAATCGTTACTGTTCCTCTGATTTGATTGTTTCTCATTGCAATCTCAACAATTCTGCCGAATAATTCGCCGTAATCATCAAAAAGTCCTTTATCGAATCTATCTAATTTATCGTTGTTATACTCAAGATAAATTACATCAGACATCGCAAATGTTCGATTAAAAATATAATCTTTAACCATTACACCGGAAAAAATATCATCGTAAACTGCATATTCAGTTCGTGTAAAGTCATCAGCAATCAATAATTGATTATCATCAGTGAAAACCACTAATACTTCATTATCGGCTAATAGAGTATAAAAAAACTTTTGCCAAAATGAAGCAGCCGACATATCTTTGTTTGGACGAACATTTAAAATATAATCCCAATCAGCTGTATCAGTCTTATTTTTAAATTTGACTTTCATTGTTGACATGGTACGTGCTACAAAATTTAAGACAGTATCTTTAGCTAATAGTTTCAGATACAGCCTTTTTGCTGAATCTTCTCCAGCAATAAAATCAGGAATCCAATCAACTGGATCCTCTCCTCTAATCGACTTCTTAAACGCATCAAATAAACTCACATATTTTCACCACCTTTCAAGGCAAAATAAAAAGCCGTATGCTACGACTTAAAAAATAATATTTACAATTCTTTCAAACGGCTCTTTTTTTATGTCAATACGCTTGAATGATATTAATTTTCTTTCGCTAGTAAGAATTTTCTCCCATTTTTCTAGATCAGAAAATCCTTGCCAATCTTCTAGTTTTGGTAAATAAGCAATTACTTCTAATTTTGATTTTTCACTAGACATAATATACTCGCCACTGCGTGAATATTCATTTTCCACTACTCTTGTGACAAACCAAACCTTACCTCGTTCATCTTGAATTCTGTTTTCTGATAAATATTTCATAAAGTTATCCTATCCAGCTTTATCGACAGCTAACGAGATAATTCGGATCACCTGCACTTTCCGGCAAATCGCCTACCTGATTTGTTTTCAATCTTTTCCGGTGGTTTTTTCTTCCAACCTAAATCAGTAATTTCAGTCTTAGACCAGTAAGAGGTATTACCACCATAAACAGTTTTTGTTTTACGTTCGATATTTAAATATTGAGGTTTATACATATTTCTCCTCCTAAAAATCTAACTCATCCAACATATCAAACGCTTCGTCATAATCAACCGTCTCTACAATTGATTCACGTTTATAAAGAGCTGATAAGAATGCGTGAAACCCATCAGTTTTACGTCTGACAGGTTCTTTTTTTAGAAATGTACGGTTACCCAAGCTATCTTCTTTCACAAAAGTGTTATTTGTGTACCACCGCATCATGGGATCATCGCCAAAAATAAAACGCTCATTCGCAAATCCGTCCTCAATGATTGGCGCAACCTTAGCTTGAACGCCCCTCGGATTTCTAAAAAATTCATTCGTGAATTCATTCTCATCAAGCAATGGTCTTAATAAGTCCATTCGGAATCCGTCCGCTGCCACAATCTCGATGTTGTAATCTTTTCTTTTTTCAACAAGCCAATTAACTAAGTGGCGTGGGTCAATTGACGGCTCATCAAGTATAGTTACAAGACCTTTTTCTTCCCACTCCTTGATAGGTGCTTTTAGCTTGAAAGTATCTAGAAATTGTTTTCTTGCAAAACTATGCTGAAACCAGATGTACTTGTCATCTTCTTTAAACAGCAAGCCAACTGTCGCAAAATCTCGAATACTTGCATAGTCAAATCCAGCGACGCATGAATGTCCTTTTAAATCTGGTAGTTCCTGATTTGTAGCCATTAACTTCTCATGTGTTGTGACATCTTTTTCAGAATCTCCCTCAGTAAAGTTCATCCGTTTTACTACAAATTCTTTTCGTCCAGACGGTTCTTCCTGCAACTTTTCATATTCCTTTTTAACCGTTGAAAACAATCTCCTTGAATAAGCTGTACCTTCCTCAAACATCGGATTTGCTTTAGACCACATTTTAGGGTCGTCCATTTCATCAATGGTATCTAGTTTGCAAATGAAAGGGAATAGTCGGTCGTTTTTGTTCTCGCCAGAAAAAATCTTCTGGGATCGTTCGAGAATCTTGTCATAAAACCCCTCGCGCACATGCCCGTTTGTGCCATTGTAAAACGTTCTGGGGTTTTGAATCTTACCAAGTCCACTGCGTTGAATGTCAACTAAATCAGAAGTTTCAAACTGATGTATCTCATCAAATTCTAAACAACCATCTCGTGCGCTATCCATAGTTTTAGGATTATTCGTTCTGTAACTAAATGTAGAATTTGTAACATTATTGACTATTGCCATTTTTGTTAAATAAAATTGCTGTTCCAATCGTTTCATTTGAACCATTTCATAAACTTCTTTAAAACTAACTTTTCCTTGTTTTTCAGAATTAGCAGTTATTGTCACATCATAATTTCTAACGCCATACAATGGGCTAATGAAAAACGAATCTCTTGCTGACATAAATCCATTTTTACCACCACCACGAGCAATTGAATTTAAAAATTCATCAAAAAACACCTCATTATCTTCTTTGTTGTAAAGAAAAATAAAAGGTGTAATAAATTTTTGATATTTAGCTAATGGGAAAAAATTTTTTTCAGTGTAACGTACAAATTTATCAATCATTTCATCATTGAAATAAATGTCATCCCTAACAAGAATTTCTTTTTTTAAATAATTAACTAGTTGAATTCGTTCCTTGTTAAATGGAATTTTTCCGTTTTCATAAAGGTTTACGTATTCTTCAAAAAAATAAGGTTTGAGAAACGTCATAATAAATCACTGCCATCAATGGCAGCTTTCTCAGCTTGTTCTCGTTTTTCTTCAGGTAAATAATCAGTTAGTTGTTTGATTGCACGTTGATATGCTTGGTCTCTTGAATTATATTGTTTAGCAACTGGTCTTTCTCTTTCGTATGGTGTTTGATTTTCAGACTGAGAAAATAATTCATAATCACCTTTTTCTGTGATATCAATCCACATCTCATCTAAAAGTATTTTCAGACGAGCGGTTTGACGAATTAATCCAGAAACAATTTTCATTTTATCTGCATCAATATCTTTAAAAATATTGTTAAGACGTCTAATTTCAGCACCAACTAACCGATTACGCTTTTTTAAATCTGCCATTTAATCACTTCCTTTCTCTTGGGGGGTGGGGTTGTGTGAGAAAACATTAATACTTTTGCGGAGTCGACCCCATCCACCGGTTCCCAGAATTTTTTTTTGACTCAAAACTTTTTGACCGGGGGTGTTATTGCTCGTTCTTTTTTGAACTTTTATATAAGATATCCATTTGTTCTTGAACATCACCTAAACTGTTCATACTATCGTATGCTTCATTCAGTAATGGAATAGCACTAGCTTCAAGCTTATCAATATCGTATCCTAACTTATCAACTAATTCTTTTAGCAACATATTGTTTCCTCTTTCTTTGGCGGATTCTATTGACTTAATTACTCCTACCACCATTCATCATCCCATTTCTTTTTCTTTGGTTCGCCACGATAATTCATTCGATCATGTCTCTTGTTGTGGCAATCCTTGCACAGTGTTCTAAGGTTCTCAATGTCTAATGCAAACTCAGGATAGAACTCTAACTCTTTGATGTGATCTATCTCTAATACTGAATCGTATTGAGTAGTCAACTTACCTTTTGATTTACACCACTGACATTCATAATGATCACGTTCTAAACATTGTTGTCTCAGCTTACGCCATGCTGTAGAACCATAGAACTTTGCACGGTCAGCTTTAGTCTTTACGTTTGGTATCATGTTTTAATTTATCAATATATAATACAACTAGCGCACGTTGCATCTGAAGAACTCCTTCAACACTCAATGTATTCACATCTAACTTTAGATTTTCTTTAATGAACTTGGCATTATGCTCGGCTTTGACTGTTCTATCAGTAATGTAATAGCAGAGTGCAGCTGTCTCATCTAACTTCAATCCATAGATACTTATGATTCCAAGAATACTTTCAGCAATTTGATCAATATCTTTACTCTCACGTAGCTCGACTAACCTCTTGATTATTTCTTGTTCGCTTTGTTTAACCATTGAACAACCCTCTTTCTACGCAAAAAAGCACTAGAGAATATCTAGCGCATTGGCGTATATGTAAAAACATTTCACATACGGTTTCAGTGATTACCGCAAACACAACATAATTATCTCTCACTTAAGGCTGAGAAGCACCTAGGCTTTCTTACGAATTAGTAAAAACTAATCGAAAGTGATATGCGCCTATCTCATATCAATATAAGTCGTAGGCAAGGATTTGCACCTTGCATAACTGAATCATAAAACGTTTGGGATAACCCCGAACGTATCAGTCTTATTTTTAAGCGTCTACCTATTCCACCACTACGACAAAGGAGCAAACCTCGGCTATCCAAAATAACCACAAAACGTCAAAGGCCACAAAAATGTTGGTTTTAGGCCATTGAAAATGTAGGTATTCGTTGACCTTTTCCTACATTTTAATATGACCCTTTACATTCAAAATAACCACAATATCATAATAACTCGTTTTTACCCCTTAAAACGGTACAGTTTAACCCCCCGAAACGGTACAAGTTACCAACCTAATATTTTAGCAATCTTGTCACAAATTGCTCTGTCTACTTTTCGACAACCATCTTCGGTATAACCAATATTATCAATACTAGCTATTTTCACCCATGAATAAGGTTCATCAATAAAGTATCTTAATTCAATGATACGCTGTGCTTCATCAGATGATTGTGACAGCACCTTTTCTGCAATCCTTAAGAATTGACCCCTAAAAATTATTTGCTCGTGAGAAACGATTTTAATAGCTTTATTCTCTGTTTCAAAAGATTTAAAGCTACTTCTGCCACCGCCAGTATTTTCATCACTGCTTGCTTTAAATGGATTCATGATAGCTTCTTCTAAAGAAGCAATTTCTTTTTCAATTTCTTTTTTATTCCTCAGCAAATCTCTAACATGATTTCTAGCTGTGTTACTTACTTTAACTGTTTCTTTCAATCTATCATTTCCTCCATTTCATCTAACTGCTCGCCAACCTTTAAACCTACCCAACATGATGTGATTATCACTATCCATGACGTTTTCTATCGCATTCTTTATAGTTTTACTGTTAATTCCTAAAAGCTCTTTAGCGGCATTATATGAGCTAAATTTATAAACCTTACCGTTTGGATCAATTAGTTTAAAATCAATCTCATTGGTCTTTTTCTCTTTGATAAACAGCTTTCTAAGCATATCCAACTTATCTTGTTCATCTTTAGTTAATTTAGGCTTATTGGACAAATTAACCATTGTCAGAAGCATAATTTTTTGTTGTTTAGTCCGTGCTCTGATTTCACTCACCTACCGTCCTTGGTCTACCATATTTAGTCACTTTCCATTTACCGATTAAATCTTTATTTGCATTTAATCCAAATGCTTCTAATTCTGCTGAATCGTATGTTCTGTACAAAACAGCTCCCCATTCCACAAAAATACCGTTAACCATCCTACCAAGAATATAAATTTCTGGATAAGATTTCATTCACTCCGTCCTCTCAACTTTAATTTCCACAGAATTGAACATTTTTAGCATCAACTCAATTGTTGAGTCATATTTTTCTCTAGAAATAGTTTCATTCAAGTCATGATGAAACATTGCGCTAGTTGTAATTCCATGTTTTTCTTTTAATTCAATAAATAGATCGCGGTATGTTAATTGTTGTTTCATTCACTCACCTCCAGCAACTCTTTATTCTCGTGAACGTTTCCGATGACTTCAATCGGTAAATCTATAAAATGAAACAGTTCGAACTCAGTATCTAAATTATTATAATCAAGGACAAATGCACCAGAATCGAACTTAACAACACTTACATCTTCGTCGTAATCTCCGATAACCTTTACTATATCCCCCTCATACACTTCCACACCGTTCTTATCCTTAAGCCTTGTGGACTGCATGAGGATGACTTCATCTAAACTTCTAAGCTCATCCGTCCTAAACCAAGCAATAGTATTTTGTGTTATTTCAACAACTTCATTCGTGAAATCAATAGCTAATATATCTTGCATTGTTTCTGTCACTTTATCCCACGCTCTAAACTTCGGTATCATACTACTTCCTCCGATCAATGTAATCCTTCACAATTACAGCTGACATAATAATTATGAATAAGATCAACGGTATGTTTTCAGCTAACTCTTTCATTGATTAGGCTCCTTATCTATCTCCCAATACGGTTTAATTTTGTAATACTTTTTAACTTCTCTGCTAGTTGATCTAAGCATCGATTCTAAAACAGTTGCAATTGTTGTGTAATTTACTCGTCGTCTTTTAGCTTTTTTTACATTCTGCCACCCTTTTTCACCAAAGGTATAAACGCCTGTTCCATAGCTATTTATTTGAAACAATAAAACTGTGTTATTCTCCGCAATTAACTGTCTATATAATTCATCAGGCATTACAAAATAATTAAAGTGGCCAATGAAAGTTTTATTAGCTTGAGATAGAAAATCTGACTTAGAAACTTTAATTTCATAACACTTAATTTCACTACTTGTGTCATACGTTATAAAATCAACTATTTCATTCCCAAACCAGCCGATAGTCACTTCAAAACACCCGAATACACCTTGCTTTTGAGTATTATTCCAAACAAATCGTTCAGCTTCTTTTGTTAAATCAGTTTTCATTCGCCCTCCTGCTCGAACAAGTTTCCTTGCTTACTTTCTGTACACCAATTCCTTGATATTGGATACATATAAAAATTTTTTCCATTAATCGTGTAAAAAGGTATCATGTAGTGATTTTTTTCTTTTACCACTTCCATGCCGTCAACAATATCTAAATGGTCTTTAGATAATTGCCTTTTGATAGCCATGCCAGCACGTTCCTGAAATTTTTTCTTGCTAAAATAAAGGCTCACTATTCGCCCTCCTGTTCAATTACCCAAGCACTGAATGCTTGTAGGACTTGGGCTTGTTCAATTGTATTCAAACTATCTAGACTATTTCGCACATTATGTTTTTTATTGGAAAGGATAGGCTGCCCCAAAATCATAATTGCGTTAAATGGAGTTAAGGGCATAAGATTATTATTCTTTTCTTTCAACCACTCCAACACTATTTGCTGCTTATCGTTGAGTTTTGGATTTGCGAGATATTCTAAAACTTTCTTAACTTGATATGAGGATAAAAATGTTTCATAATTTCCTGTTATAACTCCTGCTGGAAAAATTCCCAATTTGCAATGGTCAATATCTTTTATCACGTCTTGAATCGTTGGATTGATATTCTCAATCATTTTTTCATATTCACTCATTCGACACCTCTTCCACAGCTCCGCCGATTAGTTCAGCGACTAGCTCTGCTTTGCGTTTATCGGTAAATTCATATGCATAATCTTTATTAGCTCCAGTTAGACTGTGATAAGGTATGCCGTCTGTAACGTGGCTTTTAAATTTGATAAAATATTCTTCGTTTTTTACAACCGCCCACCGCTTCGGCTGCTCGACTTCGTACTCTCCAGTTAGCCATGCTTGTGCATATTTTTCTTGATTTTCGGCATTTTCAAACCATGCCATATCACCCCAGCCCTCACCTAGTGCTTCAAGTAATTCTGGCTTTTCGCGTTTAAAGCTTTCTAAATGTCTAATTATTTCTTCTGGTAACGACACTACCACTTTATTCGGCGTGTCGGGTAGCTGTTTGGCTAAATCAATAGCATTTTTTATAGCTGTATTGTACCCTCCATCCCAACTGTCACTACAATTACGTACATTAATTTTTAATGCTTCAATCAATTCCTCTTTACTCAATTTACTCATCGTCTGCCTCCTTATATTTCTTAAACATTAAGTTATCAATATTATTACGACTATCTATATCTATTTTCCTTAATACGTGTCATGATGTAGTTACAGGAAAGGAGTGTTAATATGAAAAAACTATATCCTGTAAAAATTTACGAGAGCGACAATGTATTATATCTGTCGGAACGTCATGCCTTTGAAATTATGAGGACACGTTTACAAATCAATATCGGTTACATTCTCTTAGGAATGTCCTATACTTTTAAATTTTATAATTACCATCCCACACAGAATGCTATCAAAGCTTATGCATATATAGACGCATCTGCTGAAGGATATTCCCAATAGATAAAAACATTAAGTACTCTATGATTAGGGTACTTTTTATATTCCCTCCAACCCTCACCGCTAGCGCCTAATAATCTCTACCGCAATAGACCACCGTATTCCGATCGGGCGATACTACCGATTGATTCGAAAATTAAAGTTTTGTTCAATAATTTTCAATTATTAGGACACCAACAGATGTCGTTAATAAATTATTATTTTCTGCGAGTGTTAAGTAATATATCTTGTACAACAGATTTTTCACTCGCAATCGGATGTTTCCGCATCCGTTTTTGGTGTTTTCCGCCACCGATGAGGGTTGGACCAAGTTGCGTATTTGTTTTATCTTCGCAAGTTCGACCTAATGCTGATTAATCTTTATTCTTCCGATAAAACTATCAATATTACTAGCAGAACAAAAAATATTGCATATAAAATTCTTCCTAAAAAGAAATTAATAAATATGATTGATGCGTAAAAATATGCCGAAATTTTTGACCAATTCCATTTTTTAAACTTCATTCCTCAATCTCCTTGATTTCAAATTCAATTCTGTATTTATCGCTGCTACTTAATCCGCCGTGTTCAAAACTGATTAACTGAATCACTTTGTAATTATCATCGGTCCAAACTTCGCTATCTGTCATGCCATCAATTAGTGCTTTTACCGTTGGATAAAAATTTGGTGGGTCATATCGTCTTTTCGTTGGACTGAATACCGTTATTTTGCACGTACAGCGATTTTTCTCGCTAAAAGGTGTATTTACCTTAAATCTAGTTTCAATCGCTCCTAGATGCCTTAAAAATGATGTTAGCTTTGCTTTTTTCTGATAATGCAAACGATCATTACTTGAAATCATCTGTTTACACTTTTTCGTATTGGATAATTCAAAGGTGAAGTTATACATCTGACACCTCGTTTAACTTCTCAATTCTGCGTTCAATATATTTATCTAATAACTCGTTATCAGGGCTATCTTCAACTAACCGACTAGCTCGTTCCATTGGTTCAAGAGTTGATGCAATATTCAGATAGTCCTTAACCCGATTTGCTTCACGGTTAGTAATCATGCTGTCACCTCGTCAAAGTCATAGCCGAATCGCTCACATATCTGTTTGATGTCATCATGTGGTATCTGATTCTTTTTGATCGCTGCTTTAAACTCGTCTTTTCTAGCCCACAATGGAATGCCACCAATACTGGCTTCACCGTTTGGATTAAACCGCTCATAATCAGCCCAATTAATTCCGTTAACCTTACTAAACTTTGATTTTTGATTTAGATATTGCTCAAATTTATTACCGAATAATGTTTCTGGTCTCAAATATCTAGCCATATCCGTATTAAGCCATTCTTCTGATTTAACAGAAATTACGTGTTTAAAATCATCGAAAGTAAATCCTTCGTTAAATCTAGCTTTGATTAAACTTTTTGTTTTAGCTCCACTAGCTCGATACTTTGAATCAATCATTTTATTCAGATAATCGATAATTAATTTATAAGGAATGTCGTCTTGTTCGTCAGAACTAGACAATATATCTTTATCTATGTTCTGTTTAGTTATGTTATGTTTAGTTAAGTTATGTTGTGGTTCCAAACTGGAAACATTTTGTATACGATTTGTTTCCAAAATGGAAACATTGTCTTGAAAACCGCTCTCTAACTGCATTTTCTCAGCTTGATAAATTGTTGGTTTGAACCTATCATTTTGTAATGTGTTATGAATTCGCCAATCTTTTATCACAATTACACCACTCTCAAATGGAATGATAAATTGTTTAGATACTAAAATTTTTAAATCATCGTCACTAGCTCCTATTTTTCGTTTAATTGTTTTAGGATTTCCGACATATCCCTCGTCATCTCCGTCCATATTTAGATGAAAATATAAGGCTTGACTAGATAGTGGCATATCTAAAAATTTATCTGTATCAGTTATTTTTTTACTAAACATTCTTCTTTGTGCCACCTAACCCCTCCTTTCTCATAATCTCTTAGCGATTTCTTCAATCACATTTACCGTTACGCTATTGCCAGCTTGCTTATATAGTTGGCTATTACTATTTACTTTTACTGCTTTGTAAAATGCCCAATCGGGAAATCCTTGCAATCTCCAGCATTCTAAAGGCGTTAATTTTCTGATTCTGAAATCAGTAGATACAACCGCTTGTTCTTCTCCTGTTAGTAAAGTATTAGCTAGTTGCTTACCTACTCGTCCACGTCTAGTTTTTGAAGTTGGATGAGAGATATTGACTGAATCTCCAATAGTTGCTTCAGCATATCCTTTTGAAGTCGCCTCTTTGACTTTCAACAAATTGTTTTCTTGCCACGAGTTTGATGAAACAGTGGGAGAGATTTCATGTTCACCGCCTAAGTTATATCCTCTTGGCTTTTGAATGATCATACTATCAGGGATAGCAATTTTGTTTCCTTCACCTTTGTTTGTAGTTAATGTTGGAGAAAGTCCATCACTTGAATAAACTTCACCATTCATTCCAACTTTACTTGGATTTACATTTCCTATTGAAACAACCCCTAACCTTGATTCATTAAACTGTTCACTTTCTCCTCTGAAAGGAAATACTTTTCTGAAACGTTCTCCTCTAAGATGTCCGATAATGAACACACGTTCTCGGTTTTGTGGGACTCCGAAATATTTAGAGTTGCACACTTGCCATTCCACATCATACCCGCATTCATCCAACGATCTGAGGATTGTCTCGAACGTATCGCCGTTTTCGTGGTTGAGCAGTCCTTTAACGTTCTCAAGGAATAAATATCGTGGTCGTAGAATAGATGCGAAGCGCATAATCTCAAAGAAGAGATTTCCTCTAGTATCTTGAAATCCTCGTCTTTTTCCTGCAATGCTGAAAGCTTGGCACGGAAATCCGCCACAGATAATGTCGATTTTTCCAACTCTTCTTCGAAGTTTTCGAATAGACTTATTTGATAATTTTCTAACATTGTGCTACTCCCACTCACTAAATTCTTTCTCTCTAGTCAAACCATAAATTGACTTATAACTTTTTCTTGCAAAACTATCAATTTCACAGAAACCAACGCATTCATGACCTGCTCTCTCCATACCTAGACGAAATCCGCCAATGCCTGCAAATAAATCTATAAATTTCATTTAAATAATCAACTCTCTTTTTTGCTGATTTGTTATTTTAAAATGGCAAATCATCATCTGAAATCTCAATTGGAGCAGTTCCAAAGTTATTGTTTTGTTGAGTTGGTTTCGGCTGTTGATAAGTATTGTTTTGCTGTGGTGCTTGCTGGCTTTCAGATTGACTGCGTGATTCAAGCATTTGGAAGTTTTCTACAACAACATCGGTCGTGTAAACACGCTGACCTTGATTATTATCGTAACTTCCTGTTTGAATACGACCTGTTACACCGATTAATGCGCCTTTTTTCGCCCAATTAGCGAAGTTTTCAGCAGCTTGACGCCAAATCACACAACGGATAAAATCAGCTTCACGCTCGCCAGCTTGATTTTTAAACTGACGATTGACAGCTAAGGTGAACTTGACCGTTGCTATCCCACTTGACGTATATTTCAACTCTGGTTCTTTGGTTATGCGCCCTACTAATACAACGTTATTGACCATTTGATTCTCCTTTTGGCTTTTGAGTTACTTTCTGTAAATCTTCTATTAAATCGCCTTGTAATTCGTTTTTCTCTTTTTTGCTATTTATTTCAATCCTTTTTTCTGACAGGAGTGGTTTAATTAATTCAGCCTGTCCTGTTTGCTCAGCTTGTTTATAAATGTTATTTAATTGTTGGATTGTTACTGCATTTTTGATTTCGTTTGTGAAATCTCTTTTCGGTGGTTTTGATTGTTTTGGTTGTGCCTTTTGATAATTACTTTTTGCTTTTTGCGATTCATTGGCATCGTCATCGATTTCACTTGATATGCCAAAAGCAGTAGCTAGACTATATCTTTTTGCATAGGTTAAACCACTTCCTAAAGCTTGTGGACTAGCTTGTTGAGTTGCAACCACCTTATTCATTTGAACTGCGATTAGTGGAAATCCTTTAATTTTTAAAGAATCACTATCTCCGTCTGATAAAATGGTATAAATTACTTCATCTTCTATTTCTTGCCACCAAACTAAGCTCGCATCACTTTCTTTGATAGCATCATCAACCGACTTGATAATTCCATCAAGTGATACATAACCTTTTTTGAATTGCGGATTTGTTAAGTCTTTTTTCGGTTGCTTAATTGCTTTCTTAACTTTGATAAATTCTGAAATTGTACTCATTCAAACCTCCTATTCCCACTTTAGCGCTGGCTTTTTAGGCTTTTCGACTATCAAATCACTTATTTCATCTTCGATTTTTTCGCCATAAATTTTTTTAAGTTGTGTTAATGTTTCAAGTTTCACGCAATCCCATCCGTACTTGATTACTAATTCACGTTTTCGCTTATTGTCATTGGTCAATACTTTTTCAATAGCTGGTTTCGCAAAAGAAACTTTGCTGAATTTTCCACCTTTTTCTAACCGTTCTTTCAGTTCTTTTTCGCCAACTGTTTTAAATTTATCAATTCGTTTGGCATCAGCTACCAAACGCTCTAAAGTTTCGTTTGGTAGTTCGGCGATATTATTCGGTGTGAACTCCAAAAGTTCGCTTGTCTCTGTATCTATTACCTGTGGTGCCATAATTTGATATACCATTCTTATCTCCTTTACATTCCGTAATTGTCGTCTGCTAGATTTCTATAGTGCTCTTCTCGACGCTCGTCCTCTGTCGCATAAGTTGCACTGATTAAAGTCATGATTTTTTCGGTTGTCGGTTCTACACACTCCAACCATGTACTAATTAAAGTCATTATTTCGTCTTGTGGTGCGCTATCTAGCCAAAGTCTGATATATGTTTCAGTATCATCATTAAACTCGTCCACAGTCACAAACTGACCGCTTTTTAACTTGATGTACGTGCCACTCATAAATAATCACTTGCCTTATCCATGCAATCTTGCGAGCAGAAAACATAGCCGTCTATTTCAAATTCTTCGCCTGTTAAAACTTGATTCCGACAAATCTCACAGGCAATATATT
>NZ_JABJXU010000014.1 GCF_013155265.1 Enterococcus sp. MMGLQ5-1 | reverse complement strand
GTAAAACAGAAAAACGTTATCCAAAGTATGTCCCGTAAGGGTACACCTTCAGATAACGCTCCAATAGAGTCGTTTCATGCCTCACTAAAGTCAGAAACGTTCTACATCTCAAAAGAGCCGATAGGCTCTAATACTAGAGTAATCGATATTGTAGAAAAATACATCTATTTTTGGAATCATAATAGAATTTTATCCAAATTAGGGTATCTTTCGCCCGTCGAATACCGATCAGCAAGATTAAATTGAGTCGCTCTTTTTATTTTGTATCAAAAAGTAGTTGCACTTCCGGTCAAGACCTTAGCTTCTTTTTATCTATTTTAATTTTAATTCACACGATGAACAGCTATCCCAATTGCACCTGGACCGGTATGAACACCCAAAGCAGGCGATACTTCTGAGCTTAGCAATTGACGAATTTTTAAGCCACTGGATTGTAACGATTCACGCATTTTCTCAGCTAGCTCTTTTGTATCTGCATTAACAATGATAATATCGACCTCATGATTTTCTGCAAAATCATGTACTAGCTGATTTATTTTTTTTAGTGCCTTCGTTTTACCGCGCTCCTTAGCGACAGGATAATAAATACCTGATTCGTCACATGAAATAACTGGTTTAATATTTAAAAGCTGACCAACCATACCTGAAACACGACCAATACGTCCACCCTTGATTAAATACATCAGCGTATCAACATAAAAGAAAATTTTGTTATTGGTCAACTGTGCTTCAGTTTTTGCAACAACTGTTTGAAAATCATCACCAGCGGCAATCAGGCTAGCCGCATAGATTACAGATAAGCCACTGGCAACAGAAATATTTTTAGTATCAATAAAAGCAAACTCTAAATTATCAAATTCCTCAGCCTGCATCCGAATTGCATTTAAGGTACCACTTAAACCGCTAGAAATCGTAATGACAATTACCTTTTGATAGCCATCAGCCTTAATTTTGTGCAAAATACCATGAATCTGTTCACCACTTGGCGTTGAGGTTGTTGGAATTCTATCAGGCATTTGCTGATAAACCGTTTCTGGTGTGATATTCACCGAATCTTGATAAGTTGCCTCGGTATAATGAATATTTAAGGGCGCAATAAAAATTGGACCCTGTTCAATTACTGCCTTTGGAACATCAGTCCCTGAATCAACTAATAATGCAATTTTTTCCATCATATTTCCCTTCCATCATAACCGTATTTTCCTGTAGGACCAATTGATTAGTTAACCATTTAGAAGCAAAGCTCAATGCTGCTAATGAAACTGCTAGCTCTGATTTGGAACAATTTACACAATGCGCTTTAATTGTTGCATTTTCAGCTAAAATTAACCTAAACGCCATTTCTTGACTATCACAAAAATAATCATAGGCCAATTGCGCATCCATTTTTTTTAGCTGCCAGTCCATTACCTGACGAATCTCTGGTAAAGTAAAGCTAGACTTCATTAACGTAATAACAATAAAGCTTGCTAAATGCTTACGACTATAACGTTTCTTTTCAGGCTTTGGTGCAACATCCTTTTTAGTGTAATTATTAATCATCGTCGCCGTAATGATACTTTGCTCATTTAGATATAAAGGCTTTAAATGTTGGTTTAATAATTGAATAACCTGATCAATATATAGGTCTATTTCTGGTAATTCAGCCCATCTAGGCAGCTTAAACTCAAGAATTGACTCAAAGGGTACTGAGCTCTCCATTACCTACCTCCTTATCACAAGTTTTCTTATATTATATCATGGTTCTCGAAACTGTCAATTACGGTTTTCGAAACCTTATATATAATAAAAAAACTAGAGTAACGCTGACTGCTAATTACTCTAGTCCTCCTGTTATCCAATTATTTAGGCATCCGCCTCTAAAAACTCAACTTGATTATTGACAAAGCCTTTAATTCTAGCTAAGGATTTTACCGGAATCGCCAAGGATTCTAATAATTCACGCCCGCTTTGGAAGCTCTTTTCGATTACAATACCAACGCCCACAACCTGGCTTCCAGCTTGCTCACAAAGCTCTATCAAGCCTTTTGCAGCCTGACCATTTGCTAAAAAATCATCGATAATGAGCACGCGATCTGCTTCACCTAAAAATTTTCTGGAGATTGAAATTGTGCTCGTTACTTGCTTAGTAAATGAATAAACTTCAGTCGTTAATAGCTCTTCATTCATTGTCAAGCTCTTTGATTTACGGGCAAAGACCATTGGAGTATTTAGTAGCTGCGCGGTATAAACCGCAGGGGCAATACCACTCGCTTCAATGGTCACAACCTTTGTAATTCCCAAATCAGCATACACATCTGCAAAGGTTTGCCCTATATTAAACATTAATTCTGGATCAATTTGGTGCGTTAAAAAACGGTCAACCTTTAAAACCTCGCTACCTAAAACAATGCCCTCATCCTTAATTTTTTGCTCTAATAATTTCAAAACAATCTCCAATCAATTTAATTTAATCGCTAACTTGCGCTATTTAATTACTTAAAAGCTGAAATATCAAATGACAATGATTACCACTAAGTCAATAATTCAGTAATTCAACTGATAACTATTTTACCAAATTATCATAAAAAATTCAGTATAAATTAAACGAATCGCCAATATTATAATCACCCTTGAGCTAAGCTTTTAAAGTGCCCTTTGGTTGCTTCTAAAAACAAGTTCAAATGCATACCTTTGCCACTAACTGCCTCCATTTTTTTAAAGTCACAAAAAATGTCGGAGAGTAAGTGGCAATGGCAAAAAAGCGCATAGCAAATATCTGCTACACGCTAATAACTTAAAAAATTTATTTTATTCTTTAGAATCATTTGAATCTGAATTAGAATCCTGTGTTGATTGATTATCTTTCTTTGCCCAGTCTGCAATCGAGTTATCTGCTGAGCTAGAATGACTATCGTCTGTCTTATCCTTATCTTTTTCCTCAACGGCGCGTTTAGCTTCATCAAAGGTCATAGCCTTTGCTTCATATGTTTTTGAGCCTTCAGGCATTTGACCCGTTTCAAATAATGATTTAATTTGAGCCGCATCAAGTGTTTCATACTCAAGCAACATTTCAGCGATCAGCTTATGCTTATCACGATTTGACTCAATGATTTCATGTGCCTTCGCATGTGCTTCATTTAATATACGACGCACCTCTTGGTCAATCTCATAAGCAACCTGTTCAGAATAACCTTTTCCTTGACCATAATCGCGGCCTAAGAAAACGGAATGATTACCCTCATATTGAACAGGTCCAAGCTTTTCACTCATCCCATACTCAGTAACCATTGAACGAGCCAATTGCGTTGCCTGTTCAAAGTCATTACTTGCACCGGTCGTTTGCTGTCCAAAGACAATTTCTTCAGCAGTACGACCACCAAGTAAGCCAACCAATTGTTCAAACATATCTTCTTTACTCATTAAGAACTGATCTTCTTTTGGCAAGGCAATCATATAACCACCAGCACGTCCACGAGGAACGATTGTTACCTTATGGACAACACGCGCATTAGATAAAATTAAACCAACAATTGTATGCCCAGCCTCGTGGTAAGCAACCATTTCACGCTCTTTCTTGGAAATGGCACGATCAGTCTTGGCAGGTCCAGCAATGACGCGATCCTCTGCCTCATCAATATCACTTGCATCAATTTTCTTTTTATTACGACGCGCAGCAACTAGGGCTGCCTCATTTAAAACATTTTCAAGCTCAGCACCAGCAAAGCCCGGTGTTTGCTGAGCCACCACTTTTAAATCAACGTCATCAGCTAAAGGCTTGTTTTTAGCATGAACCTTCAAAATTGCTTCACGGCCTTTAACATCTGGACGACCAACTAAAATTTGACGGTCAAAACGTCCTGGGCGAAGCAAGGCTGGATCTAGCACATCCGAACGGTTAGTAGCCGCAATGACAATGACGCCTTCATTGCCACTAAAGCCATCCATTTCAACTAGCAATTGATTCAGTGTCTGCTCACGCTCATCATGACCGCCGCCCATACCGGCGCCACGCTGGCGACCGACAGCATCAATTTCATCAATAAAGATAATAGCTAGGGCATTTTTCTTAGCCGTTTCAAATAAATCACGAACACGACTTGCACCAACACCGACAAACATTTCAACAAAATCAGAACCCGAAATTGAGTAGAATGGTACACCAGCTTCACCAGCAACTGCCTTAGCAAGTAATGTTTTACCTGTTCCCGGAGGACCCTCAAGTAAGACACCTGATGGAATACGCGCACCTAAGGCACTGAATCGACGTGGATCCTTTAAGAATTCAACGACCTCAACCAATTCTTGTTTTTCTTCTTCTGCACCAGCAACATCAGAAAAACGAACCTTATTAGCCTTTTTATCCGCTTCCTTTGCTCGTGATTTGCCAAAGCTCATCGCGCCTCGACCACCGCCACCTTGCTGTCCTTGATTCATCATCATGTAGAAAAATAAGAACAAAAGAATGATCGGTAAAATTGAAATTGCCAATGATAGCCACAAGCTATTATTGCTTTCTGGTTTTATATCAACAGAAACACTTTTTTCTTTTGCGACTGCTGATAAATCTGAGATGGTCGAGTCACTAGGTAAAATGATTGTTGAAAAATTTTTCGTTTTAGCGCTTGTATTACCCCAAATTTTAAAACCACTTGCATTCTTTACCGTTTGCTCATCTTTATACTCACCAGTTACTTCAATGACACTACCCGATGGCTGATAATTAATTTTGCTAATTTTTCCATCTTCTAGCTGCTCTGAAAATTGTGAATACGTAATCTCATTTACAGTTGTACTGCTACCCCTGAAAAAGAACTGAACGACAACAACTAAAGACAATATTAATAAAATATAAAGAAATGAATTCTTTAAAAAACCATTCTTATTTTCCATCAACTTCCTCCAATTCACCTAATGACTGATAAATTTCTTCTTTTAAAACACCAACATACGGCAGATTTCGATATTTTTCATCATAATCCAAGCCATAACCTACTAAAAACTCATTAGGTGTATTAAAGCAAACATAATCAGCAGATATATCTACGACTCTACCTTCGGGCTTATCAAGTAATGTCGCAATTTTCACTGAATTTGCTTTACGATACTTAAATAAATTAACCAAATAGCTTAATGTCCGACCTGTATCAATGATATCTTCAACAATCAAGATATCCCTACCTTCAACACTTGTATCTAAATCCTTTAAAATTTTAACTTCGCCACTTGAAGTTGTACCTCCATGGTAGCTTGATACAACCATAAAGTCCATTTCTAAATGGTCATCAACTGCTCTCGTTAAATCCGCCAAAAATGGCACCGCACCCTTTAAAACACCAATTACTAAAGGATTTTTTCCTGCGTAATCTTCTGATAGCTGCTTTCCAAGTTCGTGTGTCTTGGCATCAATTTCTGCTTTGGTGAATAACACCTTTTTAATGTCTTTGTCTAACATATTAGCCTTTCCATTTAAAATATAGATTATTCTTAATTGTATCAGTTTCTGGACTTATACTCAAATAAGTTTTATTTTTTGTTAATACAGCAATTATTTTATCATTTTGTTCCAAAATAATCGATTTTTCTCGCTCGTCAATTGGAACTTTATCATCGATTAATAATCTTCTCACCTTTTTAGTTAAACTAGGCGATAGCTGAAGCTTGTCGCCGGCCTTTCTTGAACGAATCGTAACCGGCTTCATAGAGTATAAGGGGATAAAAGAATCGTTTGGTCTTGGCTGCCATGAAAAGCTAATGCAGTCATTTTCAAAGCCTTTTTCATTCAATATAACTTCCAAAATTTGAGTATTCTGACAATCAAGCCACTCAATCCAAAATGTATCATAGGTTTTAACTAATTGCTTTTGCTCACTAAGCTTGTATTGATACTGTTTAGAATTTGATAAGAGACTCAATATTTCTTGCACTCGATTTTTTGATAAATCAAAAATATCATTCTGCTCAAAATAATCCAAAATAAAAAAATAACGCTCACTATTGCTTATCTTCTGAAACATTGATAAATCAACGCGCCCATTACTCTGTAGCGTCTCTTTAAGCTTAGAAATATGATGATAAATCAGCTCATTTGCACTGACTAGCTCCTCACTGAGCTGCACAATATCATGGGTCAATTGCGGATTTTCCTTTGATAACAATGGCAGGTATTGATTTCTGACACGATTTCTAAAATAATTTGGTGACTGATTGGATTCATCCTCAACAAATGTAAGCTCGAGCTGTGATAACTCAAATTTTGTAAAAGGTAATAATGGTCGAATTAGCTCACCAGTGGCAAATGGCCGTCTTGGAGAAATACCTGATAAATTAGATAGGCGATTACCACGAATCAGACGCATTAACAGGGTTTCGGCCTGATCATCCGCATGATGCGCCGTTACAAGCTTGTCATAATCTACCATTAAACGTCGAAATACATTATATCGGAATATTCTCGCTTTTTCTTCCACCCCAAGACTGATTTTTTGATGATGCCAGACCTCCTCATGATAAGGTAACGAGAGCTGACTGGTCAAGGCACGTACAAAATCCGCTTCAGCATCACTGCTCGGCCGCAAGCGATGATTAACGTGAACGACCGTAATATCAATTGGATAATCTAGCGAAAATACCTTTAGCAAATGTAAAAGGGCAATAGAATCTTGCCCACCTGAGACCGCTACTAAAACCCGATCATGTACTGAAAAAAATGTATTCTTTAACAGGTGTCGTTTAAACTTATCGTACATTACGCCCTCCAATCACTCAAAAATCAATTCCTAAAAAAAACTGGTCCAGTCATCAATTTTCAAACCTATTAGAAATAAGCAAATAAAAAAATTGTTTATTTCCAATAAGACATCAGAAAACAAATAAATTGCTTCCCAATTAAATGAATTTGATATCTGTCCCAGCTTTACACCAATTGTGTAGCTTTCATCTTTTTATATTTTAAGCTAACAAAATTTCATTATTTTTTTCGACCGCCACGGCCACCACGTTTACCTTCACGACTTCTTTTGATTGCTACAAGATGTTCTTCACTTTGACGCAAAAAGCCCTTCATCATTAAATCAAATTCCGAAAGCTCAGTGCCATCTTTAGCATATTTTTTTGGGTCCTTTTTAAACTCAACTGGTTCACGTTCGACCTTTGGTGCCTCTGTCCTCTGCGATTGAGCTGGCTTATCCATTGCTTGCTTAATAGATAGACTAATTTTACCATCATCTGCAATTTGCATTACTTTTACAGTCACAACATCGCCAACAGATAAAATATCATTGATATTATTAATAAAATCATTTGAAACTTGACTAATATGTACTAAACCACTCTTGCCTTCGCCCAAATCAATGAAAGCGCCGAAATTTGTAATCCCAGTTACTTTTCCTTGAAGTTTTTGCCCCACTTCGATTGACATAAATAAAAAAATCCTCCTAAAAACGATTATAATTTAGAAACTTTTAAAAAATTTTATGCTCATATAAAAATGCGATCATCAACCTTAGAAGCTCATCGCATTACCATGTCATAAATTAGTTATTCACCTTGATTTGTGTCTGGTAAACGATAAACCTGTTCACCATCCTTTGAATAATAATAACGATTTCGCGCTACCTTAGCTACATAATCATTATCTTCAAGCTGTTTGACCTTACGCTGATTACTTTCAACCTCGTCACTCGCCTGCTCAGATTTCTTCTGAATCTGATGAAGCTCTGTTTTGGTATCCACTAATACTGAGAACGATTTCACTAGTTCAATCGTTGGATATGTAAAAAGAATGATTGATAGAATTGCTAATCCAGCAATCCGGCGCCGACTAAAATGTTTATAGCGAATTTTCATACTTTCATGCTTTTTAACTTCTTTTGTATATTCATTACTCAAAGTCGTTATTTTATCCTTGCCCATTCCTTCACCTCTTTCAAAAACTAAAAGCGTCAGTTTTAATGCTTTGACCTAAGCCCAAAAAATATAAAGACACTTAAAGTTATGAATTATTCCAACTTAAAGGTCTGCTTATAGCGCTTAAAGCTAGACTCCTACAATTGATAGTTCTCAACTATTCTACCAAATTTATATTGGAAAGGAAATAGTTAGAACATAATTCTATTAAAAATTAATTATTTTATTAATTAATTGATTCCTCATTCAAAATTTGATACATTCGCTCTGCATCCTCTTTTTTAGTTGAATCCTTCATTTCTAACACTTTAAAGGTTAGACGTTTATTACCAAAGGTAATTTCAACTTCATCATTGATTTTTAAATCGGTCGAGGATTTAGCAAGTAAGCCATTGACCTTAATTCGCCCCTTATCCGCTACTTCCTTAGCAACTGTTCTTCTTTTAATAATTCTAGAAACCTTTAAATATTTATCTAATCTCATAAATTCTCCTTTTATTATTACTACATCTCTTTAGTAGCCTTCGCTTCACTTTAATTCATCCCAGCAAATAACCTTTAATTTTAGAAGGCAGACAATCAAAAAAGCTGCACCGAGCGTTGAGAGCAGTATCACTTCAAATAACATTCCAAAGCGTGTATTAAATGTCAGTAATCCCTCGGCTATTCTTACAATACCGCTCATTAAAATAAGTAAGCAAATAAATTTCACCTTAAAATAAAAATACTGGTATTCACTGATAAAATAACAGAGAAACACAATAAACAAACTAATTATTGTTGAAATACTACTGCCAAAAATACCATAAGATTTAGTCAGAAAATACGTTAACAATAGCTTACTCAATAAGCCAGCAGACAAAAACCAGATATTAACTTTTCTACGCCTAGCGATTTCATAATGGTGATGTAAGACCTGAATCATACTTAGCAAAAAAATAGCGAGAAGATAATAGGAAATTGCTTTAATTCCCCGATTATCTTTAAATAAAACTTGATTCATTAAATCAATCACTAACAACATTCCAATCGTAATTGATAGGCTAACTATTGTAATCACCTTAATTTTTTGTTTGAGTAATTGCTGATACTTTACTCGATTTGTTTGATACGTATAGGTTAGCTGAGGCAGGGCTTGACTAATAATTGCCAAGGTAATTGTTAAGCCCAGCTGGACAAAGGGCTGCGCACGATCAAAAACGCCTTTTTCAATTTGAGCTGAAAAATTTGCTAATCCTGAAGCAACTAAGGCATTTTTTACTGCAAAAGCATCTACCAATTGGAAAAGCAGCAAAAAAATGGCAAAATAGATAAAATTAAAGCTGTCTTTAAAAAAAATTACCAAGAGTTTGCTGGCTTCCGCAGGCTTAATACGCTGTCCCCACAATTTAAAGGGCAGACGTCGATTGATTGTCAATATAGCGACGATTTCTCCAATAACACTTCCCAGCATCGCAATAATAGCAGTTTGATAAACATCGAGCTGCCATGCACCAAACAAATAGGCTCCTAGCCAGATAATCAGCACTCGCACAATCTGCTCAATAACTTGACTTTTTGCAGTAACATCAAGCTCCCCTTGCGACTGAAAGTAGCCTCTATAGACACTCAACAAGGGGGTACAAAGCAAAGGCAGGCACCCCGCAATAATCACAGGATAGAGCTTTACCTCACCCATCAGTATGGCTAATGGCTTGCTTGCTAGTGCAATGATAAGAAATAAAGCAAAGGACAGCCAACAGGTAACTTGAAAAAACTGACTCAAATAGTCTGTAAGTGCGCTTTTAGCTTTTCCAGCTACTGCTTTGGCAATAAAATTGGGCAGAGCAACTAAAGAAATCGTCGTAATAATCGCCATCATCGGATATACCTGCTGATAAGCATAGAAGCCTAAATCACCAACCAGATTTTGATATGGAAAACGATATAAGGCCGCTAAAACCTTGGCAATCACACCTGAAATAATTAAAATGATGGCACTATTTTTTAGATTTATTTGATTTAATTTCACTTAATTTACCTATAACCGCTTTTAATTCGATTAAAAGTTGGTTTTGATTAATTTTTCGAGCATCTAAATTAACTACCATTTTACCATTAACATCACCGATTGTAACTGGTAATTTAGTCTCATTTAGTGCCTCAAAATAATCTTGCGTCAAGAAAACCTGTACTGCCTTGCCACTCATTCTAATCTCAACTTGATCACCCTTATTTTTAATCAGATCAACAAGTGCATTATCAGCATACATTTTGATTAAACCGATTTCTAATAGATAAGCTACGGCATCTGGGTATTCCCCAAAACGATCCATTAGTTCAGCAGTCAGCTCATCATACATTTCGACTGACTCAAATTCACGAATTCGCTTATAAATTTCGATTTTTTGACGTTCATCCGTTATATAAGTCATTGGAATATATGCATCAATCCTAAGATCAAGCTCCGCATTTGATTTAAGGACTGTTTGTTCAGTTCCCTGCTTGCGCTGGACAGCCTCCTCTAGCATCTGTGAGTACATTTCAAAGCCAACACTATCGATAAAGCCGTGCTGCTGAACACCCAATACGTTTCCAGCTCCCCGAATTGATAAGTCACGCATCGCAATTTTAAAACCGCTGCCTAATTCTGTAAAGCCTTTAATCGCTTCCAATCGTTTCTCACTTTCCTCACTCAGCGATTTATCAGGCCGATACATAAAATAAGCATAGGCAATTCGATTGCTCCTGCCGACACGACCACGAAGCTGATAGAGCGTTGACAAGCCCATATAATCAGCATTTTCCACAAATAATGTATTGACATTAGGCATGTCAACACCTGTTTCAATGATGGTCGTTGTCACTAAGACATCATACGCACCTTCTAAAAAGTCAACTAATACATTTTCCAGCTGCATCTCAGACATCTGACCATGTGCGTATGCGATTCGGGCATCTGGCACGATATCTTGCAGCTCTGAGACCTTCTGCTCAATCATATCTACTCGATTAAATAAATAGAAGCATTGCCCGCCGCGACTTAGCTCACGCTCAATTGCATCGCGGATCACATCGTAATTTGTTTCCAGAACATAGGTTTGAACTGGATAACGATTCTGCGGTGGCGTTTCAATAATTGATAAATCACGTATTCCTAGCATTGACATATGCAGTGTTCTTGGAATCGGGGTCGCTGTTAGCGTTAGCACATCGACCTGTGCTCTTAATTGCTTCAAGCGTTCCTTATGCTTCACTCCAAATCGCTGCTCCTCATCAATAATAATTAGCCCTAAATCTCGAAAAACAATATCTTTAGATAAAATGCGATGAGTACCAACCACAATATCGATTTTACCCTCTTTTAAGCGTTCAATCGTTGCTTCCTGCTGTTTTTTCGTCCGAAAGCGTGAGAGCATATCAATTTCTACAGGAAAGCCTTGAAATCTTTTAAGCATATTTTGATAATGCTGATCCGCCAAAATAGTAGTTGGTACTAGGATTGCCACCTGCTTGTGATCATTAATCGCTTTAAATGCCGCTCTCAAAGCAACCTCTGTTTTACCAAAGCCAACATCACCCACCAGTAAACGATCCATCGGTCGAATTTTTTCCATATCTCGTTTAATTTCATCAATACTCCGCAACTGGTCATCTGTTTCAACAAAAGGAAATGAATCATCAAATACCTGCTGATTATCATCATCATTAGAAAAGGCAAAACCACGCTGAGCTTCACGCTCAGCATATAGTTCAATTAAATCGTCAGCAATATCCTCAACCTGCTTGGAAACCTTTTGCCGCGTTTTCTTCCATTTTGTATCATTAAGCTTATTAATATGAGGAACCTTACCCTCACTAGCTACATATTTAGTAATTAGGTCCAAATGCGTTACTGGAATTGAAATTTTATCTGAATTCTGATAACGAATCGTTAAATAGTCTTGATGGATGCCGTTAATTTCAATGGTCTCAATGCCAACATATTGACCAATCCCATGATTTTTATGGACAACGTAATCACCAATTTTGAGCTCATTGTAGTCCTTAAGACGCTCTGCATTAGAAATAGCCTGCCGTCTCGTCCTTTTCTTGGCATAGCCTTGAAATAATTCTTTTTCAGTAATGACAACCATTGACTCATCTAGAAATGAAAAACCACTACTCAGACTGCCAATCGTCACCTGAAAAATCTTAGGTAGTATATTTTCTGAATTAGTTATTTGAGGTGTCATGTTAAATTCGTTTAAGGCTTCCACTGTTTTTTCCAAACGCTGCTGATCCGGACTGAGTACAATAACCGTTTGCGTTTGCTTTTGATAACGTCTGATTTCCTCTGCTAATAATGGTAATTGCCCAAAAAATTGCTGCATCACGTGACTTGTAAAATTAAATAATGCATCAAATCGTAAATTACCTAATCCTTTTTGAAAAACCGAAAAGAAAGTTAACCTTGTTTGTTGTTTTAATTGCTCATAAAAAGGCATCAGATACTCTTGATCAGAAAAGGCAAGACCTGTATGCAGTTCAAGCGTTAAGAACTCTGCCGCTTCAAGATCAATTTTATGTGCCATATCCATAATTTTTTGTAAATCATCAATGAAAATCAAGCTATCTTTTGACAAATAGTCAAAAAGACTATGGCCTTTTTCATAGAAATAGCTCGAAAATTTACTTAAATCTTGATGATAAGCCCCTTTTTGAGCAGCTTCGATTAATTCATTAAAGTAACTGGCAAGCTTATCTTGTGACTGAACGTCAATCGTAGCAAGCTTTTTGTCTAGAGAGGCACTCAAAATTTCAGTACCTTTTTTTAAAGCATCGCTTGAAAAATAATTTTCAGTAGCCGGTGAAATAAGCTGCTCTGACATTTCTTCAATTGAACGCTGCGTCATCACATCAAATTTACGAATACTGTCTATTTCATCGCCAAAAAATTCAATTCGGAGTGGATACTCCGAGTCTAATGGATAGATATCAATAATATCGCCACGGATTGCAAACTCCCCTGGCGTCGCAACTAGATTCTCTCGTTTATAGCCCAAATTGATTAATTTTTGTGCTAAGCTATGATGCTCAAATTCCTGACCAGCTTTAAATAAAATATGTGCTCGTTGCCAATCTTCAGGCGGTGCTAATCGCTTCTTCAGCCCCATAACTGGTACAATCACAATCCCAGGCTGTCCGCTAATGAGGAAATCTAATACCTCAACCCTAGAAGCACGACGCTCAGGTGAAGCAAAAGCAAATTCAGCCACGACAGCTTCATCAGCAAAAAAGGTAAAGACTTGATTTTCGCCAATTAGGCCGGCCAAATCATCTGCCAATTGAGTTGCTGCCAATTGATTTTTAACCACAACCAGCATTTGTCTGGGATAATTTTCATAGGCCGCCGCAATCGCAAGTGCTTTTGAGGTGCCTACTAAGCCAGTAATTAATTGACGATTTGATCTATCAAAATTACGTAGCCACTGTCCTATTTTTTCATTCTTTGCAAATATATCAATTAGATTCATTTCTCACCCGTTATATTTATTCATTAAATTAGTAAATTCATCTTGCTTAGTATAATCCTCAGCCGCAGAGGCTGCTTTACTAACAGCGGTTTGCACTAAAGCATGATCATTTTTAGCAAAGCCTGATAGAACATAATTTACAACTTTTTCTTTACTATGCTCTGGTCGACCAATACCAATTTTAATTCGAGCAAATTCGTTAGTTCCAATTGCCGCAATAATATCCTTAATACCATTATGCCCACCAGCCGAGCCCTTTTGTCGCAATCGAAGCCTACCTACCTCACTATCTAAGTCATCATAAATTACCAATAGCTTTTCCTTGGGAATATTAAAATAGGTCAGCAAACCACCGACCGCTTTACCTGAAGCATTCATAAAGGTAGTTGGTTTAATTAAGTATACTTTTTCCCCATTTTTAAAATAAGACGCAACATCTGCCTGAAAGGCTTTATCACGCTTGAATGTAAGTCCCTCTCCTCTGGCAATTTCATCAACGACCATAAAGCCAATATTGTGCTTTGTATCTTGATACTTATCACCGGGATTACCCAATCCAACAATCATTATTGTCATATAAAACATCCTCACATTGTTCATTTATAAAATTATCGTAAACGCAGAAAAACGCACAAAGAATTTTGTGCATGAAAAAATATTATTGCGATTTATGATAAAGCAATTGATATTTATTAATGTCACTATTATAGCAAAAATAATGACATAACAAAATTAATTACGTTGATTTTAGCAAAAAATAAGCCTTTATTAACAATATCAGCAACAAAGCTACTGTAAATAAAGGTTATTTATTATTAAACATTTAAAAGAAAGATAATAAATTTGCAAAAGCAAATATTACAATCACGATGATTAAAGCAGATTTTGAATGAATATATTGATATTGATGTGTCCGCTGCTGCCCCTCAACAAATCCTCTCGAATAAATGGCTTCTGTATATTGTGTCCGAAAGGAAAAGGCACTTAAAATCGTTTTTAAATAAAGCATTGGTGAATAAAAGTGTAATTTTTTACCTCTAAGAATACTTGCCTCATACAGATTAACCACTTCCGCCCTTAGCTCTGGGAAAGCATGAATAACTACCATAATCCCATAAACAAAACTTGTTGGCAGCCCTTTTTGCTCCAAAACCAATAATAATTCTTCTAAATCAATCCCAACCGAAAAAACAACACCTAAAACTGCAAAGACAAAGGTTCGAAGCACCATTAGAAGTGCTAAATCCTGATTCGCACCGTGAAGTAAAATTGACCAATAAGTAGCAAGGGCAGGTAAAATTGGTATGAATAGCGCAATAATAATAGCTCGGTTTTTTTTTAATAGAAGTAAATAGATTAAAGCAATGACTATCACAAAATAATTCATTAGAAAGGAGGTTGTGAAAGAAAGCTCTAAGGCAAAAATAAAAATTAGGATTGCCAACCAAAGCACAGCTGTTTTTTTATAGACCATCATTACCTCCATCTTTTACCATTAATTTCTGATCAGTCAATTCGATATGAAACTGACTAGCCTGACAAAGCGGTGCTAAACGATGAGAAACAATTAAAAAATCCTGTTTTTTTGCTTTTTCCTGAATCCAATCGACAAAGTAGCGACAAGCACGATCATCCAAGCCCGTAAAGGGTTCATCAAGCATTAAAAACGATAAATCCAAGCTGAGCATACTGATTAATTGAACCATTTTCTTTTGTCCTTCACTTAAATGATAAAGACTATAATCTAATTTATCGGATAAGCCAAGAAAGCTAATCGCTTCATTTTGTTTTTTTTGCATCGCATCATTAATATCTTGATTAAAATCAAATTCATCTCGTGGTGTCAATCCAATAAATTGCTTTTCAGCATCTTGAACCACCAAGGTCAAGCTACGATATAAACGACTTGTTTTTTTTAGCTTTTTACCGTTAAACAACATTTTCCCACGATATTTTTGCCGTTGAGCAATTGCTCTCAATAATGTTGATTTGCCACTACCATTATCACCGGTCAAAGTAGTGATGCCATGATTAAAACTGCAAAAAGCATTATCTAGCAATAATCGATTATTATTTTGAATAGAAATCGCAGCTAAATTTAAAAATGAAGCCTGCCCTGACAATGTTTGAGTCAGGCAATAGCCCTTTTGAGCATCATTTAATTCAGTTAACGGTTGCTCTTTTAGGCGGCCATCTTCCAGCCTGATTAAATGGTCTGCAACCTCCTGATAGCCTATCAGATCATGATCTGATACCACAATCGTCTTCCCATTATCTCTTAATTGCCCTAATAAGCGAATTAATTGCTGACGTGATTTAAAATCAACGCTCGCAAACGGTTCATCCAAGAGTAGAATATTGGCATCCATCGCAATTAAGACGGTCAAGGCTGCCCGCTGCTTTTCGCCACCGGAAAGCTGACTAAGCTGCCTATCCAATAATTCGCTTGCTTCAAGCTCGACAACAGCAGCATTCAACCGTCTAGCAATTTCAGCAGGACTATATCTAAGATTTTCTAGTGCAAAAACAATTTCACGGCGCAATGTCCGCATTGTGAATTGGCGATTCGGATTTTGAAAGACAAAGCCGACTATTTTACATTTTGTATTTTGAGATACTTCTGGTCCGAAAACAATTTGACCGGAATATTCCAAATCAGCAAAACCAGCAATTAGCTTAAACAAGGTTGATTTGCCACAGCCACTCTCACCAACTAAAAGTGAAAGCTGATGGGCTTTAAAATCAAAATTTAAATTTTCAAAAATTAGGGTTGATTGACGTTTAAAGGATAAATTAGAGCATTTAATACCTGTCATTTGGCATTCACATTCAATTGCTGTACCTTATGATAAAGCTTCATAATTGCCGAGACTAAGACAACGCCAAAGAATAATACAGAGATAAAGCGAACACAAAACAAGGCAATAACCATTCCAAAGCCATAGGCAGTATACATTCTAAAGTACTCATAAATAAAGCTAAAAACGGTAGTCCCAATAGCAGCATAAAATAGAGCAACCTTATCAAAGCGCTGATATTTGGTAATAAAAAAGCCAAACTCCGTACCTAAGCCTTGAACTAAACCGGAAATTAAAACCGCTGGTCCAAAATAGGAGCCATAGAGCATTTCAGCCAAAGCTGCTAATAATTCACCTAAGGTTGAACTACCTTTTTTTGGAATCAAAATGCCAGCAACGGGTGCGGCCATCGTCCACATACCAAATAAAATTTCATTGGCAAAAGGAGAGAGACCAAAAGGCGTTAAAAATGCTGCCAATGCAGCATATAAATAACCTGCAATCATAAAAATACCACCAAATAAAAAAGCAATTAATCCTAATAAAACGACATCCTGTAACATCCAACTTTTTTTCATCAAAAAAAGCTCCCTTCGTATTCTTTGTACATAGAATCAAAGGGGGCTTATCAGACCAGTCTATTATTTCAAGCAAAATAAAAAGCGCTTATTAATCACTATTATTGAACTCTACAATCAACATTTTCCTTCGATGGTTCTAACCATATCAGGTTCAATGGGTATAATCTCAGCATAAAAGCACCCCAAATGTTTCATAATGTACATCGGCATTCTAACACAGAAATATCAAAATCACAATATCTATTAATATTAATTTTTGAATCTTTCTGTTATAATCAATGCTGTATAAGGCGTTGTCTAATCGGCTATTAGCTAATTTAATTTAAAGCAAGCTTTAATCAATTTTTTATAGTTACTTTGACCCCAAGAAAACGTTTTCTGTAAATTTTTTGATTTTTTTCATACTTTTTGTGACATTATGTTTTGGAAATGTTAGAATATTTACGGTTAATGAATAATTACACAAGAGAGGTTGTCGCAAAAAATGACTGAAAAAAAACACAAAAAAGTAATTCTTGTTGGTGATGGTGCCGTTGGTTCATCTTATGCTTTCTCACTCGTTACACAAGGAATCGCTCAAGAATTAGGTATTGTTGATATTTTTAAGGATAAAACTGAGGGTGATGCAATTGATTTGTCTAATGCCTTAGCATTCACTTCTCCAAAAAAGATTTATTCCGCAAGCTATGCTGATGCACATGATGCAGATTTAGTAGTTCTTACAGCTGGTGCGCCTCAAAAGCCTGGCGAAACACGTTTAGATTTAGTGCAAAAAAACTTACGGATCAACAAAGAAGTTGTTACTCAAATCGTTGAATCTGGCTTTAATGGTATTTTCCTTGTAGCTGCAAATCCAGTTGATATCTTAACTTATTCTACCTGGAAATTCTCTGGTTTCCCTAAGGAAAAAGTAATCGGTTCAGGAACTTCACTTGACTCTGCCCGTTTCCGCCAAGCATTAGCTGAAAAAATTGACGTTGATGCACGTTCAGTTCATGCTTACATTATGGGTGAACATGGTGATTCAGAATTTGCAGTATGGTCTCATGCCAATGTAGCTGGTGTTAAGCTTGAAGATTGGTTAAAAACACGCGAAAACTTTGATGATGCAGAATTAATTGATTTATTCATTGGCGTTCGTGATGCAGCCTATACAATTATCGAGAAGAAGGGTGCTACATTCTACGGTATCGCAACTGCGCTTGCTCGTATTACAAAAGCAATTCTTGATGATGAAAATGCAGTTTTACCATTGTCTGTCTATATGGAAGGTCAATATGGCTTAAACGATGTCTTCATTGGTGCACCAGCAGTAATTAATGCTAGCGGTATCAAAGAAATCGTACCAATTCCATTAAATGACCACGAGCAACAATTAATGGAAACCTCTGCTAAACAATTAAAAGAAATCATTGATCAAGCATTTGAAAACGAAGAGTTTGCTTCAGCAGTCAAAAACTAAAAAAGTTGGCGATTAAGTCCAACTTCATATCGTAGCCAAATACCCGAATTATCATTGATGATTTGTCTATATTCTATGGCAGCACATTTTTTGTGCTGCTTTTTGCGTTGCTCAGGACTGCTTGAATGCTGCCATTTTATAGGTCTAATTTATCACATAGCTAAAAAGACAAAGCATACTCTAAACGTATACTTTGTCTACATTCTGAAAGTTGGACATTAGGTTCAGCCTTTTTCTCGTCATCAATTAGGGTTGATTTCAACGTATCAAAATGTAGCCAGCCTAAAATGACTACCTTTTGATTTTTATTAATCTACCTACTCTGTTCCTTTCAAAAAACTATTCAGACTCCTCAGTCTTGGCAATCAGCACTTCTCTTGGCTTTGTCCCCACCGCAGGACCAATCACTCCAGCCTGCTCTAGCTCATCCATTAATCGAGTTGCCCGATTAAAGCCTGTGCCCAGTCGACGCTGCAGCATTGAAGCACTTGCTTTTTGAGCCTCAATCACCATCGCTCTAGCTTCATCAAATAGCTCATCCTGACCAGCGGCTTCTTTATTATCGCTGGTCTCAATTTCTTCTGGCTCAAAATGCTCAACATATTCAGCTTCACTTTGATTCTTAATAAAGGTTACAATATTTTCGACTTCACCATCCGATAAAAAAGCACCCTGAATCCGAATTGGATGATTCTTATCAATTGGCTTAAAGAGCATATCGCCTCGACCAAGTAATTTTTCAGCACCGTTCATATCCAAAATCGTTCTGGAATCAATCCCGCTAGAAACAGCAAACGCCATTCTACTTGGTACATTCGCTTTAATTAAACCAGAAATAACATCCGTTGACGGTCTTTGTGTTGCCAAAATCATATGAATGCCTGCTGCACGTGCCTTTTGACCAAGTCTAATAATCGCATCTTCAACTTCCTTACTAGCAACCATCATTAAATCTGCCAATTCATCGACAATCACCACAATCAACGGTAAGTTTTCCAGAATTTCATCTGACTTTTGCGATTCAATCATCTTTTCCTGATAGCCGGCTAAATTCCGAACCCCAAGTAAACTGAATAGCTCATAGCGGCGCTCCATCTCCTCAACTACTTTTTGCAAAGCACGTGCGGCTTTCTTAGGATTAGTCACGACTGGTGTTAGTAAATGTGGAATATCGTTATAAACAGATAGCTCAACCATCTTAGGATCAACCATCATAAATTTGACCTGAGAAGGCTTTGCCTTCATCAAAATACTCGTGATAATACCGTTAATCGCTACCGATTTCCCTGAACCAGTCGAGCCAGCTACCAATAAATGCGGCATCCGCGTTAAATCAAAGCTTCGAACATTGCCTTCAATATCCCGTCCGAGTGGCACCTCTAATAAATGACTGCTTGAGAGCGCAGCCTCGGCCACCTCTCTAAACGAAACCGTCATCGAGGTTTGATTTGGGATTTCAATCCCAACTAAGCTTTTGCCGGGTATTGGCGCTTCAATTCGGATATCACTGGTCCCTAGAGCAAGGGATAAATCCTTAGCAAGATTTTCAAATTTATTCACTCTCATACCAAGCGGCAGCTTCAATTCATACTGAGTTAGAGAGGGCCCAATTTTAGTATCGACAATTTGAATCCCTTCAATGTTAAAAGCCTGAAAGGTATCCAGAAGCACTTGCTCACGATTACGTGCTCGATGGCGCTCACCATTTTGACTCTGAGCTGGCATCTTTTTCAATAAGCTTATCGGAGGTAATTCATAATTTGCCTCATCCTCCAATGTCACGCCAGAGAAGTGCTCAAATTCTTCGGTTTGCTCTGAAGTATCGGTAGCCAAATCCTCATCATTCATCTCTAGGTTTTCAACGGTATCCACCAGCTTGACTGGCTCATCAGAAAAAGGTTGATATGATGACAGCTTCTGTGCCTCTAATAAGGTCGTCTCTGATTCATCAGCTATTTGCTGCTCAGCCGCTTGGCTTTCCGCCACAATACGTGGCTTTTTGACCTTTGGCGCCTTTCTTGGCCGATTACGCCATTTTTCAACCCACTCCATCACATTGCTAATTGAAATTGGCAGCATCATAAATAAGCCAGCGATCATCCCTATCACAGCAATGACAATACTTCCAACTGTATCAAATAGAAAATGCGTTGCACTATAGATAAGAGCCCCAATTAGCCCACCACCTAAATTGGCCATCGTTTTTAATGCGGTAAAATCATTCAGCCACAGCTTGAAAGTATAACCAATAATGCTTTGTTCTTGTTTAGCTAACCCTAGATAGAGAATCGACTGATACATCAAAATACTAGATAGATAGACGATTAAAGTACCTATCCAAATATGGCGATTATTTTTTAAAAGGTCCGTTTGACGAAATAAAACCAAGCTTAATAAAATAATACTTAATATTGCTAAAATTATCGCTGATTCGCCAACAATTAAACGTAATAGATTATAGACGACTACACCGACAAAGCCAACTTTAAATATGCCAGCCATTAGGATTAAAATGCTTATAATAATGATTATGATTGAACGAATTCTAGCTTCTCGCGCTAATTCCTTTTTTGTTTTTCTTCTGGTTGATTTTGTTCTTGTTCGTTTCGCCATTATTTCACCTCGATAAAAATTATAACACAGTCTATAAGCTCAAAAAAGACGAAAAGCAGTGCTAATAACTAAGTCATACCTTTAAATTTGATAATATTTTTATCGCTCAGATTAAAAAGAATGATAAAAAATGACTCTATAATAAATTAAACTAATAAATATTTCGACCCATTTTTTATTGGTCAAATTTGGGGTTGTTGCCGAGAAACAATACCGTTGTCGCAAAAAAGCAACGCTCAACGCGTGAATTTGGGTTTGTTTCCGAGAAACAATACCGTTGTCGCAAAAAAATAACGCTGAGCGCGTGAATTTGGGGTTGTTTCCCAGAAACAATACCGTTGTCGCAAAAAAATAACGCTGAGCGCGTGAATTTGGAATTGTTTCCCGGAAACAATACCGTTGTCGCAAAAAAATAACGCTGAGCGCGTGAATTTGGAATTGTTTCCGAGAAACAATACCGTATTCGCAAAAAAATAACGCTGAGCGCGTGAATTTGGGGTTGTTTCCCGGAAACAATACCGTATTCACAAAAAAACAAAGCACCCACGTTGGGGTGCTTTGCATATCAGAAACGATTAGCTTAACAACTAGGCTTTATAATCGTAACAGATTTCGATAATTCCCTTCAATTCAGAGATTAAAGGTTCTTTTGGATTAGCTGTCGTACATTGATCTTCATATGCTTTTTCAGCTAAATGGTCAATTGTATCAGCCATCAATTTCTTAGTAACGCCTTGTGCCTTCCAGTTCATGTCAATACCAACTGTAATACCTAAATCGTAAACCTTCTTCGCTAAAGCTTCGACAAGCTCTGCATTATTCTTACCTTGCAAGCCTAAGAAACGAGCAATATCTGCGTAATCTTGGTCAGCTCTAAAGTAATCATATTTAGGGAACATTGCATGCTTTTGTGGATCCTTGGCATTAAAACGGATGATATGTGGTAATAAGATTGCATTTGTACGTCCGTGTGGAATCCCCCATTCACCGCCAACCTTGTGGGCGATTGAGTGACAAATACCTAAGAAGGCATTAGCAAATGCCATACCAGCCATTGTAGATGCATTATGCATTTTTTCACGAGCTTCTGCATCACCAGTTTTTACTGATTTTTCAAGATATTCAAATACTAGCTTAATTGCTTGCAATGATAGACCACGAGTATAATCACTTGCCATTACAGAAACATATGATTCAATGGCGTGAGTTAAAACGTCCATCCCTGTATCAGCAGTAACACTAGCCGGTACTGATAATACAAATTGTGGGTCAATAATTGCCACATCAGGCGTTAATGCATAGTCAGCCAATGGATATTTTGTATGATCGTCAGAGTCAGTAATTACAGCGAATGGCGTAACTTCTGAACCAGTACCTGAAGTTGTTGGAATACATACAAATTTTGCATTGATTGCTGCAGGAATCTTGTAAGCACGTTTTCTAATATCTAAGAATTTTTGTTTTGCACCAAAGAAACTTGTTTCTGGATGCTCAAAGAACAACCACATTGCTTTAGCAGCATCCATTGCTGAACCACCACCAAGTGCAATAATCGTATCTGGATTGAATGAAGTGAATACTTCTAATCCTTTATAAACAGTATTTGTTGAAGGGTTAGGCTCAACGTCTGAGAAGACTTCGACCTTAACATCATTTTTGCGTTTGGCAAGTTCAGCACGAACTAAGTCTGCATAGCCAAATTGAACCATACCAGGGTCACAAACAAGCATTACGCGTTCAACGTTTTCCATTTTTTGGAGGTATTGTAATGAATTCTTTTCAAAATAGATTTTTGGCGGTAATTTAAACCATTGCATATTATTTCTCCGTTTAGCTAAAGTTTTAACATTAATTAAGTTAACAGCTGATACGTTTCTTGAAACAGAGTTTTTACCGTAAGAACCACAACCCAATGTCAATGATGGAATCATTTCATTGTAAATGTTACCAATACCACCTTCGGCAGATGGTGTATTAACAAGGACACGACAAGCTTTCATCCGTAAGCCAAATTTGATTTGTAAATCTTCATCTTCAGTATGGATAACCGCAGTATGTCCTAAGCCACCTAATTCAAGCATCGCTTCACATAAATCAAAGCCGTGAGCTGTTGAAGTTGCTTTTAGCATCGCTAAGACTGGAGAAAGCTTTTCACGAGATAATGGATAATCCGCACCAACACCTTCAAGCTCAGCAATTAACATTTTTGTACCTTTAGGTACTTTGATACCAGCCAATTCAGCAATATATTCTGCTGAGTAACCTACGATTTTAGGGTTGACAGCATATTTACCTTCATTCATCACAGCATTTTCAAGCTTTTGTAATTCAGCCTTATCGCTAACAATATAACATTGATGTGCTGCAAATTCAGCCTTAACCTCTTCATAAACTTCTTTGTCTACGATTACAGCTTGTTCAGAAGCACAAATCATACCGTTATCAAAAGTTTTTGAAACAATTAAGTCATTAACTGCACGTTTAATTTTAGCATCTTTGCAAATATATGATGGTACATTACCAGGACCTACACCAAGTGCTGGTTTACCTGTTGAATATGCTGATTTAACCATAGCAGCACCACCAGTTGCGAGAACTGTTGCGATACCTGGGTGATTCATCAATGCAGAGGTTGCATCAATTGAAGGATGCTCAATCCACTGAACACAATTTTCAGGGGCACCAGCTTTAATTGCCGCATCACGAACAATTTCAGCAGCCTTAGCAGAACATTGTTGAGCTGATGGATGGAAAGCGAATACAATTGGGTTACGCGTTTTTAAAGCAATCATTGCTTTAAAAATTGTTGTTGAGGTTGGATTAGTCGTCGGTGTAACACCACAGATTACACCAACTGGCTCTGCAATCTGAACAAGTCCTGTTTGCTTGTCATCAGAAATCACACCAACTGTTTTATCATGCTTGATGCTATTCCAGATATATTCTGAAGCGTACATATTTTTGATGGCTTTATCTTCATAAATACCGCGTCCAGTTTCCTCGACTGCCATTTTTGCCAACATCATATGCTTATCTAAAGCAGCCATACTCATTTCATGAACGATATGGTCAACCTCTTCTTGCGTAAAGTTTTCCATTTCCTTCAAAGCAACGTTAGCTTTAATTGCTAAATCATCAATCATTTTAGCAACATCAACTTTTACTTCTGTTTTTGCCATTGGTAAATCCCCCTAAAGTTTTATCTAGTTGTTAAGCATTTCACATTTCCTATTATACACATCTAAAACAAAATGTAAACCCTTTTGTGAAATTATTTTCAAGTTATAATTAGAATGAATTTTCAGAAAAATTAGTTTTTTTCTTAGAATAAATCCTTTTCAGCTGAAATTAAACCGTTTTATTATCATAAACACTATTACTTATCACTATTTTGCCCCAATGGGATAGTAATTAGATAACCTTTTGTGAATTTGTATACAATTTTACTCATTCATTATGTAACAATGTTTAGAACAAAAAAGCTTTATTTTCTAAAAATATAGAAAATAAAGCTTAATTAAAAATAAAATTAATTATTACTCAGCTGATTTATCTTCAGCTGCTTCATCCTGCTCAGCATCTGAACTTGGTTCAGTTGATGCAACAACCGTTTCATCAATCTCAATTGATTCAGTACCTACAGCCGATGGTTTTACTGTTTTAACAGCTGCTCGATCAAATTCTAAATAGACACCTTCGCAATCCAAGGTAATCGTGCTGTTTGTTTCATCAAGCTCACTTAAAACACCATGTAAACCACCAATGGTTACGATTTCGTCACCTGGCTTCATATTATTTAAGAGCTCCTGCCTTTGCTGTGCTTGCTTTTTTTGACCGCGCTGCATGAACCACATTAAACCTACCATTGCAACGATTATAATTATAAACTGCATTCTCAACCTCCATTATTGTGACAGATTCATTATATAATGCTAACAGAAAACACGTTAACTTTCAAACTTAAATTTCATGCTTTATAAATAATTGTATTAATAATTGCTTTAATTGACTTTACGAAATAAAATCGATGTCATTTTTATTTAGTTAATGGTAAACTGTATATTTATAGGAGGTTTACTATTGGAAAATTTGATTCATCCACAGAGAAAACTAGAAACAGCTCTAGTCTTTAAAAATCAGAAAATTAGTTATCAAGTGCTTAAAGAATATTGCAAAACATATCAAATCTTAGTATCCAAACTTCCAAAACGCTACATATTCCTTAAGCCAGAAGCAAATTTAAACTTTATCTACCTGTTTTATGCCCTAATCAAAACCAATCGCGTCCCGATATTTCTGCCTGAAGGCATTTCAACTGCAGAGCTTGAAACGCTAATCAATGAAAATGCAGTCGTCGACGATGCCATTTTTTTAGAAATAAACCCACAGCAAGCTGATCTAAAACTAAAAATACCACGGGTAACGCTCCTTGAATTGAAATCTGAAGCTACCAAAGCACAATTATTAACAGCAACCAACATACTATTCGTCGGTTTTACAAGCGGTACTACGGGATTGCCGAAAGGCTACTATCGAAATAAAGCGTCCTGGAAAGCTAGCTTTAAAGCGCTAAACCAGCTTGTCCCTCAATCAACAAACGCTAAAGTAGCTGCCTTTGGACCGATTGGTTATTCGCTTAATTTATATGCACTGGTTCAAAGTCTTTACTTTGGGCAAACCTATTATCTTTATGAAAAATTTTCAGTTAAGTCACTTGCCAAATTACTCATGGAGGACGGTGAGTGTAGCTTATATCTAGTGCCAACAATGCTCAATGCTTATTTAAATTTCGCGGATAATAATAAGATTAGTTTAAACAGGTCTGATTTGACAATCTTCTTAAGCGGCGCTTCTTTTCATCAAAAATCTTATCAGCGCTGCCAAAATGTCCTCGCGGGCACCCGACTTTTCAATTTTTATGGTGCAAGTGAAACTAGCTTTATTTCAATCTGTCAAATCCAACAGTCGACAAAGCCTGAGCATTTAGGCCAGCTTTTCCCAAATGTAATATTGAATTTTAAAGATGGAAAGCCAATCATTGAAAGTGATATGCTGTTTTCTGGTTACTTTAATGCAGCGCCACAAAGCATAAAATACCTCCAGCTTAGCGATGATTTGATGCTCGATAAAAGAAATGTTACCTTAGTTGGTCGAAAGCAGATGATGATTAAAAAGGGCGGTGAAAAGATTGCCGTTGAGCAGGTAGAAAACTTTTTACAGACCTTTGAATCCATACAGGCCTGCCTTGTTTTTGGAGAGACTGATGAATATTATGGTGAAACGATTAGTGTCGCAATTATTTGGAAGCATAAGCGACAAGGTATCAGCCTAATCAATCAGAAAATTATTGAGGAACGCTCTAAAATACAGCAGCTTGACCGCATCTATACAGTTTGTGAACTGCCTTTAAAAGCCAATCAAAAGTATGAACGAAAAAATATGCCCCAGCGGCTTCAAGCTCAGGTCATTGAAAGCCGATTAGGTGAGCTGATACTTTTCAAGCATTATTATTTAAGTCGCACACTTTTGACGATTTATAAACAAAAACTGGGCTATCAAAGCAAACAAATTCCCTTAAGCTATTTCACCCATCTATGGCAAGCCTTTGAATTAAAGGCAATTGATGCTTTAAAGCCCATTTTAATAAACGAAAGAATAGAAATGCTGCACACACCAGCACTTGATTCTGACTATCAGCTATGCTTAAAAATAAAAAAAGGGCATACGAGACGACAATTGCAAACCATCTTGGATTGTCAAATTGAGATTAGTAACCAAGAAAAAATAGACCTGGTTGTTAAATTCCAGCTAGGGTTTAAAAATATTGAGTTTGAGACGGTGCTAAAAGCCTTATGAAATTTTCTTTTATAGTCACGCAAAAAGAGCTGGATTGCTACGCACAATTAAGTGGGGATTTCAACACAATTCATCAAAGCGGTTTAGTTTATGGCGCCTTAATCCTTGCTAAAATTGAGGCTGAAATTTCAAGACAGGTTTTGACAATAGATGTCCAATTTAGCAGAGCCATTTTTACCAATCAATTAATTGAGGTTGAAATCCAAGGCAATCTCCTAACAGCTAGAGTTAAGCAAAAAAAATGTATTTTTGGATTAATCAAGTATTAAAAAAAGCGCAAGTATTTCCATATCGGAAGACTTGCGTTTTAATTTGTGCTCTTATATTGACATGATGATGTTAGCTTGTATTATCCTGCAGACCAAAAAATCATAGATTATTTTATTTTCATGAAACATATTCATTTTCTGAAAATATTGATAGACTTACATTACACAGTTTTCAAGGTGATTTATAAGCCTTGTTGAATGTAAAATGCGAGTAAAAGCTTAAATTTTTGGTCACTCGAATTAAAATCAACATTTAAAATTTCGCGTATTTTCTTTAAGCGATATTGAACTGTATTGCGGTGCGTAAACATAATCTCACTTGTCTTAATTAAACTCGAGTTATTGGATAGGTAAATGCGCAATGTTTCTGTTAGGTTGGCATCGTTCGCTTCATCATATTCAATTAATGGTGCCAGAATTTCGTCATGAATATCGTTTAATAATTGCGTATCCTCAATCGCTAGAAATAATTTATTAATGCTGGTTGCTTCATAGCGGTGAATTACAGAATTACCCGATTTAAAGGTTGAATCAATGGCATTAATCGCTTGCTTATATGCCAAGGAAAGCTGATAAATTGATTCAACATAGTCACTAATACCAACATGCAAATGCCAAGCCTCAAAGCGATGTGCTACAAGCTCGATTAAAGTTTCAATAAAGGCTTCAAAATCCGACTGAACCACCTGATTGCAGACTATAAAGAAATAGTCCTGATATTCAAAAATACAAGCAATCAGATGGTGCTTATGAACTGCCGTTTCTAAACGAGAGCGAAATATTTCATAATCCTTAAAATCAAGCTCCAAAAAATTAACATGCTGACTGCGCAATAAAATAACTGTGGATTGGGCATCTAAGCTAAAACGATTTCGCTCCAATTGAGAAGCATAAGCAGCTTTATTATTTGGCTCAAAAATCGCATTTTTTATACCACCCATTAATGAGAAGGAAAGCTTTTCAGTCATAAATAATCTGGAAATATAATCTCTTAATAAATCAACTAAATGAATTTCCCAAGGAATTCTAAATAGAGGAAGATTGGCATCATTACACAAATCAATCACCTTTTGCGAAATATGGTCAATATTACCACCAGTCATAATAATTAAGCCAGCAAACTCAACTCTAGGATAGTCAATAATCTTCTTTACAAATTGAAACAGGCTTGCCTCGTCTGTGACAAAAGCACAGGTCGTAATTAATAATTCGTCACCGTACAGGTCATCGAGATACTCAATGCGCTCAATGGTATAAACCCAATTAAACATATTGTCAATTGTTTCTCCACCTGCTAAGAGACTCATCTTATAGCGTTCACGGGTTGCATAGAAAACGGGTCTTAATTCAATTGCCATTAGTGATTCACCTCATTCGCAATTTTTTGTCTGAATTTTCAGATAAATTAAATTATATAATATTTCAAGAACATTGTAAATCCTGCAATCATTTCAAGAATAAAAAGGAGTTTTAGTGATGAAAGTTAATTTTTCTCTACCCACCTCAGTTCAGCTCGGAAACGATATTATTCAGCAATCGAGCCCACAGTGGATTATTGGTTTTAAAGCTTTAATTGTAACAGGTAAGCACTCCGCCATTGCCAGTGGTGCCTTAAAGGACATTACCGATTGTCTTGAAAGAGAAGCAATCAAATATCAGCTTTTTGATGAGGTGGAAAATAACCCAACAATCAAAACCTGTCAAGCCGGTGCCAAAGTGGCAAAAGCTAAAAATTGTGACTTCATCATTGCAATAGGAGGCGGCTCACCTTTAGACGCTGCGAAGGCAATCGCCGTACTTGCAACAGACGTTTCAGCACAAAACATGGTTCAAAACAGCTTCGATACCGCGCTACCAGTCATCGCGGTGCCTACGACTTCAGGTACCGGATCAGAGGTAACTTGTTATTCAGTGATGACCCGTGAGGATTTAGGAACGAAATTAAGCTTCGGAAATAGCTATACTTACCCCAAATTTGCCTTACTCGATCCAAAATATACTTATTCTGTTGGTGAAAAAACAACAATAGAAACAGCAATCGATACCTTCTCTCATCTATTTGAAGGCTATCTTTCAGTTAAAAGCAATCCAATCACAGATATTATTGCTTTAGAAGGTTTAAAAAGATTTGGCGAAGTCTTACCTTACTTACTCAAACGGCAATTTACGCCTGAGGTTCGGGAAAAATTAATGTACCTCTCCTTGCTTGGTGGTTTCGTTTTATCACAAACAGGTGTCACTGTTGTTCATGCGATGGGCTATGCTTATACCTATCATCACCATACCGCTCACGGTGCTGCTAATGGCTTTTTAATGAATACCTATATTGAATATTTAGAATCAATTAATGTAGAAAAGCTGGCAAGCGCAATGACAGCAATCGGTCTCAATCAAAGTGAGCTTCAGACCGCTTTAACTGATTTATTAGGGTACCCACCAGCGATTGAGGCTGAGGTCTTGAAGCAATATACCAAGGAAACCTTAATCAATCAAAAAAGTGTCGAAAATACACTAGGCAATTTAACGACCGAAAAAATTTTGAAGCTTTGGCAAATACAAAGCAAAATCAACTAAACATGGCTACACCGACAAATTGTCGAAAAATAAAACAAGCTCGTCAATCGCCAACAAAAGCTGGCTCAGCATCCACTCTAGCTTCAGTGGCTTAAAAAAGGAGAAAATTATGAAAAAAGGAAAAACATTATTATTCGGTTTATCGATTGCATTTTTAAGTATTTTATTAGCAGCTTGCGGGGGATCAAGTGAAGAAGCTAGTCAAGAAAAAGGAAACGCGCTAGAAGAGATTAAAAAAACAAAAACGATTACTGTCGCAACACAAAACGATGCACCCTTTGCTTATATGGATGAAGGCACAAAGGAATTAACAGGAATTGACGCTGATATTTTACGAGAAATCGGCAAGCGTGCTGGCTTTGAAACCCTAGAGATGAAACAATTCGCCTTTGAAAACTTACTATTAGAGCTCAACAAGGGAAATGCTGATATCGTCGCTGATGGGATGTATATTCGAGATGCACGGCTAGAAATTGCCTATTTCTCAGATGTTTGGTACGAATACGGTGATACCATTATTACCAAAAAGGGTTCAGGCTTAACAAGCTTTGATGATTTAAAGGATAAGACAATCGGCGCTCAAAAGGGAACTGCCTTTTATGATTTCGCTTTAGCTTGGAAGGAAGAAGGTAAGGTTAAGGAGGTTGTAACCTTTGGTAAAACAACTGAACTTATGCTGGGTGTAAATACTGGTAAGGTTGATGCGATTATTGTCGAATTGCCAATTGCATCTTACCTTATGAAAACAGATAACTCCCTAAATGTTGAAATCATGGAAAGCTATGTACCAAAAGAAAAAGGGCGGATTGCCTCTGCGATTAGCTTTGATAATAAGGAATTATTAGACGAAGTCAATAAATACCTAAACGAAATGAAAGAAGACGGTACCTTACTCACAATTCTTGAAAAATATGGCTTAACGGAAGAAAACTTTGTTTCTGTTGAGGATGGCAAAACAGAAAATATTAAATAATTGATCAAAATAAATGCCATAGCCTCTCAATCAGATGATGACAAGGCTATGGCAATATTTAAAATTAAGGAGCAAGGTGATCATGAAATTAGCAGATTTAAACTACACAGCGGCTGAAATCAAAGCATTTGCCAAAAAATATATGATTGAAACCTATGAGCGTTTTGATTTTATTGCCGAAACAGCCGAAGGGATGTATCTCTATGATGAGCAAGGTAAAGGCTATCTTGATTTTTATGGTGGCGTTGCTGTTAATAATGTTGGTAATCGCAATCCAAAGGTCGTTGAAGCAATCAAAAATCAGGCAGACTGTATTTTACATACGTTCAACTATCCATACACTATACCGCAAGCCATTTTGGCCAAGCTTATTTGCGAAACAATCGGCATGGATAAAATCTTTTTTCAAAATTCAGGTACTGAAGCCAACGAAGCAATGATAAAGCTTGCTCGTAAATATGGTGTTGAGCATTTTGGACCAAATAAATATCGTATTATTACGGCTAAAAAAAGCTTTCATGGTCGCACCTTCGGCTCCTTATCAGCAACCGGACAGCCTGATACTAAAAATCAGCTGGGCTATTTACCCGGAGTACCCGGCTTTGCTTATGTCCCCTTTAATGACCTTGAAGCAATCAAGACCAGCTATACCGAAGACACCATTGCCATTATGCTCGAGCCCATCCAAGGTGAAGGTGGGGTTAACGTGGCAGACAAAAGCTATTTGCAGGGCGTTCGTCAATTTTGTGATGAAAAAAATATCCTACTGCTTTTAGATGAAGTCCAAACAGGCTGGGGCAGAGCTGGTGAAAATATGGCATTCCAATATTATGATATCAAGCCAGACATTGTGTCAATGGCCAAAGGAATGGGCGGTGGCGTACCAATCGGAGCCATTTGCGCCACTGCCAAAGTGGCAACTGCTTTTGACAGCGGTGCGCATGGTTCAACCTATGGTGGCAGTCCCCTCTGCTGTGCAGCAAGCTACGCTGCCATTTCCGAACTAATTGATTTAAACCTTGCTCAAAACGCTGCTGAGGTCGGACAATACCTGCAAAAACAGCTACGAAATTTACCAAAGATTAAGGAGGTACGTGGATTAGGCTTATTGATAGCAGTTGAATTTAATCAACCAATTGCACATGAGGTTAAAATTGCCTTATTCAATAATCAAATGCTAGTGACCATGCTTAATGAGTCAACGATTCGCCTCACACCCCCATTAATTGCAACGACAGACGATTGCAATTTAGCAGTCGAAAAACTCAAAAAAGTCATCAAGGAAAAATAAAGAACAATTTAAAAAACGTTTTAGCTTTTACTGATTGTAGAAACTAAAACGTTTTTTGCATCTTTTCACTTATCAATTGAGTGTAAGTACAAAGCTAGATGAGCGGGTGCATAATCAATGCCAAAAATTTCAAAAGCTACGACTTTCCGCTTGCAAAAAAACAACGCCTAACAGGTGAATTTGGCATTCTTTCTGCGAAACAATACCGGATTCGCACAAAAACAGCACTTTCAACGTGAATTTGGTATTCTTTCTGCGAAACAATACCAGATTCGCAGGAAAACAGCACTTTCAACGTGAATTTGGTATTCTTTCCGAGAAACAATACCAGATTCGCACAAAAACAACACTTTCAACGTGAATTCGGCATTCTTTCTGCGAAACAATACCAGATTCGCACAAAAACAGCACTTTCAACGTGAATTTGGTATTCTTTCTGCAAAACAATACCGGATTCGCACAAAAACAGCACTTTCAACGTGAATTCGGCATTCTTTCTGCGAAACAATACCAGATTCGCACAAAAACAGCACTTTCAACGTGAATTTGGTATTCTTTCCGAGAAACAATACCAGATTCGCACAAAAACAGCACTTTCAACGTGAATTTGGTATTCTTTCTGCGAAACAATACCAGAGTCGCACAAAAAACCCCTCAGCAGCGATTCTGAGGGGCTTAACACAAATATAGCTTAGTCCTTATTTCGTTGTTTGCGCTTATAGTACAAGATAATAGTCACAAGCATAATCACAGCTAGGCCAATAGCTGGGCTAAGCAAGGCTTCACCTGTCCGCGGTAAGCTAAAATGACGCCAGCGCTTATCATGAGGTACCTGCTGCTGCTTCGTTTGACTAGGCGCAGACGATTTTGAGGCTTCCGAGGCCTGTGACTCTGATGGCTCCGTTGGCTGAGTTGGTGGTGTCTCAGCTTTTTCAAGTGCCCATTGGGCAGTTAAGAGGTGATTGCGTTGAATCGCCACAAGCACAGCCGAGCCTTGATAAACCGTCTCGCCTTCGTCGTCTGCTTGCCAGCCGATAAAGGTGTAGCCCGCACGCGTTGGGATTTCAGTGGCAACCTGATAATCTGCACCGGCTGGCACAAGGCTTATCGCGGGTAAGCCTGTAACCGCATCACCAGTCCCCTTGGCATAGCGAATCAGATATTGCTTGCGCCATTGCGCCGTCAAAACGGTATCACGGCTCAATTTTTCGAGCGTATCAGCTGCTTGATAAATCGTTTGCGCTGCATCATCTGCTTGCCAGCCAGTGAAAACATAGCCGATGCGAGCTGGTGCTTCTGTGGCTGGAATCTGATAATCAAAACCGGCACGCACCGTGGCTTGCGGTGGCAGACCAATCACTAAATCACTTGTGCCCTTGGCATAGCTGACCTTTAGAGGCTTGGACCATTGGGCAGTCAGAGTAATGTGTGCTTGCACATTGACAATGCTAGCGCCTGGTTGATAAATGGTTTTTGCCGCATCATCCGCCTGCCAGCCAGAAAAGTCATAGCCCACTCGAGCTGGCAGCTCTGTTGAGATTGGGTAGGTCGTACCGGCTAAAACGGT
>NZ_JABJXU010000013.1 GCF_013155265.1 Enterococcus sp. MMGLQ5-1 | reverse complement strand
TTCTTCCCGAAGGGATGAAGCCGATTCTCCTGCTAATAATCTCTCAACGATCTGAATTTTTAATGTCTCCGGATAATAATTATGTTTTGCCATTAGAAAAACACCTCCAAATTTATTTTACTAAATTTGAGGTGCTCTTTTTTAATTGTATCTAATTATAGTGTCAGTTCCGTTTATACCTTGTCATTTTTTATTTTTATGCGTATAATAGTTAACACTATTAACTAAAAAGAAAGTGAGTGTATAGAATGTCTGACTATACAAAATTAGCTGAGGAATATCTGCAAATAATTGTACCTGAATTTAGGAAAAACGCAGCACTGGATCGCATTCAAGACTATTCCAGAGGCGAAAAATTTGTTTTGAATTCATTGCGACATTCTGGGGGTACTGCTTCACCTGTTACGCTAAGCCTTCGCTTAAACAGCAGTGCTGCTAGGATTACAGCAATTATTAATCGTTTAGAAGCAAAACGCTTTGTTACTCGAAAGTTGGATTCAATTGATAAGCGTAAGCAACAGATCATCCTTACCGAAGCAGGCTCAGAGTGGATTAAACAGGAGAATTTACTAGTTATTGCACATTCAGAGCAAATATTTAAGGTGATGGGATTGGCAGATACAAAAAAGTTTATTGAGTTGACAGAGCAGTATATTGAAATTTCAAAAAAGATTAATGAAGGATGGCAAGATATTAATGACTAGGAGAAATAAAATTACGGTAATTGTTTTAATTTTGGGCTCTTTTTTAGCCGTCTTAAATCAAACGACAATGAATCCCGCATTGCCGTCAGTGATGAATGATTTAGCAGTGAGCGCAACAACGGCTCAATGGTTGGTTTCTGGTTTTACACTGGTTAATGCAATTGTAATTGCAATTTCTGCATTTTTAATGGATCGTTTTTCAACGAGGAAGCTGTTTATCGGTAGTTTTTTGTTTTTCCTGCTCGGTAGTTCTCTAGGCGCTTGGGGATTAAATTTTCCAATGCTTTTAGTTGGCCGTTTTTTACAGGCAATTACCTCAGGTATCATGCTACCAATGTCAATGACGGTTTTACTTTTGGTTTATCCGCGAGAAAAACGTGGATCAGCAATGGGACTATATAATTTAGTTTTAATGTTTGCCCCCGCAATTGGACCAACAATTTCAGGCATTTTAACGGATAAAGTTGGTTGGCGGATGATGTTTTTATTTATGGCAGCTTTGAGTGCTGTTATTATCTTTATTGCAGCAATATTTCTAAAAAACTTTGGGGAGCAGAAAGCTGTAACACTTGATAAAATATCAGTGCTTCAGTCATCTCTTGGTTTATTTAGTCTATTATATGGCTTTTCACAAATTGCAGATGTATCGATGCGCTTGCCAGCGATTATTTTAATTATTGTAGGTGTGTTAATTTTATTATTTTTTGCTCGTCGACAATTAAAGCTGTCACAGCCCTTCTTAGAAATACGTGTTTTGAAGGATAAGCAGTATTTAATTGGGGTAGTTATTTCAATGCTAATTCAAGCTTCACTTTCAGCAGCTGCAATCACACTACCATTATATATTCAAAATGTTTTAGGGTTATCTGCGACGATTTCAGGATTGATCATGATGCCTGGTGCAATTTTAGGCGCACTTTCAGGTTTTTTAGCGGGCAAAATTTTTGATCGTTTTGGTGCGAGATATTTAGCGATATTTGGTGTTGTTTTAATCTCAGCAGGGTCATTTGGCATGGTGTTATTTAACTTTGATACAACTATATTTATGATTATGCTGTGCTATGCGATTCGCTCCATTGGTTTAATGTTTGCCAATACACCAGTTAACACTTGGTCAATCAGTAATTTATCTGATGAGGTTCTAAATCATGGTAATGCGCTATCAAGTACCTTACGTCAGGTTGCCTCTACCTTATGTACGGCAATTATGGTTTCTGTGATGTCTATAGTAGCCAGTCAGGCCAACAATCCAGCTTCAATCGATGCTGAGCTAAAGGGTGTGCAAGTGACCTTCCTGTTAGGTGTGTTAATTGCCTTAATTGCACTCATTTTAGTTATTTTTAAAATCCGTAATAAGGACCTAAAAGAGATCGATGAGGCAGATAATTATGATTTAAAAGAGGCGATGAATTCAACACCGTATACAGTTTTGGATACGGATGACATTAAAAAAGTAATTCAAATTTTTACGAGTTATCGAACAAGTGGTTTACCGGTTGTAGATATTAAAAATCGCTTAGTTGGTTTTATTTCAGATGGCGATATCCTTCGATTTCTTTCTAAAAATGATTATGTTTTTACGAATTCAGAGGGCTTCACTTTAAATATTTTAGATCGCGAAAGCTTTTCAGATAAAATTCAAGAGCTTCTTCAGAAAAATGTAATGACTGTTGCTTTTCCGCAGCCCTTGAAAATTACAACAGATATGTCTTTAATGGAGGTTATAAAACTGTTCTCAGAGCAAAAGAAAAATAAGGTAGCTGTTACCAAGGATGAGCAATTAATTGGCACAATTAGTCGTGTTGATTTAATGAAATTCATGATGAAGCAAATACCAATTGATTAATTAAAAGCTTGATGGCTAATGAATTTTTTATTAGATAAAAAAGAAGCGGAATTAAACCCGCTTCTTTTTTGTCTTTAATAATTTAGAAACAAAATCGAAGTATTTCATCAACAAATTAATTATAAATTATATCCATAGAGAAATTACTTGTTAAATCAGTAGTCAAATAATTATTTGAGGATTAATGATTTAGAAACAATTCAGCAAATTATTATTAACAATTCTATCGTAATTTAACAATATAAAATTTAATAGAGGAAAGGATGAATCTAATGTCTGAAAAAAAGGAATTATTTATTGGTTATGAATATCGTGATGTAACCATTGCAAAAGACTTTTCAACATTAATCATTGATGGTTACGAAAATTTTGGTTGGCAAATGATTAGTGCTTCAACACCCTCACAGGCAATTAATTCAATTACAGTTAAATTCAAACGAAATCGTGCAATTCAGCATAAAGCGGAATTAACTAAATTGCAAAGAAATTTTGATGTGACACTTGAAGAAATTCAAAAATTAGAAAAACAAAAAACATTTTTAGCTTCTATTGTTGGTTTTACGATAGGTCTAATTGGAACCTGTTTTATGGCAGGAGCGGTATTTGCAATTGATGCTAATTTAACAATATTGATGGTCGTTTTGGCGATTCCAGGCTTGATTGGTTGGATTTTACCGTATTTTATTTTTAATAAATTAAAATTAGTGAAAACGAAGAGCTTCAATCTAATAATTGAAAAGAAGTACGATGAAATTTATGAAATCAGCAAGCAAGGTAATTGTCTATTATAAATTAAAAAAGAGGAGGTTTAGAAATGGAATTATCTACAGTTGTTATTGGTGTCATCATCGTTGTTGTAATTGTTGCCGTAGCCGTTTTCCTAAAAAAACGCTCAAAGTAATCAAATAGGAGGAAAGAAATGGAATTATCTACAGTTGTTATTGGTGTCATCATCGTTGTTGTAATTGTTGCCGTAGCCGTTTTCTTAAAAAAACGCTCAAAGTAACCAAATAGGAGGAAAGAAATGGAATTATCTACAGTTGTTATTGGCGTCATCATCGTTGTTGTAATTGTTGCCGTAGCCGTTTTCTTAAAAAAACGCTCAAAGTAACCAAATAGGAGGAAAGAAATGGAATTATCTACAGTTGTTATTGGCGTCATCATCGTTATTGTAATTGTTGCCGTAGCCGTTTTCCTAAAAAAACGCTCAAAGTAACCAAATAGGAGGAAAAATATGGATTTAACTAAAGCTGTAATTGGTGGAATTGTTGGAGTTGTTGCTATTACGATTGGCGTTCTTGTCAAAAAACATCGTCGGACATAAAAATAGAGAAAGAGGCTTAAAATGGGATTATTTAAAGTAATTGATGGATTATTTGTTGGTACACGATATGGTATTTGGGGCATTAGTTTACTTGGCGTGATTGCTTCCATTATTTTGGTGTTTTTTAATATTGGAATGGGATTAGGTGCGGTATCGGTATTGCTATCCGCGTTAGCGTTGTCAGTTGGTTTAGTAATACTTTTATTACCAGCTTATTTTACTAAAGGCAAGATGATAGGTAATAAACGTTATATTACAGGTAGTGTATTTACAGCCGTGGCAATTTTAGTGATGGGGCTTACTTATTTTTTAAATAGTGGCTTTCCAGACTTAAATTTACTATTTTTATAAATTAATAGAGGAGAAAAAATAATGTCATTAGCAGATAAAAATGAAAAAATTGAAGAAAAAGTAGTAGCCTCTTATCAAAAAATTGAACAAAATACCGTGAGTGCTTACAAAAAAATTGAGCAGAGTGCAGTCGAGGGCTTTGATAAGGTGAGCAATCAATTTGTCAAAAAATTATTTAGTAAAGATGGTGAAAGTATAGAAGCAACTAAGGCACGCCTGAAGGAAAATGCCCAAAAGCAAGGGGGGCAGAAATAGGATGACTCAATTTGAAAGGAAGTATATCGAATGGGAGTATCATGATATTCAAGTACCCAGATATCAAATTAATCTTTATAAGGATTGCTATGAAAATTTCGGCTGGTTTTTTATTGAAGCTATAAAACCAGGCAGTAACGCCCATCAGGAATTTTCTGTTGAAAATGATATTGATCAGATTAAACTAAAATTTAAGAGAAATCGTAGTATTGAAAACAAAAGAGAGCTTGATCGTTTGCAAGCTGAGTGTGAGCGTGCGTTGAAGGAAATTCAACGGTTGGAGGGAAAAAAATCCGCAGCTGAAATTGGTCCATTAATTGGTTTTGGCACCATTGGTACCATTTCCTTAGTTGCGAGTATCATTAATCTGTTCTCAGCTTCATTTGGACGGGGTTTCTTATTATTAATCGCTAGTTTAATGAGCTGGTTTTTAGCCTATTATTCATTTAATCGGCAAAAAAGATATGCCAATGCAATAACCTTAAAAATTCATGAACAATTGGAAGTCTTGTATCATTCATATGGCTTGGCTAATCAAGGCTTAGTATAAATGTATATTAATATGGTGAAGTTGTTGTTTATTGCTGAATATTATAAATCAAATTGCTGAAAGGATTGGTTTCTTTTCAGTTTTTTTTTTCAAATAAATTTATCCTTCATACAATAAACAGTTTTAACTATGTTTTCATTAATAATTTTAAACGGAATGCGACTTCTAAATCCAGTAGAGTCCCTTGACTTTGCAAAGCGATAACGACGTAGAAAATAGATAAATTTCCGAACATTTGCAAAGCGTAGCGATAAGCTTTGTCTGAAATGATTTATCATTTCAAAACAAGCAAATGTCATCAATTTTCTAATTTTCTACGTCGTTAAACGTCTTTTGTCTCATCTTTTTATAGGCGTTATTTTAGTTATTCTGTAACTTGCGCAGTGTCATCTTGGGTGATAGTAAACGAAGCAATATTAGTTCCATCAGGATTTAAATAATTTACCTCTAACTTTACATCGGGAACAAAGCCCTTTAAACTCTCTAGTGTAGGCTTCATTGCTTTCACCAAGGTTGGCTTCATTGCTTCAGCATCAATTGCGATATCGCTAGCCTGTGCTAAAGTATAATTATAGATGACAGTGTTATCTGGTCCTTCTTCTATCGCTATATCAGCAATAGAATCCCCAATTTGTGCTTTTAACATTGGAATTTGAGACTGCGCGGCTTCAATCATCAAGGTAAGATAGCTTGACGAAGTATCCTCTGTAGATGCTTGGGTAGAACTTGTAGTAGCCTTAGTACTACTACTGGATTTCTCGGAAATTTTTGTGGCTTCGGTCGAACTAGGCTTAGTAGCTGTTTTACTTGAGCATGCGCTTAAACCAATCATTGCTATTAATCCCAAAAATATTATCTTTGCTTTTTTCAATTAATTATCCTCCTATAATAATATTATAACAAAAAAATATTTTTCAAACTATATAAACAATAGTTATTTTTGACTTGATGAAGGCTGCTTATTGTCTCAGCTTTTATAAAATTTAAGGCTACTATTTATAATAGGGCAGAAAAGCCAAAGGTATCATTTATTATTATCCTTCTCTGTGTATATTAAAAAACAGCCCAAAGCCTATGCTTTGGACTGTTTACTTATAAAAAGTAAAGGTACTCTCCGTTGATGCCGTTTTACATCCTGAGGTATTGAACCCGCAGTATAAGCAGGTGGGTTCTTTGATTTGCAATCGTGAGTTACCAAGTGAAAAGGCGTACTGCTGATTGAAATACTTAAGATCCCTATCAATTTACAAAAATGTTCGGTCAACACACGATTGGAATAATCGTACATCACAGCTTTCCCGTATATCAAGCATATCACCAAAAATTAAATCTTGCAAGTGCAAGTGTCACTTAGGCTTTCTTCCCTTTTTCCAAGCTTCAATCTGATTTTTACGAAAGTTAAGAGCCTGTTCATACTTTCCAGTATCCTTAGCCTGATAATAAGAAGCAGCCTTGATTTTATCAGGTAAATATTCTTGCTTGACCCAGTCATTAGGGTAATTATGTGGATATAGGTATTCAATTCCTCGACCCAGTTTTTTTGCGCCTTGGTAATGTGCATCCTTTAGATGACTCGGAATATCCAAGGCACCATGCTGGGTCAAGTCGCTGATTGCCTCATCCATTGCTGAATAAGCTGAATTTGATTTAGGAGATAAGGCGAGATCGACAATCACATTAGCGATTGGAATACGTGCTTCTGGAAAGCCAAGTCGCTCAGCTGCTTGAATGGCAATTACAGTACGCTGGCAAGCATCAGGATTTGCTAAGCCGACGTCTTCATAAGCAATGACGGTTAGCCTGCGTGCCAAGCTTTGTAAATCGCCCGCAGTAATCAATCGAGCAGCGTAATGTAAGGCAGCATTAACATCGCTTCCGCGAATTGATTTTTGTAAGGCGGAAAGGACATCATAATGACCGTCACCATCCTTATCCATGGTCAAGGCCTTTTTTTGCAAGCTATTTTCTATTGTTTTTAAATCAATTTGAACACTTTGCTTTTTTTGACGACTTGATAATACAGCCAGCTCCAAGCTATTATAAGCGCTTCTTAAATCACCATTGGTCGCTTGTGCTAGAAAATCGAGCGCCTCATCAGTAATGCTAACCTCAAAATCAAAGGCTTTATTATTTGCTAATGTTTCTTGAATAGCTGACTTAATCTCGTTTGGCAACAAAGGCTTAAGCTCAAAAATTTGAACTCGACTACGAATTGCGGGATTAATTGAAAAATAAGGATTTTCTGTCGTTGCACCAATGAGAATAATTTCGCCATTTTCCAATAAGGGTAATAGAAAATCCTGCTTTGGCTTATCTAAACGGTGAATTTCATCAATTAAAAGAATAACCTGTTCACTTATTTTAGCCTCCTCGGCAATGATTTGAAGGTCCTTTTTGCTACCAGTTGCAGCGTTTAGGGTTCGAAAAGGTTTATTTAGACTGCCCGAAATCGCACTCGCAATACTGGTTTTACCGATGCCGGGCGGTCCATATAAAATCATTGATGATAATAAATTAGCATCAACCATCCGTCTAATAATTTTCCCAGCTCCTAAGAGGTGTTTTTGACCGATAATTTGGTCAATTGTTTTGGGGCGCATTCTTGCTGCTAAATTTTTCATGGTACCTCCTTGGGGTAATTTAAAGCCTAGCTAATTCATATTTTAACATCTTTTTCAATTTTGTCAGTATGCACTTTAAATGTTAGAATAGATTTAAAACTGCTTATAACAACGTTCGCTATTGAACAAATTTATAGATAAATTGTTATAAAAAAAGAATTGAGGCTATTAAGATGGCAAAAATAAATTTTGTTGAGGTTTTAGAAACATTATTTGAACAAGAGCTACCAAATGATTTTGAATTTATTTGGGATAAGAAGAATTTCACGATAGCGCTTTGTTTTATTATTGATGTTCATAATCCGAAGCATATTGAATTAATTGATATTGATGGTGCGGAAAGTGCAGATAATATTGCCTATGAAGATGCCATTTTATTCTATCACCCAATAAAATCAAAGTTTGATCCTAAAGAATACCTTGCAGCTTTTCCTTACCAAGATAAAAAAGGTTTGTCAAAGGAATTTCTTGTTGCACTGATTGCTCATCTAAAATTCGTTTTAAGTGAAGGTGAAAGCGATTTAATGGATTTTCTAACTGATGATTTACAAGACGTTTTTGAGCTGAATTTTCATCAAGCTGATTTTCAGCAAAAAATTGAGAATATCGAGGAAACTGAATTTTTTGCTTACCCCAAATACTAGGATTAATTAGAGCCGATGACAATTGATAGAGGAGTTTAGGATGGAATGGATAGAGGTAAAAGTTGAAGTTAATCGAGAGGCGCTTGATGCAGTCAGTGAACTATTGATGAGGCATGGCGCTCAGGGTGTGGCGATTATTGATTCGTTAGATTATCAACAGCACGAAGAAAAATTTGGTGAAATCATGCCGGAAATTGTTGTAGATGAGCTGGTTACAATTTCTGCTTATTATCCCGAAAGTATCCCAATTAAAGAAAAAATTGTTGAAATAGAGCATGAAATTGTAAGAATATCAGAATTTGGACTGGAAATTGGTGATTTTTCAGTGCATCTTGATGCTTTGGCCGAAGAAAATTGGGCTAACTCATGGAAACAATATTTTTTACCCACAAGAGTATCGCGTTATTTAACGATTGTACCGAGCTGGACTGACTATCAGCCATTTATGAATGATGAAAAGGCGATTATTTTGGATCCTGGGATGGCTTTTGGGACAGGGACACATCCAACTACAGTATTAAGCATGCAGGCGCTTGAAAGTAAGCTACGTGGTGGCGAAAATTTGATTGATGTTGGTACAGGCTCAGGCGTATTAAGTGTTGCCGCCTCAATCCTAGGTGCTACACAAATTTTAGCTACTGATATTGATGATGTCGCTGTTAAGGTCGCAAAAGAGAACATTGCTCTAAATCCAGTTGATAACATTAAAGTCCAAGCGAGTGATTTGTTAAAGCAAATTGATTTTGAAGCCGACATTATCGTGGCTAATATCCTAGCTGATATTTTAGTTGATTTAATGGCGGATGCGTATAGATTGCTAAAAAATCAAGGCTATCTGATCTTATCAGGTATTATTCAAGATAAGTTACCGCTTGTTGAAAAAAGCTATTTAGAAAATGGTTTTGTATTAGAAGCGCGTTCTCAGATGGGTGAGTGGGTTTGTCTTATTTTGAAAAAAACAGATAGTGATTTATCAGAAGTAGTTGGTGGCTAATGCAAAGATATTTTATTAATCAAGCCCAAGTTTCTGATGCGCAGTTCATTTTTCCAGATGAAATGCAGGCGCACCATATGCTTAAGGTTTTGCGAATGAAACCAGATAGCTGTGCGGAGTTTGTGCTGAACGAACAAGAATTACTCATTGCGAAGCTTGTCTCGGAACAGCCATTGGCATTTCAAATCATTGAAAGCTATGAACGAAAGGTCGAGCTCCCGGTTCAAATTTCAGTTGCCACCTCATTTTTAAAGGGTGAGAAGCTGGAGTGGCTTGCGCAAAAGGCAACAGAATTAGGAGCTAGTGAGCTAATTATCTCGCCGATGAAACGAGCGGTGGTAAAGTGGGATGAGAAGAAACGTGCAAAAAGGCTGATGCGTTTACAAAAAATCGCTCAGGAGGCAAGCGAGCAAAGTCATCGGATGATAGTACCAAAAATAACTATCTTAAATCACCTGAATGATTTATTATTAGAGGCAGCTGAATATGATTTAGTCTTGATTGCTTATGAAGAAAGCGCAAAGGATGGTGAGCAAAGCCAATTTGCGCAGTCACTTGTAGCCTTTAAGGGGCAGCGTATATTAGTGATCTTTGGACCAGAAGGTGGTTTAGATTCTCAGGAGATTGAAAAATTAGAGTCAGTCGGTAAACTAGTTGGTCTTGGACCGCGAATTATGCGAGCAGAAACGGCACCTCTCTATGTTCTATCAGTGCTGAGCTTTTATTTTGAATTATACAAAGGGGGCGGACAGCTTGAAAGGGATTTTGATTGATTCGCATTTAAATGATGAATTGATATTGCAAAAAGTAGCTGAAAAAATCATTCTTGATCCAGTTGATGAAATTGTTGTGCTCCCAAGTCAAATTCATCGACTAAAAAATTTATTAGAAGGTCTAGTTATTAATCTTGGCGTCTTTATTGATTATCCCTTGGGCGCAGGTACAACTGAAAAAATCATTTTTGAAATTTTAGATGCCAGAAAGAATGGTGCGAGCTGTTATTATATCAGCATTCCTTTAGGCTTAATGCAGCAAGAAGCAATTGAGAAACTACAAAATCGCATTATTCAGATTAATTCAATTGTTAATGCCATGGAAAATATTTATTTTCTATTGGATATGAGTCAATTAAAGGAAACTGAAAAGCTTAGCTTAACGAAATTAATTAAGCAAATTCATCTGGATAGATTAGCAATTATTTCAACTGATACGACTCAAATCTCACATGATTTGGAGCTTTTGCGCTTTGATAATCAAGACCTCGTCGAGATTAAGCAGTTTGTCCGAAATAGTCAAGAAATAGATGACGAAGCTAAAGAGAATTATTATATGAGATTAGCCTCGAAGGGAGGGGATGCGTAATGCCAAAAGAAGTAAATATTACTGGAGAAGGCGTAGTCAGTCTTTGCCAAAGATATATGAATCCTGAAGACATCAAAATTGTAAAGCATGCTTTGGATTATGCGACCAATGCTCATAGTCATCAGACTAGAAAATCTGGGGAGCCGTATATTATTCATCCAATTCAAGTGGCAGGGATTTTAGCTGAGCTTAGAATGGATGCTGTGACTGTTGCCTGTGGCTTTTTGCATGATGTTGTTGAAGATACCGATGTCACAAACGAGCAGCTCGCGATTGATTTTTCACCAGAGATTGCCCAAATTGTCGAGGGTGTAACGAAAATTGGTAAAGTTGAATATAAATCTCACGAAGAGCAGCAGGCTGAAACGCATCAAAAAATGCTACTGGCAATGGTTAAGGATTTACGTGTAATCATGGTTAAATTAGCTGATCGCTTGCATAATATGCGAACCTTGAAGCATCTAAGACCAGATAAGCAGCAACGCATCTCAAGAGAAACATTAGAAATCTATGCACCAATTGCGGATCGTCTCGGTATTAATCGGATCAAGTGGGAGTTAGAGGATACCTCATTACGCTATCTGGAGCCTAAACAGTATTATCGAATCGTTCATTTAATGAAAAATAAGCGTTCTGAGCGTGAACGAATTGTTGATACTGCAATTGAAAAATTGAGAGATAAGACAGAAGAAAATGGTATCTACGGGGATATCTATGGCCGACCTAAGCATATCTATTCAATTTATCGCAAGATGAAAGATCAAAAGAAACGTTTTGAAGAGCTTTATGATTTATTGGCAATTCGTTGTATTGTCGAAACGAAGGGCGATTGCTATGCAGTTTTGGGTTATGTTCACGATATCTGGAATCCCATGTCAAATCGTTTTAAAGATTATATCGCAGCTGCTAAGGCGAATGGCTATCAGTCCTTGCATACGACTGTTATTGGACCAGAGGGACAGCCGTTAGAAATCCAAATTCGGACAACTAAAATGCACGAGGTTGCTGAATACGGGGTTGCAGCTCACTGGGCATATAAACAGGGCAAAGGCGATAAAAATGAACCTGATATTATTGAAAAGCAATTGAACTTTTTGAAAACCGAATTATTGGAAATAAAACAGGAAAGCAATGATGCTTTGGAGTTTATTGATTCAGTTAAAGGTGATGTTTTATCAAGTAAAGTCTATGTCAATTCGCCAAAGGGCGCAGTCATAGAATTACCAAAAGGTAGTGGTCCATTAGACTTTGCTTATGCCGTTCATACGCAAGTAGGTGACAAGGCAACAGGTGCTAAGGTTAATGGTCGAATGGTGACCTTTGATTATAAATTGAAGACTGGTGATCGTGTTGAAATTATTACCTCCTCAAATTCCTTTGGACCGAGTCGTGACTGGCTAAAATTTGTTAAGACCACAAAAGCACGCAATAAAATTAAACGCTTTTTCAAAGTTCAGGATCGGGAATTAAGCGTCAATAAAGGTCGAGATTTATTGAAAAATTTCCTACTAGACCATGATTTTGTACCGAATCAGTTTATGGATAAAAAACACATTGCCGAATTATTGCCGAAATTAAATTATAAGAATGAAGATGACTTAATGGCGGCAATTGGTTTCGGTGAAATCAGCCCTGTTTCAGTCGGCAATAAGCTGACCCATGAAGAAAGAAAGCGTCAGGCTCGTGATAAGGAAGAAGCCGAGCGCATGGAAATTTCTAAGGTACCAATTAAAAAAGAAGACACAGGTAAAATGAAGGTTAAAACCGATGGTGGTGCTGTCATCCAGGGTGTTAACAATCTTTTAATTCGTCTCGCTAAATGCTGTAATCCTGTACCCGGAGATGAAATTGTCGGTTATATTACTAAGGGTAGAGGCGTGTCGATTCATCGAACTGATTGCCCTAACATTGCCAATCAAGAAAATGTTGAAGCAAGATTAGTGGAGGTTGAGTGGGAAGAGCATTCTGGTAATAGTAAAATTTACAAGGCGGAACTTGATATTTATGCTGTTGATAAGCCGGGCCTGTTTAATGAAGTTTATCTAGTGGTTAGTAACTTTGTTAAAAATGTGATTAGCGTTAATGCCTATCCTGCAAAGGACCGCAAGGCGATGATTCATATTGCGATTCCGATTCAGGATAAGGAAGAATTAACAATGATTGTTGATAAAATAAAGATGATTCCCGATGTGATTAGTGTTAAAAGGACAAATGGCTGATGAAAATTGTAATCCAACGTGTAACCTCCGCATCTGTTACAATTGAAGATAAAATTGTGGGTGAAATTGGCTCAGGCCTATTATTATTGGTTGGTATTGCACCAGAAGATACTCAAGAGGATTTGGCATATGCTAGTCGAAAGCTACTCAATATGCGTATATTTTCAGATGAAAAGGGCTTAATGAATCTCAGTATTAAGGATATCAAGGGCGCCATTCTTTCAATTTCTCAGTTTACCTTATTTGCAGATACCAAAAAAGGTAATCGGCCAAGCTTTACCAACGCTGCAATGCCTCAATTTGCCAATCAAATGTATCAGCTGTTTAACCAATTACTATCAGCAAGTATTAATGTGCAAACAGGTCAATTTGGGGCAGATATGCAAATTAGCTTGGTCAATGATGGACCGGTCACGGTAATTTTAGATACGAAACAAAGAACAGCTAAATAATTAAAAGTTAGTACAGCTACGGCATTCAAAGCTTGAATTTATAAAATTTAACTTCTGAATGCTTCAAGCAAGTGCTATCTTTTTTTATACATAAAAAGTAAAAAAAGGAAATGTGACATAAGTCCCATCCCTCTTGGTTTTATATTTGTGATTCATCGGTCTTCTATGCTGCAAAAACGCTTTTTGTCACATCTTTATTGCTTTATATTAGCTTACCGCAAGCTGATTAATATTTTCTGCGAGCAGGATTTTTAATTCACTTTCTTCTGATAAGGGGGTGGCATCCCGATGGTAATAGGCCTTCCATTCCTCTTCATTGTTGAAAAATGGTTGATTGCTCAAATGGCTTTCTTCGATTATTTTTTCCTTTTTCATTTGGAAGTAGATATAGCCAGAGGCTAAGGCAGCAATTACTCCAGCTGTAGCCATTAGACCCACAACTAATCCAAAAGCAGCAACATTGAGGCTTGTAATAATAATGCTTAATATAATTAATCCGATATTTTTCATAAGATAATCTCCTTACTTTGAACTTAATAATCATATTATACATTTCAATTTTATTGAATTCAAGTATTTTATTTCAATTTTATTGAAATATTTTTTGTAAATGTTATAATTAAATACATAAAAGACAATAATTTTGAGAAAAGTGGTGAGTTGATGGCAGACAGTTACTTTGGCAAAAATTTAAAATATTTGCGAACTAAGAACAAATTAGAACAAAGAGATATTGCAAATTTACTAAATAAAAAAAGTGTTGGCACAATTAGCTATTGGGAACAAGGTAAATCAGAGCCAAAGCATGAAATATTGAATTTTCTAGCTGATTATTTTGAGGTTTCTGTAAATGATTTGCTCAATTCAGATTTAGCTAATAAAAAGAGAACAGTTAATATCGGCGATTTATTTAGAAGATTAACGCGGGAAAATAAAATTAAAGCAACGACATATGTGCAACAGCTACTTCAAAATCAAAGTGATGAGTTGGCGGCGCGACGTCAGGCTAAGCAATTATTTAAAATTCCTGTTTATCAGCATATTGCTGCTGGATTAGGGTGGGGTAAAGAGCAGGTTGACGGTGTTGTTGACTATTTTTACGTTGAGGAAGAGCCACCTAAGTTTGATTTTGCAATGATTGTTGAAGGTGATTCGATGGAGCCAGAATTTCATAACGGCGAAATTGCACTTTTTAGAAAAGCAAGTCAGGTTGATGACGGCGGTATTTATGCAGTAGACTACCAAAAGCATAATTACCTTAAAAAAGTTTATCAAGATGATGAGGCAACTCGCTTAGTTTCAATTAATCCAGCCTATCAGGATATTGTTATTCCAGTACCTGATTATGAAGACGTCAGCTATGAGGACATTCCATATGTCATTGGAAAGGTAATTGCAAGCTATCCAACAGTTGATCAATAAATAATTAAAGCAACCAGCCTGTAAAATAGGTTGGTTGCTTTTTGATTTGTCATTAGTCTAGCTCTGTAATAAGTTGGATTGATAAATATTTCGGTTCGATTTTTATTTATCCTGAGATGATAAAAAAGACGTATTGCCCTAAAATGAAATTGCTCTTATATTTGCAAATAATTCAATCTTTCCTCGAAAACCTTCCTTTTTCGCAGCCATTCAGCATGAGCAGTGTGAATTTGGTATTGTTTTTGAGAATTTCTTCCTTTTCGCAGTCAATCTACACCAAAGGGCAGTCGTCCGAAGGCGCCTGCCTAACAATCATATTGATTATTTTTGCAAAATCAGTTCGATATGACATTGAACCATTATTCTTCAGATTGCCAAAGCGTGATTAAAAATTGGTTGACTGCTGGATAGAAGGCCTCCTTACCTAGTAAATCAACAATCCCTGCTCGTTTCAAACTATCGAACAACTGTTGATTCATTGAAGAAAAAATCACCCTTTGCTTGCGTGCCTGCATTTCCTGACAGTATTCTAAAAGCATTCTTAGCGAGGTAACATCAACCATTGGCACACCTCTCAGCGATAGAATGACGTTTTGCTTTTCAGGTAATTGCTCTAATTTGCTACTTAGCGTATCTGCGGTTAAAAAGAATAAAGGTCCTGAGATATAGACAACAGTCCAGTTTGCCGATTTTGCACGAGCGCTTTCATCTAATCGTTCGGTATTAATTGGTGAGCTCGTAATCTCAATTCGAGCAACCTTGTAAATAAATAAGATGAAGCCAAGTAAGATACCGACCATAATGGCAACGCTTAAATCAAAAACAATTGTAATTACCATTGTCACTGCAAACTTAATGAGACCGCTTTTCATGCGATGTTGATATAGATAGCGAATTGCAGACCATTCATTCATTCGAAAAGCAGTCATAATTAAAACGGCTGCGAGTGCGGCAAGTGGGATATTTGACATGAACGGTGCAAAAATAAACATTGAGCAAAGCAAGATGAGTGCATGGAAAATCCCAGTTAGACGTGTTTGAGCGCCTGATTTAATAGCGACACTGGTTCGTGCTATCGCTGCTGTTGCCGGAATACCACCAAAGAAAGGTAGGATCATATTACCGATGCCTTGGGCAATTAATTCTTGATTATTATTGAGCTTTACGCCGGTCATTCTACCTGCTGAGGCACCACAGAGCAGGCTTTCAATCATGCCCAGTGCTGCAATACTGAATGCTGGCAAGAGTAAATCTTGTATAACGGGCCATTTTAAATTACTAATTGTTAAATGCTTTTCGGGTATTAAGGTTTGTGGAATATTGCCAACAGTAGCAACATCTAGCTTAAGGACTAAGGTAAAAATAGTCGCAATCAAGATAGTAACTAGGGAGGCAGGCAGATATTGCCCCCATTTTTTAGGGTATAAAATAATGAGTAGAATAGAAAGTAGTCCGATAATAAGTGCGATTGGTTTAAACTGTAAGTGAATAATTTGCTTTAAAACAGCTGCTAGATCAGCATTAGCCTGATTGACACCGAATAAATTTTTGATTTGACCAGAAGCAATGATAAAAGCGATTCCTGAAGTGAAGCCTGTGATGACTGAAGATGGGATAAGGGTTGTTAAAACACCTAAACGAAAGATACCGGCAACTAATAAGAAAATACCAGCGATAAAGGTGGCGATAAAAATACCGGTGAGCTGGTATTTAGCAATAATGGAAACTAGGACCGCTGCCATCGCGCCTGTTGGACCTGATATTTGATAAAATGCACCAGACAACGACCCGATAACTAGTCCGGCAATAATTGCAGTAATCAGTCCAGCAGATGCGTCTGCGCCACTAGATACCCCAAATGCAAGCGCAAGTGGGAGAGCTACCGCTGCGACTGTTATTCCGGCTAAAAAATCTTTTATTAGCTTTGCCCTGTTATATTGATGAAACTCTTTTCTTAGATTGCCTATAAAACTTGTAAACATTTTACCTCCTTGATTTTGGTAGTGAAAACAAACCAAGGGTATCACAATAAAAAATTGAAAACAAGGGTTATTTCAAAGTGCAAACGCTTTTTTGCGAACTGAGATGCAAAGATTTTTGTAATTGTGTTACGATATAAATAAATAAGGAGGGCTTTATGGAGATTGAAGATATTAGACGAGAAATTGATCAAATTGATGGTGAATTGGTCGCGTTATTAGAAAAAAGAATGGACGCAGTTGTTGAAATTGTTGAATATAAGAAAAATACTGGTAAAGCGATTTTTGATGGTGAACGTGAGCAAGAAGTTCTAAAAAAAATTGCGACTTTAGTTAATAATAAAGTACATCAAGAGACGGTGGTTGCAACTTTTTCAGATATTATGAAGAATTCCAGAAATTTTCAAGAAAAGGTTTTGAAGTAGGTATTGATTTTTTTTTAGGCGGAGGTCTTGGTTAACTTAAATAAATAAAAAGGTTTACTAATGGACGAAGTTGTAGTAAACTTTTTATCTATAGGAGGTTTACTTTGAAAAATACAAAATTTGATATCCGTCGATTAACTCGAATTTCAATGATAGTTGCCATTATCGTTTTATTAGGTTTATTTCCACCAATCACCCTCGGCTTTGTGCCTGTCCCGATTGTTTTACAAAATTTAGGAATCCTACTTGCTGGTGTTCTTTTGGGTAAAAAAGACGGTCCGATAGCCGTTTTTAGCTTTTTTATCTTAGTTGCTGTCGGGTTGCCTTTTTTAGCAGGGGGTCGTGGCGGAATTGCGGTTTTTTATAGTGTGAGTGCGGGCTTTTTGCTTGGTTATCTTGTCGCAGCCTTTATAATTGGTCTTTTGATTGAAAAATTGCATTTTGATCAAAAAATTGTTAATGCCTTAATTGCGACTTTAGTTGGTGTGATAGTGATTGATGCAATTGGTGGCATCTATATGGGGCTTTATTTAAATCAGTCACCAGTTATCGGTCTAGTCAGCTCAGCTGTCTATCTCCCGGGTGATATTATAAAAGCAATCGTGGCGAGCTTTGTTTATATTTCGATGCCTGCTAGTATTTTACAACGAACGATTAATAATTAAGAATACATATGATATATCTAGACTTTGAAATCTTTCTTTTGGGAGGATTTCAAAGTTTTTTTTATTAATGACTTTAGTCAGCTGAGCTCGCTTAGTATATGAAACAAAAAAGCCACCCACTATGCGGGTGGCTGGCAACTGTTATATAAAAGCAACGAATAGCCTAACTCATACAAAATGGCTGAGCGAACACCATATTGTATGAACTCCTAAGTAGTATAGGAGAAAAATTATTTATAGTTAATATCGAATCAGTATTCAGAAAATTATTAAATGTCTTTGTAAATACAAAAATGTCGAAATTATTGAAGGCATATAATGCCAGAGTATGCCCTTGTTAATTATCAGTTGTAATGCTTGTAACGCCACCCATATAAGGGATCAGCACTTCTGGAATAGTGACTGAGCCGTCGGCATTTTGATAATTTTCCAAAATGGATGCTACCGTTCTTCCGACAGCTAGACCAGAGCCATTTAAGGTATGGACATATTCTGTTTTGCCCTCATTGTTTCGGTAACGAATGCCTGCGCGGCGTGCTTGAAAATCCTCTGTATTTGAACAGCTAGAGATTTCACGATACGTATTTTGCGCTGGAATCCAAACCTCCAAATCATAGGTTTTGGCAGCAGAGAAGCCCATATCACCAGTAGAAAGTGCAACAACTCGATAAGCCAAGCCCAGCTTTTCTAAGATATTTTCAGCATTTTTGGTCATTTTTTCTAATTCGTCATAGCTCGTTTCTTTTGAGGTGAACTTCACCATCTCAACTTTATGAAATTGATGCAAACGAATTAAGCCACGTGTATCGCGACCCGCAGAGCCTGCTTCACTTCTAAAAGATGGGCTGAGTGCAGTAAAGTAAATCGGTAACGCCTGATTATCTAAAATTTCGCCACGATAGTAGTTAGTTAAAGGCACTTCGGCAGTTGGAATCAAGGTATAGTCAGAGTTCTCTAATTGAAAAACGTCTTCCTTGAATTTTGGAAACTGACCGGTACCGTACATTGAGTCGCTATTGACCATATACGGTGTAATCATTTCTGTATAGCCCTCTTTACCATGCTCATCTAGCATAAAATTATAAAGGGCACGTTCTAGTCGAGCGCCTAGCCCTTTATAGAATAAGAAGCGAGAGCCAGTTACCTTTGCACCACGTTCAAAGTCTAGAATACCTAAAGCTTCTCCGATTTCCCAATGGGGCTTTGGCTCAAAATCAAATTTTGGTGCTTGTCCATTCCGACGAACCTCCACATTATCAGCCTCATCTTTACCAATTGGGACATCATCATGAGGGAGGTTGGGCAAAATACTTGCTAAATAGCTTAATTTTTCATCCACCTCTGCCAATTGAGTATCGATTGCCTTGATTTCCTTTGCCACATTCTGCATTGCTTTAATTTGATCTGTTGCATCCTCTTTTTGACGCTTGGCCATAGCGATTTCTTCAGATACAGTATTGCGCTCTTGCTTAAGTGTTTCCGATTTGACTAGCATTTCACGCCTTTTTTCATCTAAGTTTTTAAGCTCTGCAATTGTTTCGGCCTTAACGCCACGTGTTGCCAATTTTTCTGCCACGAAATCAAAATTTTGTCTAATTTGTTTAATATCTAACATTCTTTACCTCCAGTAATAAAAATAATTAATTTAACATAAGGACATCTCTAAAAACTCAGAGTTGTGTCGTTTGGCTTATGTTCCAAAACCCACCGTTTATCTAGCTGTTCAATCGCAGCGCCTAGCAAATTAGATAAAATTTGTTCGCAGCTGAATGCTTTTGGAACAATCTATCTAACAATCCAATCTGTAAGGATTCAGCGGAATGCCCAGACTTTTGAAAAATAAGTTCAAGGTCACTAAAAGCAGCTTTGAGAGAACAGTAATAAAAATGAGTGCTTGCTGACAAAATAAAAAAACAGTCATCCTAATCTATATAGGACGAATGTTTTTTATTCGCGGTACCACCTAATTTTAACATGCCTTAGATGCATGCTACGCTCAATGAAAAGCCAGACCACACTTTATTTAGGGTCATGATTTCTCGCTACTTTAACGCAGTAATCACGTTTAACTTATTTCGCTAAAATTAATCGGAATGGATTCGCTTTGTCACAGTTTGCACCAACCACTGTATCTCTAAGTTTTAAAACTACTATTTTCCTAAGTCGAGTATACAAAAGATTTGCTTAATTTTCAAGACCTTGGATGCTTCTGTATGCTGTGGCGGTACTTAGGCTTTGGACGTCGTTTGATTATATAAGCTAGCCACTCGCTCAATAGGAAGCATAAAATAGCACCTATAAAACAAATAGCACCGATTTTAAAGCCGACTGGTATAAAGCTAAGTTCAATTTTATGCTTGCCCTTTGGAATTTCAATTGCTAGAAAGCCTTTAAAAAGACGTTTTGTCGTCACCGCCTTACCATCAACCTTAGCTATCCAGCCTTGGTTATATGGAATACTTAGAAACAGGGTTTGGTCAGAATCAGCATCAAATGTCCCGCTTGCCTGATTGCCTGATACTTTTAAGTCAACGCCCTTTGCCTTAATTTTTTGCATTGCTTCTTGATAGCTTGTTAAATCTAATAAGGCAATCTTAGGCGGGTACATTGAGATTGTAGCTTGACTCGGAAAAGTTACGGCAAAAGTAATTTCAGTCTCGGTTGAATAATAGCCCAAATCGTAATATTTTCCAATCTCGCTATATTTCTTTGTTACCGATTGATTATTAATTGTCACTGTTACATTATTGTCGGTATCATCATTTTCATCTGCTTCTAGCATATAGTAGGCCTGTTGGTTTGCGGGTACTTTAACAGTAAATTTCATCGTGATTGGCTGATTCATTTTTTGACGATTAATTGTCCATTTGGTTGAATCAATCTTGGTTTCAAGTGTTGAGTTGATAAACTCGGGTTTACTTAGATAATTGACTTGGAAGTAATTTAAATCGGTATTTGCTAGATAATTGGCTAATATTTTTTGGCTCTCAAGCTGCGAGGTGCTCAATTGCTTCTGACTATTATCTGAACTCGTCATTACTGCTAAAGGTGCTGCAAATTGGTTCTCATAAGCTGTATATGCACCAGAGCTGAGAAATTCTGAATAACCAAAACGATTGACACTATCTTTACTAAGTAAATATTTAATGCCAAATAAGCTGTCTGCTAATAGTGTATTGTTTTGATACCGTAAATTTAGATTAGTGCCTTCAGATAAGTAGCCAAGCTGATTTAAAGCGCCAGAAGAGTCAGTATTACGAACGGAGCTAAACTGAGAAATTGTATTTAAATTAAAGAGCATGCCGTCATTTGCGACAATTGGATTAAGATTTTCAGTTCTAACAAAGCTTGAATTATAATGATTAATCTGTTGCGCAAGCGGTAAAACATCTTTGACTGTTTGTTGATAATTTGTTTGATCTGGATATACCCATTCATCACCGATACCTGTAATCATCAGGGTAGTGTTGGCAATCATTTCAAAGATAATTAGACAAACTAAAATAGTACAATAAAATGTTTTAGTAATTAATTTTCTTAAATAGCCAAAATTAATGATAAAATAAGCAATTAAAAATGAAAAAGTTAGATAATAGCTTGCAGTTGTTAAAAATGCATATTGACTATTGTTTTGCCAAAGCTGACTGATTAAGAAAATTCCAATGAAGCCGATGATACTGATACAGAATTGTCGAGCCATTTTGCCATCTAAATATTCAGCATTTTTTCCAGCTAATAAAATGATTAATGTTGAAAAAAGAAAACTAAATCGAAATAGGAACATATTGGGAGAATGCATTCCCTGCCACGCAAGATTGAGTGGCTGAATATAGAAGCTTGCTATGATAAAACTGATTAAGAGACCGCTTGCTATTCTTTGTTTTCGGCTAAACCGTTGATTGAAAAAATAAAGAATTGCTAGAAATAATGGTATGAGTCCAACATAAATCATTGGCAGAGCATCATATTGAGTTGTATCATAAGCACCAATAAAGTTTTTATAAAGTAAGTCGAAAAGGCCTGTATCATCTGTTTTGAATTGATTAATTGCAGTCATGCTTTCGCCTACCGTTCTTAAATCAATAAAAACGGGCAGTAAAACAATCAAGCTTGCGGTGCCGGCTAAAAGGCTTGTTTTTAGGAATGAAACAATAGTAGTACGATAACGACTAAAATCACCGACTAAAAGGCTGAAATAGTATAAGCCAATAAAGATACAAATCATAAAGCCAAAGTAATAATTGCTCATTAATAATAATAAAAGGCTTGTGAAAAACAAACCATTTTTCCTTTGCTTCATTAAGCGGTCCAAGCCCCATAAAACAAGCGGGAGATAGATAAAAACATCTAACCACATAATAATTTCGCTCATTGAGGTGATAAAGCTCATCAATGTAAAGCAAATTGAGAGTCCAAAAATGACTTCAACGGCCGCTTTTTTAAAAATATGTCGAAATGAAGTGAAGGCTGATATTCCAATTGTGCCAAATTTAAGCAGTGTTAGTAGATAAATCGCATTGGGCATTGATTGAACATCAAAGAAATAGACTAATGGTGTAAATAGGCTGCCGAGATAATAGGCGGATAAGGCATAAAAATTTACGCCAAGTCCGATATTCCAATTGTAGAATAAGCTGCCATCACCAGCTAGGATATTTTTGATAGCGTTGTGGAAGACAACGTATTGATGATAGCCATCTCCTGCTAAAACAGTCCGATTGCTACCAAAATAGATATCGTTACTCAGGTATATTATAAAAAGAGCACCAAGTGGGATTAGGAAGCTCAGAATGGACAAGTAAAGTATTTTATTTTTATTGAGATGCTTTGTAAATTCACGCATTTTAAATTCTCCATAATTTGATTATTATTTATCTTAACAGTTGCGATTAAATCTGTCATCGGATTTAATAATTTTATGATTATTATTTAAGGAAGCTTAAATGAAGCATTGATTTATAAAAAAATAATCTTTATAAAGCTATCATTCAAAAAAATTGAAAAATAATGATAAAATGAATATTAAGATATAAAAAAGCGAAATATAGAAGTAGAGACTAAAATTATAATAAGAATAAGAGGTTATTTTATGACAAGAGGCTTTGAAGTAATTAAGGCATATGAAAACCAATCAATTAATTTACCTGCTCGTGCAACAAAGTGTGCTGCAGGCTATGATTTTGAAGCAGGTGAAAGCATTGAAATTCCAAGCTTTTGGACTGCGATTTTTAATAGAGCAGCTCAAAAACCGACCTTGGTACCGACAGGCATCAAGTCGTACATGCAGCCAGATGAGTATTTAGAGCTAGCAAATCGCTCAAGTAATCCTTTAAAACGTTTTTTAATAATGTCAAATGGTGTTGGTGTGATCGATCAGGATTATTATAATAATCCTGAAAATGAGGGACATATCATGTTTCAATTTTGGAATTTTAGTTTTAAAACTGTCAAAATTGAAAAAGGAGAGCGAATTGGTCAAGGTATTTTTAAAAAATTTTTAAAGGCGGATCATGATTCAGAAACTGAAAAAGAAGAACGTACAAGTGGTCACGGCTCAACTGGAGTTAAGTAATGGCAAAGACAAAGGTTAAATACGTTTGTAAGGAATGTGGTTATCATTCTTTACGTCTCTTGGGTCGTTGCCCAAACTGTGGTAGCTGGAATAGCTTTGAGGAAGAAGTTGAAGTTAAAGCAGTAAAAAATGCACGTGTATCGATTTCAGGTGCTGCCTCCAGTCCTGTTTTACTGAAAGAGGTTGCCTTTCAAAAGGCACCAAGATTGGCAACAGATATTGATGAGCTTAATCGTGTCTTAGGCGGCGGTGTTGTAACAGGCTCTTTAGTTTTAATCGGTGGAGACCCTGGAATTGGTAAGTCAACCTTATTACTACAAGTTTCAACGCAGCTTGCTGAAAAAGGCCGTGTATTATATGTTTCCGGCGAAGAAAGTGCGGAGCAAATTAAAATGCGGGCTGAACGCTTAGGCTCAATTGATAATGAATTTTATCTTTATGCTGAAACTAATATGAAATTAATTCGACAGCAGATTGAAAAATTAAAGCCTGATTTTCTTGTAGTTGATTCGATTCAAACCATGCTTAATCCAGATGTTTCCAGCACTCAGGGCAGCGTTTCTCAGGTACGTGAGGTGACAGCAGAGCTATTACAGCTGGCCAAAACGAATGATATGGCAACTTTTATTGTCGGTCATGTTACTAAGGAGGGCTCGCTAGCAGGTCCGAGGATGCTGGAGCATATGGTAGATACTGTTTTATACTTTGAGGGCGAGCGTCACCAGAGCTATCGAATTTTGAGAGCTGTTAAGAATCGCTTTGGCTCAACAAATGAAATTGGTATTTTTGAAATGACGGGTTCAGGTTTAATGGAAGTGACTAATCCATCAGAAGTCTTCTTAGAAGAAAGAATTGCGGGGGCAAGTGGTACAGCTGTTGTTGTGGCTTTGGAAGGCAGTCGTCCGATATTGACGGAAGTGCAGGCTCTGTTAACGCCAACCTTATTTGGCAATGCAAAGCGAACAACAACGGGGATTGATTATAATCGTGCAAGCTTAATAATGGCGGTACTTGAAAAACGTGCGGGCTTATTACTGCAAAATCAAGATGCTTACTTAAAGGCAGCAGGTGGTGTAAAACTCAACGAACCATCGGTTGACTTGGCAATAGCAATTGCGATTACTTCAAGCTATAAGGATCAGGAAACCAAGCCTTCAGAATGCTTTATCGGGGAGATTGGTTTGACTGGTGAGCTGCGTCGGGTAACACATATTGAGCAGCGGGTAAATGAAGCGGCAAAGCTAGGCTTTACAAAGGTTTATTTGCCGAAAAATAATTTGGGAAATTGGGAAATACCTCAGGGAATTGATGTCGTCGGTGTTCAAACATTAAATGAGGTCATTGAAATAGTTTTTAACAATTCATAACAAATGATCTTCAATTGCTAGATTTTAGTATAATTTTGCCATGTATACTAAAATCAAAGTGATTGTAATTTTTAAATAATAGAAAGAGGTGGACCTAATGCGAAAGAATATTATTCATTTGCTTATGGTAATTATCGGTGCAAGTTTAGGTGGTAGCTTTTTACCAGCGTTTTGGTTAGCAATTCAGCAACGCGATTCAGTTTTTAATCGTCCAATTGTTAATAGTATTATCGGTGGTGTGATTTTTTTAATCCTGTCATTATTCCTAGCTAATTTTATTCTTAAATTACTCACCGCAATTGATGAACGTGCAAGTAAAATCAGCTTAACAGAGGTGCTTTTTGCTTCGATTGGTAGTGTGATGGGCTTATTGATTGGGCTGCTTGGCTCAATTCCCCTATTTTATTTGAATGTTCCCTTTGTAAGTACAGTTTTGCCTTTTGTGATTATGATATTACTTGCTTATACAGGCTTTTCAATTTTTCATCGGCGTCAGGAAGATATCCGTCAATTGCTAATTAAAAATAGAAAAGTGACAATTGAAGAAGCGCCTAAGGTGATGGAAAGACGAGCTGATGAGCAATTTCATCATTACAAGCTGCTGGATACTTCAGTATTAATTGATGGTCGTATTTTGGATATTCTTAGAACGGGCTTTATTGAGGGCACTATTTTAGTACCAAATTTTGTTCTATTAGAGTTACAGCTAGTAGCTGATTCAACTGACTCACTAAAAAGAGCAAAGGGTCGGCGTGGCTTGGATATTCTTAATATTTTGCAAAAGGAAGAAGCTATTGATATTGAAATGTATGATTTGGATTACGAGGATATTAAAGAAGTAGATACCAAGCTGATGAAGCTAGCACGGCATTTGGATGCTATCTTAATTACGAACGATTATAATTTAAATAAAATTGCAGAATTTCAAAATATTACTGTTTTAAATATTAATGAATTAGCAAATGCAGTTAAGCCGGTGGTCATTCCCGGTGAAGAAATGGAAGTTACAGTTGTCAAGGCGGGTACTGAACGAGAACAGGGTGTTGCCTATTTGGAGGATGGTACGATGATTGTTGTTGAAGAAGGACAGCGCCACATGAATCAGCCGATTAGTGTTGTGGTTACGACTGCACTTCAAACCGCTGCTGGCCGAATGATTTTTGCGAAGCCAAACAAAAAAAGACTGGAGCATCAAAAATCAACTCGCTAGTTTAAGCGTTTAGTTCATTCTGAAGCCTTTTTTTCAGTTTAATAAGCATTTTTATATGGATTTAACGATTTTTGCTGAGTAGCTTGATAGCGTAAAAAATTTTGTTTAGCGATTGGCAGGCATCAGAGCAAATCGTTTCGTATTTTGAGGCGTTTAGGCTTATGGTTAGGCTTTGAGCGATAAATCACTAATCGTATTCACGACTTGTAAGAAAGCATTAACACGTCTGGATTTCGCGCGTTAGGCGATACGCTAAGCCTTTTTATGAAAGGAATTTGAAAATAGTGGATTATACAGCGATTGTGCTGGCTGCAGGCAGTGGCACACGTATGGGGATTAAGCAAAATAAAGTATTTCTAGAGTTAAAGCATCAACCTATTATCAGCTATTCGATTGATTTATTTTTATCTGATAATGATTGCAAGCAAATCATTGTTGTAGGCAAAGCAGATGAGCGTGAAAATTTTCCAACGTTACCGAGAGAGGTTGAATTTATCGAGGGTGGTTTGGAAAGGCAGGATAGTGTCAGATTAGGCTTGGCACAAACTAATTGTAAATATGTCATGATACATGACGGCGCGCGACCATTTATCACGTCAGAAAATTTGGAGGCTTTAAAAGCTAATGTTTTTGAAAATAATGCAACAATGTTAGCTGTACCTGTTAAGGATACGATTAAGCAGGTGCGCAAGGGTAAAATTATTCGTACAGTGCCACGTGCTGATTTATATCAGGCACAGACCCCACAGGTTTTTTTAACGGAGTGGATTAAAAAAGCACACAAAAAAGCAGAAGAATGCCAGTTTTTAGGAACAGATGATGGTTCACTAATTGAAGCGTTTTTAGATGCTGAGGTGACAATTACCATGGGAAGCTATGAAAATATAAAAATTACCACACCTGAGGATTTAGTAATTGCCAAAGCAATCATGAGGAGGCGGCGTAATGTTTAGAATTGGTCAAGGCTACGATGTGCATCAGTTAGTTGACGGGCGCAGGCTAATGATTGGTGGCGAGCAGCTACCCTTTGAGCAGGGGTTATTAGGTCACAGCGATGCAGATGTTTTATTACATGCAATCACCGATGCAATTATTGGGGCACTTGGGGCAGGTGATATTGGGCATGCTTTTCCAGATACAGATCAGAGAACAGAAGGTATCTCTTCAACTACAATACTAAGTGAAATTTTTTTAATGATGTCAGAAAAAGGTTATCAAGTATCTAATATTGATAGTACGATTATTGCGGAGCGCCCTAAAATGGCAGCCTTTTTGCCTAAAATGAAGCAAAATATTGCAGACATCTTACAAATATCAGCAGAGCAAGTCAATATCAAGGCAACAACCTCAGAAAAAATGGGCTTTATCGGTCGTGGGGAAGGAATAGGCGCTCAAGCAGTTGTTTTGCTGAAAAAAAATGAAAATTTTTAGATTTCTATCTGAAAAAAGTTGAAAGCCATTAGCGGAAGCCTTATACTTAAGCATTAGGAATACTCTAAATGGTAAATGTGAGGTAATTATTCTATGAAAATTTCAGAAATGCAAGGCATCGGAAAGGCTAATGAATCTAAGCTAAATCAGGCAGGTATTTTGACAGCCGAACAATTATGTCAACTTGGCGCAAAGGCTGCTTTTTTAAAAGTTAAAGCTTTGGTTGATGAGGGTGCCTGCTTACATTTTTTATATGATTTGGATGCGGCTATTTTAAATATAAAATCTAAAGATCTGCCTGCAAAACGTAAATTAGAGTTAAAAAAATTTTTAGAACAATTAGATAAAAAGTGAGGAGCTTTATTAAAATGTCAGACAAAATTCGTGTTCGTTATGCACCAAGTCCAACTGGATTATTGCATATTGGTAATGCAAGAACAGCCTTATTTAATTATTTATTCGCACGTCACTATAATGGTGAATTTATAATTCGGATTGAAGATACCGACCAAAAACGTCATGTGGCAGACGGTGAACGTTCGCAATTAGAAAATCTGGCTTGGTTAGGTATGGATTGGGACGAGAGCCCACAAAATCCGGGTGATTTTGGACCATATCGTCAGTCAGAGCGTCTGGAAATTTATCAGCCACTTGTTCAAGAATTGGTTGAAAAGGGCTTAGCATATGAATCCTATTTAACTGAGGATGAGCTTGCAGCACAAAGAGAAGCGCAAGAGGCGGCTGGTGAAACACCAAAATATATCTACGAATTTAAAGATATGACTGATGCAGAACGTGAGGCTGTCATTGCTGAGAAAAAAGCAGCCGGTATCATACCAGTAATTCGCTTAAAAGTTGATGAAAAGGCAATTTATAAATGGCATGACATGGTGAAGGGCGATATTGAATTTGAAGGTGGCAATGTTGGTGGCGATTGGGTAATTCAAAAGCGTGACGGTATGCCAACCTATAATTTTGCGGTCGTTGTTGACGATCATTTGATGGAAATTACCCATGTTTTACGTGGTGATGACCATATCGCCAATACGCCAAAGCAGCTGATGATTTATGAAGCTTTTGGTTGGGAAACACCTAAATTTGGTCACATGACCTTAATTATTAATTCGGCAACAGGTAAGAAATTATCTAAGCGTGATACCCAAACCTTACAATTTATTGAGGATTATCGGGCTAAGGGCTATTTACCAGAAGCTTTATTTAATTTCATCGCTTTATTAGGCTGGAATCCAGGTGGTGAGGAAGAAATCTTTAGCCAGGAAGCATTAATCCAATTATTTGATGAAAATCGTTTAAGTAAAGCACCTGCTGCCTTTGATCAAAAGAAATTGGAATGGATTAATAATCAATATGTGAAGCAAGCATCTGCTGAAAAGATATTTGAGTTAGCAAAACCATTTTTGGTAGCGGCAAATCGTTTGTCAGAAAAACCTGCTGAAGCAGAATTAAAGCGTGCTCAAAAATTAGTTGCACTTTATCAACCACAAATGAGCTTTGCAGAGGAAATTGTGCCTTTAACGGATTTATTCTTTAATGAGCATCCAGTGGTGACGGAAGAGGCAAAAGAGGTTCTAGCTGCTGAAACGGTTCCTGTTGTTTTAACAGCGTTTAAGGCTAAGCTTGAAGCGTTATCAGCTGATGAATTTAATCGGGATCGTATTTTTCCATTAATAAAAGAGGTTCAAAAAGAAACAGGGGTAAAGGGTAAAAATCTGTTTATGCCTATTAGAATTGCCGTTTCTGGCGAAATGCATGGGCCAGAATTACCGGATACAATTGAATTGTTAGGTAAAGAAAAAGCGATTAAACATATTGAAAAGGTAATTGCAACACGATAGTAAGTATTAATAATGAAATATCTTTAAAATTTATTAATATATGGTTTGTTTTGTTAATAATACGCGCCATAGAAAAGTTTATCTCAAATCATAATTTTGAATTGAAAAGGTAGGTCAGTAATAAGAAAGGCTGAGATGATGAATAGCTGCTCAGCCTTTTTTAATTATTTTTAGATAATCTGATAAATGTATGAATAAGTTTTTTAATTATTAATAATAAAGATTGGAGGCAATGTTGAAAAAAATAATAATCATTGGTTTATTTTTACTTGCAATATTAGGCTTAGGATTTAATGTTAATATGACAAAGGCAAGTGCTGAAACGAATTTCGATGCTGCTGCGACGGCGGCAATTGCTGTGGATAGTGAGACCGGTAAAATTTTATATGCCAAGAATGATGATGAAAAATTAGGTATCGCAAGCATTACAAAAATTATAACTGCCTATATGGTTTACGATGCGGTTGCCAATGGCAAACTAAAATGGGATGATTCGGTGACAATTAGTGACTATTCCTATCAGTTATCACAAAATTTAGATCTATCAGGCGTCCCATTTGTTGAGGGTAAAGCTTATACAGTCAAGGAATTACTAAATGCTGCTCTAGTTGCTTCGGCTAATTCTGCTGCGGTTTCTCTAGCAGAAAAGGTTGCTGGTAGCGAGCCAGCTTTTGTTGATGCTGCTAAAAAATTATTAATAAGCTGGGGAATTAAGGAGCCACACTTAGTCAATGCTTCGGGTTTAAACAATGAATATTTGGGGGACAACCGTTATCCGAATAGTGCAACGGATGATGAAAATCGCTTAAGCGCCAAAGATGTGGCAATTATTGCTCAGCATTTGATTCAAGAGTATCCTGAGGTTTTGGAAATTACTAAACAATCAACCTCGCAATGGGAGGATGTAACCATGCAAACATGGAATTGGATGCTGCCAGATATGCCCAATTATCGTGAGGGTGTGGATGGTTTAAAAACCGGAACAACTGAATTGGCTGGTCAGTGTTTTGTCGGTACTGCGACGCAAGATAATCAAAGAATTATTACGGTTGTTTTAAAAGCGACTAACGTCGATTCGGATTCTGCGGCACGTTTTACAGCGACTAATGAGCTAATGGATTATGCCTTTAATAATTGGTCAAAGCAGGTGATTATTAAAAAAGGAGATACAGTTTCCTTTAAGAAGTCAATCAAAGTTGAGGATGGTAAGGCAAAATCAGTTAAATTGGTTGCTAATAGTGAATTTACCAGCTGGGTGAATACTGATTGGGAATCAATTGACTATCAAGGAAAGTTTATAGCTGTAAAAAAATCAGGTGCTTTGGTTGCACCAGTTACGGCCTTGAAAACTGAGGCTGGCAGTGCCACGATTCAGCTTAAAGATGATAATCTTGGCTATTTAGATAGCAAGTCAAAAGAAAATAATAAAGTTGTTTTAGTAGCCAAAACAGATGTGGCAGCGGAAAATATTATTAAGCTGAGCATTCAAAAATTCATTAATTGGGTAAATGAAAAATTATAGTATTTTAGTCTACAATAAGGAGATTGCAATGAGAATTGGGTTAAGAACGATTAAAACGGTCCTTAGTGCAACTCTGGCCTTGAGTGTTGCAGCCTTTTTTGGTTTAGAATATGCGCCCACTGCAGCAATTATTGCAATCTTAAGTGTTTCTAGCACGAAAAAGTCGACGATTCAAATGGGAATTTCTCGTCTTTGGAGCTTAACGATTGCCTTAAGCATTGCAGCCCTTCTTTTTACGGTAATTGGGAGTATGTCTTGGGTTTTTGGCTTGTTTTTACTGCTTTTTATTCCGCTAGCTGTTTTTATTAAAGCTGAGGACGGTATTGTTGTCAGCTCCGTTTTGGCAACGCACTTGCTGATAGCTGATAAAATTACGATTGCTTTAATCTGGAATGAGTATCTTTTGATGATTCTTGGTGTAGGCTTTGCCTTAATCGCAAATACTTATATGCCAGATTTAAATAAAATATTGCATAATAATCAAAAAGAGCTTGAGGCAAAAATTAGATTATTGGTTAAAGGGATAGTTAACTCTGTTCGGAGTAATAAAAGACTCGATTTACAATTAATAGAAGTCAAGCGTTTATTAGATTTTGCTGGTAAAAACATTGATTTATCGGAGCAAGCGATGGCCAATAAAGTATTTTCTAAGGAAAATTTTTATTTTGATTATTTCCGAATGCGACAAATTCAATTATTGGTTTTTCAAGAAATTTTAGAGGAATTGCATCAATTGGAGATAGAGCCACGATTTTTCGATGGCTTGTCAAAGCTTTTTTTGGAGCTTTCAAAAACTTTTGATAAGGATAATAACGGTGAAAAATTATCAATAATGGTTGATGCCATTTTTGAGGATTATCGCCAGATGCCTTTACCTGAAACAAGAGCAGAATTTGAATTACGTGCTGGATTATATCGAGTTTTACAATTGATTAAAACCTTGATTGATATCAAAAGAGATTTTTCAAAGCAAATTTAATTGTTAATTATTTTTGCTTTTTATATTTTCTCAATAGATAAACAATCAATTATTGATATTTTAGGAAAAAAAATCTAAAATAGAAGTATTGAGAAAATGGAGGATGACATGTCAAATACCTATTCGGATCCACGATTAAAGATTTTTGCTTTAAATTCAAATAAACCATTGGCGGAAAAGATTGCTAAGTCAATTGGTGTTGAGCTTGGACAAATTAATGTTACGCAATTTAGTGATGGAGAAATTCAAGTAAATATTGAAGAGAGCGTTCGTGGCTCACATATTTATATTATCCAATCGACTTCAGCACCAGTTAATGATAATTTATTAGAAGTTTTAATTACGATTGATGCTTTAAAAAGAGCAAGTGCTGCATCTGTAAATGTTGTAATGCCTTATTATGGCTATGCAAGACAGGATCGTAAAGCTAGAGCGAGAGAGCCAATTACTGCAAAATTAGTTGCAAATATGCTAACAATCGCAGGTGCTGATCGTCTATTGACGTTAGATTTACACGCGGCTCAAATTCAAGGTTTTTTTGATATTCCAGTGGATCATTTAATGGGCGCACCTCTAATTGCAAATTACTTTTTAGAAAAAGGTTTATGTGGTGAAGGTGTGGTGGTTGTATCTCCTGACCATGGTGGCGTGACACGCGCACGCAAGCTGGCGGAGTATTTAAAAACGCCGATTGCAATTATTGATAAGCGTCGTCCAAAGGCAAATGTTGCTGAAGTAATGAACATTATCGGTAACGTCTCAGGTAAAAAATGTGTTTTGATTGATGATATGATTGATACAGCTGGTACGATTACACTTGCTGCGAATGCCTTAAAAGAAAAGGGTGCTACTGAGATTTATGCGTCATGTACGCATCCAGTGTTATCTGGACCGGCCTTAGAAAGAATTACGGATTCAGCAATTACTAACTTAGTAATTACAGACACCATTAATTTGGCACCAGAGCGTAAAATAGATAAAATTGTCGAGGTTTCGGTTAGTGAATTAATCGGAGAAGCAATCTTACGAATTCACGAACGCCGTCCAGTTTCTCCTCTATATACAAGCCCTAAAAATTAAACCCTAACAAGCCTTAGCTTGCTAGGGTTTTTTAGAGTCTTAAATTCTAAAATTATTTTCGGCTGCGATAAAATAACCATAGCCTAGTGGGAAGATAACCAATTAATATGCCAGAAAAATTAGTAGCGATATCAATGACATCAAAAACTCCCAATTTGAAAATATATTGGATGCTTTCAATCGAAAGAATAAAGAGTAGACTTAATAATATTGTCGATACTAATTTTAATTTGTTTGCAAGTAAAATGCCAAGCGGTATAAATAAAACAATATTCATGATTACTTCAAAGGTTGAATACTGTAAGTCAATCCAAAAGCCAGTAAAGCTTAAATTGATCCCTTGGACACCAGGACTCTTTAGGAGTAGAAATACTAATAAAGCAGCCATGTAGAGACAAAACTCGGCATAAAGGACAAATCGCTTCATTTTACCTTGGAGTGTATAATATAGATTGGTGAAAACTAGGACAGTAAGTACCGTAATCATTGAATAAACAAAAGTATGGTTATCGAAAATTTCTAATTGATTCATCCATAAAACAGAGCTTAGATAGATGAAACCAACATGATTGTACATTTTAATTAAACTGATAAAACAGACGGCTGCTAAAAATAAACTGATTAAGGCAGACATTTTTTTACTCATCAATATCTCCCCCTTTGTAAAAGACGATACTTTATTATAGCAATTTTGTCATAAAGATATTAGAAATTAACAAGATTTAATTTTTATCTGGAAATTTCTGTTTATGCTTTGGGTATATAGCAAAACGATGATCAATAATTGGAACGATTTCAACAGGATCTTGGTAAAAATGAGTAAGGATATTTTCTGTAATAATTGCCTCACGTTCCCCCTGGTGAATGATTTCACCACCACGAATCAAGAGCATTTTATTAAAAACATCAATAATTTCTTCTGTATGATGAGTGACATATAACAGAGTTGGTGCATCTGGTAATTTTGATATTTTAGAAATTTGACTAAGTAGCCTTTCACGTGCAAATAAGTCGAGTGCATTAGCTGGCTCGTCAAGAATCAATATTTCTGGCTCCGCCATTAATGCGCGTGCGATTAAGATAATTTGGCGCTCCCCTTGTGATAATGTTCGATAGCTTTTACCGATAAGGTGCGCTGCATTTAGAAACTGAATCAGAGATTTAGCGGCCTCAAGGTCTCTTGCCGAGGTTTTTTGGTAAATGCCAATACTGGCAAATTTTCCAGACAGCACGATATTTTCAACAGACTCGCTTTGATAGAGTCGATCATTAAGATATGAGCTGACCACACCGATTTTTTGCTTTAATTCGGGAATGTTTGCTTTACCAAATTGATAATTGAGAATACTGACGGAACCAGTGCTTGGCCAAATATCAGCTGTGATTAGCTTAAGTAATAGGCTTTTTCCAGCACCATTTAATCCTAAAATTGCCCAATTTTCATTTTTTTTAACCTGCCAATTGATTTGATTAAGCAGTGTTTTACCTTGACGAATGTATGAAACATTTTTTAAATCAATAATTGAAGTATTCATGCTCTGCTCCTTTGCTTAAACCCCTTTTGAAATGTGTTGTTCTTTAATATTATTATTTTAGCAGAACTTAAATTATTATTAAAATTTTTTGACATTTGCTTTCGGCTATAAGAAAATGAAAGAGAATGGAGGAGTAAAGATGAAATGGTCTCTTAATGAATTAAAAAAATTTCAAAATCAAGTGATAGATTTTAATGAGTCCTTGGATTTACAAAAAAATATTCAAAGTAGGAATAGTGAAGTCATCGATCTGTCTCAGGTAGAGGTTGTTGGCAGCCTAGAAATCAATCAAATTGATTATGTTTTAAGCTATCTGGCGACTTATACGATTACTTTGCCTTCTTCAAGGAGCTTAGAGCCTGTGAAGATGAAAGAAAAGATTACGGTTTTAGAAGTATTTATGACAGCTGAGCAATATCAAAGTGCAGAAATATTAGATGATGAAAATGTATTAGTGCTTGAAAAAGATTTAATTGATTTAGATGAGAGTGTTTCAGATAATATATTATTAAATATTCCTATCCAAGTTTTAACTGAAGCCGAGCAAGAAGGAGATGGCTTTGTTTCGGGTAATGACTGGGAAATCATGTCTGAAGAAACTTATCAAAATCGTTTGACTAGAGAAAAAAAAGAAAAAAATTCACCATTCTCTCACTTAAACGATCTTTTTAAAGAAAAAAATGAATAAAATGATATGATTTATAATTGTTTTCGGTTATAATTAACGAAGAAGTCTTAGAAAATATAGAAGACACCAGAGCTTTAATTATAGTCGTTTTATTTTGTGCTAACAAAAACTAAGGTTAAATGACCTATTATTTATTAGGAGGAAAAAATGAAACAAGCAAACTTTGGTGTAGTTGGAATGGCTGTTATGGGTAAAAATCTTGCCTTAAATATTGAATCACGCGGTTATGAGGTTGCAATTTACAATAGAACTGCAAGTAAAACAGAAGCGGTTATTTCGGAACATCCAGATAAAAATTTTATACCCTCATATACAATTGAGGATTTTGTAAGCTCGATTGAGAAGCCTCGTAGAATCATGCTGATGGTTCAAGCGGGTAAAGGGACTGATGCGACGATTCAAGCATTGCTTCCACATCTGGATAAGGGTGATATCTTGATTGATGGCGGTAATACCTATTTTGAGGATACAATCCGTCGTAATAAAATGCTTGATGAATCTGGCATTAATTTTATTGGAACAGGTGTTTCTGGTGGAGAAGAGGGTGCTCTCAAAGGACCATCGATTATGCCTGGCGGTCAAAAAGAGGCTTATGATTTAGTAGCACCAATTTTAGAGGAAATTTCAGCTAAAGCTCAAGAGGATGGCGCACCGTGTGTTGCTTACATTGGTCCAAGCGGGGCTGGTCATTACGTTAAAATGGTTCACAACGGCATTGAATATGGTGATATGCAGTTAATTGCTGAAAGCTATGATTTATTAAAAAACATCCTAGGCCTTTCTGTTGACGAATTGGCAAAGGTATTTGATGAATGGAATCAAGGTGAGTTGGATTCTTATTTAATCGATATTACTGCCGATATTTTGACTCGAAAAGATGATGAAGGCACCGGTGAAGCAATTGTTGATGTGATTAAGGATGCAGCAGGCAACAAAGGAACAGGGAAATGGACATCGCAAAGTGCACTGGATCTTGGCGTGCCATTACCGTTAATTACAGAATCCGTTTTTGCGCGCTTTATTTCAGCCTATAAGGATGAACGAGTGATTGCTAGTAAAGTGCTTCCAAAGCCAGAGGTTGCCGCATTTGATGGTAATCGTGAAGAATTGATTGAGAAGATTCGTCAAGCACTTTATTTCTCTAAAATTATGAGCTATGCGCAAGGATTTGCTCAATTACGTACAGCAAGCAAGGAGTATGATTGGCATTTACCTTTTGCTGAAATTGCTAAAATTTGGCGTGCAGGCTGTATTATTCGTGCCCGCTTTTTACAAAAAATTACAGATGCCTATGAAAAGGATGCTGACTTAGCGAATTTACTGCTAGATGATTATTTCATTGAAATTACTAAGAAATATCAGCAGGCTGTTCGTGAGGTCGTTGCATTAGCGGTTCAAAATGGTATTCCAGTGCCTACTTTTTCCAGCGCAATTGCCTACTTTGATTCGTATCGAAGCGAAAAGCTACCAGCGAATTTAATTCAAGCTCAACGAGATTATTTTGGGGCGCATACTTATCAAAGATTAGATAAAGAAGGTACATATCATTATTCATGGTATAAAGAAGAATAGGAGTTTTATTATGGTGCAAAAAGTATTAATCATTGAAGACGAAAAAAAGCTTTCAAAATTTATTTCGTTAGAATTAGAGCATGAAGGCTATCAAACGGAAATCAAAGAAAATGGACGTTTAGGTTTAGAGGCTGCTTTGGCTGAGGACTGGGATGTTATTTTGCTTGATTTGATGTTACCTGAATTAAATGGTTTGGAGGTTGCTCGTCGCTTACGTCAGACTAAACAAACACCAATTATTATTATGACGGCAAGAGATTCAGTAATGGATCGAGTTTCGGGGCTAGACCATGGGGCAGATGATTATATTGTTAAGCCTTTTGCGATTGAAGAACTCTTAGCACGCTTGCGCTCATTATTGCGCCGAGTGGATATTGAGACGGAAAAAAATGGCGACCACAGAACTTCATTAAGCTATCGTGATTTGACAATTGAAAAGGAAAATCGGGTTGTTCGGAGAAATAATGTAATCATTGATCTGACAAAACGGGAATACGAGTTAATTCTAACCTTAATGGAAAACATTAATACAGTCTTGCCACGTGAAGAGCTTTTGCGCAAAGTTTGGGGGCAAGATGGCAATGCAGAAACAAATGTTGTCGATGTTTATATTCGTTATTTGCGTAATAAAATTGATGTACCAGGACAAGATAGCTATATCCAAACTGTTCGTGGAACTGGCTATGTAATGCGTCAATGATTAACAAAATTAAAAGAGCGTATCAGCGTATTAAGAGTCCCTCATTGATGATGAAATGGGCGCTTGCGAGTGCGCTCTTTATTTTTATATTATTTACCACCTTCGTTGTGATAACGTATAACTCTGCTGTTAATCTGATTATGTCACGAGAACAACAAAATTTAGAACGGACAGTCAGTGATATTAATCGAAAATTTGCGGCTTCTGATGAAGAACTGACTACAACATTTGTTCAAGAGTCATTAAATCAGAGCCTACCCTTTTCAAAGGGTGTGAATAGTGCATCTTATCTTAAAAAAAATGAGTTTTTGGCTGAAATTATTCAAAAATCGTTTTCATTTTATATTTATGATGCCAAAAAGCAGATTATATTTGGGACAGATGATCTACCGCCAAGCTTAATTGATGACAAAAAGATTTCGCCAACTGTTATTTCCTTAGGGAAAGAAATAGGAAGTATCACAGCTCAGCCAATTATTTCGAAGGATACTGGTTTAGTAGTTGGCTATGTTCAAGGTGTATTGATCCCTGAAAGCTTCTCAGAAATTAGAGAACACATTTTTAATATATTAATAATAATTGAAATTATTGTTTTATTGCTCAGTATTGTTTTAGGTTATTTTTTAGCGCGCTATTTTTTAAGACCAGTTCAAATTTTGAGAAATACAATGCAGGCATTAAAAGATGACCCCAAGCAAGAAATTAGTATGGACTCGATTAATACAGGTGATGAGCTTGAAGATTTGGCAAATATTTTTGCTGAGTTAATGGCCAAAATAAAAGAGTCAATTGAACAAAAGGATCAGTTTATCAGTGATGTCTCTCACGAATTACGAACGCCAGTGGCAATTGTTGAAGGTCATCTTAAGCTGTTAGATCGTTGGGGAAAAAATGATCCAGAGGTTTTGGATGAAAGTATTCAGTCAAGTATCCAGTCAATTCAAAGAATGAAGCATTTGATTCAAGAGATGCTGGAGCTTTCAAGAACAGGGCATATTGCAACACATCCTGAGGAATTAACTGAGGTTTGTGAGGTAGTTAATCGAGTAGCTCATGATTTTAAAGTATTATACGATAGTGATTTCAAAATTAATTTAACTAATCAGCTCAATTTCTCTGATGTTGCTTTAATAAATGAAGAACGCCTTGAACAGGTATTGATTATTTTATTGGATAATGCGATCAAATATTCAACCACTGTTAAGCTAATAGAAATCGAGGCATGGTCTGAGGTTAGATGCATTTACGTTAAAATTAAAGATTATGGTGAAGGCATTTCAAAAGATGATTTAGAAAAAATATTCGATCGTTTTTATCGTGTTGACAAGGTAAGAACAAATAGTAAAGGTGGTAATGGACTGGGCTTATCGATTGCCCATCAAATTATATCATCATATCATGGTATGATTAAGGTTAATAGTAAAGAAAATGAAGGCTCAGAATTTATTATTGTCCTACCGAAAGTTGTTGAATAATACTAAGTCTCAAGTATTAATCTTTAATATTTGAGACTTTAATACATTTTACAAAAAAAAGTTAAAAAATGAGTTGACTGTAAAAATAAGATTTGCTATTATAAGAAAGCTGTCGCAGGAAAAGGCGAAAGCAAAAAAAACTTTTAAAAAAAGATTTAAAAAAAGATTGACAATTAAAAG
>NZ_JABJXU010000012.1 GCF_013155265.1 Enterococcus sp. MMGLQ5-1 | reverse complement strand
GTAAAACAGAAAAACGTTATCCAAAGTATGTCCCGTAAGGGTACACCTTCAGATAACGCTCCAATAGAGTCGTTTCATGCCTCACTAAAGTCAGAAACGTTCTACATCTCAAAAGAGCCGATAGGCTCTAATACTAGAGTAATCGATATTGTAGAAAAATACATCTATTTTTGGAATCATAATAGAATTTTATCCAAATTAGGGTATCTTTCGCCCGTCGAATACCGATCAGCAAGATTAAATTGAGTCGCTCTTTTTATTTTGTATCAAAAAGTAGTTGCACTTCCCCTATTGTCCCAAGCTCTTTTTTTACTACTAGCTAGCTTTCTATTTGCCAATGATTAATTGGCCCAAATTGATGACCAACAGCAATGGGATGGGCAATTGCGTTTGTGACTTGTTTTTTGGCTGTGCGGATAGCCTGCTCGATGCTTTCACCCTTTGCGATTTCAGCAGTGATAATTGCAGACAGGGTGTCACCTGTACCGTTAATCCGATTCGTTTGGTAAAAGGGGGCTTCTAGCCAGAATTCAGAACCGTCCGCTAAAATAATAAAATCACGGATTACTTTCTGTTTTTCCTCATGCTTTCTACCTTTAGCAACAACATTTTTTGCGCCAAGTTTTTTTATTTTTCGAGCTGCTTGGATGACGTCCTCATCTGTTTTGATTTCTAATTCAGCAAGCTTTTGCTGCTCAAAAAAATTAGGTGTGATAACCTCTGCCATCGGAATTAAGCGACTTTTTAATGTTTCGTAAGCAACTGATTCTAAAAGCTCATCACCGAATTTAGTCATAATTACAGGATCTAAAATTAATGGGCCAAATTGATATTTTTCTAAGTTATCGGCGACGCAATTAATAATTTCTGTATTTGCAAGCATCCCTGTTTTGACTGCTCTAATTTGGTAATCATCAGCTAGTGCTTTAAATTCAGAGTCGATAAAGCTGACTGGGAAAGGGTGGGCATCGTGAATTGCGTAGCTGTTTCCTGCAACCGCAGCAACTAAAATACTTGTACCATAGACACCTCTTTTAAAAAAGCTATGTAAATCTGCTTGTGCGCCTGCTGAGCCATCTGAATCGCTACCTGCGATTGTTGCGACTTGAATAAATTCGTTGCTCATTCGTTTGCCTCGATTCTTTTTTTTATTAATATACCAAAATAATAAAAAAGTAACACACCCAATTGGATGTTAAAAAACCATCCAATCCAATTGAATGGTTTTAATTTAAATTGACTGAATATATTTCCAGATTTCATTTGGGTGATTAGCAATTTGATAGACACCATTTTCCTTAAGCTCTTCAACACTGCCAAACCCCCAAGTAACACCGATACATGGAATGTGATTATGATTAGCACCAATCGCATCGTGCCTGCGATCACCAATCATCACCGACTGTTTCTTATTTGCCCGAGTATTTAAAATTGCCTGAGCTAAAATCTCATCCTTTTGTGATTGGCTACCATCAAGTGTCGCACCAACGATAGTCGAGAAATATTGTTCTAATTGAAAATGTTTTAAAATTTTTTTAGCAAAAATTTCTGGCTTACTTGTAGCAACCGCTAAAACATGATTTTCTTTTGTTAGTTGTTTGAGTAGGTCGATAATGCCGGCATAGACTTGATTTTCAAATAACCCTTTCTCAGAAAAATATTCTCGATAAAAAGCAACAGCCGCTTCTAGCTCATCATCGGGAATTTGTAAAATATCGGCAAAACCATTAATTAATGGTGGACCAATCATTTCTTTAAGTATCTTCTCGTTTGGAATTTCTCGATTTAATTTTTTTAAGCTATAGATAATTGAATTAATAATACCTTCTTGTGAATTTGTTAAGGTGCCATCTAGGTCAAAGAAGACAAAAGCCATGCGTTAAATTCCTTTCTAAATAATTAACCATCTATCTATCATTTTACCAGAATTTTTAATAATAAAGTATTTCTTGAAAATAAAACTGCAATTAGCTCATTATATTAATATCCTTAGTTATTTTATAAGCATTTTGATTAACAATGACATCAATTTGTCATATACTAAAACTAGGTTGGATTAACTACTAATAATTAAATTTTATGAATTATCCAATTTCAATGTTTATATAAAATTAAAATTATGGAGGAAAATTATGTCATTAATTGGAAAAACGGTTGAAGAATTTACAGCAGAAGCATACCATAAAGGTGAATTTAAAACTGTAACAAATGAAGATTTAAAAGGAAAATGGAGTATTGTTTGCTTTTATCCTGCTGACTTTACTTTTGTTTGTCCAACAGAGCTAGAAGACTTACAAGAGCAATATGCAACATTAAAGGGCTTAGATGTTGAAGTTTATTCTGTTTCAACGGATACACACTTTACTCATAAAGCTTGGCATGATACTTCAGATGCCATTGGTAAAATTGAGTACACAATGATTGGTGACCCATCTCATCATATCTCGCGTATTTTTGAGGTTTTAGATGAAGAAGCAGGATTGGCGCAACGTGGCACATTTATCATCGATCCTGATGGCGTGGTTCAGGCACTTGAAATCAATGCAGATGGTATTGGACGTGATGCAAGCACGCTAATTGATAAAATTCGTGCTGGACAATACGTCCGTACACATCCAGGTGAAGTTTGTCCTGCGAAATGGAAAGAGGATGGCGAAACCTTAAAACCTAGCTTTGATTTAGTAGGAAAAATTTAATCGCTAATTCTAATTAATAATTACTTAATTTAATATCAATGAGAGGGACACTTGTTTATGATTATCGGAAAATCAGTCATTGTGTTCCTTTCTCTTAGGGAAGATTGCTTTAAGGACCATTGTTTAGGTACGCTGCTATTAGTTTTTCTAAAGTATTTTAGCACGTAATCACGTGGTTGTTTTAGCTTTTTGGAAAGGAGTTTTATTTTGTTTGATTCAGATACAAAGGTACAATTAGCACAGTATTTAGAGCTATTGGAGTCAGATATTGTTTTTAAGGCAAGCTTGGATGATAGTGATAGCTCAAAGAAGGTGGCTGACTTTTTGGAAGAAGTAGTTGCAATGAGTCCACGTCTATCACTTGAAAAATCAAGCTTAGCTAGAACACCTAGCTTTGAAGTGAATCAACCAGCTAAGCAAAGTGGTGTTGTTTTTGCGGGCTTACCAATGGGGCATGAATTTACTTCGTTTATTCTTGCGTTGCTTCAGGTGAGCGGGCGTGCACCGAAGGTTGACGATGAAGTCATCAAACGAATTCAAGCAGTCGATAAGGCATTAAATTTTGAGACATATGTTAGCTTGACTTGTCATAACTGTCCTGATGTTGTCCAAGCCTTGAATATTTTTTCAATTATCAATCCTAAAATCAGTCATACTATGGTTGAAGGTGGCATGTTCCAAAATGAAATTGATGATAAAAAAATCATGGCAGTACCGACAGTCTTCTTAAATGGTGAGGAATTTTCAAGCGGTCGAATGACGGTTGATCAATTAGTAGAAGCTGTAGCTGGTGCCAAGGGTGCAGAAGAATTTGAAGAAAAACCAGTCTTTGATGCCTTAATTATTGGTGGTGGGCCTGCTGGCGGTAGTGCAGCAATTTATTCTGCCCGTAAAGGAATTAAGACCGGCATGGTTGTTGATACCTTTGGTGGTCAGGTCCTTGAAACTTTGGGGATTGAAAATATGATTGGGACACCTTATACGGAAGGCCCACAGCTGATGCGTCAAGTTGAAGATCATGTTGCACAATATCAAGTTGATGTGATGAAAGGTCAGCGTGCCAAGGATATTCGCCGGAATGGTCTGATTGAGGTTGAGCTTGAAAATGGGGCAGTCTTAAAAGCCAAAACAGCAGTTATTTCTACAGGTGCAAGATGGCGCAATATCAATGTACCCGGCGAGAAGGAATTCAAAAATAAAGGTGTAGCCTATTGTCCGCATTGTGATGGTCCATTATTTGCAGGGAAATCAGTAGCTGTAATAGGTGGTGGTAATTCAGGTATTGAAGCGGCGATTGACTTGGCGAACATGACCAATCATGTTTATGTCCTTGAATTTTTACCAGAATTAAAAGCAGATCAGGTCTTGCAAGATCGCTTAAAAGAGCTGCCTAATGTGACTGTTTTAACGAATGTTGCAACTCAGGAGATTACTGGAACTGATCAAGTTAATGGTATTACCTATACAGATCGTGAAAGTAATGAAACGCATCATTTGGATTTAGAGGGTGTCTTTATTTTGATTGGTTTGGTTCCAAATACAGAATGGCTACCAGAAACGGTTGAACGGAACGAACGTGGTGAAATCATCGTTGACAAGCGTGGTACAACTAGTCTTGAAGGCGTTTTTGCAGCGGGTGATTGCACAGATAGTGCTTATAAACAGATTATTATTTCGATGGGCTCTGGCGCAACTGCAGCCTTAGGGGCATTTGATTACTCAATCAGAACTAAATTTTAAGCTAACTTTATTAAAGGATGACATTTTTGAATGTTGTCCTTTTTTGTTTAATTTTTAGGTATAAACAAGCAAGGCAAATCTAACATTTCTATGTCAGATTTGCCTTGTGATTTTTAACGTTTTTGTTTAGCAATTTTGACACGCTCATTAATATTAACTGGTCGACCTTCTTTTTTCAGGTCATAAAATTCTGCTGTTGCTGCAAATAGCAAATCACTTGCCGAATTAACAGCAGTTTCAACTGAGTCTTGAATCACACCAATTACAAAACCGACACCTACGACCTGCATCGCAACATCGTTTGAAATATTAAATAGACTACAAGCGAGTGGAATTAATAATAAGCTACCCCCAGCGATGCCTGACACACCTGTGGCCGAAATTGCCGAAAGTAAGCATAGTAAAAAGGCGAGTGTGAATGGAATCTCCATACCAAGTGTGTGAGCAGTTGATAAGGTCATGATAGAGATTGTCATCGCCGCCCCACCACTATTCGCCGTCGCTCCCAAGGGAATTGAGATGGCATAGGATTCTTTATTTAAGCCTAGCTTTGCACAAAGCTCCATATTGATTGGAATATTAACTGCCGAGCTACGCGTAAAGAAAGCAGGGATGCCGCTTTCCTTCATTGTGTAAAAGGTTAATGGAAATGGATTTTGCCGTAATAGGATAAAAACCATCAGCGGATAGATAACAAAAGATACAAAGAGCATCGTGCCGACCACCAATAAAATAATTTTAAAATACTCTGCCATTCCTTTGATACCAACCTCGACAAGTGAATTGTAAACAAGTCCTGTAATACCAAGTGGTGCAAATTGAATGATGATTTGAACAACATTTGAGATAGTGTCCGATAAATCTGAAATGACCTTTTTGGTTGTTTCACTAGCTGCTCTCAGGCATAGGCCAATTAAGCAGCCCCAGAATAGAATTGAAAGATAGCTTCCCTCCATAATTGCCTGTAAGGGATTACTGACGGCATCGGTTAAAATACCAGTTAAAATATCTTTCAAATTATCAGGTGCTTGCTGTCCGGTAACCGCATTGGGTAAAACAAGATTGACGGGAAAGATATAGCACGCCAAAACAGCGACTAAGGCAGCAACAAAGGTCGCTAAGCCGTATAGAATAATGACACTTTTCATATGTGTTTTGCTACCCTTTTGATGCTTTGCTAACGATGCAATAATTAAGAAGAAAACGAGTAATGGTGCGATTGCTTTAAGTGCCCCGATAAATAAGTCTCCCAAGATTGAGATAACGGTCCATTTTGGGACAACGATTCCTAATATTATGCCGATTAAAATACCAATACTAATTTGCTGAATCAACGATAATTTTTGCCATAATTTTAATATTTTCACATTACACTCCTAAATATACAATTTAACCTATATTATTATAGCAAAAATAAATTAAATATTAACAAAATATATTATTAATATTTGAGAGTTGCTTATTTGTGATATTTCTATCTTAAATTTTAACTTTGTGCTCCAGACTAAAAAAATTTATCGAGATGATGATACTGAGCTTTGATGATTGAATTTATAATTAATTTATTATAAATAATGGAGGCTTAAGATGACAATTTCAGATGAACAAATCAAAGAATATCAGAAAGACTATATTTTAACAACGTGGAGTAAACAAAAGGGTCTTGACCCAATTGTCGTATCTAAAGCGGAGGGTATTTATTTTTATGATGAGGCTGGGACACGTTACACGGATATGTCAAGTCAATTAGTCAATATGAATGTTGTCAAGCCTTTGAAGCTAGATTAGTGACATCGTCAGAAGCAGCTTCGTTCCACAGAATTAGAAGAAGAGGTGTTATCTATTTATCGCTACAGCATGGCTGAGAGTTATGAGTGTTGCGATAATAAATGAGGTAAAAGGACTTCTAATTCTTTGTTTACTACGTTTTTTTGCCGCTTCTCGCAAAAAAGGTGTTTTGCATTTTTTGCAAAACACCTTTTTTGTGAGGTACTTTAATTCAAGCAACCAAGAGGCGCTTGAAAAACTTATTTCAAAGGATCGATTAATACCTTACATTTTCGGCATTTCATGTGCCTTCATTGTATAGCGATCAAGAGTGATTTCAATAATTGCGGTTGCTTTAATTACTCGCTCGGGAACTGGATTGAAATCTGGTAATGAGCGACCAGTTTCATGTTCCATTAGAGCGTTCAATGCGATTTTCTTCTGTTCTAAATCAGTTATTATTTTAGCGTGTCCAAAGCCGATTAAACTCTGATATGCATAACTATAATCCTCGGCGATATCTCCTGTTTCAATCAGTTGATGCTTATCGTCCATCTCAATTGCAACGGCAGAATTGACATTAATTAAACTAATTTTTTTTCCTTGCCGAGCACCGTGCACGTAAAGCTTGAGCTGCTCACCCTCCCATATATTGCCAAAATTAACTGGAACAATATACGGGTATTCTTCATCAAATAAAGCAATTCTAACGACATGGCAATTTTTAACGAGCTGTTTAATTTGTGAAAAATCAGATACTTCTCTGTCCTTCCGCCTCATTTTTATCCCCCTTTTTAGATAAACGATTGCTTAGCTTCTATAATAGGCATCATAAAGTGCTTCAACGGCATCATGCTCATTTTCTTTTTTAATACCGAACATAACTGAAACCTCTGATGAGCCTTGATTAATGATTTCGAGATTAATGCCTTTTTTAGAAAGAGCAGTTGTACCAACGGCAGTTACGCCAATATGACGCTTCATGCCTTCGCCAACAATCATAATAATGGATAAGCCATGCTCGATATGGATATCATCAGGATCTAAAATTGCTGTTAAGCGCTCAATTAGCGTACTTTCGATTTCTGGTGACAATTCACGTTCTCTGACTACAACCGATAGGTCATCAATGCCAGATGGCATATGCTCAAAGCGAATGCCTAATTTTTCAAGCTCGCTTAAAATTTTGCGCCCAAAGCCAATTTCACGGTTCATTAAATATTTTGTAATATTAATACTGGCAAAACCATCATCACTTGCAATCCCAACGACTGCACCGACCTTTTCGGTATGCTTCAAATTAATCTTGGTACCTGGGTGACTCGGATTGTTCGTATTTTTAATGACAACGGGTACCTGAGCACGATAAGCGGGAATTAATGCTTCATCATGCAATACTGAAAAGCCAGAATAGGCTAATTCACGCATTTCACGATAAGTTAGCTCAGAAATTGAGTGTGGATTATCGACAATACCTGGGTGAGCTGCAAAAATGCCATCAACATCAGTAAAGTTTTCATAAAGACTTGCCTTAACACCAGCCGCGACGATTGAACCAGTAATATCAGAACCGCCACGTGAGAAGGTACAAATATTGCCTTCTTTAGTAACACCAAAGAAACCGGGAATAACAACGATGCCCTCAATATGATTTAAGTAATTGATTTGATCGTAAGCCTCCTGCAAGATACGCGCATTACCCGGCTCATCAGATACAATGATTCCAGCGTCTTTTGGATGTAAATACTGAGCTTCTAAGCCCTCAGCTTGGAAATAAGCAGCAATTAGCTTAGCGTTATTATTTTCGCCAGCAGCTAGAAAAGTATCATATAGATGGCGGTTGTTTTCAATTGGTTGTGTTGCTAAATCGCGAATATTTTGTGCAATATCAAACATGACTGGTGTATTTAAACCAAGTTCACTCGCCATATCTTCATAGCGTTTAATAATTAGTTTTTGCACATAATCATAATCCTCACCCTTGCGATAAGCGTTGTAATAAGCAATTAAAGAATCCGTAACCTTGACGTCTTTGCCTGAACGTTTGCCGGGGGCAGAGACCACGATAAATTTTCTTTTGGAATCGCTTTTGACGATGTCTAATACTTTTTTTAATTGTTTTGTGCTGGCGAGAGAACTACCACCAAATTTAGCTACTTTCATTAATCGGCTCCTTTTAACCATAAAAATAATATTGCTTTAATTTTAGCAAATTATAGTAAGTGATGAAAGAAAATTCTGAAAATTATCTGTAAAAAAATATAAGTTCACCCAAAATAAGCAATATTTTAGATGAACTCTATTCAATGGTAGATAAATATAGGGTGGAAAAATAAATCAAGCATAGTAATCGATGGCTTAGGCACGAACAGTTTTACTGGTACCATCTTTTTGGTAAAGGTTAATTAAGCCTTCGGCCTTACGTCGAATCATATCACCGGGTGTCACTGCCTCTGGCACTGGAATAGTCAATACTGCCATTGGATTCGGTGCGCGTTCAATCAGCTCGCCTTCTTCATTACGCAAATCACAGACTGTTGTTTCGAAGTGTTTGAAATGTGGTCCATAAAACTCAATTTCGTCACCAAGAGTAATCACATTACGTTGGCGAATGGTTGCCAGACCAGTGATTTCATCATAGCTCAGCACCTCACCAACAAATTTATATTCAGGAATTTTTCGGCGTGCACCAAACAGCTGTTCCTTTTCAGAGGGCGTTTGATAATAAAAGCCAGTTGCTAATTCACGCTGTGCAACCTTCCAAAGCTCATCAACCCATTCTTGTTTGAGCTGATAATGCTCCGGATCAGCGATATAGCTATCAACTGCAGCCTTATAGACATTAGAAACGGTTGAAACATAATGAATTGATTTCATTCGACCCTCAATTTTGAAGGAGTCAACCCCATTTTCGATTAGGTCAGGGATATGCTCAATCATCGACATATCCACCGCACTCATTGAAAATTCTTCTGGAATTTCACCTTGAATGCTCCGTCGTTCTTCGCCGAAAGGTAAATCATAAAGGTCATATTTCCAGCGACAGGATTGTGAGCAGCCACCACGATTGGCATCGCGCATTGACATATGATTACTCAAGACACAACGACCTGAGTAAGAAATACACATTGCCCCATGAATAAATGCCTCAATTTCAATGTCGGTATGTTCTCTAATTTCAGCTAATTCGCTCATTGAAACTTCACGTGCCAAGACGACTCGCTCTAAGCCTAGTGATTTCCAAAATTCTAAGGTTTCATAATTAGTTGCACTTGCTTGGGTAGATAAATGAATTGGTAAGCCGGGTGCTTCAGTTGCACAGATTTCGATTAACGCAGGATCGGATACGATAACGGCTGAGATACCTACATCACGTAGCTCTCTAAAAAAATCCCCTGCCCCAATTTCATTACCCTCGTGGGTGACCATATTTGCCGCAACATAAACCTTTGCATCATGTGCTCTAGCGTAGGCTACCCCCTCAGCCATTTCTTCAAGTGAGAAGTTTCCGGCGCGACTACGTAAGCCATAGGCATTGCCACCAATATAAACCGCATCAGCGCCATAGTGAATTGCCGTTTTTAATTTTTCTAAGGTGCCTGCGGGTGCCAAAACCTCTGGTCTTTTTAATTGTTTCATGTTAAGCCTTCCTTTAATGTTTATATCATTTCACGATTATTTTATTGATTCAGGGTCAATTTGATAGAAGCCTGTATCTAAGCCCCGTGATTTAGGATGTAACTCACGCACTTTTTCTGCTAACAAGCTCGCCTGTGTTAAATCCCAGTTTTGATTTTCAAGCGCAATTTTGGCCTGTGAAAATAATTTAGTGATTTCGACGAATGCTTCGCCAGAGGTATAGATACCATCCAACAGCCAATGATTTAATTGCATCGCTGCTAATTCATTTAAAACTGGCATTAAATTTAAATCATTATTAGCAAAAATATGTGTGCCATGGCTATCCTCATAAATTGAATAGTGGGTTTCTTGCTTTTTAGGTTCGGATAAAAAAAGATTTCGTTCTTTAGACTTCGCCTCATCAGAGCCAATAAAATTATAATAATTTTGTAATAATGGTCGCTTTGATTGGTGAATGACGCTTGCACCATAAACTTGAATTTGTCCAAAAACGGTTAGCTTTTGTGAAAGATTTTCGAGCTCTAATTTAGGAATTTCTCTTGCCAGTACCGCACCGATTGCCCCATGTCCTGCCCAAAAATTGATTTGTCTAGCACTTGTTACCATGGTTGAGGCATCGTAAATAAATGGCAATTTAAGCTGGTCACGATTAATCACAAATATTACGCCAGTATCACCGACTGTGATGCGATCAACGCCGATTTGAGCCAGAAAGCTGAGATATTCAGGAATTGCTTTCATTTTATCCGGATGCATAATGGCATTAACAGCGACTGTGACTTTTTTATTTGCTTGATGAGCGAGCTGTGTCAATAATTCAATTTCAGACCATGAAAAAGCATTTGGCATTCTTAGTGCGAATTTTTCATCACCAAAGTAGAGATAGTCAATTTCTGTTGTAAGCAGCTGTTTTGCCTGGGAAATTGATTCACAGGTTGCTGTAATTTCTATTGAAAACATGGTTACTCCCTTGCTTATTGAAGATTAATCAGAACAATACATAACTTATAGTTTAACACTTATAAAAAACTTTGATAAGTCCTTAATAATAATTTCAGAAAGCCGAGATGAATTAATTGGTACATAAATGTAACAAAATTGCAAAGAAAGTAATAAAAAAATCTATATTATCTATTCGAAATTAGTGATAAAATGAGTAATAGATTAAATGATTGAATTAATGGTGAGGAGAGAGTGTTTGGAAGCTCGAAAAGTAGAATTTGAATCGGTTGAATGGGTCGATTCACAAGAAATCATACAAGAATCAATACAGACTCCAGCGATTGATAAGATTCCATTAATTGTTGCCCCGGAGCAGAAGGATATCGACGATTTGTTCTTTTTTGCACAAGTAGCAATTGAAGGTATTTTAACTGTTTTGCTCAGTTATATGCTATTATTATTTTTTACCTCTTTACCTGTTTTTATCGCAATTTTTTTGGCTGCTGCTGTCAGTTTTATGACCGTGAAGGTTAGTAAACATTTCTATCAGCACTTAAGAAGCAAACATTAGCATAGATGAATATTGTAAGATATAGCTTAGAAGCCGAGCGTTAGCTTTGTTTCTAAGCTTTTTTTAATGTTTTTATAAGGGACCTATGACATAAGCCCTTGTCGCTTTCATAATGTTCGTAATTGACGGACTTTATCTCTCAAACCTGTTCAAATAGATAAAGCACCTTGTTTATCTAGCACCTGTGCTTTACCGAAACAATAAAATTTTTCAACAATGCAACTAGAATGCTAAAGCGTTAAGCTTCAGATGTCTTAAATTTATTGTTTACTGTTCATCATAGCTCTAAAAGAATTCGAGTAGAAGGTGAAACATAAGAGGTACTATGTGTATATTTATGTGTAACTTTCTATTTTTTTGGCCAGATTAGAGTTTGGTAAGCAATCACACTTAGCTTTTACGTAAGTTGCTAAATTGACAACTTCAATGCCATAGAAAAATAGATAAATTTCTGGATATTTGCAAGTAAAGAATGATTTAAAATAGTAGTCTGTCCAGCATGATAAATTTAGACATAAGTTCACAGTGTCGCATTAAGGGCTAAATCTGCTAGAAAGTTTCATATAAGTACGCTCTGCGCTCAGACAATTCTTATGATTTTCAAAAATTGTCTGTTAGTCGGCAAGGTAGACATTTAAAACTTGCTTTTACAAGCAAGTAAAGAGCGCTTTAAAAAACTTAGTTTAAATACTAAAACTAGATGTAACCTTCCAAGTAAGCTGATTTAGCCCCTTTGCTTACGTCGTTAAATCACCTTTGTAAATCAGTTAGGATTCCAGTATCTCTTTGTCAGAATTGAAGAGTGCTTCTCTAACCGTTGGGTGTCGTCTGCATAGAAAATTCAAGTAAAAAAGATTAGATGTCCCATACAGTGCCCAAACATACCAGTGATCGGCTGATTCTCCTAGGGATTTAAGGCGATAAATTGAAAAGAAATCTGCTAATAATTCATGGTAAAGCTCATTTTGAATAGGCCCTTTATCAACTAATACAAGATATTGAATCATGATTTGAATTGCAAAAATGATTATCCAGCCAACGATATACGAGCGACCACCCTTTACTAAAATGCCTCTTTTATAAATTTTTCTTTCGTTATGCTCATCATCATAATAGATATAAACTGGCTTTAGCTCACGCTTAATTTGCGCATAGCGTGATTGATAATAACCAACTACTATTCCGATTAGGATCGTCACTATTAATAAAATGATGTTTAACTGATTTAATTTGAAATTTGTTGCAACTTGGTAGATTGATAGCACTGGTAAGAATAGATAATTCAATTTTTGTAGTCGATTAAAGCTAAACTGCTCCTTGATAAAATATAAGACTAAAATAATTACGATGATATTCATAAATAACTCCAATTTTTTATTAATAGCTCTATTATATAATAATTGGTTTGCTGTCGTCACGCTGAAACAATTAATTAATTATTTCATAATTGAATAAATATCGTCTGCGATGTTAGAAATAACATCATAATCAGTGTTATTAGTCGTTGTGATTGAAAGGACAAAAGGCTGATTAGCATATATGATACCGACATCATGGCGATAGTCATAGGCATCACCAATTTTATGAGCGACCTGAACATCAATATTTTTAGAAATCCGTTGATTATCAAAGTCGGTATGGCTTAAATAATCAATTGCTTCGCCACCTAATTGATATAGTGCTAACATTATTTTTGCATTACGTTCAGCCGTTGTTTTTTTAGCTGCGACCTCCCATTTAAAGCCAACAATTTGATTAATAGTATTTTGAAAGTCGGTATTATATTTTTGAGTGGCATAATAGCCTAAAAAGTTGGCGCCAACATTATCTGAGCTTTGGCATGTTTTTTCTAGGATTGATTGGACTGAATATTGCTTATTATCGGCTGTTTTACTAATAACACCTGCACCTGCTGTTTCATAGGCGCCCTGCCAGCTATTGACGTCAGCTGTATAAAGCCACTGGTCTGATAACTTTAATTGTCCTTCATTAATCAATTTTTGTGTATAATAAATTTCTGGTAATTTGCCAGTGCTTGCTGCATGAACTTCTTGACTTGAATTGATTGAGGCGATTTCACCGCCACTTGCGCGTTGTACATAAACACCAAGATTTGCATCATTATATTTCTGATTTAACAATTGCTGAACCTGATAAATTTTATAATCAGTAATGATTTTATAAGATTTAGTTTCAGCACTTAAATATAAATTATCCTTAGTCTTTAAAACAGGTCGCTGATTTTGATTAATGACGATTGCTTCAATTTCTACTAAGCTATTTTTATTAATTTCTTTTGCATTTTGACTCAAATTTTCATCTGAGTAAGCCATTATTTTTTTCGCTGTTTGTAAATAATTAGGATTAATTGTAAAGTTATCCGTTGCGTTTGATTTAATCGCTTCTAAATTTTTTTCGGCTTTAATATAGTCGCCGGCTACTGTTTTAAAGTAAGGGATACCTTGCTTGTCAACACTTAATTCGGAAATTGGAATAATTGTTCCCTTTTTGATTGGTGCTTCAGCGTCTGTTGTATTTTGATTGAGCTGACTCACCGTTTTTGTTTCAGCTGTTAAATTGATAACCGCTTCTGGCAAGGTTGTCCAATAATTTTGATATTGATTAGTAATAAATTGAGCGTTTTTTCGGTTAGCGCTGATAAATCGACCATCTGAAAGCTGCAGAACAGGAATACCATCCTTTGCTAGCGTTACCTTGGCAATTTCAAGGACAGCTTGAGTCGTTATGGTTTCATCTTTTTGTAAGCGAAGACTATCTCGATAAATCGCTGTGTCGCCAGCTACGAGTACTTGATTTGGATTATCAAAATAATAATCAGCTTCACTTGCTTGAATCAGTTGAAACTGACCTTGTGCTGAAAGGTACCCTTTGTCAGTTTGATAATAGGGTTCACCAAGCTGATTGTAGCCACTTGCTTGAATGGTTATTTTTTGATTGCTCGCTAAATTACCTGACTGTTGTGCAAGGCTACTGTCAGAGTAAGCTTGGCTGGCTTCAGATAGCCAAATATTATCACCAGTGGAAAACTTAAATTTAAAATCGGAATCAAGCTGATTATATTTGACAGTTTGATCAGTTGCTGGGATTTCATCACCTGTATTTAAAACCACAATTACCTGATCATTAGTGGTTGTTACGGTTTTAACGACGCCTAAAACGCCATAGTCTGTCTTGACTGCTGTTTTGCCAACTAGCTTCTGGTAGTAGTCTTGAATATTATCCTGAGTTGCGTTAGTGGTACTTACGACATTTTCAAATTGAAAGAAGCAAGCAACCAAAATAAATAGGTGCAAGATTTTTTTGGACATGATAATTCCTTTGTATTTTTAATATATTTATTATACAAGAAAAATAGTTGAAAAGATTAATTTTGCGAAAACGTTATTGAAATGTAATCATTTGGAAAAAAGTAGTTCATTTCTTTGCACTTTAAAAAGATTAATAATAATATAAAATAAAATATTTTTTATAAACTTTTTTATATATTATAGTGAATAGGGGTTGGCATGAAATTACGACTAGATTATAAAGAGCAAAAATGGAGTGAGGAAGAATGTTATCATCAATCACCAATCAATATTGATTCCGAAATTGCAGAAAAGCGGATTGTTCGGTTGACCTTTGATTATCAGTCTAAAATAGAAGCAATGATTACTGACGAAATAAATGCCTATGTTTTTGGGGATGGTTTGGTTACTTTGAATAAAAAGATTTTTTATTTTAAGCAATTTCATATCCATACGACAAGCGAGCATCAAATTGACGGTAAGGGGTATCCGGGTGAGCTGCACCTAGTTCATTGGAATGATTATGGTGAATTAATGGTTATTGCGATTTTTCTTCAGCTTGGAGCAGAATGTTCTGCCCTTAATGCCTTAATTGAACAAAAAGCAGATTATTTAGCAATTGACCAATTCCTACCAAATCAAATGTCAGGTTACAAATATACAGGCTCATTAACAACGCCACCTTTAAGTAGTGATGTGACCTGGATTGTTTTGGATACGCCTATTCAGGTGTCACAGGCACAGCTAGAGCTGTATCAAAAGGATTATCCTAATAATAATCGTAAGATACAGCCGCTTCAAGACCGAGAAATCGCCCGTTTTTAAATGGTTAATAGCTCTTTCAATTCAGTGATGGTATAAGTAGGTTTGACTTGGGCAATAATTATGTCTGATTTGAAAAGCGCAGTTGAGATTTCAGCATTTTCACCAGCTTCTATATCTAAAGCACGGTCTCCAATTAATATGGTTTTTGATTTTTCTAAATGATATTTGTCGATTAAATAGTTAATGGAGCTTGGATTGGGTTTGCGCGGTAGCTGATTGTCGCTAGTTACAATTTCAGTAAATAAGCTCTTAATACCAGCATTTTCTAATAGTTGATTGACAGAATGGTCGCGATGACTGATTACAAAATTTTGACCGCCTTGGTTGCAAATTGCTTCCAAGGTTTCTTTGGCACCGGGAAATAAGACTGGTTTTTCTTGCATTGGCTTTTCCATTGCACGGTACCGTGTCATAAAGTGATGAATGTCTCCAACGCCAAAAAACTTTGCAGCCTCCTCAGTTGAGCTCTTTTTCATTCGTCGGTAGATCATGTCCTCCGCCGTTAAAATCCCAAATTCAGCGAGTATCTTTTTAAAGACATTGACGCTTACCGCATAGCTATCGATTAAAGTACCACCTAAATCCCAAATATAATTTTCATATTTTATTTCCAATTAAATTGACTCCCTTAATAAAATGATGTTGTAATCAAAGCAAATAATGAAGCAAGAATGATTTGAAGCAATGTGTCTTACCTATTTCTTCCTAGTATAAAACAAAATGTGAGAAATTTCAGAATAAATTGAAAATATTTTTCTTATCGTCGCTCTCAGCCATAGTTAATCGTTATATGAGAAAATATGAAAGACAAATGAGCGATTTTAGATAAATGATGCTATAATTGGTAGCGGACACTAAGGTGTTCAAATCAACAGAGTAGAAAATATTGCGTTAAGTGTCATAAGGATGGGATGTCGCCTATGGACGAAGGGAAACCGCGGTAATATTTTCGCATTCGCTGCTTAAAAGTGGCTACTCTAAAATAGGAGTGGTAAAAATGGCAACAAAAACAAGATTTAATGTGAGAACAATTACGCTTCTCGCAGTTTTAGTGGCTTTAGGCATTATCCTAAAGCGTGTTTTAGGTATTGATACACAATTTATGCGAATCGATGGCGCATTTATCACACACACCGCAATTGGTGCCTTATTTGGACCAATTACCTCAGCAACTGCCTTTGGTATTTCAGACATTATCGGTTTTATGCTAAAGCCGACTGGTCCGTATTTTCCGGGCTTTACGCTCTCGGCCGCAATTACAGGTGTTTTATACAGTCTTTTTTATTATCGTAAAGAGCTGACCTTAAAACGAATTATCATGGCAAATATCACGATTACCTTGCTGGATACCCTTTTTTTAACACCGATTTGGTTGACAATTATGTATCAGGTGCCATTTTGGTCGTTGATGCCTGCTAGATTAATCAAGGTTTTAATCGCAATTCCGATTCAGGTAATTATCGTTTACTTTGTCTTACCTAGAGTATTACAGGCAAAATTTTTAAAACAATCTAAAATTAATATATAAAAAAATAGATTAAAACAGTGCTACCATCCCTAGCACTGTTTTTTTGCCATGACGACTTACTCTCCGAGGATTTCAGAATGAAATTTGAGGCAGCTATTAAAAAAGCTGAAATGTCCGGTTAGCACCGTACAAACTTAGGAAAAAGACGTAAACGAGCTATTGCTCGTGCGTACTTTTTCTCTAGTTTGCTAGGTGTTGGTCATTGAAGCTAGATTAGTGGCATCGTCGGAAGCAACTTCGTTCACCAGAATTAGAGGTGTTATCTACTTATCGCTGCAGCATGGCTGAAAATTGTTAGTGTTGTGATAATCAATTAGTTAAAAGACTTCTAATTTTTTGTTCACTCCGTTCTTCCGCCTCTTCTCACAAAAATGGTATTTCTCTAAAGTAGCGAAATCTTTCATTTTTGTGAGGTACTTCAATTCAAGCGACAAAGGGCGTTAAAAGCTTAGTTCAAAGATTGATCGATGTGTATTCAAAAAACAGTCAGAGGCATTTATTAAAAATGCAATCTGGCTGTTTTAATTAGGTTACTATTTTAAAATTGGTGAATTAGGCTTGTGCCCAAACACTTTCTAAGACATTGGTTTGCTCACGATCTGGACCAACTGAGAAGGTCGAGATTTTTACGCCAACTAATTCAGAAACACGATGCACATAATTGCGTGCATTCTCAGGTAAGTCAGCAATATCACGTACAGTGGTAATATCTTCATCCCAACCAGGAAGCTCTTCATAGATTGGTTGACAACGTTCTAATTCTTTAAGACTAGCAGGATAATGAGTGATTGTCTTGCCATCTAAGTCATAGGCTGTACAAATCTTGACCGTTTTTAATCCAGTTAAAACATCAATTGAATTTAAAGATAGGTTAGTCAGACCAGAAACACGTTTAGAATGGCGCATCACGACTGTATCAAACCAACCCACACGGCGAGGTCGACCGGTTGTCGTACCATATTCACGTCCAACCTCGCGAATTTGGTTTCCAACCTCATCAAATAATTCTGTTGGGAATGGACCATCGCCAACACGGGAAGTATAAGCTTTACAAACACCCACAACCTTATTGATTTTTGAAGGACCAACACCGCTACCAATCGTCACACCGCCGGCAACAGGGTTTGATGAGGTTACAAAAGGATAAGTACCTTGGTCAATATCAAGCATGACACCTTGCGCACCTTCAAATAAAACTCGTTTTCCATGATCAAGTGCATCATTTAAAATAACAGAAGTATCAGTAACGTAATGCTTAATCTGTTGACCGAATTCGTAATAGGCTTCAAAAATATCATCGAAGCTTAGCGCCTCACCGTGATACATTTTGGTAATCATGCGGTTTTTTTCTTCGAGGTTAATTTTTAAACGTTCAGCAAAGATTTCCTTATCTAGTAAATCAGCGATTCGAATGCCAACACGAGCGGCTTTATCCATATAAGCAGGTCCAATACCCTTGATCGTTGTGCCAATTTTATTGTCGCCTTTAGCGTCTTCTTGTAATTGATCCAAAGTGATATGGTAAGGTAAAATCACATGAGCACGATCAGAAATTCTTAAATTATCAGTATTAACATCATGTTGATGTAAATAAGCAAGCTCTTCTACGAGTGATTTGGGATTGACAACCACACCGTTTCCAATAACTGAAATTTTTTCCTTATAAAAAATACCAGAAGGAATTAAGTGTAATTTATACTTTGTACCATCAAATTGAATCGTGTGTCCAGCATTATCGCCACCTTGATAACGTGCGATTACTTCAGCATTTTCACTTAAAAAGTCGGTGATTTTGCCTTTACCTTCGTCTCCCCATTGCGTACCAACAACAACTACTGATGCCATGTTATATTCTCCTTTAATTTTAACTCACGTTAAGTATTTAAAAATTATTTTAAGACTACCCTCTTATTTTACACTCAACTGCAAGCCTGTGCAATTAGATATTGGCTTTGCTTTAAATAAAATTAGTAATATTCGTTTCTAATTTTTATTAAACAAACTAAATAATTTGAGCTATTTCTTTTGAATTATTATATAATTGGGTATTGTATAATAATTATTAGCTTTGCTAGATAAATCGTTATTTTGAATTTGGAAAGGGAGAACGATGCAACGAAGAAATCTACAGCGTGATTCACGAATTGATTACGGATTGATTTTACCCGTATTTTTATTAACTATTATTGGAATGCTTTCACTTTATGTTGCTTACTATCATGAGGCCAAAAGAAATATCACCGCACAATTATTGCGGCAGGGTGGGTGGATTATCTTTGGAATTGTGATGGCTATTATTGTGATTCATTTTAGTTCTAAGCTCTTATGGAAATTAACACCTTATCTTTATGGGATGGGGCTTGTTCTAATGCTGCTACCGATATTTTTTTATGATTCGAGCTTGGTTGCTTCAACGGGGGCGAAAAACTGGGTTTCATTTGGTGGACATACCCTTTTTCAACCGTCCGAATTTATGAAAATTGTTTTTGTTCTAATGCTTGCCTTTATTTCGGTCAGGCATAATGCTGAACATCAAAAGCGAACGATTAAAAGTGATTTTGTGCTACTCGGTAAGCAAATACTGATTACCTTACCTGTTGCTATTTTGTTAAAATTTCAGGATGACTTGGGTACGATGCTCGTCTTCTTTGCCATTTTAGCTGGTGTAATTGTTATCTCAGGTGTTTCTTGGAAAATCATCCTGCCGTTAGCGATTCTCGCAGTTGGCTTTGTCGCTTTAATCTTATTTATGGTACAAAATGATACTGGACGGGAGATTTTATTAAAGCTTGGTATCCAAAAATATCAGCTCAGCCGGTTTGATGACTGGCTCCATCCCTTTAATTCGGATTCGAGCTCAGCTTACCAACAAAGTCAGGCCTTAATGGCAATTGGCTCAGCTGGTCTATTGGGTAAGGGCTTTAATGTAACTGATGTTAGTGTTCCTGTGCGTGAAAGTGATATGATTTTTACGGTTATTGCTGAAAATTTTGGCTTCGTTGGCTCAGCGGTAGTGATTTTCCTTTATTTTATGTTGATTTACCGAATGATTCAGGTGACTTATGATTCAAATAATGAATTTTATAGTTATATTTCGGCTGGTATCATTATGATGATTTTATTCCATGTTGTTGAAAATATTGGGGCAAATATTGGACTGTTGCCATTAACAGGTATTCCGCTTCCCTTCATTTCGGCTGGGGGCTCTGCAATGGTAAGTAATCTAATCGGTGTTGGCTTAATTCTGTCAATGAAGTATCATACTCAGGATAAGCGTCCTAGTTTAAAGGCTAAAGGTGTGCTTGCAGCTTAATTTGTTTGACGCTGCGGTTGGGTTAAATCAGCTAGCAATTTTCACATAAGTATATTTTATGGTAAGCTGCGCTCAGGCGAAAATCGTCTGAGCGCAGAGCTGTCTTAGGTTGAAATTTTCTGAGGCCGCTGATTTAGTAGCATTTTAAAAATTTAATATTTTGACGTAATAGCTTAATAATAATAAAATAAAGTGATTGCTAAATAAGGAGGCATAAAATGGACTTTATTGAACACCCAGGCTGTTCTACCTGTAAGAAGGCAAAGCATTGGCTAGAAAATCACCAAATTAGCTTTAACGATTATGATATTCGTCAGGATACGCCATCAAAAAAACAAATATTAGAATGGTTGAAGCAGGGGCGTTTTCAATCGAAACAATTATTTAATACCTCAGGTCAGAAGTACCGCGAGCTTGGCTTAAAGGATCAGCTAGCAATGCTGGATGATGCTGCACGCGCTAAGCTACTTGCGAGTGATGGGATGCTGATTAAACGACCGTTGCTTGTTAAGGATGGTCAGCTCCTAGCTGTAGGCTTTAAAGAGGCGCAGTATCAAGCTATTTTTGGAAATTAAAATGAAAAATAAAAATAAGACGATTCGTATTATTAAGGCGTTGACAATTGGTAATGCTGTACGATTGGTGATTATTATCATTAATTGTTATATTTTATATTATTATTGGGCTGCCGAACATTTAACACTGATTGGTTTGGCTGGTAAAATTGCCATTGTATCAGCAATTATTAGTCTGATATTTATTTGCTTTGCCATTTTACTAGTGCCAAAGCATCAAGGAAAAAGAAGGAAAAAGCGCTGAAGTAACACGGGACTTTATCTTTATAATGTACAAGACTATCATTAGCTTTGTGCATTTTTTATTTAGGAGGCGGATTGAATGAAAAATATTGCATATTATAACGGTAAGATTTCGACAATTGAGGATATGAGTATTCCTCTAAATGATCGATCACATTATTTTGGCGATGGGGTCTATGATGCGACGATTGCGAGTCAACATCGAATTTATCTTTTAGAGGACCATATCAATCGCTTTTTCAATAGTATGAGTCTAGTTAATATTCAGCCTGATTTTAGTAAAGCGTGGCTTGCCGAATTACTAGCAGAGCTTGCATTAAAGGTTGACTCATCTGAGCAGTTTGTTTATTTTCAGGTTTCTCGAGGTACTGCGATTAGAAATCATGCCTATGATTTAAATATTAAGCCGAATCTGACTGTTTATATTACGCCATCAACCAGTCCTAAAACGATTTTGACCCAATCATTGAAGGTGCAAACAGAGCCAGATATTCGTTTTGAATTATGCCATATTAAAACATTAAATCTTTTACCCAACGTCATGTCGACTCAACGCGCACAGCAAAAAGGGCTGGATGAAACGATTTATCATCGTCAGGGACGTGTGACGGAATGTGCACATAGTAATGTTCATATTATCCAAAAAGGTCGCTTAAAAACTGCACCTACGGATCACTGGATTTTGCCGGGGATTGCTCGAAAGCATTTATTAATGGCTGCAAAAAGGCTAGGTATCCCTTGTGATGAAACAGCCTTTAATCTAGATGAATTATTTAATGCAGAAGAAGTTATTATTACGAGCTCTAGCCATTTTTGTTCACAAGTTACTGAAATTGATGGTAAAGGGGTAGGTGGTAGAAATGAACAGCTATTACAGGCGTTACAAGCTGCGACTTATCAGGAATTTCAAGCATTAATTTAAAGTAAAAAGCGTTAATTCAATGACTGTAAGACCATTTTATCGGTCGCTGCAGTTTGTAATTAACGCTTTTTAGTCATCTTTTATCAGCAGAAAGTAAGGCTAAAATTGTAAAAATGACATTTTTATCACGACTATATAGGGTGTAACGGCTGACCCAAAAATCAGCATATTTGTCTTTGTAGGCACGTAAGCCCTGAAAACTGTATATTTTAGTACCAAATTGATAAATTAAGTGAGCAATTCTTTCAAAAGCGTAGCTTTTTGAAGAAACACCAACATTAGATAGCGGTGCCATACCTAAATCAAAGTATTGATAGCCTTCGGCTTGATAATGCTCAAAAATTGAAATAAATAAGAAATCCATTACACCCTTTGGTGCTTCTTTTGAGTAACGCATTAAGTCAATTGAGATAATGCGCTTTTCCTGATAGCAGGGCATGATTGTTGCAAAGGCTTCGATCTGTCCATTTTGACCCTTGACAACAGCAATTGGTGCGCGTTGGCAATAATCTTCACTGAAAAAGCCAAGTGAAAAACCTTTTTCTTCACGGCCTGCCAGCCATTCATCAGAAATTGCTTTGAGTCGCTCCATCAATTCTCTATCGAAGGGCGGGGTAATAATTGCCATTGTAAAACCAGCCTTTTCAACTTGATTGACCAGTGAACGCTTCGTTCTATTTTTCTTGCCAGAGATGGAAAAGCTTTGTAAATCGACGTGCCCCTCCTCGCCCATTTTAAAGAACCTAAAGCCTAGTTCGTGTAAGAACATCGTTTGATTTTTTGTCACCTCATAAAAAATTGGCGAATATCCCAAAATATCGGCTTGATTGACAAAATCCTCAATCAGCTTTTGAAAATACGCTGGATTACCAGACGGATCACCCATTACAATCAGCTTATCTTGAATTTGCTTAAATTGCAAAAATGCTTGATTTACGCCCTCAGCTTGATAAAAGAACAGCTCTTTGTCTTTTAAAAAGGCAAGATGACTTTGCTGATTGCCTCCAAATTGCTCAAGCACGGCTTGTACCTTTTGATTATCAAATGCTTGTCCTATTGTCTCTTTTTTACCCTGTAGATAATGAATTAATATTGCCATAAAGACAGAGATAATTATCATCATCAAAAACCCAGACAACCAGAGCTTTTCCGAAGGAAAGAGTAGAAAGTTGACTCTTGGTCGATGATGGTGGCGATTTGGATGATTATAAACACCAATTAAAATATAAGCGATTGATAGCACAATAAAAATTAGCCCGTCTTTAAAGAATAATTCATTGGATAATACTAATTGCTTACGATGTAATGATTTTTTTGAAAGTATAATTAATACGATGGCGATACCGATAATAATTCCCGTGATCATACTTGAACGATAATATGAGAAAAACAAAGCATTCCCATTTAACGCTGGAATGAGGGAAGATGATTTTACGATGATATAAACCAAAGTGCCAATCAATAAAATTAAGGATGGTACAAAAGCCCGCTTCACCTTGACCAAGATAGAGTGTGCAACAATTAAGAGTAAAAAGCCCACTGTTAATTTTGGCACTGTTAGAATGGTTTGAGCACCCCAGGGTGAAAATTGATGTAAGAAATGATTCTTTTCAAATGCGACCGGAATTGCGGCCGATAATACCATTAAAATGCCCAGCGTATAGAGTAAAAATACTGAGGCGTGGTGTGCAAAATCAGAGATAAGTATTTTAGGTAGTCCATCGTAGTGCTGATTAATCTCATTAAAGCTTGTTTTGAGAAATAAAATGACGGCGATGATAACTGGAATTAAATAATAGCCAATTCGATAAATCAGTAGCCAAACTGCCGCTTGCTCAGTTGAGATACCGATGTTTTGCAACCCTAGAATCATCATAATATCAAATGAGCCGAGACCACCCGGAATTAGCGAAACAAAGCCAATGATTGTTGCAGCAATATAGAGTACGAATAGATTACTAATGGCAAAATTTTCACCAATTGTGAGCCCCACAAAAATGAAAAAGCAGCTTACTGCTAACCATTCTAAAATTGAGGTCAAGGTTAACTCATATTTTAAGCGACGAGGGATACTCAATAAAGCCTTGTCTTTTGCCAAAAAGCTGACAATTAAAATAACTGGAAAATATAAGGTACCACCAAGTAGCCATGGCCAATATTGATAGAAATAATTGTTTGTCCAAGGTGTGAAGGCAAGTATGAGGGCAATAGCGCTTAAAATGGATAAACCACTAATTTCAAATATTAATAGCTTGCCGAGTGCTTTAAGGACATCTTTGGGTGTCTTTTCCTTACCATAAAAGTGTGCTCTCAAGCTGGTGCCAATTAGCCCTCCAAAGCCAACTAGATTATTTAAGGTATTAATTAATAAACTGCTTTCAGCAATATATTTTTTTGAGAAGTTTGTTTGTAATTCTTTATTAAAAATAAAATCATAATAAATCATGGGGAGAACAGCTAGTGCTCCGAGTAAAATCAGCGCAATTACTTCTAGTGGTGTAATCTGATTGAAAGCATGCCTCAATTTATCGGGTTGAATTGTTTTAATAATGGCTAGTGATTCATAAATGACAACTGCGACGACGGTGACAAAGAATAATCCCTTAATTAATTTGAATTGTTCCTTAATCTTTTGAATTAAGAATTTCATTTCTACTCCTTTAACTCTAAACAGATGCTTTTAAAAACTTAAGTACGATACGATTAAATTTTTGCGGCTGTAAATAAGCAATATCATGGAGTGCCCAAGGCACAACCTTAAGTATCGCATTTGGAATTGAATTTGCAATTTTTTGCGAATGCTGCCGCTTAATAATGTCAAATTGACCGATTAAAACTAATGTTTTAGCTGTTATTCGTTCTAAATCAGCGAAGGAAATCGTTAAGCTTTCACGCATCAATTTTCTAATTTTAGGTAATTCTGGTTGCCAAAAACACAGATAAGCAAGTAAAATCGATATTTCGGTCGCAGCTTTTGAAACCCAAAATAAACCATTAATAGAGATATTACCTGAATTGAGCACTAATGAGTTGACCATTTGCGGATGATTGACGGCAAAGTACATTGCAACATTTGCACCATCACTAAAGCCTAGCAAATCAAAGCGTTTAATTTTTAAGGTATCTACGATTTCTTTAAGATCCTCCGAAAATTTTTTTAAGCTAAATTGATTACCCCGATTTGTACTTTTACCGTGCCCTCTAAAATCTATTCGGATGACCTGATAGCTTTCTTGAAAGGCTTCAATCTGTTTTTTAAAATAAGTATTAGATTGTGCATTGCCGTGCAATAAGATTAGCGGAAAGCCTTCGCCGGAAATTTCGAGATAAATTTTAGTGTTATCTTTTAAATTAATAAACATAAAGCACCTTCTTGATTTAATGAACTGCTATCTGAATTTTACCTTATCTATTAAAAATTATCATCTCTCAATCGTTTTGTAAATCAATCATAGGAGGAATGTCAACAATCTTAAGAAATAGTAACAAAGTCTAAAGAGAGTTGACGGTATTGTGATTTTAAGCGATAATTAACAAGGAAATCTATAATGGAGGTCAATTATGAAAGGAATTATCTTAGCGGGTGGTAGTGGTACTCGTTTATACCCAGTAACCCGTGCAGTAAGTAAGCAATTAATGCCGGTTTATGATAAACCAATGATTTATTACCCATTGTCTACTTTGATGTTAGCTGGTATTAAGGATATATTAATTATTTCAACCCCACAAGATACACCAAGATTTAAAGAATTACTACAGGACGGCTCAGAATTTGGTATCAATTTACAATATGCTGTTCAGCCAAGTCCAGATGGCTTAGCCCAAGCTTTTATTATTGGTGAGGATTTCATTGGTGAGGATTCGGTGGCACTTGTCTTAGGTGATAATATTTATCATGGTCCGGGCTTGTCTAAAATGCTACAGACTGCTGCTGCAAGAGAAAAGGGTGCAACGGTATTCGGTTATCATGTGCCTGATCCAGAGCGCTTTGGTGTGGTAGAGTTTGATGATAAGATGACTGCAGTGTCAATTGAGGAAAAACCAGCACAACCAAAATCAAATTATGCTGTGACTGGTCTTTATTTCTATGATAATGATGTCGTTGAAATTGCAAAAAATATTCAGCCTTCACCTCGTGGCGAATTAGAGATCACGGATGTCAACAAGGCTTATTTGGAGCGTGGCGATTTATCTGTTGAATTGATGGGAAGAGGCTTCGCTTGGCTTGATACAGGTACACATGAAAGCCTGCTTGAAGCAGCTCAATATATTGAAACAGTCCAAAGAATGCAAAATATGCAGGTTGCTAATTTAGAGGAAATTGCTTACCGGATGGGCTATATTTCAAAGGCGCAGGTGAAAGAATTAGCGCAGCCTTTGAAAAAGAATGAATATGGACAATATCTACTACGCTTGATTGGTGAGGTATAATGACAGATAACTTTTTTGGTAAAACATTAGCAGCAAGAAAAATTGAAGCGATTCCCGGTATGCTTGAATTTGATATACCTGTTCATGGCGATAATCGTGGTTGGTTTAAGGAAAATTTTCAAAAGGAAAAAATGTTACCGTTAGGCTTTCCACAGCACTTTTTTGAATATGGTAAATTACAAAATAATGTTTCATTTTCTAGAAAAAACGTTTTAAGAGGGCTCCACGCTGAGCCTTGGGATAAATACATTTCAGTTGCTGATGCAGGTCGTGTTTTAGGTAGCTGGGTTGATTTACGTGAGGGTGACACCTTTGGTAATGTTTATCAAACTGAGATTGATGCGAGTGTTGGTATTTTTGTACCGCGTGGTGTTGCTAATGGTTTTCAGGTATTGAGTGACGTTGTTTCTTATTCGTATCTTGTAAACGACTACTGGGCACTTGATTTAAAACCAAAATATGCCTTTGTTAATTATGCGGATAAAGCGTTAGGGATTAAATGGCATGATTTAGCAAATGCAGAAGTCAGTGATGCTGATAAAAATCATCCGCTGCTTAAAGATGTTAAGGCGTTAGATAGAAAAAGCTTAGGCTAAGCATATAAAAATTTTAGCCTGCTTCAATATGAAAGGAATTATGATGAGCGAATATAAGAAAATCATAGTAACTGGGGGCGCAGGTTTTATCGGCTCCAATTTTGTCCACTATGTTTACAATAACCATCCAGAAGTGAAGATTATTGTTTTAGACAAACTAACCTATGCTGGTAATAAAGCAAATATCTCCGAAATTTTAGGCGATCGTGTTGAATTAGTTGTGGGTGATATTGCAGATGCAAAAATTGTCGATCAATTAGTCAAGGATGCCGATGCCGTGGTACATTATGCTGCTGAAAGCCATAATGACAATTCATTAAAGGATCCATCACCTTTTATCCAAACAAATTTAGTAGGGACTTTTACCCTATTGGAAGCCTGTCGTAAATATCAAACCCGCTTCCATCATGTGTCAACAGATGAGGTTTATGGCGATTTACCATTGCGAGAGGATTTACCTGGACATGGTGATGGTGCAGGTGAAAAATTCACAGATAAAACACCTTATAATCCAAGCTCACCATATTCTTCAACTAAGGCTGGTTCAGATTTACTGGTTCGTGCATGGGTTCGTTCATTTGGTTTAGCAGCAACCATATCAAACTGTTCAAATAACTATGGCCCATATCAGCATATCGAAAAATTTATTCCACGTCAGATTACGAATATTTTAAGTGGTATTCAACCGAAGCTTTATGGTGATGGTAAAAATGTTCGTGATTGGATACATACGAACGATCATTCATCAGCTGTTTGGACGATTTTAACTAAGGGTCAGATTGGAGAAACTTATTTAATCGGTGCTGATGGTGAAAAGAATAATAAAGAAGTAATCGAATTAATTCTTGAATTAATGGGGCATGATAAAAAGGATTACGAGCATGTTAATGATCGCCCAGGACATGATTTACGCTATGCCATTGATTCAACTAAATTACGTGAAGAATTAGGCTGGACGCCAGAATTTACCAACTTTAAGGATGGCTTAGCTGATACAATTAAGTGGTATACGGATAACCAATCTTGGTGGTCTGCGGAAAAAGCTGAAGTCGAAGCGAACTATGCCAAGAGTGGACAATAATTAATAATTAATTATTGATGATTGATAATTAATAAGCTTAGAAGTTTAATCTAGAACTTCTAGGCTTTTTCATTCGTCGATAGACTAAAAAAATACGTCTCGACTTTGAGCCGAAACGTATTTTTTTTAATTTTCAAATAAGCTATCTTTATTTTTAAAGTAATACTGTTCAATTCGTTTAAAAGAACCAGGTTCAATTTTTTCCAAAGCAGAACCAATTTCATCAAGCGATGCTTTATAAGCATATTCTTGAGCAAATAACTGATATGAACGATTAAAGGCCTGAGTAATGATTGGCGTGTTATGGCGCCAGCGATTGGCATATTGCATCAATTGTTCCGCCAAGCCAGCAGCATCAATCAGTTCTTCAGTACGATTGCCGAGTAGGTTAATTTCTTCACCACAGGCTTTAATTTTTTGATTGATTTCTTCGATATTGATACGAACCTTGTTTAAGTCATCAATTAGACCTTCGACCTGTTCAGTTGTGGTAAAGAAGAAGTCAGTGTACTCTTGAGGTAGACCGGGTAAGCGTTGCTTTTCAACATGACGTTTAATTGCTCTAAGCTCAAGCTCAAAATCATCAATTTTTTGTAAGGCAATCTTTTCATCTTGACGTAAAGTATCCAAAGTGTTTGAAATTGTTACTTGCTCTTTTTCAATATCTGCTAACACTCTAAATGATTCATCTAAGAAATTTTTTGCTTCGGTATATACCTTCTCATTGTTTTCGATTTTAGGAATTAGCTCGTTAGTTTGACGCTCAATTTCTTCAATTTCATTTTGGTAGCTTCGAGCACGTCCAAGTTCATTATGATTGAGTGCGTAGCTTTGCGAAACATGATCAATTTCGATTAACAGCTTTTTATTATTTTCTTTTGCATGATTGATATAATCTTTAATGGTTTTAATGTTTTTAGTAACAAATACTTTGGCATCAATTTCATTTTCAAAAATATCATAAAGACTGTCTATTGCATTTTGGATATTTTCATTATTATTTTCAGTTTCATCAATTTCAAAACGCTCGATATCAGAAATAGCAGAAGTAATTTTACCTTTAATTTCTGATATTTGTGCTTCAATATTTTTTTCTGAAAAGACGTATTTTTGATCGATTAGCTTTTGATACCCTTTTTCGAGTTCATCAATTTGCGCAGGGAATGTTTCATTTAACTCTTCAATGATTGGTGGAATGCGGTCTGCAGCCGATTTTAAATCATAGGTGTCCTCTTCCGCCTTTTTTAAGACCTTAGTTGCTTCAATTGGATCACCAGAGGTGTTTAAGGCAACAAATTGAGTAAATTCAATCTCAATATTATAAAGTCGTTTTTCCAATTCGGAAACAGTATTACCAAATTTCGATTTACTCTCTTTAATGGTCTTGCTTAATTCCTCATAGACATCAAGTGCCTCTTGAACAGCAATTGAATTTTTTTCTTCGGTTTCACGTAGATTTTTCAAGCCGTTGCGAATGGATTGGACATCGGTTTCCATCAGCTCAATTTGGCTTTCTGCAGTATCAATAATATGACCAGCCTTGATAAAACGAAGCGTTTCATTTAAATTTTCTGCTTCAAAAATGTGTGATTCTAAATCTGCTAGTGAGTTGTTTAAAATATCGGTCCATTTTTGATTCCACTCTCGGAAGGTATTTTGACTTTCACCTACTAGATGCATCTGCTTCACTCGCTCGATTTCATCTGAAACTGGTAGTTCAAAAAGTGTGTTTTTACGTTCTTCTAAAGCGTCCAACCGATCCTGACTCTTCTTTTTGAAAATCAAGCTAACGATATAAAATGCAACGATGATAATTAATAAGATAACAATAACCCATATTAAGCTTCTAGGCATCTGAATTCCCCTGTCTTGTTGTAAAGTATTTAATATAATGAATAATTAATATGTTCGTTAATATACAATGAAAATTATATCATAAAGCAAGACCCGATTCACGAATAAATTACTAAAATTTTATTTATTATTGTCTTTTAAATATTGATGAAAAATAAAGACTTGACCTTTTGATTAAATGATTGTATTGTAAGCTTATCTTGGATAGAAAGAAGTGAAGCGCATTGAAAAATTTCAAAATCAAATAAATGTTTTTTTAATAAAAAATATGACTGATTTTGGATTTTTTGCGCTTTTTTATGTATTGCTAGGCACCTTTTTTGTTGGCCTATTTTTTGTATAAAAAATTGAATCTCCAAAGTCTAGTCATTAGTGGATTTTGGAGGTTTTTTATGTCAAAAATTGAATTTGAAAAATTATCATTTGCTTATCCGGGGCAAACTGCAATCTTTAATAATGTTTCGTTAGTTATCGATGAGAGCTGGCAGCTTGGCTTGGTTGGGCGAAATGGACGTGGGAAAACAACCTTATTAAAAATTATTTTGAATCAGCTAGAGTATTCTGGTAAGGTATTTGCGCCCTTTGATTTTGTTTATTTTCCCCAAACGGTCACGAGTCCGGAACTTCTAGCTTATCAGGTGGCTGAAACGATTGCTGATTTTGAACAATGGCAGCTTGAAAGAGAATTACGTTTACTCCAGGTGAACCCAGATATCTTATGGCGACCATACCAACAGCTTTCGGGAGGAGAACAGACAAAATTACTGTTAGCATTGTTATTTTTAGCAGATGATAAATTGCCTTTAATTGATGAGCCAACCAATCATTTAGATATGACTGGTCGTCAAGTTGTGGCACAGTATTTAAATAGTAAGTCGGGTTATATTGTGGTAAGCCATGACCGTGCCTTTTTAAATGAAGTGACAGACCATATTATTGCGATTGAAAAAACAGATTTAGTCTTATATCAGGGCGCCTTTGAGGTATATGAGCAGGAAAAAGCACTGAGGGATCAATTTGAAATCAATCAAAATGAACGGTTGAAAAATGAAATTGATCGTTTGCAAAAAACGGCAAAAGAAAAAAGTAGCTGGTCAAAGCACCGAGAGGGTGATAAATATGGTCATGCCAAAATCAAGGGAAGTGGTAGCATTAATGATACCGGTTTTATTGGTGCTAGAAGCGCTCGCGTGATGAAAAAAGCTAAAAATCTTGAAAGACGTATGAATGATGAAATCGAAACCAAGAGTAGGCTTTTAAAAAACCTTGAAACAATTGATGAATTATCAATCAATTATCAGCAGTCAAGACATTCTGTTTTGATTAAAGCAGAGAATTTTTCGTTGCAATTTAATAAAGATCAAAATGATTTATTATTTCAACCGACTAGCTTTGAGCTAACTAACTTCTCAAGATTAGCTTTGACAGGGATCAACGGTTCAGGGAAAAGCAGTGTTTTAAAATATTTGATGAATGAATTTAAAGGTGAGGCAGCAGGTTGTGTTTCAATTGCCTCTGGCTTAAAAATTTCATATATCAGTCAGAATTTTGAAAATAATAAGGGGAATTTGAAAGAATTTGCAAGGGCTAATCACTTAGATTATTCGCTATTTTTAAATCAGCTAAAAAAGCTGGGTATGGAGAGAGCGGTTTTTGAACAGCGCATTGAAACGATGAGTATGGGACAGCGTAAGAAGATTGAATTAGCGAGAGCATTGACAGTGCCTGCAAATCTTTATGTTTGGGATGAGCCCTTGAACTATTTAGATGTATTTAATTATCGACAGCTTGAGCAATTAATCTTGAACAAACTGCCACCAATGATTTTCGTAGAACATGATATGGTGTTTATTGAAAAAATTGCGAATCAAGTCATTCAATTAAATAAAATAAATGATATATAATCGCAAATGATTATAAATAAAAAGTGATTTAGGTAGGGAAACTTAAATCACTTTTTTTAATTACTTTGTTTATTTCTTTTTTTCAAGTATTACTAAAAATGGTGGCTGATTAATTTGATTAAGGGCTGTATACTGATAGACCTGATAATTTTCCTGTGGTAGCTGACTGACAAATTCGATAACTGCATTTTTTTCGCTCTGGCCACCAGCGTGACCGTAATAAATCATGATTGCTATGCGGCCATTGACCTCAAGTAAAGACAGACATTGTTTAAGTGCACTAATCGTTGTTTCAGCGAGCGTGATAATTGATTTATCCGAGCTTGGTAGATAGCCGAGATTAAAAATGGCAGCTTTGATTGGCCTTTGAATATATTTATAAATATTTTGATGGCCATCCAAAATTAAGTTAGCTGAAAGGTTGGCCTCCTCAAGCCGCTGCTTAGTTTTGATAAGCGCGACTTCTTGGATATCAAATGCCGTAACAGCAGCACCTAATTTAGCTAAAAAGCAGGTATCATTACCATTTCCCATTGTGGCATCAATTACCGAATCACCAGCTTTAATCACCTCTTTTAACCAGAGATGACCTTGATTAAGCGGACGTTGCATGACGATCTACCAGCTTTCTATCTCTAATATTATACTTGCCTTGATAGCTACTACGTTGTTCAAGCTCACGATCAATTGCATTTAAAACCTCCCATTTTTTTAGACTCCACATTGGACCAATAATTGTCTCGCGAGGTGCATCACCAGTTAACCGATGGATAACAATTTCCTTAGGAATTAGCTCAAGCTGGTCACAGATAATTTGAACATATTCGTCCTTTGATAGAAATTTTAATTTCCCTTGGTGATAGTCACGCTGCATCTTCGTATTGGTCATTAGATGGAGCAGATGGAGTTTAATGCCTTGAATATCTGAATCACAAATGACACGTTTCACATTTTCAAGCATCATTTCGGCAGTTTCTTCGGGTAAGCCGTTGATTAAATGTGTTACAACCTTAATGTCGTGCTGTCTAAGATCAGTAACAGCATCTAGATAGGTTTGATAGTCATGAGCACGATTAATCAAGTGGCTAGTTGCTTCATAGGTTGTTTGTAAGCCAAGCTCAATCCATAAGTGAATTCGTTGGTTGATTTCAGCTAAGTATTCAATCGTTTCTGGTGGTAAGCAGTCTGGTCGAGTAGCAATATTAATGCCAACTACACCGGGGAGCTGGATGACCTGCTCAAATTTCTCTCTAAGCTCGGCGACTGGTGCATGGGTATTAGTATAATTTTGAAAATAGACAATATACTGATTAACATTAGGCCATTTACGGTGCATAAAATCTACTTCTTTTTGAAACTGCATTGGCAATGGATCATGTGGTGCAACGATAAAGTCGCCACTACCCGAAACAGAACAGAAGGTACAACCGCCTTTTGCAACTGTGCCATCACGATTCGGACAGTCGAAGCCACCATCGATTGGAACCTTGAAAATTTTAGAATCAAATAAATTTCTTAAATGCTCATTCCATGTTGTGTAACGCTTTTGATTCACAAGAAGCCTCCTTTTATAATAGCTTGCTTGAAGAGCTGCTATTTGACTCGTTTAAAAATACTTTGTACGCGTTTTTTTATGAAGATTGGGTAGCTAAAATTAAGCCAGGCACCACCAAGTAAAAAGCCAGCTAACACATCGCTCGGGTAATGGACACCAAGATAAATTCTTGAAACGCCGACTAAAATAATGATTAGAGCAGCTATTATTGATATTGTAATTTTAAGCGTGCGGTTTTTTAGAATTTGCCAAGAAATCAAGGCGATACTTCCAAAAAAAACAATCGCAGTTGCACTATGACCGCTTGGGAAGCTATTGGAGCTTTCATTAACTAAATGCTCTAGCAATGGTCGTTCTCGATTATAAACAAGCTTAAATAAAGGCACTAAGATGGCCGGAATAAGAATCGTCCCAGTGAGTAGCCAAATTGCCGCACTTCGTTCATCAGTTCGATATAGGTAGATGATATAAACTAAGCACAGTAAAATAATTGCGGGTAGGCTTGCCATTTGGGTGATCACCTTAAAAAATACTGTTGCTTGATTGGTAATATTAAAACGAATCGCAGCTTGGATTGTAGAGTCTACACCGTTGAGTGTCGCTGGATAAAATTTAACGAGATAACCCAACATCACAAAGAACACTAGACAGAAGCTGCCAATTAATTGATAGGTAGATTTATTTTTCATATATGCCTTTCACAATGCGATGCATTGAATTAAATTAAATGCCAATATTATAACATGAAAAGGGGTTGGGACAAAAGTCCTAAACCCTTTTCATAATGTTCGTAATTTACGGGTTAGCTTGCCTAAAAAGCGTAAACGGCTTGCTCTGAAATGTGAGTACAAGTTAAAAAATAATTATAGCGATGTTTTTTTATCGCGAGTTATTTTTTCTTGTATCGAACATTTTAAGCCGTTGAAGCTAGCTTGCCTAAAAAGCGTAAACGGCTTGCTCTGAAATGTGAGTACAAGTTAAAAAATAATTATAGCGATGTTTTTTTATCGCGAGTTATTTTTTCTTGTATCGAACATTTTAAGCTGTTGAAGCTAGACTACCTAAAAATTTCAAATAAGTACATTTCCGCTCAGGCAAAGTATGACCGAATATATAAATGTGAAATTAGCTTGTTTGACAGGTTTTCTCTCTCAAAACTGTTCAAATAAAGAGGTCACAGTTTTAATTTGGGAGAGTAAGCACCTTGGCTTACGATTTTTTGAAGATGCAATTTAGCTTCTTTTTTAGGTCGTTAAACGTCTTTTGCCTCATCTTCTTATTATCTTATCGTTAAATTAACATAGTATTCCTAATGGCACCTTAAATAAGCTTAACGTGCATTATTTGATTCTGAGTTGGTTTGCAGCAGCTGCTGATTAAATAGGTCAGCTTCCTTAGCAATTTGCTTCAAATCAATCGTCATTTGCTGCGCAGCGAAGAGACAGCCGCAATAGCATTGCCGATAAATATGATACGCCTCACACATTTCAATTGATCGACGGTAGCCATTATTCTTTTTAAAATCACTTGGCAAATAGCTAACATCATAAAATTCTTGTACCTCAATGCCTACTTCGTTGATTACCTTGCTATTTTTATGGGGTGAGATTGTTAGGGCACTACCAAAATAGTCATAACCAAGCTCCTGTGCCTTTTCAGCTACTAAATCAAGTCGCATTTGAAAGCAGGCTTGACAGCGTGCACCACCCTCAGGTGCTGATTCGAGTCCACGTTCCTTAACCATTCTTACAAATTTTTGTGGCTCATAGGGCGCAGCAATAAATTGGACGTTTTGTGCGGTCTGTTGATTAAATTCATTGATAAATTGCTTTTGAACGGTCTCGCGGCGAAGATATTCGCTTCTTGGATGGATATTGGAATTTGCGAAATAAATGGTAATATCTGCAAATTGAGTCAAATATTCTAAGGTATAGGTACTGCATGGTGCGCAACAGCTGTGTAGTAATATTTTGGGCCGAATAGTCGCCTTTTGCCAAGTATCAATCATTTTTTTTAAAACATAATCATAGTTAATTTTTTGATTCGGCTTAAACTTTTTAAGTATCTCTAATGAATTAATCATAATAAATCTTCCCTTTTCTTAATAGACATAGGTTAGCATGCATTCTTTTTTTTGACAATATGAAATATTTTGATGTAAGCTCTTGCTTTTTTTTATAAAACATGATAAAAATAACATATGAACAATAGTTCATATGAAATTATTTTCATGTAAGGAGTGGAAAATTATGAAAATGGATCAAATTGTTACTGAAAGTAAATCAAAACAACAGGTTGCACATCAACATGAGGAAAGTTCTTTTCCAGTTATCTCGTTTTTAATTGGTGTCGTTTTATTTGTGCTAAGCTTGATAGATATATTGCCAATTTCCAGTTCCATTCTTTTTGTGATTGTTATTATTATTTCTGGCTATCATGTGATTTGGGAGGGGATTCAGCTTACCATCTCTGATAGTAAAAAACAGCTAAAATTTACACCTAATATCCATTTATTAATGTCTCTGGCTGCACTTGGAGCAGTGCTAATTGGTAATTATCAGGAGGCCGCATTATTAATCCTTATTTTTGCAGGGGCGCATTTTTTAGAAGAATATGCTGAGGGTAAAAGTAAGCGCGAAATTAGCAAGCTTTTGAAAATGAATCCAACTGAAGGCAGGCGGATTAATGAGGATGGTCAAATCAAGATTGTACCAGTGTCAGAGCTAAAGCTTGGTGATAAAATTCAAGTTTTAAATGGCGATCAAATTCCGACCGATGGCCAGGTGATTGATGGAATGACCACAGTTGATGAATCGGCGATTAATGGTGAAAGTATGCCCAAGGAGAAGCAGGTTGGTGATTTAGTTTTTGGTGGTACAATCAATGGAAACGGCATTTTGACTGTCATCGTCACCAAGGATAGTCGGGATACGGTATTTGCTAAGATTGTACAGCTAGTAGCGCAATCACAACAAAATATCTCGCCTACTGCGACAAAAATTAAAAAAATTGAACCAGTTTATGTTAAAACGGTCCTACTTTTATTACCAGTTTTTATTCTCATTGGCTATACCTTGATTGGTTGGTCTTTTGAACAAAGTATCTATCGTGGCATGGTATTTTTAATTTCGGTATCACCGTGTGCTTTAGCTGCAAGTGCAGTACCAGCAACTTTATCGGCAATCTCCAATTTGGCAAAGCGTGGCGTGTTATTTAAGGGCGGTTCTTATTTATCCAATTTAGCGGAAATCAAAGCAATTGCCTTTGATAAAACCGGCACTTTGACCGAGGGCAAGCCTAAAGTTACAGATTATTATCTGATGAGTGATTCAAAGCGCGAAAAGGCACAATGGCTATCCATTATTGTTGCTTTAGAAAGGCAAGCTAACCATCCCTTAGCTGAAGCGATTGTCAGTCGATTTACTGAAGCAGCAGCTACAAGGCTTGTAATTGAAGTGAATAATCAAGTTGGTGCAGGGTTAAATGGTAATTATCAAGGTAACTATTATCAGCTGGGTAAACCAAGCATATTTAATACAGTTAATCAAAAAATTGTAGAAAAGCAGGAACAATTTGCACGCCAAGGTAAGACGGTTGTTTATTTTGCCATTAACCATGAGGTAGTTGGATTGATTGCTTTGATGGATATTGCTAATCCTAAGGCCAAGCAAGTGATTGACTATCTAAATGCCCAAAGGATTCATACGACCTTAATTACTGGAGATTCTGAGCTGACTGGACAGGCAATTGGCTCACAGCTTGGATTGACTGAAGTGATAACGAATGTCATGCCTGAAGATAAATCAGCAATTATCAATACACAAAAGCAAAAATTTGGTATAGTAGGTATGGTAGGTGACGGGATTAATGATGCCCCAGCCTTAGTTAATGCTGATATTGGGATTGCGATGGGTGATGGCACGGATATTGCAATTGATGTATCAGATGTTGTATTGATGAATAATGATTTATCTAAGCTTAGTTATGCACATCGGATATCCAAAAAATTAAACCAAATTGTTTATCAAAATATCTTTTTCTCTTTGTTGATAATTATATTATTAGTGACACTAAATTTTATTGGCAAAATGGATATATCAATTGGTGTGCTTGCACACGAGGGCAGTACATTACTAGTTATTTTTAACGGCTTACGCCTATTGATTCCGGTTAAGGACTAGCATTTAAATCAATCGAATTGATTAAAGGGGTTCTTTCAATGATTGATGATCAGAAACTAATTGAAAAGGTGCAACAAACATTTCGCGTGCTTAGCAATGAAACACGATTAAAAATTATCATTTGTTTAATCGAAAAAGAATTAAATGTTAAGGAGCTAGAAGCTCAGATTGGGCTTTCACAGACGGCGATTTCACATCAGCTGGCTGCCTTGCGCGATGCAAATCTGGTAGTTGCTAATAAGGTTGGGCGAATGAAGTATTACCGTTTAGCCGATGAGCACGTTGAACGCCTTATTCAAATGTCCTTGGATCATAGTAAGGAATCGGCAGATTGAAAACAAAAAAGTGATTGTTCTAATTGAGCAATCATTTTTTTTGAATAATCTAGTGCAGCTATTGATTTTTCAATTTAGTCAGCTTTAAGGCAAGGGTGTTATTATCCAATAGAATGGTGGGATAAAACAATGGTCAAGATATTATTGGTAGATGATGACAAAGACATTCGGGATTTACAAAGAGTTTTACTTGAACCTTATGTCGATGAAATTATTGAAGCTAAAAATGGCAAAGAAGCAATAGAAGCGATTGATGAAACAATTAATCTTGTGATCATGGATAATATGATGCCCAAAATGAGTGGTATCGATGCGGTCAAAGAAATCCGGAAGAGCTCACCATTGCCAATTCTTTTTGTTTCGGCAAAAGGTCAAGAATATGATAAGATTTCAGGCTATTCAGCAGGTGGTGACGATTATTTAGTAAAGCCGTTCTCTCCTCAAGAATTACAGCTAAAAGTGCAAGCAATGCTTAGACGTTCATTAGAATATAGTCATTCAAATCAGGATACGAATGAAATCAAGGTTAGAGATTTGGTGATTAATATCTCTAGTCGGGAGGTTTGGGTAGCTCATCGCCCAGTTAATTTGACAGGTAAAGAATTTGATGTATTGAAGCTACTTGCCTCAAGAGCTGGTCAGGTTTTTTCGGCAGAAGTGATATATGAGCAGGTTTGGCAAGAGCCTTATTACTATAATTCAAGCAGCACTATTATGACCCATATTAAAAAATTACGTCAAAAATTGGAGGAAAATCCAAAGACACCAAAGTATATTCAAACGATCTGGGGAGTGGGGTATAAGATTGAAAAGTAATCAGGGACGAACAACCTTTCCTAGAGAAACATTAAACTATTTATTTTTTAGCGCTGGTTTAGGGATTTTAACTTTTGTTTTACTTTTTTTTAGTAGTTATTTTTTATATAATCAGGTAATTCAACCCAATCGAGAAGCGAAGCTATTGGCGACCGCTGTTGCTGAATTTCAGTCATATGTTACCGAGCATCAGGTGGATAGTAATGATCAGCTTTCCTGGCAGTCTAGTGATGGCACCGTAATTTATTTAAGAAATCAGTCGAAAATCAATCAGTCGGGCTCGCAAACACCTCCCAAAAATAACCAGCCTGTTGATTCAAAAAGAGCTCTAAGTTCAGAAAGTCAATCAAAAATAAAATACTCTGACGCACAAGTTGTTAGTACATTTTTAGTGGTTAATAACAAATGGCCATTTTATATAATAACGATTGTTGTTATCATAATTGCTTTATCGATTATTATTTTAAATTTTTATCGTCTTTTATTACAAAAAGCAAGGTATATGAATGAAATTGAAAAGGGAACCTTGATTTTGGAATCTGGCGATCTATCATATCGGATTCCAGAGCTAGGCAATGATGAGCTTTCACAAATTGCCTCTAGCATCAACGAAATGAGTGCTTCATTGTCTGATAAGATTACTTCAGAAGCAAATTCACTTCAAGCATCAAGAGAGCTAATTGGTGATCTAAGTCATGATATCAGAACACCCTTAACAATTTTGACAGGCTATTTACCGTTATTATTAGAATCGGAATTAACGAAGCAGCAAAGACAGTATTTGGAATTAATTCAGAAAAAAACGAATCAAATTAGATTGCGGGTTGACGAGCTATTAGATTATGCAACGATTTCTTCTGGGCAGCAACCATTGAATTTGACAACAATCAATGTTTCGAATTTGATTCGTCAATTTGAGCAAGAATTAAAGCCGATTGTAGCTGTTCATTTAAATAATCGGTTAATCGGAGAGGTATTGATTGTTGGTGATCAATCTTTACTTGACCGTCTCTTTGATAATTTAGTTTCTAACATTCGCCAGCATGGTGATTTAACCGAAAGTGTTCAAATTGAAGTGTACGAACATAATCAGCAATTTTGCTTGGAAGTGCGTAATAAAATTTTGCTAGACGATGAAGCCAACTCAGGCAAATCGCTAGGTGTAAAGATTGGTTCAATGATTGCCAATTTACATCAAGGAAACTATTTTACTGAAGCTAACGACTTTGATTACACGACAAAAATTATTCTACCGATTAATAATGAGTAATGGAAGAGTTACAATTTGTCTTTGAATCCTAATACCAGTAATTCTGCCGATGGCTTTCATTTGGCAATTAAATATCTATATACAAAACGTTTTGGTTTTTACAATTTGTAAAAGCCGAGGCGTTTTTTTTTGATATTGATTCTAAAAAATCAGAATTGTTCAGGAATTGTTCAGATAGTGTTCATTTTTGACCTTTAAACTATGCTTATAGGATTTGAGAGAGGAGTACAAAATGGCAAAGGCTAAAGTTAAAACAGGTACAATTTTTGAAAGACGCGAAAAAAAGTATTTACTAACAAAAGTAAAATTTAATCTATTAATGGCTGAATTAGAAAAATATATGACCGTTGATGAATATGGTCTACATACAATTCATACCGTTTATTATGATACAGATGATTTTGATGTGATTCGTCATTCAGTTAGCAAGCCGAAATTTAAAGAAAAGCTTCGGCTAAGAAGCTACGGTCAGGCTGAAAAATCTTCGCCCGTTTATCTTGAACTTAAGAAAAAGGTGGCGGGTGTTACCTATAAACGCCGTGTGGCATTAGATTATCAAACGGCTCAAAATTATTTGAAATATGGTCGTAAGCCAAGTCAGATGAATCAGGTGTTTAAAGAAATTGACTACTATATGCAACAGCAGGTGCTAAAGCCCAAGGTATTAATTAGCTACGATCGCTTGGCATTGAGTGGCTTATCAGATCCGGACTTTAGAATCACCTTTGATCAGAACATACGTTATTCACTATCTAGCTTTGATTTGACAGCAATTGCTGATGAATATGAAACGCCGCTTGTCAGGTCGGATGAAATATTGATGGAGGTCAAAATTTTAGGTGCCTTCCCATTAGAAATTAGTCAATTATTTTCCAAATTGGCGATTTTCCAGAATAAATTTACCAAGTATGGCAATGTTTATCAATGGATTTTATATCCTGAATGGGAAAAACAAAAGTTAAATGATTTGTCAGATGAAACTCAGACCATTAAGAAATATCCACAGGAGGAATTGCATTATGTTAAACAGTATCATTTCTAGTAATACGAGTGAAATGAATGTTACAACGCTTCAATTATTAATCGTTATTATTTCGAGTTTAGCCTTGGGCTTAATTATTGCTAAGATTCATATGTTCAGAAATTCATATACAAAAAACTTTATTTTCACAGTTGCCTTGTTACCTGTTTTAGTCTCATCTGTCATTATGGTAGTCAATGGTAATCTAGGTGCTGGAATAACTGTTGCAGGTGCCTTTAGCTTGGTTCGGTTTCGCTCAGCTCCTGGTAACGCCAGAGAAATCTCAACCATCTTTTTTGCAATGGCAACCGGCTTAGCCATTGGTATGGGCTATATTTTATATGCTTTCCTTTTTACAATCTTAGTTAGCTTGGCGATGGTTGTTTATACCGTCATTAAATTTGGTGATTCTGTTGAAAATGTTAAAGAAGTTCGGATTACGGTACCTGAGACGCTAAATTATGTTAATGATTTTAACTCAGCCTTTAAGCAATACACAGATCATTATCATTTAAACTTTATTAAAACGACTAATCTAGGTAGCTTAATCGAAGTGTCGTATACCGTTCATGAAAAAAATCCTTATAATGAAAAGCAGTTTTTAGATGAAATTAGAACGGTTAACGGTAATTTGCCAATTATAATTAAGCCAGCTGGTAGTGGTAAAGAGGAGCTATAGTTGAAAATCGAAAGAAGGGCTTGCGATGTTGATACTAATTATCGTCATCATATTAGGTTTTTGCTGGATGATCATTCCAAAATAATATGTTTATAATTTAATGGAGGAATTAATAATGAACAAATATAAAAAAATAATATTTACAAGCTTATCAACGCTATTGGTGATAGCGACGGTCGGCTGCAGTCAGACAAGCTCTGAGTCAAGTAATTCAAGCACTTCGACTAGTAGCTCGTCTAGTAGCAGTGGCTCAACTAGCTCGACAACGGTCGCTAGCTCAGCTGAAACGACAGAAGTAGATTTGGATAATGGTGACGAGTCAATCAATTGGGACGAGCTGTCAACAACGGAAGTGACTCTTAGCAATGAAGCCTTAAATATTACTGAGGCAGGTACTTATGTTTTAAGTGGTACAACAACGGCAGGTATCCACGTCAATACAACTGGTAATGTCCGAATTATTTTAAAGGGGGCAACGATTAAGAGCACTGATAGTGCTGCCATTTATGTCGAAAGTGCCGAAAATACAGTTATTGAATTGGCAGATGGCACAGAGAATACGATCTCAGATGCTTCAACTCGAAGTGATGAAACAATAGATGGTGCGATTTATTCAAAAGATGATTTGATTTTGACAGGTAGTGGCAAGCTGACACTAACGGCAAATTATCAGGATGGTATTGTTTCAAAGGATGATTTAAAAATTAGTGGTGGTACATATGATATTACAAGTGTAGATGATGCGATTCGCGGTAAGGACTCCGTCTATATTTCAGGTGGTACATTTACCATTAATGCGACAGCAGATGCAATCAAATCAACTAATGATACTGATCAAACGAAAGGATTTGTCTATATTTCAGGTGGCACATTTACAATTAACAGCGGTGATGATGCGATTCACGCTGAGGAAAAATTAATTGTTGACGGTGGCGTGATTAATATTGAAAGCTGTGTTGAAGGTTTAGAGGCGGCATTGGTGACAGTAAATGACGGTGAAATTACGATTAGCTCTTCAGATGATGGTATCAATGGCTCGGCTTCAAACTTTACAGCTACACCAATTGTAACCATAAATGGCGGTACAATTGATATTACGATGGCTTCTGGAGATACCGATGGGATTGATTCAAATGGTGATATCGTAGTTAATGGCGGTACGATTACAATTTCAGCAAATTCTTCGTTTGACTATGATGGTACAGCAACTTATAACGGTGGCACCATTATTGTTAATGGCGAGCAGGTAGATTCAATTCCAGAAAGTACAATGGGTGGCCCTGCAGGTGGTGGCGGTGGCTTCGGAAGGGGGTAATTTTAATGGAAGCAACAATTGTTATTCCTGCCTATGAGCCGGGGGAACGCTTTATTCAATTGATTGATGATTTGACAGCCTTAACGAGACGTCGAATTATTGTTATTGATGATGGCTCAGGCAATGCTTTTCAGCCTATTTTTTCACAAGTAGAGGCGAAAGGTGCGATTGTCATACATCAATTTAAAAATAAAGGTAAAGGGATTGCCTTAAAAACAGCAATGCGCTTTCAATTAAATGAGTTTAAAGAGGCTAAAGGAATGGTAACTGCTGACTGTGATGGTCAGCACCGACCAACCGATATTTTAAAAATTGCTGAACGATTAGACCAAGCTGCTGATAAATTGATTTTAGGAACGAGAGATTTTGGTAAAAATACACCATTTAAAAGCTATTACGGTAATAAAATAACTTCGATGATTTTTCATTTTTCAACTGGCTTAACAGCACATGATACCCAAACTGGTTTACGTGGACTTCCTCAATCTAGCTTGGAGGCGATGATCAAAATAAATGGTGCCCGCTTTGAATATGAAATGAATGTTTTAATGGCAGCCAATCAGCTCGGCTTGAAAATTGAGGAAATACCAATTGAAACGGTTTATTTTGGTAATAATGCGCATTCTCATTTTAGAGCATTTAAAGATTCAATTTTAATCTATCAATCCTTTTTAAAGTTTACATTTAGCTCGTTAATCTGTTCAATGGTAGATTTACTATTATTTTATTTCTTATATCAGTTTGTTTTTCAAAGCTCAGCAGATGTTCTGCTGATGGCCACCGTGACAGCACGCATCTTTAGTGGCATGCTTAATTTCACTTTGAATCGTCAGCTTGTTTTCTTTTCAAAGGGGGATCATTCTATCGAGGCAATCAAGTATATCATCTTATTTTTGATACAGCTTTTCTTAAGCTGGTTGCTTGTTTGGAGCTTATCATCTTTAACTAGTCTGGTGATCCTGCTGAAAATAATGGTTGATCTAACATTATTTATTGCGAGTTATTACATCCAAAAACGTTATATCTTTAAAGAGACAAGAGGTGTTCAATTTGGTTAAAAGGCAGCGAAAAAAACATGGCTTTCCATTCTTCTCAATTTATTCATTGCTAATCACAGGCTTTACAGGCTTTGTCTTATTGGATACCTTTGTTTTACCGAAATCCTATCAGGCGATTGCTTCAAATGAAACTGCGAGTACAGAAAAAACAGGAACTGATACAAGCAGTACAAGCACGAGTGGCAGCAGCGAGGCAGTTGTCACAGATACGAGCTATAGCGATGATAATATTCAGATTCAAATTACGACTGAGGAGTCTAGCGGGACAACTTATTATGTAGCGGACATCCAGGTCAGTGATCCAAGCTATCTTCAAACAGCTTTAGCCAACGATACATATGGTAGAAATATTAAGGAAACTGTTTCGGATATGGCAAGCGACAAATCGGCGATTTTAGCGATTAATGGTGATTATTATGGCTTTCGAGATACCGGTTATGTCATTAGAAATGGCGTCTTATACCGTGATACTGCAGAGGCAGATACAGATGCTCTAGTCGTTGATTCAGACGGTAATTTTTCAGTAGTCAATCAATCAGATGTGACAGCAGAAGCTTTGCTTGAAGACGGTGCGACACAGGTCTTGTCATTTGGACCGACACTGGTTGAGGACGGAGAAATTGCTGTTTCAACTAATGATGAAGTAGGTCAATCGATGTCTAGCAATCCGAGAACAGCAATCGGTCAAATTAGTGAAAATCACTATATTATTGTTGTATCTGATGGTAGGACTGATGAGAGTGAAGGCTTTTCACTCTATCAATTAGCACAAGTCATGCAAGCCAAGGGCGCTACAATTGCTTATAATTTAGATGGCGGTGGCTCATCTACAATGGTCTTTAATGGCACAGTGATTAATAATCCAGTCGCAGGTGCACAAGGCTCGTCTGGAAGTGAACGTTCAGTCAGTGATATGATCTATATTGGCTATTAGTAATGAGGTGTTTATTATGAAAATCAAAAAAAGTATTATTTTTTTAATAATCAGTTCAATTTTGTTATTTATTGTCAAGACAGTATATAACTATTTTGGACATGGCGTAACCAGTGATGCAATGAATCGCATTTGGATTTATCCGTTAGTATTGCTTCCGATATTAGTTATTTTATTTGTTTTAAATCGCCAGCTATGGTCAAAACAGCAAATCAAATATGTGACACGGTCATTAACGGTGGCTATGTTTACCTATGTGCTTGGACAATTTTTAACAGGCGTCTTTGAGATTGCTGGAACGAGTTCAGAATATTTAATTGTATATTCAATTTTAAGTGGCGCTCTAAGCTGCTTTGGTTTACTGCTTTGGATGGTTCTTTCTTTTAAACAACACCATCATCAGATAACAGCTAGTCGGTCCTAATTAATGAATGCTCACCCCGCTTTACCTATAGTATTTATTGAATAATCAGTTGCGATATTTAAAAAAATCAAAGGAGATTATGTCGAAACTTAGCCATTGTGCTATAATGAAAGGCAAAATGAATATTCTTATAAAGGAGCAATTTCGTGGGCTATAATCACCAAGAAATAGAAAAAAAATGGCAACATTACTGGAAAAAACATCATACATTTAAAACAACTGAAGATGCGAATAAACCGAAATTTTATGCTTTAGATATGTTCCCTTACCCATCTGGACAAGGCTTGCACGTAGGTCACCCAGAAGGCTATACAGCAACGGATATCTTATCTCGTTTTAAACGTGCACAAGGCTTTAATGTTTTACACCCAATGGGCTGGGATGCCTTTGGTTTACCTGCTGAACAGTATGCAATTGATACAGGTAATGACCCGGCAGAATTTACAGCAAAAAATATTGAAACTTTCAGAAAACAAATCAATTCGCTTGGCTTTAGCTACGACTGGGATCGTGAAATCAATACGACTGATCCGAATTATTATAAATGGACACAGTGGATTTTCTTGAAGCTCTATGAAAAGGGCTTAGCTTACGAAGATGAGGTGGCGGTCAATTGGGTGCCAGCATTAGGTACCGTAATTGCCAATGAAGAAGTAATGCCTGACGGTACGAGTGAACGTGGTGGTCATCCTGTTGAACGTAAACCAATGCGTCAATGGATGTTGAAGATTACCGCGTATGCAGAGCGATTATTAGATGATTTAGACTTGGTAGATTGGCCTGAATCGATTAAAGAAATGCAGCGCAACTGGATTGGTAAGTCTGTCGGTGCACACGTTAACTTTAAGATTGCTAAAACAGATTTTGATTTTACTGTCTTCACAACGCGTCCAGACACGCTTTTCGGGGCGACCTATGCGGTCCTAGCACCTGAGCATGATTTAGTTGAAAAGATTACCACTGCTGAACAAAAGTCGGCAGTTGAGGCTTATATCAAGGAAGCTTCTTTGAAATCTGATTTAGCAAGAACGGATTTAGCAAAGGAAAAAACAGGTGTCTTTACAGGTGCCTATGCAATTAATCCGGTTAATCAGGAATTAATTCCAATCTGGATTGCCGACTATGTTTTAGCAAGCTATGGTACCGGTGCAATTATGGCTGTGCCTGCTCACGATGAACGGGACTATGAATTTGCAAAGCAATTTGCCTTGCCAATTATTCCAGTTTTAGAAGGTGGCGATGTCAGTCAGGAAGCCTTTATTGGTGATGGCTTGCATATTAATTCTGATTTTCTTGATGGTCTAGATAAAGAGACGGCAATTAGCCAAATGATTGAGTGGCTTGAAGCCAAGGAGGTTGGACAAAAGCAGATTAATTATCGCCTCCGTGATTGGTTATTTTCACGTCAACGTTATTGGGGTGAACCGATTCCAATTATTCATTGGGAGGATGGTGAAACAACGGCGGTTGCTGAGTCTGAGCTACCATTGATTTTACCGAAAACGAAGGACATTAAACCAAGTGGTACAGGTGAAAGTCCACTTGCCAATCTAACGGATTGGTTAGAAGTAGTCGATGAAGATGGTCGCAAGGGGCGCCGTGAGACTAATACTATGCCACAATGGGCGGGTTCTTCTTGGTATTTCTTGCGCTATATTGATCCCAAAAATAAAGAAGCACTCGCTGATTATGATAAATTAAAACGCTGGATGCCCGTTGACGTCTATATTGGTGGCGCTGAACATGCTGTTTTACATTTATTATATGCACGCTTTTGGCATAAGTTTTTATATGATATCGGTGTTGTACCAACGAAAGAGCCCTTCCAAAAGCTTTTTAATCAAGGCATGATTTTAGGAATGAGCTATGAGGATGCGCGTGGTGCGCTAGTCAATAATGATGAGGTTGAAAAGCGTGATGGTCAATATTATAAGATTGATACTTGTGAAACTTTAAAAGAAGTACCAGCGAAAATGTCTAAATCACGTGGTAATGTTGTTAATCCGGACGATGTAGTTGCTAAATATGGTGCGGATACCTTACGTCTCTATGAAATGTTTATGGGACCATTAGATGCTTCAATTGCTTGGAGTGAGGATGGCCTAGAAGGCAGTCGTAAGTTCTTGGATCGCGTTTGGCGCCTAATTATTGACGACGAAAACAGGTTACGTGACCATGTCACAACTTTCAATGATGGCAAATTAACCAAGGTTTATCATCAGACTGTTAAGAAGGTGACCGAAGACTTTGAAGCCCTGCATTTTAACACAGCAATTTCTCAATTGATGGTCTTTGTCAATGCGGCAAACAAGGCAGAAGTCTTACCCTATGAGTATATTAATGGCTTTGTTCAGCTTTTGGCACCAATTGCACCACACATTGCAGAAGAGCTTTGGTCTAAATTAGAGCATGATATTGATATTTCTTATGTCCCTTGGCCAGCTTATGATGAAAAAGAATTGGTTGAAGATGAAATTGAGGTTGTCTTCCAAATTCTTGGTAAGGTCAAGGCAAGAGCCAAGGTGATGCGTGATTTGTCAAATGACGAGCTTGAGCGTATTGCCTTAGAAAACGAAACGATTGCTGAATTATTATCAGGAAAGACTGTTCGTAAGGTGATTGTGGTACCAAATAAATTGGTAAATATCGTTGCAAACTAAATAAATAATTGAATGAATAACGGCAAGTAATAAAAAGGAGGTGGGACAAACGACGTTTAACGACGTAGAAAATTAGGAAATTGATGGCATTTGCTTGAAAATGTTCGGAAATTTGTCTATTTTCCTAGTCGTTGTCGCATTGTCCCCCATAAATTACGAACAATACAATAGGGGTTAGGACTTTTGTCTCAACCCCCTTTTGGGTTATACGAATATCTTCAAATGTCAAGATTGATTGCTGCATCAAGTGCCATTGTTTGTTGAAAATTATTCAATGACTGTTGAAGTGGATGTCCTTTTAGCTTATTAATAATTTCTTCGATGCTTAATGGATTTTCAGGTGCACCTTTTGGGATTTTAACGCTCATTGATTGAGCTAGGTCATTATTTGTTATAACTGATAGCTTGACAAATCGGCTTGTTTTTTTCTGCCGAGGCAGGTCATAGTACCTTTTAATTTTCGGTAAATCTATGATAAACTGCCTTGGCACCTCTGCAGGTGAGAAAAATTCATTTTTGACTTCACCGAAGCTTAAGACCTGCCAAATAATATATTCAATTGAAAACTTACCTTCAATCCCGTTTTTAGGCTTTTTAAAGCGTAGCGCCTGATCCTGATTAGGTGAAAAATGTATTTCAATTGCTTTAAGGTTTTGAATTCGAATGCCCATTTGCCAAAGCTGTTCGGCTGCATCATAGCCAGTCATTGCGGCAGAGCAAAATGGAAAACGTTTGAACCATAAGCCCGGTTGAATAATTTCCCCAGGGGATAAAAAGGAAGCGAAAGCAGATTTAAAGCTTTCTTGTTCCGCATTTAAGGTTTTTAGCCAGCCGCCGTTCTCTCTAAAGGGTGCCATATCGGTTTTGATTTGTGTCTTTGTGACAAGCTGATAGCTGAAAACTGCCGCCTGCGCAGCTAGACCAGCGTGCAGTGGCTTAATATCGCTACCAAATTGAAAGGACATTCCCATTGATTGTGTTGCTGCCAGCGAGATGAGCCTTGTTAAATCGGTTCGACTTAACTGCTTTAGATGCCCAATCGCAACTGCTGCTCCAATATTACCTAAGACTGAAGTCGCGTGCCAGCCTTGAATTTTCAACTGTGGATTGACTAATTTACCCAAGCAGCCCTCGACTTCAAGCCCAAGAATATAGCTTTCAAAAAAATCTTGCCAAGAATGCTCAGACTTTGATACGGCAAGTAATGCTGAAAAAATAACAGCACTCGGATGCCCTTGTATGTTCGGCTGCACATCATCAATATCAAGATAATGTGCTGTAAAGCCATAAAATAAAGCAATTTCTTCATTTGAAAAATGGTAGCTTGTGCCAACGGCTTTATTATGTTTCTCTGACTGTTGATAAACTTGTGCAAATTGTTGGATTACAGGCTCGTCTAATGCCAGAAAGTAGGAGGCTAGATAGTCAATAAAAGCTAACTTTGCGATTGAAAAAAGTTCGCTATCGGACTTAATATTTGCTGCTTCAATACAATCGAGTAGCAATTCAGTATTATAATCTGCCATAAATTTTTTCAATTTCTTGATAAACGTCATCGACAACTGATACTGATTGACCTGTATATTTTGCAGGATCAAGCCATTCGTCAATCGTTGGGCGATCAAAATATTGCTGGATGGCTTCAGATTCTAAGAGTGTATCGGCAAATGAGCGATTTTCTTCAAAAGCAATCATTGATTTTTCATAGACAATGTGATGAGCGGTTTGTTTGCCAAGCTTTTTACCGACCTCAAACATGACCTTTTCAGAAAGCAGCAATCCATATTGACGATTCAAGTTTTCAAGCATTTTATCTTCACGAACAACAAATGTGTCCAAGATTGACAATAAATTCGTTAATTGACCAGATAAGTAGATACTAATTTCTGGTAAAGCGATCCACTCTTGCCGCCAGCTCATCGCATCTCTTTCATGTTCGACGTGCATGCTTTCGTGTACTAAAGAAACCCCTTTTAAAACAGGTGGTGTTAATGAGGCTAAGGTTTCAAATGCTGCGGGATTACGCTTATGAGGCATTGTTGATGAGCCAATTTTCCCTTGACTGAAGCCCTCTTCAATCTCCCCAATTTCAGTGCGCATCAAATTGTAAAATTCATTGCCGATTTTACCAAGCGTAGCGCTAATTAAACCGACGAGGTTTGCATACTCACTAAAGTTATCACGGGATGATTGTAGACTGGCGATTGGCACGTTTAATTCTAGATAATCTAATGCCTGCTTTTCAACAGCCTTACCGGCTTCTCCAAGTGAGGCAAATGTACCAACTGCACCATTAATATTTCCTGTTAGAATGCGAGCCTTGCTCTCTGTAAGCCTTGCTGCGTGTCTGGAAAATTCGGCTGTCCATATTGCTAGCTTGTAGCCAAAGGTGATTGGTAATGCCTGCATCGCATGTGTTCTACCAACCATGACTGTATGCTGGTATTTTTTCGATAATTTAGCCAGCCTTTTAATAATCGCCGTTAAGTCACGCTCGATAATAGCTAATGCCTCTTTTAATTGGATTACTGTTGCCGTATCAACAATATCCTGCGTTGTGGCACCATAATGAACGTATTCCCCAGCAGTGTCAGCCTTTTTTTGAACAGAATTAATCAGCCCCATTAATGAATGCTTGGCAATTGCTGTCTCCTTTGATATTTCGTCTAAATCGTAGAGCGAAATATCACAAACGGCAGCAATTTGCTTTGCAGCAGCTCTGGGAATGACATCAAGCTCACCTTCAGCTAATGCAAGTGCGGCTTCAACATCCAATTGTCTTTGAAGTCTCGTGACATCATTGAAGACAGCCCGCATTTCTGCTGTGCCAAAATTATTTTGTAGTGCGAAATTATCAATTACATGACTACCCACTTTTAAATCTCCTCCTAAATTAAAATAAAGAAGCGGATTGACCTGTTTGACCAAATTAAAGTGAAGCGTGGTCAGCTCAAGCATTAATCCGCTTTATTATTTACTACTAATTTTTTTCGGTTACATCAATACCGTAGTATTTTTCTGAAAGCTTCTTAATAGTGCCATCCTCGAGTAAAGCCTTTAATTCCTTATCAAATGCTTTTCTTAGCTTTTCACCACGCTCATTTTTAGCAAATGGAAAGGCAACCTCACCAGTTGCAATATCTTCAGGTAAAACACGTAGTGCTAAATTGTCCTTTTTAATTGTTGCGGCTAAGACAGCCTTATCCTGTACATAACCCGCTACCTGTCCTTTAATCGTATCTTCTTGTGGTCCCTCACGTGTATCGTATTGACGAACATCAATGTCAAGCTTTGTTTTTTCGATATATGCTTCTAGCTCAGTCAATTTATTACTACCGGCAACACCGCCAACTGTTTCGCCAGCTAAATCCTCAGTGCTTTCGTATTTACTATCCTCTAAAACTGCAATTCCAGAAGCTGTGTATGCATATGGCTCAGTAAAATCGACAGTTTCTGAACGCTCTGGTGTAATTGCAAAATTATTAGCAATTGTATCTAATTTGTTAGCATTTAACGAAGCTAAAAGACCATCAAAGGCGCCGGTTGTCCACTCAAGCTCATAGCCCAATTTGTCAGCAATTGTCTCTAACACCTCAACGTCATAGCCGACTAATTTATCGCCATCTTTATAAGAATTAGGAAAGGATTGCCCAGTTGCACCAACTTTTAACGTGATTTTTTCCTCGCTATCACTTTTTGCTGTTTCCTTTTTGCTGCTTGACGAACAAGCAACCAAACTTGCTGAAATGACCAGTAGACCTGCTGCTGTAAATAGTTTTGTCCATTTTTTCATAATTAAATCTCCCTTTTATATATATATATATTATTAATAATTAATAATCTTTTTAATCAATCGAATTAATTCTCGATTTTGTTCTGTGTTGCCAATAGTTATTCTAAAATAATTTGGAAAGCCAAAGAATTGCCCATCCTTAAAAATCACTTCTTCAGCTAATTTTTCGATAAAATCAGATGGATGCTTTTCTAGCGAAATAAATAAAAAATTTGTTTCACTTTGAATAACCTTAAAATCAAGTGCCTCAAGCTCGGTAATTAAATATTCTTTTTCATTTTTAATATATGAAAAAGTTTCTTTTTGACTTGTTTTATCGTGCAAGCTCTCAATTGCTGCGACAGCACCTAAACGATTATGATTTGGCGGAATCCGATAGGGTAGAATAGTCTGGATTAATTCAGGCTGAGCAACGGCGTAGCCGATTCTAAGTGCTGCCAAACGATAAAACTTTGAAAAGGTTCTTAGAAGAATTACGTTTGGAAAATCAATTACAAATTGCTTTGAAGTGGCTTCTGATTTAAGATTTGCAAACTCAATATACGCCTCGTCAATCGCAATAATGATGTCTGAGGACACCTTGCTACAAAAATTAAGTAGGTCTTGTTTTTTCAAAATCGTTCCGGTCGGATTAAATGGATTCGTCAACCATATAATTTTAGTTTGTGGTGTGATTGCATCAACAATGTGCGATAAATGAATTTGAAAATTTTGATTGAGTGGCACATTGATTACCTTTGCGCCATTAAATTGACTAAAGCGTTTATGCCAAATGAAAGTCCCCTCTGGTACGATTACCTCACTATCCTGATCTAAAAAGACCAATGCGAGTAAAGATAAAATTTCAAATGAGCCATTACCAATTAAGAAATAGTCAGGATTTAAATCCCATCGTTCACTCAGAGCATTTCTGAGCTTAAAACCACTATTTTCTGGATAACGTGAAAGCTGATTAAATTCTTGATAAATTGCATCTTGCACACGTTTTGATGGTAATAGGGGATTTTCATTACGATCCATTGCTAATTTGTGCTTGGCATTTATTTTTGGATAGTGTTGCGTGCGATGCTGTTCGACAAAGGCTTTTTTGACTTTAGTCAAGGGCATGACCCCCTTCCTCGATAATTTTGAATGCCTCATTAATTGCTGAACTAAGTAGTGGCTCGGAAAGATTGGGAATAAAGAAGCTTACCTCGTCAGTAAAATGCAAAATAAAATGATTTGAAAGTTGTGTAATTATTTTTGTATCCGTCAATCCAAAATTTTTGATCTTTACTTTAAAATCAATATTTTTTAGAAATTGAAGATACCAATCGTAATTGTCTTGCTCAAGAATTAATTGAACTAGGGTAGTTAAAGCAATGATTTCGCCATGCAAAAGCTCATGATGATCAATTAGCTTTGTCAATTCGTTGTGTAAAGGGTGTGTGACTCCTCGATACATTCGCCCCTTGCTCTTGGCACCAGCAACACCAACGATATTTATAATAGCATCAATGGTTTGGGCAAATTCATCTGAGGTCAATTGCCTGCTAGCGATAATTTCTCCGATTTTTAATAAAAAATCAGCGGAAAGCTGGGCATTCTGATAAATAAAAGCAACCGTTAAGTCGGACGAATCGGCTAGAGTATAAGGCTTCGTATCAACTGCTCGACTGACTGCATCAATTAATCCTGCTTTTAGATAGCGATTTGGCGCTTTTTCAATAATTGTGGCATCAATCAAAAGAACATCCGCACATTTTTGGTTTTGCTTTGCGCCGATATAGGCGCCATCTGCTTGGTATAGAATTGAATTTTTTCTAAAAGCCGCGTTAGTTGCGGCAATGGTTGGAATTGTCATTAGGAAGCAATTTAGATTATCAGCGACTGCTTTGCCAACATCACAAACCTTACCACCACCAACTGCAATCACGCCATCAATATTTTTCTGCTTCGCATAATCGCTGAAATATTGAATTACTTCTGATGTCGGATAGGCTTCAAGTATTTGTTTGTGAAAACTAATTTGATTGTCGTTTAAAGCTTTTTCAATAGATGCTTTGGTTGCTTGCCAAGCTTTTTTACCAGTAATAATTAATATACTTTGAATATTTGAAGGTAGATAGTCTGCAAGGCTAGATAATATATTAGCTTCCTCAATTATTTTTTGTGGAAAATAACTTGAGATTTTCATTAAGACTCCTCTTCTTTTTTAAATCACAAAATCCAGTGATGTATCTTCTGTAGTGGACATCAAGAAACGTCTTGTTCGTTCTGAGCTAGGCTGTGAAAATAATTTATCGGGTGTACCACTTTCAACAATCACACCACCGTCCATGAAGATAATCTTATCAGCTACTTTTTTAGCAAATTTCATTTCATGAGTTACAATAACTAAAGTTATATTTCTCTTGGATAATTGTTCAATCGTTTTAAGAACCTCGCCAACTAACTCAGGGTCAAGAGCAGAAGTTGGCTCATCCATAAAAATCACTTTCGGCTCAACCGCTAATGCGCGTGCAATACTGACTCTTTGCTGCTGACCACCACTTAGCGTAATCGGATATTGATTGCTTTGCTCTAATAAGCCAACCTGCTCAAGTAGCTCATTAGCAATTTTAATGGCCTCGTTTTTTGTTTTACGTTTGCTGCTAGTCAATGATAAAGTCACATTTTCAAGAACAGTCTTATTTTTAAAAAGATTAAAATGCTGAAAAACCATCGCTGATTGTTGTCTCAATTGATAACGATTTTTTGAGGTTAGCTCGCTTACATTGACCTTTGCATCACCAACTTTAATAATGCCTGTTTCTGGTTCTTCGAGTAGGTTTAGGCTGCGGAGTAGTGTTGATTTGCCAGACCCACTTGGTCCAATAATTGCGACCACCTCACCTTCATTTACTTCTAAATTGACATCCTTAAGCACTGTTTTATTGCCAAAGGCTTTGGATAAATTTTCTACTTTAATCATTATTTCCTCCTCGGATTAAATATGATGGATTTAGCGTTGATAAGCCTTCGACATTCTTTTTTCAACTAGATTTTCCAATCGTCCAATAATAATAATCATGAACCAGTAAATTAAACCAACCGCCAAATAAGTTTCAAAATATCTGAGATTTGAGCTAGCAATCAGCTTACCTTCAGCAAATAATTCAGTTATACCTAAGGTAAATGCTAATGAGCTTTCCTTGACTAATGATACAAAAGTGTTTGTGGTACCGGGTAACGCATTGATAATTGCTTGAGGAAAAACCACCTCTTGATAGATTTTCCATTTTTTCATACCGATGGCCAGACCAGCTTCAATTTGCCCTTGATCAACAGAGTCTAGTCCTGCTCTGAAAATTTCGGTTAGATAGGAAGATTCCTTAAAACTGAAAGTGATAATCACCGCATACATCGCACTTAGCGAATTGAAGGCTGGAAAAATTTGTGGCAAGCCGAAGTAGACAATGAAAAGCTGGACAACCGTTGGAAAACCACGAAATAGCGAAACATAAAGACCAGCGAGAGAAGAGATAATTTTATTATTTTGTCTGCGGAGCAACGCCATAATAATGCCTAAGATAATGGCAAAAAACATTGCGCTAATCGATATTAATAATGTTACTGGGATAAAGGGGATTATTTCGGTAATTGCTTGTACTAAATAACCTAAATCAATCATTTAAAGCTCCATTTCTTTTTTGAAGTAAAGTGTGACATGCTTATTATTTGCTAGCTTTTGGCGGTCATAAACGATAAATCCTTGAGCTTCATAAAACTGCCGCAGCCACGGATGATTTTCAGCTGTACCAAGCGTTAAGTAGGGTGAGTGTAGTAGATCCTGGATAATGTTTTTTTCAACCCAAGCTAGTAATTTTTTGGCATAGCCATGACCTTGAAAATCGGGATGTGTCGCAAAACGCCCTAAATGTGGGTAGCCAGTAATGCTTTTAGCCTTACTCCATGGAAATCGAATTGAGAGCGTACAAACAAGCTGATCTTGTACAAATAATCCATAGGTTAAATGCTCAGCTAGCCATTGGGACATCTCCGCTTCATTTTCAGTAGCCGCAGCGAATGAAATTGTTTTTGCATCGATTGATTGGTAAGCCAAATGGATTAAGCTGTAGTAATCATGGCTATCGTAACGTGTTAAACGTTTAATTTCAGTCATTATAAATCATACTTTCATAATTATTATTTTCACGTAATCTTATCAGAATTCAAAAATTCTTAATAATACCAGTATTCTATTCTTTGATAGTCATTGACTATCATTCAGATAGCAAAAGTTAATTAATTAGGTTATTTTCTTATTATTCATCGTTGCAATTGTTTATACATACACATTTAGGTTTATTAATTGACTGATATGCATTTTATCTATCACATATTCGACTTTATCTATCACTTAACTAATTTTATTTATGTTAGAATGCTTCTAAACAAAGCTTGAACATTTATAAGTAGAATGGAGATTTATTAATATGACTCAACTCGTTTCTGAAGCGTTATATAATGAATTAGTTGCTTTTAGGCATCTGGTTCATCAAAATCCAGAATTATCAGGTCAAGAATTTGAAACAACCAAGCGCCTAACTGCTGCTTTAAAGGCGTTAGATATTAAAATTATTCAAACTAAGCTTCCAACAGGTGTGATTGCAGAAATTGGTGATGACACCAAAGGTCCGACGATTGCTTTACGTGCTGATATTGATGCATTGCCAATTGAAGAAAAAACTAATTTACCCTACGCTTCTGTTAATCAAGGCGTGATGCATGCCTGTGGTCATGATTTTCATCAAACAAGCTTACTTGGTGCAGCAAAAATATTAAAGGCACAAGAAGCGTCATTAAATGGGCGGGTTCGTTTAATTTTTCAGCATGCTGAGGAAATTCACACGGGTGCAGCAGAAGTAATCGAAGATGGGCATTTAGCAGATGTTCAAGCAATTATCGGTTTTCATAATAATCCGGCGTTTAAGGCAGGGGAGATTGGCATTAAGCCAAATGGCATTATGGCGGCTGTTGATCAATTTTACGTTAAAATCAAAGGCGTTGGCTCTCATGCGGCAGATCCGCATTTAGGTCGTGATACGATTGTTACTTTAACGCAAATTATTGCTCAATTGCAGACGATTATTGCTCGAAATGTTTCGCCGCGTGATGCGGTTGTTTTAAGTGTGACACACATTGAGGCTGGCAATACATGGAATGTTTTACCGGATGAAGGCTTTTTTGAAGGAACTGTTAGAAGCTTTGATCAAGCAGCACGCGTACTCGTAAAAAAACGTTTTTATGAAATTGTTGAACATCTTGCTGAGGCTTATCAGGTTGAAGCAGAGATTACTTGGATTCTAGGTCCAAATGTCACCAATAATGATCCAAAATTAACTGAAATCGTTTTCCAAGAAACCTCAAAATTTGCCGACGTTTTTGTACCGCCAGCAAGTAATGCAGGTGAGGATTTTGCAACCTTCCAAGAGCAAGTCCCCGGTGTCTTTGCCTTTATTGGTACGAATGGTGCTGAAAATGCACCGGGCTGGCATCATAGCGATTTTACGGTAGATGATACAGCGTTGCCCTTTGCAGTTGAATATTATGTGAGTAATGCCAAGCGCTTATTAGATGAGCTTCAATCATAGGAATAATTGACGTCAATAGTTAGCAAAAATAAATAAGCTAGATTACTTAAGCTTATTTATTTTTGCCGTTTTTTTGCATACTAAATAATCAGTCTTTATTGCTGACTGTGTTACAATTATCTTTAAGATGTCTGTTTTGAAGGCATAAATTTTTTAGAATTTGAGGTGTAGATATGGTTAGAATTCAAGACGATTTATTTGAAAGTGTCAATGGTGAGTGGATTGCTGAGACTGAAATACCAGCAGATAAGCCAAGAATTGGTAGCTTTGATCAATTAGTGATTGATATAGAAGATACGTTGATGTCTGATTTTAAAGATTTAGAACCCGAAGCTAGTGATGATGCACCGTTTAAAGCATTTTTGCAATTTTATCATCAGGCGGGAGATTTTGAAACGCGTGATCGGAATGCTGTGACGCCTGCCCAACCTTTTGTTGAACGAATTGAAGCATTAGATTGGTCAAGCTTTTCTGAAAGCTTAAAAGAATTAACTTTAGAAGGTTATCCAGTCCCATTTACCTTTTCTGTGCAACCGGATATGAAAAATACTTTAACTCATGCGTTATACTTTAGTGCACCAGGCTTGATTTTACCAGATACGACCTATTATGCTGAGGCGCATCCAAACAAGGCTGAGCTATTGAAGGTCTATCGTGAAATGCTGGCTAAGCTATTGCCTAAATTTGGTTACTCAGCGGCTGAAGCAAGCCGAATTATTGATGAAACATTAGCATTTGATGCCTTGCTTGTGCCTGTAGTGAATACCTCTGAGGAAAATGCTCGCTATGCTGATTTATACCGACCACAAAAGTGGCAAGCTTTTACAAAGGCTATTCAGACTGTGCCAATTACTCAATTAGTATCAGAACTAATTCAAACAACGCCAGAATTTGTGATTACTGAGGAGATTCGTTTTTATGAACAGTTTAATCAAATCATCAATGCTGATAACTGGCAATTGATTAAGTCATGGATGCTTGCCAATCAAGTTTTATCGTTTTCAAGCTATCTATCAGACGAATATCGTCAAATCGGTGGTGAATTTAGCCGTGCCCTGAGTGGTGTTGAAAAAGCGCGTGCACAGGACAAGCATGCTTATGATTTAGCAACTAGTACCTTTTCACAGGTTGTCGGTCTGTATTATGGGCAAAAGTATTTTGGTAATGAAGCAAAGCAAGACGTATTGCGGATGACTCAAAAAATGATAGCCGTTTACAAAGAACGCTTAACGGCGAATGATTGGTTGACTAAAGAGACAATTGACAAAGCCATTTTGAAATTAAATAAACTGGAACCGATGATAGGCTTTCCAGATCGGCTACCAGAAATTTATCATCAATTTTCAGTTAAGTCAGAATTATCATTATTGGAAAATGCGGACGCTATTTCTCAAATTCGGATTGCCGAGCATTATGCGAAATATACCAAACCGGTTGATCGTAAAGAATGGCATATGCCTGCACATATGGTGAATGCCTACTTTAGTCCAACCTCAAATCAAATTGTCTTTCCAGCTGCTATTTTACAAGCACCATTTTACAGCATTGAACAGTCCACTTCGGCGAATTACGGTGGGATTGGTGCGGTCATTGCCCATGAAATTTCGCATGCCTTTGATAATAATGGTGCGCTATTTGATGAATACGGTAATATGAATAATTGGTGGACAGATGCAGATAAGGCTGCTTTTGAAGCAAAGCAAGCGGCGATGATTGAAGAATTTGATGGTTTGGAAATCTTTGACCGCAAGGTGAATGGTAAGCTGATTGTTTCGGAAAATATTGCAGATAATGGTGGAATGAATGCAGCATTGACAGCTGCTAAGACAGAGGCAGATGTTGATTTAAAAGCCTTCTTTATGCAGTGGGCTGAAATTTGGCGCATCAAGGTGCGTCAAGAGTATGGTCAAATGCTACTTTCAGTTGATGTCCATGCGCCAGGAAAATTACGGGCCAATATTCAGCCCCAAAACTTTGAAGAATTTTATCAAACCTTTGCCGTAGAGTCGAGTGATGGCATGTACCGAAAACCTGAAAACCGGGTTATTATTTGGTAAAATTTTAAAATATAATAGTCAATTATTCTTAAAGCATTTTTTAGAAGTATTTTTCTTCTAAAGGATGCTTTTTTGTATTTTATTTATTTTTTTTTATTTATCATTGACAAATTTTATTTTTAGTTTTATAGTTAGTTGGTGAAGTAACTAACCGATTAAGCGGTTGTGAAAAAATATTAGAAAAGACTATAGATAGGTGTGATGTCTATGCTACGTCAAAATAAAAGATAGGAGGTAGATATGAATTTTGATGAAACAAGTCACTTGCCATTATTTCAACAGGTTGCTGAGCAAATTGAAGAGGCAATATTAAGTGGCGCTTTTAAGGAAGGTCAGCAGATTCCGTCAACTACCGAAATTTCCAAGCAATTTCAAATCAATCCGGCCACTGTTTTGAAGGGTATGAATATTTTGGTTGAAAAACAAGTAATTGAAAAAAAGCGAGGGATTGGAATGTTTGTGAAACAGGGTGCTAGACAAATCTTACAGGCAGAAAAGAGAGAATATTTTTTTAATCAAGAAATCAGTCAATTAATTTTTGAGGCAAAACGCTTAAATATTTCGTTAGAAGAATTAGTGAAACAAATAGAAAGAGGGTATCAATTATGAGTTTAGCAGTCCAAAATATTCAAAAATCTTATCGAAAGCAACAGATTTTAAAGGATATTCGAGTAGATTTCAAGCCAGAAACAATCTATGGTCTTCTAGGTCGTAATGGTGCAGGGAAAAGTACACTTTTAAATGTAATCAGTGCACGAATTTTTGCTAATGAAGGCTGCGTCACCTTGGATGGTCAAAACCTGATTGAAAACGAGACCCTACAAAATCGAATTTTCTTGATGAGTGAGGATAACTTATATACTAAATCGCTCAAGGTCAAGGAAATATTCAAAATTACAGAATCGTTTTATGGTGACTTTGATTGGGATTTGGCGAATCGTTTGACAACTGCCTTTCAATTAAAGCAAAAGCTGTCCTTTAGAAAATTATCAACGGGTTACCGCAGTATTTTAAAATTGATTGTTGCATTATCAGTTCCAGCTGATTATATTTTTTTAGACGAGCCTGTTCTTGGCTTGGATGCCAATCATCGAGACTTATTTTATAGAACACTTATTGAAACCTATAGCGAGCGACCAAGAACCTTTGTGATTTCTACACATTTAATTGAAGAAATCGCTAAATTGATTGAAGAAGTGGTTATCATAGAAAGCGGTCAAATTATTGAGCAAGTAAGCGCAGAGGCAATTAAGACCTCTAATGTTAAAATTAGTGGCGCAAAGGATATGGTGACTCAATTTACAAACGGTATGGATATCATTGGTCAGGATGAGCTTGGTGGGTTAGTAACTTATTATGTCAAAGATTATCCATTGCAGAATGTACCAGATGGTTTGACAGTCAGTCCACTTAATTTACAAGATTATTTTGTTCAGATAACCAAGCGGAAAGGAACTTACTAATGAAATTAAAAGCAACTATTTTTTATCGTCTAAAGTATCAACTGATTTCTCTGGGCATTTATTATCTGTATTTTTTGGGGTTTTCATTTGTTCTGCCGGGTGTCACCATTTTCTTTATCAGTAAGCAATCAATTAATAGTGAGACGATGGTTCAATCAGACTTACTATTTCCTGCGTTAATATTCACGATGATTTTAGCAATTATTGGTGCACGGTCAGATTTTAAACTCTGTATTCAAAATGGTGTCAGTCGTTTCAATATCTTTTTGGGCAATTTAATCACTAATTTTATTATTAGTAATGTTGTGGTGATTTCGGCATTTTTATTTAAAGCGGTATTTGATTTATTATTTAAAGATTATTTCAATTATTCTTTTGTGATTGTGGATCAGTATGCGCCAACTAATATGCTAGCGCGTTATTTATTAACCTTAGTTATTATTTTTATGATTAGTAGCTTAGGGCTATTAATTGGTATTTTCTTTGATCGATTTAGCAATCTTATTAAATTACTAATTGGTGCAGCAGTGGTTCTAACGCCATTTTTACTTGGCACAATTTATTCATCCCTTAGTAGTGCTGCCAAGCATCAAGTGGTCACTAGTATTAAGAATATCATTGGTCTTAGTGCAGATGGTCAGCTTAGAGTAATGCCATTAATAATCACATTTTTAACAATTTCATTGATTAATTTAGTAATTACCTATTTGTTAAATCGCAAAAGAGAGCTACAAAGGCTGACTTAAAAGTAGGTCCTGAGAATGATTTTATCTCGCTTATATTAAGATAAGCTTAGATTTAAAGGAGGAAAAAAATGACAAATTTGATAATTAATGCCAAAGGGATTAAGCGGCAATACGGCAAGGGTGAGAGTGAATTCTTTGCTTTAAAGGGTGTCGATATTGCGATTAAACGTGGTGAAAGTGTAGCAATTATTGGTAAATCAGGTAGTGGTAAATCAACCCTAATGCATATTTTATCATTAATGGATCGTCCGACCTCGGGTAGTCTTAAAATTGCAGATCAAGAAACTTCAAAGTTTAAAGAAAAAGAATTGTCAAAGCTTAGAAATGATACCTTTGGTTTTATTTTTCAGCAATTTTTCTTAAATGGTAGTCAAACTGTTTTAGAAAATGTGGCATTACCCTTGAAAATTGCTGGTGTTTCTAAACGTGAACGTAATGAAAAGGCAATGGAGGTTTTAAAGCTGGTTGAGCTAGAGGACAAGGCTAAAAATAAAGCAAATGATTTATCAGGTGGTCAAAAACAGCGGGTTTGTATTGCTAGAGCTTTGGTCAATAATCCTCAGGTAATTTTTGCGGATGAACCAACAGGTAACCTAGATTCAGTAACGAGTGAGATTGTTGAGAATATATTATTTGATTTAAATGAAAATCATGGTATTACGTTGATTACTGTTACCCATGATGATGATTTGGCGGAAAAATTTGGTCGTCAGATTACGATTAAGGATGGGGAGGTAGTTTCAGCATGAACTTAGTTGAATTAATAAAAACAGCAACCTCTAATTTAATGCGCAGTAAAGCAAGAACAATTTTGACTATTTTGTCGGTGTTTATTGGCGCATTTGCGATTAGTCTTACGATGGGGCTAAATGTCGGCGTTAATGATTTTGTGGATAAACAAATGGCCTCAGTAGGTACAAAAGACGAAATTAATATTATGAAAGTTAATAAGGCAGCTGAAAAAGAGGATGCCGATGAACCAGATGAGTATTCAGCTGAAAATGAACAAAATGCGAGTGCTGGCTATATGAATGGTACAGAGATTAACTATCTTGATGAAGCTGACGTGGCAAAATTAAAAGAAAATAGTCAATTAAAGGATGTTGAGCCTTCTTTGGCGACGAACATTCAATATATTGAAGGAAAATCTGCTAAGAAATATCAAGCTAGCTTAACCTATCTATCTGGTAAACCAAATTTGAGCTTGATTAGTGGTAAGCTATTAGATAATAAGTCTGATGACTATCAAATTATGGTTAATGAAAGCTATGTGAAATATCTTGGTTATAGCAATAAAAATATCATCGGTCAAAAACTGACAATTGCCGTTAATGATTATACGAATCAAAATACTGAATATATAGAAGCAACAGTTGTTGCTGTGCCAAATAAATCATTATTAAATACAGGCGGCGCCTCAATTATTAATAAAAGCTTAAACGATAAGATTTATGAAATTAATCAAAAGAACGCACCAGCTGAGATGAAAGCAAAGTATATGTACGTTGGTGCTAAAATTAAGGACTATCAGGGTCAGGATGATGTTGATCAGCTGAAAAAAGAAATGGAAAAAGATGGCTATCAGGTACAAGGCTTTGAAGAAGCGCTAGGTCAGGTAACCGGTGTTGTTAATGGGATTACAGGCGCATTAATCTTATTTGGTGCGATCGCTCTAGTTGCTGCTTCCTTTGGGATTATTAATACGCTTTATATGTCCGTTCAAGAACGCAAACAAGAGATTGGTTTGATGAAGGCACTCGGTCTAACTAGAGGAAAGGTTTTTGCTCTATTTAGTTTTGAAGCAATCATGATTGGCTTCTTTGGTTCATTGCTTGGTTTGCTTGGTGCCTTTGGTATTGGCTCAGTTATTAATAATATTGCAGGTCAAACATTCTTGAAGGATTTACCAGCCTTTGATTTAATCAAATTCAATTTGAGCTCATGTTTAATTGTAATGGGTGTAATTATGCTGATTGCCTTCTTAGCCGGTACATTACCATCAAGAAAAGCCAGCCGCTTAGATCCAATCGAAGCATTGCGGTCGGAATAGTTATTATTAAAAGGGGTTGGGACAAAAGTCCTAACTCCCTTTTAATTGTTCGTAATTTACGGGGGACAATGCGACAACGATTAGTCAACGCCTAAGCAGAAAATCTGCTAAGGCACGTTGCCCTAGCTTTTCCATAAGTCGCTAAAGCGACAACTTCAATGCCATAGGAAAACAGACAAATTTCCGAACATTATCTAAAAAGCGTAAACGGCTCGTTCTGAAAGTTGAGCATAAGACTGAAAAATAGTAAAGGCGTTCTTTGCCATGACGACTTACTCTCCGAGAATTTCAGAGTGAAATTTGAGGCAGTTAGTCGGCAAGGTATGCAATTGAACTTAATTTTATAAGCGACCAAGGAGAGCTTATAAAGTTTAGTTCAATTGTTGCCACAAATTATTTTCTCAGCTAATGCCGATACTTTCAAGCCGTTGAAGCTAGATTTCCCGCTCGGGCCAAGTACGCCGAGTAAATAAACGCGAAGTTAGCTTGTTTTACGATTTTTTTACGAGGCAATTTAGCATATTTTCTACGTCGTTAAACGTCTTTTGTCCCACCTCCTTTTGTTTCTTTTTTGCTTCGCAACAGTATTGAGAATATTGCTGTAGCCAATAGCATGCCCAGACTTGCGCCGAGCAATTTGAATTTTAATTGATGCAGAAAAGCTATTGATGAAAATGAAGCAATCGCCAGGATTAAGGCAGCTGACAGTAGCGTTAGTAATAGTTGTCGATTTTTAGTAAACAATGGTTTACCTAGCAATTCTGAATATTTTTTTCGTGCTGCGGAGATTACAATTAGATTAACAAAAATCATTGTACTCACAATAAGGCTTGCAAAGGTTGGCATTTTGAATCCTTTAACTTCAAATAAATTAAATAGTACTAAACATAGTAATAATAAGTTAAGGGCGTAGCTTGCATAATAAATTTTCTTATTCTCATTTAACTCGGTTTTAGCTTTAATATTGTTGATCATGCCAACATCCTCCTTCAAAAGTTCATCAAGAGAGATTTCAAAATAATTACTGAGTTGGATTAATTTTTCAATATCAGGATAACTGCGTCCAGTTTCCCAGCTTGAAATTGTTTGTCTTGAAACGTGAAGCTCATCTGCTATTTTTTCTTGAGTTAGCTTTAATTCTGTACGTTTCAATTTTAATCGGTCACCAATATTCATTTGATACGCTCCGTTTCAATTTAGTGAGGCACCTGCCTCTATTTCATCCTAATTAGTATTTGAAGGTTTGGCGAGACAAGAGTTGTTGCAATTAAATATTTATTGAATTTATTTTGCGCTAAGATTTGTTGCAACCTCATGAAATCAATCAATTAAGCAATATTTTTTCTTTTTTCAAAACGTTTAAAGGCAAAAAATAAATAAACACAAGTCAATAAAGCAAAAATACCGAGACCACCAAAGGCTAGCGAAAAATTAAATTTTTCAATCAGCCAGCCGGTGATGGGGAAGAGAAACATCAAGAAAAGGCTGAACGTCATCGAGGAGACACTAAGCATGGTCGCGCGGACACTACTTGGAATGCGATGATTGAGATAGTTTGAAAAAACGGGTATGACAAATACCCATAAAGCATTGCTAAATAAATAAATAATTAAGAAAATAATTGATAAATTAAAAAAGCTTAAAAGAAATAACCCACCACAAAAAATAAAGCCAGTTAACAAGATTGCTTTAAACTTAAATTTATCACCTAGAATCCCCGCAATCCCTGCAGCTGAAACTTGGATAATCAGACTGATTAGCATAATTAGGGCAATCTGATGGCTTGGCAAATTTTCAAGCTTGGTCTGATAGAGAAAATAATATAATGTAATCAAGGCGCCAAGGAGCTGGACTGCTAGCATTAATGGGAATAATCCCTTTTGTTGTCGCAGCTCATTAAGGACAGTCGCTGCAATCTGTTTAACACTTGAGTTATCCTGACTTTTTTTCATTTGCGGTTCCTTGACGGCATAAATCAAGACTAAAGCAATTAGCATGGCAATGATTTTAATGATATAAGTTATCCACAGTCCCTTGTGAACTAAAAAGCTTGCAATAATCATACCAGATGCAAGTGCGCTCTCATAAATGGCGGACATAAAAGAATTAACCTTTAAAAAGCGCTTTGCTTGCCCATCTTCTGCCATTGATTCATATAATAAAGCTTCTCTAGTGCCGCTCGCCAGGTTATCCCCAATCCCACGAATTACCATTCCGAGGGCGAGTAAAATAAAAATATCTGTAGATACAAAAATTAAACTATAAATAATGACTGCACAAATACTGAAAGCTAAATTACGGCGGTAACTAAAGCGATCAGCCAAAGCGCCTGAAGGTAGTTCAAATAATAGAGAGGTTGCGTTATAAATACTTTCTAAAAAAGTAATTTCGATGATTGATAACCCTTTTTGTTTAAAGAAAATGATCCAGAGAATCGTGACGCCAAAATAATTAAGAAAATTATAGCCGCAGATTAAAGGAATATTTTTTTGATATGAACGTATCATTTTAACCTCCTTATAATATAAAATGACAAGCTTGTTGAAATAAGCTAGCACCAGAGAATTATAGCACAATTTGCTAATAAATATTGGTATACACCAATTAAACGTGTTATAATGAATTCAGTTGAAGCTAGAGTTGATAATAAAGGAGTAGAAATGAAAAAATACATTTATGCTGATAAGTTTTTTTATGCTAATGAGGTTAAATCTGCTGGCTTTTTAGCAATTAATAACGGTAAATTTGGTGATTTTCAGGTTGAAAAACCAGTAGATGCTGAAATTATTGATTATACAGGTCGCTGGATTGCACCAGGCTTGGTAGATACTCATATTCATGGTTTATTGGGTAAGGATGTAATGGACAATCATTATCAAGATGTTACTGAGGTAATGAGTGAAGGCTTGCTTGCTTGCGGTGTAACGAGCTTTTTACCGACAACTTTAACAGCGCAGGCTGATTTATTAAAGGCTGTTTCTAAGGGGATTGGTGAGCATTATCAGGAGGCTAAGGGCGCGAAGATTCAAGGTATTTACTACGAGGGTCCATTTTTTACTGAAACTTATAAGGGTGCTCAAAATCCAGCATATATGAGTGATCCAAGTATTGAGGTTTTTAAAGAATGGCAAGAGGCAGCGCACGGTTTAATTAAAAAAATTGCGGTAGCACCTGAACGTGATAATGTTGCGGCGTTTATTTCAGAAGTAACAGCTGAGGGTGTTGTGGTTGCTTTGGGTCACTCTAATGCAACCTATGAACAGGCCGAGCGGGCGGTTGATGCGGGTGCAAAGGTCTGGGTTCATGCCTATAACGGCATGCGTGGCTTAAACCACCGTGAGCCCGGAATGGTTGGTGCAGCAATGCATTTAAAGGAAACCTATGCCGAATTAATCTGTGATGGTCATCATGTTCATCCAGTTGCTGCTGAGGTATTAATGGCAGCTAAGGACCGTCATCATATTGCCTTAATCACGGATTGTATGCGCGCAGGTGCAATGCCTGATGGTCAATATACCTTGGGTGAGTTTCCAGTAACAGTTAAGGATGGACAGGCAAAGCTTGAAAATGGTTCTTTGGCGGGTAGTATTGCCGAATTGAAAAATTGTGTAAAAAATGTGGTTGATTGGAATATTGCAACTGCTGAAGAAGCGATTAGAATGGCAAGCTTAATCCCAGCAATTAGCTGTCAAATTGACGATGTCTGTGGTCAAATTAAAGCAGGCCGTGATGCCGACTTTATTGTCCTAGAGCCAAATATGGATTTAGTGGCAACCTATTTAGATGGTGTTAAGCGATACGAAGCATAACATTAAAAAGGAGTTGGGACAAAAGACGTTTAGCGATGTAGAAAAAGATGCTTTCTCCCTGATTAAAACTGTGAAAAATAGACGAGTCAGACGTTTTCTGTCTGACCAGATAACGTATCTATTTGAATAGTTTTGAGAGAGACAGTTCGTCGAGACAAGCTAATTTTACGTTTAACATATTCGGGCGTGCTTTACCCAAGTGGGAAAAGTATTTGTTTGAGATGTTTTAGGTAATCTAGCTTCAGCGGCTTGAAATATTCGATACAAGAAAAAAGTAATTCGCGATAAAGGGCATCGCTATAATTATTTTTACCTTGTACTCATATTTCAGACCGAGCCGTTTACGCTTTTTGGGTAATCTAGCCCGTAAATTACGAATATTGCGAAAGGGGGTTGGACTTTTGTCCACCCCCTTTTTTATAATTAAATTAACCTAAAAATCTCGTCGGTAGAATCGATCAACTGGTCAGCCGCAGTTTGATCTAAGCCATAGTGATAATCTTTAATCGCGAAAACGATCATCCCCGCGCTTTTTCCTGCAGCAATTCCCTTCTCACTGTCTTCAATTACCAAGCATTCCTCAGGCTGAACCTGTAACAGCTGAGCTGCCTTGAGATAGATTTCAGGGTTAGGCTTTGATTCTTTAAAATCATCACCGCTGAGCTGGTATTTAAAATATTGGCTGAGTTGGTTAACTTTGAGACAACGCTTGATATCTTTTTGTGACGAGCTTGATGCTAAGGCCAGTGGATAAGCTTTACTTAATTTTTGGAGAGTAGACGGAATAGCTTTAAAAAGTAATTCCTGATACGGTAGAGGATGCTGTTCTTTGTATGCTAAATATTCATCTGATAGCTTTGCGATATCATATTTATGATAATTATCGCCAAGAACTGCCTGCCAAGTATTTTTCATATTGCCACCAATAAAAAATTTAGGTGGTAAATGATCAAGATTGAGCTGATAAAAATCTCTTAAAAAATTTTCGCGGCGTTGATAATAAAAATGTTCTGTATCTACAAGAACACCGTCCATGTCAAAAATAATCGCTTTGTATGTCATAATTCATCCTTTTCTGCTATTATTTATACCTAATTTTTATTTTATCATAATTCCTATTTTTACTAAATTGACTGCAAGGTTTTTCCTGCTGGCTTGAGAGTTTTTTTGGTAAGCGATTCAATTGACTTTGACGCTTAAATTAGTGTAAATTGAAGATAAGCGTTATAATTTGTTAGTTTTAAATTTAATTGCCGCAAAAATTTTAAAAATAGCCCCCCCCTTGTTTTGAATGGATCTAAACAAGGCTTTTTGTTATTTTATAAATCTTATGGTTGATAGGAGATATCTATCACCTATATAAACAAATACTATTATTAATAATCTTTTTTTGATGATAAAATCTTTTTAAGTTCTAAATTTTAAATTAATGATCTAGTTTATTTTTATACTTTATTTGTTATTTTAAATAGAATTAATTGCTATAGAGGATTGATTATTTTTAAGGAGTGTTTAGATGAAAAAGTTTAAATATGGGTTCGCAACCTTTTTATTTGCGATAGTGGGATTATTCTTAGTAGCTTGTTCAAATAATAGCTCGTCAAGCGATTCAGAGACAAGCAAGAATGATTCATCATTTACCTATGCAATCAGTGGTGATCCGGCATCAACTAATCCAATTAATGCGAGTGATCGTTGGGGATTAACTGTGAGCAATATCATATATTCACCACTTGTTGCGATTGAAACAGATGGTACACATAAAAATGTTCTAGCTGAATCAGTAGAACCAGCCGATGATGGCTTATCTGTTACAGTAAAATTAAAACAGGATGTAAAGTGGTCAGATGGTGAAGGCTTCACAGCAGCCGATGTGGTATTTACCTATACGCAGAAGGCTAAAAAGGAGAATGGTAACGCAGATCAATTGTGGATTGGTGATAAGGCTATTACTGTAGAAAAGGTTGATGACTATACTGTAAAATTTGTCTTACCTGAAGCAAGCGCAGCGGCAATTAATAATATTGCGACTGAAACCTTTATTATTCCAGAGCATATTTATAAAGATGTTTCTGATTTTTCTGTGAGCGAATTGCCGGTTGATCCTGTAGGAACAGGACCATATAAATTAAAGGAGTATAAAACTGGCGAATATTTAACCTTTGAAGCCAATGAAAATTACTTTGATGGCGAGCCCTCAATTAAAAATCTTACTCTACGAATTATTGAGAGTACTGATACAGCAAAGGTTGCTTTACAAAAAGGTGAAATCGATGCCGCCGTTGTCTTGCCGAGTGATATTTCAGATTTAGATGATAGTGAAGTAACGGTCTATCCTTATTCTGAAAATCGAGTTGGATATTTAGGATTAAATACAAAAGCTGGTGCTTTGACGGATGTAAAAGTACGTCAGGCAATATTATATGCTTTAGATAAGTCTGAGCTTAATCAGGCAGCTTACCTAAGCGATGAATATTATAGTACGCCATACTCATTCTTACCGCCAAGTAATCCTTTTGCAACAGACGCTGTTGAAAAGTACGAAACAAGCATTGACAAGAGTAAATCATTACTGGCTGAAGCAGGGGTTTCTGACTTAAAATTAAACATTGCTTTTAATTCAACGGATCCAGCACAAACGGTTCAAGCAACTCTTATTCAGCAGCAACTTCAAAAGGTTGGGGTGACAGTGACTTTAGAGGGCGGCGATAGTACTGCGATTTTTTCAGAATTAAAAACACCCGGCTCCACAAAGTATAATCTATTCTTAGGTGGCTATATCATGGGTAATGATCCTGATTTATACGGTGCGCTGTTTAGAACCGGCGGTAGCTCAAACTATTTCCAAACAGATAATGCACAAACGGATCAATTGTTTGATGAGGGGGCAGTTGAGCTTGATGAAACAAAGCGTGAGGCAATTTATGATGAGCTTCAAAAAGCGATTGCGGATGATGCTCGAATTTATCCAATTGTCGACAACAAAAAGATTCTAGCAGTTAACAATCGAATTGCCAATGTGAAGGATGCTAACTTGGTACCTATCTATACATTTGAAGATATTTCTAAACTGACAATTAAGTAAGAAAATAAGCTGTGATGAGAAACAGAGTCACAGCTTATTTATATGAATCATCTAAAATCGGTGACGAACCCTGTGCGCTTAAGTCAAGTATTTTTTATGCTGAGCGGGCTGATGCAATCTTAAAAAAATTGTTTCTTGTTCACGACGGTCACCTTATCGCTTTATTTTTTAAAGAAAGGAACAAATATTGGCTAGCTACGTATTTAAACGTATTTTTCAGGCAATTCCATTACTATTGATTATATCATTTATTGTATTTTCCTTAATACACCTCGCACCCTATGATGTGATTGATTCAATTACGACACCAAATATGTCCAGTGAACAAGTCGAGTTACTCAGAGATCGCTATGGCTTAAATGATCCCTTTTTTGTTCAATATTTTAAATGGCTGAACCAAATTATTCATGGCGATTTTGGCTATTCACTGGTTAATCAAAGAAGTATTACTGCGGAGCTGCTTATTAAAATACCAAATACAATTCGTTTAGTATTGCCTGCTTACATAACAGCACTACTTTTAGCGATCATTTTAGGCTTGATTGCTGCTGCAAATAAAGGGAAGCTATTGGATCGCTTAGTAGATGGTATTGCTTCTATCGGTATTGCAGTACCAACCTTTTGGTTTGCGATGATTTTAATTTATTACTTTGGCTATCGCTTAAATCTATTTCCAATTATCGGTATGCATACGGTGGGTAGAGAGAATGATTTTAATGATTTTTTGGCTCACTTTATTTTGCCATATCTTACTTTGACGGTTGCCTTTTTCCCAGACTTAACAAGGTATATCCGTGCATCAGCTAACGAGCAGGTAACAGAAGATTATGTCACTGTTCAATCAGCATTTCAAGCAAGTAAGTGGCAAATTTTCAGTCGTCACATTAGTCGAAATATTTTGATTCCGATTGTAACTCAAATTGGCTTAGCGTTACCGATGTTAGTTACCGGTGCAATTATTACGGAATCCATCTTTGGTTGGCCCGGTGTTGGTCCTTACCTAATGAGTGCTACCAAAAGCTTAGATTATCCAGTGATTATGGCATTGCTGCTTTTATCAGCGACCCTAGTGATTTTAGGAAATTTATTATCAGATATTCTTTATTCTGTCGTTGATCCAAGAATTAGACGGGGAGGACAGCAATAATGAAAGGTATTAGTCGAATTAAAAACACAATTTTAGCTTCACCAATTTATTTATTGTCAGTCATCTTTCTTACGCTATTGTTTATTTTAACTTTGGCAGCACCGCTGATTCCAATTGATCCAAATGCAACGGATGTTAGTAATATGTCTCAAGCTCCAAGCTGGGAGCATTTATTCGGAACAGATGAAATTGGCAGAGACTATTTTATTCGAGTGCTTTATGGTGGTCGCGTTTCCTTATTGGTTGGTATTTTGGCAATGATTACAGCGACAACAATCGGGACGCTTGTCGGTTTAATTGCTGGCTATTTTGGTGGAATTATTGATAGTCTTTTGATGCGCTTGGTTGATGTTCTGTCTTCTATCCCTTGGCTAGTGCTGGTAATTGTACTTAGTGTTTTTTTGAAGCCCGGTTTAACGACGATTATTATTGTGATTGGTGGTTTTTCTTGGATGCGTATTGCACGATTAATTCGAGGAGAAACACTTTCAGCAAAGGAGAGAGAGTATGTAGTTTATTCTCAGTTTTTAGGAGAAAGCTGGATTAGTATCCTTAGCAAACATATCTTGCCCTCAGCGTTGCCAACCTTGATTGTTGCAGCCTCATCTAGCATTTCGAGTGCGATTATGACCGAATCGGCATTAAGCTTTTTAGGTATGGGCATTCAACAGCCGATGGCTTCGTGGGGGAGCCTTCTACAAAATGCGCAAAGTAGCCTGCAAAGAGCACCATATATGGCGATTTTACCTGGACTGTTTGTGGTGCTTACAATTTACTCATTTAATAATATTGGTGATATGATTAAATCAATCATTCAACGAGAGGAGACGTAATTATCTATGGCTAATAATCTTATTGAAATTAATAATTTAAATATTGATTATCATCATCGAAATATTTCTTATCCTCTTGTCAAGGGGATTGATTTAACAATTCCTAGAGGTCATATAGTGGGCATTGTTGGCGAATCTGGCAGCGGTAAAAGTATTGTGATGAAAAGTCTTATGAATCTCCTGCCTGATCGACTAACGGCTAGCTTTACGAGCTATAAGTTTAATGATGAAGCTGTTAATCAGAAAGATAAGCTGCCGATTTCAATGATTTTTCAGGATCCGATGACGGCACTTGATCCAGTTCGAACCATTGGTTATCATCTGATTGAAGTTATTCAGCGCTTTCAAAAGGTGACACGCAAAGAAGGCAAGGCTTTAGCGATAGCAGAATTAGAAAAAGTTGGTATTTCCAACCCGACAGAACGCTTTAGACAGTTTCCGCATGAGCTTTCTGGTGGCATGCGACAGCGAGTTTTAATTGCAATGGCTTTACTCGCCAAGCCGACGCTATTAATTGCTGATGAACCTACAACGGCATTAGATGTTACGATTCAAGCGCAAATTTTAAGGCTGATCCTTTCTCTAAAAAATGAGGCAGATTTATCAGTTATATTAGTAACTCATGATTTTGGGGTTGTTGCTGGAATGTGTGATTTTATTCAGGTGATGTATCAAGGTCGAATTGTTGAAGCAGGCTCAACCGAGGAAATATTCTATCAGCCCGCTCATTCCTATACGAAGCAGCTTTTGGCGGCAGCACAGCTTGGTGATAATACTAAAGCATTAAAGGTGTTTAATTATCAGCAAAATTTGCCGGATAAGCTTGTTTTACATCAACTATCGCCAACTCATCGTGTTTGGTTAGAAAAAGGAGCTGATTGAGTGTCTGAATTAATTCGTGTTGTAAGTGCCTCTAAGACTTTTACCAGCAAGGACTGGAGAGGGCGTAAAATACAAGTTGAAGCTGTGTCTGAGGTTAATTTAACAATTAATAAAGGAGAAACCTTGGGATTAGTCGGTGAGTCGGGTAGTGGCAAAACGACTTTAGGTAGAATGATTTTAAACTTAGAATCGCTCAGCTCAGGACAGATTTTTTATAACAATCAAGAAATTTCGTCACTTGATAAAAACGAGCGCAAAAAAGTAAATCAGCGGATGCAAATTATTTTTCAAGATCCATATTCAGCCTTGAACCCAAGAATGACTGCCTTGGAATTGGTAATGGAACCATTGATGCAAATTTCAAAGTCGCAGGCAAGGCAAAAAGCAATTGAAACATTAAAAATTGTTGGCATTACAGGAGATTCGGTTAATAAGTTTCCACGGGCCTTTAGTGGCGGGCAAAGACAACGTATTGGTATTGCTAGAGCTGTTGTCAATCAGCCTGAATTTATTTTATGTGATGAACCTACCTCGGCTTTAGATGTTTCAATTCAATCACAAATTATTCATTTATTACAGGAGCTTCAAAAAAATTTAAAGCTATCCTATCTCTTTATTTCACATGATTTATCAGTCATTCGTCATATTTCTGATCGAATTGCTGTCATGTATCAAGGACAACTGGTAGAATTAGCTTCGACTGAGCAGCTATTTAATAATCCACAGCATCCATATACGAAAAAACTATTAGCGGCAGCGCCCATTGCTGATCCAAAATTGGCCCGTCTGTCACTTTTTGATAATGAAATTGTAGAAACAATTCGTCTAGCTGATGTATTTGAATGGCAGCAAATTAATGAGAACCATTTTGTAAGGAGAGATAAGTATGTCAATTGAAAAAATAGTTGTTTCGGCTGATAATGAGCAGCTTTTATTAAAAAAAGAAGGCGTTAAGTGGATTTTAAAGAAGGACGCAGGCTATTCACCGGTCCAAATGCTAGTAGCAGCAGCAGCGAGCTGTGGTGGTTATGTACTAGCCTCCATTTTAAATAATTCTAAAATTCCATTTATCCTTGAACGGATAGAAGTGACATATGATCGAGATGAAACACGACGTGCAAGTCCGGTTGCTAAAATTGAACTTACCTTTTATGTCAAGGCAGCGGCAGACTTGCAAGAACGTATTAAACGCTGTTTAAAAATGGTTGCGCCAAATTGTCCAGTAATTCAGTCCTTAGCTCCAAATATAAAAATTGCAGAATCGATTGTTTTTGTCGATTGATTATAAAGCTTGAAAATAAATTATGCTATAACTATCTGTTAAAAAGTAGTCATTTTATTGATTGCTTTTTTTATTGATTTAAAATTATTTTTTATTAATTAAAAATAATGAATGCGATAGATTTGAAAAGATGAATAAACTTTATCTTGCAAAACAAAAATAGTATTATAAAATTAAGTATTCTTTCAATCTGAGGATTATAAAGTTTCAGTTTATATGCATCTTGCATTGATTAAAGGAGGTATGATGAGAGTTATTGTAACAAGCGGTGGCACCAGTGAACCAATTGATCAGGTTCGTAAAATTACCAATCATTCAACAGGTGCGCTAGGAAAATTAATTACAGAAAAATTATTATCAGCGGGACATGAAGTTGTTTTGGTGACGACCATAAATGCTGTTAAGCCCAATAAACATAAAAACTTAATAACAATGATCCTTGAGACAACCGCCGAGCTTGCTCACTGTCTTGCTGAGGAAGTACCTAAGAGCCAGGCCATCGTTCATGCAATGGCAGTTAGTGATTATGCACCTCAGGCAATGATTGATCTTGAAGATTTTATCAAGCTAGTTCGTGACAATGCTGATTTAAAAACAATTGCAAATCAATCTAAAAAAGTTTCATCAAAGGCCGAGCAGCAGGTAATTTTATTAAATCAAAATCCAAAAATTATTCAACAAATTAAAGCGTGGCAGCCACAAATTCTATTAATTGGTTTTAAGCTGCTAGTCGATGTTTCAGATGCTGAATTGATTGAAGCTGCTCAAAAATCCATAATCAAAAATCATGCCGATTATATTCTAGCTAATGATTTGACTCAAATTTCTCCAAACCAACATATCGGTTTTATGGTTGGCAAAGATCAGGTTGAGCGAGTGGAAACAAAGCAAGAAATTAGTGAATTAATTCTACAAAAAATAGGAGATATAGCTTATGAAAACGATTGTTCTAGCAGTAACCGGTAGTATTTCGGCATACAAGGCAGCAGATATCACAAGCCAGCTGGTCAAGGCGGGCTTTGAGGTGCATGTTGTTATGAGTGAAGCAGCCACACATTTTATTACACCACTAACTTTTGAAGTTCTATCTAATCATTCTGTGACAATTGATGTCATGGCTGAAAAGGTAGCTGGGAAAGTGAATCATATCGAATTAGCGAAAAAGGCGGATTTATTTTTAGTGGCGCCTGCATCAGCAGATACAATTGCAAAACTTGCCTATGGTTTCGCGGATAACAGCATTACGAGTATTGCTTTAGCGTTAGGGGGGGACGTTAAAAAGGTCATCGCACCTGCAATGAATACTAAAATGTATGAAAATCCGATAACTCAAGAGAATATCTCACGACTGAAAGTCTTCGGTTATACAGAAATTGAGCCAAGAACGGCATTATTAGCCTGTGGTGATTTAGGCAAAGGCGCATTAGCTGAAGTTGATAAAATTATTGAAAGCGTGAAGGGGATTTTGACATGACACAAACGAGAAAAACAACGACTTTAGCCATTTTAGTGGCACTGCTTTTTTTATTGGCATTTACACCATTAGGATTTATTCCAATTCCACCATTGAATCCGACTATTATGCATATTCCAGTTATTGTTGGTGGTATTTTGTTAGGTCCAGTTTATGGTGGCGTTTTGGGTGGTATTTTTGGCTTGATTAGCCTGTTTCGAGCAACATTACAGGGTAATTTTATTTTTTCACCACTAGTTGCTGTACCGGGGACGGCGAATGGTGATTGGCGTGCGATTATCATTGCATTGCTGCCTCGAATTTTAATTGGTATTGTTGCCTATTATGTTTTTCAGTTATTTAAAAAAAGAGGTAGGCTAGCTTGTGTAATTGCGGGTGTTGCAGGCTCTTTAACCAATACGATTCTTGTAATGAATCTCATCTTTTTTATCTTTAAAGAGCCTTATGCAGTAATGGTTGGCAAAAATGTGAATGTTTTATACAATGCGATTTTAGCGATTATTTTAACAAACGGTGTCTTTGAAGCTGTCTGTGCAGGTGTGATTACTGTTTTAGTGGTTAATGTTTATCAAAAAGTGAGTAAGTAAGGGCTGCGCTATGATTTATCAAGAATTAATTCATCAATTTGAACAGCAGGCGAATTCTGAGCGTGCTATACAAATGAGTAAATATATGCGTCATCAATTTAAATTTTATGGGATTCAAACACCTATTCGAAAGAAAATTTATCAATCAGACTTGAAGGAGGCTAAAAAAAATAAAATTATTGATTGGCAATTGTTGCAGACAGCATTTGAAAATCCGCACCGTGAATGTCAATATTTTGTAATCGATTATTTGGCACGGCTGCAAGCCTATCTGAAGTATGAGGACATTGATAGTTATTTATTTTATTTTGTTAAGCATAAACAATGGTGGGATACAATTGACGGCTTTGACCGAGTGATTGGCAACATTGGCTTAAAGGACTCACGCGTTGACCAATTGATGCTAAGCTGGTCTCTTGCTGATGATATTTGGCTGAGACGAATTGCAATTGATCATCAATTATTGAGGAAAGAACGAACAAACACCGATTTATTAAGCCAAATCATTATTAATAATTTAAATCAAACGGAATTTTTTATTAACAAAGCAATCGGCTGGAGTTTACGTGAATATTCCAAAACCGATAAAGCTTGGGTTCGTAATTTTATCATACAAAATACTTTGGGTTTATCGAAACTCAGTATTCGTGAAGCAAGTAAGTATTTGTAATTTTTAGATTATCCCTGCAATCGCTTTAATATTATTAGCTAAAAGTATATAATTGACCTGTAGTACATCAATAGAGGAGGGTATTATGTCTTGGGAAAATAATTATCAAGAATGGCAACAATTTAATCATTTAGCTTCAAATTTAAAAGAGGAGCTTGCTTTAATTTCCAATGATGAAAAAAAACTAGAAGACGCTTTTTACGCACCGCTAGAATTCGGCACCGCTGGAATGCGAGGCTTTATTGGTGTTGGTATTAATCGTATGAATATCTACACAGTTCGTCAGGCAACCGAAGGTTTAGCATTATTAATGTCATCTAAGGGCGAAGCAGAAAAAAAACGTGGCGTTGCAATCGCTTATGATTCTCGTCACTTTTCACCTGAATTTGCAATGGAGGCGGGTAAGGTACTTGCAAAGCATGATATTCCGTCATTTATTTTTGAAAGCCTCAGACCAACGCCGGAGCTTTCATTTGCAGTGCGTGAATTAAATGCCCTAGCAGGTATTATGATTACTGCATCTCATAATCCAGCACCGTATAATGGTTATAAGGTCTATGGTGAAGATGGTGCGCAAATGCCGCCACATGATGCAGACGCCCTAACTGAATTTATTCGTGGCATCGAAAGTCCATTAACAATCGAAGTGGCGGATGAGACAGAAGCAAAAGCGAGCGGTTTAATCCAAATTATCGGTGAAGTAATTGATAATAAATACTTGGAATTAATTAAAGATGTAACGATTAATTCAGAATTAATTAAAACGGTCGGTAAGGACTTAAAGCTAGTCTTTACACCGTTGCACGGTACTGGTGAAATGCTTGGTCGCAAGGCGTTGGCGCAAGCCGGCTTTGAGCAAATTAAAGTCGTTGAGGCACAAGCGATTCCGGATGGTGATTTTCCAACAGTTAAATCACCTAATCCAGAGGCGAAATCAGCTTTTAATTTGGCAATTGAATTAGGTAAAAAAGAAGATGCTGATGTTTTGATTGCGACCGATCCAGATGCTGACCGCTTAGGCGTAGCTGTTCGGACTGAGGATGGAGACTATACAGTTTTATCAGGTAATCAAATTGGTGCGATTCTAACTAAGTATATTTTAGAAGCGCATAAGCAAGCTGGCACATTACCAGATAATGCAACTATTATTAAATCAATTGTTTCCAGTGAATTACCAACAGTTATCGCCAATAGCTATGGTGTCGAAACACAAAATGTTTTAACTGGTTTTAAATTTATTGCTGAAAAAATTGAACAATTTGAAGAAACCGGCTCAAATACCTATATGTTTGGCTTTGAAGAAAGCTATGGCTATCTAATCAAACCTTTTGTGCGTGATAAAGACGCAATTCAGGCAGCTTTACTGACTGCCGAAGTAGTTGCCTTTTATAAGTCACAGGGCAAAACCTTATATGATGGCTTACAGGATATTTTTAAAGAATATGGTTATTTTGCCGAAAGAACGATTTCAGTGACCCTGTCAGGCATTGATGGCTCTGCTAAGATTAAAAACATCATGGATAAGTTTAGAAAATCTGCCCCTGAAAAATTAAATAATACCAATGTGGTGATTACGGAAGACTTTTTAGAGTTGACTAAAATTGTAGACGGTCAAGTAGAAAAGCTAACGACACCACCATCAAATGTTTTAAAATATCAACTAGCTGATGGTTCATGGGTTGCCGTTCGACCTTCTGGTACTGAACCTAAAATCAAATTCTATTTGGCAACGCAGTCGGATTCATTTGAGACAGCAGAAGCTAAATTAGATGTACTAGAGCATGAGATTAACGAAATCGTTGGGGAATAGCTTCAGTAATTATCTTGATTACAGCTCACTAATAATTATCATTTGTTGATTTATTAAAAAAAGTTTTAGCTTCTAAATTTTAAGAAGCTAAAACTTTTTTTTGCGGTTACAATTGATTGTTAATTGCGCCACGATTTGACCTCTGTTTACGCCAGAAGAGCGCTTTTTTGTTACCTACCAATATGCCCATCTAGGCCACCTTGAAAATCAGCTTCGATACCACCAACATAGTCCTGATAGTATTTAAGCAGGTCAGCCTTTAGTTTAAGATAGTCTGCTTCTGAATATTCCTTATCCTCGATATTAGCATTAAAACCGGGCATTTTTAATTCTTCTTTGATTCTTAAAATTACTTCATCTTTAGTCATTTGTTTTCAATCCTTTTTAAGATAAGTATTTTTTCTTTCGATAAAGGCAGTATTTAACGCTTCAAAATAGTGCCGAACATCATTAAGCAATCCAGAAAATTCTTCTGGATGATTTAATTTACCACCATCATATGCCAATGCATGCCTTAGTTCTAAATATAATTTATCAAAAATATTAAATAAATCAATATAAATCATTGAAGGTTCATCAACCTTTAAATAATAACCAGTTTTGGCAATTAAATAATAATTATTTATCTCATTCAAAGCAATAATATTTCGGGCATCCTCAGCTTTGTTTACTTCGGTTAATACCTCAGCTAAGGTGATTGAACGGCTGACAGCTTCAGAAATGGTAGAAATAATTAATTCTTCCTGCGGAATCGTTAGTTTAGTCATAATTGAAACCTCCTATTTATTTAGTTTATCATTGATTAATCTTTTATCAAAATAATCAGAATGAGATAACTGCTTCATTCAAATAGAAATTAATGAAAACGATAAATTTTCAGAAAATTCCTTGCAATTATTTTGAGAAAGGGTATAATGAAAACAATTAAATACGAATAAAACATTCTTTGGAGGCAAACATGAACGCACTTGTTAATAATAATTTATTATTAACGGAGGGCTCATAAGCTAGATTTTTAATTTTCTAGTCTATGGGTCCTGTTTGGCGTTTGCTTAATAGGATGGAAAAGAAACAGCATCCTATTAGCCGATAGGATGTTTTTTTGTAGGAAAAAATAAAAGAAAGTATGAGGCAATCACAAATGGAGAAGGTACAATTTTTTGATACAACACTTAGAGATGGGGAACAAACACCGGGTGTTAGCTTTTCAACGAAAGAAAAGGTTGCTGTTGCCTTACAATTAGAAAAATGGGGCGTAGATGTGATTGAGGCAGGCTTTCCGGCCTCTTCAAACGAAAGCTTTAAAGCGGTTCAAGAAATTGCTAAAGTAGCTACTAAATTATCAGTAACTGGACTTGCAAGATTAGTCAAAAATGATATTGATAAGGCTTACGAAGCATTAAAGGATGCACGATATCCTCAAATTCATGTTTTCATTGCAACTAGTCCAGTACATATGGAATATAAATTAAAGATGACACCTGAACAGGTATTGGCATCAATTAAAGAGCATGTTAGCTATGCACGTGAAAAATTTGAAATTGTGCAATTTTCACCTGAGGACGCAACACGTTCAGAAAAAGCTTTCCTGCTTGAGGCAGTTCAAGCAGCGGTCGACGCAGGTGCTAGTGTAATTAATGTACCAGACACGGTTGGTTATTCAAACCCTGAAGAATATGGTGCTATCTTTAAATATTTAATTGAAAACATTAAGACTGATCGCGAGATTATTTATTCACCGCATTGTCATGATGATTTAGGAATGGCGACTGCGAATTCACTTGCGGCAATTAAAAATGGTGCAAGACGGGTTGAAGGAACGGTCAATGGACTTGGTGAGCGTGCAGGAAATACTGCTTTAGAAGAAGTAGCGGTAGCACTTAAAATACGTCAAGACTATTATCAAGTCGAATCGGGAATTGTATTAAAAGAAACTAAAAACACCAGTGACTTAATTTCACGCTTTTCAGCAATTGCAGTACCTAAAAATAAGGCAGTTGTTGGTGGCAATGCCTTTGCACATGAGTCAGGAATTCATCAAGATGGCTTTTTAAAAAATCCAAGCACCTATGAAATTATTACGCCTGAAATGGTTGGTGTTGCACATTCGAGTCTACCACTAGGTAAGCTTTCTGGGCGCCATGCGTTTAATGAAAAATTGAAGGAGCTAGGCTTTGAATTATCAGAAAATGATTTGAAAGCAGCATTTAGTGATTTTAAAGATTTGGCAGATAAGAAAAATGATATTTCAGATGCTGACTTAAGAGCTTTGATAGCTGGTCAAACAGTACAGCAGACAGATTCCTTTGTTTTCAATACCTTGGATCTTTCATATCATTCAAATGGTGAGCAGGAAGCAACGGTCTACCTTGTCAATGTGAATGGTGAAACGGTAGCTAAATCGGCAACAGGTAAGGGCTCGGTTGAAGCAATATTCGCAGCAATTGATGAGGTATTCAGTCAAAATGTTGCTTTGAATTCATATGAAATTGCTGCTATTACAAGTGGTGTGGATGCGCAGGCTGAGGTTCGTGTCTCAGTTGAAAATCCAGAAACCGGTACTATTTTTAATGCAGTTGGAATTGATTACGATATTTTAAAGGCCTCTGCCTTAGCTTATATGAATGCCAATATTGTGGTTCAAAAAGAGAATTTAAAACTGACGATTACTAATTAGTAATCAATAATTAATAATTAGTAATTAATAAATGAATGATGGAATGGGGATATTAATGTATAAAATTGTTACTTTACCGGGTGATGGTATTGGTCCAGAAATTATGGTACAAAGCTTAAGGGTCTTAGAAGCTGTTGCTAAAAAAACAGGCTTTGAATACAGCATTGAAGAAAAGCCATTTGGTGGTGCTGGGATTGATGCGGTCGGTCATCCTTTACCAGATGATACTTTGGCGGCTGTAAAGAAAGCTGATGCCATTTTATTAGCAGCTATCGGTGGACCACAATATGATACAGCAGCGGTTCGACCTGAGCAAGGCTTATTAGCCCTCAGAAAAGCACTCGGCTTATTTGCTAATTTACGACCAATTACTGTTAATAAAGCCTTGGCACACTTATCGCCACTAAAACCAGAAATTGTTGTTGGCGCTGATTTTATTGTTGTCCGTGAATTAACTGGTGGTATTTATTTTGGTGAACATACATTAAACTCTGATTCTGCTCGTGATGTCAATGATTATAATGTTAAAGAAATTCGTCGCATTATTCGCAAGGCTTTTGTCATTGCGCAAGGTCGTCAGAAGAAAGTAACCTCAGTTGATAAGCAAAATGTTTTGGCTACAAGCAAGTTATGGCGTAAAATTGCAGATGAAGTCGCACTTGAATTTCCTGATGTTGAATTGGAACATCAATTAGTAGATTCTTGTGCAATGGTTATGATTACTAATCCTAAAAAATTTGATGTAATTGTGACTGAAAATCTTTTTGGTGATATTTTATCGGATGAAGCAAGCGTCTTACCGGGCTCATTAGGTGTGATGCCAAGCGCTAGTCATTCAGAAGCTGGACCATCCTTATATGAACCTATTCATGGATCAGCACCAGATATTGCAGGTAAGAATATTGCAAATCCAGTTTCTATGCTGTTATCTGTTGCAATGATGTTTAGACAAAGCTTTAATGAGATTCGTTCAGCTGAATTAATTGAAAATGCCTGCGATACTGTAATGAATCAAGGTATTTTAACTGGTGATTTAGGTGGTACAGCAAAAACAACAGAATTTGTTGATGCGGTGATTGATGTGATAAAAGAAACGGAGCGTTAATATGGGACAATCAATTTTTGAAAAACTATGGGATCGACATGTGATAACTGGTGAGGCTTTCGAGCCACAGCTGCTTTATGTTGATTTACATTTAATTCATGAAGTAACTAGTCCACAGGCCTTTTCAGGACTGAGGGCTGCTGGTCGTAAGGTACGCCGTACCGATTTAACCTATGGGACGATGGATCATAATACACCAACCGTTGATATTTTTAATATTTCGGATGCCATTTCCAAAAATCAAATTGATACATTGGGTCGAAACGCGAAGGAATTTGGCGTGACCGTGGCAACACATGGCTCTGAAAAGCAAGGAATTGTCCATATGGTTGGTCCAGAAATTGGGCAATCTCAACCGGGTAAAATCATTGTTTGTGGCGATTCACATACAGCGACTCATGGTGCCTTTGGTGCCATTGCCTTTGGGATTGGTACAAGTGAGGTAGAACACGTTTTTGCAACACAAACGATTTGGCAAAGTAAGCCTAAGACGATGAAGGTTGAATTTGTTGGTCAACCGCAGCATGGTGTTTATGCCAAGGATTACATTTTAGCGCTAATTTCTAAGTATGGGGTTGATGCAGGCGTTGGTTATGCGGTTGAATTTACAGGCGAAGCCATTAGTGAGCTTGAAATGGAAGAACGGATGACGATTTGTAATATGTCAATTGAGTTTGGTGCTAAAATGGGCTTGATGAATCCTGATGAAAAAACGTATGCTTATGTTAAGGGGCGTGAGTTTGCACCCAAGGATTTTGATGCAGCTGTAGCTGACTGGCGCACTTTGCCAAGTGATCCAGATGCTAACTATGATAAGGTGATTACAATTGATGTTTCAAAATTGGCACCGATGGTAACCTGGGGTACAAATCCTGAGATGGGGATTGAATTTACCGAAACCTTCCCTGAAATCAAGGATTTTAATGATGAACGCGCGTATCATTATATGGATTTGGCGCCTGGTCAGAGACCAGAGGAAATTGATTTAGGCTATGTATTTATCGGTTCTTGTACTAATGCACGTCTTTCAGACCTAGAGCTTGCGGCCAAATTTGTTAAAGGTAAAAAAGTTTCTGATAAGCTAACAGCAATTGTTGTACCTGGAAGTCGTCCTGTAAAGCATGCGGCTGAAGCGATTGGTTTAGATAAAATCTTTAAAGATGCAGGCTTTGAATGGCGTGAGCCGGGCTGCTCAATGTGTTTAGGTATGAATCCTGACCAAGTGCCTGAAGGTGTACATTGCGCATCAACAAGTAATCGAAATTTTGAGGGTCGTCAAGGTAAGAATGCCAGAACGCATTTGTGTAGTCCTGCGATGGCAGCGGCAGCAGCAATTGCTGGTAAATTCGTTGATGTTCGTGAAATAGTAAGTGAGGTAGGGGCATAATGGAAAAATTTACAATTGTTTCAGGGACTTCCGTGCCCTTAATGAATGATAATATTGATACCGATCAAATTATACCTAAACAATTTTTAAAAAGTACAGAAAAAACAGGCTTTGGGAAAAATATGTTTTTTGAGTGGCGCTATCAGGATGATGGTGTGACAGAAGACGAAACCTTTGTTTTAAATTTCCCGGAATATCGAAATGCATCATTTTTGGTAACTGGTGATAATTTTGGCTCTGGCTCATCTCGTGAGCATGCAGCGTGGGCGATTGCCGATTATGGCTTTCGAGCAGTGATTGCAGGCAGCTTTTCAGATATTTTTTACAATAATGCTTTAAAAAATGGTCTGTTGCCAATCATTCTACCATTAGAACAACGTCAAGCATTGGAAACATTACCAGCTGAAGAAGAAATAGAAATTAATTTGATTGAACAAACAATTACTTCTTCGTTAGGTGTTTTTGAATTTGAAATTGACCCAATTTGGAAACATAAGCTAGTTCATGGCTTAGATGATATTGGCATCACGCTTCAATCTGAAGCTTTGATTACGGCTTATGAAAAAAAACGACCATCCTATTGGCAATAGACCAGTATTAAATTGTATGAATGTAAATGCAGTGAATTGAATACTTCAAATTCACTGCTTCTTTTTTAATAAACCAAGTGATATTATGAACAATTATAAATAACTTTTGTTTTTTAAGTTTGTGTTTTTTTGTTTTTATAAATTATTTTAAACTGATAAACTGTTTAATTAATCACAATGTAAACGATCACAAAAAATATTTTGAACATCAAAATAAATTCACAAACTTTAAAACGTAAAAACCCAATAAAATAAAGCTTGCATGGCTGTTTTTTTTAAGTTAAGATAGTATCAATTTATAAAAAAATTGAATTTTCAGAAAATTTTTCGGAGGCATTATGATAGAGCAAATTAGTATTAAAGAATATCCTTATTATGTTGGTGGGGATTTTAAAGTTTCAGAATCAGGCAATACAATTGAAATTGTCTCACCATATAAGGATGAAGTGATTGGGAAAGTTCAAGCAATCTCAAAGTCTGAAGCTGATAAGGCAATTGCAGCAACGAAAAAAGCGCAAAAAGAATGGGCAGACCGTGATCTATTTGAAAGAGCAGCCTTATTAAATCAATGGGCAGACGAGCTGGTGAAAGATAAGGCAGCAATTGCAGATATTATCATGCAGGAAGTAGGGAAAACGCATAACGATGCACTAAAGGAGGTTGTTCGGACAGCAGAGTTTATCAAATACACAGTTGAGGAATATATTCATTCAAATCCTTCGGCTATGAGTGGTGAAAATTATCCTGGTGGCTCAAAGAATAAGATTGCCTTTGTCAAGCGTGTACCAATGGGGACTGTTTTAGCAATTTCACCTTTTAATTATCCAGTTAACCTGTCAGTTGCCAAATTGGCGCCAGCCTTGATTTCTGGTAACGCAGTGGTTTTTAAGCCAGCGACGCAAGGTGCGATTTCAGCAGTTAAGATTATCGAAGCCTTTGATAAGGTTGGTTTTCCTGCAAACATTTTACAGCTGATTACAGGTAAAGGCTCTGATATTGGTGACTATGTATCAGAGCATGAAGGCATTGATATGATTTCATTTACTGGTGGGGCGACCACTGGTCGTCATTTATCTAGCTTTTCAACGATGAAACCAATGGTGCTTGAACTAGGTGGTAAGGACCCCGCAGTTGTTTGTGAGGATGCTAATTTAGATAAGGCAGTTTCAGAAATTATGAGTGGTGCGTTCAGCTATTCTGGTCAGCGTTGTACAGCGATTAAGCGTGTTTTAGTTAATGAAGCTGTTGCTGATGAATTGGCAGCGCGTCTAAAGGCAGAGGTCGACAAATTAACGGTCGGTATGCCAGAGGATAATCCAGTAATTGTGCCTTTAATCAATGAAGGCTCAGCGGACTATGTTGAAGGCTTGATTGTAGATAGTATTAATAATGGGGCTACTTTATTAACTGGTAATAAACGGGAAGCTAACTTAATTTATCCTACCTTATTTGACCATGTAACAACCGATATGCGAATTGCTTGGGAGGAACCGTTCGGACCTGTTTTGCCAATCATTCGTGTTAAATCAGATGATGAAGCAATCCGTATTGCCAATGAATCTGAGTATGGCTTGCAGGCATCAGTTTTTAGCGAAAATTTTTCTCGCGCAGCCGAAATTGCTGGAAAAATTGAAGCGGGTTCAGTTCAAATTAATGGACGTACTGAGCGTGGACCAGATCATTTTCCATTTCTAGGGATTAAAAATTCAGGCATGGGTGTGCATGGTATCAGTAAAACAATTGATGCGATGACACGAGAAAAATTGATTGTTGTTAATCTATAATTTTTAAAATATTTATCAGTTAATTTTTCATTTTGAATTGATGAATATACTAATAATAATATTAAAAAGATGATTTCATTTCATGGATTTGAAATCATCTTTTTATTAACCTTATGCCCCTTGGAAACAATACCAAATTCACGTGTTTGGTGGGGTTTTATTGCGAAAACGGTATTGTTTCACGGAAAGAATACCAAATTCACTTGTTTGGTGGGGTTTTATTGCGAAAACGGTATTGTTTCACGGAAAGAATACCAAATTCACGTGTTTGGTGGGGCTTTATTGCGAAAACGGTATTGTTTCACGGAAAGAATTCCAAATTCACCTTCAATTTCATTTTAATAATCATTGCTTTATAATGAGTTTTATATTAAAATTGAATTAGTTTATTTAGAAAAAAATAATTTTAATTATAAAGAGCTTGACAGGAGGGTTGACGATGCTTAGACTTGGACGACACGACACGACACGACACGACACGACACGACACGACACGACACGACACGACACGACACGACACGACACGACACGACACGACACGACACGACACGACACGACACG
>NZ_JABJXU010000011.1 GCF_013155265.1 Enterococcus sp. MMGLQ5-1 | reverse complement strand
TTCTTCCCGAAGGGATGAAGCCGATTCTCCTGCTAATAATCTCTCAACGATCTGAATTTTTAATGTCTCCGGATAATAATTATGTTTTGCCATTAGAAAAACACCTCCAAATTTATTTTACTAAATTTGAGGTGCTCTTTTTTAATTGTATCTAATTATAGTGTCAGTTCCCTGCTATGTCTTAGCACCTTTTTAATTATCGAATGAGCTTTTATGTGGATCTTGAATTCGTTTAAACATTTTTTCCATATCCGTTGGAGAAAAATGAATTAATACCGGACGACCATGTGGACAATTATATGGATTTTCACACTCTGCTAAATCAGCTAATAGCTGGCGAGCCTCAAACTCCTGCAGATGATGGTTCGCCTTTATTGAACCCTTACAGCTCATCATAATTGCTGTCTCAGCCCGTAATCGCTGAATGCTGACTTCACCAGTAATTAAAAGCATATCAATTAGCTCTCGAATAATTGATTCCTCCAAGCCTTTATCAAACCAGACTGGATGACTTCTTAAAATAAAACTGTTGCCACCATAGGGCATTAGCATAATGCCAATACCTCTCAGCAAATCAAGCTTTTCATTAATTTTAATAAAATCACCCGTGGCATAATCAAGAATTATGGGAATTAATAAGGTTTGCTGATCATCACTAACCTCACCAATTTTTTCTCGAAAATATTCATATTTTATTCTTTCCTGCGCCGCATGCTGATCAATAATATACAGACCTTCCTTACTCTGTGCAAATAGATAAGTACCTCGCATTTGACCAAAATACTCTAGCATGGGAAAGGTTTGTTGTGGTTCATCATTTAAACGCTGAAGGGCCGCTTCAAGCAACCTTTTACCATCTTCAGAGAAATTTAAATTAGGATGCTCTTTCAGAGGGCTCTCATCAGCATGGTCTTGAATATTTTCAGCCATAGCTGACGATTGCGCAATCACTGGATTAACAATCGACTGGTTAACTAATTTCTTCGGCTGTTCAATGCTTGGAAAAACCAAAAAGTCATCTTTCTTTGGCATATTTTGTGACTCAATAGGTGATTCATTAATTCGGTAATCCGCTGACTCATACTGCGATTGCTCATTCTGTTGATATGGATGTGCGCTAGGATTAGCCTTGAGCTGAACCTCTAATTGCTCAGTAACCTCTCGAAATGATTTGCTACCTTGTCTTAAATTTTCATAGGCACTTGGAATAAGCTGTTCATCGCTCAAGGCCTGAGTAACTGCTTGACGAATTAAGGCCATCAATTCCTTTTCCTTAGATAGCCGTACCTCCTGTTTTGTCGGGTGAACATTGACATCAATCAGCTGCGGATCAATTTGTATATTTAAAACGGCGATTGGAAAACGACCCACCATTAATTTTGACCCATAGCCTTCAATTAAGGCCTTATTAATTAAAAAATTTTTAATATAACGACCATTAATTAAAATAGTAATATAGTTTTTGCTGGCTCTAGTTAGCTCTGGTAAGCTGATAAAGCCACTAATTTTAAAATCTAAATCCTCATTACGAATTGCTAGCATTTTCCGAGCGGTTGTCATGCCATAAATACCAGCAATTGCTTGCTGCAAATCCCCACTTCCAGCCGTTTTAATCATTTGCTTGCCATCATTAATCAAAGTAAAGGCAATCTCTGGATGAGCAAGCGACAAGCGATTAATAACATCTCCAATATGAGCTAGCTCTGCTTGTAAGCTTTTAATGTATTTTAAACGGGCTGGTGTATTATAGAAAAGATTAGTAATAACAATCTTGGTGCCCTTCCGCTTGGCAAATTGCTCATGCTTAATTATGGTTCCACCCTTAATTAGCACACTTGAGCCAGAGTCTTCCTCGTTGGTCGCTGTCTCCATATAGACTTCTGCAACTGACGTAATTGAAGGCAGGGCTTCACCGCGAAACCCTAGAGTTCGGATTCTAAACAGGTCATCTTGATCCTTAATTTTACTAGTGGCATGACGCTTAAACGCCGAAAGAATATCTGCTCTTAAAATCCCCTCTCCATCATCATTCACTTCAATTTTTCTAAGACCAGACTCCTCAATGCTTAAAACAATTTGCTTACTTTTCGCATCAATGGCATTTTCCACCAATTCTTTAACAACTGAAGCAGGACGTTCAATCACTTCCCCAGCAGCAATTTGATTAGCTAAATTTTCTGATAATTCGATAATTTTAGACATGATGCAACGCCTTTCTTAACTCATCAACTAGGTCTGATTTCTTTTCTTTATTGTGAAATTTTTATCCTTTTTTACAACTTCCCTTGCAACTGGCGGTTTAGCCTTAGCTCTTGACTTAATAATCGGCTTTTGATTTTCTGTAGGCCTGCCAGTTTTCTCAGCAACAAATGCCACCGTTTTCTTAGACTTTACCTTGGATGATTTATGGCGGTTTTTATTGGGAATCGATTGCTGCTTGTTTTCTTTTTTAACATCAACATCTGTTGATGATGCATCAGAATAATGATTTTGCTGCTTTGGATCCTCCAGCTTTTCCAAAACAAAAAAGGAACAGCCGAAATTACAATATTCATATAAATAATCAATCAATGTTTCAATTTTTTTATCATAAACAACCTTCTTTTTAAAATCTTGATAAAATCCCTTTAATCTGAGCTGTTCATAACCCCAATCACCAACAATATAATCATATTTGGCTAAAATATTAGAAAACCGTTGCTCTAGTTTTTCCGCATTAAAGCCCTCACGATAATTAAAAATCAATCGATACTTGCGATCACCAATATTTATTTGATCACCAATCATCGATACTTTATCGCCTGGGTACTTCTCATAATTTTTAATTCGTGCCGCTTCTTCTTCTGCACTTCGACGCATAAATACTCCTTTTTAATTGTTTAATTACAGCCCTTTTGTATATAATTCGCAACCACCTGACGAATAAATTCTGGAAAAATAAATTCTATTTGTCCTTTGATTTCAATTGTCGGAAAAAATGGAATAAATAAAAAATGATCAACTGTGGCAAATGTATATTCTTTTTGCTCATCTATTGGTTGATTCTGCCAAGTAATTGCTTTAGTTGAGCGATCAATTTCAATATTTGAATAAACAATGTGACCAAATATTTTACCTCGAAAGCCCATGCCCACGATTGGATAATTAGCTAGAAAGCCTCTTGTTTTTTCCATTTCCAAAATTAAACGTTTCATATCGGAGCCACTTAAGGTAACTCGAATAATATGCATTGGATGCGGTAAAATTTGATGTAGCTGATCCATATTCACCTCACCGGCCGCAATGCTGCCTAAAAAGAGACCGCTATTTAAAATCGCAACATCAACCTCAGCAAAGCCACGAACAGCTTCTAACGCTAGCTCAATCACTGAATTTCTGGTTGTGCTCTGGTTAGATAAGGTTTGGGGTAAATCACCCACAACCTGCTGATTTAAAAGCTGATGACCTCGATCTAAAAGTCCAAAAATCTCGTGCTCATCATCAGCAAACATAGGTAGCTTTTCAGTTTCTAGCGCTTCAATTTTATACTCGACAATCTGCTTATCCTTTAATAATAAGTCAATTTTGCCAATATATCTACCCCACTTACCAGCAGCAGCAATCAAGGTGCCATCAACAACCTCTCCAAACTGTAAAAGATGGTGCGTATGTGAACCGATAACAATCGACAGCTCTGGATATTTCCGAGCAATTCGCCGATCCTCTTGAATACCTAAATGACTTAAAAGGACAATTAAATCTGCCTCATTCTTAACACTTTCAATTAGCTGTGGCAAAACCTCATCAATTCGTTCAATTTGCCAGCCGTTCGGAATATAGGTCAAAGGAAAATAAGCGGTCAAGCCTAAAATAGCGATTTTAGTGCCCTCTTTAGTTTCAATTAGCTTAGTTAGCTCTGCCCAATCAGGCTTGATTGAAGTTTTAGGCTCCTTAAGATTACCGATTACGATATCAAAATTAGCATTCTCATAAAGGTGCTCTAAATCATATTTCGAGCTGCCAATTCCCTCATTATTACCAATCGTTACGGCATCGTATCCGATTTCATTCATCAGCTCGATATTTGCCTTACCATGTGTCGCTTCTGTCAGTGGATGAAAGCGATCGATAAAATCACCGATATCGAAGGTCAGGACAGTGGCATTTGGATCTTCTTTTTCTGACTGCAAAAAGCGCCGAATTTTAGGCCAATTCTCAAAATGTGAATGCAAATCATTTGTATGTAAAAGCTTAACTTTCTCCATAATCTTCCTTCTTACTACCATTCTACCGTTTTCAGGGTATTCATTCTCTTTTCACATTATCTATTATATAATAAAAATATGTTGCTGTATCCAAAGAAAGTTTTTAGATAGCTGCAAAGTTGCAAGTTTAACAATTCATGACAAATTATTTAATATAAAAAAGATGAGTATCTTATAAGGAGTTTTAGTAATGAAAAAAATTCTTGTTTTACATACCGGTGGTACAATTTCAATGAATGAAACAGCTGATGGACAAATTGTTGAGAGCGAGCGTAACCCGCTCTTAGATGCCAAAATCCAATCAGAAAATAACATAGAATTAATTGTAGAGGATTTTTGTAATCTACCTAGTCCTCAGATTAAGCCATATCATATGCTCGCCTTAAAAAATCGCTGTCAAAAGGCGTTCTTGGAAGAAAACATCGAGGGTATTGTAATTACTCACGGTACCGATACATTAGAAGAAACGGCTTTTTTTCTCGATTCGACAATACGACAAATGTACCCGATTGTTCTAACAGGTGCCATGCGTAGTAGCAATGAGATTGGTAGCGATGGCGTTTATAATTTCCTAACAGCAATTCGTGTTGCCAGTAACGAAAATACTTTTGGTAAAGGTGTTTTAGTAGTGATGAATGATGAAATTCATACAGCACGTTATGTTACCAAGACGCATACAACGAATGTATCCACATTTCAAACTCCAACGCATGGACCACTTGGATTGGTCACAAAAAAACAAATCATTTTCTTCCAGCAAACAAATTATGCAGCACCAATTGATGTTGACACGATTGAAGGCAATATCCCAATCATCAAAGCCTATGCTGGAATGACAGATGATATTTTCAATTTATTAGATATTGAAAAAATTGATGGTCTAGTTATTGAAGCCTTAGGTGCAGGTAATTTACCACCTGAGGCAGCTAAAGGGCTTCAAAGGATTATTAACGCAAAAATTCCAGTTGTCTTAGTCTCAAGATGCTTTAATGGTATTTCTGAGCCTGTTTATAAATATGAAGGCGGTGGTGGACAGCTAGCTGATATGGGCGTATTATTTTGCAAAGAAATCAACTCGCAAAAAGCAAGACTAAAGCTATTACTAGCTTATAATGCCGGCTACGAAAATGAAAAACTAAAAGATTATATTGAAAATTAAAAAAATAAAAATGGGGTTGGGACAGAAGTCCTAACCCTTTAATATTGTTCGTAATTTACAGAGAACAATGCGATAGCTTCAATACCATAGGAAAATAGATAAATTTCCGAGCATTTGCAAAGCGCAAAAGCAGAGTCGGAAAGCTTGCTTTCCAGCGTAGCGATAAGCTTGGTCTGAAATGATTGATCATTTCAAAGACAAACAAATATCATCAATTTGTCATGATGGCATGCACTTTGTAATTTCCCTCAAAATCTTTGATTTTGCAGGTCCTCATCTACTTTGACCAAGGTCCATCGGGAACTGTATACAACTTTGTTCGTACAATGTTGTGAGCATTTACTTTAGGGCTAACGATAATTTTTTTAGATAGTAGCCCATCCAACATGATACATTTGAGCGCTAGCTCCCAGTGTCACTTCACGGGCTAAGTTGCCCGTTAAACGTCTTTTGTCCCACCACTATTTTTTAGCGATTAAATTATTATTCTTCTATTTTGTAGCCAACGCCCCAAACCGTTTCAATCAAACGTTCTTGAGTTGCCTCAAACAATTTGTCCCGAAGATGTGATACGTGAACCATTACTGTTTTAGCTGGAACAGCACTCTCTTGCTGCCAGACCTGCTCAAATATTTCGTCTGCAGAAAAAACGCGACCGGGATGCGTAGCTAACAGTAATAAAATACCAAATTCTAATACTGTCAACGAAATTGGAAGGTTGTCCTCTTTAGTTTTAACTTGATGCGTATCTTTATCAATTACTATCGGGCCTATCTCAATTTTATTAGCCACAACTTTAATTCGAGCCTCTGAACGTTTTAAAATATTTTTAATTCGCACCATAACTTCTAGCGGATTAAACGGCTTAGTAACATAATCATCCGCACCGGCAACTAAGCCTTTCACAACATCTTCATCTTGTGATTTTGCAGTTAAAAATAAGACCGGGACATCAATTTTTTTTGCACGCAAGGTTTGTAAAACACTCATACCATCCATTACAGGCATCATTAAATCTAAAATAATTAAATCAAAGGCATCCTCTTCCTTTAAGAAAAGCGATAAGGCCTCCTCACCGTTATATGCCTTTTCATATTCAAATTTTTCATTTTTTAAATAAATTGATAATAAATCAACAATTTCTTTGTCATCATCAACAACTAGAATTTTCATACTGCCACCTCCAAGTATTCTTCTTTTTAATTAAACCGATTTTATTTAATAAATACAAGATAAAAATTAATAAATTAAGTGTTCTTAATAGATAAAAAGCCGATTTAATGCGTTGCAGAAAAATAAATCCAATTAAGACTTGAATTCTAATTCAAATCATAGTAAAGTGTTAAGGTACTATGTTAAATAGTACCAGCTTTTACTTAGTTTAGCGACACACCGACGCTTTACTCAGTAATTGACAAAAACAGAAGAGGTGGAAATAATGGCTATTTCAAAAGAAAAGAAAAACGAAATCATTTCACAATTTGCGCGTCACGAAGGCGACACTGGTTCTCCAGAGGTACAAATTGCTGTATTAACATGGGAAATCAATCATCTTAATGATCACATCAAGGTACATAAAAAGGACCACCATACATACCGTGGTTTAATGAAAAAAATTGGTCACCGTCGTAACTTACTTGGTTACTTACGTGACAAGGATGTTCAACGTTACCGTGAGCTAATCAACGCTTTGGGTTTACGTCGTTAATCAAAAAAATAAAGGATTGGAAATTTATTTTCCAATCCTTTTTGTTTATTGCTTGATAAAATGATAAACCAAGGTCTTAAAGTCGGTCTTTATTCTTGGAATCGTAATTCCTGAATAATTTAACTCACTACCACTAAATAACTGACCTGTTGAAGCCTCTTCATAAATTGCTTGATTGTCTAAATAATGTAAAGGAAGATAATTCACTGGAACAGCTGGTCTTGCTAAACCATTAAAATAGATAACAACCGCCTCAGCTTCATTGAGAATTAACCAGCCTGCTTCAAAATATTGACTAATAGGCTTAATTCGATAAAATTTTCCGAATTGAAGCAATTCACGATGAAGACGATAAAATGACGTTTGCGCCTTAATTTCTGCTAATTCTTCTGAGGTACATGCCGTTAAATCCAATTCATAGCCAAGATTACCAGACATTGCAATGTCAGCTCGTGTTTCTAAGCTGGTTATTCTACCGACCTGATGATTTGGCACTGCTGAAACATGAGCGGCCATCATGATTGGTGGATAAATCAAGCTGTAGCCTGTTTGAATCTTAGTACGACAAAGGGCATCAGTATTATCACTCGTCCAGTTTTGAGCCATATAACGCATCATCCCTGGATCAAAGCGTCCGCCACCACTTGAACAATTTTCAAATAAAACATTCGGAAAGCGTTGAGTCACCTTTGCTAAAATTTGATATAGACCTAGTATATAGCGATGTCCAATCTCACCCTGCTGCTGACTCGGAAACGCACTACTGCCTACATCTGTGAGATGACGATTCATGTCCCATTTGATGTAATCAATATCACCATTTTTCAAATAGCTGGTTAGCATATCAATAATAAACGCTTGAACATCAGGATTACTCAAATCAAGTACTAATTGACGTCGCCCTTCAATTGCTTGGTAATTAGGAACAGACAATGCCCAATCTGGATGCTTCTGATAGAGCTGACTACTACGTGATATCATTTCTGGTTCAAACCACAAACCAAATTGCAAGCCCTTTTGATGAACCATCTTGGCCAGTCCACTAATCCCATTTGGCAATTTCTCTAAATTTTCATACCAGTCGCCTAAGGAAGTGGTATCATCATCACGCTTGCCAAACCAACCATCATCTAAAACAAATAGCTCAATTCCGGCTTCTGCAGCCTTAGTAGCGAGCTGCTCACATTTTTCTTCTGTAATATCAAAATAATTTGCTTCCCATGTATTCAGGACAATTGGTCGTGCTTGTTTTCTGAACGGCTCCGGAATTAAATGATTTTGATAAAGCTGGTGAAATGTTTGACTCATGTCGTTCAGACCATTTTTAGCAAAGACCATAACTGCCTCAGGCGTTTCAAAAACCATTTCTGGCTTCAGTTGCCATGCAAATTCCTGAGGATGAATTCCAAGCTGAATACGAGTTGAACCATACTGCTCAACCTCTGCCTGAGCCTGAAAATTACCACTATAAATTAAATGAAAGGCGCGCACCTCACCTGAAAAATCATCAGTATTTGGTTGCAGGAGTGCTATAAAGGGTTGATGCTGTGGACTACTTGTACCACGGATGCTTTCAATCCTTTGAATACCACTTCTCAATTTACTGCGGTTGATTGTCGCCTCATCGGTATGTGATCCATCCAAGGTTAAAAGGTCATAATCAGTACCTGCGATATCAATTTGTACACTACCAGCATTCTCCAAAATTACCATATCATCACCACGATTTTTAAAAGTAACATGGCGTGAAATCACAGGCAGCGTTTCAAATAAATGATAGTAAAGCGTCATCTCTAAATTTTGAATTGCATCAACTAGCTTAATTTTAAGGGTTGTTACCTGCTGCTCATCAGCCTCAAGTGTTGGTAAGCCTTCGATTACTTTTTTGCCTTGAAAGATTTCATAAGAGTCAAAAGTAAAATCAGTAACCGTATGATTACTAGCTGAACGGATTGTATAATTCGCGATACGATGATCTCCATTTTGATTAGTACTTGTCTCCAAAGGCAGACTATTCAAACTAAAGGTTCTTTCCTCAGGGTACGGGTTGGTCGCAAAACCGCGATCAATCATCTGAAGCTTTCGACTATCGTTAAAGGTTTCAATTTTACGTCCCCAATATCTCTGAACTAAATATTTCCCCTTTTCAACTGAAATGACATAGCTTATCTCTTCATTCTGTAGATGAAATAATTGATTTTCAACGATTATCGGCATTAATTACCTCTTTCTTTATCATTAATAGGTTTATAATCATTATAAATGTTTAGTAAACGTTTAGTCAAGTAACTTTAAAAGATATAATAGAGGAATCAAGATGTAAATTAAAAAAAATTTTACAAAAAGAAATTATAAGAGATAATCTGGCTTTAAATCAATAAGTCGCCTCAAAAAAATTTTATTAAAAATAATTAGTCGAATTATCCTGCTTTTTTCTTAAATAATCAACATAACCAAAAGCAAAGGCTTCAATCAAAACAAAAAATGAGGAGGCTGTTTGCAGCCACCATTCATTCGGAAGCGGACTCCGACTGCTAGAAGCATATAGGCTGTAATCTGCTCTACCAGCTAACCAATTGTTCTGATAGCTCGTAATCGAAACAATAATTGCCCTTCTAACTGATAAAACATTTAATAAATTTTCTAGATGCGTATTTTCCCCTGACAATGAAAGTACAAATACCATATCCTTCTCGGATAATCGATCAACAATTCGACGGAACTCGCTCGTCTGAGCAGAGGCTGGAATGTGTAAGGCTGTTTTGCCAATCAACAGAAATAGCCGCTGTAGCTCTGAAGCCTGACTACGCTGAGTCACGCCTGTTGATAATATGTAAATTGTTTGACACTGTTCAATTTTCTGATAAACCTCCAGCCAATCACCTTTAGAAATATAAGATAAGGTTTTTTCATTATCATTAAAAATTTGAGCTACGAAATTTGAGCTTTGAGCAAGGACCTCTTCTTTGCCTTGCCATTTTATATAGTTACGTAATTCAGTAAAACCGGTAAAACCGAGTTTTTGAGCAAATCTAATCACTGTTGATTTTGAAGACAAGCAGGTTTTTGCAAAATCTTGCGTACTCATTTTTTTGACCTTTTCTGGATGATCAATGATAAAATTACTCATAAATAAATCTGTGTCATTTAAGCTATTAAAGTTTTCATTCACTAAATCAGTAAAAACCATCTTTTCTTACTCCTAAGGTATGTCTATTTTTATAATTGTAGCACAAAAATTGGCCGGTATTTAACCGCCCAATTTTATCCACAATTATTTAAGAATTGGCCACCAATCTTTATTAGCTAAAATCATTTCATCTAGAATTTCCTGAGCTACCTTAGCACTCGGTACCGTTTTTGAAAGCGTAAAGGCTTGCCATAATTTTTGGTATGATTTTTCCATGTAAGCCTGAACGACTAATTTTTCAGCAGAAACCTGTTGCTCAATCATCCCTTTTTGGAAGTCAGGAATATTCCCCATGCAAAGCGGCTCATAGCCACGTTTACTTACAATACACGGCACCTCTACCATTGCATCCTTATCAATATTAGCAATTGCACCATCATTTTTAACAATTAATAGCATTCGCTCATAAGTGTTGTACGCTAATGCACCTGCCAATTGAACGATAAATTCGGCATGCTCACCTGCTTCAATCGTCGTATTAACCGCTGTTTGTTTTTCTGCAACACGTCGACATTCGGCAAAAACTTCTTTTTCACGATTATCCATTACTTCATTTGCTCTAGTATAATCTGGATTCGCATGAGAAACGACATAATCTGGATATAAATAGTATTTTAAATAAGTATTTGGTAAGGTATCTGGGTCAATTGCGTAAACGTCTTTCGCTTTTTGGAAGGTATCCATCCAGCTAGCTTCGTCTAATAATGGATTCGCTTCATTACCCGCTGCCGCATAACCGTGTTCTTTGACGTGTGCCTTTAATTTTGGCATTAAATCATTACCAGCCTTGTCAGTCATTTCAGTCCACCAACCAAAGTGATTTAAGCCATAATAACGTTCTACAATTTCACTTTCATGCTTTAAGCCTAGAATATCCGCAATTGATTTCTTAATTGCGACTGGCATATCACAGATATTAATGATTTTTGCATCGGGACGCAATATTCTAGTCGCCTCTGCAACAATTGCCGCAGGATTGGAATAATTCAGCATCCAAGCGTTTGGTGAATATTTTTCCATATAATCAATTAATTCAATTACACCGGGAATCGAACGCATACCATAGGCCATACCACCGGGACCACAGGTTTCTTGCCCAACCACACCATGACGCAGTGGAATTTTTTCATCCTGTTCACGCATCGAAAGGCCACCAACACGAATGTGCGCCATTACAAAATCAACATCGGTGAAAGCTGCTTCGGGGTCAGTTGTCGCTAAGAACTCAATCTCTGGTGCACGCTCCTTAACAATAACCTCACATGCTTTAGCAACAATAGCTTGACGCTCCTGATCATTATCATAAAACTTCAGCTTTCTCAATGGAAATTTATCTTGATTTTCGATAAGCATCATGACGATCCCGGCAGTATAAGTGCTACCGCCACCTGCAATTACAACTGATTGTTTTTCTAAACTCATTTTAATAATCCTTCTTTCTTTATTCTGAAATTCCTAAGATCTCACAAACTGTTTCCTTAAAGTCTTGAACACCCATTCCAATAATGACTTGGATATTTTTATCATTAATCACAACACCCTTAGAGCTCTGAAGCGACTCTAGCAATGCTTTATTGACCCGCACAGGATCATTGACTGTCACCCTAAGTCGAGTAAAACAGTTTGTAACCATTTCAATGTTTTCTGGACCACCCAAGCCATCAATTACTAATTGTTCGTCTTGGATAGTTGCTTGCGCATCACCAGAAATTGTTATTGTCCCCGCTGCCTCAAGCTCTTCAGCTTCTCTACCTGGTGTTTTAATATCAAACTTTTTAATCAGAAAGACAAAGATGAAAAACCAGATAATGCTCATTACAATGCCAACAATAATCACCAAATAAAATCTGGTTACAGACGGACTAAAGACAGAATTGGAAACAAAGGTATCTAATATGCCGTAAAGCATATATGTTCTTGCTCCTAAAGCCCATAGCAAAGTTTCAGAGACAGCAGTCAATAAACTGTGCACCAGCCATAAAAGTGGTGAGATAAATAAAAACGAGAAATCTAATGGTTCCGTGATACCAGCAATACTAGCAACAAACATTGAAGGCAGAATCATACCTTTTGTTTCTTCTTTTTTATTCTTATTAGCACAGTATATAATCGCTAAAGCAACTGCAATTGAGCCAAAAATTTTAACAAAGCCAAAGGTCGCAAATCTTAGCGAAGAATCAAGCTGAGTAATCGTACCAGCATTGGCCATTTCCGCATAGAAAATGTTAACAGCACCGCTATAGACCTGACCATTGATTTCAGCGGTGCCGCCAATAGCCGTAAAACAAAATGGCATCCATAATAAATGATGCAAGCCTGTTGGAATTAAAAAGCGATTCCCAAAAGAATAAATAAAAACTCCCAAAAGTCCAGTGGTCAAAATAAGATTCGACATTGAACCAATGCCTTCATTGACTACTGGCCAGATATAGCTTAAAACAATCGCTAGAGCAAGGATAATTGGTACTAAAATCATAAATGATAATCTAGAACCGCCATAAATTTTCAAAATATCATGCAGCTCAATGTTAGAGAACTTATTATGAATATAACCAACCAAGCAACCAATTATCATACCAAGAAAAACGTTCATGTCAACGACTTGAAATCCTAAGACCATGCCCTGACCAGTTCCATATAGCCCCATCGTCCCAGCTTCTGCAATCATATTATTCATAGTCAGCCAAGCATTATTAGCTGCTAAAAAAAACAAAAAACTAATTAATGCTGTTAAGCCGGCCTCTACTTTTTTCTTATTAGCTAAAGACGAAGCGATTCCAATACAGAAAATAAGTGATAGATTGTTTAACATACTATCCATCATCGTCTTAACTAATTCACCAAAGCTTTGAAGAAACGATGGCATAAAATTTAACTGAAAAATAACAGAGAACGCCAAAAATAATCCCATGACTGCCATAAATTTCACAGGAACAATAACTGCCCTTGAGAATTTTTGCATTGACTCAGTAACTTTTTCCTTCATTCAATTCCCTCCACAATATTATTGGATACGTATCTGTTATTAATTTAACTGATATTGCAAACGCTTTCAATAGTTCTCCGCTGCAATGGACTTAAGTCCATTGATTGAAACGTTAAAGGAGGTGGAACAAAAGACGTTTAACAACGTAGAAAAGGTGCTAAATTGCCTCGTAAAAAAATCAGAAACCATGGTGCTTACTCTCTCTGATTAAACCTGTGAAAATAGACGAGTCATTCGTTTGTTCAGTCAGACGTTTTCTGTCTGACCGGATGAGGTATCTATTTGAACCGTTTTAAGTTGAAATTCGAAACTGTGTTTTACCATACAAAAAAACCTCCAAAAGTTAGATTTTCAGGTCTAACTTTTGGGGGTCACATCAAACTCCCTTATCGCTTTTATTTTGTTGGCTGAGACAAGCTAATGATTGTCTCTCCGACCTTAACAGCCCGGTTGGCAATTTTATCAACCTCAGCATAGCTCATTGTATTAGTTATAATCACCATAACCGTTGACTCAAAGCCCGCTGCTTTAATTTTATCAATATCAAATGAACCCAAAAGCTGACCTTGTTTAACTACCTGTCCTTGTTTAACCTCTGTAGTAAAACCATCACCATTCATTTGGACTGTATCAATACCAATATGAAGTAAAATTTCAGCACCTTTATCCGTTTGAATACCATAGGCATGCTTTGAATCATTAGTTACTGTCAAAACACCATTGGCTGGCGCATAAATTTTACCATCTGTTGGTTCAATCGCCAGACCTTTCCCCATCATTTCACTTGAGAAGACAGGATCCTTAGTTTCGCTCAATTGAAGGGCTGTTCCTTGAACTGGTGCAGCAATTTCTTCATCAGAAACGCCTTCGGTATTGACAACTGTATTAATACTTTGAGCAGCCGTATCAGCAGTAGCCGCATTAGCAGGCACTTCTAGCTTATTACGACCATAAATATAAGTTGCTGTAAAGGCAATTACCATACTAATAACAATACCAACCATAAACATTGGAATTGATTTTGGATCAATTGCGATAAAACCAATCACACCAGCAGGTCCAAGTGATACGCTGTGCACATTAGTAAAGCCTAAAAATGCTGAGCCAATTCCTGATGCACCCAAGGCAATGAAGAATGGGAACTTCAATTTAAGATTTACCCCAAACAAAGCAGGTTCAGTAATTCCGAGCATTGCTGAAAATGCTGCTGAAGAAGCTAGGCCTTTTTGTTTTTCATTTTTAGTTAATAAGAAGATTGCAAAGCAGGCCGCACCCTGAGCAACATTTGCTGCTGAAGCAATTGGAAATAGGAAGCTACCACCTGTCTTAGCAATATCTGCCAACAAAGTAGTTTCGATTGCAGGGAAGGACTGATGCAATCCTGTTAAAACAATTGCCGAATAAACTGCACCAAAAATACCGTAGCCAAAGCCACCTAATGTTTGAACTACCCAAACAATCCCATCAGTTAAGCCGTTAGATACTGTACGTAAGACAGGACCAACAAAGGCGAAGGTTACAAAACCGGTAATGATAATCGATAACATTGGTGTAAATGTAAAATCAACTGCGTTGTTTAAATGTTTATGGAAGAATTTTTCTAAAGTTGCCAAAATCCAAGCAACACCAATAACAGGTAAAACCTGCCCTTGATAGCCTGCTTGCGCAATTTGGAAGCCAAAAACATCCCAATATGGCATTTTACCAGTTGCCATCGCTTCTGCTACACCGTAACCATTGACTAAGCCAGGCATTACTAGCATCATCCCCGCAGCAGCTCCAAGATATGGATTACCACCAAAGCGTTTAGTAGCTGAAAAACCAATTAAAATTGGTAAAAAGGCAAAGGGAGCTGAGGCCATTAAGTTAACCATTTCAGCAAATCCTTGAATACCCGGCACCATTTCAACGATTGATTTTGGTCCAAATAAGCCTTGACCAGTCAGTACATTATTAAGTGCCATTAAGAGACCACCAGCGACCAATGCAGGAATAAGTGGCACGAATATATCGGATAATACCTTGATTAATTTCATGACCGGGTTCGTCTCTTGATTTGCAACTTCTTTAAGCTCATCCTTTGATGTCTCGCCAACGCCTGACAATGCAACTAATTCTTTATATACAACGTTAACATCGCCAGGACCAACAATAATTTGGTACTGACCATTTGCCTCAAATGTGCCCTTTAAATCAGGATCTTCATCTAATGCATTTTGATTGATTTTAGATGTATCTTTAACAACTAATCTTAACCGAGTTGCGCAATGGGCTGCAGCAACTAAATTATCATCTCCCAAGGCTTCAAAAACGCGCTCGGCAACTTCCTTGTGATTCATATTAATACACTCCTTTTATAAATTCTGGATCAGCTTTAAGAAAAACGCTTTCATCTTCTGACGATATTTATTGTAAGCGATTTTTTTATTTATGTCAATCGTTTAACAGAAAATAATTTAAATTTACTTTAAACTCATAAAATAAAGACATATATATGTTAAACGTTTACTATTTATGTAAAAAGACTTAGAATTATTAAAAATTCCAAGCCTTATAAAATGAAACAGAAGCATTTTTATTCAATTATCCTTGCCATTTTAAAGAGCTGCCTTAAAGTAGGGAATAATAGCAAATAAAAAACAAAATTGCTAATTGCATGTAGTGAATCAAAAAATAAACCGGAAAGGTAATAGGCAGTAAAATGCCCTAAACCAAAAAGAAGGTTATAGAGTAGACTCATAATTAAACCATAAAAATAGCCCGACAATAACGCATAACCTGACCTTAGCCAAAACGGTTGTTTAACTAGACAGCGCATCCCGATCAGAATAATTAAATAAGCAAGGCATTGAAACGCAACCCAATAGCCGAAGCCCATATAAATACCCGTAACTAGCATCGTCATCATCGCCACTAAAACAGCCGAGGGCAAGCCTAATAAGCTAACCAAAATTAAAAAGATAGCAGAAATTGGTTGCACATTTGGCACCCATTGGAAAGCTGTTCGTAAGACGACACAAGCAGCAATTAATAGAGCAAGACGAGTTAGCCTAATTAGACTCATTGCATGGCTTCCAAACGAAAATCATACTGATCACCATTTTTTAGCTTAACCTCTTTTGCACCTACTTGCGAATCGGTACCATTTACTTTAAATAACCAATATTTCCCTGCAGCCTCATCCTGCGCCCAGCCATTAATTTCTGTAATAAAGCCATTATCCGCTTTGGCTTTAAATTGTGTTGTCATTAAATCTAGCAAATTCGTTCCTTTTTTGGCTTCAACCTGCTTTTCAACAGTATCACTGCCCTCTTTCGTCAATGTGACTTCAACCTTAACCATTTCAGTTTGGCTAGTCGAGGTCTCCTTTGTTTGATTATTCTGGCTTGCACAGCCTGTTGTAAATAATAAAGTAACGACAATTCCAGTTAAAATCTTTTTCATTCTAATATTCCTTTCAAAGCTATATTTATTATTAATAATTTATAATCAAAAATACCGATTAATCAATCCTGCGCTTTTTGATTGGCAAAAAACTGATTCGCAATCGCCACACTTGCCATTGCATCCTTCGCATAATATTCTGCGTCAACGAATTCGCGATATTCCTCGTTAAGAACAGCACCACCTACCATAAATTGAGCCTTATGCCCACTCGCTCGAACTGCTGCAATTGTCTGCTTCATATTTTGCACGGTTGTGGTCATCAAGGCAGATAAACCAATTAATTGAATATCCTCGTTGATCACCGTCTTAACAACAGTTTCAACTGGTACGTCCTTGCCTAGATCAATTACCTCAAAGCCATAATTTTCTAAAATCATTTTTACAATATTTTTCCCAATGTCATGAATGTCACCTTCAACTGTACATAATAATATTTTCCCCTTGGATACCGCAATCTGCCCTTGTTGATCCATTTTAGCTTTCAAGACGACTTGGGCATTTTTGGTTGCCTCAGCCGATTGCATTAATTGCGGTAAAAACAACTCTCCTGCTTCAAATTTTTGTCCAACAATATTTAACGCAGGAATAAAGTAACTGTCAACTACCTCTAAGGGTGTTAATCTCTCTAACAAGCTAGCCGTTTCCTTAGCTGTCAGTTCCTTACGCCCTTTAACAATCATCTCTTTTAAGTCCAAAATAGCTTCAACTTCTTTCTGCTGCGCTAGTTTGGTTGACTGGGTAGTCGTAATTTGACTATCCTGCTCACTCTCAATATAAGCTGTTGCATTAATATCCTGCATTGAAATCACTTTGAGCGCCTTCACAATTCGCATCATATAATCAGATAATGGATTCATAATTGGCGCATCTAAGCCTGCCCCCACCGCAGCAGCTAGAAAAGTGCCGTTCAGCAGGTCACGATTCGGTAAGCCAAATGAAATATTTGAGAGACCAACCGCTGTTTTGCAACCTAGCCTAGCCTTTACTAAGCGAATGGTTTCCAAGGTAACTTCTACCTGTGCTTGCTGTGCAGAGGCGGTTAAAACAAGCGGATCAATCATTACGCGCTCGCTTGAAATGCCATACTTTTTCGCCTCTAGGACAATTTTTTGAGCAATTTCAAAACGTTGTTCAGCTGTTTCAGGAATACCCGTCTCATCTATACAGAGCCCCAAAACGACCGCACCATATTTCGCTACAATTGGTAATACCTGATCTAAACTTTTCTGCTTACCATTAACAGAATTAATTAACGGTATACCGTTATAATAACGTGCGCCACTTTCAAGTGCCTTGACTTGTGAACTATCGATTTGTAAAGGACAATTTATTAAGCTTTGAATTTGTTTAATCGCTTCCACCATCATTTTAGGCTCATCAATCTCTGGCAATCCGACATTCACATCTAAAATATCAGCACCCGCCTCAGCTTGTAGAACAGCCTCCTTTAATAAATAAGCCAAATCATTATTCCGCAAAGCCTGCTTAAGCTGAGCTTTACCTGTTGGATTAATTCTCTCACCTATCAATGAAAGACCTTGACCAAGCTCAACCGTCTCTATGCCACTAGTAACCGCCGTCAAGCTATGAGGCTTCGTTCTAATAAGTGGTTGTTGATCTACTGCTCGGCGTAATTTGCGAATAAAGGCTGGTGTTGTCCCACAGCAGCCACCAATCACACGCACACCTTGCTTTAAGAGCGTTTTAGAATAATTAACATATTCATCAGCTGTTATCCGATAAACACTTTCACCATCAACCATTTCGGGTAAACCAGCATTAGCCTGAACCATGACCGGCACTTGCGCATAGGTTAAAATTTCACTAACCACAGGCGCCAGCTCTTTCGGACCTAACGAGCAGTTGACACCAATTACATCAACCCCTAGATTTTGCAGAGTCAAGGTCGCTGTTTTGGGATTGGTACCAACAAAGGTTCGACCATCCGCCTGATAGGTCATTGTTACAAACAAAGGTAAATTCGTATTTTCCTTAACAGCAAGGACACCAATCTTCGCTTCCAACAAATCAGACATTGTTTCAAAGATAATCAAGTCTGCACCGGCCTGCTCCGCTATAATCGCCTGTTCTTTAAAATAATCATAGGCGGACTCAAAAGACAAGGTGCCCATTGGCTGTAAGAGCTGACCAATTGGACCCATATCATAGGCGACATACTTAGGATTAGTAGATTTTGCAATTTGAATCGCTTTTTCAATAATTGGTTTAATTTCATCAGCTTTTAATTTTGTCCGATTTGCTTGAAACGTATTAGTTGTAATAATATCTGCTCCAGCCAAGATGTAATCCTGATGAATTGCCTTGACAATCTCCGGATGTGATAAATTAAAATACTCTGGGTGCTCCCCAATTGGTAAGCCTCTCGCCTGTAATTGGGTACCCATCGCACCATCAACTAATAATTGCTTGACTTGTAGTGCTTCTAATATTGTCATTTTCCCCTCCACTCAAACAATCTATCGCTTCATTCTAGCAGCTTTTACCATTTCTTCAGTCATATCAGCAGGACATTTCCATTTTGGACGGGCAAGCTGTGCGTTTTTAAATAGGCCTGCAAAAGCAGTCACACTTTTTCTAGGTATCATTAAATAATGATCCGTTAAGGTCAAGCCAAGTTTTTTATCGGCACCGCTCACCTGTATAAAGTCGGCTTGAATTGATAAGGGCACATCACCGTAACCGGGTGAAAATCGGCGATTTAAATAATAATCAGGATAATGAAGACTCACGTCAACTTCTGCTAAATCCAGCACTTTTTCAATATATTCAACTGCACAAGCATCTAAAATAAAACCTTTTGTCAAATCAATTGTCTCATAAATACGCGTTTTTCGTTCTATTTCTAAGCCAAGTGTGCCAGCATATAATACAATCTTTTCGGCATTTTTCAAATGATTGTAGGCATTTTTACCTGGTATGATAAAATCAGTACCAACAATATTAATCACTTCATTTTCTGGTTCAGCTATTAAATCAAAAACCTGATAAGTATATCTAGCCTTAGACGTTTCTTGAACCTCCTGCATTAGCCCATCAACAATCTCCGAAAGCTCTGAGGTTAATTCCTGCTTTCGTCTATAGCCTAAATAGCGAAGCACCTCACCTTTTACCATTGGTAAATATTGCATTTCTCCCCCCCTTTTAATAAATGAAAAGCCAGTGTCAAGCACTAGCTGATACTTTTTAGATATGTTGTTATTATACCGTATTAAAGGACGCCAGCCTATCTCTTTTCTAGACGCTTATTTATATCGATCCATAATCGCATTGGCAATAATTGGCCGATTCATTGTATAAACATGAACCCCAGAAACGCCATTTTCGATCAGCTCATCAATTTGCTTAAATGCAAATTCTAATCCTGCCTTTTGCAAATCCTCTGGTGAATCTTGATAACGGTGAATAATTTTAATCAGCTCTACTGGTAAGCTGGCACCAAAGTAAATCATTTTTTCAACTTGTGAAACAGTCATAATCGGCATAATTCCTGCTGCAATCGGAGCAGTAATCCGTGCTTTGCGGCGAGCATCTAGTAAATCATAAAAGGCTTGGTTATCAAAAAATAATTGTGAAATAAAGAAATCTGCACCCGCCTGCTCTTTCTCCAATAGATGCTGGATATTTTCACGATTGGCCTTTTCATCAATATGACCTTCGGGATAACAGGCTGCACCAATTGAAAAGTCACCAATTTGTTTGATTTCCTCAATCAATTCCTTGGCATAAATAAAATCATTTGGAAAATGAGTCACACCCTTTGGAATATCACCACGTAATGCAAGAATATTTTCAATTCCTGCTAATTTTATTTCTGCAACAATGTGATCAATCTCATGCCGGCTATTCATAATGGAGGTTAGATGGTGCAAGGCTTCAATACCATAATCTGTTTTAATTCTTTTAGCAATTTCTAATGTTTTATTTGAACTCGTCAGACTACCTGCAGCACCATAGGTAACACTAATATAATCAGGCTTGGCAGTTAATTGATCAATTGTTTGAAAAATGGTCTCTATTCCATTTTGTTGTTTTGGTGGAAATATTTCTAAAGAAATAACCGGTCGTTTTTCTTGCCTCGCCTTTTGATAAATCTCATTAATTTTCATTATTATTTCGCCCCTATATATATTATTTATAACAAAATCTGCTTTCAGTTTAAATCAAGCTAATTTTATCATTGATTTATCAGCAAAAATAATTCTATCTTTTTATCCTTAGCTATAGTTTTAATTTATATGTTGAGGTTTGACCGTTTTATCTTGACAATAAAGTCTTATATCGTTATGCTAGTGAGGAAATAATATAACACAAGGGGAACTTTTGTTGAGAATGGCTTCGGTCTAGACCCTCAAAACCTGATCTCGTTAAGACGAGCGTAGGGATGTGATTAGAATGATTAGGGTGAAATAAGCTTTAATCGTTCTTTAAACATTGATAACAGTCCCTCTTGTCCAAAAAACAGGAGGTTTTTATTTTGTCCAATTCAAAGCACAGCATCACAACCTTAGTTGAAATCGCGGTAATTGCCGCTGTTGCCTTTGCGCTTAGCTACATTCCAGTACAGACAGCCAATGCCGCAATTGATATTTCACTTGGCTTGATTCCACTTGCAATTTTAGCCTTTCGCCGAGGCTTTCTACCTGCCATGACAGCTGGGTTCATTTGGGGCTTACTCTCAATTATTAGTGGTAAAGCATTTATTCTAACAGCCATCCAAGTAATCATTGAATACCCAATTGCCTTTGCCTTCGGAGGACTGGTTGGTATCTTTGCCCATCAAGTCAAAACAAAAAGAAATAATGTGCCATGGCTTATTGCTTCAGTGTTTACTGGTGTCATTGCGCGCTGGTTTTGGCATTTTCTCGCTGGTGTTATCTTCTGGGGCAGCTACGCACCTAAGGGGATGAGTCCATATTGGTATTCATTCGTTATGAATGGCACAAGTGCCTTAGCCAACGCAGTCCTAATCAGCATTATTCTTGTTATTTTGGTCAAAAAGGCGCCTAAGCTACTCAATCCCTAAGCTAGAAGCATTTTATAACGCTTGAATGCTAGAAAATTTTTCTAGAGTATTGAAATGGACTTTAGCGATAACACCCAGCAGAGTTGGTGAAAAAATAATTTTAAGCTTACAAGGTATCTGGATACGTCAGGACGCTTAATGCACTGAACGTGGTTGGATGCTTTTTTGTAATCCTGCTTTTCAAACGCAACACCTAGCAAATTAGAGAAAGTCAAGTTAAAGTAAAGAGCGTTTCATCAAGTTTTTCCTAAATTTGTACGGCGCTGAATGCGGTTGAACGCTTTTTAGACAATCTAGCTTCAACGACCAACACCTAGCAAATTAGATAAAAAGTGCGCACGAGCTGAAGCTCGCTTACGCCTTTTTCCTAAATTTGTACGGTGTTAAGCGGTCGTTTCAGCTTTTTAGCGTAAAGCAAAAATACTTTACAAAACGCTTGAAACCTATTTAAAATCATGATAAACTATTCAAGTATCTGTGAAAATCGGAAAATATTATCAGAAAAGAGGGATTTTATCCATGGCTGTACCAGCTCGTAAAACTTCTAAAGCGAAGAAAAACAAACGCCGTACGCATTATAATTTAACTGCACCAACTGTTTCTTTTGACGAAACAACTGGCGACTACCACCGTTCTCATCGTGTATCCTTAAAAGGCTATTACAAAGGACGCAAAGTAACTAAAGACTAATCAATTATAATCGGGAGGCAAGAACATGCGTGTTAATATTACATTAGAGCACAAAGAATCTGGTGAACGTTTATATCTTACTCAAAAGAACAAACGTAACAACCCAGATCGTTTGGAATTAAAAAAATATTCACCAAAATTACGTAAACACGTAATTTTTAAAGAAGTAAAATAAGCTTTACTTTTTTTCTCTAGTTATTTGATTAGAAAAAATTAGTAGATATTCAGACACCGAATTAGGTGTCTTTTTTGTGCTTTTTAATAAAGTAGTCAATAGTATAATTAAATATAAACGACAGCTGTTAGAATATTTCCTAGCAGCTGCCGTATTTTATCGCATTTCTTTATTTTTAAAATAAGTGAGTGACAACACACCTGTAATCAAGAGTATTCCCAAGCTAGTAAAAATCGAATTTTGAGCGGTTGAGCCAGTGATTGGCAATTTTGGGGGCGAATCACTTGTATTTTCACTAGGTATTTTGACGTTATCATTGGATTTTTCTATAGATTGAGCATTTTCTATAGTTGATTTCGGTGTAATTATTTTTAAATTATTAATCTTATTACTTAATTGTTCGGTCATTTGATCCAAGCCTTCTTGGGTCCCCTGCTGCTGAATCCATGACTTAATTTTTGAAATTAGCTCAACAATTTCTTGGTAGCTCGCTGAATCATAATTTTCTTGAATTAATTGTTCAAATTGAGCCGCTAAGATTGAAAATTGTGCGGTATTTAATGGTACTTGAGCAAGACTTAAAGCAGCCATTGCCTCTTGAATTTTTGTCGTTAATTCATCAATTGAAGCCTGTGTAGCAGTTGAATCATTGAGTAGGCTTTGTGCTTGAACAATAAGATTAGCAACTGATTGATAGCTTTGTTCATTATATATTGTTGAATTTAGCCTTTGAAAATCAGCGATTGCTGCTGTTAGATTAGCTGTGTCGATTACTTCTGTCACTGGAAAAAGCTCGGTGTTTGAAGCTAATAGGCTCGGTAAATTAAATAATAAGCTAAGTGAATTGACCAGTTTTTCTTTTTGCGCAGCTGTCTTAGAAGCATCAAAAGCCGATTGCACACCTAATTCAGCACTAGAAATATGATATTTTTGAGTGATCACCTGATCAAAAAGATTGGTATAGACTGTATCACCGTTAATTAATTTTTCAAGAATTTCGTTCCCTTTATTAAATGCAGCTATATAGTCATCAGCTGTTTCAAAGCTTAGCTTTTGAAATTCACCCGTTTCAGTTAAAAATTCACCTAGGTAAAATTCGGCAAAATTGACCGAAACTAAATCCTTATCAATTGCACTTTTTCGCCAAAAATAAGCAAGACTGCGAAAAGGATCGTTTGCAAATTGGCTAGGAATCATACTAGTTGCTATTTTTGATAAATCAAACGCTTCATACTTACCGCTGTTTACATTGAAAGCTTTTGAAAAGAACTGATTATTATTAATAAGTGTTTGATAAAAAGCTTCAGTCGTTAAACTACTATAATCAGCAATGACTTCAACATTTATTTGATCGCTGCCAAGTCCGTACTGATTAAAAATATATAGATAGGTTGTGCTACCATGATGACCATCTGTTGCATAAAGCTTACCATTTGGACCGAGGATAACAGGCACCTTGGGTAGATTGCCTCCAAGCACCTCGGCATTTGGTATGCTTTGGCGAATACTGGCACTAGAATAGAGCGTTTTATCCTTTAGTGCCTGTCCATTTACCAAATAATTACCCTTACTATAGCCATTATCATCATTAAAATCCTTGAAATAATCTTCGGTCAGGCTCGTTTGTGTCTCGTCTAAATAACCCAAAATTTTAGCTGCGATTTGTGCTTTTCCAACACTTGCTTGAGTAGGCTGAATATCAGAAATCGGTATGTCGTAGCGTGTTTCTGACTTTACTTCGCCGTGGATTGAAACAATTGATGTGGTTATTATTAATAACAGTATTCCTAAAAATTGCTTAAACTTAATCTTTTTCATGCAACCTCCTAGAGTAAATAATACAATCTTTAGGATAACGAAATTATATGTAAATTAGAGAAAAAATATGTAAATTTATTGTAAAAATGAGCGTTTTATATAATCAATCCTTTATAATAGTTACGTTATTATCTGGAAAAATTCACTGAGCTCATAGCGGATATGGGGATTACCAGCTTTGCTAGCTTTACCAACAGGTAATAAGAGCATTGGCTCATAGTGGTTAGGTATATTTAAATAATCCATAACGCTTTTGAAATCTACTCCCCTCATCGGTACTGAATCATAGCCAAATGCTCGGACAGCATGCATCAAATTCATCGAAAACAGCCCTAAATCAAACTTTAATCCTTCTATGCTGGCATCCTCTGGATGCATTTTTAAATATGCTTGTACTCTATGAGATTTACTCTCAAGATCACTTAAATTTATAATGCCTTTATTTAAATTAAAATTCATAATTTTATCTACATTATATAATTCTAAATCTCCAAATATTACAAAAACGACAGAAGCAGTTTCAACCTGTCTTTGCCCAAAAGCAAATTCCCTTAATTTTGCTTGCTTTTCCTTATTAACTATTGCAATAACTTTCCATGGTTGAAAATTATTACTGGAGGGTGCATTAGCAGCATTTTTTACTATTTCCTTAATAATCGATGCATCAATAACATAATCCGAATCGAAATTTCTGACAGATACTCGGGCATTCAAAAAATCTAAATAATTCATTTATAACATCTCTTTTCTATTTTTATATATAGTATAATGTTAGGTATATAAAAATAAAGTACGCACTTTTTTGTTACTGTAAGTTTGGAGGAAAGCAATGATTAAAGCTGAATGTGGCGTATCTAAAGTCATGAATATTTTAGGTGGAAAATGGCGGTTAAAAATATTATGAGTAATTTCGCAACACAATCCAATCCGATTTAATCAATTAAAAAGAGAAGTAGACGGAATAACTAACGTGATGCTTACTCGCTGCTTAGAGACTATGATTGAGGTTGATTTAATAAAAAGAACAGATTTTAATGAAATACCACCTAAAGTAGAATATTCGATTACAGAAAAAGGTAAAGAATTAGTACCTATCTTATTTTTCTTAAATAATTGGGGGAAAATTAATTTATAATAACGGAAATCCATTATAAATACATTTATTTCATTAGTAAAAATCATTAAGAGGGCTCGGAGCTAACTTTTTAGCTTTCATAAAAAACTAAACAGGTTGCCTTCTTCAATGTTAAGTTCATCAGATTTAGTAAACTACGCAAACAATTGATAATATTTTTGATTGCCTACCTTCTTGACACCATGGGCGTATAGTATTCTTGTTGTATTCTTCTCTGATAGGCTCTCTGTACTTTAAGCGCTCTAAAATAGCAATTATTGGAGAACAACAAAAAGTGAGTAGCACTATTATGACTACTCACTTGCTCTGATAAGATTTGCTACCAAATACTCCGAATACCCAAAAGCACTTCGATTTACTATATTTTTAAATTACTTCTAGTATAATATTACTCTTGTACAATTATTCATTAATAGCTTGAGGATCATCAATCGAATAGCCTCTATTGACAGTTAATATTGGATTATAGAAGTTACCATTCTTCCGAATCAATTTAACTGTTTGAATATGATTTTGAGAAAAAATACTTTGAGAATCACCATTTGGGATACCATTTATGGTATATATGGTGTCCCACATCACATCACTAGAATTGCCTAATATATATGGGTAGTTACCAACACCACCCGTATGATCAAGTCCTAAGGTATGCCCAAATTCATGCTGAATAATTCTTTTTAAGCGTTCTTGATTTTGATTTAAGCCATCAATATCTATTCCCATAGCGCCAGCACTTGCTGCATTCCCTCCGCCTGCTTGAAGCGTAATTTTAAGACTTGGACTATTATTATTCTCAGCTTTTATAATAACTGTTTCACCTAGAGCATTATTCCAGCCCTCTGCGGCCTGTGCCACCACAGCAGCAAATTTTTGACGTTCCGCGTCGGTAGTCGCAAGGGAATCATCAATTTGATAAACTATCTGACCCTCAGTATTCATTGAATTACGAATAAGTTGATAAAGAGGCTTTCCTAAAGAAGGGTTTACCGCGCCATTTTGAAATAATAATACTGTAGAATTAGATAAATCATCCAGTAAGAATTGATTACTTGTCCAATACCATTTGCCATCACCAAAGGAAACTTTAGAAAAAGTAGAATCACCCGCGTCAAGTAAATACTCATTTTTGTAAATATCACTATGTGCAATTCTGCTTTGGAGCTCAGCTTTAAATTCTGATTTTACCCAAACTGTCGCACCTTGACTGTATCCCAATGCCGCAAGCGTTTGTCCAGTAGTGAGTGCTGAGCTTTCAGTAGGGCTAATTTCTTGTTCTGATGTCGGAAAAAAGATTGGCGATGTTTCTGAATCGGGCGATATTACCGTCTTATAGCGATATGGCTGCTTAGGCTTTGATGGTTCGGCACCAACAACAGCCAAAATAGAATGATTATAAGGATAATCACTTTCAAAGGTATTAGCCTCAGTAATATTTTTCCACTTAATTTCAGATAGCGATTCCTTGGCTACCCAAACAGAGGTTAATTCTTCACTTTCACCATTGAGTAATTGCCATACATCATAGCTTCTAAAATTTGACACACGCAAACCTTTATTATAAATAAATTCTAATTTATAATAAATAATCCCGGTTCTGTTACTCTGTTGGGCTGCCGTTACTTTTCCTATAACATCATATAGATAGCTACCTTGCCTTTGTCCTATTTTTTGATGCGGCAGATCTATTTTAGAATTTGCATAAAAAAGATGAATTGGATATCCCTCAGCAAAAGCTGTCGCAGTGTACGAATTACTCATTTCTTTTTCTGATATGCTTAATGCTTGATAGGTATCATCAGGTCCATCTACCGGCATTATTGATTCTTTTTCTATCCAAAAAACTTCAGGACCACCGATACCTGACAGTTCATAAGAATATCTAGCTTTAACAAATACCTTCCCATCTGACCGTTTAGCAATTTCCCCTATACTCACCACTACTCGAGAAGAAAGCACTTCATATTCTTTAGTGCCCGGAGCAATACCAAAATCAGTATTATAAACGCTCCAATCGCCAGAGCTCCAAATTTTTGCTCCTTCAATACTAATAAAATTTTCAGTAGGACCATTATCAGCATTTTCCTCATCAAAACCAAAATCTTTGGGATTATAGGAAATCTCTTCCCAGGTATATGCCTCTTTTTCAGCAGCATAGGTCATGCTTTCTGAACTAATAATTGAAAGATTTGAGGTCAATAACTCAGCTGATAGATACAATGTCAAACCAAGTAATATAACTTTAATCATTTTTTTAAAATTTTTCATAGATACTCCTTTTTAATTTATTTCCCATTTTTTTATTTTATCATGATTAATAAAGGGTAAATTAAATAAAAATACTATCATCAGCGAAAATTATTTAAATCAAAATGCATTTCCTTCATTATTTATGACATTAATTAAAAAATCACCCATAGACTAAAGGAACTAGCTGTAGGTGATTTAAATTTTGAAGCTATTTAGCTGGAAAAATCATATTGAAGCAGTACGGTGTTATCTACATTATAATTTAAAAAGGCATTCATTACTTTACCATTAAAATAATTATCAATCACACGAATTAAGGCATTGTGACAAACAAGTAAGTAGGTTTGATTGGGTTTACTCGACAAGCTATCCAACAATGGATAAATCCTACCAGCCACATCAAGTATCGACTCGCCATCAGTAAATGGCATCGAGAATTCTCGGCGTGCCTTTTGAAAAGCGGAATCATTAATTAATCTACCATCAAAAATACCAAAATCCATTTCAATCAACCTTGGCTCGATTCTGACAGAAGCCTCATTTTTCTCGGCAATAATCGCAGCCGTATTAATAGCCCTATTTAAAGGTGATGTCAAAATATGTGTGACCCGCTCTGGCAAATCATTGACAAGTTCAGCTAATCTTTTAGCCTGCTCAATACCCGCAGCTGTTAATTCAACATCTGCATGACCACAAATTCTACCTTGAATATTCCATTGTGTCTGACCATGACGTGCAACATAAAGCATTAATATCCCCCTAACAGTTTATGCTTTTGGACAAGTTCAATCTTAAAGCGCTATTTTTCCAATAATACCACCTTTAAATGATTTTTGATAAAATAGGATTGTAACATTTTAGGTGACTCATCAAAAAACATTGAAAAGGACGTGCTTTTATTTTTATAAAAAGTAACAAAGCTATTATTTGAGCCCTGCTTTTCAATTTGAATCAATTGAAATTTAGATAATTCACCATTTAGCAAGCCAATCTTGATAAGCTGCTTTTTTGATAAGCCCTCTTTAATAAAGGCAACAGAAACAATCATTAAGGCAACAATAACTAGCCTCAATTGTAATACTAAGCTTGCAGGCCAAAAAATAACTAAGAGCGCAATAGCTAAAACTACTGCAAGTAGCCGTTTAATCCTGCTCGTTTTTGCGTAGATAATAATTTCTCGGCGTTCCTTAATTTGCAAAATAATCAACAAAATTAAAAATATACCAATTACAATAGTCTCAGCCATTTCGTCCTCCTTATTTTACCATTCGGCAATTGTACCGTCATAATTCTTCCACGATGGATTAGTCCATATCAAGCCTTCTTGGGCAATTTCTTTAATTCGCTCTTCATCCATCTCTAAACCTAAGCCGGGCTTACTTGGTAAATCAACAAAACCATCATGATATTGGAATATGTCTTTATTTTTAACAAAATCCAATAAATCAAACCCTTTATTATAATGAATGCCCAAGCTTTGCTCTTGAATAAAGACGTTTGGAGTACATGAATCTACCTGTAAGGTTGCTGCTAAAGCAATCGGACCATAAGGAGCGTGTGGAGCTACCGCCATGTCATATGCTTCAGCCATGGCTGCAATCTTACGTGTTTCTAAAATACCACCACAGAGTGCAACATCTGGTTGAATAATACTGATCGCGCCTTGCTTAAAAATATTTTTAAACTGCCATCTCGTATATAAGCGTTCACCAGTTGCCAATGGCGTTGCAATGACATCTGCGACTTCCTTGAAGCACTCTTCATTTTCTGGTAAAACGACTTCTTCTAAAAACATTAAATTGTATGGTTCTAAGGCTTTAGCTAAGACTTTAGCCATTGGCTTATGCACACGACCGTGAAAATCAACGCCAATTTGCATTTTGTGACCAAAACGCTCACGAATTGAGGCAACACGTTCGACTACTTCATCCACCTTCTCATAAGAATCAATATAATGTAATTCTTCAGTCGCATTCATTTTTACAGCAGTGAAGCCTCGATCAAAACGATCCTGTGCCTGCTCAACAACATCAGAGGGGCGATCACCACCAATCCAAGAATAAACCTTGATTTTATCCCTCGCAGCGCCTCCTAATAATTCATAAACTGGCACATTAAAGGCTTTACCTTTAATATCCCACAATGCCATTTCAATTCCTGAAACGATTGTGCCATTAATTGGACCACCTCGGAAAAAAGAGCGATGTAGCTCTTGAAAAATTCGCTCAATTTCAAAAGGATTGCGACCTAAGATCCGATTGCCTAGCTCATAAGCACCTGCGACAACCGTTTCCGTCTTTGTTCCAGAAATCATTTCACCCCAGCCATCAATGCCTTCATCTGTAGAAATTTTGATAAAAACCCAGCGAGGTTTGACTTTGTATACAGTGATATTTGAAATTTTCAAAATATTGCCTCCTATACTTATGCTTCTTGAATCTGTTGCTCTATATTAATTTTTTTAATGCCTTCAAAGAAATACCAAATTCCTGCAAACCCAATCAGTAAAACTGGAATGCCAATTAATGGATTATAAGTAAAGGCTATAAATACAATGTAGCTTTGAATCATTGCTGTTGCCGCAAATGATGAAATGAGCATCGCATTTGCACCAAGCTCGATTCCGACCGATTTAGCAATTGAGGTTAAAATAGGTGCTGTTGCTGTCCCACACCATAGTAGAGAAGCCGTAACCACTAAGCCAATAATAATATTTTTAATTAAATTACCGCGAGTTAAGGCAACAACCATCGCAACACGGAAGGGTACAACTGCTAAATCTGCAAAAGGAAGCACGCGATTACCTGGTAAGACTAAAGCCATCGCAATTGTCAAAGGGATAATTATTAACGCCGTGGTAATAACATCTGGATTACCAACAACAACTGCAGCATCAAGTCCGATAAATAAACGTCTACCCTTAAATTTCTCCTGTGACCATGACTGTGCAGCATCTGAAATTGGCATTAAGCCTTCCATAAACAGTGAGGTCATTTTCGGGATTAAAACCAAGACTGCTGACATACTAACACCTAATTGCAAAATTGCTTTGATGTCATAGCCTGCTAAGAAACCAATGACCATACCAATAACCAAGCCCATAATCATTGAGTCGCCAAAAAAACCGAGATATTTTTGAGCATCCTTGATTGTAAACTTAGAATTTCTAAAAAATGGCACGCGATCTAACAGCCAGTTTAATGGCCAAGCAATCACAAGTGATGATAATGCCGAAACTGTTGGTAATGAAACACCCGGAATTCCGAAAAAATCCTCTACCAGAGGTTGTGACCAATCAGACATCTTAAAGGTAATAATTGCCATGACGACAGATGCACCGACGCCTAAAAAAACATTTTTTGTAACAAAAAATACCATAACACCAACAATTGCCATATGATGATAATTCCAAATATCAACGTCGAGCGTCTGCGTTTTCTTTAAAATTAAAAGAACGATATTAACAATTAGTATTGCAAAAATTAAAATAGCAATAATTGGTGAGGCCCAAGTGACAGCTGCAATTGAACCCCAACCGACATCTAAAGCATCTAGCTTAACACCTGTTCTATCAACCATCGCCTTAGCTGCAGGACCCACATTAGTTGTCATAAAATCCAAAATTAGTTTAATCCCAGCGAAACCAATTCCCAAGGTTAGTCCGGATTTAAAAGCCTTAGTAACTTTCAGACCAAAAATGAGACCAATTATTGTAATAATAACTGGCAGCATAACAGTAGGACCAGCATCAATAAAAAAGTTAAAAACATTCATAACATATTTCATTTTTGTTTTCCTCCCCTAAAAAATTAATCCTTAACTACTTGCAAGATTTCTAACATTGTTTGCTCTGCACCAATACCTGTTAGGATTGGCATGCCTTTAACAACAGGTACATCACCAGTTTGTCCTTCAAATTGACCTGTTGTAATCAATAAATCATAGCCCTGAACCTTCCCAGGCACTTCCATTAGCTTAGTTTGTGTCGTTTCGGCTTGCACCCCTTTTTCAGCTAAAAAATTTCTAACTTTTGTCGCAACAACTGTTGATGTTGCAATACCATTACCACAGGCTACTAAAATTCTTTTCATTATTTTATCCTTTCTACTATGCAACTGCTTTTTCTAATAAATTTAAAAGCTCTTGATCTGTTTTGGCGGCAATCATTTGTGCTCTCAGTGGCTCATCTTGAATAATACTCACAACTTTTTGTAGCATCTCCACTTGTCCGTGGGGCTCTCCAATCGCCATCATAATAACAATTTGAATGGGTAGTTGAACACTCTTATCATCCATACTTTGAAATTGAACGCTATTTTCAAGCGTTGCAATGGCTAAAGTGGTTTTCCTCACCATTTCAAAATTGGCGTGCGGGATAGCAATTCCGGGCGGTGTGGAGGGTAAGCCCGTCGGATATTCCGCTTCACGTGCCTGAATTGTAGCGATATAATCCTCATTGACATAATTATTTTCGTATAGCTTTTCGGCTAAAAATTGAATGATTTCTTGATTGGTTGATGCTTTGACATCTCGAAAAACTAATTTTTCATCTAATTCTAACTTCATTGAGCAGCCTCCTCACTAACCTTTTGGATGAAACGAGCTATTGATTTTCTAAGTCCTAATATTGAACAACTCTTTATGTCTGTACTATCAAACATGCCTGAGCCAACACCAACAAACGAAGCACCATTATCAAAGAAGGCTTGAACATTACGTTCGTTAATGCCACCGACAGCCATCAATGGCAATTGTCCTAACGGTGCCTGCACATCCTTAAAAAATTTAGGCGAAACTGCATTGGCAGGAAAAATCTTGACAATATCTGCCCCATATTCAAACATTTCATTAATTTCTGATGGCGTCATTGCAGCCGGTACAACTATTAAGCCTTTAGCTTTTGCGAAGTCAATCACTTCTTTAGTCAAACGATGTGGTGCTAAAAGAAAACGAGCGCCCGCTTCATAAGCATTTTGAGCGTCTTTTAAGGTTCTAACCGTACCAGCACCAATTAAAATGCGACTACCATAGCTTCTATTTAATTTTTCAATCTGTGACAGTGCACCATTCGTATTTAAGGTTACCTCTACAGCAAATTGATCCTCAAAGCCTTCCAAAGCCTGTAAAATTGTATCTGCCTCTTGAAATGTATAGCCACGCATAATAATCGTAAATTTAGGATATTGCATCCTATTCATTTGCCTACCTCCTATGTAAATTCTCTAATTAATTGATAAATTGTTTTTTCATCCTCTGTATTCAGTAATGTTTCTAAAAATTGATGATCATTACTAATATCAGCAATTTGATTAATGGCTCTCAAATGCTTAGTCAAGTCAAAAAAAGCTAATGGGATAATAAAGTGAACCTGATGACCATCAGGCAATCGGATTGGTGTTTTTGAAATTAAGATACTGACACCATCCTTCAAAATACCGTGCTCGACTGTTGTGTGAGGAATGCAGATATCAAGCCCTAGGTAGCTAGAATAATCTTTTGCCTGCATTTGTGCCATACAATCAACGAAATAATCATTATTCACAATTTGATTTGCAAGCAATGGCTGACACGCAATTTGTAAAGCCTTTTCCCAATCCAGCTCCTCTTGATTTATTTTAATAAAGGTCGGCTTGAGATAATCCGTTAAACTAGGTAATGTCACAAAGTTATCAAAGGAAACATCGTTTTCTTCGCTTACTAAAAACATTTGAATTGCATTTTTCAATGCTGAATATTGTTCAATTGAAGCGTACTGCTTAATAATATTAATCAATTCATCAGCAGCCTGATCTACCTTATTGATACCTAAATCATTCAAGACGCGATATCTTAAATTAATTTGCTGATTATAAGACATAATCGGATCGACAATGTATTGTGCCACTGCTGTATCTAATGGTGTTGTTGTAAAAACAAGATCATAGTCCCGTCCAAATTTATAAAAATCTCTTGCCGAAAACGAAACCAAAAAATGAATTTCTGGAAATAGCTTTTTTAAATTTTCTCGCATCAATTTTGAAACCATGACACCATTTCTACAAACAACCACTGCTTTAGGCTTTTGCTTTAACAACTGATTAGAATTAGCTGATAATTGGTACCCAAAGTAATATGATAATAGGCTCAATTCATCATTGGGGAATGCTTTCCCAATCCAATTTTCAATCGGAATAATTAACTCCTTCAACAAATCGTTTAAAATGGTGTGATTACTATCATGAGCTAAATTTTCAAATGAATATATTCCTAAGCTCAAGCCGTATTGGATTCTAAAGCAGGCTGGTCTAAGATGACTAAGAATTCTGCGTTCAAAATTTTCCTTATCATCAATCATAATCAGAGTTTGATTTTGAAAATTTTCAACCATTTCTGAAATTAATGCCTGTAGCTCAGCATCAGAATCATAATCTTGCCTTGTTTTTTTTTCAAAAATATTAGAGCTTAAAAATATTAAGCTTAGCCACTCTAAATAATCATCAGAAAGCTGCCAGCCCTTTTCCGGAATTAATATCTTTAAAATACGATATTCTGGTGTATTTTTAATATTGCCTTCGAAAAAGGGCTCACGACTAGGAAATTTTAATGCTCTATCTACAATCAAACCAATCAGCACCTGTAAATAGTCAATGGACTCATCTGAATAGTCTAAATGAAGCATTTGCTCCATACTGTTAATAATTTGTAAAATATCTTCCTCGCTTGTAGCAATGCTTAATTTTGAGGCAATTGCCGATTTTCGAGCAACTAAATATTGCTTAACCAAATCTGAAAGAAGCTGAAGAACTCGATTCTCCGAGCCACACAACTGATAACCTGAAAAGCGATCATATTGAATGGTTAAATCATATTTTTCTGCTAACCATTTTGTTCGTTTCAAATCCTCCATGACAGTTGTCTTACTTACCTTTAAATCATCAATAAAATGATCCATACTCATGTAATCTTCACCATCAATCAATCTCAATAAAATAAGTGCTGTCCTCTCATTATCAGAATAAACAGCTGACAGCTCGTCAGTCGCAAGACTTTGATTATTCGTAAATAATTGCATCACCTCTAATGGCATAAAAAAGATACCATTGTTATTACGCTCAATAATTGGCAGATTTTTTGCTATCAGCTCCTCATTAAATTGGGTAATCGCATAATTAATTTGTCGTTTGGTTAGTTTTAACCTTGCCGCAAGCTCAGTTAATTTGATTTCCGGTTTTTTTATCAGTAATGCGAGAATTGTTCGGATCCGTTCATTCATATTTTCCCTCCTGACATATTTATTCTAAGCCTAATCACTAAATTTTTGTATGCGCTTTCTGTACGCATTTTGTTCAACTAGAAAAAGAAGATTGTCATACCTTGCAATCTATGGCATCTTGGTCACTAAGCTAGCTTCAAAGACTTGACAACATGCTCCCGAGTCAAAATTTGACGTGTCAAAAAACGACACTTTCAAATTCCACCTACCGTTCGCAGTTGTCAGACCAAGCCATTTCAGCTTTTTTAATAAGCTAGCTTCAATGACCGCCTCAAATTGTAAGCAATTTTCGGGAGGTAAGTGGCAATGGCAAAAAGCAAGGCGATAATCAACACCTTGCTTTATTTTTCTTTTATTAATAATTAAAATAACTTATAAATTCACACGGCGATTAATTTCACCTTCAATTAAACGGCGCTCATGACGATAGGTTTCATGTAACATTGACAAATCAGCCTCACTCGCTTTAGCAAATTGATATTGCGTGCTTTCAACATCCAATGCCTTTCTGACCTCATCAGAATAGGGAATATTATCAAAAAATAAGCCTTTTTTGATATTACCAATAATTGAAGGTCCAAAGACGAAATCCGGTACAATTCCATCCAGCATTGGCTTAATTGGATAAGACAAAATTAAATGATCAACCTGATTCATATAATAAAAATTTAATAATTGCTTTGGTAGCTCATCTACATCCATGATAAAGGCACCCTCAGATTGCTCGGAAAAAGGCTCTAGCTCAGCATAATTAAGTCCAATTTTTGTTGCTACTTTTTTTGAAATTTTTATAATAATCATAAATTCACCTTTCTGGTTTATTAATCGATTTTCGGCAGCTCACCTTCTATTAAAAAAGCCTCAAAAACATCATTACCTTGATTCAAGCCTAAAGCTGTCATTTTGAGGCGCTGTTCTTCAATTTTTACTAAATCTTTTTCTAATAGATTTTCTACCGTTACACCATATAGCTGTTGAAAATCAAAAGGAAACTGTGCGTTAAATTGCTCAATGGAGATACCTTCAGCCTTCCTTAGCCCTAAAAAAAGCTCCTCTTCAATTATTTCACGAATTGTTAATTTTTCTTCACTCACTCGAGGCTGTTTTTGCGCAATCCCCTTTAGATAATGTTGAATTGGACCATGATTTTTATAGCGAATCCCATCAACATAGCCTGAAGCACCTGCGCCAAAGCCATAATAAGACTGATTGTTCCAGTAAACCAAATTATGCTGAGACTCATAGCCCCTTTGACCAAAATTGGAAACCTCATAATGCTTAAAGCCTTGATTTCTCAGAGCCTTTCTGATGATTTGATACATCTCATACTCTACTTCATTATCTGGTAGGTTTAACTTACCACGCCTCAGCTGATTCATGAATACTGTCTGATTTTCCAAAATTAATGAATAAATCGAGTAATGTGGTAACTCAAGTGCCAAAGCACTTGCCAGCGTTTGCCTTAAATCATCAATTGTCTGACCGGGCAAAGCATAGATTAAATCAATTGATAAGTTGTGAATCTCCGCTTCACGTAAACGCTGAATCCCTGTCGAAATGTCCTGAGGTGTATGATTACGCCCTATTTTCTTTAAGAGTCTTGAATTAAAGGTCTGAACACCGATTGATACTCGATTAATTTTAGAATCGGCAATTACCGCAACAATTTCTTCAGTCAAATCATTTGGATTAGCCTCAATCGTATATTCAATGACCGATGACATATCGATTCTCGCTTCAATTCCCTCAAGAAGTCGTCTCAATTGCTGTGGGCTGATCGCCGTTGGTGTTCCACCGCCAATATAGATTGTCCTCTGTGCCTCAGGCTTGGCCTGCTCAATTTCCTTTAATATAGCGGTAATATAAGCGTCAACTGGTTGATAATCTATCAGCACCTTACTAAAATCACAATAAAAACAAATTTGTGAACAAAAAGGGATATGAATATAAGTTGAACTAGGCTTTTGAACTATTTTAGCTATTTTTTGAATCTTATTTTGCAAGATAAAGCTCCTTATATCATTGCTCTGATAATTAAACGAATACTAAAGCATTAAAGCTGATACTAAATCATAATTATATCCTATTATACTACAGCCAATGAATCTATTGGCACTTTAAAGTATTAATTAGGCAATAGATATCTAACATAAAATTAATTAGACGAATTAATTTTAAACGCTTTCTTATCACACCATAAAAATGATACACTTGATATAGTATAATATAAACTATCTTAAATGACTTAACAGGCTACGACAAGCTCATGCTTTATTTAGTATTTGCAGCTATCAAATTAAGCCATATTAACATTTAAATTTAATCTAGGAGGATTCTTAAAACATGATTCAGTTAATCGCATCCGACATGGATGGTACATTGCTTGATGACCAAATGAACATTTCTGCAAAAAATGCTGAAATGATTAAGGCTGCCCAAGCAGAGGGTATTAAATTCCTAGTCGCAACTGGGCGCTCCTTTGCCGAAGCTGAGCCAACCGTCGCTAAAGCCGGTATCAAATGCAATTATATCACATCAAACGGCGCACAAATATTTGATCAGGATGGTAATAACATTTACTCATTAGAAATTGAACATCCGAAAACCTTTCAGGCAATGTCAATCCTTAGAAAATATAATATTTACTTTGAGCTATTAACCAACCAGGGCGGTTATTCAGAAAGTGAGGCAACACGCGCTGCTCATTTCGGCAAATGGCTGATGAGCACCTCGCCAAACCTAGAGCTTGAAGAAGCCAAAAAAATTATTAATTCACATTTAGATCTCTTACCAATTAACTATATTAAACAATTCGACACCATTTTAAGTAATGAAAATCAAAAGGTGGTTAAAATTTTTGCAATGGGTGACATTAATCAAGATAAATTAAGCTACGCAAAAGAAGAGCTTGAAAAAATCGATGGTCTTTTTATTACCTCATCTGGTGCTAATAATATCGAAGTCAATCACTTTCAAGCACAAAAAGGGATTACTTTGAAAAGAGTAGCTGATAAATTGGAGATTCCGATGAAAAATGTTGCCGCCTTTGGAGATAATTATAATGATGTTAGTATGCTGAAATCAGCAGGGATTGGTGTAGCAATGGGAAATGCCGAAGCTGGCGTCAAAGCAATCGCAAACTATCATACCATTTCCAATGTTGAAAGTGGTGTCGCTCATGCCATTACCAATATTTTAAATAAGAACTGGACAGCTTAAACAGCACTAAACTAAGCTAAGATAGCCAAACCTATAAATCGGTTGATGGCTATTTTTATTGAACTCTCGGTTAAAAAGCCCTTGACAACCATTATTTTTCCATGAATTATGTTAAAATTGGATTATTAAATATTTGAAAATTTGAGGATGAAAGGGGCAACTGCTAATGGCAAATATGAATGATGTTGCTAAATTAGCCAAGGTCTCGCGTGGCACAGTATCAAACTATATCAATGGCATTAAAATCAAGCAGGCTTCAGCTGACCGCATTGAAATGGCAATCGAAGCACTTCATTATGTCCCCAATCAAGCGGCTAGAGCGCTTAAAAGACAAGATAGCGACCTAATAGCCTTTATTTTGCCGACCATTTGGACACCCTTCTTTGCGGAATTAACCTATTACGTTCAGCTAGCCTTACAAAAAAAAAATTATAAAATGCTACTATGTAATTCACAAAACGACTATAATTTAGAGCTAGATTATCTAAAAATGGCAAGGGAGCAAAAGGTCAGAGGCATTATTACGATTACTTATAGTGATATCACGCCATATATTACCTCTGATTTACCGATTGTTTCAATTGAGCGCTATCTAAATGAAAAAGTACCCTTTGTGACAAGTGATAATTTTGGTGGTGCGCAATTAGCTGCCAAGGAATTAGATCGGCGCGGCGCTAAAAAGCTATTAATGGTTGTTAGGCATTTACCAAATAACCTAGGAATTACAGAGCGGATTAACGGTTTTGTGGACTATTGCCAGCATCAAAAAATTGACTTTGAAGTCCATTTAGACAAGGGGAACTCTAAGGATTTCCCAAAAAGACTCGAACAGTTTTTACTAAAGGCCTACCAAAATGATTGCCGCTATGATGGCATTTTTGCAGCAACTGATCGCTATGCTGAATACATCTATCGTAGCTTCGCAAAGCTCAATTGGACAATTCCAGAGGACGTCCAATTAATTGGATTTGACGGTGCTAAAGGCTTTGCAAGTCAGCAGCTTTATATCTCAACCATCATTCAGGATGTTGAAAAAATTGCTGAAATCAGTGTAGCAGAGCTTTTAAGAATTGCCATTAAAAAGCCAGATTCACCACAGCAAAAAAATATCTTACCAGTCAAATTTGGTAATTTTACAACGACTAAGCATATTTAATAGTTCGTTGTTTTTTTTTTATGAAAACGCTTGATTTTTGGAACGTTCCATGTATAATAAAATTATAGTTGGAACGTTCCAAAAATAAAAAACTACTAAAGGAGAGTTACCATGGACTACAAACAAATTGTCGAAGAAATTGTAACGGCAGCAGGTGGCAAAGAAAATATTTCGGGAGCAACACATTGTGTAACCAGACTTCGTTTAACACTAAATCAAGAAAAATTTGACAAAGAAAAACTAGAGAATGTCGAAGGTGCCAAGGGTGTATTTTTTAACAAGGGTCAACTACAAATTGTTTTTGGCACCGGCTTAGTCGATCGTGTCTATGAAGCATTTGTTAAAGAAACTGGTATTGGTGATTTGGGTGGTGAGCAAAAGACAGCGCCAGCTGGTCCGGTTGATAAATCGCTTAAAGGACGAACAATGGAATTTTTCAAGGCCTTCTCAGATATCTTTGTTGCCTTAATTCCAGCCATTGTTGGTTGTGCAATGCTGCTCGGCATTCGAGCAATTTTTAATACAACAGGTATTTTTGGCTTAGAGGGTAGTCTTGCCGATAACTATCGTTGGGCAGAGGATATTTCAAGCTTTCTAAATATTATTGCCACAGGTCTTAATTTCTTACCAGTCTTTGTTGCTTATTCTGCTACTAAAAGATTTGGTGGCAATCCTGTTTTCGGTATTATTCTTGGTTTAATTCTCGTTCATCCAGATCTTGCCAATCGCTTTGATTACATGCAAGGTAATTTAGATAATGTCGCAAGCTGGAACCTATTTGGCTTAGAAATTCCACAGGTTGCCTTTCAGGGTGGTATCTTTCCTGCAATTTTAAGCTCATTATTTATGGCAAAATTTGAGAAATTTATCACTAAGCGCATTCCAGAAATGCTGACCTTTATCTTTGTACCTGCCATTACAATTCTAGTATCATCCTTAGCACTATTCCTAGTCTTTGGTCCGTTAGGTGATATTGTCGCAGCTGGTATTGGTAGTGTTGCCAACTTCCTATATATTAAGGCTGGTGTATTTGGTGCCGCCATCTTTGCAGCATTACTTCAACCCTTGGTAATTACAGGAACACATCATATGATTGGTTCAATCGAAGCACAGCTTCTTTCAGAAACTGGCTTCAACTACATTCAACCACTCTGGGCAGTTTCGATTATTTCACAGGGTGGCGCTGCAATGGGGATGTTCTTTTTAGCTAAGAAAAAATCAAAACGTCGTGAAATTGCTGTTTCTAGCTTTATTCCAACCTTAGTTGGTGTCAGTGAACCTGCAATTTTTGCAGTCAATTTAAAGGACTCAATCATTCCATTTATTTCAGGTGTAATTGGTGCTGGTATTGGAGGCGCCTATATGAAAATTTTTGATGTTAAAGCCTTAGGCTTCGGTTTAACAGGCATTCCAGGTATTACTATTGTTAATCCTCCTGTGATGATTCACTATATCCTTGGTTGTTTAGTTGCCTTTGCTGTACCAATCGCCTTTTTAGTTATTTATAACAAAATCAAAGGGGTCGCTGGTGCTGAGATATAATTAATAGATAGAAAGCGAGCAATAATTAACGATGATTAATGCGAAAGAAAAGTATTACCGCGCTGAGGATCAAGAAATCTTATCAGAATTAGAAAATCAGGTCAGCAGAAGTCAGTATTTACCTAAATATCATATTTATCCTAAAGCAGGCTTAATGAATGATCCAAACGGTCTCGCCTATTTTGAAGGTAAGTATCATGTTTTCTTTCAATGGTATCCATTTGATGCCGTACACGGTTTAAAGCATTGGGGACATACAGCATCTAAAGATTTAATCCATTGGAGCGACCAAGAAATAGCATTAATTCCCGATCAAGAGTTTGAAAAAAATGGCTGCTACTCTGGCAATGCAATTGAACATGACGGACATCTTTTCTTATTTTATACGGCAAATTATAAAACGTCAGCTGGAAAAATTGCCAAACAGGCGATGGCAATCATGTCTTCTGATGGGAAGATTGAAAAATTAGACAAACCAATTATCGACGGCGCCCCTGATGGCTTATCTGGTGAGCTACGTGACCCATTTGTTTTTAAGAGAAATCAGCAATTTTATATGCTGCTTGGTGGCGGTAAGTTCAATGGCGTCAGTCGTAATGGCTTTGGTGATGAAGGGGTACTCTTAATCTATCAAAGTGAAAATCTCTATGACTGGCACTATCTCGGTTTAATTGATTTACCAATTGATACAGGCTATATGCTCGAATGCCCAAGCCTGATCAAAGTCGATGGGCAAGATGTATTGATGCTATCGCCAATGGGCATTTCTGAAACGGCACTTCAATTTAAAAATCGGTTTGCAACTGTACAGCTCGTTGGTCACTTAGATATTGAAAACTTAAAATTTGTCAGTTCAAGCGATGAAGTGTTAGAGATTGACAGTGGCTTTGATTACTATGCACCTCAGGCATTCTATGGTGAGCACCACCAAGCAATCAGCTTTGCTTGGTTTGGCTGTGGCGAGCCGATTTATACAACTGACCAAGAAAAATGGAAGCACGGTTTGACGATGCCTCAAAAGCTGACAATCAATGCCAATAAGCTATATCGATTCCCTGTTCCAGAATTACTCGCTGCGTTTGATGAACTCACACCTATTAATTCAAAAGACCTGCAAATTGAATCAAGATACTACCGTCTGCATCTTGAGGGTAACTATAATATTGCTATCGGTGACAAAAATGATAAGTGGACACTCAAATATGATTCAACAACATCACTCGTAACCCTCTCAAGAGCGGGACTTGCAATGCAAATTGACTCAGAATATGGTGAGCTGCGTCAGGCAAAAATTGAAAAGCTTAATGCTGTAGATATTTTTGTAGATAATTCATTTGTCGAAATTTATTTAAACGAAGGCGAAAGAACGTTTTCCTTTAGAAGCTTTCAGGATAATGTTGGTAAGCTTCAATTACTCGATTGTGATACAAGGGCTTCCTATGGTCAGTATAAAATTTAAAAATATACCTGAAACGATGTTCGTTTCAGGTATATTTTATATATCACATTGCTTAACAAAATTCTGAAATAAGTTTATCCTAATATTTTTTAAGAAAAATGTATTATAAGATAATAAAAAGCACCTATACAGATTTTTACTAAGCTTTTTAACGATTATTTTTCATCAATATTACGAATACCAAGTCATCTTCATTCAAAGAAATACTTAATTAGACTATTAATTTAATAATTCTTTTTTCTTCTTATCGTATTCTTCTTGAGTAATTGTGCCAGCTTCAAACAATTGCTCCCATTCCTTTAATTTTTCAGCCTCAGATTTTTCGACAACTTTAGTAACATTAATACTGGTCGACTTGAAATCCGTTTTACTTGAAGGCATGCAGTATAAAACCAACGTAACTAAACCACCAATATATGGGATAAAATTCAAAAAGAATAGCCCCCAGGGTAACCCTGCATCTCTCAAACGTCTAATTTGAATGGCAACATTAGCGACCAAAGTTGCAACAAAGTAAACAAACATAAGTATACCCAGACCGATACAGCTCATAATTGCACCAGTACTTGGTTCACCGTAGTATGATGCACTAATTGATGTAGATAATATTATAATTAAAAGCGTAGTAGGGATAAGATAGATTAAAAAATTAGCCAATACCACTAACCAATAGTCACTTCTAGTTGCTTTTCCGTAAAAATTTGTATAATTTTTCCAAAAATTCTTATAAGCATTAATCAAAATATTTTCCTCCTAAAATAACAATTGCTAAGATATAATAACATAAAAACAGCAACAAAATCCACCATCATTTCTGATAGTGGTCGGAGTTTATGAAAAAGATTAATTATTTGGGATAAATTAATAATATAACGGATAGCTTAAACGAGACTTAAAGATTATTTTCGAGAAAGACTGAATTATTCGCCCGAAAATAGCAATTATAACGTGAATTTTGCATTCTTTCTAGGAAACATTGGACTATTCGCATAAAAATAGCTCCCTCCACGTAAATTTGGTATTCTTTCCGACAAATAATACCATTTTCGCAAGAAAACAAGCTGTCCATAGTAAAATACCCTTCGAAATTAGCATTATACTAACCCTCGCAGGGTAATCTTATCATAAAATTGAGGCTAATGACGTTAGTAGTGTAATTTGTGAAAAGCTATTTTGGCTGATAGGACCGAGCAACTGCTTCATCTGATTTTAACTGGTCAACTAGCGCTTCAATACTGGTAAATTTAACCATGTCTCTAATTTTAGATAACCATTTCACTTTGACTGTTTCACCATAAATTTCTTCATTAAAATCTAAAATGTAGACTTCGATTGTCTTGCGCAGATTGGCGCCAAAAGTATCATTATAGCCAATTGAGGCAGCACCCCGATAATGCACACCGTAAATCTCAATGTCAACAACATAAACACCGACTTCTGGCTCATATACATAACGCTCAAATTCAAGATTTGCTGTCGGAAAGCCCAGCGTTCGTCCCCGCGCCTCGCCATGCACAACTAAACCAGAAAATTGATAGGGTCTGCCAAGCAAACGATTGGCTAGCTCGACATCACCACAGTCTAAAGCTTCTCGGATACGAGTCGAGCTGACCTTTTCATTATCTAATGTAAATTTGGGTACTGTAATGACCTCAATTTCTTGTGATAGAGCTTTTAATTCAGCAACGCCAGCTGTTTTACCAAAGGTATAATCAAAGCCTGTCACAACAATTTTAGTTTTAAAATCACGTAAATATTGATTAATAAAATCTTCTGGTGATAAATTAGCCAGCTTTGAAGTGAATTCTACCATATAAAGTAAATCAATACCCAAATGTTCAAACTCTTCAATTCGATCCTCTGGCGAAACTAGATGCTTCATCATTTTTTCTTGATTAAATTTTTTAAAGACAATTGAAGGATGCTGAGTAAAGGTCAGCACCGCTAAAGGTAAATTGTGCGCATCAGCAACCTTTTTAGCTTTTTCTATCACTGCCTGATGACCAAGGTGGATACCATCAAAATAGCCTAATACCATCACAAGTGGTTCAACTGGTAAAAATTCTACCGCCACTGGATGATGTAAATAAATTGTTTCCATAACAACTCCTACCTTAACAAACAATAAACATATTAATTCTAAACCAAGACCTTACTAGGCTTTAAAATATCTTTTTTTTCAGGGTGTGCGATATAAATCGCAACTAATTTATCTTGAAAGAAGACAGCAATTGGCACAATAGGTCGCTTTTCAAAGCCAAAATCACTCATTAAAAATTTGCCACCATTTTTGAGTTGATTAAACTGCGCTTCTGAAACAGATACAGACACAAGATTTTGAATACCTAATTCAATAGGCTTTAAAAAGGATAAATCCCTTTTTTGATATCTCACTTCAAGCTCCGACAATTTTAGTGCTTCGTTAACGGTTAAGCCTGCTGCTTCGGTTCGCCTTAAAAAGCTCATATGACTTGGTATACCAAGCTTTTCTCCTAAATCAACCGCCAAGGTTCTGACATAGGTTCCTTTAGAGCAGCAAACACGAAAATTGAACCGTTGTAGCCCATCTTCAAACCGTGGCTCATCAATTAATTGAAAGCTGGTAACATTAATTTTTCTAATCGGACGTTCAACGACTTCATTTTTTCTGGCATATTCGTATAGCCTGCGTCCGTTGACCTTAACCGCCGAATACATCGGAGGGATTTGAAGCTGTTCGCCCAAAAATGTTTGCATCGCTGACTTAATTTCCGCTTCAGAAAAAGGGTGCACTAATTGTTGTTTTTCTACCATGTCACCGCTAGCATCCTCAGTTGTTGTTGAATAACCTAAGGTAATTTCACCTTCATAGGTCTTGCCTGAATCAACCATATATTCAATTACCTTCGTAGCACGCCCAACACAAATTGGTAAAACACCCTCAACATCAGGATCTAGTGTCCCACCATGACCAATTTTTTTTGTCTGTAAAATTTTTCTTAGCTTAAAGACACAATCATGACTGGTCATTCCCGATTCCTTATATAAATTAATAATTCCTTCCATCACAACCTCACAGCTTCTCAATCGGTGCAAATTTGGCAAGGACACGCTTAATACCTTTGCTTTTAAATGCAATATCTAGTTCTTGAGAATCCTCGGAGCCACTAATTTTGACAACCGTACCTTCTCCCCACGACTTATGATTGACACGATCCCCAATCTTGAAAGATTCGTGATTTTTTTCAGAAATTTTGGGCTGCGCTGCCTGCTTTGCTGCAGCTGGTTTCTTGAAAAGCTCTGAAAGGCTACGACCTTGTCCACTGCTAAAGCCAGACTGCCCACGATTAGTATTTGAATAGCTAGCATTATAGCTATTACCACCGCGCTGTGCAATGCCTGAGGGCTGAATATATTGCTCATCAATTTCCTCTAAAAAACGGGAGGCCGGGTTATAATTTGTCTTGCCATAAAGCGTTCTACTGCTTGCATTGGTTAAATATAAGCGCTGTTCAGCACGTGTAATACCAACATAAGCCAAGCGCCGTTCTTCTTCTAGCTCCGACTCGTCCTCACTTGCACGGCTTAGTGGGAAAATGCCCTCCTCCATACCAATTAGGAAAACAATTGAAAACTCCAGCCCTTTTGCTGCATGGAGCGTCATCAGAGTTACCTGCTGCGCACTTTCTTCAACCTCATCTAAATCACTGACTAGGGCTAAATCATTTAAAAAGCGCGCGAGCTTATCCTGTCCAGATGCATCGCTACCATCATCCGTCTTATCAAAATTTTGGGTTACCGTTAAGAATTCTTGAATGTTTTCAAGTCTTGTCTGGCTTTCTAAATTATTTTGATTTTTTAAATCTTGTAGATAACCAGATTGGTCCAGTACCTTTTCCACGATTTCAGTAATCGAAAGCTGATCTAAATCGGCCATCAATTCAGCAATCAGCATTGCAAACTGACTGACCGCCGTTGCCGTTTTGCCCTTTAATCCAGCCATTATCGCATTAGCCGCCGTTTCTAGCATTGATTGTCCATAAATATCAGCATATTCTCGCATCTTTGCTAGGCTGACACCACCAACGCCGCGCTTCGGTGAATTAATCACTCGCTCAAAGCTGATAGAATCACTTGGATTAGCTAGGATATTAAGATATGCAATAACGTCTTTGATTTCCTTACGATCATAGAATTTTTGTCCGCCAACCATTGTATATGAAATATTTGACTTAAGAAAAATTTCTTCAATAATTCGAGATTGAGCATTAGTCCGATAGAGCACTGCAAAATCATTTAAGCTCTTGCCTGCTTCTTGTAATAATTGAATTTGACTGACAATAAACTCAGCCTCTTCTCTTTCCGATTGAGCCCGATAGTAGATGATTTTTTCGCCTGTTTGATTTTGCGTCCACAGCTTTTTAGGTCGTCGATTTATGTTATTTTCAATCACATTATTTGCTGCTGCTAAAATATTCTTTGTTGAACGATAATTTTCCTCTAATAAAATAACTTTTGTTTTTGGATAATCCTTCTCAAACTCCAAAATATTACTCATATCGGCACCACGCCAGCCATATATACTTTGGTCGGCATCACCAACCACGCAAATATTCTTAAAGCGTTTAGCGAGCTGTTTAACAAGCGTATACTGGGCATGGTTGGTATCTTGATATTCGTCCACATGAATGTATTGAAACTTACCTTGATAATAAAGTAAAGCTTCTTGGTCCTCATCAAATAAACGAATTGTATTCATAATTAAATCATCAAAATCCATAGACTCATTTTGACGCAGGTATTTCTGATATTTTTGGTAACATTTTGCAACAATTTCATGATACATTGTCCCTGCTTGTGCTTGATAACCATCTGCTGTTAGTAAATCATTTTTAGCATTTGAGATGGTTGCCAAAATATTCCGGGCACTCCATTTTTTAGGATCTAAATCCAATTCCTTTAAAATTCGATTCATCAAGGTTCGCTGCTCGCCTGGATCAATGATAGTAAAATTACGGTTATAACCAATTTTATCACCATCGCGACGTAAAATCCGAACACACATTGCATGGAACGTTGAAATCCAAACATCCTTTGGACCAATTAATTGCTCAACCCGATTTTTCATTTCCTTAGCTGCCTTATTAGTAAAGGTAATCGCTAAAATATTCCATGGATTAACTGCTTTTTCTTCAATTAAGTAAGCAATTCGGTGAGTCAAAACTCTAGTTTTACCAGAGCCTGCACCAGCCATAATTAAAAGTGGTCCCTCAGTCGTTTTGACTGCTTCAGCCTGCTCTTTGTTCATTTTTTTCAATAAATTATTAGTCAATTTTTATTCCTCCAAAAAAGCACTCAATATATTATAGCATTTTATCGAAGGAAGGTTATTTCCGATTGATTAAAAATATCTTTAGTCGATCAATAAGCCTGCAATTGATTATTCACTTTTTCGATTTTTCATTTAGGTATTTTAAACAAATTATGTTACAATTGATACAATTGTCTTTTTTTAAAATCTATTTTAGGTGGGATATTTATGAACCGTTACGAAGAATTAAGAACAGCAGAAAAGGGCGCAATGCTCAGCATTTTTGCCTATATCATTTTATCAATCATTAAGCTAGGTATCGGTCAATTTGCCAACTCACAATCCCTGATTGCTGATGCCTTTAATAATATCACGGATATTCTCGGAAACGTCACCGTACTAATCGGTCTACGTTTAGCAAGAAAGCCCGCAGATGATGACCATGCTTATGGTCACTGGAAAATTGAAAGTGTCGCAAGCCTAATCACAAGCTTTATCATGCTGGGTGTCGGATTTGAAGTGCTCCGCAATATGATTCAAAAGCTTTTTTCAAACACGGTCGAAGAAATTAATCCATTATCTGCCCTAGTGGGTATATTTTCCGCCATCGTTATGCTATTAGTCTATTTTTACAATCGAAATCTTGCAAGCAAGGTCAATAGTACAGGACTATTAGCTGCAGCAAAGGATAATTTAAGCGATGCTTTAACTAGTATTGCAACCACCATTGCTATTATTGCAAGCTATTTAAAATTTCCAATTCTTGATAAAATTTGTGCCGTTGCAATTACCTTCTTTATTTTTAAAACAGCTTATGATATTTTCTCCGACAGTGCCTTTTCACTTTCCGATGGGTTTGATGAAAGCTTAGTTGAGACTTATCGCGCCGAAATATTAAAAATTCCAGAAGTCAAAAAAGTGGTAGATATTCGTGGCAGAACCTATGGCAGTAATATTTTTGTGGATGTTGTAGTAGATATGGATCCTAATATGACTGTTTTTGATAGCCATAAAATTACTGAAACGATTGAACAGCGTTTACAGGAAAAATGTGGTGTCTATGATGCAGATATTCATGTGGAGCCTTATAAACCAGATCAAGGTTTAAAATAAATAAAAGCCTTAAGGAAAAGAAGAGTAAGCGGATTAACTGATATGTTAACCCTTAGATTGCTCTCCAAGTACTTAAGGCTTTTTAATAAAAAAATTAATTTAACTCTGTTTCACTAATTGCTTCTAAATAATTAGAAATCGCTGAAATACTGTCATCTAATGCGCCAGCTTCAAATGGATTTTTTAAATGAGCCATTTCTAAAATTTCTAAGAAGGTTTTCGTCCCACCAGCTTCAGCAACTTTCAAATAGTCTGACCATGCGGTTGGATCTTCTTCAACAATAAAACGTTGCCAAAATTGGAAGGCGACTACCTGCGCCAAGGTATAATCAATATAATAAAAAGGCACATCAAAAATATGGCCTTGACGGAACCAGTATATCCCCCGCTCTAAATCAGCTGATTCAGCATAATCCTTATGAGGCAAATATGTCTTTTCTAACTTGCGCCATAGCTTTTTCCTCTCCTCTGGTGAAAATTGTGGATTTTCATAGACTGTCTGTTGAAAATGGTCAACCAAAACACCATAAGGTAAAAATTGTAAAGCATCTGACAAATGAGAAAACTGATATTTCAAGGTTGATTCACCAAAGAATGAACTCATCCAGGGCCAAGTAATAAATTCCATACTCATACTAAAAATTTCGGCTGCTTCAATCGTTGGCCAAATAAGACTCGCATCTCTGATTTTTTTTGCGGCTGTATAAACCTGAAAAGCGTGTCCAGCTTCATGTGTTAGAACATCAACATCGCCACTCGTTCCATTATAATTGGCAAAGATAAATGGACTCTGATAATCATAAATATAGGTGCAATAACCACCGGATTGCTTACCCTTTTTACTATCTAAATCTAAAAGTTGATGCTCAGCTAGAAAATCAAAGAATTCGCCCGTTTCACTTGATAATTCATGGTACATTTTTTGAGCAATTGCAACTTTTTCTTCTGTTGTGCCAATTGGCTTAGCATTACCCTTAGGAAAGGCAAGTGCCCAGTCATAATACATTGGCTTCACGAGCTGATTACGTTTTGCTTGTCTGTGGTATAGCTGCTCAGCGACAGGTACAACCTTTTCTAAGATTTGCTGGCGATAATTCGCGATGTCCTTCAAATCGTAACCAAAGCGTTGTCTAAAATAAAGGCTCATTTCAGCATAGTTTTCATAGCCCATTTTCAACGCCTGTGCATGACGATTTTTGACCAGCGCATCATATATTCGATCAAATTCTGCTTCGTGCTGCACGTACCATGCAGTTACAGCTTCGTTCGCTATGCGGCGCACTGATCGCTTTTGATCAGTTGTAAATTGAGTCATCTGCGGCAAGGTATAAACCGCACCTTGAAATTCAATTTGGGCCGAGCCAATTAGCTCATTATACTGAGTTGACAATTGATTTTCGATTTGCTTTAACTCAACGATTTGATTACTAAATGATTTAACTTCACTTTCTGCTAATAGAAACATCGTTTCAGGGTAATAAGCTGCTAGCTCTGATTTTAACGGACTTTCAACAAGCACTTTAGAAAAAGTCGAGGATAGTTCACCAAACCTTGGTCCAAATTCATTCCAATAATCATCTTCTGCTTTATAAAAAGGATCATCCATATTGATTGAAAAACGAATGGCTGCCAGATTATACATTGTATCAATGTTATTACTGATTTTTATATAGTCATCAATAATTTGATTAGCGATTGCTACTGTCTTGGCTGCTTCTAGGGCCGCTGTTAAACCCGAAATTTTAATACTTAGACTTTCAAAATCTGGTCGATGATACTGATATTCCTGTAAAGTCGTCATTCAATCCTACTCCTTATTTATTTTCCAAATAATTAATTACACCTTTATTATAATTAAAATATTAATCATCAGCTACCAAATTGTGCTTGAAGGCATAAATTGCAACCTGCGTTCGATCCTCTACCATTAATTTAGATAATATATTTGAAACATGTGTTTTAACTGTCTTCAAAGAAATAAACAATTCATCTGCAATTTCTTGATTGCTATAGCCCTTAGCGATTAGCTGTAAAACTTCTTTTTCTCGAACTGTTAAATCCTCATGCAGCTTTTTTTCATGCTTTTTGCTCATGTTTTTAAGGACTACGTCGGTCACTGGCTGCTCTAACACCTTTTCACCGGCAAAAACCTTGCGAATGGCTTGAGCAATCTCTTCTGCCGAGGAGCTTTTAAGTAAATATCCACTTGCGCCTGCTTCGATTGCCGGAATTACCTTCTCATCATCAATAAAGCTAGTCACAATCACGATTTTCGCTTCTTGCCACTCTGCCAGTATTTTTTGAGTTGACTCAATGCCGTCCATGACATCCATAACCAAATCCATCAATACAATATCAGGACGTAAGGCAATTGCTTTTTCATAGCCAATCAAGCCATTATCAGCCTCAGCGACCACTTCAATATCATCCTGTAAATTTAAAAAGCTTGCCACACCTAAACGAACCATTGGGTGATCATCCACTAATAGCACTTTAATCATTTTGCCCTCTTTCTACAATTGGAATCCTAATCTCAACATTGGTACCCTGCCCTTTAATACTAACTATTTTTAGCTTGCCGCCAAGGCTCTGGACACGATCATTAATATTTTTCAAACCATAATGTGCTACCTTTTCCTCATCAACATCAAAGCCGACACCGTCATCAATTACTCGAAGTAAAACTTGATGCTCGTTCTCTGTTAAATATACTTCCAATTCCTTCGCTTTGGAATGGCGCAAGGTATTAGAAATTAATTCCTGCATAATTCTAAATAAATTATCCTCAATAATCTCTGGAAGCTGAATGTCCTCAAGCTTCCAAATTAAATTGATCTGAATTTTTGTTTTCAATTCCTTTAATAGATTTTCTATGCCGACATTCAAGCGCTTACCATTCAATTCAACTGGTCGAAGGTGTAGTAACAAGGCACGCATTTCCGCTTGGGCATCATTAATGACTTCTTCAATCAAATTTAATTGTGATTTAATTTTATCGTGAGATAGCTTGTCTACTTGCTGATTTAGACCAGACAGCATCATTGTCGCTGCAAAAAGCTGTTGAGATACTGAATCATGCAGTTCACGCGATAAACGTGACCGTTCCTCTTTGAGAATCGTTTCTTTCATCTGCGTACTTTGACTTTCATGACTGTTCGCCTGAAGCTGTCTTGAAATATGAGCCAGCTTTTCTGCCAATAAGCTTATATCTTGATGGATTTTAACATTACTAACTAAATTATTGCCTTCTACCTCATATACAGAATGCTTATAATCACCTCTAACAAGTCGATGTAAATCCTCTGAAATTTTTTCATCATAGCTATATTCAGTTAGGGTGACCAATAAATAAATAATCAGCCCTAAAACCATTGATAAAACAAGGACATAGGCAATTACAGGAATACCAAAGCTACGATATAGCAGGATTTCCTGCCAAAAGTTTAAATTATTACCGCTGTATGAAAGACGTAAAATTAGCATCATTGCGATTAAATTTGCCAAAATCGCATAAACCATTACTAACTTTCTAGGCAGATGAATCATGTCCGAATCACCTCGACATCTCCCAATATTGAGTTAACATAAATTTTAATATGCTTTGAATTTTCATAATAATTGGCATCGTATCTTGTAATAATACCATTGGCAACTGGCTCTGAGACCTGATTGATTTTTAAATTGCCTGAAAGTGTTGCGTATTCAATTTTCATTCCGATATTACTTGGTACAATAATTCTAGTCTTGCCAAAGGCTTTACGAATCAAAACAATATTATCCTCCTTGGGTAAAATTGTATTTTCGAGATCAATAATTGTATCACCAGCAACTTGAACAATATTAATATCATCCCATTGAAAAGTTTCTTTTCCAATCTCAACATTTCCAAACCATGGAATTAGCTGATTATGAACTGTCTTATCAGGTGCCACTGTTTCAATAATGCAAATTTTCTTTTCAGTCAGCATTCGTTCTTTCTGCTCATTTGCGAAATAAAGAAAAGCAATAATGACCGCTAGCCAAATAAAAATATTGGTAACCAAGGTTAATAATAGCACCAGACTACCAATTATCATTAAAAATGATGAAGAATGCCCTCTTTTCAAGCCTCTATAACCTAAATATAATAAAATAAATCCAATAACAAAGAATGCGCTAAAGCTCTTATTATGTAGAATAGTTAATAATGACATAAAAATTAGAATGCCTTCGATTACTAGGAATATTCTGAAATTTCTCATGACTAATCGCCTCCATTCTACATTTTATATGAGTTTACTCTCTAAATCATCAGACTTAAGATGCAATAATAACCAAGTGATTCTATTATAACAAAAAAGAGCTCGTTCATGATGCAATCTCTCCTAAAAGCTAGCTTAAAAATCTAACTTTCAAAGAACGATACATAATTCTAAGCTCTTTTTATATTTATCGTAAAACTAACTATTTTGCTAATTCGACCTTGGTAATTTTAACATTCATTTCACCATTAGGTGTGACAACAGTGACATCGTCACCAACTTTTTTGCCCAATAAGGCCTGAGCAATTGGGGAATCGTTTGAAATCTTACCTTCAAAGGGATCTGCTTCGGCAGAGCCAACAATTGTGTAAGCCTCTTCTTCGCCATCCTCAACAAAGGTAACCACTTTACCAAGTGAAACTTCATCTGCAGCAACTGAATCATTATCAATAATTTCTGCAAAACGAATCATCGTTTCCAAGGTTTGAATCTTACCTTCAACAAATGCTTGCTCATCTTTTGCAGATTCATACTCTGAATTTTCGGATAAATCACCAAACGAACGTGCGATTTTAATCCGTTCAACAATTTCACCACGCGTTACAGTTTTTAAATGTTCTAGCTCTGCCTCTAATTTTTCTTTACCCGCTAAGGTCATCGGATAGACTTTATCAGCCATATTTGTTATCTCCATTCATCCATTAATATTTTTTTATTCTTGATTATTAACATACTTTTCAACCAAAGCTAAATGCTCATCGTATGTCTTAGCAAAATAAACCTCACCCGTTTTTGTATCCGCCACAAAATATAAATCATCTGTCGCCTCAGGCGTTAAAACAGCCTGAATTGATTCTAGACTCGGACTATTAAATGGTCCTGGTCCAAAACCTGTATTCAAATACAAATTATAAGGCGAATCTACCTTTGTATCATCAATTGAAAGCAATTCTTTATGTTCATTCAGGGCATACAAGACTGAAATATCCGATTGAATCGGCATATCAGCCGCTAAGCGATTTAAGAATACCTGAGCAATTTTTCGACGGTCCTCTGTTTTGACACCCTCTTTTTCAACTAGCGAGGCCAAGGTCAGCACCTCTTGGACTGTGTAGCCTTTTTCTTGAATCGTCGAATAATAAGGCTCTAGCTTATCATTAGTGGTTGAAATCATTTGCTCAACAAGCTCTTGAACTGTTGTTGCCTTGGCATAATCATAGGTTGCCGGGAATAAATAGCCTTCCAGTACATAACGAACATCTGTCGCTTGAGAAGCGCTTGTTAGTAAGTCAGGATATTTTTGAACCATACTATTAATAAAATCTTGATTCGTAATAACCTGTTTAAATGCCTCCGAGGTAAACTTAGACTTCGGCTTACTCTTTTCGTTAACATTAATTGTAACGGCCTCGGCAATCTGGTCAATCGTATAACCCTCTGGAATTAATATTTTACCAGCAACCGCGGCTTGTGGCTCTTCACTACCACCCTCCTGCAAAGCTGCTGCAATCTCGTCAATTGTTTGATTAGGCGAGAAATTATAGTAGCCGCCTTTAAAACCAGCTAAATTATGAAATTTTGTATAGTAATTAAAAATCATACCGCTACGAATAATTTTTTTCTTTTCTAAAATGTTTCCAATTTCTTTATTCGATGAACCAATTGGGATATCAACCGTAATCTGCTGATTATCTTTAGTATTTAAAGGCTGGACAGCGGTACTAATATGATCATAAACTAAATAGCCACCTAATGACATTAAGGCAATTAAAGCAATGATAACTGCAAAGGTTATCTGACGAACCATTCTATCTTCACGCTTCTTGCGAGTTTTTTGATTCTTCACCTGCTTTTTAGCTTTTTTATTATTAGCTCTGATTGTCGTTTCAGCTCCTTTTTCATCCGAATCACCAGCAAAGTCATCAACTTTTACAGTAGCTTGATTTGCCTTTACCGAATTCTGACTGCGTCTAGTTAAATTGCCTGAATGGTCAGGATTTTGATCGGTGCTTTTAAAATCTGCTGATTTACTAATTTTATCGTCAGAGTGCGCATCAGAATCAGCAGCATCCATAGATGAAGCCTCATGGTAATGGCTTTCTTGACTTTGGGCTAATTTCTTAAGCATCTGTTCTTTAAAAGATTCATCTGATTGTCTATTCGTCAAAGGAATCTCCTTTCTTCTCTCTAAAGCAAAGCCAAATAATAATAATGCTTTATATAATATGCAACAATAAGTAGTAATTATTCTACATTTCAACTTTTACCATTATATAGTAAGTTTGATTAATTGCAAATGTTTTCAAAAGAAATATAAAAATTTACCCTAATTTTATAAATATGATATAAACTAGGCTGGGAGATTATCCCAGCCTAAAAAATTATTAAATTTTTATAAAACTTATTTTTTATCCAAACCGAGACTACGCTCTATTAGCTTAATAATTTCTACAATAATAATCATTGAGAAGGAACCGACAATTACAATTGTCCATTGCGTTATATTAAGATGCGAGACATGGAAAATACTATTAAAGCCTGGTACAACAATCGTTGCCATCAATAAGATAAACGAAACAATAATTGAAAGGTTAAAAGTCTTAGACCTAAAAGGACCAACAGTGAAAATCGATTGATAAACTGATTTCACATTAAAGGCATGGAATAATTGAATCAAGCCTAAGGTTGCAAACGCCATTGTTAAGGCATCCGCATGCTGTAATTCACTAATCATATCCGAATGTGTCGCAAGCGAATCTGAAATTTCTCCGCCGATTGTTCCCATTAATTTTGTTGCTTGTGCTTGTGTTGTATTAGCAATTGTATGTGCTGGCTTCAATAGTGCTAAGCCGTATACACCAAGCGTCAAGCCGCCTTGCAGCAAGCCTTGATAAATTATAGAGCCTAAAACGCCACCAGAAAAGAAGCTTGCCTTACGACCACGAGGCTTTTGATTCATTACTCCCGGCTCAGCTGGCTCTACACCAAGCGCAATCGCTGGGAAGGTATCTGTTACTAGGTTAATCCACAATAAATGGACTGGCAGTAAAACATCCCATCCAAATAAAGTTGCTAAGAAAATTGTCAACACTTCAGCCATATTAGCAGAGAGCAAATATTGTATCGTTTTTTGAATATTTGAAAAGACCTTACGACCTTCCTCAACCGCCACAATGATTGTCGCAAAATTATCGTCAGCAAGCACCATGTCAGATGCCCCTTTAGATACCTCAGTACCAGTAATTCCCATTCCAATACCAATATCAGCTTGCTTTAAAGCAGGCGCATCATTCACGCCATCACCTGTCATGGCAACAACCTTACCTTCAGTTTGCCATGCCTTAACAATTCGCACCTTATGCTCTGGCGAAACACGAGCGTAAACAGAATAATGACTAACTTTCTTAGCAAATTCTTCATCACTCATTGCGTTTAGCTGTGCACCCGTTAAGACTGCATCCCCAGCATGATCTTTTTCTAAAATACCAAGACGAACCGCAATTGCTTCAGCAGTATCCTGATGGTCACCTGTAATCATAATTGGGCGAATACCTGCTTCTTTAGCAACACGTACAGCCTCACCAGCTTCCTTACGTTCAGGATCAATCATCCCTACTAAACCTGCAAAAACTAAATCTGCTTCAATATTTTCTGATGTCAGTTCTTCAGCAGAAGGCGCATGATCAATGATTTTATATGCCATCGCCAAAACGCGTAGTGCTTGCTTTGCCAAACTAGTATTTAAAGCTAATAATTCATCACGCTTCGCCGAATCTAAAACAGCTGTTTGATTATTTTCTAAGACCGTTGTAGAACGCGCAATTAATTGATCTGGTGCACCCTTAGTCGCAACTAAATATTGACCATCAGCAAGTTTATGAATCGTTGACATTAGCTTACGATCTGAATCAAAAGGTAATTCTAAGATACGTGGTTCCTCAACTAGCTCATCTTTAACAATATAATTATGCTCAATCCCATACTGAACAAGCGCAGTTTCGGTCGGATCACCAATTAGTTTACCATCTTGGGCAATTTTAGTATCATTAGCAAAATTCATCACCTTTAGAGTCATGTCATCCGCTGAAATTTCTTCTGTTGCGGCAAATAATTGACCATTAGAGTAAACCTTCTCAACAGTCATTTGATTCATCGTCAACGTTCCAGTTTTATCAGAAGCGATAATTTCAGTTGAGCCCAAGGTTTCAACTGCTGGCAGTTTACGAACAATTGAATTACGTTTAGCTAAAACCTGAGTACCTAAGGCTAAAACAATCGTTACAATCGCTGGCAAGCCCTCTGGAATCGCTGCAACCGCTAAAGCAACTGAAGTCATTAAGCCTTCTAAGGGTTGACCACCACGAAGTAAATGAACACCAAAGGTAACAGCAGCAATCACTAAAATGGCATAGGTTAATACTTTAGACAAGCGATTTAAATTGCGTTTCAAAGGCGTTTCAGTTTCATCAGCCTGAGCAATCATACTGGCAATTTTACCAACCTCTGTTGACATACCAGTGTTAGTAACAACACCTAAGCCACGACCATAGGTGACATTAGAATTTTGATATGCCATATTCAAACGATCACCAATCGGTGTTTCCGAGTCATCCAGCACAATTAATTCTTTTTCAACTGGCACAGACTCGCCTGTTAAAGCTGCCTCTTCAATTTTTAAAGAGTTAATTTCTAATAAACGCATATCCGCCGGTACAACATCACCTGCTTCTAAAGAAACGATGTCCCCGGGTACCAAATCGGTTGATTTGACCTCCTCAGTATGACCATCACGATGTACTCTAGCAGCTGGTGATGACATTGATTTTAAAGCTTCAATCGCTGCCTCAGCCTTATTTTCCTGCATGACACCAAAAATGGCATTAATTAAAACAACTGCGAGAATAATAATTGCATCGCTAATATCCTCTCCACCACTGGTAATTACTGACAGAGCAGCTGCGATTAATAAAATAATAATCATTAAATCCTTAAATTGCTCTAAAAATTTAACAAACAATGATTTCGTTTTACCTTCATCAAGCGCATTAGGACCATATGTTTCCAAACGCTGCTTAACTTCGTTTGAGGTTAAGCCCTTTCTTGAAGTTTCAAGTGCTTTTAATACCTCTGTTGTCTCTTGGGTATAAAACGCTTCTTTTAATTGCGCCTTACGCTCTAATTCTGACATTATTTCCTCCTAAAATGAATATAGTCCATTTTTATACAGAGATAAAAATAGACTTGGTAGATAATCTACACAAGTCTCACCATTTAAGATAACACCGGATATAATCGTGTTGACGGCATTATCACAGCTAACCAAAGAAGAAGTTCTTTTCCCTTGGCCCTGCCAGTTACTCCCTTATGGCTGATACCTAATAAAATATATCAAATATTAATAATTTAAACAAGAATTATTCTGCAACAACATGAACTTTAATCGTTGCAGTAACGTCTTTATGTAATTTAACGGATACCTTAGTAACTCCCAATGTTTTAATCGGACTCGGCAGATCAATTTTATGCTTATCAACCGTTAAATCAAATTGACTTTTTAAAGCCTCAACAATTTTTTTGGAGGGGATTGAACCGAATAGTCGACCATCCTTGCCAATTTTACCCTTGATTTCTACTTTGGTTGTTTCTTTTTCAAGCTCAGCTTTTAGCTGCTTAGCTTCCGCTAGATTTTCAGCTTCTATTTTATCCTGTGCCTTTTTCTGACCCTTTAGCTCACTCATCGCTTGAGCTGTCGCTTCTTTAGCTAGATTTTTTTTTAATAAAAAATTATTCGCATAGCCAGTCGGTACCTCTTTAACTTCCCCTCTTTTGCCTTTTCCTTTAACATCCTGTAAAAAAATTACTTTCATAATGATTTAATCCTCATTTCCATATATTTCAATTGCCTTATCCTCAATAATTTCTTCTAATTGATTTTTAACCGCCTCGACAGTCTGATCTGAGCATTGAACAGCTGCATTATTAAAGTGACCACCACCACCGATTGCTTCCATGATCAATTGAACATTAATTGAGCCCTGACTCCTTGCGGAAATTCCCACAGTATTTTGATCACGACGTGTAATCACAAAGGAAGCATTAATACCTGACATAGACAATAACGTGTCAGCAGCTTTGGCAGTCGTCACAGAGTTATAAATTTTACTATCCTCGCCACAGGAAACTACTGTATCTGGTCTAATGAATTTGGCTGCACTAATCAATTGATTAATTTCTAAGAAATTATCTAAATCATTAGCCAGCAAATTTTGTACCTGATTAGTATCTGCACCCATTGATTTTAAAAAGCTTGCGACATCGAAGGTTCTTGAAGTCGCTCTGACCATAAAATTCTTAGTATCTACGATAATCCCGGCAAGTAAAATCGTACTTTCTAAGCGACTAAGTCGCAATTCGCTTCGTGATTGAAATTGAATCAGCTCTGTTACTAGCTCAGAGGCGCTACTTGCGCCGCTTTCAATATAGCTCAGTAACGGATTTTTTGGAAATTCATCCCCACGACGATGATGATCAATTATCACAACCTTACTAAAAGCCTGAAAAACTTTTTCATTTAAAGTCAAGCTTGGTTTGGAATGATCAACCATCACAAGCAAACTATTTTCAGTAATTTTTTGATTGGCCATCTCAGGTGAAATCAAGCTATCAAAAATTTGTGGTGAATCATTCAAGAGCGCTTTGGCACGACCTACATCCTTCAATTCCTGATTTTCATCATAAATGACATAAGCAGGCTTCCCAAGATTTCGGCCCAAATATGCAACACCAATTGCTGATCCAAAAGCATCCATATCCATCATCTTATGACCCATGACAAAAATTTGGTCACTTTCTTGCATAATACCTTTTAACGCTGTTGCCATTGCCCTAGTTCTCACCCGAGTACGCTTAACAACTGAAGCAGTCTTACCGCCAAAGTAAATCGGTTTGGCACTTTCAGTATCCTCTTTGACAACAACCTGATCTCCACCACGAACAAGTGCAACATCCAAATTATTAATTGCAACGTCGCCTGTATTGGCTGTATTACCAATACCATATGAGATACCAATTGATAGGGTAAAAGGTGTTTCTGATTCCTTAGCCATCGTTTTAAATTCTTCCAAAATCGGAAATTTTTCATTCATCATTTTTTCTAACGAACGATACTGTGAAAAAAAGAAAAATTTTTCTGCCGAAATCTTACGGTAAAACATTTTATTTTCTCTCGCCCAGTCACTAATTATTGAAGTAATTTTGCTATTCATGACTGAAATTTCTTTTTCATCCATTTTTTCAGTACCGTCATCATAATTATCAATTTGAATAATGCCGATAACTGATTGACGCATAGACATTTCTTGCTTGATTCTTTGCTCGCCAGAAACATCTAAAAAATAAATTAAACCTTCCTGCTCGTGAACATAAAAATAATATTGCTTATCACCAATTGTAATAATAGACTGTCCATCTTCAATCAGCTGAAAAATCATCTCAACATCCGCTTTAGTCATTTGACCATCTGTGTCTGAATAAGCCAAAATCGTATATGGATTCATCCAAATAATATCTTTTGTTTCTCGATCATAGCGTACAATACCAGCCGGCAATGTTTCTAAAACATCCTTCATTGCCTCCTGCGCATGTTGATTAGTGTAATTAATCACTTCGTCTTTTTCTAAAACTAATTCTTTATAAACTCTAAAGGCAACATATGCCATTGCTAAACTTAGGAGAAAAAACCAAAAAATCCGCCACAAATTACTCGGTAAAAACCAAATACCGAAACATTCAATAATAAAAGTGAGAATGAATAACAAAATCACTTGATTTTTTGAAAATTCACTTTTTTTCATGACGCCTCCTCAACATTTTATTTTTACATTATAACACAACTAGCTATATTAAAAAATCGGAGACCGCTTTCAAATTTATTTTTCCTTTACTATTAACCAAAAGTAATTGATTTTTTTTTATAGTATGCTAAAATATTTTTGTTGATTTATACTTATCAAGTAGTGAAAGTGCTTGTTTCTCTGAATTCATTCAGGGGGATTTTGCGCTTTTTTTGATGTTTGAATACTAATAGAGGAGAAATGATGGTCACAACTTATCAAGCTGATAAATATGATGTAATCGTAATCGGTGCCGGGCACGCAGGGAGTGAAGCAGCCTTGGCGAGCGCCAGATTAGGTGTAAAAACGCTACTATTAACTATTAATTTGGACATGGTTGCCTTTATGCCTTGCAACCCGTCTGTTGGCGGTCCCACCAAAGGCGTTGTTGTTCGTGAAATTGATGCTCTTGGTGGCGAAATGGGCAGAAACATTGATAAAACCTATATTCAAATGCGAATGCTAAATACCGGTAAAGGGCCAGCGGTTCGTGCGCTCAGAGCTCAGGCAGATAAGCATTATTACGCAGATACAATGAAGCATACTATTGAGCAGCAGGCTAATTTAACCTTACGTCAAGGGCTTGCGGAAAAAATCCTGGTTGAAGCAGATAAGGTCTGCGGTGTTGAAACAGCAACTGGCGCAATTTATCAAGCTAAATCAGTTGTCATTACTGCGGGTACTGCATTACGTGGCGAAATTATTATCGGAGAATTAAAATATTCCTCTGGACCTAATAACTCACAGCCATCAATTGGCTTAGCCGATAATTTAAAGCAGCATGGTCTCGAAATTGCACGATTTAAAACCGGTACACCACCCCGTGTCAAGTCGAGTAGCATTGATTACACAAAAACCGAAATACAACCCGGCGACGAAAAGCCAAATCATTTTAGCTTTTTATCTAAGGATAGCGATTATCTAAAGGACCAAGTACCTTGTTGGCTTACGTATACTAACCAAAGCAGTCACGAAATCATTAAAGCAAACCTCCATCGAGCACCAATGTTTACCGGTATCGTTGAAGGTGTCGGCGCACGCTACTGCCCCTCGATTGAAGATAAAATTGTTCGTTTTTCCGACAAGGAAAGACATCAGCTCTTTTTAGAGCCTGAAGGTCGGCATACAGAAGAGGTCTACGTTCAAGGCTTGTCAACAAGTCTCCCAGAAGACGTCCAAGTCAGCCTCCTACGTTCGATTGCTGGGCTTGAAAAGGTAGAGCTAATGCGAACTGGTTATGCCATTGAATATGATGTTGTATTGCCGCACCAGCTAAGACCAACCCTTGAAACCAAAAAAATCAGTGGCTTATTCACAGCTGGGCAAACTAATGGCACTTCTGGCTATGAAGAAGCGGCAGGTCAAGGATTAATCGCTGGTATTAATGCTGCCCTCAAGGTGAAAGGTGAGCCTGAGTTCATCTTAAAGCGCTCTGATGCCTATATCGGCGTATTAATTGATGATTTAGTGACAAAAGGTACGACTGAGCCTTATCGACTTTTAACGAGCCGTGCTGAATACCGCTTAATTTTGCGCCATGATAATGCGGATATTCGCCTGACTGATATGGGCCGTAACATCGGTTTAGTAAATGATGAACGCTATCAAATCTTTGAAATAAAAAAATACCGAATTCAAAATGAAATGAAACGCCTTAATCAAGAAAAATTAAAGCCAATTGCCATAACAAATCAAAAAATTGAAGCAATGGGCTATAAGCCACTGAAGGATGCCATGACAGCCGCTGATTTATTACGTCGACCAGAGGTTAGCTATCATGATCTTATTCAATTTATCGGTCCTTCAGCAGAGCCCCTTGATGACAAGATGATTGAACAAATCGAAATTGAAATCAAGTACGAGGGCTATATCAAAAAGGCCTTAGAAAAAGTTGAAAAGCTTAAAAGGATGGAAGCAAAGCAAATTCCTGAAAATATTGACTACGATGCGATTGATTCATTGGCAACTGAAGCTCGACAAAAATTAAATAAAATCAGACCTGAAACCATTGCTCAGGCAAGCCGTATCTCAGGAGTTAACCCAGCAGATATTGCTATTCTTATGGTCTATATCGAGCAAGGTAAGATTGCAAAAATAGAGATTGAAAAGGCTTAAATTATGCTGTTCAAAATAGAGAGAAATGATCATTTATATTTTAGATATCTGACTACATTTTTTATTCTCATAAACCAATAAAAATTTAGCTATTGTAACACCGATTAAAAGTCCTACTCTAAAATAAATTTGCGATTTAAATATACTTTTTTGCGTTTTTAAGACTCGTTTAAGCTTCTCACTATATTATTAGCTTATCCCAAATAATTAATCTTTTTCATAAACATCTACCACTGTCATTTCTGACGGTGGTTTTTGCCATTGTCACTTGCTCACCGAAAATTTCAGTGTGAAATTTGAGGCAGCTAGTGACAAAGGTATGCATTTGAACTGTTTTTTACAAGCAACCAAAGGGCGCTTTAAAAATCTTAATTCAAAGGCTCATATAGCACTTACTCACCTCAAATTTCAGCATGAAATTTGAGGCAGCTATTCAGCTGAGAGTGCTTGATTTGATCTCCTCGAACGGCAGACAATTCATTTTCAAGATAAAAGACACTTGCCAATTTATTGGTTTAGTTGACTTATCACTGATAAATGGATGTCACAAGAAAGCAACGGCAAGCATCCGAAGCTAGATTAATTAAAAATGCTGAAAAAAATTGCTCATCAGAATTAGAAGTTGGATGTGATAATAATTTATCAATACAGCATGAACTAAAAATATTAGTTTGCGATATTTTATGACTTAAAAAAAACTTCTAATTCTTTGTTCACTATCTTCTTTCAATGCTTCTCAAAAAAATGGTATTTAGCGAAAACGGTAAAATCATTCGTTTTTATAAGGCACTTTAATTCAAGCAACTAAAAGGCCTTGTGAAAGCTTGGTTAAAGCGCTCAATAAACATATTATAAATGGTTACTGTTAGAGCATGCCCACAAACTGTTTTAATTGAATAAATAAAAAAAAATTGTTATTATCAAATAAAATGTTTTTGCACTGGCGATAAAGGAAAGAGACAAGGTAAAAAGATTAATTTCGATTGAAGCATTAAACGCTTGAGAAAGCATTTTAAGCTCCGGTTTGTCTATGGAACCCTTCTTCAATCTAATCACTCAGATGCTTAAAAGTAAAATCGGTGCCAATGGGATGTGAGTGATATCAGTCCAAATCTTGACTAACTAAATGAAAGCAATGCTGAGGTCATCGCAAGCTCAAGGATATATTGGTATAAACAAATTTAAGAGGGCAGTAATTATTCCGTTTATGGATACCAAACAAAAAAATTCTGCCATTGTAGAAAAATAATGTGAATAGAGAAATCTCACAAGTCAGGTCAATCGATTGACCTTTAAAAGTTAATTATAAATAAAAAGAGAAAGAGTAGGGAATTTTATGACAGGAGATTTAATCATTGCCCTAGCCGTTGGGCTAATATTAATACTCAGTATTTTCAATTGGATTCAATCAAGGTACCACTTAAAATATAAAAAATAAATAAATTTTGTATATTAAATAAACAATTTTAACTGGTTGAGGGTATAGCCTCAGCCTTTTTTATTTATAATTTAAAAAAAGTAAATAATTTTGTTGACCCTAACCTTACGTCATTGTTTATACTTGACTTAACACGAGGAGGATGAAGCGATGAAAACAGTAAATGAAGTGAGTCAAATTTCTGGGGTGAGTATACGCACCTTACATTATTATGACAAAATAAAGCTTTTGAAGCCAACACGCCTTACTACAGCGGGTTATCGACTTTATGACGATGAAGCCATCAAAAAATTACAGCAGATTTTACTATTTCGAGAATTAGAATTCCCGCTAAAAGAAATTAAAGCAATTATCAACAATCCTAATTATAATCAAGTACAAGTATTGGAAAAGCAAATTACTTTGCTGACTATGAAAAAGGAGCGCTTAAAAAGCTTAATTTCGTTCGCCCGTGGCATAAAAATGATTGGAGTAAATAATATGGATTTTTCAGCATTTGATACAAAAAAAATTGACGACTACACAGCACAGGCAAAAGCAGCCTGGGGAGAATCAGCTGAATTTCAAGAATTTGAAGCAAAAGCAAGCAAACGCGGATCTATTGATAATCAATATCTTACGAATCAGTTTATGGCATTATTTCGTCAAATTGGCGAAATAAAGCTAAGCAATCCCGCTTCCAAAGATGCTCAGCAGCAGGTAAAAAAATTACAGGATTTTATTAGTCAGCATTTTTATAGCTGTTCAAATAAAATTTTACTTGAACTTGGAAAAATGTACACAGCAGGCGGGGAGATGAATGAAAATATTGATAAGGTAGGGGGAGTCGGCACGGCCGAATTTATTAATCAAGCAATTATAGTCTACTGTAAATAGTTTAAGCTAAAGCTGTAGCTCAAAGCAAAAAAAATAACGTCCTTAATGTTATCATTGGGCGTTATTTTCATAATTAATTTTACAACATCGATATTTTTTTGAATTGGCGATTAGTCCCGGAGCATTATCATTTGAGATTAGATTAATTACTTGACCATCTTTTAACAATAATAAACCAAAATATTGCTGTAAAAAATCCTCACATTCTTCGCACCAGCGATCATCATCATGATCCCAAAAAGCATTCAAGTAACCGACATGCTCCTTATGAATCTCATGTGTTGACTTTAATTCTAATAATTTTCGATTATAAAATAACAAAGCATCTGCTAAATTGTTAAATTGATGACTATCAATAATATCATCTTTCCAGCCTTCAAAAAACCACCAAGGTTCATTATCGCCATACATTTCGATGACTTGATACATCATACCATCTCCGAATTCATTTAATAAGTGTACTTTAACAGCATTTATCATTTTTTTAAAGAAATCTGCTTGCAAATCACAATTATAAAATAATTTTCGTTATCAAAATACCTACTCTTGTTGATATAGTTATTAACTATATCCATGGATAGTATATAAGTTTTACCCGACATGGTCGCTTTCATGGTAGCATAAGCTTAAATTAAATAACGAAAAGGATGATAAATATGACAACTTCAATTATCGGTTATCCACGTATCGGACGCTTACGTGAGCTCAAATTTGCAACAGAAAAATTCTTTAAGCAGACGCTAGATGAAGCCGAATTATTAGAAATAGCTAAAAAGCTACGCCAAGAGCATTGGACTGCTGCAAAAAATGCAGGTATTCAATATATTCCCAGTAATGATTTTTCATTCTATGACACAACATTAGATACCGCAGTTGCCTTAAATATTATCCCTGAGCGCTACCAAAAATTACCAATTTCTACCTTAGAACGCTATTTCGCTCTTGCTCGCGGCTATCAAGGTGAACATGGCGATGTGAAAGCACTTAGCATGAAAAAATGGTTTAATACCAATTATCATTATATGGTACCTGAATTTGAGGATACAACTCAGATTCAAGTTAATCTGGAAAAGCTACTGACTGAATATCGTGAAGCTAAAGCTCTTGGAATCATCACCAAGCCAGTTTTAGTTGGCCCATATACATTATTAAAATTAATAAAGTTTACCGGTGAAAAGCAATTAGCTGATATTAAAGCAACAATTTCGGAAAGCTATTCAGAGATTATTCGCCAAGCTGAAGCCGAAGGCATTAGATGGCTACAATTTGATGAGCCAGCACTCGTATTTGACCTAAAGGCAGCAGACATTCAATTATTTACTGAAATTTATCAGCCAATCCTTAATAGTAAAAAAACAACTAAATTATTATTACAAACCTACTTTGGTGATATTCGCGATATTTACGAAACAGTTATCAGCCTTGATTTTGACGGCATTGGCTTAGATTTCATTGAAGGCCGTCAAAGCATCGACTTAGTTAAAAAATATGGTTTCCCAGCAGAGAAGCAATTATTTGCAGGTGTGGTCAATGGTAAAAATATTTGGGTAAATAACTATCAAAATACCATTAATCTCTTAAATTCTTTACCTAGCAAGGATAATATTGTGATTTCATCAAGCTGCTCTTTGCAGCACGTACCATATGCGGTCAATCAAGAAACCGAATTAGAAAACAAAATCACCGAACATTTTGCGTTTGCTGAAGAAAAATTAATAGAAATTAAAGAATTAGCCCAAATATTCTTTAAAGACAACCAAGCAGCCTTGGCTGACAACCAAATTCTCTTTAATACCTCACGATTTGAAGCAAATTTAGAGGTACAAAATAAAATAGAAAATTTAGTTGCTTCTGATTTCCAGCGTTCACCAGCATTTGAACAACGAGAAAGCATTCAAAAAGAAGTATTCAAATTACCATTATTACCAACGACGACGATCGGCTCTTTCCCACAAACTGCAGAGGTTCGGAAAAATCGACTCAGCTATAAGCGTGGCGAAATTAGCTGGGAAAAATATGAAGCCTTCAATCATCAAGAGACAGAGAAATGGATACGAATTCAAGAAAAAATTGATTTAGATGTATTAGTACACGGCGAATTTGAAAGAAATGACATGGTCGAATATTTTGGTGAAAAATTAGCTGGTTATGTCTTTACCCGCTTTGCATGGGTGCAATCTTATGGCACACGTTGTGTAAAACCACCAATTGTCTGGGGGGATATCGCACGCATCCAGCCTTTATCAGTTGCCGATTCCGTCTATGCACAAAGTCTAACAGATAAAGTCGTTAAAGGTATGTTAACGGGACCTGTGACCATTTTAAATTGGTCATTTCCTCGTGAGGATATTTCTCTTAAAACTTCTACTTTGCAAATCGCACTAGCCATTCAAGAAGAAGTAATTGATTTAGAAAGTCATGGCATTAAAATGATTCAGATTGATGAAGCTGCATTACGTGAAAAGCTACCATTACGACGCACTGATTGGAATAGCGAATATCTGGACTGGGCAATTCCTGCCTTCCGCCTAGTTCATTCCAAGGTCCAGCCTGAAACTCAAATCCATACACATATGTGCTATTCAGAATTTGAAGATATTATTGAAGCAATTGATGCGATGGATGCTGATGTCATTTCATTTGAAGCGAGTCGCAGTGACTTATCCATTTTAGATGCATTAAAGGATAAGCATTTCAGAACACAGGTTGGACCTGGTGTTTACGATATCCATTCACCACGTATCCCATCTGCAGAGGAAATCGGACAAACAATAGCACGTATTTTGGAAAAAGTACCCGCTGAAAAGCTTTGGATTAATCCCGACTGTGGCTTGAAAACTCGAGGTCAAAAAGAAGTCGTTGCCAGTTTAGAAAATTTAGTTTCTGCCGCAAAAGAAGCACGAAAAGCATTTAAAAACTAAATTATTAAAAAGAAAAATTACTTAAATAAAATGATTTTGCAGAGCAGTAAAAAAAAGAGGTGGAACCAAAGACGTTTAACGACGTAGAAAAAAGCACTAAATTGCCTCGTAAAAAATCGTAAACCAAAGTGCTTACTCTCTCAGATTAAAACTGTGAAAAATAGACGAGTCATTCGTTTATATAGTCAGACGCTTTCTGTCTGACCGGATGACGTATCTATTTGAAAATTGAAAAGTTTTGAGAGAGAAAGCCCGTAAATTACCAATAATACAAAAGGGGTTAGGACTTTGTCCCAACCCCTTTTTTAAATATTTGAATTACTTATCATCATAGCCCTTTGGATGACCAACGTGCCAATCCCAAGCTGTCTTGATGATTGCCTGAACATCGGTATATTTTGGTGTCCAACCAAGTACCCTTTTAGCCTTATCACTACTTGCAACCAGTGAATCTGGGTCACCAGCGCGTCTTGGACCAATCACTGCTGGTATTTCCTTACCAGTAACAGCACGCGCCGCTTCAAGCATTTCTTTAACCGAATAGCCATTAGCAGAGCCTAAATTAAAGACATCAGATTGACCACCATTTTTCAAATATTCAAGCGCTAAAATATGAGCCGCAATTAAATCTTCCACTTGAACATAATCTCTAATACATGAGCCATCTGGCGTCTGATAATCCTCGCCAAAGATGGTCAGCTGTTCGCGCTGACCAAGTGCAACCTGTAAAATAATCGGTACAAGATGGGTCTCAGGATTATGATCCTCACCAATTGAAGCATCTGCTTTAGCACCAGCCACATTAAAATAACGAAGTGCAGCATAAGTCATGTCCGTGGCATTACTTTGCCATTTCATCATTTGCTCCATCATTAATTTACTTTGTCCGTATGGATTAATTGGTAAATTAGGCACTGTCTCATCTATCGGCGAAACAGCTGGTTCACCATAAGTAGCAGCTGTTGATGAAAAGACAATGTGCTTAACAGCAAACTCTTGCATTAACTCCAAGGTGACTTGAGCACCGTAAACATTATTATTAAAATATTTTAACGGTTTTTCCACAGATTCTCCAACTAGCGAGAAGGCCGCAAAATGAAGGACGCCCTCTATTTCATTTTCTTTTCCAAACACCTCACGCATGAAGTCCTTATCACGAATATCCCCTTGGTAAAAACGTGCCTTTGAGTGCACAGCTAAACGGTGACCTGTTGCTAAATTATCAATTACAGCAACATCATAACCCTTATTAATCAGCTGATCTACTGCGTGTGAACCAATATAACCTGCACCACCTAAAACTAAAACTGTCATTTTTTATCCTTTCGTTAATTGTGCAATGAAACGATCGAATGCTTTATGTCCCGTTTCTGTATCCTTAAATACACCTGCATGCTCTAAAACCGTTAAAAACTTTTGACCAAGCGCCTCTGAAATATAATCATCAATTAATTGATTTTGATAGCTATCCTTCAGCTGTTTCGCCCAATCTTGATGATAGGCAGCAACTGTCTCCACCTCGCCTAAAATATATGACTTAACTGTCTCCAATTCAGCCTTTAAGCGCCCCGGTAAAATCGCCAAGCCCATCACTTCAATTAAGCCGATATTTTCTTTTTTGATATGATGTACTTCTGGATGAGGATGAAAAATACCATCTGGATATTGTTCGCTTACGTTGTTGTCTCTTAATACAAGATCAATTTCAAATTGGTTGCCCAGACGCCGAGCAATCGGTGTTACAGTATGATGCTGAACACCATCCGGTGTTTTTGCAACAACTTCTACCGATGAATCAGAATAATCTTGCCATTGTTGGAAAATAGATTGACTGGCCTCAACTAATTCATCAATATTATATCCTGAAAGTCGGATAACACTCATCGGCCATTTAACAATGCCAGCTGTCACACCGAGATAATCTGGCAATTCAAAATACTGACGAATTTCTGCCTGTTCCATCGGAAATTGATGACGCCCAGCTTGGTAATGATCGTGACTTAATATAGAGCCGCCAACAATTGGTAAATCGGCATTAGAGCCCACAAAATAATGTGGCAAAATTTCAACAATTTTCAGTAAGCGGCGAAATGTCTGCTTGGAAATTTTCATCGGTCGATGGATTTCAGATAAAATAATCGAATGCTCATTAAAATAGGCATATGGCGAATACTGAAATCCCCAGCTTTCACCCTCCAAATTCATTCTAATTAAGCGATGATTCGTCCTTGCTGGATGATTTAATCGACCTAAATAGCCTTCGTTTTCCATACATAGCAGGCACTTTGGATAATCCGATTTAGGCAAACTTTTTTCTAAAGCGATTTGCTTGGGATCTTTTTCAGGCTTAGAAAGATTGATCGTAATCTCAAGTTGACCATATTGGCAATCATAAATAAAATGTTGATTTTTAGCAATCGCTAACGTTTGGATATAATTATTTTGTTGACATAATTCATAGAAATAATCAGTTGCTGTCTTTGGATCCTGATGATAATGTTCAGCAAAATAAGCATTAACAACTGAAGGCGGGGGCGTTAAAAAATCCATCAATTCAGCTTCAAAAATACCTTCAAAGCCTGCACTAATTTGCCCATTTTTTTGTGCCGTTTGAATTAAAAAAGCTGCAATTTTTTGCGCATTGGGCTCAGTTGAAGGCTCCAAATCAATATTTAAGCTTTCTTCACCAATCAAAGCGAGCATTTTATTTTGAACATAAACTCTGTCCATTGCCATATAACCACCCGAACGAATGGCTAGCGTTGTAAAATCAATTATTGCCTGTGAAACATCCATTTTTTGCACCTACTATTCTTAATTTCCTAATTTATGTGCGTGATCAGCAATTGTTGCAACATAAAAATCAGCTGAATAGCCAATTTGATTTTCATAAACCAAACCAACCGAGTCTATAAAATGTTCAATTGCATCTGTTTGCACTAAGGCAATCGCACAGCCCCCAAAGCCAGCACCGGTCATTCGTGCACCTAAAACACCGTTTTGTTTTTGTGCAGTTTCAGCTAAGGTATCGAGCTCGATTCCCGTAACTTCATAATCTTCCTTTAACGACAGATGTGAGGCATTTAATAGTCTGCCAAAAGTGACTAAATCACCCGCTACTAAAGCTTTCTTAGCCTTTAATGTCCGAGCATTTTCATAAACCGCATGCTTGGCACGTTTTTCCAAAAGCGGATCAGCAATTAGCTGACGGTTCGCTTCAAAATCTGCTTCTGATAATTCGCCTAATGAATTGATATCAAGCTTTGTTTGCAAACGTTTCAACGCTTCCTCACATTGTGCCCGACGTTCATTATATTTTGAGTCTGCAAGCTCCCGACGTTTATTTGTATTCATGATGACAACCTTATAATCACCAAATTCCGCTGGCACTAATTCATAATTTAACGTATTGGTATCGAGCAATATTGCTTTACCCTGTTCGCCAAAGCCAATTGCAAATTGATCCATAATACCAGAATTTACACCAATAAATTCATTTTCAACCTTTTGTCCTAATTTGACAAGTGTCAAGCGATCTAATTTTAGATTGTATAGGTCATTAGCAATTGTCCCAATTAGTAATTCTAATGAAGCTGAGGAAGAAAGTCCAGAGCCATTCGGTATCGTACCTTCGATTACTAATTCAAAACCATGCGAAATAGCACATCCTGCCTCGATTAATTTTAACAAATAGCCTTTAACATAATTGCCCCAGTGTGATTTTGACGAGTAAACCAATTCATCCAAGCTAAACTCAATAATCCCAATTTCTTGAAAATTTAGAGAATAAACTCTAACTACTTGATCTTTTCTAGGAATCGCAACGCCATATGTGCCAATACTGATTGCTGCTGGAAAAACATAGCCGCCATTATAATCAGTGTGCTCACCAATCAAATTAATTCTGCCTGGAGAAAAATAGTTTGCTAATTCACCATTGCCAAATAATTCAATAAACTTCTCTGTTACTTCTGCTTTCATCACCTTTTGATTCATTCCAGACCTCCATTTATTATTGCTAACTCCATTATAAACGTTTACTAAACGTTTAGTCAATTAAAAAATAGCGCTTTCATAATAAAAAGTCGATTTTAGAGTTAGCTTTAATTCTCTAACTCTAAAGTCGACTGATTAATATTCAAAATTGCTGCCAAGCTGGGGCATATGTTAAACTCTCTATTTAACCGCGCCATTACTCATTCCAGAAATGATATTCTTTTGGAAAATTAAGTAAACAATTGTAATTGTGACGATACCGACCACATACGATGCAAAGCTTGGCCCGTAATCACTCATATACTGACCTTGATAGTTGTATTGGAAAAGTGGCAAGGTCCAAAGTCCATCATCCTTATTTAAAATTAACAGTGGTAAAAGAAAGTCATTCCAAATCCACAAAGCATTTAAAATCAAGGTGGTTGCATGCATTGGTTTCATTAATGGGAAAGCAACCTTTCGATACATAAAGAATTTGCTAGCACCGTCAATTTCTGCTGCCTCATCCAAGCTCACTGGGATAGAAAGCTTAATATATCCCACATACAAAAAGAGCGTTTGTGGCAGTGCATAGGTTAAGTATAAAATAATTAAGCCCGGTAAATTCATCAAGCCCATACTCGTCATTTGATTCGTAATTGGAATCATAATTACTTGAAAGGGGACGAAAATACCTAGAATTAAAAGGGAATACATGATCGTAAATGCCATTTTGCGACTCATATTTCTGGCAATACTAAAGGCTGCCATTGGTACAACTAAAATAATTAATAGAATTGAGACGATTGTGATAATAGCCGAATTAAAATAATAATGCCCGATACCATCTTCAATTAGTCTTTGATAATTATCTAAGGTAAATGGCTTGGGCAAACCAAAGAAATTCTGCATAATCTGAGCCGTATCCTTAAAAGAACTAATTATGGTCAGATAAATTGGAATTAAAATTAAGATTGAGCCTGCCACTAATAAAAGTATATGCGGTAGTTTATTTTCTTTGTTTTTCATTTGATCACCCCTACACTTCAAATTTCTTAGCAACAGTTTGCTGAATGATTGACAATATAATAATTATGATAAACAATACAACTGCAATCGCATTAGCATAACCAAAGCTATTATTCTTAAAGGCGGTATTATAGACCAAAAGCCCTAAGGTTTGCGTCATATCGTTTGGGCCACCACCAGTTAAAACAAAAATATTATCAAAGGCGGTTAGTCCACCTTTTAATGCCAGAATAAAAACCATAGAAATTGAAGGAATTAAAAAAGGAATTTCAATATTTCGGAAAATTTGGCGCTTATTTGCGCCATCGATACTTGCTGCCTCAATGATTTCCTGTGGAATACTTTGTAATCCAGCTAAAAAAATAATAGTTGGCGTTGCAACACCCTGCCAGAGAGCAACAAATAACACTCCAAAAATGACTGTTTTTGGATTGGCAATCAGATTTTCCTTTAAAAAGCCAATATCAAAATTTTCGCCAATTGATGTTAGCCCATAATTAAAAATTTGTTTAAAAATCAAACCAATGGTCACCGTCGCTAAAACTGCTGGGAAAAAGAAGGTTGCTCTAAAGAAATTTGAGCCTTTAATTTTAGCATTCAAAGCCCTTGCCACTAAGATACCAATTACAATTTGACCAATAATCATGCCAATCGTGAAAACAACGGTAAAGGTAATTGATTTTGCAAATTTAGGATCATGGAATATCGAAACATAATTTTTAAAGCCAATAAACTGATAATCGCTAGTTAAGCCTGTCCAATCGGTAAAGGAATAAATAACACCGCGAATTGTTGGTAAATAAAAAAATATGAGTTGAAGTACTATAGGAACAATTAGAAAAATATATCCCCAGTATTTACTGATAAATCTATCTTTCATTAAAACACCTCCAAAATCTAATTTACAATGATTAAATGGGGTTGGGACAAAAGTCCCAACCTCTTTCGTAATGTTGGTAATTTACGGGGAACAAGGCGACAACTTCACTGCCATAGGATAATAGATCAATTTCCGAATATTGCCTAAAAAGCTGAAACGGCTTGCTTTGAAAGTTGAGCATAAGACTGGAAAATAGTAAAGGCGTTCTTTGCCATGACGACTTACTCTCCGAGAATTTCAGAGTGAAATTTGAGGCAGTTAGTCGGCAAGGTATGCAATTGAACTTACTTTTATAAGCGACCAAGGAGAGCTTTAAAAGTTTAGTTCAATTGTTGCCATGAATTATTTTTTCAGCTTATGCCGATACTTTCAAGCTGTTGAAGCTAGATTGTCTAAAATACTGAAACGGCTTGCTTTGGCGGGCTTTCTCTCTCAAATCTGTTCAAATAGATACGTCATCCGGTCAGACAGAAAACGTCTGACTGAATAAACGAATGACTCGTCTATTTTTCACAGCTTTAATCAGAGAGAGAAAACACCTTGGTTTACGAGGCAATTTAGCACCTATTTCTAGCTCGTTAAACGTCTTTTGTCCCACCTCCATTCATCATCTACTTACTTCATTGAATCAAAGAATACATTCAATTTATCTGCCATATCCGCTGCATTACCATCACGAACATAATCCGCAGTTAAAGTATGGAAATCAGCTTCACTATCCCATTTTGATTGTAGCCAAACAAATTGCTTATCTGTAAATGTTAAGCGCGTAATACCTTCTGTTTCTGGGAACTTATCCTCTGTATCAACACCTACAACAGAGGTTGGTGAGCCATCAACATCATAGTATTTTTGGAAGACCTTAGCCGAAGAGAAATATTCAATAAATTTTTCTGAGGCTTCAATATTTTTCGATTTGCTACTAATTGATAACGCCATATCCGCTGCACCAACACTCATTGCATCATCTGCTGTTTGTCCCGGATAAGCAAATGAACGAATCTCAAAATCAGGATTTTGCTGTTGAATTGCTGGTAATGCCCAAATACCTTGTGGTAGAATTAGCGCTTTACCAGTTGCAAAGGCAGTTATCGCATCATTATAAGTTGCACCATTCGCATTATTTTGACCATTATTTCTTAAAATATCTAGCTGAGAGGTTACTGCTTTGAATTCTGTACTCGTTGCAGAAATCGAGCCCTTAGCTGAATCTCTTAAGATCGCCTGCGCACCGTCAAAGCCACCAGCTGCTTCGGCCCAAGCAAGCTGGCCAAAGCCATTCAAGCTCCATGCATCACCTTGGGCTAGTGATAAGGCAAAAGGCGTTTCCCCTTTAGCCTTAATAGCCTTCACAAGCTGTTCAAATTCTGCCCATGTTGTCGGCGCTTCTAGGCCAAGCTTCTCAAGCGCATCTGCATTATAGAAAAAGCCCCAAGCATTTGAATTAAGTGGTGCACTGTAGACCTTATCATTGATTGCATATTGCTCAGCAACACCCTCCTTAATATTTGACATATACGACTTGCCTGTCATGTCTACAAATTCACCTGCATTTGCCCACTCTTGAAAATCAGCATTTTGTGGAAAAACATTCATAATATCTGGCGCATCCTTTGAAGAAATACGTGTCTTTAAGACATTACCCGGATCCGGCACTGAAACTACCTTGACTGTAATATCCTTGTTTTCTTTTTCAAACTCTTTCGCAATTGCCTTGATTGTACTTAGCATTTCCGGTTTTTGAGAAAAAAACTCAATTTCTGTTTTGCTACTACTTCCCCCTGAACTGCCACAAGCTGCCAATAATGAAATTGAAGCGACTGCTGTCGCTGCTAAAACCATTCTCTTCATAAATTTCATATCCCGACTCCTTAAAATAATAGTTTTTTGTAACCGCTTTCTATACATGATTATAATTTACAATCAGTCCGAGTAATATGTTATAATGTATTCAATATATATAAAAATGTTTTAAGTAAACGTTTAGTTATCATTACATGATGAGGTGCAAAATGCTTTTTTCGTATTCAGAATATTATCAAACCTTTCAAGATATTAACTTAGATTTCACGGGAAATGAAGCTTTAGTCAAAGGAAAGGCCTTTGGACCAAGCGTCAGAGAAAATTTTGTTATTCATTATATTACAGCTGGTCAAGGCTACTTTGAGATAAATAATCGAAGAATAGCACTAAAAGCTGGTGATATCTTTGTATTACCTGCCGAAATTGAAACCTATTATCAAGCAGATTTCAAAAATCCTTGGTCCTATATCTGGATTGGTATTAGCGGTAACACATTAGTTGAATTTTTTTACCGCACACAGCTTTCAGAAAACAACTGGGTTTTACACAATGTTAGGCATAGTCAATTCTTAACTTATTTTATGCAGCTCCAAAAACTAATTAGCAATGATAGTTCAACCAAAGATATCGAGCTACAAATTAATTTATTCTCTATGTTTAAAAGCTTAATAAGGGAATATCCTCGCTTAACGCCCAATAGACAAAATCAGGCTGAGCAATATGCTGAAGCGGCACATCGTTTTATCACCACAAATTACATCAAGAAAATCAAGATTAAAGATGTACTTGATCATGTTGCATTATCTAGAAGCTATCTTTTCACGATTTTTAAAAATAAATATGGTATTTCACCTCAGCACTACTTGCTTAATCTTAGAATGAATCAGGCAATCAGCCTTTTATTAAATTCTGATTATTCGATGCAAATGATTAGTAATGCAATTGGCTTTTCAGATTCATTAGCCTTCAGCAGCGCTTTTAAAAAACGCTATTCAATCAGTCCAACAAAATTTAGAGCTGAAAATCAAAAAAATCTCCTAATTGAAACCAAAACCTCAATCAATCGTATTAAAAAAGACGTTCACGATAAAAACCGTGAACATCTTAAAAAATAGTTCTACTAAATTGCTTTTAAAATAAATTTTCTACTTTGATAATCACCATGAATTTGAGGATTAATATAAATACCAACATTCATGAGCTCATCACCACCATAGGTTTCATCACCTAATCGATACTGCTTGTCCGCATCTAAACCAACAAATTTGAAAATAGCCAACGGTGCCGCTGCCTCAACTGTTTTAGAGAAATAAAAAGCAATTGCTTCCGTCTGATCCTCATTGACAAATGACCAAGCTGCTAAATTGGATTCAAACGGCGATATCATTCGATAAAATTTACCATACTGTAGTAATTGACGATAATGCTTGTAAAAGCTAACTTGCTGTTTTACAATTTTCTTTTCTTGCGCCGTTAACGTTCTTAAATCTAATTCATAGCCAAAAACACCACCCATTGCCACATCACCACGAATATCTAAACCAGTAATTCGACCCGTTTGGTGATTGGGAACAGCTGAAACATGGGCACCCATTGAGGATGGCGGGTAAACTAAGCTCGTACCATATTGAATGTCTAAGCGATCAATCGCATCTGTATTATCACTCGTCCAGCTTTGAGGCATATAGTAAATAAAACCTGCATCAAAGCGCCCACCGCCACCTGAGCAGCCTTCCCAAAGAATGTTGGGATATTCAGTTGTTAATGCTTCAAGCATTTCATAAAGCCCCAAAATATATCGATGGAAAAACTCCCCTTGTTTTTCAACGGCTAAGCTTTGAGAATAGGCTTCTGTAATATGACGATTCATATCCCACTTAATGTAATCAATTTCAACATGATTTAATATTTGACGCATTTGCTCGGTAATATTATTTCTAACGTCTGCTCTCGTAAAATCTAAAACAAGCTGATCGCGACCGGTGCTCATCGAACGATTAGGCGTTTGAATTGCATAATCTGGATGCTCACGATATAAATCACTATCCTGATTAATCATCTCTGGTTCAAACCAAAGCCCAAATTTCATGTTTTTGTCATGCACATAATCCGCAATTCCTTTGAGACCACCCTTTAATTTGGTAGTATTTTCATACCAGTCACCAAGACCAGAAATATCATCATCACGTTTACCAAACCAGCCATCATCTAGGACAAATAATTCAATCCCTAATGCTGCCGATTGATCTACAATCCCTTTAATTTTTGCTGCATCAAAATCAAAATAAGTCGCCTCCCAATTATTAATTAAAATTGGACGTTCAGCATATTGGAATTTACCACGCGCCAATCGCTCTCTAAGCAATTGATGATAGGTCTGACTCATACCATTTAGGCCCTCATCAGAATAGACAATTAGGGCTTCTGGCGTCTGAAATTGGTCCTTTGGTGATAAAACCCATGAAAAAGTGTAGGGATTAATGCCACACATTAAACGGGTTTGCTTAAATTGATCCGTTTCTACTAAAAATTCATGATTGCCGCTATAAACTAGGGATATGCCGAATGCTTCACCAGTAAACTCATCTGTTTTATCAAAAACCAGCGCAACAAATGGATTCGCTTGGTGACTGCTAGCCCCTCGTTTGCTTTCGACAATTTTGATACCACGCTGAACTGTTTCCCTTTGGATTTCCCTTTCCTTAATATGACGTCCTGGTAAAGAAATAAGTTCATAGTTATCTGCTGGGAAGTCTAGTGAAGCGCTTGCAATTTTTTCAATCACGATTTGTTCTGTACCATGATTAATTAATTGACTACTGCGGACAACCACATCCCGATTGGCATAAATTGTATAAAATAATTTCAGCGTCACACCGAGTAAAGAATCAATTAAACTAATAATCAGCGTTTCGGCTTCAGACTGCTTGACAACATAACTTGCAGGCAGACCTTTCAATACTGGCTTGCCAGCTATAATTTCAAACTCATGATATTTAAATTCAGTTATCGTAGAGCCATTCTGCTGCTTCAGCTGAAAAGCTGGATTTCTAAAATCACCGTGACCAAAGCTTGGATATTCCTGAGCGAGTGTATCTAGTGAAAAACCACGCTCTGAAACCTTTGAGCCTGCGGGATTTGGAGAAAAACTGCGATCTATGGTTGGATATTTCCGACTATTATGATAATGCTTGATTGCTTTTCCAAAATATAAATGACTTAAAACGGTCTCATTTTCAATCCCCAATAAATAGCTAATAGAGCCATTGGATAAGTGGAAAGTACGATTTTTCTCGTCAAATTTAATAAGATTCATTACGCCTCCTCTTGTTTACTAAACGTTTATCTATTTGTTATAAAATCATTTTAGCCATTTTGTAAGCGCTTGTCAAACAGATTTTAAAAATAAAAAAAATAGTATTAATAAAAAAACGCTCAAGAAATTCCGTAGAATACCTTAGCGCTTAATATTTAATCTATTCTTTGACTGCTTTCTCGAACAATCAGCTCAGAAGCAACTTCAACTCGCAATGCTGTTTTTCTTTGATCAACAATCCGCTCTTTAGCTAAACGTACAGCCACACGACCAATTTCGTGACTATCAATATGAACTGTACTGAGTGAAGGCGTTAAATAGGCTGCCATCTCAATATCATCAAAGCTGAAAATCGAAATCGTCTGACCAATGTTCAAATGATGCGTCTGAAAAGCACGATAAATACCAATGCTCAAGGGATCGCTCGCTGAAACAATGGCGGTTGGCAAGTTCCCTGCCTCTATCAATTGGACCGCCTGCTCAAGTCCCTGCTCAATCCCCCAGCCAGTAATCTTGACATCGATAAAATCATCTAAGCCTTTGAGCTTCATCCAATTTTTATAGGCAATGGTCCGAACATCCTCGGCATCATCAACTGGTTTTCCAGCAGAATTATAAACACGATTTTCGCCACCAATAAAAGCAATTTTCCGGTGATTATTAGCGTAGAGCCAGTCTAAAACCTCTGTTGTTTTCTTTCCAAAATCCGGATGCACTAAATCGTATTTGGGACTGGCAAAATAATCATCAATAATAATTAGATTTGGATTTTTTTGATAAATTAAGTCATAAGTTTCAGCCGTTAAATTACCGACTACAATAATAGCACCAAAATCCGCCAGATAATCAACAGCAGCATTAAAGTCATTAATATAGATAGACTCTAGACGTATCTTCCAATTAGTCGCTTCGTCAATCATTCCCTTATGAATCATATGAAAATAAGGATCATCACTTTCCCGATGATAATCATGAATTTTAATCACGGCAATCGACATACGACTCTTTTTTTGAAGCGATTTTTTTTGACTTTCATTAACTGTTTGGTAGTTTAATTGGTTGGCAATCGCAAAAATTCTTTCTCTGGTTGATTCCGCAGTACTCATCGTCTCATCGTGATTAAGCACTCTTGAAACCGTAGCAGGTGACACACCTGCTAAACGTGCGATTTCTCTTATACTCGCCAAATTGATCACCTATCCTTTAAATTCTATTGTAACGATTTACAAACGTTTAGTAAACAATATTTTCTATTATTCTCCAACTAAAATTCGGATATCAATCGTAATCTGTTTAAGTGGATTATTTTTAATTTTTTCTTTTAGCCTAGGTGGTACCTGCCATTCAAGCGGCGACATCTCTAATAGCTGAGGTCGTAATACTTCGGGTAGCTCAAATTGATAAGTTAAACGCTCAGAGGTCACTAATTTAAAGTTCTGCTTAAATTTTTCAAGCACTAATTGATTGGAATATTCTGTCGGCTGCTGATAAGCAACCCTAAGCTCTCTAAGATAATCCTGTTCTGGCACAACCTTAATTAGCTTACCTCCATTAGATAGAACACGATGAAATTCTTGATAATGGCTGGGTGTCAAGATATTTAAAATGGTTGAAATACTGGCATTTTTAAAGGGTAAATTAGTTAAATCGGCAGCACAAAAAAAGGTCTGGCTGTCGTTATAATCACTTGATAATGCGACGCCGTCTTTGGCAATATCAAAACCGATTTTAGCGCCCTGAAAGACCAGTCGTTTTAAAAAGCTTCCCTCGCCACTACCAACATCTAATAAGGCCTCACCGACCAATGCTTGGTTAATTACCGAAATCAGCGGGTCATACATACCACCTAAAATCATTTGCCGCCTTGCCAAAAATAATTTTTTTGAATAATGACTCTGCATCGTATGATTTAGAAAATAAAGGGTTCCTTTTTTTGATAAATCAAAACGATGATTTTGCTTGCAAACCAAGGTATGATCCGATACAAAAACAGCAGATTGACAAATTGGACATTGGAATAGCTCAGCATTTGCCATTAAAAATTCTTGTCCTAAATCAATTTTTTTTAACATAAATCAGCCTCAACTTACTCTCTAGATTAAAATAATCATAACATTTTTAATCTGAGATTGCTTAATATCCTTTATTAAATCTGTTTATCATTTCAAATTATTGTATAATATTAATGTTAACATTTACCTTAAGGAGAAAATATGATTAAAGAATTTTGTGCTGAAAACTATACTGAGCTACCAAAAGCCATTAAAGCAGGCGCAGCACGCATTGAGCTCTGTGATAATTTAACCGTTGGTGGCACAACGCCAAGCTATGCCGTAATTGAAGAAAGCGTCAAATATGCACATGAATATGATGCAACCATTATGACTATGATTAGACCACGTGGTGGTAACTTTGTTTATCATGATATCGAAATTAAAATAATGGAAACCGATATTCTTAAAGCAATTGAGGCTGGCTCAGATGGCGTTGTTTTTGGCTGTTTAACCAAAGACAATGAACTCGACTACGAGGCAATGGAAACTCTGCTAATCGCCGCAGAAGGCGTTCAAATTGTTTTTCACATGGCATTTGACGCCATTAGCTTTGATAAGCAGCTTGAAGCACTTGACTGGCTTGCAGCACATGGTGTTACACGTATTTTAACGCACGGCGGACCAGCTTCAAAAAGCATCCAAGAAAATATAGCACACTTAAAAGAACTGATTAATTATGCCAATGGCCGAATTGAAATTCTAATTGGTGGTGGCGTCAATGCAGAAAACTATCAGGATATTGCTAATGAAACTGGCGCTAAGCAGGTTCATGGCACAAAAATTGTAAAGTTTTAAAAATAATACAATCAGCATCTTTTTAAAATTTGAAAAAAGGGTTAGGACAAATGAGGTGACCCCCAAAAGTTAGAACTGAAAATCTAACTTTTAGGGGTTACTACAAAAGGTCCGAACCCTTTTTTGTATTGTTCGTAATTTACGGGGCAATTTAGCACCCTTTTTCTAAATCGTTAAACGTCTTTTGTCCACCTCCTTTTTCATGTAAAAATCATTACAATAGGAATTCGGCATGCTTTCCGAGAAACAATAACAGATTCGCGGTAGCATTCCTAGCTACGCACAAAATAATCCTCAAAAATTGGTATCACGCCAACTTTTGAGGATTAATTTATTTTTAATACAACTATTTCTTTATTAATAATGTTCGCTAAGGTTCACCACTAATTGATGGCATTCAGTATGATTAAGGTTCACTATTGATTAACAGCATTCTGCAACGTCTAATTAACTCGCATTTCTAGCTTCAGTCTTAAAGATTACGTTTCTTCCTCCAGCACCATACGCCTACACTAATGCCACCTAAAATAATAATTAATAATACGGGTACTTGATATACTTCGCCTGTCATTGGCAATAAGCGTAGTATTTTCATTTTTTCTTTAGCCTTTGCTGATGTCGGTGGCTCACCTTGACTTGGCGTTTCAGGATCAGCGACTTGATGATCCTCTGCCTTTAGCTCTTCCCACTGTGCAGTCAGCACAAGCTTGCTTTGGACATTGGTCAGCCTATCACTTGGCTGGTAAAGCGTACCCGCTTCATCGTCTGCTAGCCAGCCGCTAAACGTATAGCCCTCACGAACTGGTATCAAATCTGAAATTATATAAGCGCTACCCACCTCAATCTCAGCTGGGGCTGGGAGATTTTGAACAGACTCAGCTGTCCCCGCCAGATAAAGCACCTGCAGACCGGTAATCGCTTGCCATTTGGCAGTTAAAGTCAGGTCACCCTGAAGCTTTTGAAGCAGCGTATTTGCTTGATACACCGTACCTGCTTGATCATCAGCCTGCCAGCCAATAAACAAATAACCCGCTCGTGCTGGTAGCTGACTGCTAATCACGTAATCTTCACCCTGTTTGACCTCGGCATTTTCTGGCATTGCCTCAACTCGCTCATCAGTCCCCGCTTGATAAAGAATCTTAAAGATAGTAATCGGTGTTTCACCACCGCCACCTAGCTTTTGCCACTGCGCTGTCAAGGTGATATCTGAGCTAACTGCTTTAAGCTCTCCGTTTGCTTGATAAAGCGTTTTTGCTTCATCATCAGCCTGCCAGCCAGTAAACTTGTAGCCTTCACGGATTGGCGTAGTAGCTGCAATCTCATAGTTTTCACCGTCTAAGACTGTTTCGCTTTCCGGCAGTTCAATCGCTTCATCGTCTACACCACTGGCATAGCTGACCGTATGGATTTTTTACCATTGCGCTGTCAACGTCATATCTGCACTGACGTTTTTAATCTCGGCTGCGTTTTGATAAACGGTTTGCGAGTCATCATCAGCCTGCCAGCCAGCAAACTTGTAGCCCTCACGTGTGGGCGTAGCTTCTGAGGTCCCAAATGTGCCACCACGTGCTACGGTGTCAATCATTTGCTCAGGTAAATTCTCAACCGACTCAGTCGTACCAGCTTGATAGGTAATCAAACAGCCCAATACAGAGGTGAACGCGCCGATATCCTGGCTGCCACGGACGTTACCATAATAGTCACGGAGCACTTCGTAATCTTTTGTCCCTTCTGCTGCAAGCTGAGCTGCAGCAGCTAATGGTGCTGTTGAGCTATCTTTAGGCACATATAATGGCAGCCCAAAGCTTGTAACCGCTCGTTCAAAGCTCGACTCGATAGCTGTATAAGCTTCATCGTTAAACAAGCCTGCAATACTTTCATAAACCAAATTGTCTTGCCCAATTGCTTGAATAGCTTCACTAGAGACCAAGCCAGTAAGCTGATTTTCACCATCTGAGAGTGCAACCGTCTTAAAGGCACTATTTTGAATATTCGCCTTAATTGTATCCGCATTTGCGTTATCAATCGCGATATCAACAAAACTTGAAACCTCCTCTCCACGCGCCTTAATGCTTGGAATAATAAAATGCTTAAACTCCTGGGCAATCGTGTAATTAAATGAATCAGAATTTTTAGAGGAGCTACTGCTTGGGTGCTCTTGACCGCTTCTTTGAAGTGAGAGACTTGGTAGATATGGCGTTAATAAATCATTCAAAGCGCTATAGTCACCCGGACTATTTACCCAACCATTAGTAGCATCTCCAGCGACATATTGAACGGCTTTTAGCTTATCATCAAATGAGCTTAAAACACTAGCCCACAAGTCGTAGCTGTAGGTCGAATAGACTGCCGTATTCTTAAGCAGACCACCTGTCATATAAACATTATCACCTTTTGGTGCAAAATTATCGACAATCGTTGAGCTCTTAACCTCAGCATATTGATGCAATAATAAGCCACCGCCTTTACCCTTGGTGTCATCAGCGACAATTGACCAATTTCTATAGCCTTCAGCTGCTGTATTCCATGACAAACCAAGCGCATAGTTACCATTAATCACGGTATTGATAATTTTAGTTGGCGCATTGGCCTGCTCGGTTGCTGGCTGTGCACCTGTTGCCAGCCCGCCACCATCCTCCAGCGCGATATTGCCAGTGATTAAGGAATCTTTCACAATCGTGTTTGAGCCTGCTGCTAAGACCCCGCCACCTGTTGTTTCCGAAAAATTGTTAACAACCTTAGTGTTTTCCATGGCCGAGCTATCATTTAAGAAAATCCCACCGCCACAGCTAAATAACTGATTAATAAAAGCTCGTGCCTCATAATTATTTTTGATAATGCTATTTTTAATCGTACCATTCCATAGATAAACACCACCGCCACCTTTAGCAAGATTGTGGTTGGCAAGCTCCTCAGAAATGGTCCATCTTGGTGACTGCTGTGTCGATTGGGCAGTTGCAACGTAACCGTCAGAGACCACAACCCCTTCAATTGTGCCCTTGACTGGCTCTACTTGTGAAACTACTCGTGTGCCATAGGTCGTTCTGGCAGTGTGTGCAGCCTCTCCTGCGCCCCAGCTAAATCTAAAACTGTCATTATTATAAGCATAGCTATAACCATTCTGCACATATCGACCATAAAAATTGGCTTCATACGGAAAGGTACCGATCTGTGTCTTTAGTATAGCGGACTGCTGACCAATCAGCTTAGTCTCTGGATTCCCATCGCTATCTAGTTTCCCGTAAAAATTCATTCCTATGGTCGTATCAGTTGTCAGGCTGTCGGCAACTGGTGCTAAAATGACACCATCCCAAACAGTTGTCACGAAGCCATTAGCATAGGCAGCATAGAGATAAGGCTTGCCCTGCACCTTAAAGTCACCGGCACCAACGTGGACATTCTTTGCACCCGCACGATGCGCTAAAATAATGCCATACTGGATATCAGCACTGCCCGCATAGGCATTTTCCCAGCTTGAGCCATCTTTATTACCGGCACCATCTTCAGTGATATAAAAATCATCTGTTACACCTCCAATCGCCCAGCTTGGCTCAGTACCCGTCGCCTCTATTGCACCTAAATCTGGCTTAGTTCCTAAAATCCGTGCATTGCCATTGATATCCTTACCAACCTGCGGATAGTAGCAGTCAACACCTTGATCAACAAATGCGTCACTGATTGGCGTTAAGTCATAGCTAAGCGCTTCATTCAATGAACCATCCTTATTTCGATACCCTGTTTTCTGATTGGGTACATTTGTAAATAAACCGTCAAGCGTATCACGTTTGCCTGTAAAATCCTTTTCCTCATTCACCAGTCCCGCCTCAGTCACGAAGCGTTTTGGGTAGTATTCTGGACTATTATAATATGACCAATTTCCACCACTGTAAAAGCGTAAAGAGGAATTGCCACCAGCTTGATACCTTAAATCATAGATACGGTTTTTATAAATCTTATCACCGGTATAGTACGAAGTATCTCCATTATAGTATGCTGCAATTTTTTGATCTATCTGACCCGCACCTGATTGATAATTACCGTCGGTCGTTAAGGTCAAAAGAATATTATTTTGCATGACTAAATCACCGTTGATTGAAAGAAAATTCCATTTGGCATTATTATTGACGATGGTATTATTGGTCAAACGAGCATAGCCATAGCTCGCCATCGCGACAAAATCCCCAGCGTTATAGCCTATCTTAACCGTGCTTTGACTACCATTCACTGTATTATTAGCTAAAAAATTACCAGTGATAGTCCCCTCATCTTTAAAAAAGGTACTGCCATTATAGGCAATGACTGAGTTAGAAACCGAACCGCCATTGACCAAAAAGATAGGGCTTGGTAGCTCATTATATGAATCAATCGTTTGCTCATATTTTTTAGTATTAAGCCCTACATCTCCATAAGCCGTATTTCCCGATAGATCAGTCATATCCCAAGAAGGCCAGCCACTATTACCATTATATTTACGATAGTATAGCTTATTAAAATACCTATTAGTAAAATCAGCATTAGAGCCATCGGCAGCATTGTTAATATTTGAAGCGCTACCTGTATCTACTGCTAGAATATCAGCCATAAAGTTTTTAGTGACCTTGACTCGATCAATTGAACCATTGATCGAAATTGCCGAAGCGTATGTTGGCATAAGTTCGTCATAGTAATTACTCGTAGGCGCAGTGTTGGTAGCATCGTGAGTATCAATTAGCTGCTGATTACGATTAAACATCTGAAAGCCCATAAAGTGCTGTAAGGTCACACCCTGTAGCATGGCATATGCATTGTCCATATGAAGCTGATGCTTAAAGGCTAACTCACTTCTTTCGCTGCTTGGAAATGCAACTTCAAAGGCGGATAAAATCGCTGCTTTATTCTCGTTAAAGTATTGCGCACCTCTTTTATAGCGAATTGATTGCTTAATCTGAAAAGGGATTTCACCAAGCTCTTCTTGATTTATCGGATTCCATTGGTTATAGCCTTCGTTCTTATAATTAGTATTTAAAGCGAGAAGGCTAGTCTTTACCCAGCTCCACAGCCTAGCACCACGTCCAGTTTCTGATTGTGGATATTTGACAAGTGCCATCGGAATCAGCCGCTCAATCAGCTGATAGTCTACCGTCTCACCTGACAAGGCATCATGAATCAGCTTGAGATGCGCCTGCCAAACCTCATCGTCAGTCCCAGCTGTTTCTTCTTTTGCGCCACCGTCAATGATGATATCAGCTGCAGATAAGTTCCCGGCAGCTCGGATAATCACTGGGTCATTGATAACGAGCGAGTCCGATAGCGTATAGGTGCCAGCAGGTAGCTCGATAATGCTGTGTTCCTTGTATTTGTTATAGATTGCATTGAAATCTGTGCCGTCCTCTGCTGTGACCGTTACGATGTCATCGACCACATCATATGCACTGGCAAGCTCAGGCTTGATTAGCACCAAAACCAATGCCAGCACACTGACTGCTAGTCCGAAGCACACGCCCTGTTTTATCTGTCCCTTTTTCATTTTAATGCCCTCTTTTCTCATTTTATCCTAACGTACTATCGCCATTCCCCCTTGAAATGTCGATATGACTGAATCCTCTAGCCATCATCAGCTGTCATCAAAAAATAAAAATGAGATAAAGTGCAAGCACCGATTAGCTTTAAAAGCTTGGCAAGCGCCAAGCTTTTTCTCACAAACGAACGCTCGGCTAAAGTCGTGTCGTGTCGTGTCGTGTCGTGTCGTGTCGTGTCGTGTCGTGTCGTGTCGTGTCGTGTCGTGTCGTGTCGTGTCGTGTCGTGTCGTGTCGTGTCGTGTCGTGTCGTGTCGTGTCGTGTCGTGTCGTGT
>NZ_JABJXU010000010.1 GCF_013155265.1 Enterococcus sp. MMGLQ5-1 | reverse complement strand
CTTTTAATTGTCAATCTTTTTTTAAATCTTTTTTTAAAAGTTTTTTTTGCTTTCGCCTTTTCCTGCGACAGCTTTCTTATAATAGCAAATCTTATTTTTACAGTCAACTCATTTTTTAACTTTTTTTGTAAAAATATTTCAATAAATATTTTTTAGACTTATTCTAAATTTTAAGTTAGATTAAATTAGCGCTACACCACTTCATCATTTTTTGTTAAAATACTATAGTAAAGATGTTTAAAAGGAGGACGTATGGCAGAGCAAACTTTAATATTGATTAAACCAGATGGTGTTAATAGAGGATTGATTGGGAAGGTGATTTCACGAATTGAGCAAAAGGGGTATCAAATTATCAACCTTAAAACAGCCTTAGCAGACGAAACTACTTTGAAGGCACATTATAACGCACTTTGCGATCAACCATACTTTCCAGGTATTGTTGAATATATGATGGAAGGACCTATGGTAGCAATTATCGCGGAGGGCACCGAAGTAGTTAAAGGTTTCAGGGCAATCAGCGGGCCAACTAATCCGACAATGGCACCTCCCGGAACAATTCGTGGAGATTTCGGACGTTCATGGCATACAGGTGCAATCCGGAATATTGTTCATGGTTCGGATTCACCTGAAAATGCGCAGCGTGAAATCAAATTATGGTTTCCAGAGCTAGTCTCTCAATATGTATAACGAGAATCGATTATCAACCACACAAAGTATTTTTTTCTTGCTAATCTCTCTCTTGATGAATGCATTGGGTAATGGATTAACTGTTGCAACAAATATGGGCAGTCCTGTTTGGACTGCCAGTGCTGCCAACATTGCCTATTTTTCTAATGTATCAATAGGCACTGTACTCGTATTATACGGGCTGCTCCAAATTGTTATAAACTGCTTCTTACTATATGAAATCAATTTGCGTAGAATTATCGGCAACCTAATTTTCATTGGTTTTTTTGGACCACTAGTTGCAGTATCCAAAAATTTTTTCCTTACTTATCTTCATGTCGCTTTTGCGCCATTATACTTTAAAATCATTCTAGCCTTTATTGGTGTGACAATGGTAGCAATCGCTGTTTCTATTTACCAGCGTGTCAATCTGATTCTACATCCAGGTGATGAAATGACTAACATTATTCGTTTCAAATATACTAATGGCAACGCTCAGACGGCACAATTAATCAATTTTTTAATTCCAGCTATCATTATTTTATTAATTGGCATCGCTGAGCATCACTTAGTTGCAGTAAATATTGGTACTGTTTTCGCACTATTCGGGCAAGGAATCATTATCGGTATAGCTGATCGTTCAGTTTTTCCAAAGCTTTCTCATTATCATCATTATTAGAGCAATCACTCTTTCACAAACAAAAAACCTCATCTATTTTACTTTCGTAAATAAATTAGATGAGGTTTTCAATTTAATTAGCTTTTTTATCCTTTTCAAGCAGTAGTTTAATATCTTGTAGTAAATCAACTTCGGTAACTGGCGCTTGCTCAACCACTTCTGGCTTATGACCAAATGATTTGGCTTTATTGAACGCTTTAACAATTAAAAAGAGGACAATACCAGTAATCAAAAATGTAATAAGTGCAGAAATCAAATCTCCGAATTTAAATTGAATACCATTGTAATCAACTGTCAAGCCAGAAAAGGTTGTTGACTTGCTACCAGTTGCTAGAAAAATGATTAAAGTAATCAAGGGTGTGATAAGACTCTCAACAACAGATTTAACAACTGCCGTAAAGGCGCCCCCGATTACAACACCAACAGCTAAATCTACGACACTGCCTTGCATAATAAATGCTTTAAATTCTTTAATCATATCAATTCTCCTTTATTTTATAATACCTTTTTATTATAGCTTAATTTGTTATTTTTTTAAAAAAATAGCTCTAATTTTTTACTTTATTATTTTTTTATTGGTAAAATGTTATTGATTAGGAAGAAAAAATGATGCAATAATGACATATATATAACTATCCTATACTATTTTATAACAATAATAGATTGGAGATTTTGATGAGATTAGACTCAGGTATCAATTTAAACATTTTAAATACCAACAAATTCAAAACAGTACAAATTATTATTCGTTTTGAAACAAAAATTGAAGAAGAGATTTTTGCAAAAAGAGCATTATTAACCTGCTTATTTGAAAGGAATAATAAGGATTATCCCGATAACAAGCGCTTTGAAGAAAAGCTTGATACGCTTTATGGGGCAAAATTTTCAGCTACCGTTGAAAAAAAGGGTGAGCTACATTGCTTGTCACTCAATCTAAAGCTAATCAATGGACGATTTGTCAATGAACCAAATTTAGTCAATGAAGGCATTAAATTCCTCAAATCCGTTTTATTCGCACCTAATATCGATGAAAATCATTTTAATGAGACAACTTTTGAGCTAGAGAAAAAAAATTTAATCCAATTCGTAGAAAGTAGCATTGAAGATAATGCATATTATGCCAAGCAGCAGCTCAAAAAAACATTTTTCAAGCAAGCAAGACACTACTTATCAAGCTATGGAAATAAAGAGCTGATTGAAAGGGAGGATGCCGTTTCGGTCTATCATTACTATCAAACTATGTTGAAGGAGGATCAGGTTGAAATATTGGTTTGTGGCGAGGTCGATGACCAAAAAATAATTGCGGCATTCTCAAAGTTTCCTTTCAAAAAAGGGAGGTCCACTCAGGCGTTCGAGACAGTGGATGAAGGTAAGCAAAATATCATTACAGAAAAGGTCGAGTCTAAAAAGGCAAGTCAATCAATATTAAACCTCGGCTATTATGTTCCTGTAGATATAATTAGCCATGATTACTTTGCATTACAAGCCTTTAACGGCTTGTTCGGCGGTTTCGCTCATTCAAAATTGTTTCAAAATATCCGAGAAAAGCAAGGCTTAGCCTATTACGCAGATTCATCTATTGATATCATGCAACATTTTCTTTTTGTTGAAGCTGGCATTGAACAGCAAAATAGAAATTTGGCTTTAAAGCTCATCAATCAGCAGCTCAGGGAAATCCAATTAGGTCACTTTTCTGATCAAGAGCTGTTACAGACTAGCCTATTATTAAAAAATATTTATCAACAGGGCCTCGACTCGCAAAGAGCTCTAATCGAACGCTTATATCTTTCATTGAAAATGCCCAATTTATTACCAAATGATCAATGGCTTGAGGCCTTTGCTAAGGTTAGCAAAGAAGATGTCATTCGGATTGCCCGCCAAGTCGAGCTACAGGCAGTTTATTTTTTAGAAGGGACAGCGGATTGAAAAAAAAGACCTACTCAAATTTAAACGAATCAATTTATAGTAAAACCCTGTTCAATGGCCTTCAAGTGTTCTTACTACCAAAATCCGATTTCCATAAAACCTATGCACTTTTCACAACGGATTATGGTTCAATTGACACCTCGTTTATTCCAATCAATCAAACAAAACCATTCAGAGCTCCTGATGGCGTGGCTCACTTTTTGGAGCACAAGCTTTTTGAAAAAGAAAATTATGACGCTTTTGATTTATTTTCCAATCTCGGCGCCTCTAGCAACGCCTTTACAAGCTTCACCAAAACAAGCTATCTTTTTTCTACAATTGAAAACAGCTACCAAAGCATTGAATTATTACTGGATTTTGTACAAACACCCTATTTTTCAAAGGCTTCAATTGAAAAGGAAAAGGGAATCATCAAACAAGAAATCCAGATGTATCTTGATGACCCAAATTGGTGTTTATTTTTCGGTCTATTGAAAAATTTATATCCTAACCAGCCATTAAGCGTTGATATTGCTGGATCTGTAGAGAGCATCACAAATATTTCAGTAAATGATCTTTATACCTGCTATGAAACATTTTATCAGCCTAGCAATATGACTTTGTTTATCACAGGGCCTTTTATTCCCGAGGAAATGATGAAATATATTGAAATTAATCAATTCTCAAAAAAACTCCCAAAACCAGCAGAAATAAAACGAATCGCTCCAGTCTCTAAGCAAAAAGTAATTCAGTCTAGCAGCTACCAAATGTCAGTTGCACAACCAAAAATGATTATCGGTTTTAAGGGTAATGACGCTTTATCGCATCTTTCCCCCGAAAACTTACTAGACTATAAGCTATCCTTGACCTTCGCTTTGCAATTACTTTTTTCTGAAAGTTCAGCAAATTATCAAAGATTATATCAAAAAGCACTAATTGATGATTCGTTTGATGCCGGCTTCAATTTGGATCGAACCTTTCATTTTATTGAAATTTACTCTGATACAAATTCACCAGCAAAGCTAGCTGAAATACTTGAAAAAATGATTTTTAAATTTCAAAATTCAGCGGATTGGACTGACTATCATTTAAATATCATTAAGAAGAAAACAATTGGCAAAACAATCGCTTCGCTTAATTCTCTTGAATACATTGCCAATCAATTTTCACAGAATCTATTCGGTGAAAAAACTATTTTCGATTTACCCGAAGTCATTAATTCGATTGATTTAGAAATGGTAACAGGATATTTTGAGCAATTTTTGATTACGGCAGAAAAATCTGTTTTCACCATTATGCCTGAAAATATTTCAGAAGCTACTAATGATTGACCATTGTAATATTCTCTACTCTTTTATGACAAAAAGATTTCTAAAGTATTTATTTTTTGTTACAAATAATATTTCATTTCAATTACATTTTCCTTAAAAATCTTAATTTTTCGTTAAAATGTCTGATATTATCCAATTATATTATGATTTATACTAAATCTATGCTATATTTAGAATGCACGGCTCGAATCGTGACCCTGTCATAATATTGACATATTTTGAAATAATTTTGTAAAGATAAAGAGGAGAATTACGATGCAACATACAATAGGCGAAGTATTAAAATCAGAAAGAAAAAGACAAAATCTAACACTAGATGATATTCAACAAAAATCGAAGGTCCAAAAAAGATATTTACAATTAATCGAAAATGATCAGTTTGATTTGCTGCCTAGCGCTTTTTATACACGTGCATTTATTCGCCAATACGCTAGAGCTTTAAGCATTCCAGATGCACCCCTAGTTGACGCATTCACTAATGAAGATTTAGTTGATCTTGAGGCTGAAGCCAATCAATCTGATAAAGCAATTCAAATACCAAGCGAAAAAAAAATTAACGACGCAGGAATGGTAGAAAAGCAGATTGATCACGATAATATAGAAATAGCAGCTGAAAAGCAGAGTAAAAAACAGCCTTCTCGTGTAACTAGGCATCCAAGGTCATGGCTTGATCATTTACCAGCCATTATCTTAAGCTTATTTGCAATTGTCATTATCGCAGTTGTGATTTTAGTTGTCGTTCAGCAAAATAGCGGCAATGATACTTCAAATAGTAGCTATTCAGTTGTTTCATCTTCAGAGTCATCAACGCAAAGCCAAGCTAGCTCATCTGCTTCAACTGCAGCTTCGTCTTCAGAAGAAGCTGTTAAGGAGAACCAAATTAAAATCGCAAGTACTGAAAGTAATACAATTACTGTTACAGCGACTGATGTAACAGAGCCTGCAAAGCTAACCATTACCGCATCAGATACAGGCAGAAGCTGGGTAAGTATTCTAGATAATACAACACAAGCTAATTTATTAGGATATACTGGAACAAATGGTAATGTCATCGGCAACGGCGAAGCAGGCGGAATGACTCAAGAGGCAACATTAAGTAATACAAACCAATCCGTTAAGGTGACAATCGGAAACAAACCAAATATCGCTGTTACCTTAAATGGTCAAGCCATCGATTTAACTAGCACGACTAATACTGTTGTCTATCTAGTAATCAATATTTCTTATAAATCATAATAAATTACGAAATTCAAAGGAGTTTGTCTTGAAAAAAAATAATTTGCCTAACCAGCTAACCATGCTAAGAATCTTTTTAATCCCTGTTTTCATCATTTTTCTTAGTATTCCGTTTAATTTAGGCACATTGACATTTGGAAACATCGATTTACCAATTGCACAATTAATCGCAACAATAATTTTTGCAATTGCGAGCTTTACCGACTGGCTTGATGGTTTTCTGGCGCGACGCTGGCATATCGTATCAAATTTTGGTAAATTTGCTGATCCACTAGCTGATAAAATGCTAGTGATGACTGCATTTATTTTTCTAGTTCCCTTAGAAAAGGCGCCTGCTTGGGTTATCGCAATCATTATCTGTCGAGAATTAGCAGTGACTGGCTTGAGGCTATTGATTGTTGAACAAAATGGTGCTGTTTTAGCAGCAGCCTGGCCAGGAAAAATCAAAACTGCAACACAAATGTTTGCCATTATTTTCTTGTTATTGAATAACATACCATTCGGCACAATCAGAATTGATTTAATTCTTTTATATCTTTGTTTGATTTTTACAATTTACTCTGGCTATGATTACTTCGCTAAAAATATCGATGTTTTTAAAAATGCCGATTAACTCCATCAACCATCCAGACTGATAAGCATAAACATCTAAATTCCATACAATAAAACACTAAGAAACCATCAATATCGTTTCTTAGTGTTTTATTATTTATCCAGCTTCAGTATTTTTTCACCAGTTTCAGATTCTTCCCAAGCAATCGCTTGTTCAATCGGATTAATAGATTGATTTAAAAAGAAACCCGGAGGAAAGTCGCTACCAAGCGCATAGAAGGAAGCTAGGTGATCTGTAATAATAGCAATCGCTTCACTCTCTTTATGATCTGAGAGTGCTTGAACTAATTCATAATGCTGCTTTAATTGTCTTTTTTCATCACTATTTGGATTTGGATGATGAATCATGATAAATTGAATGCTTAAGTACAAGCTTTTTTGAATTTTTACCAAGCTAGAATTTTTACTTATATTCGATAAGGCCAAATGAAAATCACAGTCCGCTTGACTTCTTAGCAATAAATCACCATCAATTGAAGCACGCTCACATGCCTTCGCCAGATCCAGCATCTTAATAAAATCAAGCTGACTGCCATGTAACGAGGCCAAACGCACCGCCAAGGTATCCAAGGCTAAACGTACTGCTCCAATATTTTGTATCTCTTTGATTGAATAATCCTTGACCTGCGCAAAGCGCTTTGGAAATATTTCAATTAAGCCTTCATTTTCCAATCGCTTCATCGCATCCCTCACTGGTGTTCTACTCACATTTAACTGCTCAGCAATTTTTAATTCAGGAATGCGCTCTCCAGGCATAATTTTCTTAGTCAAAATCATATTTAATAGGTGTTCATAGCTTTCCTCGCTTGAAGCCTTCTTACCTTTTACCATAACTCCTCCTTACTTTTTTTAATATTTTTCATAGATAAGTAATTATTATAATATTATACTTAATAAAATATTATTTTGCAATTTAAATACAAACCAATATTTATGGATACAATTTTAAATATTGTCTTTGTATTCAGTTATCATAAAAGGGGCTTGACATCAGTCCACCCCTCTTTATTTAATATTTTCGAATCACAGGCTTTACACGCCAGAAAAGCACAATATAAAAATAGCACTATAAAGATTTTAAATCGTTTTCCGTCTAGCCTGTTATATAAAATAATAAAGCGAGAAACAAGTACAGCTCGCACTTTGAAAAAAATTACCAAAGTCAATAAATGCAAACTTAGCTTGTTTCTCACCTTCCTATCGAATCAATTTAATACCCATTTTTACATCTCTAAACGCCTTTTTTACAAAAATATCAATAGCAAATTTTATTAACCGTCGTGTTAGAAACACCGACCTTTGCTGCAATATTTGAACCACCTACATCAACGCTAAAGCCATAGGATTCGGCAATGCTTTTATAATAATCTGCCGTCTCTTTGCTACATTCTTCCATCGTTTCTAGCTCATAGTCCTCATCAACCAATTCATATTTTGTCATCCCAAACTGATGAAATGGTAAAATGTTAATTTCACCACCAAAGTCTAATGTTGATAAATAATTCATCATTTTGGTGAATTCTTCTCCGTCATTGACACTTGGAATTAAAGGAATCCGGATAACGATTCGTGTTCCAGAATCAATTACAGTTTGCAGGTTACGCTTAATTAATCGATTAGATACACCAGTTGCTTCACGATGAACCAATTCTGTATCAGCCTTAAAATCAAATAGAAAGACATCAACAAACGGTATTAATTCAACCAATGATTTTGTATTACAATAACCACTTGTTTCGAGTGCTGTAGAAATACCAATTGCTTGAAACTTTTGAAAAACGGCTTTTAGATAGGCAATATGAACGGTCGGTTCACCACCACTAATCGTAATGCCACCATTGGTATTTCTGAAAAAGACCTCATCTTTCATAACCTCTTCAAATAACGCTTCCGCAGTCATCCGCCGGCCACACATCTTACGTGCACCCACCAAACAAACCTTGGCACAGGCACCACAATCATCGCAGTTCGTTCGATCAAAAATGATTTTCCCAGTCACTTTGTCTGCTGTAATACAACCTTTAGGACAAACATCAACACAAGCACCACAATGCCTGCATTCATCAGCGGCATAAAGTAACACTGATTTATCTCTCAAATTCTCTGGATTTTGGCACCATTTACAGCGCAGAGGACACCCCATTAAAAAAACTGTCGTTCTTAGACCCGGTCCATCATGAATACAACCCTTTTGGATATTTGCTACAAATGCACTTAATTCACTTTTCACAAAACATCCTCCTATTCCGATTATCTACTAAAACGTTGAATCACATTTTCTTGCTGTTTTGGCGCCATAGCAATAAAGTAAGCAGATAAGCCACCCATGCGAACCTTAAGATCTTTATGATTTTCTGGATGAATTCTTGCATCCTCTAATTCTTCAATGCTAGTTGTTGTAAATGTACCAATCTGACCACCAAGATCACAGAATGAACGAAGTACGCCTTTCATTCTCATCGTACCAATTTCACCGCTAAAATCATTTGAATTCAACGAAAGGTCCATTGGACAGCCACAGAAATAACGTAATAAATCAGGTTTAGTTGCACTCTTGATCACCGCAGTCGTACCTTCAACATCAACACCAGCAGTTGGTGAATAGTTAGGCGCTAATGGTTCACCAGAATATCTGCCGTCAGCAGTTGCAGAGAGATTACGCCCTAATGCTGAATAATTTTCAAAGGTACCAATGCCACATGGCAATAATAGTTTATCTTGTTTAGTGCGCCACGAAACAACATATTCTTCAAAATCCTTCATCACATCAGTTAAAATTTCATCCACATAATCATCATCATTACCAAATTTAGGTACACGGTTGCTTGCCTTTAATTGTAAATCCTCATAACCGACCCAGTTATTTTCAATCGCGTTTTTAAAGTCTTCTAAAGTTGCGTCCTGATCCTCAAAGACTAATTTCTTAATTGCTGCAAGTGAATCAACAACATTAGAAAGTCCTGTAATCAATGGTAAATGGAAGGTATAAGGCACTGTGTTGACATCCGTTAAATCGCGTCCCTTTTCAATACAACCCTCAAAAATAGTTGAAATTAAAGGATCTGGTGCAATCATTTTAGACAAACCAAGATTTTCTAAACGTTTTTCAATCTGCTCATCTATTTGTGAATTGACTTGCTTGCAATACGCTTGATAAAAAGCTTCATAGGTTTCATATTGTGATACTGGTCCTAGATCCAAGCCTTCTTGGTCACCAGTTAATAAGGTAGTACCTTGCGTAAATACCCATTCTAAAGCACGCGTATTCATAACATGTGCATAGGTAAAGTGACTCTTACCTGGAATCAAGCATTCCCAGCAGCCATCATTACTATAATCGCGGGCATCCTCCAAAGGAATACCTAGCTCTACAAAGCCCGGAATAATGGCATCATCATTGTAGATAGCCGGTTCACCGTCACTTTTTTTCAAGCATTCAGCAAGCTGCTCCCAGAACCAATCAGGTGTTTTAGAAGAAACACGCGCTGATAAGGTTGGCATTAATAAGTCCATTTCAAAGCGCAAGCGAACCATTTCACTGGTAACCTTTGTCGTGCCGTCCTCGCCGTCTGGGCGTAAGCCACCAACAATCATATTCATCAACCAGTCATTACCGGACTGTCCAAAATTAAAGTTTGCTTCACTATCATCATCCTCATGGTCCTGCCAGCCTAATCCACGAATATCGTAACCACCGGCCTCATGACCACCGCTTTCTTCCATACTTGAGCCAAATTGTGGTGGTACGCCTTGTGAGAATAAACCGTAATCATAATGATTTTCCCATTTTTTAGTATCTGTACAGATACGCTCATTACATTTCGCTAAGAATGAGCCAATTAAATCGGTTGCTTCCTCATCAGTGATTCTACCTGCATTAATATCCGCTTCATAGTATGGATACACAATTTGATCGGTACGGCCTAGCGGTACAAATTCACCACCACTATTAACTAAGCAATAGGTAAACCAGTAGGCTTGCAGGGCCTCATGGAAGGTTTCTGCTGGTAAATAAGGCACTTTACTGGTCACCTTATAAATTTCAAATAGTTCTTTACGACGCGTTTCATCAGCTTCCTCAAGACTCATTTTAAGCGCAGCATCTGAATGACGCTTGGCAAACGAAAGTACCCCCTCAATTGCAATTAGCATCGCCCGATACTCATTAATTGCTTCCTGATCTGGCGTTTCCCTTTCAAGCTCAACAAAAAGTTTTTCATTGATTTCTTCGATAATGCCTTTAAAACCAACTTTTAATACCTTATCCCATTTAGGTGGATGATGTCCCCAAACAGACTTCTCATTTAACTTGTAGTTTTCTGCCTTTCTTTCTTCTTCTTCAGTCGCATAGATTGGCAAGACCGATCCAAAGCCCACACTATTCATATTTGGATTACCAACAATGAGCTCATCTAGCTTAATATAGGCTGGTAAATGTTCCCCAATATAACGAGATGCCATCCCCTTTCTAACAACTAACGGCTCATCACGATTCTCATCGGTTACAATATTTGTATCCTTAAAATACCACGTTCCCGGCTCAACAAACTCCTCTTCAAACATTCTGCGTTTAATTCTTTTTAAGCGAATTGATAACATTAATTTTCCTCCAATTTTTTAATTATTCTTACTTCTCAAACCGATTAGATAAGAGAAAATGGTACAACATAATATTGAAATTGCGACAACATAAAACGAATTTTGCGTACCCAGTGCATCATTTAAAATACCAATGATTTGACTAACGACCATCGCAATCAGGGTACCAAACATTAAAATCAAGCCTGTTGCCATTGAAGTACGGTCCTTGAAAAAGCCACCAATTGTTGTGATGATTGTTGGAAAGATAGCTGAAAATGCAAAGCCACCAATCGCAAAAATAACAAGTCCACCTTGACCTAACGCAACACCAATAAATGAGGTTAAAGTTGCTACAAGACCGTAAATTAGAATACAGCGGAAATAACCAATTTTATCGGCGATAAAACCACTAAAAACTAAGCCAAGCGTTTTACAACCAAAAAAGAGAGCAATATATAACGAGCTTTGATCTGATGTCATTGCAAAAGAATCACTCATATAATTAACAAACCAGTTACCAATACCATACTCAGAAGCCAGATAAAATCCCGCTGCAGCAATATATAAATATAAAACGGGCGATTTCAAAACACTATTAGCTTTATCACCCGACTTAACAACCGGTTGAAATGGTATTTTCAAAAATATTAAATAGATAAACATCGCCAGAACGACAATCAGCATAAAGATAAAAAATGAACGCCAATTTATTCCTGTCGCCAAAAGCTTGCCTGAAATTAATTGTAATACTGTATTCCCTGCACCATACGAGCCATTAATTGCACTCATTAAAATCGCCGTTGAAGCAAGAGGTAAAGCCGGTCCAAGTGTATTAACACTAATATTAAACATCGCCATCCCCGTATTAAGTAAAAACATACTGACGATTAGCATTGCGAAATTGAGACAATTTACTAAAAATAAAATTGCTAAAATACTAAGTATAAAGCCAAGCATTAAAACCTTTTTATAACCAAATTTTTCAATTAGCATACCGCCTATATATTGAAAAACTGCGTATGCCAATAAGCTAGCGGTCATTACAAACCCGATCTGCGTGTTATTTACCAAAAATTCTGATTTAAAAGAGGGAACAAAAATCCCCTTGAAATTGTCGCTCATTGCAACAATTAAATATAACAGAATCAAAAAGGTAGAAATTGGCCAAACCTTAACCTTACTCTTAGCGACCCCTTTTACCGCACCTGTATTAACGATTGATTCATTTTCCATTTAATTCCTCCATTTTATATGACCTAATGGCCAAACCCTTTTAAGACAACATTTTTAATTTGACTATATTCATTTAAGGTTTCAGTCACACCTTCACGACCAATGCCTGTCATTTTAGGACCGCCAAATGGCATATGTGCTGACCGGTAATTACCAGTCCCCCCTATTACACAAGTCCCTGCTTCAATTTCATTGGCAACCTTCATAGCCACTGCCATTGAGGCAGTCATTACACCACTGGATAAGCCATAGCATGACGCATTTGCAATTTCAATTGCTTGCTCAACCGTATCAAAACCAATAATTGGAAAAACAGGACCAAAGATTTCCAAGTCCTTGGCAATCGCCATATCCGGTGTCACGTCTGTAATAACCGTCGGTTCAATAAAGGCATGATTAAAGCGTTTACCACCAAAAATCAAGCGTCCACCTGCTTCAAGCGTTTCATTAATTTGCTGTTCAACATTTTTTGCGGCCCGTTCACTAACCAAGGGACCATAAAAAGTTTTTGAATCTAATGGATCACCGACAACAAACTCTTTTAATTCATCAATTAATTGTTTTTCAAATTCGGCTTTTATTTTATTATGAACAATAAATCGCTTTGTCCCACAGCAAGTTTGTCCAGCATTACTTGCACGTCCAACAATTGATTGACCAACCGCTGCTGGAATATCCGCATCGTCAAAAATAATTAATGGATCATTACCGCCAAGCTCAAGCAAAACATGCGTCAAATTATTAGCTGCTTGCTTAGCTACCTGAATACCAACTGCCGTGCTACCTGTTACACTAATCAGGTCAATTTTTGAGCTTTCACTAAACCAATTACCAATTTCGCTGCCTCGCCCAGTGATTATTTGAATCGCCCCTGGATGAACACCTGCCTCGACTAAAAGCTTTGTCATCATAATATTGCCAAGCGGCGTTTCAGTTGCCGGCTTAACAACAACCGTATTCCCCATCACTAAAGCAGGTGCTACTTTATGCGCAAATAATTCAATCGGGTAGTTATAAGGCACAATTGAGACAACAACACCTAGTGGTTCAGGGTAATTAAAAATTACATCTCCAACAACTCGCTTTTCAGAGTCTCTTGGCATTACTTTACCAGAAAAATTACGAGCCTTTTCAGCATAGGCTCTAAAAACATTGATACAGGAATCTAGCTCATCTAAACATGACTGAAGCGTCTTTCCAGATTCATAACACACCATAGTAGAAATTTCTGTTTTATGCGCTCGCAATAGCTCAGCATAATTCATCAAGATATTTGAACGTTCAAAGATTGGAACGTCTCGCCAAGCTTTTTTAGCATCAACTGCATGATCTAATGCCTCTTGGATATCTTCAAATGTTGATTTTGGAACAGAATCAATTACTTGCTGCGTCGCAGGATTAGTAACATAAATTACCTCTCCATTGGAAGAATCACGTTCTTCTCCAGCGATTAACATTTTCATAGTCAATAACTCCTCTCGATAATTCAAACGTTTGAAAATAATAGAATAAACAAACATATTTAAAAATACTTTTGATAACTATTGTATACAATTAATACTAAAAAAATATTGCAACCGCTTACTTATCTTGTATTATAGGTAAATTTAGAGTAATAGTCAACTAAAATCAGTGAAATATTTTTGCTATATTAATTCAAACGTTTGAATTATAATAACAAACTAAAACCGCATTTGGTATCTATTCCTAATAAAAAACTACCATCAAATTAATGTTATCCAAAAATTTTAGCCCATATTATAAAAATAATTCAACAAAAAAACATCTTCTATGAGAGAAGATGTCAAAAAATTAACAAATAATGCTATTCAAGCTGCGCTACCGAGTCATTTTCAATCATTCGATGTTGAACATAGATATGTTTGTTATCACTTGATTGATCTTGATTGTCAATTCGTGCCACGAGCATATCAACTGCAATTTGCGCCAATAAATCAATCGGATCCTGAATCGTTGTTAAACGAGGTAATAGCATTTTGGAAATAGAAATACCGTCAAAGCCTGTAATAGAAATATCCTCAGGAATTCTTAGACCTGCATCACGTATCGCCAAATAAGCACTTGAGGCGCTGAATTCATTAATGCAGTGAATTGCAGTTGGTCGATTTGGCAATTCTATTAGCTTTTTAGCAGACAGATACAATGCTTGATTATCATGCTCACTTTCAACCACATAAGCCTCCCGAATAGGAATACTGGCACGCTTTAATGCACGATAATAGCCGTTTAAGCGGTGTTTTAAAACCGATATATCAAAACGATAGCCTAAAAAAGCAATATTTCGATGTCCCTTACCGATTAAATAATTAACAATCTCCTCGGTACCTTTTTCATCCGTCACATCAACACGATCAATACCAGCAATATCCGCCTGGATCGAAACCATATTTAAAAAACGCTTTGCCTGCTGAAACTCTGCCTCACAAGCATCCTCTCTTGTTCCAGCAATAATACAGCCTTCAGCCCGTGTCTCGATTAGCATTTTCAAAAAGTCAGACATTTTTTTAGCATCATCGTCAAAAATACACAATGTCAATATAAAGCCATGCCTAGAAAGCCTTTTTTCAACTTCATTAACCAATTCCGCAAAAAAAGGATTTAAAATATTTGGTACAAAAAATCCTATCGTGCGATAACCGCTCCTATTTTTAACACCTCGAGCCAATGCATTCGGAGAATAGCCAAGCTCCTCGGCAATTTTAATGACCCTATCCCTTGTCGCAGCTTTAAAATTATCTTTACCACTTAATATTTTAGAAACACTACTAATAGATAATCCGGCTTTTTGTGCAACATCTTTTAATGTGACGTATTCCTTCATGAGCTTCTCCTAACCAAACTTGATAAAAGTATAGCATAGGCAAATAATCAGAGCAATTTTTTAAATTATTAATGATTTTGCTATTGACATCTAAGTGTATTTTATTTATATTAATTGTATACAATTAATATAAAATGTGTACCTTACTTAATTAGAAAATTGGAAGTGACCAAAAATGAAAAGTGCTCTATTTATTGAACCAAATAATGTACAATTTACGCAACAAGAAATGCCAGTTTTAGAATCAAACGAAGCCCTAATCAAGGTTAAATATGCAGGTATTTGTGGCTCAGATATTCATGTCTACCAAGGACACCACGCCACCGCTACTTATCCTAGAATTCCAGGACATGAATTTGTCGGAGAATTGATTGATTTTCAAGGTAAAATGAAAAATGGAATTGAAATCGGAGATGCTGTGGTCGCACAACCATTCTTTTCCTGCGGCAATTGTCCATCATGTATCACAGGATATGATAATGTTTGTGAAGAACTCAAAATTTTGGGTATCCATGTAGAGGGTACTTTTGCTGAATATGTTAAAGTCCCAATTAAAAAGCTCTATAAAGTTAGAAAAGATATGGATATGAGATTAGCTGCAATGGCTGAGCCTTTAGCAGTAGCCGTCCATGATGTAATGACTGCAAAGCTAGAAATTGGTGATAAAGTGCTCGTATCTGGTGGCGGCCCAATCGGTATGTTAATTGCAGTTGTTGCCAAACATGCTGGTGCAGAGGTTACGATTAGCGAAGTTAGCGATTATCGTTTAAATTACGCTAAGAATATGGGCTTCAATATTGTTAATCCAATTAAGGATTCGCTTAAAGAATATGCTAAAACAATAAATGATGGCACTGGATTCGATACCGTTTTTGAAACTTCTGGTGTGGCAAGCTCTATTTTAGCTTCAACAGCGGCTGTTAAAATTCGTGGTAAGGTTATCATTATTGGCATCGCCAAAGAAAACTGTCCTTTCAGTACAAACGATGTTTACTCTAAAGAATTACAAATTTTAGGTGTTCGTGTTCATTCGCAATATGCCTTCGCAAGAGCAGTATCGCTATTGGATGCTGGTGTTTTAGACGAAGATTTATATCAAATTTTAGATGATAAAATCTACCCACTTGAAGAGGTAGAGGCTGCATTGAAATATTGTATTGAAGATATTAATCACTTTAAAACTTTAATTTCTATTAATAGTTAATAAGTGAAATTGATTTAAAGATAATTCGTTTATTTGAGGTGATACCCCTTATCACCCAATTAATATTAATCACTCCTAGCCAAATTCTCTTGCCATTGAGTTTAGCTAGGAGTGATTTTTTTTATTATTTGCTTAAATTTAAGCCCAATTTATTATTTTCATCTATCATTTAATCCTATTACGGTAACTCATATCTTCAATTTTCTCCGAACTAATCTTATAGTAAGTAGCATTTCACAAAAAAATAAGCTTATTAAAATGTTTCTTGATTAATAAGCTTATATTCTTATTTATAATTATCATTGCTTTATTTTTACTGATTTTCAAAGGAGGTGATTAGCGTAAATTAGTAATAATAATTAATAAATGGATTGATAAATTTTTAATACTTGTGCTTCATCTAAAGGATAAAAACTATTACCTAACAAACGCTGCTGCTCTTGAATGACATTTTTAGCAAATTCTGACAGCTCAACTTCTTGAACACCATATTCTTTCATTGATTGCTTAGGTAAGATTTGATCTAAAAGACTGTCCAAGGCAATATAAACGTCTTCAATTGGGCAGTTTAGCAATTCTGAAAGCAAATGATTTAAGTCAACGACAGCGCCTGAATTATCTTTTTCAACATAATGCTTGAGCACACCCGTAAAAATAACAAAGTTACTTTCACCATGTGCAACATGATAGGTGCCACCAAAGGGATAGCTCATGGCATGAACCGGACCACAGCCAGCCGTTCCAAAGGCCAAGCCGGCAAAGGTACTCGCTATCAGAAAATCCTTCATTAAGCTTGGCATCACCTGTTCCCCTTCAGCAACAATTCGTTGAAAACCATTAATAATTTTACGAATCGCTGCGTAGGAAAACAATCTAGTAAACTCAGTCGCCTTTGGTGAAACAGCTGATTCAGTAGCGTGCACTAAGGCATCAATCGAGCTCGTTGCAAAGACATATTTTGGCAAACCATTTAACAGCTCTGGCACTAAAATTGCTTGTGCTGGAAACATTTCGGGTGAGACTAAGCCCATTTTGGTACCTAAGCGCAGTCGATTAACAACTGCAATATTAGTAACCTCACTACCTGTACCACAGGTTGTCGGCACTGCAAGCAGCGTCCTTTGACACTTAACCGTATCAATTTGCTCATAAAGCTCATCTAAGCTGCGATCATCAGTAACAGATAGAATCTTAGCAATATCTAAAACCGTCCCACCACCAATCGCAATGATGCGCTTATAATCGCCTTTTCTGACCTCTGCCATGATTTTACTAACCATTTCATCATTTGGTTCACCTGAGCCATATTGTCTTTGAAAGATAATTTTTGATTCAAATTCATAATTTTTTAAGAAATTTTCATAGACAGACTGGCTTGTGAAAATTAAGTCATCCACCTTGAACTGAGTTGCCGCGATAAATTCACTACAGCTATCATATTCAATAATCTGCGGTTTAAAAATAATTTCTTCCATAGCTAATTTGCTCCTTACATTTAAAATCCTATTTTCTAGCAATCGCTCTTTTGGCAGCCGCAACAATATCTGCAGCAGTCAAGCCCATTGTTTCTTTTAAATAATCAACCGAACCAACCTCACCAAAACGGTCTTTAACACCAACACGCTCTAAAGGTACTGGTTTATTTTCGGCTAATACCTCACTGACCGCACTACCCAAACCATTAATGATATTATGATTTTCTGCCGTCACAGCAGCACCTGTCTTGCTAACTGATTCAACAATACCAGCTATATCAATTGGTTTAATTGTAAAGACATTAATAACTTCAGCTGAAATACCTTCTTCAGCCAATTTTTTTGCTGCCAATATCGATTCAGAAACACAAATACCAGAAGCAAACAAGGTGACATCGTTACCCGCTTGAACTTTTGCAACCTTGCCAATTTCAAAGCTTGAGCCTTGCTGATAAACCTGCACCGCATTTTTACGTGACATTCTGATATAAAAAATACCTTTTAATGCTTTGGTCTGTCTTACCATATCTTCAAGCATCACAGCATCGGTTGGCTCAATTACTGTCACCTCAGGAATACCTCTTAGAATACCAATATCCTCAAAGGGCATATGTGTTGCACCATTAAACGCTGCGGTCACACCCGGATCACTACCGATAATTCTCACATTTGCCTTAGCAAAGGCACCGGATACAAAAATTTGATCGGCAATCCGTCGACTAGCAAAGCAAGCAAAAGTATGAACAAAGGGTACCATACCGACCGCCGACATACCAGCCGCAGTACCAAACATATTCGCTTCTTGAATCCCACAATCAATCACGCGGTTAGGAAATTCCTTAGCAAGAGGGACTAGACCAACAGAATTCATCAAATCAGCATCTAATGAAACTACCTTTTGATCTTCTCTTGCTAGCTCCGCTAAAGTCGACGCATAAACATCACGCATTGCCTTTTCTTCTGTTTTTAATTCCTCTATAATTTTATAAGTCATTATTTTGCCTCACTCTCTATCTACTAATCATGATTTTGTAAAGTTTTTCCAATCCTTCATAAATTGTGCTATCCCATTATCAGTCAATGGATGCGACCATAACTTAGGGAAAAGTGTGCCCGGAATAGTTGCAATATGACTACCCGCCAAAGCTGTTGTTTCTACGTGCTCAATATTGCGAATCGATGCCGAAATAATTTCTGCTGGATATTGATAAATATCTAAAACTTCACGTAATTCGGTTATTAATTGAATTCCTGAAACGCCGATATCATCTAAACGACCAACAAAGGGTGAAATAAAGGTCGCACCCGCTTTCGCTGCCATTAAGCCTTGCGCAACTGAGAAAATCAAAGTGACATTGGTTTTAATCCCTTCTTTGGACAGCGTATGAACTGCTTTTAAGCCGGCTTCAGTCATTGGAATTTTTACGACAATATTATCTGCCCATTGAGCAATCTCACGCGCTTCTTTCAGCATATTTTCTGTATCTAAGGCAATCACCTCTGCTGATACTGGACCATCAACTATCGTACAAATCTCTCTAATTACTGTTTCAAAATCCTTACCCTCACGACTAATAATAGTTGGATTAGTCGTCACACCGTCTACTAAACCTAACGCGTTAATACGCTTAATTTCCTCAATATTGGCTGTATCTAAAAAAAATTTCATCTTAAAGCTTGCTCCTTATTTCCATCATTTTTTATTTTGATAATTTTGAAATTGCTTCATCGCACTGTTCCTCTGTAAAGGTCATATGGTGATTGTAAAGCACACCTTCCGCAAAGGTACAATCCTTACCTTTTACAGTGTGTAGAACAATCATTGTTGGTTTGCCCTTATTTTCTTTAGCCAAATGAATTGCTGCGGTAATCGCTTTAGTGTCATGACCGTCTACCTCTAACGTGTACCAGCCAAATTCTCTAAATTTTTGTGCTAAATCACCTAAATCTAAAATATCTTTTGTATAGCCATCTAATTGCTGCTTATTATAGTCCACAAAAGCAATCAAATGATCTAACTCGTGCTGTGGTGCATAAAGTGCACCCTCCCAAATTTGTCCCTCATCACATTCACCATCACCAATTAGTAAATAAGTATAATTTGGCTTGCCTTGTATTTTAAGACCATGTGCAATGCCAATACCAGTAGACATACCTTGACCTAATGAACCAGTACTCATGTCAATCCCCGGTGTATTATTCCGATCACAATGACTTGGTAAACGCGTGCCATTTGTATTAATTGTCTTTAATTCTTCAACAGGAAAATAGCCTTTTAATGCCAATGTTGTATATAATCCAGGGCCTGCATGTCCTTTAGACATGACAAAATAATCACGTTCATCCCAGCTTGGATTTTGAGGATCAATTTTCATTTCACCTCCGTATAATACGGCAAATAAATCTGATGCTGACATTGCCCCACCAACGTGGCCAAAGCCCAGTCCCTTAAGCGCCTTCAAAGTTTCAATCCGAATGGTTTGCGCAAATGCTTTATATGACTCTTGTTTCACATTAATCATCCTTTCAATTTATCAATAATTAATCATAATGAATACATCCATAAATACTGCTACAACTTAAATACAATCATCAGTAAATCACGATATAATAGCTCCTTTCCATTACTTAGCTTTTAAGTTGTATCCTTTTATTAATAATTGTATACAATATTTGATTTTATTGTACTATCTATTTATGAAAGCGTCAACAATAATTTGTGAAATTTAAATATAATTTGGAAAAAAGCCTTTAATATCAATATTTATATGATAATAAAAAATATTTTGTCATTGATTGACATAAAAACGCATCCATGTTAAATTGTATACATTAAATATATTTTGTATATTTTTATTTTTTAAAAAAGCGAAAGGAGAAAGTAGTATACCGATACTACTAACAAATGAAATGAAATCTTTTGAATTTAGTTTTCCAACAAAGGTCATCATGGGAGAAGGTAGATTAAGTGAATTAGGGGCATTAGCTAAAGCGAGTGGCGAAAAGGCATTCTTAGTTTATGATCCATTTCTAAAGGGAAGTGAAACGCTAGAGAAAATCATCGCCAACCTGAAAAATAATGGAGTGGCGGTCATTGAATTTAATGATATTTCACCTAATCCACGCAATACTTCTATCGATGCAGGAACCGAATTATGCTTAAAGGAAAAATGTGATGTCGTTGTTGCTATCGGTGGTGGCAGTGCAATTGACTCGGCCAAGGCGAATGCATTGGTAGCAACGAATGGTGGCGAATGCTGGGAATATACTGAAAGAGCAGGCGAAGAGGTTACTCGCCCCACTAAACGTGGTTTGCCATTAATCGTTGTGCCAACTACAGCGGGAACTGGAACAGAAGCGACCAGCTTTGCAGTTGTCAATAATCCTGCCGAAAAACGTAAATGCACAATTATCACACCATACATCTATCCAGATATTGCCTTAGTTGATCCATTGATTATGACAACCATTCCTTCAATGATTACTGCCTTAACCGGCTTGGATACCTTTGCACATGCGCTTGAATCTTATATTAGTGTAAATGCAACACCAATCAGTGAAATGCTTTCGCTTTATTCAATCGAATTGTTCGCAAAAAGTATTCGTAAGGCGGTCAATGAAGGCGAAAACGTTGAGGCGCGCGATCAAATGGCCTTGGCCTGCGGCTTAGGTGGTGCTGCAATCGGCACAGCTGGCGTCACTTTACCACACGCCTTAGGACAGCCTCTTGGTGCATTGACCGATGCCCCACACGGTGGTACTCTAGCAGCCTGTTTCCCACAAATCATTGAATGGACTTTGCCTTATGCAGAAGACAAGCTATCTAAAGTTGCTGGTATTCTCGATCCAAGTCTAGACCGTGATTTATCTGATACAGAAAAATCTTCGCAGCTACCGCGTATTTTACGTGAACTTTATCAAGATTTGCATGTTGATGTTTCTTTTGGTAAATATGGCCTTAAGGAAAGTGAAATTGAAGCGCTAGCTGATTTGTGTTTTGTCGGTTTTCTACAAGATATCAAGGCTCATCCGAAACCAGTAACAAGAGAAGATGTTATTTATCTAATCAATAAGTGTATGTAAGAGGAAAATAAATGTCGTTAGCAACATTATTTATCGCATTTTGTGGTGGCGTTTTTGGTGCAATTTTTGGTGGTACTATTGCCTTTATTATGGCTGGGTTTTTATCCTTATTAGGCGCAGCAATTGTACTTTCTAATGGTGACACGTATTTTATCAATGAAGTCGTGTTCGGGCCATTTTTTGGCCCACAAGTCGCATTTATCGGGGGCGTTGCCGCTGCTGCATGGCAGGGTAAGCTTACAAACAGCAATGATACTGGTAGAAATGTAATGGCTTCTGCATATCAAGGCAAACGCTCAAGCTATTTAATTGGTGGCGTTTTTGGATTATTTGGCTATATTATTGCCTTCATTTTCCTATTATTCTCACCACCCATTGATGCTGTCGCCTTAACAATTGTCATACTCAGCCTTTTTATAAGAAAGTTTATTGCCAAAGAAAGTATAATCACAATTAATAATAATCCAGCCAATTGGCAGAATGCGCTAATGGAAGATATTAAATATCATATCCCTTTGGCATTCTTTATCAGCTTAGGTATTGCCTATGTAACAATAGATTTAAATATCGCAACGTTTGGTTGGGGAATTAGTGCCATGACCCTAATCTTTCAATATAGCACTAAACAACCAATCCCAGTCACACATCATGTGACGCTTGTATCCGCCTATGCAGCTCTGGCCACTGGTAATATTTGGTTTTCAGCAATCATCGGTATGGCGTCAATGATCGTTGGGCTTGTGCTAGATCGAATTATTAATTATCGCTCTGGCAGCCATTTAGACATGCCGGCAGCAGTTATCGCCTTATTTTCATTACCGATTTTCATTTTTCAGCTATTGGTCAGCTAATCATTAAAAACAGCTCTATAATAAATTGGACTGATAAATATTTCAGTCCAATTTTTATTTACCTTGAAATGATTAAAAAGACATATCATCCTAAGCTATGTGAATTTAGAATTGTTTCCAAGAAACAATACCATTTTCGCAAGAAAATAATATCAAAGAGCAGTCCACTGAAAACGGCTACTAATACCTTATTGATTATTTTAGTAAAATCAGACCGATTTGACATTGCGCCCAAAAAGCATACTCGCTTATTAATAGCGAATATGCTTTTTAAAATAATTTTTTTACTTAATTAGCTTCAACCTTCAATGCTTTTTGCGCGTTTTCAATCTGAAGGCGTACTTGCTCAAAGCCCGTACTGCCATATGATTTACGGCGCTCAATTGCTGTTTTTGATTGTAGCGTATCATAAATATCCGCTTCAATCAGAGGCGTAATTTCTTGATAACGTGCTAAAGGAACATCCTGCAAATAATAGCCTGCTTTTGTACACTCTAAAACTAACTTGCCAACAATTTCGTGTGCCTGTCTAAATGGAATACCTTTAGTCGCCAAGTAGTCAGCTAATTCTGTCGCATTTGAGAAGTCTTTTTCAGTCGATTCGGCCATGATTTCCTTATTAATCTTCATCGTGTCAACCATTCCACTCATGATATCCAAGCTGGTCAAAATGGTATCTGCTGTATCAAACATGCCTTCTTTATCTTCCTGCAAATCTTTATTATACGCCAATGGTAAGCCCTTCATCACCGTTAACAAGCCAAAAAGATTGCCATAAACACGACCCGTTTTGCCACGAATTAACTCTGCCATATCAGGATTTTTCTTTTGTGGCATAATACTTGAGCCAGTTGAAAAGGTATCGGTTAATTCAACAAATTTAAACTCATGTGAACACCATAAAATAATTTCCTCACAAAAGCGTGACAGATGCATCATCAAAATACTAGCATTGCTTAAGAATTCTAAAATAAAATCTCGGTCTGAAACCCCATCAAGCGAATTGGAATAAACAGCTTTAAAACCAAGCAATTCAGCCGAATAGAAGCGATCAATTGGGAAGGTCGTTCCTGCCAAAGCAGCACTGCCCAAGGGTGAAATATCTGCACGCTTAACAGATTCCTCAAAGCGTTCTTGATCTCTCGTCAGCATATTATAATAAGCGAGCATATGATGACCAAAGCTAATTGGCTGTGCATGTTGCAAATGTGTATAGCCGGGCATAATGGTTTCAACATTTTCATCAGCCTTAGCGACTAAAACAGAACGTAAGTCATGAATTTTTGCAATCACTTGACTGAGCACATCCTTGAGATACAAATGCATATCCGTAGCAACTTGATCATTACGACTGCGTGCAGTATGTAATTTGCCAGCGACTGAACCAATCGCTTCGTGCAAATAGCTTTCCATATTCATATGCACATCTTCATTTTCAATCTTAAACTCTATCTCTCCAGCTTCATATTGCGCTTCTACTTGCTTAATACCGTCAGAAATTGTTTTCGCCTCGGCTTCAGAAATGATACCTGTTTTCGCAAGCATTGCAACGTGTGCTAGACTCCCCTTTAAATCCTGTCTCGCCATCTTCTGATCAAAAGGAATTGAAGCACCAAATCGATCAATCCATGCTGCCGCCTGTTCCTCAAAGCGACCACCCCATAATTTTGCCATGATTACCTCCAACTATCTATTCTCTTAATTATTTTACCATAAATAAGCTTCTAGTAATGTCAAAAATTGCACTAATATCGGCGGATAAGCCAATCTTTCCATGAAAGATCGGGAAATCCAGCAAAAAGCCCTCTGATATTCGCAAATCATCCAATCTTTCCAAGAAAGATTGGATGATTTGTATGAAAAGTAATTTTTTAAGCTACAACATACAAGCTTAGAAAAAGACGTAAGTGAGAGCCGTTCGTGCGGAATTTTTGTCTAGTTTGCTAGATTTTCGTCGTTGAAGTTGGATTATTGACGGGCTAAATCGTTAACTGGATTTTTATCTCACTATCTAATTTTAATGTAATTTACTTCTTTCCATATTTGGCACGGTTAATTTAAACACGGTGCCCTTCGGAAAATTATCATAGACATTAACTTGCCCCTTTAAAATGCCAACCAGCTGTTCTAACAAGGATAATCCGAGGCCAAGACCACCATTATTTCTAGTCCTTGCTTGATCAACCCGGTAAAAGCGCTCAAAAATTTTAACTTTATCAGGATCACTGATACCAATACCGTCATCCTTGATACTAATTGTGACATCACGCTTCGATTGAGTCACTACAAACTCAATCAGACCATTATCAGACGTATATTTCATAGCATTATCAAAAAGAATCGTTATCATTTGTTTAAGCACTTGCTTATCCTGTTTAAAGTTTTTAATTTCAGAAATGTCTGACTGAAATTGACGCTTCTCAAGCTCTGCTAGCTCCGAATAGTTAATTGCCATTTTATTAAAGAAGGCTTGGTCTATTTCTTCCGGCTTAACTTCAAGCTGTTCTTTTTCATTCTTTGCTAAATTTAAAAGATTACTTGTTAAAAAGCGCATATTTCTGACTTCATTCAAAGAATCCGCAATATTTTCAGAATTGTCTAAAATCGTAGAATCTGGCTTTTGAAATAATCGCTCTAAACGATTTTGTAAAATTGCTAACGGTGTCCTCAGCTCATGAGAAGCATTTGAAATAAAGGCACGTTGCTTTTCCCAGTTTTTCAATATTGGTTTCATTGACATCTTCGTTAAAAACCAGCTGATGACAATTGAAATCAACCAAAAAACGACCATCGTATACAAAATAATTCCTTTAAAACGCTCAACAGATTCTTTAACCTGATTCGTATTAATCAAAATTTGATAATAGCTAATATTCGTTTTAATATCACTTGATACAACAAATTTTTCGGTCAAGCTTCTAAAGGACGAAGCATTGCCATAATCATTTTTAACTTGCATGTTAACAATTGAGTCCAAATTATTTTTAGAAAATTTAAGATTCGTGAACATTTGATTAGCTTGTGACTGTGTGCTCTGCAAGGGTGAAACCAGCTGCTCGCCTGCGTTATTCCAAAAGATAATCTGCACATTCATGTCTAAACGGCCTGCTGAATTACCGCTACCACCATTTTCAATATTATCCATATAAACTTGATATAATAAATTAGGGTCATTGGCCAGCTGTTCAATTTTTTTATCCGTTGAGCTATAAGCTGTTTGCATCAAAATTTGAATGACAATAAAGCCCAATGCTGAAAAAATTAAAGCAAAGGCAACAACGTATCGTATAAAAAACATGGCATCAATTGAGGAAGTGAATTGATGTAGCTTTATGCGCCAGGCTTTCATGCTTCAGCCTTTTTCAAAATATAGCCAACATTACGAATCGTGGTTAAATTCTCAGCGAGCTGGCTGCCCTTCAAGCTTTTACGCAATTTTGACATATAAACCTCAACAACCGTAATTGTCGTATCACTATCGAAGCCCCACAAACGATCGAATATCTGCTCTTTTGTTAAAATCACGCCCTGATTTTGAATAAAGTAGACTAATAGCTCATATTCCTTCCCCAAAATACTAAGTGACTCTTGCTTTACTTTGACAGATTGGCTCTGCAAATTCACCTCGATATCACCATATTTCAAGCTATTCTCATCCAGCTTTCCCGAACGCTTTAATAAGGATTTAATTCTCATTTTTAATTCTTCCAAGTAAAATGGCTTAGTTAAATAATCATCTGCACCGATTTCAAAGCCATGCGTTTTATCATCAATACCTTCTTTGGCAGTCATGATTAAAACAGGCGTTTCTATACCTTGATTTCTAAGTTCCTTTAAGACCTCAAACCCATTACGCTCAGGTAGCATTAAATCTAATAATATTAAATCATAAATATTGCTCTCCGCTTCAAACAGTCCTTCCTCTCCGTCAAAGACCTGGGTCACTTCAAATTTTTCATCTAGATAATCAAAAACTGAATTTGAGAGGCTCAAATCATCTTCAACCAATAAAATTTTAATCATTTATACACTCCTTATTTCATTCAGTCATTGCAACTTATAACCATTATACATTAATTTCTTAAATTAATATTAAATGAAATGACAGTAAAATAATTATTACTCGGTTATCGCTAAAGATTTAATATATGCTGGCATAACCTCCTAAACTGCAATATTTAAATCGCTGAATATATTTGACCTTTCAAATAGTTGATATCTGTCAAGTTATTTGGAATAAACTCAGCATACCCGTCAATCGCAAGATTTAGTGTTTTGATATTCACCGCATTGCTGTCAGTCAGCGTAGCAAATGCTGGCAATAACGTACGAATATTGACAATTCCATCTGTTACATTGTCTGCTAACGATGCAAATTTCGCATTAAGGGCATAATTTGGGTCTGTTAAATTAATCGTCAAGCTAGACAATGAATTGGTAAGCACTCCGCCACCTGCGGTATAAACGATATCGCCAGCTTTGGTTACTTGACCTTCGGTTACACTGCTATTTTCACCAAAGAACTCTGTTCCTCTGCATTATAGTGTAATTGTTCACCAAATTAAAACGATAGGCAAGAGGTTTAAGACAAATGAGGCTTAACGCTTTAGCGTTCTAGTTAAGTTGTTAAAAAAATTTTATTTTTTCAGGAGAGCTTCGGTAAATCACACGTGCTAGATAAATTTCGCACATTACAAAAAGGGTAAGGACATTTGTCCCAACCCCCAATATTATTTAAATCTACTCTACCGTAACAGATTTTGCTAAATTTCTTGGCTTATCAACATCTAAACCACGATGTAATGATGCATAATAGGCGAGTAAATGTGTTGGTACAACTGTCACTAGCGGTGTTAGTAATGGATGTACATTTGGCACAACAATCTGATCCTCTGGCTTAGCACAATCTTCTGTAGCGATGACTAGAGTGTTGGCACCCCGAGAATAAACCTCCATTAAATTACCCCGAGTATGTGGCGCTAAGCGTGGCTCACTAATCAAAGCAATCACAGGCGTCCCCTCTTCAATCAAAGCAATCGTGCCATGCTTTAGCTCACCTGCCGCAAAGCCTTCACATTGAATATATGAGATTTCCTTCATCTTCAAAGAAGCTTCCTTTGAAACATGATAATCACTACCGCGACCGATATAGAAGCAATTTGGTGTTTCTTCCGTGTATTGATAGGTTAATGCTTCAATTGCCTCTTTTGTATCAATAATCGCTGAAATCGCTGTTGCAACAATCCCTAGCTCGTGTACTAGGTCTAATTCAATCGCCTCTTTTTTACCAAGCTTATCACCAATTGCCTTTGCTAAGATTGCCATCATTGCAATCTGTGCAGTATAGGCCTTAGTTGATGCAACTGCAATCTCTGGTCCTGCATGTAGTAATAAAGTATGATCAGCTTCACGTGAGAGCGTTGAGCCCGGCACATTAGTAATCGTTAAAGATTTATAGCCTAATTTATTCGTTTCAACCAAAACTTGCCGTGAATCAGCTGTTTCACCAGATTGCGTTAAATAGATAAAAAATGGATTTTTTGAAAGTAAAGGTATATTATAGGCGAACTCACTCGCAGTATAAACACCGACAGGAATGCCCGTTAATTTTTCAAAAAGCGCTTTACTTCCCCAGCCCGCATTCTCAGAAGTACCGGCAGCAACAACATAAATCTGATCACTTGCCAAAATATCCTTTAAAATTGCTTCGTCAATCACCATCTCACCGGTCGGCTTCGTATACTTTTGTACTAAAGTCCGCATCACGGTTGGTTGATCATCTATTTCTTTTAACATATAAAATGGATATGTCCCTTTACCAATATCTGATAAATCTAACGCCGCAGTAAATGGCATTCTTTCCTGCACGTCACCATCAGCTGAGAAAATAATCACGTCATCTTTTTTCACGACCACCATTTCGTCATCATGAATTTCCAAGAACTGATTTGTTTCCCGAATCATCGCCATCGCATCGCTACAAACCATATTGCAGCCTTCACCTAAGCCAATTAATAATGGCGATTTTCTTTTAGCAACATAAATCGTTTCTGGATCTTCTTTATCCATTAAAGCAAAGCCAAAGCTACCCTTGATAATTTTCAAGGCATTGAAAAAGGCCTCTTGCACATTTAAACCTTCAACCTCGACAAATTTAGCAATTAAATTAATAGCAATCTCTGTATCTGTTTCACCATAAAAATGAGTATCGGCTAAATATTCAGTTTTAATTTCAATGAAATTTTCAATCACACCGTTATGCACGAGCACAAAACGACCGCTTTCAGATAAATGAGGATGCGCATTATTTTCAGTTGGTTTACCATGCGTTGCCCAGCGTGTATGACCAACCCCTGAAACGCCTGCAATATCAATGCCAATTTTAGCACGCAAATCAGCAATTCGACCGACAGCTTTAATCAAGCTATACTTTTCAGGACCAGTCGTCACATAAATGCCTGACGAATCATAACCACGATACTCTAGCTTTTCTAATCCTTGTAATAAAATATCCGTTGTATTTCGATTACCAACTACACCTACGATGCCACACATAAAAAATGCCTTCTTTCTGATTTCTTGAGAAATCTTCATATTTTTATGTTCTTCTGGCGTATGAATCAGCCTTTGTCATAATGATTACTCATTACTTTTAAGCATCATCTCTAGAGCACACACCCTGAAACTATCCGCCGAAATTTCGATTGTTTCTCCCTCGTCACCTTAAAATTTCAATTAAGGTCTGGCGCTATATAAAATGGTATAGATAAAAAATCTATTTTTTATATTTACTATTTTCAAAAGAACAATTTAAAATATAAGCTTTTATCAACATTTTGTCAAGTAATCACCTGATATTTTAATATTTAACTTAAATTAATAATTATTTTAATTAATTATCCAAAAATTAAATTTAACTTAAAATAAAAAAGTTTGTGAATTGGTATAGATAAAAAACATATTTACCCAAGATACTTTTACAATGGTTAAATTTTAGATACAATATAGTTAAATTGATTATAAGGAGGTATTATGTCATTTAGTGAAAAAGTTTTCCGCGATCCAGTTCATAACTACGTACATGTCAATCACGAAATCATTTACCAACTGATTAACACAAAGGAATTCCAACGCTTACGTCGAATTAAACAGCTTGGCACTTCAAGCTTCACCTTTCACGGCGCTGAACATTCCAGATTTTCACATAGTCTTGGTGTTTATGAAATTGCAAGGCGCATTACCGAGCGCTTTGAGCAAAAATATAATTCAAAGCAATTAACCGATGGCTGGCAGGCCGAGGAAACCATGGTCACCCTAATTGCTGCCTTACTCCACGACATTGGACATGGCGCCTATTCACATACTTTTGAGCATCTTTTTTTTACAGACCATGAGCAATTTACCCAAGAAATCATTACAAGTGACGAAACAGAGGTTGGAAGACTGTTGAGGCAATTCGACCCTCTATTACCAGAAAAAGTTGCTGCGGTGATTAGTCATGACTATCCCAACCCACAGGTTGTCGGCTTGATTTCTTCACAGATTGATGCTGATCGAATGGATTATTTACTTCGTGACGCTTATTTTACCGGTGCAACCTATGGCAATTTTGACCTAACTCGTATTTTACGCGTGATCAGACCACATAAAACAGGGATTGTCTTTAAGCACTCCGGAATGCACGCCATTGAGGATTACATTGTTAGTCGTTATCAAATGTATATGCAAGTCTATTTTCATCAAGCGAGTCGTTCCATGGAAGTCATTTTAAGCCATCTTTTAAAGCGTGCTAAGGCAATTTTTACAGATAATATCCAGTATTTTGAGCTAACCAGCCCAAAGCTTATTCCTTTCTTTCAGAATAATTTTACACTGCTGGATTATCTCGCTTTAGATGACAGCGTTTTGAACTGCTACTTTGAGACTTGGACCACACACTCAGACATTATTTTAAGCGATTTAGCAGATCGCTTTATCAATCGAAAGGTTTTTAAATCCGTCACCTTTAAATCAGAGGATAATTTAAAACCATTAATTGCTAATATTGAAGCGGTTGGCTTTGACACTAATTACTATACCGCCGTGCATTCAAGCTTTGACTTACCTTACGATTTTTATCGTCCAAAAAGCATTAATCCACGAACTGAAATTGAGATGATCGAATCCGACGGCACCTTGGCAGAGCTATCAACGCTTAGTCCCATCGTAAAGGCGCTTACTGGCGTCAAATCAGGTGATACACGTTTCTTTTTTCCAAAGGAAATGATTATCGGTCAGAATTCATTATTTGAAACCGAAATTCAAGCCTTTCAGGCACAAATTATCAACGGCAGATTAAAGGAAATATAAAAAATAGATAAGGACGAATATAATTGATTAAATTAATTGCAATTGATATTGATGGTACTTTAGTCAATGATCAACGAGAGATTACAGCAGAAGTTAAAACAGCAATTCAAAGGGCAAAGGCACAGGGTGTAAAAATTGTGATTACCACAGGACGACCATTTCCCGGTGTAAAAGCAATATTAGAGGAATTAAATTTATTAGAGGTCGGCGATTATGTCATTACCTTTAACGGTGCGTTAGTGGTACATACGAATGATCACTCAGATTTTATCCGCACACCTCTTGCCTACACTGACTTTTTAGACATTGAGCGCTTTGCCCGTGAGCTAAACGTCCATCAGCATACCATCACACCAGAGGGCATTTATACCTCCAACCGTGATATTTCTAAATATTCAGTTCATGAAGCATTTATTGTCCAAATGCCACTACATTATAGAACGCCAGAGGAAATTACCTCGGACATGGAAATTATCAAATGTATGTATATTGATGAGCCTGAGCTACTAGATAAAATCATTCCATTGGTTGAGCAAAAGTGGCGTGACCGCTTTACCTTAGTTCGAAGCACACCATTTTATTTTGAATTATTAAATAAAAAAGCAAGTAAAGGTAATGCGGTATTAGCATTGGCAGAAAAGCTTGGCATTAAACAGGAAGAAACGATGGCCATCGGTGACGCTGATAATGACCTTTCAATGCTTGAAGTCGTTCATCTACCCGTGGCAATGGCAAATTCAACTGACAATGTGTTAGCTGTGGCTAAGGCAGTCACAAAATCCAATAACGAGCACGGTGTTGCCTATGCTATTGAACAATGGGTTTTATAAGATTATCCTTTTAGTTTAAAGCAAAAATGTTTTCGCAAAAAGCAAGCTTGATTCCATAAAAATAGGGTTAGGACATTTGTCCTAACCCCTTTTATATTGTTCGTAATTTACGGGCTTCGCACGCTAGGAAAGTGAGCATAATAAATTATCCCACTAGCTCATGCAAAACTCTTCAACAAAGCTTCCTAGTTATTATTGCAATCTGAATTTCAGACAATTTCATAAAAAAAAGCATACCTCTTAAAATACCAACCCAATTTATTTTTCATTCCTATCGATTTTAAAAGACTAGATTTCCTTAGCAGATGGCAATGTTTGCATAAGTTCCAAAAAGTAATTGGCTTTTCCTGTACTAAAATAATTATACCAAGCTTCTAATGTATCCTGTTCAAATACATTTAAACTTTCAATAATTTGTTTAGCCCACATCAATCCGCCTGCAGATCCTGCAGTGATAAGATTATTATTAGCTACAGATGATTGGTCTAAATAATAATTTTGTCCTCGATAATTCGGACAGAACATTTCAAGAAATTCTAGTCCATTGCTAGTATGTAGATTTTCATTTAATAAACCAATATTAGCAATCGCCACCGTTGCGCCACAAATTGCACCTACAGTACCACCAATTGAAAGCAACTCGCCTGCGACGCCAAGAATAGCCTTATGACTTGGAGAACGCCATGTATCTGCTCCCGGTAACAATAATACACTCCTCTCACTCAATTCAATCTCTTCAACTAAGCAATCAGGAGTTATTTTAACGCCACCCATAGTATTAATTGATTGTCTAGAATGGCTAACGGTTTTAATCGTTAGGAAAGGTGCATCATTTTTAAAAAAGCGTCTAGAGTTTAACTCTGCAGTGACATAGCCCAATTCCCAGTCTGCCAGTGTATCTAATAGATAAATATAAATTGTTTTCATAATTGCCCTCCATTAATTAGTTCTGTTATTATTATACTTACCAATTGTTGACATCATTATGGCAACAATCGCAAAATAAATAAAAAAGGTGGCAAATAAATGAAGGTTAATAGACTGGTTAGTATCATCATGATTCTTATTGATAAAAAGAGAATCAGCGCAAAAAAATTAGCTGATATGTTCGAAGTCTCTACGCGTACCATTTATCGTGATATAGAAGCGATTAGTATGGCTGGTATCCCAGTTCATTCTACTACTGGTGTGGGTGGTGGGTTTGAAATTATGGAAAATTACAAGATTGATAAAAATACGTTTTCACAAGCAGAATTAATCACGCTCTTAATCGGCATTTCCAGTATTCCAAATGACATAAAAAGTAAAGATTTTACAAATACGCTGGCAAAAATTAAAAGTCTGATCCCTATTGATAAAGTAGAAACAACTAACTTACAAACAGAGCAAATACATATCGATTTTAGTCATTGGACGGGCAATCGCAATTTAGAAAACGATTTAAGCACAATCAAAATTGCCTTACAAGAAAATAGCGTCCTGTCATTTGAATATCTTAACCACCGCGGAAATAAAACTAAAAGACAAGTTGAACCCTACCAGCTTGTTCTAAAGAGTAGTCAATGGTATTTTCAAGGCTACTGCTATAAGCGAAATGATTTTCGTTTATTTAAATTAACTCGCCTGTTCAATTTAAAAAGAGAGAAGATTACATTTATTCCTAAAAAATATCAACAACCACTTTTAGATACAACCAAAATTATGTCTAAGCTACAAGTCACTATTAAGCTTCGCATACATCAATCAATTATGGAGCAATTACTTGATTATTGCGATTATGACAGCTTTTTAAAAGATGACGAAAACCATTATATTGTTAATTTTCCCTTTATAGAAAATGACTATCACTATGGCATTCTTTTAAGCTTCGCTGACAGATGTGAATGTCTAGCACCTTTACATATTCGCACAGAATTAAAAAGAAAAATAGCTAATTTATACCAAATTTATGAAATTTGATTTAAAGCGTTGTTTATTAACAGCTTTTAAAAACCAGCTATTGAATTTAATTAAAAAAGCCATCCCACCGGATGGCCTTAAAATTATGCGCTATGTGCCGCAACTAATTGTTTTATTTGTTCCTTGTTATGAACGCCAACTACTTTTTCTACTACTTCGCCGTCCTTTTTCAAAATCAATGTCGGAATGCTCATAATACCAAATTGCTGTGGTGTTGCAGGATTTTCATCAACATCCATTTTCACAATTTTCAATTCATCCTCATCTAGCTCTTCACTAAGCTGATCTAAAATTGGACCTTGAATGCGACAAGGACCACACCATGTTGCCCAAAAGTCGATTAAGACTAAGCCATTATCCGTTTCCGTATTAAAATCCGTGTCTGTGATTGCTTTTACCATTAAAATTCCTCCTATGTCAGAATATAAATAATTATACTCTACCTAATTTGATTGTATAGCCATTATACTAGATGACTTGTTTCTTATCTAATATTTTGATTTAACCAAAAATGCTCTAGTAATTCACGCAATTGATTATCGTTCGTCTCAAGCTGAAAATGCTGCCAATGGGCAGGGAAAAAACGTTGATACTGCTTAGTACCAAATCGTTCATCAATTAAGAGCGTGACACCAAAATCCATCTCTGTTCTAATCAAACGTCCAACCGCTTGAAGCACCTTGTTCATTGCTGGGATTTGATAGGCATATTGAAAACCATTAAGCCCGTTATTTTGATAATAGGCCTGAATTTCATTTGTTTCCTCAGTAATCATTGGTAAGCCAACCGTAATAATTGCCACACCGATTAATTTTTTGCCTTTTAAATCAATGCCCTCAGCAAAGCTACCACCTAATACTGCCAAACCAACCGTTGTCTGCTCATTTTCCTGATTAAAATTGCTCAAAAAGAGCTGCTTTTCTTCTGCCGACATGGTAGGCGTTTGAATTACGAGATTTGCGGTTGTCTCAAACCACTCTAAAAATTGTGTTAAAAAGGCAAAGGATGGAAAGAAAACCAAATAATTACCTTGATTCGCCCCAATCATCGTTTGAATTTGACTGACAATTTTTGGGATATTCTGCTGACGATTACGATAGGTCACTGAAATAGCTGGATTGACTAACAAGAGATGTTTTTTTTCATCAAAGGGGGAGGCCATTGTTAGATAATAATCCTCTTGCTTGCCACCTAACATTTTTTGATAATAGCTTAATGGGGTAAAACTAGCCGAAAAAAGTGCTGCACCACGAGCCAAGGAAAGCCTTTGACTGATAATTTCTGCTGGATTAATACAAGTAATTGTTAATTCTAAGTCCCAATCGTTCTTTTTTATAAAAGTTTTAAATGATGAATCATAAAAATCATTTATTTTTAAGTAAGCCATTAATTCAAAATAAAAGTCCAATAAGGTCTGTTGATTTTCTACCGGCGCTTCAGCAATTACCTTTTTAAAAGATTCAGTTAATACCAATAATTGTTTTTGAATGGTTGAACTATCTGCTGATTGCGCATGAAAGGTTAAATGGTTTTCAACCATAAAGTCATCCAAGTTTTCCAATTCATTTATCAGTTTTTTAAGTTGATTTTTGATTTTACGTTGCTTAATCAATCGTGTCATCGCCTTAACTTTCTTCAAAGAGAGCGAAGCCGTATACATATTTCTAGCTCGATCAACTAAATTATGGGCTTCATCAATTAATAAAAAATTAGATGAATCAGGCTGCTCAAAGAAACGTCGCAAATAGGCACGAGGATCAAATAAATAATTATAATCTAAAATAATAATATCTGCGTAGCTTGCTAAATCTAAGCCTAATTCAAAGGGGCACATTTGATAGCTTTTAGCAAGCTGCTCGATCACTGGACGGGTAAACTGTTCAGCTTGTTCAAGTATTTCACGGCGATGCGTACGTAGCTTATCATAATAATTTTTAGCAAAGGGACAGACCTCCGGATTACAGGTTCTTTCATCCAAAAAGCAAATACTATCCTTGCTTGATAAAGTCACTGAAGTCGCCCTCAAGCCTTGATTCGACATTAAAGCGACCGTTTCTTCTGCTACCTTGCGAGTCGCAATTTTAGCAGTTAAGTAAAACAAGCGTTGAAGATTTTCCACAGGCATCGCTTTTAAGGTTGGAAAGATAGTAGACAATGTCTTACCAGTACCAGTTGGTGCCAAGGTGTAAAGTCTCTTTTGCTCTAAGATTGTACCATAGACTGCCTTCATCAGCTCTCTTTGGCCTTTTCGATAGCTATCAAAGGGAAATGCCATTGCTTCAATCGACTGATTTCTATTTTCTCGATGATTTTTTTCATATTTTAGCCAATCAACCAGCTCTGCCATTGTCTGATTAAAAAAAATGCCTAGCTGCTCTAAAGTATAAAGCTCACTTTTTTGTGTTAGCTTTTGATTAATCGTTTCAAAATAGCTCAATCGTAAATTTAACTGCGTCTTTTTATTTAACAATAAATATAAATAACCATAAATTTTAAGCTGATACCAATAATGATTTAGCTGACTTGCTGGTAATTCCTCAAAGCTATATTCCGAGGTTTTAATCTCGTCTATGCTCACCACGTCGCCTAAAATCACGCCATCAATTCGACCTTCAATTTGAATTTCAAATTCTTCGATTTCAAATTTTGACTTAATTGCTTGTTCGGCATGATATTCCTCATTTTTTGCAAACTGCTTTTGTAATTTTTGATGTAGACGAGTTCCTTCTTGAGCAGTATGCTCAGAAAATTGGAAGCGATTATCAATTGAACCCTCTATCAAAACACGGTCAATCAATTCGTGAACCGATAACTTAATCAATGTAAGCCTCCTTCCAAAAATAAAGATGACCAAGATTTAACCTCAGCCATCCTCATGATAATTAATAATTGATAATTAAGCTTCAATTTCGTGAAGTCGACCCGTTTGATAATAACGCTCTGCCATTTGATCAACCTCTTTTTTCAGCTCATCGACCATGACTGCCTCATCAACTGTACGGATAATCTTACCTTTTTTGAACAGCATACCCTTACCCTTACCACCTGCCAAGCCAATATCTGCCTCACGTGCTTCACCGGGACCATTTACACCACAACCTAAAATAGCTACTGTAATTGGTGCCTTAATTTTCTGAATATATTCTTCAATTTCTTCAGCAATTGGAATTAAATTAATTTCAATTCTGCCACAGGTTGGACAGCTGATTAAGCTCGCTGCATTACTAGCAAGTCCATAGGCTTTTAAGACCTCACGGGCTACCTTGATTTCTTCAACTGGATTGGTTGAAAGCGAAACACGAACTGTATTCCCAATACCCATTGAGAGCAAGGCGCCCAAGCCCGCCGCTGATTTAATAGAGCCCGAAAAAAGTGTTCCTGCTTCCGTAATACCTAAATGCAAGGGATAATCAAAAGTCCGACTGGCTAAGTCGTATGCGGCAAGCGCAAGCTCAACATTACTTGCCTTTAATGAGACAATAATATCGTGAAAATCTAAATCTTCTAAAATTTTGATATGCTCAACCGCTGACTCAACCATACCTTCAGCAGTCGGGTAGCCATATTTGACTAAGAATTTTTTCTCAAGACTGCCAGCATTGACACCAATCCGAATTGGAATCCCTTTGGCTTTACAGGCATTGACAACCTTGGCAACACGATCCGCACGACCAATATTACCAGGGTTAATCCGAATTTTATCAACACCGGACTCAATTGCTTTTAAGGCAAGTCGATAATCAAAATGGATATCGGCTACGAGTGGAATATGAATTTGACGCTTAATATCAGCTAAAGCTTCTGCCGCTGCGACATCCGGTACTGCCACACGAACAATTTGGCAGCCCGCTTCTTCTAATTCATGAATCTGCTTAACCGTTGCCTTAACATTGTCTGTTTTAGTGGTACACATAGATTGAATTACTAATTCATTAGCGCCACCGATCGTTAAATCACCAACCTTAACTTTTCGTGTATTTTTACGATGCGTTCGCTCATTCATTTCTTATTCTCCTATCTCAAACTGCTATAAAATATAACAGGAATCATTAGCATATTATAATTATATTTCTGTCTAGGGTGTTGATTGGTACTTAAATTTACCTTCTTAGCATCAATCCTAACCAACAAATAGTCTAGCACAAAATTGACAATGTAACATTTAAAAATGCTTAAGAGATGAAAAAGGACATCTTCTAAGCATTTATTCTAACTATAATTATTGGTACCATGCAGCAACCGCCTGTTTTGTCAGATTTAAAAGCTCATCAGCCTGCCGACTGCTAATCAGCTCGCCTTCAACTAGAACGAAAAACGAGTCCGCACAAAGCTCACAAAATTGTAGACAGCCTTCAGTAATCACATCGGCATGCTGATTAAGCCATTCGTCTTGCAGTAAAATATCTGAGCCCTTTGAAATATTACGTAAACAAATTTCGACAACTGGTTTCATAGTGATCGCTTCCCTCTCCAATAAAAGCAAAATGCAAGCAGTTCTAGCACTGCAAAGCCTAAAATAAAGCAATGCATAAAATATTCCTCAGGCAGAACAAGGATAATTGGATCGACCTCTGGGTAAAAAATCCATGTTGAATCACTAAAAAAAAGTTCATGAAATTTAGTAAAAAATGTATCAAAACCTAAGAACATTAAAAATCCTAAGCCAATGGGTAAAAGCATCATGAATCGCATCGGATTAATCAAGCGCCAAAGCTGCTCTTGACGTTTCAAACGTCGCAGAAAAAGAAACGACGGTACAATTGTCACTAAAAAAACAACCTGCACTAATTGAAATAACAATTTAACATCATGAAAATGCTTTAAACCATCTTTCGAGCTTGGAAAATCTGGCATACTTAATTTTTCCTTGAAGGGATTCAGCAAATACTGCATTAGAATATCATAATTATGACTAATCACTTGCTTTGACAGACCGGCTGCTTGATCCAAATCATAAAAATTTAAATCAATCAAATAAAGCCATTTACTATAAATTGGTATGATAACCGCAAAACTAATCATTGTTAAAATTAAACAGATTAAACCAAGTTTATGCTTCATGCAAAATCCCATTCATCTAATGAGCTGACCACGTAAGTTGGTGGTACGTGTAGATTTTTCACTTCCTCTGGCTTCGTAAAGCCAGTAGTTACCAGTAGGGTATCAATATCATTCTTGATACCTGCCGTAATATCAGTCAGATAGTTATCACCCACCATAATTGTTTCATCCCGTGAGGTACCTAGTACAGCCATTGCTTTGTTCATTATAATTGCCTTAGGCTTACCGATATAAATTGGTTCGACTTGGGTGGTCGCTTCAACAAAACGAACAACACTACCAGCTCCAGGTAATAAACCGCGTTCCGTTGGAATATTTAAATCTGGATTGGTGCCAATAAAGGTAGCACCCCTTTGAATTGCCAAAGTGGCTTTGACAACTTTTTCATAGGTCAAATCTGAATCCAAACCAACCACAACATAATCAGGCGCGGCCTCATCATACACAAAGCCAGCGTCAAAAATTGCCTGCTTTAAACCATACTCACCAATGATATAGACAGACTTACCATGATTAAGCTCGTTCATATAATCAATCGTAGCAAGCGTTGCAGTGTAAACCGTTTCTGGTGTCACATAAATTCCAAATTCATTTTGTAAGCGTTTGGCAACGGTCTGTGGCGACTTAGTCGTATTATTTGTTACAAAAAGAAAAGGGGTCCCTGTCTGCTGTAATTTTTCGATAAAACGTTTTCCAGCTGGAATCAGCTCTGTACCCTTATAAATTGTCCCGTCTAAATCAATTAAATAGCCTTTATACTTCATTTCTACTCCATTCAAATACTGCCTGCGCATTTAAACCATCACTTACAATTTCGTGATAACTAATCAAGTCATCCTGATAAATTCGGCTTTTGACTTTTTTGCCATAATACACTTCCTTGACATATTTTAAATGAATTGATTTTGGCGTGTGACCAACTAAAAACTCATAGCCTAGACCATCAATCATCCAATCAATGTACTTTGAATTATTAACATGCTGATTTGCATCTAAATCTAAAAAACGAACTTGATAAAGCATGTCATGGGAATCCTCTAACGGCTTTATTTTCTCAGTTCTTTGAATTGTCCTAACCTTTTCAGCCTGATAGGGCGCAACAATTTCATCAGGAATATGAGCGGGCTTTCGCGTCTCTAGGTTAATTAGGCACCATGTTGAATGGATGGTTAAAATCACTTGATTATTTTCATCCTTAAAGGTAAAAAGGCGATAACAGAAAAACTTATTATAACTAATTGCTTCAGTTTCAACAGTAATAGCTTCGTTAAAAGCGGGTAAGCGATTAAAATCAACCAAATATTCTGTCACAATCCAAGATAGACCAAAGGATTTAATGTAGACGTCACTTCTATTTAATGATGTCGACTGTTCACCTGAAATCTGGAGCGCAACGTTAAATAAGCTTGGTAATTTCATTTTTCCAGTTAAATCACTCTCATAATAAGGTACTCGGTATTTTTGCTGATATTTAACGCCCATCGTTCACTCCAAATCTCCACTATCATCCTAATTCTTTCAAGCATCATTATATTTACTAATTATACGCTTCATCCAACAAAAAATCAGTAAACTGCCCTCAATCACCCACACACTACAGCTAAGCGCAATTTTTAGAGGCTTTAGCTAAAAGCATTTTCTATCAGCGTGATCGGCAGCTTATCTAACGAACCTCACATACTAGAAAAACTCGACATAATTCAAAACAATTCATAACACAAAACGTCACTATAATTGTTTCGAGCTTATGCACGCTTTTCTATTCAGTGTGCTCGGCAGCTTATTTTAATTACAGACTATTAATAACAAAAAGGATTGGCACGAAAGACGCACCAATCAATCATTTTAAACCTCTAATAATTCTTTGCCTTTTTCATCTGTTAGCTCATCAATTGATTTAATTGTCTGATCTGTTGCTTCCTGCACTTCTTTTTCTAACACACGTAAATCGTCTTCAGTAATTTCAGAGGCCTTCTGCTGTTTTTTAGCTACATCTAACACATCACGGCGATTATTTCGAACAGAAACCTTAGCTTCCTCAGCTTCTTTACGAACATCCTTTGTCAATTCTTTACGGCGTTCCTCTGTTAATTGGGGAATTACTAAACGAATCACATTACCATCACTTGCCGGTGTAATCCCTAAATCACTTGCAGAAATTGCATGCTCGATATCCTTAATGGCTGTTTTATCAAAAGGTGTTACTAATAAAACACGAGCTTCAGGGATTGTAATTGAAGCAATTTGATTTAATGGTGTTGGCACACCATAATAAGTTACTTGAATTCGATCAAGTAACGAGGCATTAGCACGACCAGCACGAATTTGACCAAAGGCACGAGAAAGTGCCTCTAAACGCTTCTGATTCTTTTCATTTAATTGTGTAATTACTTCATTTGCCATAATATTCTCCTTTTTTAATAAATCAATAAGCCTTAGCTATTTTTACTGAAATTGCCTTGCTTTTATTTAACTGTCGTACCGATTGGTTCACCCATCACAGCACGTTTGATATTACCTTTTTCATTTAAATTGAAGACCACTAACGGAATATGATTATCCATTGATAATGAACTCGCGGTTGAATCCATAACCTGTAATCCTTTAGAAATGACATCTAAATGCGTTAGGTTTTCAAATTTAACAGCATGATTATCTACTTTTGGATCAGCCGAATAAACACCATCTACATTATTTTTTGCCATTAAAATCACATCAGCGTTAATTTCCGCTGCACGTAATGCCGAGGTTGTATCTGTAGAAAAATACGGATTTCCTGTGCCACCGGCAAAAATAATGACACGTCCCTTTTCTAAATGGCGTTCTGCCCGACGACGAATGTATGGTTCAGCAATTTGACGCATTTCGATTGAAGATTGAACTCGGGTTGGAACGTCAATATTTTCCAGTGTATCTTGCAATGCCAAGGCATTCATTACGGTTGCGAGCATCCCCATGTAATCAGCCTGTGCTCTTTCCATCCCCATCTGTTCACCAGTGATACCACGCCAAATATTACCACCACCAACAACAATTGCAATTTCGACGCCTAAATCATGCACCTCTTTAATTTCTTCAACCATTTGCTTAACAACGAGTGGATTAATACCAAAACCCGCATCGCCAGCCAAAGCTTCACCACTTAATTTCAATACGACACGTTTATATTTCGGCTCAGTCATTTTTGTCCTCCATTAATTCATCCAGACTAATCAGTCCTTAATTACTAAGATCACAATTTTATAGCACAATACGCTATCATGCGCTTAGCTTAATAAAATCATCTTTTATATTTTAGCATATTTTCTTAAAGCAAACCATGAAGATTCTCTTTTGCATAAAAAAAACGGAAAATTAATTCCGTTTTTCATCTATTAAGTTTTTAGCTTAAAGTTGATAAATTGGCGCCATTTTTTTCATCAATACCCGGTGCAACACCAAGCTCTCCTTGTAGCATCCAAATTGTTTTTTGAATTTGCTCTTGCGCATCCGCAAATAAACCATTAGAAACATCATCATCTTCTTCGTCAGTTGCATCAACACCCTCTTGAAATAGGTCAGCAAGATAAGCATATGCCAAAACAATTTCATTCAAGCGTTCGTCTAATGATTTATTCCAGTCGGCAACCTCTAGCTTAATTTTTGAATGCTCATCCCATTCCTTAAGTGTTGAATATGGCGAGCCACCTAATGTAATTAAGCGTTCAGATAAGGTATCCAAAAAGCCATCTAAGTCAGCCATTAATTCATCCATTTTTGGATGTAAGTATAAAAAGCCTGGACCACGCATATACCAATGTACTTGGTGTACTAAAGCAGCAGCTTTTGATAAATCAGCAACTGATTGATTTAAAATTTCTTTTGTTTTTGTGTATTTAACCATTAAAATAGCCTCCCTTTATCTTTCTATACAATTACCATTACTAATTAATATTATAACGGTATTAAAGATGATAGTAAAAAGATACGACTTTAAAATTTATTGCGTAGTATATTATAAGGAGGGCATAATGTTTATTTTTTATTTTATCTTTGGCTGCCTTGGTGGCTCATTTTTCGATTGCCAAGTTGAACGCTTAACTAAAAATATCCCACTATTGACCAAACGCTCATTTTGCTTTCATTGTCGACACCCACTCAGCTTTTGGGATTTGATACCATTGTTCTCACAATTAATTTTAAAAGGAAAGTGTCGCTATTGTGACCAAGTGATTCCTAAAAGTCATCTACTCAGCGAAATATTATGTGGCTGCTTGGGGGTTCTATATTTTTTTCAGATAATTTCATTTCAACAATTAATCCTATGCTGTGCGCTCTACTTTATTAGCTTTTGTGATATCCGTTCCAAAAGCTTCCCATTAGTTTTATGGCTGATCCCTTTTATGCTCCTTTTGCCCAGCACCACTTTTTCTTTGTTCACATTATTATTTTTACTTTTCTCCGTTTTGTCGCAAAAAATTAATATTGGGATTGGTAGTGGAGATTTTTTAGCAATATCATTAATCAGCTTCGATTTACAATTAGAGCAATTGCTTTGGCTAATCCAGCTTGCTTCATTTCTAGCTATTATCTATTTTAGCTTTAAAAAAAAGAACGAAAGCATCCCTTTCGTTCCATTTCTAAGCGTTTCATATTTAATCATTTTAAGCAGTAATTTTTTATTTTAAGACAAACCACCATTCAAGCTCCGAAGCGTCTTTAACAGTTAATAAGCTCTTTTTAGCATCAATAAAATAATCTAAATTCTGAGTTTCAAAGTATTCAGCAAAAGTTGCTAAATCAGCCTGTTCTGACACTAATATCTCAATAAATTCAATATCCCAAATTTCATCAACAAAGCCTTCCAGCTCTTTACCTTCAGATTCAATCAATTCTAAAGCAAAAGGCTGCTCAAAGGGAAAGTTTAGCTGATTGGCTTGAAAACTCAAATCAAAAATTTGCTCGTACTTCTGAATTGCTTCCTCAAGATCACTAACATTCAATTTAATCTTACTCGGTGTGATGGATTCAAGCTCAACCTTATCACATGAAACTCGCTCAGCAGGCTGAATTGGTAGCGAATGATCTTTGCTGGGCATTTCACCTAACGTTAAAACAATTTTATCACCTTCAGGTGAGAGAAAATAAGCTGATTTCCCAACTGTCGTTTCTACGACTTGATCGGCATTTTTAGCTAATGAATCAAAATCAAGCTCAGTACCAACCTGAAAATATAAAGCATTGATTTTTTTGATACCATCTATTGTCCTTCTACCTCGATAAGACGGTGTCTCCTCTAAAATTAATTTGCTTAAAGATGATCCTTTGTCACCAAAAAAGGTCAATGCACCCTCTTCTAATAATTTTTTAAAGCCTAGTTTGTTTTGATAAAAATCAATATTTGACGCTCGATGATTAATTCTTAAAGCGAGACTCTTTAGTGATGCTTTTTTTAAAATAGATTCTATCATTACTTCTACCCTTTCCTAAAATTTGCTGTCTAAAAAAACCTTAGCTGTTATTGATATCAAGAGGAACTAAATACTTATTCATGTGAAGCATTCAATAAGTATTCTGTCCTTTAATAAAAAGCAACTCTAAAACTAGTTGAAATCAATCAATATTGACCCTAAAAAATAATAATTAAACACCAATTTCAGAACGAACGACTTCAACAATCTTATCAACATAATAATTAACCTTATCCTCTGTTGGTGCTTCAGCCATCACTCTCAATAAGGGCTCAGTACCTGACGGCCTCACTAAAATACGACCGTCACCATTCATCTCCGACTCAGCAGCTTCAATCACAGCTCTAATTTTAGGAACAGCCATAGCACCATGCTTATCGCGAACCTTAACATTAACCAGCTTTTGTGGATAGGATGGTACCTCTGCTGCCAGCTCTGATAATTTTTTGCCAGTCTGCTGCATCACATTTAAAAGCTGAATACCGCTTAACATACCATCACCTGTCGTATTATAATCTAAGAAAATAATATGACCAGACTGCTCGCCACCGAAGTTATAGCCAGATTTTCGCATTGCCTCAACAACATAACGATCCCCAACCTGAGTAATAACCTCTTTCATTTCATTGGCCTCAACCGTTTTTAAGAAACCTAAATTACTCATGACTGTTGTCACAATCGTATTGTCAACCAAGCGATTTTGTGATTTTAAATATTTAGCACAGATAAACATAATTTTATCACCATCGACAATATTTCCTAGCTCGTCGACTGCAATAATACGATCTCCATCACCATCAAAGGCTAAACCTAAATCACAATTTTGTTTTAATACTAGACTTGCCAGCTGCTCAGGATGAGTTGAACCCACACCATCATTAATATTTAAGCCATTGCCTTTATTTCCCATCGCTACAAAATCAGTATCTAAATCCGCAAATACATAATTAATTGAGGTCTCTGTTGCCCCATTCGCTGCATCAATCGCTAATTTAATTCCTGTAAATTTTTCACTCACTGTACTTACTAAAAAGCCGTTATATTTCTGTAAGCCCTCTGGAAACTCCACGACCGTCCCTAATCCTTCTGCCGACGGCCTTGGTAATTTATCCTGAACCTGCTCTAAAAGTGCTTCGATTTCAGCCTCCTGCTCATCAACGAGCTTAAAGCCATCACTACCAAAAAATTTAATACCATTATCCTGTGCTGGATTGTGACTGGCAGAAATCATAACACCTGCCGAAGCACCTTCTGTTCTTGTCAAATAAGCTACTCCCGGCGTAGAGATAACACCTAAACGAAAAACCTCTATCCCGACAGAAAGTAAACCAGATATTAAAGCTTGTTCTAGCAGTTGACCTGAAATTCTGGTATCGCGTGCAACAAGTACCCTAGGCTTTTTCCCTGTTGTCTCATGCTGAGAAAGAACATAGCCACCAAATCGCCCCAGCTTAAATGCTAACTCTGGCGTTAACTCACTATTGGCAATCCCTCGTACGCCATCCGTTCCAAAATATTTACCCATTATTAATGCTCCTTTTATGCAATTAAAATCATTGATATTCAAAAGTATTTATTAATTAACTTGAACTATCCGATTTCAGAATTGGTATAATTGTTACTTTTACTTTTTCTGGCTCGACTGTAACATTATCTGCTACTAATGCCTGTGTAATCGTTCGTTTGGTTGTAATATCTGTTAAATCAACTGCTACTTTAATTTGTGAAATCTTATCTAAATCTGCTTGCTCGCCATAAATTTTAGCAGTATTCTGAGAAAGCTGTAGGCTCACCTGTTCAACTTTATTATTTAAATCCCCAGCTTGAACAGCTACTAAAGGCACCTCCTTCGATGGCGGTGTCACATTGACTTCCATTGTCACCTTGCTTGGCGAAATTTCAGCAGGAATTTCACTCCCATCCTTATCGTAAGCCTTAAGTGTAACCTCTCCATTATAATCTTGATTTAAAGTAACATCACTCGGCAAAGTTGCCTTAATCGAATCAATATTTTTAATCATATCAGCACCACTAACCACTGAAACCTTTTCATCGCTTAAGGAAATATTATCCAGAGTATAGTTATCAGCCAGCTGATTTTGATTCACTACTGGAGTTACTTCAAATTCCTTGGTTGCCTTTTTTTGAACTGTAACTGAAATTTGTGACGGATCGATTTGTCCATTGACGCCACTTGCTAAGCCTTGTATGCGTAACGGAACCGTCACAGTGCCGTCTTGAATTTTCGATAAATCAGCAATAACAGAAAAGCTACGCGTAGAATCAGATCTTTCCGCATCTAGACGGATACGATTATAGCTAGTTAAATAGACACTAACATTACTATCAAAACCGCTAATAAAATATTTTGAATCATCATAATCAACCTGAACAGGAATATCATGTAAAGTTAAATCATATGTTGTTAAATTGCTCAATTGATTGACATTATTTTTGATATTAGTCGCATTTGCATTAACAAATAATAATAATGCAAATAAAAACGAAATAAATAGATAAACGATATTAGAATTTAAAATTTTTTTTCTATTCATCTGAATGCTTCCTCCTTAAATCAAAGAATTGTTCAAACAGTGAATTTTTCTTATGATCCTGTTCCGGTTCCAATAGCTCACTTTTTAATTGATTAACAAATCCCTCCATATTTAAATGTGGAATGAAGATGCCATTTTTCGTTAAGCTGATTTCTCCTGTTTCCTCAGAAACAATAATCGTCAAAGCGTCAGTGGCCTCACTAATGCCAATTGCTGCTCGGTGTCGTGTACCAAATTCTTTTGAAATGTTTGGATTTTCCGATAATGGCAGGTAAGCGCTCGCAACACTAATTTTATCCTTTTGAACAATTACTGCCCCATCGTGAAGAGGTGTATTCGGAATGAAAATATTTATTAATAATTCAGCCGTAATATCCGCATCTAAGCGAATCCCTGTAGAGACATATTCTGACAAATTTTGGCTTTGCTCAATTGTAATTAGCGCACCTATTTTACGCTTTGCCATATATGAAACCGCACGCTCATAAGCTTCAATATGCTTGACATCTGGACTAGTAACACGTCTTTTATTAAAAACCTTGGTTGTTCGACCAAGCTGCTCTAATAGTAAACGTGCTTCTGGTTGAAAGATAATGATACAAGCAATCACGCCATATGTGATGACTTGATTCATTAACCACGTAACAGTTGTTAAGCCAATAATTTCACTAAGAATTCTCGCAATAAAAAATAAGGCAATTCCTTTAATAATTTGAACAATCCTAGTATCCTTAACAATTTTAATCAGCTTATATATCACATACCAAACAAGCGCAATATCAATCAGACTCACTAAAAAATGAAAGCTGAACCCATCTGGAAAAAATACTTGACGCCAAAAATCTAAACTAAATAGTTGATTGTAGTCCATAATTTCATTCCTTTTTAATTTTTCATTTACCTAAAATGGCGATTAGCTTAAAAACGAAAACAGCTAATCTCACATTCATCACAGTATACTCTATACAGTATAAACTAAAATTGCTTTTTTTTAAAAAATTAAATACAATATTTCTATTTCTTTCTAAAATATTTTACAAAATAGAAGAAAATTGCTAGACTACAAATGTAAACAAAAAATATTATTTTAATTTAAAAATTAACTAAAAAAGGAGCTCTCATGCAAGAAATTACCCCAAGTGAATGGCGATTGATGCGTGTTATTTGGACATTAAAATTCGTTACTTCTGCAAAATTAATTAAGGTAATGCAAGAAATGACTGAATGGTCCCCATCAACAATTAAAACCTTACTCAAAAGGTTAGAGGCAAAGGGGTTTGTAGCTAATAACGGTGAAGCACGTAATCGGACATATTACGCCACAGTAAAGGAAATAGATACAATGAACGAACAGCTAAACACCCTTTTTTCAGCAATGTGTGCACATAAAACCGGGCAAGCTTTGGCTGAGGTGCTTGAAACTCTGAGCCTAAGTCAAAACGACTGTCAGCACCTAATTGAGGTTCTACAGGAAAAAATAAAGATAGCACCAGAACATATCCATTGTAACTGCCTACCGAGTGACGAAAAATGCTGTCACTAATCCTTGTTATAAATTTACAACTACAAAAGAGGTGGGACAAAAGACGTTTAACGACGTAAAAAAAGGTGCTTTCTATCTCTGATTAAAACTGTGAAAAATAGGCGAGTCATTCGTTTATTCAGTCAGACGCTTTCTGTCTGACCGGATGACGTATCTATTTGAACAGTTTTGAGATAGAAAGCCCGTTAGACAAGGTGCTTTCTATCTCTGATTAAAACTGTGAAAAATAGACGAGTCATATGAGCAAATCAAAAAGGGTTAGGACTTTTGTCCCACCCCTTTTTAAATACCATCAATACCTTGCTCACCGACAAACTTATTGATGTGATAGAGTTTCTCTGAACTCTTTAATCTATTAAAGAGAAACACAAATCAACTTTTAAAAATCAAAGGCTGCTCTCTGACAGCATTATTTGATTTTAACAGAGAAATTAAATTTACTTATTATTTTCCTGTGTTTCAATTTGTAAAACCTTGGCATTTTTAACATTTTCTGAAATTTGCTTCCCAGCAATTGTCGTTTCTCCCAAACCAGCTTCAATCGCTAATTTAGTTTGAACTTGACAATTAACCTTGGTTGGCAAACCATAAATATCAATAAAGCCTAGAGCTGCTGCTTGATCAAATTCATCAGCCGATGTATAGGTCGCTAATTTTTCATCATAAAGTGAATTTTCAGAAACGCGACCCTCACAGATTGCATTTCCCTTGTATAATTTAATTCTAACAGTCCCATTAACCGCACTTTGCGTTTCATCAATATAAGCTTTAAGTGCATCAACCGCTGGATTAAACCAAAGCGCCTCATAAATTGAATTCGCTAATTGATTTTCGATAATTGGCTTAAAGTGACTGACTTCTCTAACAAAAGTAATGTCTTCAATATCCTTATGTGCTTTCATAATAACTGTCGCGGCCGGACATTCATAAACTTCACGGGATTTTATTCCAACTAAACGATTTTCAACATGGTCAATTCGACCAATACCATGAGCACCAGCAATGTCATTTAATTTTAAAATTAGCTTATCTAAGGCTAATTCTTCATCATTAAGTGCCACTGGTAATCCATTTTTGAAGGTTAACGTAATTGTTTCAGGCTCATCTGGTGCATCAAAGATTGACTTAGTCATAAAGAAAGCATCCTCTGGACAAACATCCCATGGATTTTCTAAGACACCTGCTTCAATTGCTCTACCCCAAAGATTCATGTCAATTGAATAAGGGTTATCTAAGTCAGCTGGAATCGGAATATCATTTTTTGCTGCATACTCAATCTCTTCCTCACGAGACCATTTCCATTCACGAACTGGAGCGATTACCTTGATTTCTGGCATTAAGGCATGAATCCCGACATCAAAACGAACCTGATCATTACCCTTACCAGTACAGCCATGTGCAATCGCATCGGCACCAACAATCTTAGCAATTTCAACTAATTTTTTTACAATCAATGGACGGCTTAGCGCAGATACTAAAGGATATTTTTGTTCATACATTAAATTTCCTTTGATGGCATAAGAAACATATTCATATGAAAATTCTTCGCGCGCATCAATAATGTAACTAGCAACAGCACCAACATTTAAAGCTTTTTGCTGAATAAAGTTTAAATCCTTACCTTCACCGACATCAATACATACTGCATAGACATCGTAGTTTTGATCACTCAACCATTTAATTGCAACAGAGGTATCTAACCCTCCTGAATACGCTAATACAACTTTTTCTTTTGCCATCTATTAATTCTCCTTAATTTTACCTTACTTTATAAAGCAAGGCTGCAAAAATTGTTGCTCCCAGTCAACCTTTAATTTTTGCCATTCCTTAACTTAAAAATAGTTTATCACATAAAAATTCACAAAACAAGCATTTTATTCATAAAAAACGTAAAAAAAATAATAATATTCATAAAATAGCAAAATTTATGCATATATTATAGATTTATTTATTAGCAAACATTCGCTTAGGATATGTTAAAATAGTAATCATTATAAATACCTATCTTTTATAAGGAGCTATCAATGAAAAAATTAACCAAGTGGTCAATTACACTCGCCTCTGCTGTTACTTTAATGACCATTCCAGCAAGCTTGTACTTTTTCCAAGTCGCTCAGGTCAGGGCTGAAAAAAAATTTATTAACCATACGCCATTAAGTAAGGACAATCCGGTTTATCCATTGAGCCAAAGCTTTTTAAAGCGTAACTTAGAAAAACGTTCGATAAAAAACGATGGCCTAGAGCTAAATGCTTGGTGGTTACCCAACACATCGAAAACCAATAAAACAGTGATCATTGCCCACGGTTTTAATGGGTCTAAAGAAGACATGGCTTGCTATGGTGAGATATTTTATCAGCTTGGCTATAATGTCTTAATGCCCGACAATAGGGGACATGGCAGCTCTGAGGGCAAGCTAATCGGATACGGTGCCACTGATAAAAGAGATTATATCAAATGGATCAAGCAAACCATTAACAAAAACCCTGATGCTGAGATTACACTTTTTGGGTTATCAATGGGTGCCGCTACGGTAATGATGACAAGTGGCGAGAGCCTACCACCACAGGTCAAAAATATTATCGAGGACTGTGGTTATGACTCTGTTTGGAATGAGCTAACTTATCAGGCCAAGGAAATGTATAATTTACCTAAATTTCCGCTACTATACGAGGTCTCTGCGATTTCTAAAATGCGCGCAGGCTTTTGGTATCAAGAGGCAAGCTCTACTGCTGCATTAGCCAAAAATAAATTGCCTGTCTTATTTATCCACGGGGATAATGATAAGTTTGTACCAACCGAAATGGTCTATAATAACTATGCAGCAACCAAGGGACCTAAGGAACTATGGCTTGTCAAGGGCGCAAAGCATGCAAATAGCGTCGAGGTTGCTACTGAGGCCTATATCAATCGAGTTAGTCAGTTTTTAGAAAAATATCACTAGGAGTCACAATGGAGTTAACTATTAAATTACCAGAATCATTTCAGACAAAAACAATTAAGACATTACTCGAAATCGATTGGCTCGTACCTAGAAAGGTTCGACATTTATTAAGAACTAGAAAAGCGGTTACGGTTAATTCAATGCCAATCAAATGGCATGAAATGGTCAAGGCGAACGACCTCATTGGATTATCCTTTGAAAAAGATGATTATCCCGAGCGCATGATTCCCTTTGGCAACCCAAAGTATGTTGAAGTGCTTTACGAGGATCAATATTTAATCATTGTTAACAAGCCTGAGCATTTAAAAACGCATGGTAATCAGCCAAATGAAATTGCTTTACAAAATCATGTTGCCGCTTATCTAAACCAAATGGCTTTCGTTGTTCATCGGCTCGATATGGAAACATCGGGAGCTGTTTTATTTGCTAAAAATCAATTTATTCTACCAATTCTTGGGCGTTTATTAGAGCAAAGAAGCATCAAACGCACCTATCTCGCATTGGTTGAAGGGCAAATTTCAGAACCCTTTACAATCGATGACAAAATTGGACGTGATCGGCACGATAGAAGAAAGCGAGTCATTAGTCCGAATAGTGGTCAAGCTGCCATCACGCATATCCAGCCAATCCAAGCTTTTAACAAGCAGTCTCTCGTTCAATGTCAGCTTGAAACAGGACGAACACATCAAATCAGGGTGCATTTAAGCTCAAAGGGCTACCCAATTGTTGGCGATCCGCTTTATCATCCTATGCCTAAAGGACGCTTGATGTTACATGCTAAGTCCCTCAGCTTACCGCATCCATTTTTGCAAACTAATATTACAGCTATGGCGCAGTCACAAACCTTTAACGAGCATCTTCAATAGGTTCGGAGGTATGACAAAAGACGTTTAACGACGTAAAACAAGCTGCTTTGTCTACCTGATTAAAGCTGTAAAAAATAGACGAGTCAGACGCTCTCTGTCTGACCGGATGACGTATCTATTTGAACAATTTTGAATTTACAAATAATACGAAAGGGGTTAGGACTTTTGTCCCAACCCCTTTTTTTGAAATTATAGCTTAAAATGCAGAAATTAAATATTCGATACCAAACCACATAAAATAGAAGCCAACCATAAATGATAAGGTTAAAGCTGAGCCTAATGGATTGAAAAGTAGCATTAAACCAACAATAATTCCAATAATACTAATGACAATAATTAACCAATAAACAGCATTGCTGACTAATTTCCAAGCCTTAGCTGTGAATAACTCGACAATGGAGTCTACAAGGAACCAGAAGGCAAAGATATAGGAAATTGCAATAATACCCAAATTCATGTTGAAAAGGAAGAAAATACCGATAACAATATCTAATACCCCTAAAATAATTAGTGAAGTTGAGCTTTTACCGGAATATTCATCAATACGACTGCGAACAAATAATTCAAAAATGCCTTTAAATATCGCTGCAATACTAAACAACACGACAATTGCAACTAAATTGCCTCTTGGATTAGAGAACGAAATCAATGCAGTAATGATAAATAAAATACCGATAATTAAATAACTCCAATTAACACCTTTTTTATAATTCAATTGAATAACCTCCAAATAATATAGAATACTTATTATTAATTAACAACTTAATAATATATTAAGCTTCTTCACTCAACATTGTCAAAGATAAACTATTCGAATTATTAGTTATTCAAAATTTTCTATTTCTATCAAAGGCGCAAGCGCATGGGCAAATCCCTCTTCGTTATTATTCAAGGTTACTCGATCCGCTTGATTTTGCACTTCAACAGAAGCATTTCCCATCGCAATACCGAGGCCCGCATGGATAATCATTGGCAAATCATTGTCGTTATCACCAATCGCTACAATGTCTCTTAGTGGAATTTTTAATAAGCGACTTAACTCAATCATTGCACCTAATTTTGAAACCTGTGCATTAATAATTTCTAAATAGTTAGCCTTTGAGCGTACAAACGAGATACCGAAAATATTCAAGCGTTCCAATGCTAGCTCAAGCTTGGTTAATTCTTCTGGCTCACCAATACAAAGAATCTTATGAAGAGATACTTCTGATTGGATGAGCACATTAAAATCGATTACTTCTGGCTCAATGCCTGTGATTTGACTCTCAATTTGATTCCAAGGATCTACACTCTCGACAAACCAATGATCCGATGCGTAAACATTAGTACTAATATTCGCTTCAAAAGCCTTTAAGGTTTGTAATACCAAGATTGCATCCAGCTTTTCAAGCGGCAAGCTATAAATTTCCTTAAACCGACCTTCAGCTAAAGGTACCGTAATTAGTGCACCATTGAAAGCAACTAGCGGCATTTTTATTGCTAATTCTTCGGCAATCCCAATCATTGCTTTAGGCGGTCTAGCAGAGGCTAAAATAAAATAAATGCCCTGCGAAATTAAATTATTCACGCAGGATTTTGCCGCCGAGGTTAGCTGATGATGACTATTTAAGATAGTCCCATCGATATCACTCATTACTAATCTTACTTTTTGCATAATTTCCCTCCTTAAAAATAATCTAAATTAATCTGACAATACTTCAATAATCTGTGTCTCCTCAGAAAATAATTTTCTCTGTTGCTTAGTTAATGGCTGATCTGTAATTAAAATATCAATATCCGAATAGCTAGCACCTTTATAATTAGATTGCTTAAAAAATTTTCTATTTTCAGCTACTAAGACAACCCGATGAGCATTTTTAACAACATGCCGCTTTAGCTTAGCATTTTCTGGTTCTTTAAAATAAATACCATCTGCCTCCAAGCTCGCACCACCAATTAAGGCTAGATCAAATTTGATGTTATCAATTATTTCTATACTTTCTTGACTATAAAAGAAACGATTTTTATGATCGAAATCACCACCTAATAAGGTCAAGGCTACCTCTGGCTGACTTGATAAAACTGTGGCATTGTCCAATGCGTGTGTATATACTCGACACTTACTGGCAATTTGCTTAGTCAGTTCCAATAAAATTGTAGAAACATCAATAAAGTAGACAGCATTGGGCTTTATCAGCTCCGCTGTTCTTTGAGCAAGTAAGGTACGATTTGGATTTAAATCCTTTTGACGCTCAAAAAAATCTAAGACAGGGAAGCTTTGCTTAGCTGAGATAATACCTCCATGGGTCCTAACGGCACGTCCTGTCTCGACAGTTTCGATAATATCCCGTCTAGCAGTATCACGAGAAATGTTTAATTTTTGCATAATTTCCTTAATCGACAATTGACCTTGCTGATTTAAAAGCTTAAGTATCGCTGCAATTCTTTGTTCTTGATACATAATAGCCTCCTATTCACTTATATTATATATGTATTTGTAAGTGTTTTCAAGCATTTATAAGTGATAATTTTGTTGTTAAGCTTTTTTAAAGCCAACAAAAAACCACAATGCCTCTATACGAAACAATTGCGGTTATAAATAATAATTAATAACAATTTTTATCTTAGTTAAATCTTTTGTTATTAAATACACCATCTATTAAAATTCTTGATAAACACTTGGATCTTGATTCTGTAATCTGCCGTCCACTTGATTGAGTTGATTAATCAATGCCATTTCCTCAGCCGTTAAATTAAAGTCAAAAATCGTGATATTTTGTTCTTGACGTGCAACATGACTAGCTTTAGGAATTGGCAAAGCACCTAACTGGATTTGCCAGCGCAAAATAATCTGTGGAATCGATTTGCGATATTTCTGAGCAATGCCTCCAATAAGCTCATTTTTCAAAATATCACTCGCTCGCCCCAATGGACTCCATGCCTCAGTAATCACTTTTTTAGACTGATCAAACGCTCTTTGTGTTGCCTGATTAAATTTCGGATGCAATTCAATTTGATTAACAACAGGTAAAACACCAGTTTCCTTCTCAATGCGATTAATATGCTCGGGTAGAAAATTACATACACCAATTGAACGAATCCAGCCCCAGCGCCTTGCGTCAATCAGCGCTTGCCAAGCCTCTACATACAAATCTTCCTTTGGATTGGGCCAATGAATCAAATATAAATCTAAATAATCCAATCCTGTTCGCAAAACAGATTCTTGGATTGTGTCTAGTGCTTGCGCATATTGATGATGACGTCCCGGTAATTTTGAAGTGACTGTAATTTCTGAACGAGGTACGCTACTATTGCGGATTGCTTGCCCAACTGTTCCTTCGTTTTCATAATTAAATGCGCTATCGATCAGACGATAGCCAGTATTTAAAGCTGCTTCAATTACTCGGACACCTGCTGTACCATTTAGACCATAAGTTCCAAAGCCAACCTGAGGTAGCTTATAGCCGTCTAATAAATAATAATTTGGAATTGACATCATAAACCTCCTTTATCTAGTCCTAGACTAGCATATTTTTCTTAAACTCGCTCGCATCTTAGCTTGTTAATCAATAATTTATAATGATTCGGTTTTATAAATAAAGAGCTCGCTGAGGTGAAAAAACTAAAGTTCAATTTTTAAAAAATCTAGCTTTAGAGATTCACAACACTGCCTAGCTCTTTATCCTTATTTAATTTCAATCAATTAGATTATTCTTTACCCTCAAGCACGATGTCCTGTGCTTGAATATCACTGCCAAAGAAATCCTTGAGTGTGGCATTATAGTCTGCTTCAAAGAATTTTTCTTCACCAAGTTTTTCCAATTCCTTATTAGTCCAATCTAATAAAGATTTATTACCTTTTTTAACGCCCGGATTAATTGTTGCCACCTCACCAAGTTCTTTAATGCCAACCTCATAATCAGGATTTTCTTTAACCCAAGCATATAAATAGCTGTTATCATCAGCTAAAGCATCCGCACGTCCGTCAGTCAACGCTTGAAATTGTTGAGTCTTTGATTCATATTTTTCAAGTGTGACATCAGGCTGCTCTTTTGTAAAATATTGCTCTGCGGTCGTACCCTTATTTACGATAACCGACTTCCCTTTTAATTGATCCACTTTCGTTATTGGGTTTGATTTCAAAGAAACAACACCCACAGCAACCTTCATATATGGATTGGCAAAGTCAATCACTTTTTCTCGTTCTGCAGTTTTAGTAAAATTTGCTAATACTAAATCAACCTTATTTGATTTCAATGCGTCTACTCTTTCCTCGGCATTGACAACGACAAACTCAACCTTGTCCTCGCTACCAAGCAAATCTTTAGCAATTCGCTTAGCAAGATAGACATCATACCCTTGGTTTTTACCCTCGGCATCCAAGTAGCCATAAGGGGACAGGTCCCCAAATACTGCAATTCTAATTTTGCCACGCTTTTTGATTGCTTCAACGCTAGATGGATTATCTGAATCATCACTACTTTTTTTACTTGAAGTGCCACAAGCCGCTAAAGTAAAAGTCAATCCAATAATTGTCATTAACCCCAAAATCTTTTGCCATTTTTTCATTTTCTTTCTCCTTATTTGATACCAATTAAATTAAAATGCTAAGCTCGATAAAAATTGTTCCACTCGCGGACTTTCAACCCGATTAAAGAATGTCTCACTATCTGCGGTCACTAAGATTTTACCCGCATCCATAAAGATAATTTGATCTGCAACCTGTCGAGCAAAATTCATCTCATGCGTCACAATAAACATCGTCATGCCCTCAGCTGCTAAATCTTGAATCACTAGCAAGACCTCGCGCACCATTTCTGGGTCCAAAGAAGCGGTCACTTCATCAAAAAGCAAGAGCTGTGGTTTCATAATTAAGGCGCGCACAATCGCCACCCGCTGTTTTTGTCCACCGGACAATTCTCTTGGATAGGCCTCTGCCTTTGATTGCAAACCAACACGCTCTAACAGATTAAGGGCTTCACTCTCAATTAACGCTCGCTTTTTCTTTTGTACCTTAAGCGGTCCGAGTAAAATATTTTCTAATACGGTTAAATTTGGAAATAAATCATAGCTCTGAAACACCATACCAATCTCTGGTCGGACCTTTTGCCATGCCTTCTCGCTTTGTATCAGTGATTGACCATTAAAGATAATATTTCCTTGGTCAATGGTCTCAAGTCCGTTTAGAGTTCTTAATAAGGTACTTTTTCCGCTACCAGAGGGTCCCAAAAGCACTAAAACCTGACCTTTTTCAATTGATAAGGAAACTCCCTTTAGAATTTCATTTTCACCATAGCTTTTATGAATATCCTGTACTTCTAAAACTGTCATTTAGCGCACACCTCCCATTCTTTTCTCTAATCGCTTCGATAATTTTGTTAATGGATAGCAAAGGGCAAAATATAGTATAAAAATAAAGCCATAAACCCATAAGGAAGCGGTCGGTATTTGAATTGTATAATTTTCAATAATCTGCTGACCAACCTTAATCACTTCTGGCACACCAATAATTAACAATAAAGAAGTGGTCTTAATCACCCTCGTGGTCAAATTAATTAATGCCGGAATAGCCAATGGTAAGCCTTGTGGAAGGTAAATGAAAATAAACTGCTGCATTCGATTTAAACCAAGCGCTCGTCCTGCGTCTATTTGAGTTTTAGGTACACTGATTAAGGCACTTCGGACAATATCACTCGTTTCGGCAGAAATCCATAATACAAAGACAATGATTGAAACCTTAATGTTATCAAGATGAATATTCAAGCTCTCTGGTAAAATATAATAAAAGACAAATAGCAAAACAAGTAAGGGAATTATTCTAAAAATTTCCAAATAAAGCTTGAAAAAAAACTGCAAGACTTTAAACTTAGTCGTTCTAGCAACGCCAAAAATCATACCAAGGAACAAACCGATAATCAAAGAAATTAACGAAATTTTGGCCGCTAGCCACAGACCAGCCAACAGCCGAATTAAATTGTTACCATCTAGTAGAATATCAATTCCCGTATGCACCATGTCGCACCTTCCTCTCCACAAAACTAATCAACAGACTTAATGGAATTAAAATAACAGCATAGCTTAAAACAAGCATCAATAAATATTCTTTAGTTAAGTAGTACATACCTATCAAGTCACGCGTCACATTCGTTAAATCCATAATCGCAATTGCTGAAAAAATGGAGGTTTCCTTTAATAAAAACAGACAGTTGGCCCCTACAGCTGGTACACTATTGATAAAGCCCTGTGGGAACACAATGTAGCGTGCTAATTGAACCGTTGATAAGCCGATTGCCTTTCCACTTTCAATTTGAATTTTAGGTACTGAATCTAATCCACCACGAAATGCCTCACTCATATAACCACCGCCAAGAAACGCCAATCCAATAACACCGACTGTTTCCTTATGCAATGAAATACCGATTCTTGGCAATCCATAATACAAAAAAAACAGTTGAATTAATAAAGGGGTATTTCTTGAAAGCTCAGTATAGGCTGCCGCAATACGTTTTAATATTGGTACTCTGAAATATATTACAAAGCTAGCTAAAACACCGATGATTAAAGCCAATGCCATCCCAAGCAAAGCTAGCCTAAGTGTCAATCCCATTGCCTGAATATACTCTGGCAAAGCCTCTTCCATCATCTGTATATCCAAACGCTCACCCCTTTTCAATGCAAAAAAATAACAACCATTAGACTAGTATAATGATTGTTACTTTTTTTTGACAATATATTATCTATATAACGTGATAGTTAAAATCTATCACGTTATATCAAAATTTGTGTACTGCTTTATTTTGGTTAATCAGTCTTAATCCTCTGATAATTAATTAATATTTTTATAAATCAGAGTATTTTTGGCGCGAATCTTTACTTGTATTAATTGGGTACTTTATCGCATTTTTAACAATTTTTTCTGAAATAATTTGATCAATATCCAATTGTAAATTATCTGCAAGCATATAGGCATAAATTAAAACATCAGCAAGCTCTTCTTTGATGTGTTCCAATTCTTGATTACCTTCCTCCGCTGTTTTCCATTGATAAATTTCCAGCAGCTCCGCTGCCTCTAAACTGATTGAAAGTGCCAAATCCTTTTCATTATGAAATTGACGCCAGTTACGCTCGTCTCTAAATTGATTAATTTTTTGAATTGACTGATTTGCCTGATTGACCATAAATTCCACTCACCGTTCCATCACAATATTTACTATGCCTACATATTAATGAATCAAGTATAGCTTAATTGCAAAGTCTATTGCAATTGATAAAAGCACTCTAGTCATTAAAAAAGAGTGCTCTCAAATCATTTCTAATTTTCATATTTTGTAAAAATAGCTAACATTAAGTAGGTTCTTAAAAAGAGATTAAAGCTAAGTCCAATAAAAATGCTAATAAATAAACTAAAAACAAATAAATAGGAAGATAAAAACATTAATAAAACTGGCCCTAGCATAATAATAAGGGAGAGAAGACTGATTAAGGGACGTGAAAAACTAATTTTGACTATATTAATCAAGGCTATTTTTAAAGTATCATCAAAGCGAGATAGATAATAGAATAAAAATTGCCAGATATTAGCAATTAAAATCGTTACAATCAAAGCGCCAGCCGCAAACCAGTTTCCGAGCTGGTTAAATTGAATGAAATAAACCCAGTCTATTGCAAGAATATAAATAATCAAGGCGAGAATGAGCCAAGCAAACGTACTTTGTTTAAAATTTTTCTTGAAGGATTGCCAATAGGTAGAAATAATTTTCGTTTCCCCCTCACGAATCATTTTAGAAAGCACTGTGAAGCTTGCTGTCTGCACTGCACCAATGGTGATTAGGGGCAGACTTGTAATTAAAATTAGTAAGTTTAAAACCATTAAACCCCAAATCTTATTTAAGACACGATAAAATAAACCATCTACTCGGAAAAAGTCTTGCATTTAAATCTACTCCTTTACTGCGCCAACAACGATTCCTTGAACAAAATACTTTTGCAAGAATGGATAAATGACTAATAACGGAACAATCGCAATCACAATTTTAGCAGCATTTAGATTACGATCAGATACCGCAAGCAGGCTAGTTAATTGGTCAGACGACATATTAGCAGAATTTCGAATTGTTTCAGCAATATTAATGGACAATGATTGAATATAGGTCATCAATGGATAGTTTTCTTTGCTTGTCATATAAATTAAGCCACCCATAAAATCATTCCAGCTACCAACAATACTAAACAGCGATACTGTTGCTAAAGATGGCATTGACATTGGGATGTATATTTTCCATAAAACATCCCAAGGATTCGCACCATCTAGTAATGCCGACTCTTCTAATGATTTTGGAATACCACGGAAAAAATTCATTACTAGGATAACGCTACCGATTGGTACTGCACCTGGCAAGATTAATGACCAGATTGAGTTTAAAAGGCCTAAATTCCTAACAACTAAGTAGGTCGGAATCATACCACCTGAAAAGAGCATCGCAAAAATCATCAAATTCATAAATATTTTGCGTGAACGAAAAACTCTCTGTGATTTTCCTAACGGATATGCCATTGTCACGATTAAGACTAAATTTAGGATTAACGCAGCAAAAACCCGAAATACAGAGATACCAAACGAACGCCAGAATTGCTGATCATCTAATATTTTATTATAGGCTGCTAGCGTAAAGTCAACTGGCAATAGACCAACCTTATTAGCTGCAACCGACTGAGCACTACTCATAGAAAGTGCAAGTACATTTAGCATCGGAATCAGACAAGATAGCGATAATAGAATAACAATTGTATAAATAATAAATTGGCGAAGTCCAAACTTCTCCTTCATAGCTTTTCCTCCTTTGAACTTGTCTAAAACATAATCCGATTTGTTTTCTTTTCAGCAATCCGATTAGATACGACAATTAGCACTAGCCCAATAATCGATTTAATTAAACCAACCGCTGTTCCCAAGCTATAGTCTCGACCTATTAAACCGATTCGGTAAACATAAGTGTCTAGAATGTCACCACTTTGATAAACTGGTGGTGAATAAAGGTTATAAACTTGGTCAAAGCCTGCATTTAGGATGTTTGGCAATGCCAAAATGGTCATTAAAATAATGAAGGGCATCATTCCTGGTAAAGTGACATGCCGAACACGCTGAGACCAGCTCGCGCCATCCATTGTAGCTGCTTCATATAAGCCTGGGTCAATTGAGGTAATAGCCGCTAGAAAGACGATTGAATTATACCCAAATTCTTTCCAGACATCTGACCAAATTAATAGATGAGGGAAAACTTTATTACTACCTAAAAAATTAACATTATCAATACCAATACTGTTTAAAATTTGATTAACTGTACCATCTAAATTAAAAAGATTGACAACGACTGAGGCCAGAATAACCCATGATAGAAAGTGAGGTAAGTAGACAATGGTCTGCATGGATTTTTTCATCCATTTAACCCGAATTTCATTTAACAAAATAGCAAATGCAATCGGAATAACCGTGTTAAAAATAATTTTAAAAACAGCAATAAATACAGTATTATAGGTTACTTGCCAAACATCAGGTAAATTAATTAGATATTTAAAATTTTCCAGCCCAACAAATTCTGAGCCTGTCACCCCTTTTGCTGGGACATACTTTTGAAACGCCATAAGCAGACCGAACATTGGGCCGTATGAAAAAACGATTAAAAAAAGAATTCCTGGTAAAACCATCCCCATAAAAAAGAGCTGATCTTTACTAAACCATGATTTCTTTTTAGCCTTTACAGTTTGTTCCATTTCGTATCCTCCATTTGTAGCAGTATTGACTAAGAAAAAAGGACGGAGGCGATATGCCTCCCGCCTTCATATTTCTAACTTCAAGCTTGATAGACCTTAATAGCTTTTGTTAAATGTCTTAGAAATACTTACTATTCTTGCTTTTCGAGCGCCTTTTGCATCTCATCAATAATGGCGGTACCGCCTTGCTTATTCCAAGTTTTAGCATATTGATCGAATTTATCTAACGACTCTTCACCGGTAATAAATTTAATAAAGGTTTCCTCTTCCAATTTAGCAATTTGAGCACCATTTCTTTCGGTTGCATCAATCTTATCCAAAATCACTGGTGGCTTGATTTCATTGAAAATTCCTGCCTCACGAACACCATTCATTACATTATTAACTGCTAGTAAGCGAGAAGCATAAACTGCCCAGTCTGTCGGATCAGCGCCTGTCGGATTATCTAAATAGGCTTTAATTTTTTGGGCATTATTTTTAACGGTAAAATTCGTAATATCATCAATATTGGTTTTACCCTCTGCTGCTTGAGAGGCCTGAACTGCATCATCAATTTCACTTAGATTTTTAAATAATTCAATATTAACCGGTCTAACTGAGCCATCAACAGCAGATTGTGCATAGCTATAGATTTCTGGAAACTCTGTTGCCATATCCTTTGAGTTAGGTACTTCATCAAAAATCAAGTTAATAATCTTGATCAGTGCTTCTGGCTTTTCAAAGCCTTTACGAATAACAATAAATGAGCCCGTGCTTGGTTTTGAAATGCCATTAACCTTACCGTCGCCATTTTGATTTTCTAAGGCGAATGGTGTAAATAATGCATTTGGATTTGCTGTTTTAGCTTGAACTAAAGACCAATCAGATAAATGCCAAGGTCCAGGGACAATACCTAATTCACCATTAACCATCATCGCTGTAATATCATCAAAGGTTCTTGTGCCAAACTGAGGATCAAGTAACCCTTGATCATACCAAGTTTTCAAATAAGAAAGTGTATCTTTCATCTCTTTAGTATTTGAACCATAGTAAAGTTTACCGTCAGAGTCTTCCAAATATTGTTTTGGAAAGGCACCAAAGGCATTGGCAATTGCTGTCGCTGTAAATCCTGAGCCACCGTGGTCACCTGAGGTTAAATATGGTAAGAATGCTGCACCAACAGCTTTCCCCGTCTTATCTGGGTCATTTTCCTTAAAGGCTTTAGCTGTGCTTTGTAACTCATCCAAGCTGATTGCATGATTACCATCCTGATCGAGCTTGATATTCAACTTGTCTAACCAATCCTGTCTAATCCAAACCATATTTGGTCCAAAATCATTGGCGGTGCCCGGAATTGCCATCAGCTTGCCATCAAATGTTGCGGCATCAAGCTGCATATCATCAAATGAGTCATAAATTGACTTAATATTATCACTTGCGTATTTTTTATAAACATCACTTAAATCAGCAACTAAATCGTTGTCAACCAATTCCTCTAGCTCATCACGACTAACAGCCATCATATCTGGGATGTCACCTGAAGCAATCGCTAGAGATACCTGACGTGTATAGTCATCTCCTGTTGCTTCAAATGAGCTTTGAATATCAATCCCCAGTTTTTCTTTGATTAAACGACGATAGGCATTATTATCATAAGTATCACCCTCAGGCAATTTTGAATTGGGCTGTGTTTGTTGCCCGATTTTCATAATGATATTACCATCAGAATCCTTTGGTGCCGATTCTGTCTTACTACCACCCTTACAACCTGCAAGTACAACAGGAGCAACCAATAAAACAGCCGCCATTGCAATTAATCTTTTTTTCCAAACCTTTTTCATTTAATAATCCTCCTTGGTTAAACGTTTACGTTAATTGCAAAAAAATTTATCCCTGAATTAACGAACTAAAATAAACTGATTGCTTCCCGATTAATCAGTCTAAAGCGCTTTACAAATTATTACTTGAGTAACAAATAACTGAAGATTGTATATATAGCAGCTAGCAACTGCATTATACAAACTTCATTATTAAAAGCAAAACAATCTGAATAATTTATTATAAAATATATGAATTAAACCATTTATAGCATTGCAGTTACTGAATTCCTTTCAATTAGTTTAAAAGGAATAATTTGTGAATCAATCTTCTTTCCAGTAGCAATTGCAATCAGCAAACTTTCACAACCAATACTACCCATATCATAAAAGGGCTGCGCAATCGTTGTAAGCGGCGGAATCGACATTTGTGAGACAGAAGAATTGTCATAACCCACGACCGAAATATCATTTGGAACGTTAAAACCTCTCGTATAGCAAACTGATAAAACCCCCAAAGCCGTTTCATCGCTCACACAGAAAACTGCCGTAATTGCTTGATTTTGCTCAATCAGCTCAGTCATTGCTGCCTTTCCAGATTCAAAACTAAAATCACCCTGCTTGATTAAATTTAGATCTGCTTGAATATGATGGTCTTCTAAGGCAGTTAAATAGCCCTGTATTCGTGGTTTTCCAGCAATCGGATCCCCCGGGTTGACACCAGCGAGGCCAATTTTTGTATGCCCATTTTTAATTAAATATTGTACCGCTGCATAGGAAGCAGAATAATCATCAACTTTAATATATGGAATTTTCGTATTTTCTGCCTTTGTTGAGAGTAGCAATAAGGGAATATCCAATGAATCAATCGTACTAATGTCCTGAACGGAAAGATTAAGAGAGAAGATAATCAAGCCATCTACTCGTCGCTCTGCCATTAAATTCAAGCTTTCCTGTAATCGCTTACCTTCGACTCCAGCATGCGTCAAAATAACACTATAGCCATTATCATAAGCCTTATCTTCGATTCCATTAACAATATTACCGTAAAATGAAGTCGCCACGTCTGGCATAATAACCCCAATCGTTTTCGTTGTATTTTTAACTAAACTGATTGCATTTTCATTTTTACGATAACCTAGCTCCTTAGCAATTTGCAATACCTTCAATTCGACTTCTTTACTATAGCCACCTAAATGATTGATAACTCTCGATACGGTAGCCGTTGAAACGCCTGTCGCTTTTGCAATATCTTTAATCGTGGCCACCATCTTAAGACACCTCCTTAAAATTTACCATTTAGTTAAACGTTTACGTAATGAATATAATACATTTTAAAAGTGAAGTCAACCATTTTTTGAAAGCCTTTTCATATTTATGATAAAACAGTATTCTTTCCGACAAGCAAACACAAATTAGAGCTATAAAGCGCAAGTCAAAATATTTATCAATCCAATTTATTGTAGAATCAAAAAAACAAAGCATACTCTGAAAGTATACTTTGTCTATATTCTAAATTATCCAAAGTAATCGGATAATAATTTAAATGTCAAATAATATAAAATAACATTATAATAAAATAAGCCTTTAATTCATCTTATTATATTGAGTAATGACTCTGCGTAATTGTTGCATTTCTGCTTCTAAATTTTTACCCTCATTAACATGCATTAATGAATGATCTGCCTGAGCCTCCAACAGTATTTGACTTAGCCTTTGTAAAGCTGAACGAGCAGAATTAATCTGAATTAACACTTCATCATAAGGCTTCTCCTCATTAAGCATCTTTTTAATGCCGGAAACCTGTCCTTCTATCCGATTCAGTCGATTGATTAGATTTTTATTTTGATGCTCTTCTAAATGTGACACAGTGCCACTTCCTTTCACCTTATATTATCCTTGATATTAAATAGACTCTATCATCAGCTAAAACTCGCATAATCAACAATCATAGCTTTATACATGAAAACCTGTTTTATCTGCTGCAGTAATTTTACGAATTACCCTACAGGGCACTCCAGCAGCAATAACGTTCGCTGGAATATCCTTATTGACAACACTTCCAGAGCCGATGATTGAATTTTCACCAATAGTCACACCTTGATTAATATGAACGCCAGCCCCAACCCAAACACGATTACCAATTTTAACACCTTTTGCATAGCAGGCACCAGCAACTCGCTCCTCAAAATCAATTGCGTGGTTTGAAGTATAAATGCCGACTCGAGGTCCAAATAACACATCGTCGCCGATTTCAATGGTCGCGCCATCCAGCATGACACAATCAAAGTTTGCATAAAAATTTTTCCCTAAAGAGATATTAAACCCAAATTCACAACGAAAATTAGGCTCAAAATACGCTCCCTCGCCGACGGAATGCAGGACTCTTTTTAAAATTGCGGCTCTAATTGCTGGAGAAGCGCCAAAGCTTTCATTATATTGATTCGTAAGGACAACTGTTTTCGCTCTTGCTTCAATCAATTCTCTTGATAAATCATTATACATCGCACCGCTCAGTATTTTCTGCCTTTGTTCTTCTAAATTCATAATTCATCTCACCCTTTGTTATTTTAATTTATTTTAACATAAAATCTAAGATCAAAAGTTACCACATCATTAATAAGATATGCTCTAATCCTAATTAGTAAAATTTATATTAAATAAACTACTTTACCAATTAAAAAATGCCTCACAAGTTAAACTGTAAGGCATTCATTATTTACCAATAGCAGGCAACTAATTATTTAAAGGCAAGATCAATTTTTTGATAATCAGCTTTAGACAGTTGAATCGTCAAAGCCTTTGCTAAATCCTTGGCTTGTGCCGCATCCCTAGCACCTGGAATAACGTGAGAAATGCTAGGATTAGCCATATACCAAGCTAACACAATATGTGTGACGGTTGCCTGATGATTATTGGCAATCTCTCTTAAGACCTCAATACCTTGTATGGCTCGATCAAAGGATTCATCAGTTAATCGGCTAAATTTAGCGCGATCTAAAGCGCCATAACGACCAGTTAATAATCCTGACTCAAGTGGAAAATACGGTACAAAATCAATCTGATTTTCTTTTAAATAGGCCCACTCATTATTTTCAGCTTCCCGATGCGCTAAACTATAATAATCCTCTACAATATCCACATAACCATCACGATTGGCTTCCTTTATCTCGGTAAGTGAAAAATTTGACAAGCCAATTGCTCTGATTTTACCCTCATTTTTTAATTCCTGTAAGGCGGCAACAGCTAATCTTTTATCTGTAGTCTTATCTGGGAAATGAATATAAAAAATATCTAGATAATCCGTTTTTAAACGTTTTAAAGCTGCATTAACTGATTGAATTAAAAATTCAGGCTGATTCGTCAGCTGCAAATCATGTTTAGGATCTTGTGCCGCCTTAGTTGCAATGATTAAGTCCGATCGCTGATAATCTTGAAGCACATCACCAATTATTTCTTCTGAACGTCCCAAGCCATATACAAAAGCTGTATCGAGTATGCTTATACCCGCATCAAGCCCTGCCCGAAGTAAATCATAGCCATCCTGATCCTTCAAATTATCAAAAAGATTATGCCCCCCTACCTTATTGGTACCTAAACCAAGCTTTGAGTGTTTAAAATTTACTGCCATCAGCTTCTCCTCCTTCAACATGATTAATAGCTCTGATACGCCCATTTTAAATTATTATTAATCATTAAAATATACTATTAACAGTTTCTATAGGAAAAGCTTAATGCTTTCAGCAAATATTTGCAAACAACTAGATTTAATCAAGCAGGATTCAACAATTTTATACTTATCTAAAACAATATTAGCAGTCTAATTTAATCATCAGTGGCATTCCTTACCCCTACTTGATATGCCTCTAGCTGTTCAAACATTGCTTTAACACTAACTGGTTTCTGCCCAGTTAATAATTCAAAATCCTCTGTAAAGGTATTCATTTTACCCTCGCGAATTGCTTGACCAAATGTTACCATCCCTTCACTAGAATACGGTGCTGGTGAATCCTTTTTAAAATCACCATCGGTTGTCCTAGGTACACCCATTGCATCAAAAGCAGCATAAGTCTCTTCGTCACTAGCCACTTGATAATGTACATTTTTACCCGTTACCTGATTTCCGATTTCAACAAAACGGGCAAGCGTCATTAATTCAGCACCATTAATATTAAAAATTCTTTTTTCTTCAACAGGCCCTTGTAACGCGTACGCAGCAGCTAATGCACAATCCTTTCGGGAAACATATGCCATCTCACCATCAGCCTGATTTGAAGCCTGAACACCGCTCGTTGCTGCTGCATTCAGATAGCTAGTAATCATTGCTTCAGCATATTGAGAATTCCGCATAAAATTGTAATACAATTTGGTTTGATTAACCAGATAGTCTTCAGTGTATGCATGATCAATTTTTTCAATACTTGGATTAGTTGGGTCTGAAGCATTAACCAGCGAAGTATAGACAATTTTTTGAACGCCTGCATCAATCGCAGCGTTAATCGCATTTCGATGCGCCTGTTGCCGTTTTTTCCCAACAAAGGGTGCTGAAATAAGTAGCATCACATCTCCACCTTTAAATGCTTCAACAAGTGACGATTGGTGATTAAAGTTTGCAACTCTCAAAGTTGCACCAGAATTTAAAAATGAGTCTAAACCGCTTTCACTTGGTGCAGTAAAGATTAAATTTTCGGCATTAACTTTAGTCAATAATTCTTTTGCAACAATTGAACCAAAGTTGCCATCCACACCATTCACAATAATTTTCATAATTTCCTCCTTGTTTGTAAATAACTTCACAATATTTTTAATAATTCTAGTATAAGTGTGAATAGCGTAAAATCAAAGCATTGAATTATAATCAAGATCGTAAGTAAATCTAACAATGTTATCTAAATTTAATAAAAAAACTGAGTATAGCCTTCAAATTACAAAGCTTACTCAGTTTATAGATTAATTACTTTAATCAGACTCTAGCGCATGACGCTCACCCAATAAAAAATCATCCAGATGCTCAAACATAAATTTAAGACTTAAAGGCTGGCGTCCTGTTAGCTTTGGAAAATCATTCACTTCAACGTCAAGATAGCCGTCTCGAACAGCCATACCAAAAGTTACCATACCTTCTGAAGTCGCTTGAATTGGGCTCTTAGAAAAATCACCATCAGTATCTCTGGGCACACCGATTTGATCAAAATAAATATATAATTCTTCATCAGTTTGTCTTTGATACCGTATTTGATTATTGGTCACTTGATTACCAATCGCTAAAAATGCCTCATAAGAGACCAACTCAAAACCATTAATATTTAATATTTGTCGATGTAATAAGTCATTTGCTAGTGCACATGCAGCAGCATATGCCGCATCTCTTCTTGAAATGTAGGCAACACGACCTTCACCTGCATTTTTAGTAATTATTGCTTGATGATTATTAACAGTTAACTGATATTCAGAAGTAAAGGCTTCAGCAAAAAGTGAATTTCTTAAAATTAGATAATCCAGTGGCGTATTTTGAATAATGGACTCAGTATAAGCATGATCGATATTTTCAATACTAGGATTTAATGGATTTGCAGCCGAAAGAACTGATGTATAGACAATTTGATTTACATTAGCCTTAACGCAAGCTTCAACAGCATTTTGATGCGCTTGACGACGTTTTTCACCGACAAAGGGCATTGAAATTAATAAAACCTTATCAGCATTTTCAAAAATTGAAATTAATTTTGAAACATCGTTATAATCAGCAACAGCAGTTTCAATACCCAGCGACTGAAATTTTTGTAAGGATGAACTATCAGGGGCAGTAAATAACAATTTTTCCTTTGGGACAAGCTGCTGAATTTTTTCAGCAACCACACTGCCAAAATTACCATTTACACCGTTGACTACAATTTTTCGCATAAAAGCCTCCATATATAAGCAGTTATATTTTGTTAAAAAAGTAACAATCTATTCTAGCAAAATTATAGCCCGAATTGGCTTGAAATAAAAGAATAATTCACTTATCAACACTATTAGAAAAAATTACAAAATATTTGGTATATCGTTAAAATAATCAATAACATGTTGAATAAAAGAATGAATTAATGGCGTCGTAGGAATTGCGTAGGCTACACAGTACGATGAATGGTGATGCGTCTCTTTCAAATCAATCATTGCAATGTCCTCTTGATTTTTTACCACCTCTTTTGAAATTACAGCGACTCCCTTCTGCACTCGGACAGCTGTTAATAATTCATCAATATTATCATAGGTTGCATGGATTACTGGTGTCACTCCATCTAATTTAAAGGATTTAAATAAGTTTTGATAATAGTATTCACCTGTTGCCTTTGAGAAAATAACAAGAGGTATGTCTTTCAACTGCTTACCGGTCAATAATTTTTCCGTGGCAAGTGGATGCTTTTTTGCACAAATCACTACCATCTCTAGCGGCTTTAACGGGACAATTTCAATCATTGGCGCCTTAAAATCATCCTCAATGCCAAATGCAACGTCAAGACTACCGTCTAATAAGCTCTCACGCAGCATTTTAAAGGTGCCATGCTTAAATTCAAATTCTAAGTCCGAATATTTTGTCCGATATGCATCTAGTAATACTGGTAATAAATTACGCTCCACAGGACCTGTCGGTCCAATTCTAAGCGTTTTTGCTGCCTCATGTGCCAGCTCTATGGCATGATAATAAGCATCAACAAGCTGCCGAGCCTGCTGATAAAATATTTGCCCACTTGCCGTCAAAACCGGCTTATACTTCGTACGATTAAATAAAACCAGCTTAGTTTCGTTTTCTAATGCTGTAATTTGCTGATTAACTGCTGAAGCGGATATATATAAATGCTGAGCTGCATTTGAAAAGCTGCCATATTCAACCGTTGCAATAAAGTATTCTAATTTACGAATGCCCATCATCAATTCACCATTCCTAACTGATATTTTATGCTCATTATATCACAATATATTCTCGCTTAATTTTAAAATTTTCAAAACGATTACTCCTAATTATTAAGAAGTTTCAAAAGCCTTAGATAAAAAAAGCATTTCACCGATTAATCGTAAAATGCTTACACATCATTTAACTATTAGCTGAGTCAATTAAATTTAAAACCTTTCAGCAGCAAATCGAAAATCAACCCTATTAATTATATTGATAAGCCTTAGAAGATAAAAATATTTTAATTGCTATGATATTAATTAAAAATCATAGCTGACCTCTTTTCCTGCCCAATAAGATTATAGGCTTTAGCGAAAAGAAAAATATTATCTATCAGCTGATTAATCCTGAAATGGACATCATCGTTAATAAATTGTGGTTGAAAAAAATCAAGCACCTCAGTAAAAATATAATTTGATAGCATATAGCCTTCAAATAATTTATGATTAGTTTTAGCTGTGTTTCAGCCACTAAAAAATGCTTTTTAGATCCACCGTTCTCACCAAATCGATAATTTTATTTTGAAATGCACTCGGTGGCAAAAGCTCAAAAGCATTTTTTAAGAAGGCCGGTCTTGATACCTGTAAGATTGGAGAGCCAATAATGGTTATATTAGCCAACATCAGCTCTGATGTTAAAAATTTGGCATCTCCAGCAAGATTAATAATTTAAATTGATGAACAAGTTACAGGACCATTTGATGGATATTCAATTAAGGTACCGTTCCTTAACACAAAGGTTACTGCATCATTTTGCTGTCCATACTTTGGAAATGCTCGCCTAAAGGCCTCCAAGGATTCAACTGATCCTTCAGCTAGGTCACCAGAAATTCTGAACCATCTATCAGGCAGAATTGCGGAAATTTGAATACGTGGATTAGCCTTCAGCTGCTCAAAAACTGCCTTACCTGTGTTAGTAATAAAATAGATTTCATCTTGAAAGACGATGTAGACGCCAAACGGCCGAATTTGCACACCCTGTGTTGACGTAGTTGCCAAAAAAAATACTTCTGATAAATCAAGTAGCTCTGTTACCCGTTTTAAGCTCATTACTCTCCCTCCACTTTCTCACTTCATTTTCAAAGATTGATAACTGCTATTATTACGGTCTCAAAACGATTATTAATTAAATATAGCTTATCATAAATGTAAATAAATCAATATCATCCACAATAATCAAGTAATTAATCATTAAATCCTTTAAAATAAAAATTTTTAAAAGGGGTTACCGATTAATCCAGCTATTGCATCGTAAAAATCTTTATTGATAAAATAAGGGGTTAACCATCATTAAATAACAAACAGTCAACGCAATTATGTCATGTTTCAAAATAAATGAAATTAATTTCAACCAAAAATATCGATTGTTATTAATATTCTAAGGGATATAATTTTTCCGATAAATTAAGTAAAAAGCGTTGGTGATAAAAAGGCATTTAGCAAGCTATAAATTTATTAATTTCTACCTTATTCCTACCATTCCAATAGGCTGCTTGATAAGAAATCGAGCAAGTAGTATGAAGACCTCTTTTCACAAATGATTGAGACTTATACCGAGAGCTTCAAAACGATGACCTTCATTACTCTCAGCATTAAATCAAAATAGGAGGACTTATGTCACAGCCCTCCTATTTAGTATTTATCAAATTCTCTAGCTACTATTTCATATTTATACATTTAATATTTTAACTCGTAGCTCATAAAAATTAATGATAAAAGAAACGAATTAAAATACCACCTAGAATTAAGACAATGGCACCACATAAGCGATTAGCCATTTGAGCAAAGGCAATCATTTCCATTCTATCAGCTGCTGATAAAACCGCAATATTACCTGTACCACCCATTGAATTATTAATCATACCTGCACCAATCGCTGTTTCAACTGGGTACATACCTAGCGCCATTCCTAAAAACCAACTACAAAGCCCCATCGAAATCACGCTTGTTAGACAAAGCACGACAAACTGCCATGTAAATGCTGATTCAAGCGTTGTTAAATCAATCATAGCAAGACCAATCCCAGCTAAAACCGCATGTGTCAGATTAGTCATAATCACTTGATTAAACATTACAACAGACGCTTCCAATTTTTTAGGGACAATATTGACCGCCTTCAATATAAAGACGATAATAATCATAAAAGCATATTCATGAACCTTAGGGAAAAAGTTATTTAAAATACAGCCGACTGTAAGTAATGAAAAGGCAAATAGCATCCCAACGCCGATTTTTTGTGCATCTAGTGTAATTTTTGGCTTTTCCAGCTCCTCTTTCGTCGCTGAAATTAGCGTACCATGTCCATTATATTTTGAATTGGCAAACACCTTTGAAATTAATAATGCACCGATGACTGCAATAATATTACCAAAGGTCACTGATGGTGCTAATTGTGAAAATATTGCGGCCTGATTGCCATGAGCTAAGCCGGCAGCATAGATTTGAGAAAGTGGGGTTATACCAGCACCCATCCCTCCAGCCATCATTGGCATCGAAACATACATCACAGAATGCGCAAAGCCTTGTCCTAAAAGCACGCCGACTAAGCCGACTGAAAAGAAGCCGACAACCATCGTCCCTAAAGCAACTGGGATAAATTTGGTAGAGGCCTTCACTAATAAATTACGATTCATGCCTAAAATGGAGCCACAAATAAGCGCTGCAATATAGAAATCAAGAAAACCAAATTGTCCTCCCATAAATTTGCCAACCGCTGTAATCACATGAGCTGGTATCAGATGAAAGGAGGCTAGCAGTGTCGCTCCAATTAAAGTAAATACAGAGCCTCCCCCAAGATATGAATTCATAATCGGCAGCTTTTCACCAATGTAATATAGAAAATGCCCCAGAGCAACTAATAATAACGTCAAGCCAACCATATTAAGCGGTAATTTATCTAATGCAATTGCCCCAGCAATCACAATCATAAAGAAGACATATAGCGGTAGACTAATCCCCGAAATTTTAATATCTTTAAAATTTTTCATTTACTTACCTTTCCTAATATTTTGGATACCATTTAAGCTTTTTAACTGCTTTGGCCATGTCTGTTTCTTCGGACTGAGCTAAGCCTTGTTCCTGCGCTTTATTAGCAACTGCCTCAGCCACTTTAACTGAAACATCTGCGACATATTTAAATGGTGGTAAGACTGGCGCACCAGCTTGTCTTGAATCAACAAGACCGCTTAATGAATGAGCAGCTGCACCAATCATTTCATCGGTAAGCAAAGACGCTTCCGAAGCAAGCATCCCTAAGCCCAAGCCCGGATAAATTAAAGCATTATTCGCTTGACCAATTTGATAAGCAACACCTTTGTAATCGACAGTCCCTGAAGGAACTCCTGTTGCAACGAAGGCTTTGCCATCAGACCATTGAATTACTTGTTCTGCCGTTGCCTCTAATTTTTTTGTTGGATTTGAAATTGGAAAAATGATTGGACGATTTGTGTTTTCACACATCGCCTCAACCACTTCTTTGGTAAATGCACCTGCATCTGTAGAGGTCCCTACCAAAATAGTTGGCTTAACGCTTTTAATCACATTTAGCAGCTGAGCCATCTCACCTGAATTTTTAAAATCTGAACGTTTTTTTGCAAAAGGTTTTTGTGCAGGCGTCAAGTCTTTCATATCATCAAATAATAAGCCTTGCTGATCTACCATAAAGAAATGCTGATATGCTTCTGCCTCTGACAAGCCTTCACTAACCATTTCCGCATGTACTCTGCTCGCAATCCCTGCACCTGCTGAGCCGCCGCCATAACAAAGGTAAACTTGGTCAACTAACTTTTCACCGGTAATATCTAAAGCACCAAAAATACCACCAAGAACAACGATTCCCGTCCCTTGAATGTCATCGTTAAAAGTTGGTATTTTATTTTTGTATTTATCCAAGATATTAGCTGCATTCGAGCGTCCAAAATCTTCCCAATGTAAATATAGCTTAGGGAATAATGCCTCAGCTGTTTCCACAAATTGATTGATAAATGCGTAATACTGTTCGCCATAAATACGTTCTTGGTGGTTGCCAAGATATAAAGGATCATTAAGCAGCTCTTTGCGTGTCGTGCCTGCATCAATAACAATCGGCAATACACAGGAGGGATCAATACCGGCCGCTGCTGTATAAACCATTAATTTACCGACTGAAATATCAACACCTTGGGTTCCCCAGTCCCCAATTCCAAGAATGCCTTCGGCATCAGTAACCACAATCAGGCGTATTTTTCGCTCTCCTGCAGCATTTTTTAACGTTTCCTTAATATTTTCTGGATGATTAATATCAAGATAGGCTGCATATTGTGGATCAATAAATAAGTGACTATAATTTTCTATCGTATCAGCGATTGTTGGATCATAAACTATTGGATTAAATTCAACAATGTGCTGATTAAATAAATAATAAAATAACGTTCTGTTTGTATTAAAAATTTCCATTAAAAAATGACGTTTTTCAATATCAGATTGTTTGGTCAAATACTGCTGATAGGTCTGCTCCGCCTGTTCTTCAATGGTTTGAATATGTGGTGGCAGTAAACCGACCAAACCAAGTCCTTGACGTTCTTCTAATGTAAAGGCAGTACCTTTATTTAAAAAAGGGTTATTCAAAATTTCATGTGCACGCATTGTACATCCTCCAATTAAAATAATTTAGTAATAAAGCTAATTTACATTTGTTACTTTAATTCTCTATAATAAATATAGTCAAATCAGCATGTTATGATAAATTTTATTTATAACAAACAATTAAGTGATAAACTAACTAAAAGGAGAAATTGAAGAATGAATATACGTGATTTTGAATATTTTAATGCGTTGGGCGACTTACTATCATTTACTCAGGTAGCCAACCAGTTTAATGTAAGCCAGCCTACGATTAGTTACGCTATCAAACGATTAGAACAATATTACGGTTGTGATTTGATTAAAAGAGAAGCATCACATCGCTCGATTTTACTTACGAATGAAGGCGCAATCTTAAAGGTGCATATTGAGAACATACTAAATGAATTTATCACCGTTGAACGTGCGATTGAGCATTCTAAAAAGAATAAAATTCATATCGGCTTTCCACCAATCATCCGCTCGAGAATCTTTTCACAGCTACTAAATGAGAGAGGGGCACTTAGCTTTATAGCAAATTTTCATTTAGTCTCAGGTGGTTCAAATAAACTACTTGCCCAGCTACTATCTGGGCGGCTAGATTTTAGTTTAATTGGAAGCGTTACACCTTTGCAGCATCCTGATTTAAGCGTTAAATTAATTCAGCAGCAAGAATTCTTTATTTTCGTTTCTAAAGATAACCCACTTGCAAAAAAAAACGAAATTTCATTTGAAGAGACGCTTGATTATCCTTTTATTTTACTAGAGGAAGGCAATACACATATGAAAGCCTTCCAAAAGCTCAATGAAAAATATAAAAAAAAGGCTCAAATCTTATTTTATTTTTCTGATGTCCAAACAATCGGTCAACTAGTTAAGTCAAACATTGGTATTACACTAATGACTGATTTTCCCTACTTTCAGGATATAGAAGGCCTAATCAAAATTCCATTAGTTCCACAAGACAAAGAAATATTTTATATTCAATATGCCTTCTTAAAACAAGCTGTGCTAAGTGATGATTTAAGCAAACTAATCAATATCTTGGATAAAATTGCTAGCAATAATCAACTGAAATATTAAAATAATAGCGGCAGTTAAAAAACGGCTAATCATATTATCAAATAAAATAGACACCTCTCCGGGATTGGATAGATGTCTGTTTTATTATCTGTATTAATGCAATAATATCAATTCTACTTGTTGAAAAATTGCCACTATTTCTTGATCCTGTCAATATGAGTAGCAATTTCTATAAGTATAGTTCCAAATTCTTCTAATGAATAAATTAATATATTTCATCAACGATTTTTATCTTTTTTTTTTCGTGATAACCCATGCTGTCGAGCAATTTTATAAACTGTGCTTTCTGAGACTTCTAAGCGCTCAGCAATACGTTTAACCGAAAGTGTATTTAAACGATATAATCTGATAATTTCTCTTTGCTTTTGCTTTGAAACAGGCGGTTTCCCAAGTACAACACCATTTTTTCTCGCCTGCTCAAGCCCCTCTCTAGTTCTCTGCCTAATATTATTTAATTCAAACTCAGCAAATATACCTAATAATTGATACATAAGAATACCAGTTGGAGTTGAGGTATCAATATTTTCCTTTACGCTTACAAACTCAATTTGATGCTCCTTTAAATCCTCAACCAATTTTAGTAAGGTTGATGTCTTACGACTTAATCGATCCATTTTATAAACACAAAAAGAAACCTTCTTACCGCAGCCAGCTAGCTCTTTAGCAAAATTAGTACCCTTAATTAGCTCTGTGCGTTTATCATTACTACCTGATTGCTTTTCTGAAAAAATAATTTGGCAGTCTTTTAATGCTTCAAGTTGAACTGCGAGGCCCAATTTTTGACGATCATCAATAGAAGAGACCCGAGCATAGCCAATCTTAATTTCTTCTAGCTGACGTATTGCGACGTATTGATTCTGTTTTTTTCTCATTCCAATTTCCCCCATATATTTTTATTGATACTCATATATGGTAAGCCAAAAACACACTAAATTTAACTTTTATTTACATTTATCATTTTTTATTTTTAAATAGTATGCTTTAAAATTAATATTACTCATTTATTCTAAAAAAGCATTAGACCAGAATCATTTTAATCTATTATAGTTATTGCCTAATAATTAAACAAATAATAATATTTACTATCTACTTAAAATATTAATTCTCAAAATTTCATTTTCGTTACTTATTATAAATAAGATATATTTAAAATTATTCAATCTATAACTTAAAGTTATTTTATTATCTGATTTTATAATTTTTTTATTTTCAAATAGAATAATACAAATGATATAATAACCTCAGACAATTTTTAAAATGTTATAAATATCCTATCTATTTGAATGAGGAAGTGAGTTTTTGTTTACAAATTTTTTTACCAAGAAAGAAATAACTTATATTAAGTTAATTGAAGAGGCCTACACAAATAATCAAATACAATTATCTAAATTAAATAGCGAATTTTCAATTGAAACAGATCAAATTGAATATGAAATCAAAAAGATTAATTCAATTATTACGCCTAATTATTTTGAAACCACCAAATCCTCTTTAAATTTAGTGACTGTTAAAAGTGAAAATATTTCTAATATCTATGCTAATTTTTTAAAGAACAACATTTATTTTAACATTCTTGAAAAATTATTTTTCAACTCTCAGCTCACGATTTTTGACCTTTCTCAAGAATTATTTTTAAGTTTATCAACCCTGAAAAGAAAACTAAGTGAGCTTAGAAAAATACTCTCACCATTTAATATTGAAATCAAAACTCGACCGCTTAGAGTTGTGGGCGATGAAAAAAATATTATTGACCTCTATACAATTTATTTCCTTGAAGCTTATCCAAGTCGACCATATCCATTTCCAGAAGCACAAATAGACCTATTTATAGAATTTTATAAGACAATTCACAAGGATTGGGGTAAAAAAAGTCAAATTACGGAAATTGGCCATGATACAACTAAAGTGCTTATTAATTTGTATCGGCAAAAATCTGGTTTTCAATATAAGGCATTGCCAAACCCTGAAAAAATCCACACTGGATTAAATTTAAGCTCATTATCTTCAAGTGAGTTTGTCAATTCTTTCAAGGCTATTTTTAAAATGGATTTAACCTCAGATATAATTGTGAGAATATTTTCAAATTATCTTGATTTCCCCTATCAATTTTCATACCAATACTTAATGGCGAATCAAAAGGATAAAGTAATTCAAGAAAAAACAATCGCTACAGAAGCATTTTTGAATCAACTTTCAAGCAGCTACTCAATCCCAATCGTGAACAAACAAGATTTAATTCTTGAAATTGTTAATTATTTATCTGAAATGGAATATCGAAAAATACCAACTTTTATCTTAAACGATTCATCAACACGTTTTATTTTAGAAAACAAAGAAATCTCGGAGGATTTTTTCTTAAATTTCAAGCATATTTTTGAACAGCATATCGAGCCAATTGTGTCGGTTGAAATTAATATCTACGAAATATTCTTTAGAGTTATTATAAATTGGGACCATCTTTTATATTCAATTATTTTGAGACAACCAAAAGTCAATGTAGGTATTTTATTAAACAGCTTTACTGCACATTCTAACTTTATAGTGGAGCAGCTCAATTTGCAGCATTCAAACTTTGCAAATTTTTATCCAATTTACGTAAATGATTCTTTAGAGAGTATCGAAAATTATGATTTAATTCTTACCAACATTTCTGATTTCAAGACCTCATGTAAAAAAATCATCATTGATATGGCTTTAATGGATAATGACTGGGTAAAAATCGCTAATGAAATCCGAAATATTCGTCAAGCAAAATTTAATAATTAAATTTTAAAGCTAAAACAAAGGTGGGAAAAAAACATTCAACGACTTAGAAAATAGGCTAAATTACCTTGTCAAAAAATTATAAAGCAAGGTAATTTCTTTCTCTTATTAAAACTGTGAAAAATAGACAAGCCAATTTCGCGTTTATTTGCTCGGGCATACTACGCTCGAACAGAAAATGTACTTTTTTTGAGATTGTTTAGGTAATCTAGCTCCAACGGCTTGAAATATTCGATACAAGAAAAAATAATTCAATTGCATACCTTACTGACTAACTGCCTCAAATTTCATTCTGAAATTTGAGGCAGTTAGTCGGCATGGCAAAAAAACGCCATTATCCACGACCTCTAAGCACTAAAGTGCTTAGAGGTCGTGGATAAGATTAAGCAATTATTTTCTGCTTAGACGCATATTTCGGAACAAGCCGTTTACGCTTTTTAAACAATCAGCTTCAATGACCAGCGTATAGGAAATTAAAGAAAAAGTGCGAACAAGCTAGTCTTGCATTCATTCACTTTGGCGATTTTTGCCAAATTGCAAGACATACTTGTATCACTACTTTTCTAGTTGATTTAACCCATTAACGCTAAACAGTCATTTCAGCTTTTTTGACAATCTAGCTTCAACGGCTTGAAAGTATCGGCATAAGCTGAAAAAATAGATAGGCAAAGAACGCCTTTACTATTTTCCAGTCTTATGCTCAACTTTCAAAGCAAGTCGTTACAGCTTTTTTGACAATGTTCAAAATTTTGTCTATTTTCCTATGGCATTGAAGCTGTCGCTTCAGCGAATTACATAAAAACTTATGGCAACGTGCCTTAGCGGATTTTCCGCTTAGACGTTGACTAGTCTTTGTCGTATTGTCCTCCGTAAATTACGAACAATACAAAAAAGTTAGGACTTTTGTCACATTCCTATTATTTATATTCATTTGAATTATCATTTTTGTAGTTATGCCTGATGGCAAAAAATAGAATTACTAAGATAATCAGTAGACCGATAAAGCTTAGAAATTGATTTTTGGTTTCACTAGTTTTAGGCAGGCTCTTTTTTTCTCTACTGTCTGATTTGATATCTGATTTTGAATTAGTGGTAGTGCTTGATGCTATTGGATCAGTAAAAGTTATCCCTGCATTTGAATTGTTTTCAAAAGCATTTACAGAATTGTTTAAAATAATCATAGAGCATGATGCTAAGAAAATTAGAAGAATAATCTTAACACAGGCTATTTGTAGCTTTTTCATGACAAACTGCCCCCTTTTAACTAGTACCTTCACTATTTTTTTGAGTTCTTCTCAATTTTTGATTGCGAACCACCAATAAAATAATAATAAATGTCAGGATACAACAAAAACCAATTAGAAAATATAAATAAAGATGATCATTTTTTTCAATTGTTACGTCCTCAGCGTTCAACGAGTTGGCCTCTTTTGCTGTAATCGTAAATGTTTTAGAAAAGTGCCACTTATAATCTCCACTCGTAATGGTTTGTTTCCAAACATACTCTCCCGCAGTAAATGCTGTATTATTTTCTAAGTTCAAAGTATAGTTAAAATTTGAATTTGGTGCCATTTGCTGACTAGACGTTTTTTGAGTATATATTACCTTATCTACACCTTTTTTAGATACCTTAACTGTACTTTCAATATTATTAATGTAAGTGCTGGTTGGATTTTGTAGATTAGCTAAAATCACATTCCTGGCATTATTCTGCCCCGCCTTGACATTATTAATTTTTATCTCAGGCGTAACTGGATCAGAATTTTGTTGAATTAAAATGGCATCCATATACTGAACTTCATTTTTCAAAGCTATACCGTTCGTATTCGTCGTATCGGAGTTATTAGTGGTTTGATTCGTATTTTTTTCTTTAAAGGTGATACCACCAGCGATTAGACCTGTGATAGCCTTATTTGGCATTGTAATATTAATAATATAATCTATAGATTCATTAGGCTTAATGACGACTTCCTTTGGGTATTGAACCAGATCTGCAAGATTAAATTTTAAAGTATCATCTAAATCATCAATTTTTGACTCTGAATAATCAACCACACCGTTATCATTTGTAGTGGCTGGGCCAATCTCCGATATAATAGTTATTTCTTGATTTTTGTTATTTTTCAAGGTTAGATGAATTTCTTGTACTTCACCAGCAGCCATCTCTAAATTAAAATAACCTTTAGTTGAATCAATTTGATTAGCGGGAAAAATAGGAGTGACACTAAAGCCTACATTGTCCGCAGCAGCCAAATCAATTTTAATCATAAAAATTGATATTATCGATATAATAAGAATCAATAATTTTTTTCGTTTCATATTAATGTTTAATTTCCTTTCATAATAGATACATGCGTACCCATTTTTAAAAATTAAATTTTTAAAAATACGTACGCATATCCTATATTTTCTATCGTTTTTCTTAAGGCTGTGCTGAAAGTGTCCACGTCAATGTAGACTCATAGGTTTGTCCAGCATCTGCTGATCCACCAATTACCTCCAAGGTTGCCGCTTCAGTAGTTGAATCTGCACTATCCAAAAGCGTAAATTTGCCATCTGAAACCGCACCAAAGGTACCATATGTTACGTTTTTACCTGTATCAGTACCTGCGGATAATACAGTTGCTGCTTGACTAGAAACAGTAACTACTGATGAAGCAGTAGCATCTCCAATTGCCGCTGCCTTTAATTGTAATTTAGCACCAGTTAATTTTTTGGTTGCATCACTTGTACTGGTTGGTACATCATTCCATTGCACCTTTAAATTCCAACCAGTTGCTGGTGTCGCACTTTGATAACGTAAATCCGAAACCTGTAACCATGGCGCCACGTAATTATTAGCAGAGGTTACAACCGATTTTGCTTTATAAATAGTCGTCGTTGCTGGCGCTGGATGTGTGCCAAAATCTAAATTAGATATGTAATCCAAGCGTAATAATTTAGTTATATCGCCATCACCTTCTCCAGTGCCAGCACCTGGTCCTTCAGGATTTGCTGGATCAGTTCCTGGTAATTGTGGGTCTGTATTATTTTCAGTAACTTCCGTAAACTCAACCTTACCCTTAGTATCAACAATTGAATCATCAGCAAAAGTAGTTAGAGCACCACTTAAAGTTGTAGCAGCTAATAGACCTAATGCACTTGCCATCATAATTTTGTTTCTTTTCATAATATCTTTTTCTCCTTTTGCCTATCGGCTTTTTTTATATCAAATTTCTTAGATTAATAAATAAGAAAATTGGTAACTAAATTAATAAATTACGGGGCTACCGATAATGTCCATGTGATTGTATACTCATACTTTTTATTCGGTAGTATCTTACTTTTATCAGGAATCATTAGTTTTACCTTTTCCTGATCACTACGTTCCATTAAGTGATATTCATTACCTACAATTAATGGGCCTGAGTCATTGGTTTTTTCAACAAAATTCGAATTGCTTTGATTAATTATTTTGTCATTGATAACTAAATAGCTGCCCGGTATTTCTGTAGCAGCATTTGATGACGTAATCTGAGATTGTAGTCGCCAAAAGGCTTGCTTTTCATCCGCTGTATCAATTACAACTAATGGCTCATTTAATGCTTGAGCTGAAATTGCACCATTTGAAATTTTATTTTTCCCAAAATCAATATCTGGCGCAGAGGAAATTGTAAAAATATCGGCACCCTTTGTATATGCTATTTCAACATTCAAGCTGCCTTTTCTAGAGATCGTATCATCACTAGCTGCAGAATCTAACCATTGCCATACTGCTTTAAATTTATTATTTTTATCAATCGGCATGCTTTCAAAATCATACTGGATTGGCAGAGTGACTACTTCTCCCTCAGATAAAATAATCGGGTCAGAATTATTAACAATAACCACCGCAGAATATCCTGGTTTTCCTATTGTGATTGCCGTTGATGAATCACCATATTTTCCATTTTGTTGGGTTATCTGGTTATTATCATCCAATCCGCTTTCAGCAATATTTATTTCAAAATCAATTTTCTTAAGTTTTAGAACTGGATTATCATAAACTGGATTTCCTTCGCTGTCATTACTTTCTATATAGGAGGCACGCCAATTTTCAAAGGACTGCATTGATGAATCATCCCAAGTCATTCCTTTAAAATCGTGATAATATTGTGAAATACCATCAGTTTCCAGTGTCTGCGCTATATTGTAGTGATTAATAAGCGGCTTTAGAGCATTAATCCCCTCTGTTAAGCCTTGATAGCGATAATGAATTTGTGAAGCACCAGGTTCTTTAATTTGTGTTTTAAAGATGTAATCTAATGAAGTGCCAAAGCTATATCGAACTGCAGGATTCAAATTACCAATCGCTGCAAATTCTTTTTTGGTCGTCTCATCTTCTTCAAATTGATAGTACACACGCGTCATACCTTTAATTTCAGCTCGAATACGACTGATATTAGACATTGCATCAGTTGCTCTAAAATCTGTCGCAAACTGTGAATGATCTGTTGTTAAGGCTAAAGCACTACCTGTTGCTGTTATATCCGCATAATTGACATCGGAATATGAATAATCTGGTGTATTCTCGGTTGCACTCAGCTCCGTCTGTAATTGCCACAGCGAAATATTAGTTTTATTAAGCGAAAATACAGTGTGTTCACCAGTTGATGATGCTTGTTTTGAAAACACTGGTCGATTGGAAGTATTTTTTAAATCTAAAACCTTTGGATTAGTGATAGAGAAGGTTGTACCAACAGGCAAGTCAAAAACAAAACCACCTGAGCCCTCCGCTATGAATGAACCACCATTTTGAATTTCTATATTCCCTTTACCAGAGCTTGGTTCAGAAGCTAGCTTTTGCACAACTGCAACATTGGGATTTTTACTATTTGACTTTAAGCTTAATAAGCCACCCCGTTTTACAATATATTGTGCAAAGCCACGATTCATTGTACTGGAGCTACCTCGATCTCTAAACCAATTTATAGCATTACCAACGCTCTCAATTGCAAGCTGTCCGTCATTTTCAACGTTAATATATTCAAAAGAGGAATGAATCGGTGAAGAGATATTATTACTATCTTTATTAGGATTATCCTTATCCATATAGCCCCAACCATTAAGCTTCACATTAGCACCAGCTTGTATATTCACCGCACTACCTGATGTGTCTGAATTACTACCAGACCATAAAACTGATTTTTTGGCTGTTATCTCTGCTGAGGCGCCGTCATCCTTAATTCGGCCGATGTATTTCATTTCAATATTACCAGCCGTAAAATTAATTACTTTACCAATTGCGGTCATATCTGAGTTTGAGCTAATAAATACATTTCCACCCAGATTGATTGTGCCTCCTACAGAACCAACAGCTCTTGATTTAATAGCTACCCGATAACCGATAATTTCATTCCTATTAGCTGACTCAGTTCCACCCTCTGTAGTCACCACACCGTCAACACTATTCGTTAGATTAATGGCAACACCACGATTACTATCATCATCTGAGCTATAGGTTGCAGTAATCTGATTGCCCGAGCCACCAACTATCACCGAAGGCGCACTGCTCCGCCAATTCAATATGCCATTATCCTGCGCACTCAGATTATTATTATTACCTGTGATAGAAACTATTAGCGCACTTGTATCAATGGCATTGGCTTTATTATCTGTATTTACCTTTGGCAAGAGCTGATTACCATTACCACTGATTGAAATAACGGAATTTTGCTGCTGATTACCATCAGAAGTGACAAATGCATAGCCTTTTCCAATAAACGTATTTGCGCTACCACTAACAGCTACATTACCAGTTGCTTTAATGGCAGCCGTATTGCTAATTCCTGTATAAGCATTGGTTACAGCTGGCGCCGTTGAATGATACGTCACCACGCTATTATCACTACTTTCAATGGCAACATTCTCAGCTGTAATACCACCAACTACGTTACTGCTATTGGATTCCAAACCGCCACCATAAATATGATTATTATTTCCAGTCAAATTAACAGAATTAGAAGCAGAAATTGCAATTCTTTTTGGCGAGGTTTGCCGATCAAAGCCCCCATTAGTACCGCTTCCGATTGTGACATTGCCTGCTAATACAACATCCGTTGCACCATCAATTCCATAATCAAGATTGGCCCAAGATTGACCAATAACTGTTGGTGTATAGGTACCATTTGAAGCAATACTTGTATTCATCAGGCTGAGAGCTGCAACATTTTTAATGCCACTCGTTGCTGCAGAGATAGCTAAGCTAGCACCATCGGTCATCGTTAAGGACTGACCTGTGCTTATACCTGTATCGCTCGTTTTCATGGTATAAGCTGTGCTACTCCCAGATAAGCTTATGTCATTAAAATTAGTGACACCACCCATTTTTGAGGTTGAATCGATTGAAGTCGCTGAATTAATATCCAATGAGGTAATATTATCAATTGCAGCATAATTACTTGAATTCAATTTAACTTCTGCACCGATCATTTTAATTAAGCCAAAACTGGAAATTGCCGAATAGCTGCCAGAGGTTCCATTAGCATAAGCACTGAAAACTGAATTTTTATTAATAATTAAGCTGGAGCTTGCTTTATTAGGTGCACTAAAAGCAACTCTAGCACGAGCAGTAACATCAACTGTGGCTCCCAATCCATCAGCTGTGCCAACATTAATTTGATTAAAGCCAACAATACCCGCACCATTAGAAACAACATTTAAATTTGAGCCATCTGCCATAGTCAAAGTACCATTTGCAGCGTTAGAGGTATTCGCAATGCCATAATCACCAGTTGATATCGTAAGATTTGCACCACTATTCAAATTTAATCTTGAATCAGGATTGGAAAAGGAAATGCCTGTTGCTGAGCTTGCAGGATTGATGGTGACAGGTGAACTCAAATCAATATTATTAAATTTCTCTATACCGTTACCATTACTATTAATAATAAAAGTTGCATTACGTTCAACATTTAATGTACCCACTTCTCTTGAATTTGAAATTCCTACCCCTCTGGAATTCAAGGTAATATTTGAACCTTCATTAACAGATAGTGTACCTGTTAGGTCTATGGCTGGATTCGCAACATCCGACCTAATTGTCACTTTTCCATCTAAAATCAAATTACCGCCTAAAATAGGTATAAGACCAGAACCTGGACTAAAGTTTCCACCTTGATTAGTTATATTCAAATTTGATAGACCTAATGTTGTGTCATTAAATAAGCTTAATTGTGCTCTTTCCGGTGACCAAGACAAAGTACTTGACAGCCTTAATTCAAAACCATTTCCGATTATATTAATATCTGAGGTTCTTTGAGCTAAATTGAGCGCAATTGCAATACTCGCTGTTAAGGTGATTTGATGGCAATCATTATTTTCCCATGCTGCCTTAAATTGTTGCGCGTTACTTACATCAATATTTCCAGTTTTTTCAGGTAAAGAGCGAGTTACTATTTCTTCTCCCTGTTCAATTTGCAATTCCGGTTCAGCAGCTGACGATTTAGTAGAGGCTTCACTTACTGAATCCCGATCAGAAGATGAAACGGCTTCCTCATTTAAGCTTTCATTTTCAGATTTTTGTATACTGGTCGAAGGACTTGCATCTGCATTATCCGCTGAGGCTCCTGATTGATTCTCACTACTTATAGCCGATGTCTCAAGCTCTTCAGCAATAGCAATATTAACAATCGATGTAGTGAAAATATTGAGCATCAATGAACATAAAATTAATAATATTTTTGATTGCTTCAACGATTTTTCTCCTTTTTATTTAATCTGTTGCTAGATTAACAAAAATACTCAAATTAAAAAGTTCAATAAAATTCTAAAAAGAATAAAAAAGAGCTCATCAATAGAAAAAATCGATGAGCGCTTTGGCTATAGCTATTTAGTTAAAAACAATATTTTAGTATAAATCACTAATATCAGTAAAGGAAATCATTGTTGTATTAAGTGGATATCGTATCCTCCTGCGAAATTTCTTTTGCTCTTCAACAGTTAAAAAAATATTGTTATCTTTCAATTTTTTGTCCGCAATTAAAAATTGAGCTTTTACTTCGCCTTGATTAGCTACAATCAAAATATCAGTTTCCAATAAGAGTGCATTTCTGCTGAATGAAATACTTTCTATAGAAGCTTTTAGTGGCATCGCAGCATTATTTTCCATTAAAGGCTCCTGTAATATCATTACCTTCATGTTTTCTTTTTTATGCAATAAAAAAAGCAAAGGACTCGAAAATGCTGGTATGATGATTAAAATTACAGGTAAGATGCTATGCGTAAAAATAAGAGAAATAAGGGTTAAAACTGCACCATAGAACAACTCACCTTTACTTAAAAATATGGCATCAAATAAATTTAACGCCTTAGATGATTTAGGAGTGACAATAAATCGAGCCTTCACACCAAGCATAGATTTAAGATATGTCGTAAGACTTAAGAAAAAAAGTGAACCGTACAATAGCAAAGAGCTGAGCCAATAAGTAATAAACCGATAGATACTTTTAACTCTTAAAAAGTAGATAATATCATTCAAGGTTGGGGCTAAAAATACTAAAATAGTCGGAATTAGTATCCATAATTCATAATGTGGCGAAAATTTTAATAATGGAAAAATTATTAAATTCATTATCAAATAAATTGAAAAAACTGCCATCAAGGGTAAATTAAAGGTAAACAAAATTAAATCAAATTTTTCATACCAGCTTAACGAGGAGGTGAAAATAAATCTGCCATATTTTTTTAAAAATTCTAAATTTCCTTGTGTCCATTTAGAATGTCTTTTTTTAAATGCATAATAATCAACTGGGAACTGCTCCTGACACTCGATTGAATTTGCATAAATTGTATAATAGCCTTTCAAGCGCGCTTTTAAGCTAAAGCACAAATCTTCAGCTACTAAATGTGGAAAGCCTCCACTAGCCTGATAACAATTTTTAGAAATTAAAGCGCCATGACCAAAAAAAAATTGAAAGCCATAATATTGCTTAGTCTGAAGATACGTGGGCCAATTCGCTTTGATACTCCGAGCGAATATCTGCATAAAATAGTTCTCATTTCTAGTCCCAGTATGTCTAGCCTGAACAATCCCAACATCCTGATAAGCCTCAAATACTTTCAAAGAATCTATTATAAAATTAGGTGGAATAATTTCATCACTATCCAATATGATGAAATATTCATAATCATCTTTTCCCTTTAAATAATTATTAATATTACCCGCTTTAAAACCAATTCGATTTTTTCTACGCACTACCCTTGTGTCATATTTCAAAGAAAACTCATCAATTTTATCAAGAAAAAATTTATCTGAAGAATCATCTAAGATAATCGTCTCAAAATTTGAGTATTCCTGCTCCATTGAACTGAGTAGACATTCTGACATAAAATCATTGCAAGTGCAGTATAAGAGAAGAACCTTGGGATTATTTATTTGAGGATTAGCTTTTTTCTGATTAAAGCATTCCTTTTCTATTTGATCAAATTTCTTCTTTTTTATTAAATAGAAAAGGACATAAACAACATCCTTAAATCCATTAATCCAAAAACAACAAAGAAAAACAGTATTTAATATCAAACAAATTTTAATTAGCAAATCATAGTTATAAGACGAGGATAAATGCCAATCATTAATAACCATTGGCAACGACATAACCATTAATATCATAACAATAAGAAGCAGTGTTAGGTGAAGGGTCACATTTTTTTGCTTTCTATTTAGTTTCATGTATCCACACAACTTTCATAAATTTAGCGATACCTCAATTAATTCGTATCTATTGTTATTTTATAGATATAAGCAATCCAAAAAGGGTTAGAATATCAATTTATAAAATTTTTTTGAGCTGTTTAATAAATTCTTTCATCTAATTTCCATAAAAAAGGAGTTAGTAAATAAATAGTAAATTGACTATTAAAATTGGGAGTTATAATCACATTAGAAGGCTTCTCAAAAAGATAATGGATATAATTTAATAAAAATCAAAAATAGAATCTAAATTATTAATTACTAAAAAGGTTAAATCAAAAAAAATTGACTCAAAAAAAAACCAACTTACACTGAAAATTAATATATATTAAAGTTAAAAATATTGAATTTTAATGAAAGGTCGAATTACTCAATGAAGACTTACAAAAATATTAAGGAATATAAAAATAGTTTCCAAAAAACTTCAAAAATGGTGGAATTAGGAGAACAAATAGAGCTAATAAATTTCTATGAGCGCTTATTATTACAGCTTGATAGTTATATCCAACAGATAAATTCTGATAATTTTTGGCAAATTTTACCATATATTCTTGGTCTTGATTCAAAATTTGTACTCTTAGAATTTTATATAGAAACCGAGCTGGAGGAGGATTACAACCCTAAAGAAATAATCAAAAATATAGAAAAAGATTACGAATTATTGAATCAAGAGTACTGTGGCTACTTTATAAATGAAAAGCCTCATTCTTCAATTATTTTCAAAATAAAATAATTGAAGAATGAGGTTAAATTAGACGTTTAGCTTTTTAATAAAGATTATTTTTTAAAAATTATATCTTAATTATCATGCTTTCTCTTTTGAACGATAATAAATAATAGAAATCGTAAATATCATTAGTATTCCGATTAGGACTATAAAAGACTCGTTAATTGCATTAGTTTTTGGTAATTGTTTATTACTATTTAATTTTGAGCTGTTACTGCCTGCTTCAGTTTTATGCTCATCAGATTGATTGGAGTTACTATTTTTAGTATAAACATAGGTTACTGTCTGTTCTTGATCCGTAAAGCTGCCAGCTGGGTTACCCTGCACTTCCTTGAAAGTATAGCCTTCAAGAGTTAATTTTTCTGTTGTAAAGCTATCACCAATATTACCTGATAATATCTTTTCATTTGCAATACGCTTATTATCTGTATCAATATATCGAACAGTCACTTTAGCACCTTGAGCTGACGATTTGGTATAGACATAGTTCATCACCACCCATTGAGTATCCTCTTGAATTACCTTACTATTCAAATAATTAATCAAATCTTCGATTTTGTCGATTTCAAATAAATCCATAAAAAATTTTAAGGTCATCGTTTGAGCTTCCTCTAAATCAAGACGCATCGTTTCTATTGTAGATTTATCATAGTCAACTTGATAGCCTGTAATATTTTCCGGAATCAACCAGCTAAAGGTCGAACCTACTTGTGTGGAAACATCCTTTGACTCTAATAAAGAATTCCCTAATTCATCTTGATAATTGATTGTCCCAGTTACAATAGTGGGCTCCGTTAAACCGACTGTTAATGTACCAGTATGTTGACCGTCCCACGAACTCCATTCAACAACAAATTGGGTATCACTAAAGCTAGAATCAAGCTGTAATTCTGTGCCATCAAAGGCGACTCCTGCAGTCAGACTTACGAGATTTACGGCCTTACTTTCTTGAAAAAATGTTGAAATGCCTAATTCACTTGGTGTATAGGATGACCTTCTAGGTTGTGTCGTATCGCCTTCTTGATATGAAAATATTCCAGCTCCTAAATTCTCAACAGTATTAGGTACATTTATTGAGATTAGACGATTTTGCGCAAATGCATAGCCGTCAATTGACTTAACAGACTCCGGAATGCTTATCATAGATAGCTGATTTTGAGTAAAAGCACCATAACCGATACTGGTTACCGAATTAGGTATTGTTACTGAGTTTAATTGATTCGTTGCAAAAACAAAATCTCCAATACTACTTATAGAATTAGGAATGTCGATAGAGGTAAGCTGGTTATCTCTAAAAGCGTTTTGCTCAATACTTATCACTGAATTGGGAATATTAATTGCTTTTAAAGCATTAATCTGAAATGCGCCAGCGCCAATATGTGTAATAGAATCAGGTATTATGACCGAGCTTAACTCATTTTCAGAGAACGTATAATTTGAAATTGTTTTCACTGAATTAGGAATATTAATTGAAGCTAATTTATTTCTAGTAAACGCTCCGTTTTCAATATCAGTTACCGAATCAGGAATGATTACCGTGGTCAAATTATTAATTCCAAATGCCCTAGCGCCAATACTTATCACAGAATTAGGAATTGATACAGAAGTTAGCTGTTTATTATAGAACGCTTGATTTCCAATTTTTGTTATACCTTGCGGAATAATCACATCCGTCGCCGTGCCATTATAACCAACCACCTCAGTATAATTTTCATTATATTGAATGCCTAAGGTCCCCTCAGCCGGATTGGCACCGGATATCGCTACTGCATTAAAAATTGTAGCTTTTATTGGTTGATTATCATTACTCTCTACTGTTTCCGCTGAGCTCAGTAAAGGTGAAAGGATACCTAAAGCTATTATTAATAGCATTGATATCGTAATAATTTTTTTTGAATATAACAATACAATTAACCTCCTAAATATTTTTTATTAAGCTCGGTTAAACAGCCTTAAGCAAATGCTCAGCTCTTGTATTCACTAAAAGCTATTTACCAGAAAGGCTATAAAGTAAATTTTTTAAAAAAACAATCAGAAAATTGAGCTTAATAATTAATTATACCCTTTTCAAATGATATATATCAATTCTTAAAGTGAAAAATATTGAGCTCATTTTTATTTTTCACAGACAAAAATTTACTCAATATCATGCGTTCTAAAATATGAAGCTACTAAATCAAAATTAAGGGCAATGCGAGTGAAATCGCCTTTAAATTAGTTTACAATGAGTAAAAAGTGTGATATTTATAATTTTATGGTTTGTTTATCAAAATTTGAAGCAAATTGACGTAGTAATACATGAGGAGGAGATTTTTATGTTTAAAAAGATGAAGGGTTTAAGTAAGCAGCTTGTGATTGTTGGTGCGCTTGGTTTGAGTGTGATTGGTGGTTCGTTTGTTTCGGCGGCAGAATTTCAGGATATTACTCATTTGAGCTCAGAATCCCAGCAGGCGATTGCTTGGTTAGCAGATAAAGGGATTACAACTGGCTATAATAAAACCACCTATGCGCCTCAGGATCGTGTGACACGCGCGCAGATGGTGACCTTTTTATATCGATTGGCAGATAAACCAGCCGTAACGATTAATGACTTTGCGGATACAACTGGGCTATCAACGGAATTTCGTCAAGCGATTACTTGGGCAAAAAATGAGGGTATAACGACAGGCTATAATACAGCTGCTTTTGGTCCAGCGGATTCAGTGACTCGTGAACAGATGGCTGCCTTTTTCAATCGTTTAGCGGAGAAACCCAATCCAACGAAAGCTAATCCGTTTTTAGATGTTGCCGCTGATAATGAATTTAAGGCAGCGATTGCTTGGTTAGCTGAAACCGGGATTACGACGGGCTATACGCCGACCACTTATGCACCAAAGGATACAGTTACACGTGAACAAATGGCACTGTTTATCAAGCGTTACTCCGAGTGGTCTGAAACAGGAATGGTAACACCGCCGAGCGTACCAGAAACACCTGTTGAAACACCACCGTCCATTTATGTACCAAAGGGGGAACCGTTACCAATAACGGCAGCTGAACAGGCAGTCACCGCTAAACCTTGTGCTGTACCTAATCCAGTCCCAGTCAATGCTCAAAATTATGATGGGATTGGTGATACGCATTATTATTTCTATAATGACATAGGTGAGTTAATTGGCGTGATTGATGATGAAGCATGGAATTATGGTGTTGGTATGACAGCTGAAGAATACGATAATTACGCTGATGCAAACGGTTGGGCATGGGATTTTCGTCCCAAGGGTAGATTATATTATGCGAACGATTCGAAAAATGGCGTAAAAGGTGTTTTTCGTTTTGCACCACTTGAACAGTATGCGGCTGACCCAACACATCAATTCATTAGAGTATATCCGGGTTGGAGAGAAGTTGTGGGTTTTTAAGCTTATTACATTAACCGTTAATCATTACAAAATAATAACTGAGACAAGCATAATTGACTTGTCTTTTTTGTCGTTTTTTAACGTAGTAATAATTAATGAAGTATTTTAAAAATAGTCAGGAAAGGATTGAGCAATGAAAGACTTAAAAAAGAAGCGATTTAGCTTGGGTTTAAAATATCTCCTCGTCTCATGTGGCTTGATTTTATTATTTTTGGGATTAACAAGCGACATACATTCCATGTCCCAAAGCATTTGGGATAATCGAAAAACAGTCGATTATGAACAAATCGAAAAAAATGAGGCCACCTTTGATTTTGAAACCTTTCTAGCCGACAACTACGATGAAAGATTAGTTGAAAGCCTAACGGATATTCCACAAATTTATTGGCATGAAAAGCAAACAAAAATTGAAGTGATATCGGGGCATGTTGAAAAAGAAAAATATTTTCCATTAGAAGGTGGGATTTCTAAAAATCCCGAAGACCCTTATTATCAATCTGATTTTAGTTGGAGTCCAAGTGATTTTTTTACTATCGGTATTGGTAATCAATACCGCATTACTCATGTCAGTGAGCTTGATGATGGGACAGTACTTGATTTAATTGTCACAGTTAGGGGCACCTCGCGCCCAAATGAATATAGCTACACCGATAATGTCGGAGCACTTGTTAACCCAAAGGGCATGCGTATCTTACCACAAGATGTGGGTGCGGGGACTGATGGCAAGCCACTTTTTGAGGATGTGATAACCTTTATACCATATGGTTATTCTAAGGTTGATTTAAGCTTTAAGCTCGTCCAAGCGGGTACCACACAAGCACCAAAGAGTCCGATTGGTATTTTCGCTGTCTGGCAGGATATTGATGCAAGACAAGCCATTTTTGAAACACTCAGTGAACAAATCTGGGTGCCGACAGACAAGTCCAATAAAAATCCCGAATACCGACTAACCAATTTAGAACCTATTGAAAACGGGACATGGTTAAAAGATCTTCAACCAAACTTCGCCACAAACGGCATTGATGGCGCACGAGGCTATTATTTCAGCTTTGGCCTTAAAAATAGCTTTAATCTATCATTTAACGATGGCGTCTATGATGATTCGAACCAAGAAAAGGGCAACAATCAGCCATATCTTTTCTCGGTATTAGGTCAACAAAATTTAGTTACATTGACTGAAGAGGATGGTCAAACCCCTTGGACACCGCCAAGCAATAAGCCAAAGCCAGATGAGCCAGAGCCAAAACCACCTGTCATTACTGAAGGGACTGCGTTAGTTGAATTACGAGATAAGGATACGAATCAATTATTGACGGTTGGTGACTTTACAGCGACAGAGGCCTCGGTAACAGGTAAAAAATACCGCTATGACTCGAGTCCAACGCATACTGGGACAAGCTATCAGTTTCAAACCGCAAAGGGTGTGACCTTACTTAATGCTGTTACGGATACTTATCATAAAAATGAGGTGAGCTACTATCTCGGCGGCTATGATTATTGGTATGATGATAATGATATTATACAAAGCAGCTGGAATGCTTATAAATACTATTACCCAGCAATTAGTGCCAATCCAGATGTCAAGGTGACGGTCACTCAAACCAAAGCACCAGAGAACTATTATCTAATAGCTGGTCAAGGTACGCAAGCTGATACCTTCTTCAACCAAGGGGTACATCAAGATAAAACATTCATTTTTTATAACTATCGCAAGGCTGATTTAAATGTCCAACGCATTGAGATTGACACTGATAAAGCAAGCGCTGGCCTTCCTGTTCGGGTTTATCTCAATAAAAAAGCCAGCTCAACCGATGCCGACCAACAAAAATTTACGCTAAATCTTTATAATCAAACGACCAATCAAAAGGTTTATACGTGGGGTGAAATCAAGATTGGTGATCTGCCTTTAGGGACGGCGACTAAAACCTTCACTGGAACGATTCCAACGAGCGATTTGAGCGTTAACCAAAAGCAAAGCTACGAAGCACGGATTGAGAGCTTTAATGCTGATAAGGTTCAGTTGAAAAATGGCAAGCTTGATACAGAGGGTTATACAGCGGTTGAGAAGTCGTATACGGCAACGATTGATACGACTGGCAATCAGACAGGCGATAGTCAAGGGGCAAGCTTTACCTTTACCAAAAATCAGGCGGTATTTAAAGGTGTTGTGCAAACCTCACGTGAACAAGGGCTGCCAATTGAAAAAGATGAGGAAACGATTGCTTGGTCGTATACTAAAATCCCAAATACCAAGTCAGGCTATGGCTTTGAGCGCAAGCTGACTACTAATTATGTGATTGAGGGCAGTCGAGCTAAGGCAAACTTCGACTATGCCTATGATTTAGTAATGGATAAAGCATTGGTTGAAAAAGATACTTATGTCCCTTATACCGCAGTTGGTAGCCAAGCTAAGCTACCATTAGATGCAACAACCAATACGATTAATACGATTGCGGTTCATCAGGTTGCCGAATTCCCGAAAGTTCAATCTGAGAAGATGACCGGTGCGATTTTCACGGACGAACAGGTTACGGCGAATGATTCACGGATTACGACTGGCAAGACTGAAGGTTTTAGGGCTGCTGGGCGCAAGTTTTATACACCAATCTGGGCAAAAATCAGAAACTATGAGATCGATTATCAAAGCACCAAGGCCATGGGCGTCCATGCGATTAATGTGCGCTTAAAGGACAATGTCAATGTCTATGCCCAGCTCTGGGTGACAATGGATTCCGTGACCCAAAAATATGATGAGTTGATGATTATCCCAGTCTTTCCAGATGAATATGTGCCACCTGCAAGCTGGCCGAGCTCTGCGACTACTTGGCTGAGAGATACGATTAAACAAGATAGCGAGTGGCATGGGACAAAGTATGTTTTGAATGATGAAGGTGTGTTTGAAGAGGAATAAAAAAAATTTAAAAAAATCCAATCAAAAGTAAAAAGAATAAAATATAGTAAACGATAAACAGCTTCAGAAAATGGAGTTGTTTTTTTACTTTTCCTGCAATATAGTCCATTTACAAAAAATTGTTCTAATATCAATCAACCACTTCACACAAATTATCTTAACTATCGAATGAAATCAATTGAGCGCAGACATCCACATCTTGCACACGCAACACCTCATAAATTAAGACATACAGGTGCAACACTTGCTAGACAGTCTGGCACATCCTTAGAACAAATTTCTGAAGCATTAACTCATAGTGATACTAACATCACTAAACCTATGTGAATAAACCAAATGTCATTAAATTACCTGTAGGCGAAATCGCCTATCGCAAATTGTTTCAAAATGATATGGACTGGAATGGTGTCAACTGTGGTGTCAATAATCGAGCCTTTAAACTAAGTTTTTAAAGTGCCCTTTGGTTGCTTGTAAAAACTTAGTTCAAATGCATACCTTTGTCACTAACTGCCTTAAATTGCAAGCAATTTTCAGAGAGTAAGTGGCAATGGCAAAAAAGCGTTTCACAAAATGAATTGCGAAACGCTTGAAACGTTGTATTGATTGGTACTCGATTTCTTCTAAAATCTCCGTCCCATACTGTATCCGTAAGCGAATCAATTCGCAACGGCTCCAGCATATTAACGTTTTGAAAATTGTGAAGCTTTACGGGCTTTTTTAAGACCTGGTTTTTATAGTTTTTGTTTCAGATGATTTCAGATGGTTTTAAATAAAACATTATTCAAGAAAAATCTTTCACTCACTTGCACTGGATTTCAAACAATTCAACTGGAATGGTGGGGATTTTGTAAAAAATAGCGAGCTGGAAGAATATCTTTCATAAAAATCTATACGATAAAATTCCAAATTATATTATTATATTTTCTAAAAAAATATAGTCGCCTTATTGGTATATTATAGAAAATTTTAACTGATCAATTATTTTTTCAATATTCCTAGCTTTTCTTTTTTCTCCTCTAATCAACCTGCTTTCTTTACTTCTCCTTATTTTTCATATATATTTCTATAATCTAGTTATTGGATATATCCTATAAAAGTAGATATAAAAAAGTGTGTTATAGTCTATTTAAAATGACACAATATCAAAAGGATACTTTTATGACAAAATACAAACGTTATGATGAAGTTTTTAAGCAATCTCTTGTCAGCCTTTATCACTCGGGCAAAAGCCAAACTGAACTATGAAAAGAATATGGCGTATCGACCTCATCAATCAAATAATCAAACAACACCCAATGAAAAAGAAACAAAATATTTTAAAGAAAATTAATTATTTTGTGTCTACTTTATTAACATTGTTCCAAATTGGCTAATATTTATAATGAGAATCATTTTATACACCCTTATCTTGAAGTACAAGAAGATACAGCTGAATTAATTAAAGCACGTGCTAAAGCGTTATCAGAAGGACAAGTAATTGATTCTGATTGATATGGTAACTTGGCTTAGTCATTAGATTTTGAAGAAAATAACGACTTTCGTGGGGCAATCTAATTTATATTTGGAGGTTAATGTGACAAACAAACAACAAGAAAAAATAAAAAAATTATTAGCCTTAGCAAATGATGAAGAAAGTATGACAGCTCTTTTAAAAGCACAACAATTAATGCTAGCATATTTCTGAGTCTGATATGTTTGATTACAAAACTAAGCAAGATACTCAAAATATTACAAATCAAGTAATTTATGAAGGTAGACCACACAAATGGGTATACGAATTCGCTAGAATAATAGCTAAAAATTTCCGAGTGAAGTTTTATTATGAACAAGGAAATACCATTTTATTACATTTTCTAGGTTTAGATACTGATGTTCAAATTGCTGAAATTACTTTTCATTATGCTAAAGGCAGTGTAAGTTACTGCGCCCAAAATTTCATGCAAAAGAAAGAAATCAAACGGAAATATAAAAGAAAATGGGAATTAAAACGTGATTACATTGAAGGTTATTTAACAGGTTTATCTAAAGCATTAAATCAGCTGGTCATTGCAAATGGCTATGAATTATCCTTACAATTACCACAAATCGTTTTATCTTCAGCAAAAGAATTAAATTTAGTAGCTGGTAAAGATACTTCTCATACAATCAAAGATTATTCAATTTATTACAATGGCTAACATGAAGGCTTAAAATTCAAAAATCGTGAATTAATTGATTGTTAAGATTAAATATTATTTTGTCGCCAAACTTTGCTTGCTGCAGGTTGCCAGGGCATAAAATTATTGGCGACATTTATTACATTTATGGAGGATCATTTTTTATAAATCAGATACATTCAAAATTAGAAAATAAAAGAAAACAAATCGGTTTATCAATTGATGAATTAGCCTAAAAATCTGCGATTGGCATAATGACTGGTTGTGCAGATCACATAAAGTTAACAATTCAATCCATTGAAACTGGCAAAATGCCTTGTCCTAAACCACGTAAAACATATGAATATGCGGCACTAGCAAAAGCTTTAAAATGCAAGGTTGATGATATAATCTGATTCAATTAATGATATAATGATTGTTGTAGAAAAGTTATGACGGTGGCTATCTTTACGGAAGGTGGTGGTGCTTATGAGAATAGGTGCTAAAATCTTAAGAAAGGAAATGCCTGTTGACAGTCTATCAAGCTTTGAGCCTAATGATTGCTTTTGCAATATTAGTCCTGAAGCTTAACGGCAAGAACAACAAAAAATAACCGTCTTATCTTTGGCACGATAACGGTTATTATTTAACTTACTCAATGCCACCGTCTTAAACGGTTCTGCATTAGGGGAGTATTAGCGTACTCCTCTTTTATATTGTCATTATAGCATCAATATCTTTTTTTTTCAATTTTGAAGTAATGATCTTGTGGGTAATTATTTGTTTAACTTCCTAACAATGTCTTTTGATATTAAAACTTGTAATTCGAGATTGATTGATTCACGTAATTCATCAGATATTGAATTAGTTAAAATAGCAACTTGTTTTGCTAAATCATCTTGATTTTCAAATGAGAGTGTATATCTTTCAGTATCGAAGTTATCAATAGCACTTTCAGCAGATTGCCTAATTAGTTTATGAAGGTTGACTGATATTTTATTCATAGTAATTCTCCTTTAAGTATTATTCATGCTTATCATACATCGTTTCTTATGACAAATTTCGACAATTGATAGCTATTTTTTAACATTGTTGGTGCTACAACTAAATATTATTTATAATTATGATGATAATTTATTAATCTATTCATCAATGATATAATATATAAAATAACATCTAGGAGGTTAATTATGGCTGGAGGTAAAATCAGTTCTAATACTGTTGCGGCTGATGCTGCAATTAATGAGTTAGTCGGCATCAATACAGCTGAATTTCAAAATAATCAAGTTGAGTTTGGCTATACTTCTGAAATTCCAGGTATGGAAACAACTCGACAAACCGCAAATCAAATGTTACAAGCAATTAGTGAATTCAGTTCAGCTGTTTTAACACAGGCAAACAAATTTCCTGAATTAGCTGCTAAAATTGAAAAACGTGATATTGAATTGAGCAATCGTTGGGGTGAATGAAGATGGTACATGATATTAATGCAGAAAAACGTTTTGAAATCGCACAAGAGATTCAACAAATTGAACAAAACGAGGAAACATTGCATCATTTAAAACAAAATTTCCAGCGTTCTTTAGAACAATTTCAGAATGATTTTAAGCAATTAGCGAATGAAGATGAAGCATTGAGTTACGATTCTTTAAAAAATGGTAATCCACTTGCACAAGCAGATATTCAAAACAGTCAAACCATTAATCATCAATTGAACGTTTATGTAGAGACATTTCAAGAAGCAATTGAAGCCTCAAATCGACAAATGACTCAGAATATGAATGAGCAAATAGATTTACTTCATCAGGAAAGGAACAAATTACCATGGGCATAAAATATAGTTCCTCTGATTCTAGTAATCTCATTCAAGCAATTAATAATAATGTTAACCTAGCAAATCAAATTACTGATTGACTCGCCTCTGGCGCCAATCATTTAATCTGCAGTCTTGATTCAGGTGAACTTCAAGGTGCTGCTTACACCGCAGGTAGAGGCTTGTTTAGTGAAATCATTATACCAGCGATTCAAAAACTACAGCTGGCGATTGATGATATTCAATCTGAAATAAGCAGTTATCAATATGCGGATTCAATTGTATCTGAATATGGGACATTAGATATGGATTCATTAAAGAAACAACTTAAATTGAGAAAGCAGCAACTCAAAGAAATTGAAAAGCAACTTAAGAATAATCAAGATTTTTTTAAGCAGGCACAGGCTTTTGTGACTGGAAACTTAGGTAACCTATTAGCACAGAATAGTGCTTTATATCAGCTTCAAGATGCGGTTCAAATGAGAATTAATGATACGCAAGAAAGAATTGATAAACTGGAATGGTTCGTGGCTGATGTTTCTAAATATTTCTCTGATAGCCTACAAGTCTTACAACTGGCTATTAAAGGTGCAACCGAGTTAAATAAGGTAACTGTAGACTCTGATGGTAACTATTATACAAATGATGCTGATATGAGTTGGTTAACTCAAATGAAGAATACACAGATAGATACACAAATACATGGTAATAAACCAAGTACAGATCAAACTCTAGAAGATGCAGTAGCACACTTAGGTTTAACACCAGATGCACTTGCCTATTGGAAAAAAGAAATGAAATCGGAATTAAAAAATATTCCGAAGGATCAATGGCAAAAAATTATTAAGCAAGCTTCAGAAGGTTTACAGTTTGATAGTGAAGGTAATATAATTCAAATCGGCCCATTTCAACAAGGGGTCATCGTTCTAAAAAATGGCGTTTATGATGAAAAATTAACGATTACAGCAAATAAAGAATTAGATGCAGAGAATTGGGAAGCAATTAAAGATAATTTCGGACAGTTATTGGCTGGTGGTGCCTCTATAATAGCTGGTGGATTTCTTGATTTAGTTGGTTTTGCGACTATTACTGGTGGTAGTGCCTTTTCATTATCTGGAGTAGGCGCACCTATAGGTGCGCCTGCAGTTGCGGCTGGTATATCATTAGAAGGCATAGGCACTGGATTTTTAATCGGTGGTATGGCTATTGCGGGTAATGCACTAAGTAAATCTAATGTAGATCCTGGTAGTGCCGATTATAGCTTTTCTTCTAATTCAGAATATCGTGAGCAAACTGTTAAAGACACTAATAAAAAAATAGATGATTTAACAAAAGAATTAAACAATTCATCTAAAACTCCAAATAGTAAAATAAAACAATTTGATAATTCTGGAGGAATGGATCAAATAAATAAAGATTTTGATAGTTTAAATTTGAGTAATGTGAAAGAGATAAAAACTCAATATGGGGCGGGAAGAACAGGAGATCTTCCTGACGGTTCCACCGTAGGTACAAGACCAGGCAGTAGCGGAAAAAGTGATAATGCACCTACTCTTCAAATAACTAGACCCGATGGAAAACAAATAAAAATTAGATATCCTGAATAAAGATAAGGTGATAATATATGAAAGTAATACCAATATCAAAAGTGATTTTTCCAAAAATAATTAATAATGACCTTGAAATTATGAAATACGAAATTGGGGGATTTATCTCAATAGCTATAGTTTCTGATTTAGAAGAAAGTGATAAGAAAATATTAAAAACCACTATATCTGTTCCTATTCTAGCTTTAAAGGTAATGGATGATTTTAATTATATGAATTGGGGGAAAGAATATATTTCTGAATATCCAAATTTAGATACGCTAGATCGAGAAATATTCGTGAATAATATTGTAATGGAATTTATAGAAACAAAATATTTAATGGATTTCAATAAGACAAGTTCAAATATGTATGTTGAAAAGGCAAGACATTTTTGTGTGCATACCAGAAACGAAATAATAGATTTTATTTCCGAAATCGAACCGATTATTCGTTTTGATTATATAGATAAACAAGAATACGAAAATGAAAAACAACTGACAGTACCTTCAATAGAAGAATTTGAACTCATGAAAAAAGAATTAGCAGAATTGCGTGATTTTAAACAAAAATATGAAAGCTCATTCCAATTTTAATTTATATATTTTGATAAATAACAATAAATTTTATAATTACTGGGGGAAAGGGTATAAAACGTGGGATTATTTAAAAAATCTAAAAATAATAGCAGTACTGGTGAAAACTCTAACAAGTATAATTTAGCTGGTGCAAACATTTCAGTAATTAGTTTTTTTAAGTCAATAAAAGATTTTGAAAAAGGTAATCAGGTCGGATATGATGATGGATTATTAGTATTTCCTGCAAATATTGCTCAGGATGTCTTAAATTTAGCAGCTGGAAACCCCAGAATTATTGAGCAACTTCTAGATTTCCCTAATAAATATTTAGGTGAAACACCAATCATTATTGGAGTTCCTAAAAAATATATGAATAATTTACGAATTCCCTCGGGTAACGAACAAATTTATATTGACTTAGAAGATCATTGGATTCCTGGAGGAATAAGGACAACAGGAGTACCAGAAGCAATAATAGATCCTGTCAGATGGAATGACGTATTTTTTCAAAATATTTAAAAGCAACGTTACAGCTCTGTTCTATAAAATGATGCCAAGGTATAATCTTTTGTCCTAAATTTAATTTGTGATGGTATTGAAACATCACAAAATAATTAACATTTTTTCATAAACTCCTTTAGCTATCTCTTTGAGATAGCTTTTTAATTTTATAAACAGTAGGTCTTGATATATTGTTCTTTTTAGCAATTTCTGCAACCGATAAGCCTTTATCAAGCATGGCTACTACTGCTTCATAGACTAATCGTTTCTGCGGGTTATTTGAGCTTTCTGAATACTCAGCTGGTCGACCTTTATAATGACCTGCAACCTTAGCTAACTCGATACCTTGCCTTTGTCTTTCTTTAATCTTCTCACGTTCATTTTGAGCAATATAGCTCAATAATGAAAGAAACATATCAAACATTGCTGTATCTAATAGTTCATTTCCAGTATTGAAATTTAAAAATTGAGCATCTAGTATTTTTATATTGACCTTTTTCATTTTAAAATAAGCTACTGTATTTTTTATATCTTCATAATTTCTACCTAAACGATCCAAAGCAGGCACTACTACTGTGTCACCTTCTCGTACATAATCTAATAAATTTTTGAATTCAATACGATCTGTATTCTTGCCACTAGCTTTTTCTTGAAAGAGTTTATCAATATTTTCATCTTTCATCATCGATATTTGTCGATCTAAATTCTGATCTACAGTTGATACTCGAAAAATGACCATTTTCTGAACACTCAGATAATTACAATCAAACTATTTGGTTACTATGAATCCAGATTCTGTTACCCAATTTTCAGGATTAGGATCTTGTGCTGGAGATACATGTGAGATATTCACCATTGGTCCCGTTATTTGATAATTATTTACTTCAATCCATGTTGCTAATGCTTCAGTTACTTCAGGCATTTGCTCGTAGCTTCCGTTAAAAGTAACTGATGCCATCATAAAACTAGGTGCGTTAAGAAATTTAACAGTGCTTGTATCTTTATAATCTCCAACGATATTACTTTGGATCTCGATATCAACATTATTTTCCTTGTACTCTTTGTCATGATAAAAAGTTAGTCCCATTGGCGGATTAGTCAATGTAACTTTTTGTTGTAAAGATTCGTTGTATAATTCAGCCCAAAGTTTTCCTTCCTCATTAAATGTAGGAAGAGTCTTTCTCAAAGACATGACTTTCCGCTCAGGGATTGTTTTTAACTCAACACTATATTTTTCCATGTATATTCCTTCTTTCATTTTATTCTGATATTTTTTAATATACTGCTGCTTCAATTGAAGTTCTTCAAGTTCGGACTCAATTTCAATAATTCTCAGGTCATAATATTTTTCTAGTTGCTCAGTATCATTCGATTCTAGTATCTTCTTTATTGCCTTCAGGGGTAAGCCTATCATTTGTAATGTTTTTATTCTGTTAACTGTCTCTAATTGTATAGCAGAATAATAACGATAATTCGTGAAAGGATCAATAGTTGTAGGAACTAATAAATTTATTCTTTCATAATAATGTAATGCTCGAACTGTCACTTGTGACAATTTTGAAAATTCACCTATTTTAAACATGTTCATATACCTCCGTTAGCTAACTTACACTCACTATAAACTATCACGTAGGGGAAGAGTCAACAGAAATTATAATGGTTGACTCTTCCCCTTTTTGAAACCTGAAGCTTTCCAGACAGCTTGTTTTTAGGCGACAAATATTTTTACTTATTAAATAATAAAAAATATGAGTAAGCTACTTTTATATCGGTAGCTTTTTTCTTAAAAACTCCAGTTTTATTAATGATGAAACATTGATGTAATATTTTTTTAGAGACTACTACTACTTTTTAGGGCAAAAACAACCAATACCACTTATACCAATCCAATAATTTTGCTATTATTGTCGCCAAAATTAGTTCGCTGTAGCTGCTCGAAGGTACTTTAAACAGGTATAGCCGTATTTGAACGATATTAGAAAAGTAGATACATCTTTAAGCTAATTTAGTAAAAAAATATTTGTCAATTTAATTGTGCCCAAAGGATACCAATTAGTATAAGAAATCTTTAGTCTATATCCTTCTTTTGATACTCTTTTCTATATCGTCTAAAAGTTGATCTATTAATCCCAGTTTTACGTTCAATAGCTTTTTCTGTAAAGCCCTGTTCATACAATTCAAAAGCATGTTGCAAACCTTCATCATCTTCAGTATATTTACGTTTTCTACCTTTGAATCTGCCTTGTGATTTAGCAATCGCAATACCTTGCGCTTGGCGTTCCTTGATTCGCTTACGTTCTGATTCTGCTTGATATTTATATAATTCAATTACTAAGTTGTTAATTAATCTTCTCAAATTATCATCTTCAATACCTTGCATAGATGGCAAATTCATAACTTCTAAGGTTGCCCCTTTTTGTTGGATCAAATTCATAATATCTGTTAAATCTTTACTATTTCTACCTAGTCGATCTAGTTCTGATACTACTACAATATCATCTTCTCTTAGGTAATCTAACATGGCTTGTAATTGTTCACATTGAACGGTCTTACCGCTTACTTTATCCGAGAAAATTTTAGATACATCTTTAAGTGCTCCGATTTGTCGATTGAGATTTTGTTCTTTGCTACTAACTCTTATATAACCAATTTTTGCCATAAATAATACTTCCTTATAAATTATTTAATAATGATTGAAAATCTTTTGTTATTAGAGTGATAAACTCCTTTTCACTAATCAATTTTATGTTTTGAGATAACTTTCTTCTATTATATAGAGCATTTATTACTTTTTTAGGCTGCTGTTGATTGTCTAATAAATTGGTTTGTTGATAACCAATGACAAGTATCGTAGTTTGTTTTGTAATACTTGACTGATTAGTCCCATTTAATGCTGATACAATTCCTTGAGCTTGTTTTCTTGTCATAGTTGACAGTGTGCCTGTAAATACAATAAATTCATTTTTTAGAAAAATCAGAATCACCCCATTTTAAACAAGTCTATTGAACATCTACAAACCCTATTATATCAACAAACATAAATAGTTCAATAGAGTATACTCTATTGAACTATTTTAAATGATTCAGAAACATAAATCGAGATATTATAGAAATGAAGCTATATTATTTATTATTAAATTGACAATAACTATAATAATTTTTCTGATAATAATTAATGAATAAACAAAATATTTTTTGGTTTATTCATTAAAGTCTACAGAAGCATCTCATCACGATTTTATATATAATTTATAGCTTAATATTAGATTTTTCTAGAACTCTATTTTGATTTTTTTAAATCCTATGATGTAATTGAAAATCTAACAGATATCTTATAAATTTGATATCCTTCTAAAGATTTCGTTTCCACTATTTACTAATCTCTAGCCTCTAAATTTTCTATTATTATCGTGTACCATCACTACCTGTTACAATATCTCTTCTTAAAATTTTATCATGATTATCTTATAATTCAAATTCTGCATTAGTTAATGTTTTCGAAGTTTGACCGTCTATTTTTTTCAATACAATTTTTCCAAGATTTGAATTTAAATATGAATTTTTAAAGATTACATTCTCTTTATAAGTTGGGATAGCTATCAATTGAACATCTTGATTCTCAAATTTAACTTATACTTTATATTTTGTAGCCTCATAACTAATTATATCATCTGTACCAGTGACTATTTTTAAATTTATTATTTTCAGCACAATCATATCAAATTGCATTATAATATTCTAGAAGCCCTTTAAACATATCGGATCCTTTTTTAAGTTCTAAAAATTTTTCAATTGCATTCTCAATTCCATTTTCAGATATATACCGTTGAAGTTTTACTGCTTCTTCATCATCAGGGTTATCATATCTCAAAGCATAAGCTGCACCACACAACAAGTGTTTATTTAGTAAATTATACTCATAGGCAATAAATGCAGGTCCCATAATTCTATCATCAGGAGATAATTTCCGAAGTGGTTGACGCGCAACTCTTGCAATCGGGTCATTGATACCCTCTTGATTGTAATCATCATATCGCTTGATAATCATTTCATTAATGTAATTATTCATTTCGCTATTTGAGAAGCCGAATTTTTTTTCTAAACCAGCAGCAGATTCATGTATGGCTTCTTTTACTATTTTTTGGATTTCTGAATCTCTCAGTGCTTCATCAACCATTGTGTAGCCACGTGAATAGCCAATATAACTAGTTATAGCCAACCAACAATTCACTAAATAAATTTTCCTTTTAAGTACGGCTTCTAAATTATCAACATATTCAGCACCCGTAATCGGTTTACTATCTGGATCATCTAATTTTTGACGTTCTATCGCAAGTTCATGAGAATCACTAACTGCTGTCCCTTCTTTACCGTTATAGATACCTCCAAATACAAACCTATCAACACCCGTATTCGGATATGCACCAATATTTTTTAACTGTTGTAAAGTAATAATTCCTGTATCAATCATATGATTTACTAATGTATCAGTTCCCATAATAGCATTCTCACAAGCCATAACCAGTACTCTACTTCTACCTTCAGCTAATCGCTTTTTCAAGCCTTCAGCTAAAACAGGTGCAACATTCACTAAATTCGTTTTCATAACAGAAGTCAGAATAATATCTACTTCAGAAATTAATTCAATTATCTCTTGTTGATTTTTTACAAGAGAAAGTGCAGAAACATGATTAATAATCTTTTCATGATAGTTATGGTTAGTCAAAAATAAGCTATAGCAATTGTTTTCATTTATCTCGTTAATTACCTTATCAGAAACATCCGCAAAAATTATTTCATATCCATCTTCATGAAGCAAATCACCAATAAATCCTTGACCAATTTTTCCCGCACCAAAAATCAATGCTTTCCTCATTTTGTAATCTACCACCTTTACCTTATTTTTTATAATTTCATGGTTAATTTAATACATCCATAAATTCATCGTAGTATTTTTTAAATGTCTTTGGACTTTTTAGAATTTTTGATGCACTGCCAACTACAAAACCATTCGCACCACTTTTACACATTTTTTGGCTGTTTTCTGGTGTTGTATTACCATCTACTAAAAGATCAATTTCATAATTGTGTAAATCTAACAATGTTCTGATTCGCTTTAATTTTTCAAACGAATTTGGAACTAATATTTGTCCAGCAAATCCAGGATTTACTGTCATTAAAGTCACATAATCTAGTTGATCAACAGATTCTTCTATGTAAGAAATAGGAGTTCCAGGACTAATTACTAACCCTGATCGACACCCCATATTCTTAATTTTTTGAAGCAAACGATAGGGTTGTTTCGTTGTTTCTGGATGAAAACTAATCCAATCACCTTTAGTCACGCTAAACATATCAATATAATCCTCCGGTTCATTGACCATTAAATGAATATCCACCGGAATTTGTGTCATTTCTTTAATATCTTTAAAAACTGATGTACCTAGCATAATATTTGGTACAAAATGACCATCCATTACATCAAAATGAATAACAGAGAGATTATGTTCATCAAACTGTTTCATGTATGCCTCATATTCATAAATTTTTGGAACCATAATTGATGGAGATATGAATTTAGTTAATCCCATATGCTTGAACCTTCCTTTATTCTTATTTCTAATTAATATATTAATTCTTAATTTATGACATCTTAAAAAATTCCAATGACTGCTCCAATTACCGAAATTAAAACTAAGATTAATAATACTGTCGTCGACTTCATTTTTTTATTTAAACAAACTAGGGCAATCATTGTAACAGCTAATGGCAACATCCCTTTTAATAGTTTATCTAAAATGTCAGTTTGTACATTTAGCTTTAAATCATCGAATTTAAAAACTAATTCTGTACTCAAACTCACGTAATTTGCTGTTAATGCTCCAATAACAACACCACCCATAACTTTGGCACCTAGCATTACCTTTTTTAATAAATCGCCACCCATTAATTTTTGGATACCTTCTTTACCATAATTATAGCCTTGCATCCATAGATAATAGGCAAGTCCCAGCATTATAGCAAACATTGTTACAATATAGAAAATCGGACCAAAGACATTGCCTTCCGAACCAATACTGATTGCAATAGATAACAAAATTGGGACAAGTGTACCTTGCCACAACGTGTCTCCAATGCCAGCTAATGGACCCATCAACCCAGTTTTAATAGAATTAATTGCGTCTCCTGTAATTGTTGAACCAGCTGCTTTTTCTTCTTCCAAAGCAATTGTTAAACCACCAATAATACCACCAAAATGAGGTTCTGTATTAAAAAATTCTAAGTGACGGTGATAACTTGCTCTCAATGCCTCTTCATCATCACCATAAAGTTTATCTAATACAGGTAGCATAGCGTGTAAAAATCCAGAAGATTGCATACGTTCATAGTTATAATTTGAATGTGAAAAACAAGTCCAACGCCAAAAACTTTTTTTTATATCTTTTTTCGTTAATTTCTTTTCCTTCATATTTTCCATTTATTTGTCACACTCCTTTTATTTGACTTGACTAGGTTTAAATAATAATTGTGTATAAACAAAGGCAATAATAAACGCTAAAATTGACACCGCAATAATTGGTAATTCTAAATATACTGCCAAAACAAATCCTAAAAAATAAAATACAGCAGTATCTTTACTCATAATGGACTTCAATATCATAGCAACCCCTAAGGCAGGTAAAACGCCCCCTATTACTTCTAGCACGTGTAAAGGTTTACCTGATAAGGCATCAAGCACCTCCTTCACAACTCCAGATCCGAAATAAGCAATAATAAATACAGGAATCACTGAGATTAACATTAAAAAGAGTTGCGGTGCAAACATCTGGATACGATTAATTTTTTTTGAGTCAGTATTATCTGCAGCTCTGTCAATCATATGTAAAAAAGAAATATCGACCGTCATATGTGCAATCCATATTACAGTTCCCAGTAAACCAATTGGGACAGCCATTGAAACTGCGACTTCTGGGGAAGCATTTGCCGCCATCGCTAAAGCAGTCCCTAATGTCCCAGCCAGCCCTGGATCCATCGGTACAGTGCCACCAGCTGAAATATATGCCAAATATGGTAGACTAATCGCTGCACCAATCATACAGCCCTGAACAACATCACCAAGTACTAAGCCAACCAATGTGCCACAAATTAAGGGACGAGCTAATACTGTACTCCCTAGCAATGTTAACCAAGGCGTACCATTAATACTAAGATAATAAATTAAACCAATTAATAATGCTTGAATAATATTAATTTCCATTTTCTTCTCTCCTTATTATTATTTATAAATATTGTTCGATATTCATACTCTTTTCCTCTGGAATCACTTGTACATATACAGAAGTACCATCCGATATGATTTGCTTAAAACACATACGCTCTTCATCACTAGCTGAAATGTTACGATATAATTGTGTCCTATCTTTTCTCGCTCCCATTCCACCAACATTCAATTTATCAATTTTTACACCTCCATCCATGATATGCTTAATGACAGTTGGATTTTTGGCTAAAACAATCAATTTATTGCCATCGGAATTTTGAGTCAAATAATTAATTGAGTCTTCTTCTGACTTAATCAAAACTTTTATCCCAGATGGAGCAGATGATGTCATAATCATCTTCAAAAAGTCGTCCTGTGCAACATCATTATCAATAATGACAATTTCGTTTGCCTTTGTCTCATGAACCCAGGCAGTCATAACTTGCCCATGAATTAAGCGATCATCAATGCGAGTAAATACAATATTTCTCATCATGCTTCCTCCTCAGTAAAATTTTTTGCTTCTGCAAACAACTCTTTAATCCCTATTTTTCCAACTTCCATCACATGCTTGGTTAATTCTTCTAATGACATTGTTTCTCTACATAAAACACTCTCAATAAACATAGAAAAATTGATTCCCGAAATCGAACGGTATGAATTGGGTCGTAATTTTTTTACACAATAGGCTGTTGCCTTAAATGGACTTGCGCCATATAAATCAGAAAAAACCAATACACCATCACCATCATCTAGCTCTTTAATTTTTTCAGCTGTTTGATCATAAAACTCATCAATATTGTTTCCACCGTATAATCCTAAATAATCCACTTTTTCATTTTTTCCAACAATCATTTTTCCACTATCTACTATACTTTTAGAAAAATTGCCATGACTTAATACTAATATTCCAATCATATACTCACCTCTTCACGAAATTCTATTTACATTTATATTTAAAGCAAAAAACGTGCCATTATTTTATGCACACATTTCTTCACTTACAGAAAGCGTTTTTCAAAAAAGTTGTCATTATCTGTGACAATATAATGCACACATTAACACTTTTAACATGTGTGCATAAAAAATATCTGTCACACATAATGTGTGACAGATATCAAATAAAAGTACGAATAATTTTCGTAACATACAAAATCTCACTGGCCGAGAACTCTGTACCATATGTCCTTTCCAATATGTTCAACTCTTTAGCAATAATATGATATAGCTCATCCTTTATATTTTCTGATACCTCAAACTGTAAAGTTTCTTTTCTAATTGCTCGCTCAATCATTCCCAAGCAATGAAAATAAAACTTAATAACTAATGTATCAATAATCTCGAATTTAATTTGTTTGGATAACGAGATAAGTATCTCATCCAAAAGTTCCGTCGCACCATAAACATTTAAAAAAATAACACTTTTCTCTAAAGAATGATAAAATAAATGATCTTTATTTTTGATTAATCTACGACTAGAATAATCAAATATATTCGTATTTTTTCGATTAGTAGTATAGTAATTAACCTCTTCCAATAATTCACTGATTAACTGATTTAGGTTCAAATTGGCAAATAGGGCTTTTCTAGTAGCATCGATAATAATCGGTGAAGTTACATTATCAACAACCATTGTATCAATACCTGTATCCTTAATTAACTTTGATGGAAAAGTTACCAGTGACCCCATATCAACCAATAGTAGTACCCCAGAGCCTTGATCTATTAATTTAACCATCTCTACCACTTTTTTATAAACATTTTCAACAGATTCATCCAAGGGCATATCCACACCCACCGCATGATTAATTCCTAGTAAATCATTTACCATTTTCGCCAAATTTGTTGCCACACCGATACCATGCATCAATATTAAAATGCCAATTGGATTCTTGCGTACATCTTTATATATCGTATCTAAAAATAATTCAATAATATCTTGCTCTTCTGATGAAATTAAAACATTCATTTTATTATTTACTTCAACAATCAGTTTATCGGCATACTTTCTTAACGGTGAATCGGATACCTTTTCAATAACTTTATTAACTCGGTAGGGAATCGTACTCGTTTGTAGTTTCAGTACTAATGCCTCAATATGAAGTGCTAAATTATAAACAACATGACGATCACACACAATATCTAAATCATTAGATATTTCTTGAATAATTTTATCTACAATAACTAATATTTCCTTAGAAACAAGTTTTTCAATTCCTTTATTTCTAGGATTTTCAATAATATCATTTTTTAAATCAACAGAAAAAAAATCATCTAAAAAATAATTAATCTTGGTCTGAATTTCTTTCATAGAACGACCTTCTCTTAAAAGATTAGAATATTTTTCTAAAATTACCTTGTAAAAAGAACTTTCATTATCATTACTAACTTCATAGTTAATTCTTTGTTTCTGTTTTTTTTGACCATGATAATAGACACTATCTCTAAAAAACTGTTTTTTATTAGCTAATTTATTTTCTTGTAAAACTTTTTTCATCTCTGTATTTTCATCATAAATTTCAATTCGTTCTTGTTTTTCAAGCATTGCTTTAGCAAACTCTTTAGCACAGAAAATTTGAACATCATTTTTTAGTTGTCCAATGTTGCCAGAACAATTATAAGTTGATAGATACTCCAATATATTAGCTTTAACTAAAATTTCAAGATTAATTTTTTGAGATTCTAAACAAAAAAAATGATCGATTAGATTCAAACGTTCTTGCGTACTTCTGTCTTTCAAATCAGGCAGCGTAAGTACCATCGGAAATCTTCGTTTAAAAGTTTGAAGAACAGAACTCTCTATATTTTCAGTTGTTGCACAAATTATAAGTATGTCCACATCTCTATTAACATTTTTTGTTTCACCCATTCTACGATATTTCCGCGTATCAATAATCGTAAATAGCATCTCTTGTCCTTCTGGAGGTAAACGATGAATTTCATCTAAAAAAAGAACGCCGTGATTTACTTGTTCAATTAATCCAAATTTATCTGTGTCAGCGCCTGTAAATGCTCCTTTTACATATCCAAATAAAACCGATAATAATAATTGCGGGTTATTGGAATAATCTGAACAATTAAAATGAATGAATGGACTTTTGTTATTAAAGCGCCCTATTTCTTGACCATACCGAAACATGATTTTTGCAAAGGTTGTTTTCCCAACACCTGTAGAACCCAAAATAATTGTATGAAGTCCATTCGGCGGGTACATGATAGCAGCCTTAGCAAGATTCATATGAACTGCCATACTTCCTTTTGTACCAATAAAATTAGAAAAAGCTCCCTTTTCTTCCATTTTCATAAGACTTTTATTCTGTTTTTCATTTTTAAAACTTATTAATGTATTTTTTGAATCAGTATCCAAATAAAAATATTTAACAGGTTTTCCTTTTTCTTTACCTAAAATTTGGTCTCGAACTAAATTATTTAATTCTCTACTAGCTGCCGTTCGACTAATAGATAGATAATTACTAATATCTAGAGTTGTAATTTTAAAATCAGATTGGTTATTTAAAGATTCTTTTCTTTTTTTTTTCAAAAATAAGATAATTTCATCTTTTCTCCTCATATGCTCACTTCTTTCTGCACTTAATTTTACTGTGAGAGATGGTACAAATTTCAAAAATAATAAAATTAAAATACTGATTATGGCTATTCCATTAATGAATTAGAAATATTAATAGAATAATATTACCTACAGATAAAAAACTAGAAATACTCATTTTATGTGGAGTACATAATCGATATTGATTATAAATAGTTTTTCCTCCTATGCTTCAGACTGAAGATTCTGTTGCAAAATTTTCCGACAAACTTATTTTAGGTTAAAATGATAGAAAAAGATAGCATGGAGGAACGAATATGGACCATTTAAAAGGGAAACAATTTTAAAAAGATGCGATTATCGTCTCTGTGACTATTATCTTCGCTATAATTTTAGATACCGTAACAGATAAGAAACCACGATTAAAGGCATGAAAACGATTCGAAAAATATACAAGAAAGTCAAAAAGTTGATCGGTTATCAAGGGCCACAATAAAATGTTGGTTTTAGGCCATTGAAATAATTAATTATTTAGTTTCTTTATTCTCACTGTAACTCTTCATTCTGTATGAAGGACCAGTAATTTGAATAATTTTAGAATGGTGGACCAATCGGTCCAGTAGTGCATTTATTAGTTTTTTGTTCCCAAATCCGAGAAGCAGCGGAGGAACGGTAGTTCTTCTTTCTCTAAACTGATCTAAATTATCGGCCATACCTACATCATAATATCGTTTTACTGTTCGATAGTCACAATTATATTGTTTTGCGAGAGCTGCAAAATCAGATACATTCAAAATTATAAAAAAAGAGAAAGCAAATAGGTTTATCAATTGAAGAATTAGCCCAAAAATCTGTGATCCGCATAATGACTGGTTGTGCAGACCACATGAAGCTAACAATAAACTATATCGAAAATGTAACAACTCCTTGTTCAAAATCTCGTAAAACATATGAGTATGCGGTCTTGGCAAAAGCATTAAAAATGTACGATTGATGACTTAATCTGATTCAATTAATGATATAATAATTTTTGTAGTAAGTTTATGGCGGTGGCAATTTCTCTATAAAGGGGGGAATGCCTATGATTTTTCTTGTTTGCTTTTTCCCTAGAAAGGAATAGCATTGACTGTATTTGAATCATTAATGTTTGGATTAGCTTTTGCGACATTAATTATTAAAATCAGTGATAAAAATAAAAAAAGTAAAACCGTCATAAATCTTTAGCCAGATTGATGGTTTTACTTTAAACTATTTATTAGCTACCGCTTTAAACGGACTACTAATGGGAGTATTAGCGTACTCCTCTTTTCTATTGTCATTATAACACCTAAAAAATTTTTTATCAATATTACTAACTTGAGGTGCTATAACTTGCATTAACCAATCATTATAATATTCATGATATAACATACTAAATAAAAAAATTGAACTCAACATCATTTTAAAGGGTAATAATGAATTATATTTTTGCAGAAAATTTGTTGAACACATAATTTAACTAAAAAAAAAGCCTTCTGAGCGTTTGAAAAGTATTAATGCAACATATTTGTTACTATTCGGAAGCTTTTATTATTACTCTTATACCCGCAGTATACAAGTCCAAATAATACATATTGTTACACATGATGAAAAATTATTAAACATTACTGATGAAATTATAGATTTAACTTAATTTCTTATCATGAATAAACAATATTAGAATAAGAATCACACCAATAAAAATAATTATTTTAGAGCTTGAAAAAAGAAAAAGTACTCCTGCAATGTATCCAATCCATTTAAAAACAAAGCCCGCATAACTATTTCCTCTTTCTTTTTCATTTTCTCTATTTGAACTTCTATCAAATAAATCAGTATAATCATTAATAAATAGCCCACCTCTTATTTTTAGTAATGAATGATGCTATTAATAGTATAAAACAACATAAAAGCAGAATTAAAATGATTTGGTCAATAGTGGTCATGATGAATTCCTCCTCGTGATTGTTTACCACCAGATAAAAAAATTGATTATATTTTTATATTTTCATTTTTTTTTTTTTTGTTATAATTAAATTAAAATGTTTAATTACAATAATTATAATAGAAACGAGGTTTTTTTATGGTTGCTGCAGGACCTTCAACTATTTCTAACATAGGGCTTGACTTCTCTCCAGTAAGAATTTTTTTAAGTTGGTCGGGTTTAAGAAGTAAAGAATTAGCTCGAATTTTTAAAACATATATTAACGACCTTTTCCCGAAGGCTAATATTTACTTATCATTAGACATTGCTGGAGGGAATCGATGGCGAGAAAATTTAGAAAAAGGTTTGGAAGACCGTAATTTCAGCATTATATTTTTAACAGAAGCCAATTTGAATTCTAAATGGTTATATTTTGAAGCGGGTGCTTTAAGTAAAGCTATGGTAAATGATAGAATTCAACCTTTTTTATACAATCTGTCTTTAAGTAATTTAAGTGAACCGTTGTCTAGCTATCAAGCAAGAGAAATCAATAAAGAAGAGATCCTAAAGACAATATATGATATTAATAATTTACAAGAAAATTCAGATAGAATAGAGAAAGCTACTTTAGAACGTAACTTTAATAGGTTATGGAATGAAATGAATTCTGAACTAAAAGAAATTGAGAAAATAGATGACACCGTCAGTGATACTCAAATTTCAGATGCTAATTTACTTATGGATCAATCAACACAGACATCTGAAATTTTACAGATTGTTAGACAATTACAACAAAATAAACAATCCGTCATGAAAACAAGATCTGAAGAAACTACCTATATTTCTTCTAACGAAATAAAAGATAAGGTATCTGCTATTATAGACACTGTAGATTTAGACAAAGGTAAAAAAAATAAAGATATAATTATTTACGAACTTGTAGAACTTTTAAAAAATGATTCAGAAGCTTCTATAAGTACCAAATCAATGCGTAAATCGCTTACAAATATTGCAACTAGATATGCCGTTAAATTAGTAGTTTTAAATGAAATTATTGATAAATTTAAATCTTAATTTATCATCACTAATAATAAATATTAGTTATAAATTAACAAATTTAAGCATATAACTTATGTTCTATTTAAATAACTTATATAGTTATCAATTCTTCTCAACAATTAATTTTATAAACAGTAGATAATGAAAGAAACATACCACATATAGCTGTACTTAAAATTAATAAAAAAATTAATTTTTTATAACATTAATAAGGAATGATGCGATTATGAATAAAGTATCTTTTTTTGATAAAAGACTTTTAAAAAAATTTTGGCAAGTATTTTCTGGAGTTGGTGGGACAATTTCGTTCATACTACTTTTTTGGGATATTCCTAAAAAATATAAAATTGTTGCTCTCTTGATAACTGTAATTATTCTGATTATATATTATGTTAATGTATGGAGAATCGCAAATCAACAAAAAAAAATAACATTACACTTTGGAGAATCAAGTGTAGACATATATTTTGGCGATATTTTTCAATCTGAAGATGAAGATTTGAAAATTATTACTTTTAATGAATATTTTGATACTGAAATACGTGATAATCCACAATTAATTTCTCCAACCACGATTAATGGAAAATTTATTAAAAAAAATAAAAATAAAATATCTCTGTTTAATGAGATAATTGATAATGATGAACATCTAAATTCAGAAATGTTAATAAGAACAAATCATAATCGAAAATATGGGAAGAAAAAACAATATAGACTAGGTTCTCTAGTTCACTTATCAGATAATTATTTAGCAGTTGCAGGTTCCAAGTTTGATAAAAAAAATAATGCCAATATAACAATGCGTGAATATATTGGATTTTTATTGACATTTTGGGGGGAAGTAGACCGTTTGTACAATAATCAGAGTGTAGTAATTCCAGTGTTTGGATCTGGTATTTTACGTTTTACTGATGGTTATGCTAATGCATCAGCTCAGGAATTACTAGAAATTATCATTTGGACATTTAAAATTAGTCGTATAAAAATTGCATATCCAAGTAGAATTAAGATAGTTGTATTTGAAAATAAATCAGACATGTATAATTTATACAAATTAAAGGAGATAGAAAAAGATGGTTTATAAAACAAAAACGTATATTGCTTTTGACGGGGGTAATGATATGAATTATTATAATACACTAAAAATGTGGAGTAACAATGACAAGATTAATTTTAAATTAAATAATGCTCATGATTTAAAAAGTGCTCTAGATTCAAGTTTACCTGAATCTATCAAACGAAGTTTACGAGAACGTATACAATCAAGTAAAATTATGATTTTGATAGTAGGCAAAGAAACCCATCATCATATCAAATTTGTTAAATATGAAGTAGAATATGCTAAATCACTAAACATGCCTATTATTTTAGCTGTTATTGATGGTGGTATTCTACCGAAAAGTTGGTTTTTTGATTATCCGGTTATTCAAGTTCCCTTTAAATTAGAAAATATAAATTTAGCAATGAATGATTGGCCATTAAAATTTCAGCAACACAAAAAACAGAGAGATGTGGGCATTTGGCAATACAAATGAAAAACTCTTAAAATAAAATTGAGTGACTTTTATTTATAATATGAAACAGCTGTTACTAAGAAGTGGTTTTAATAAACAAAGATAATTTAATTTGGTATTTCCTTTATAGGATAAATCCAGAGTGGAATGAATGTGACAAAAAAAAACGAATCTTTATCTGAACATGGGAAGTGCAACTACTTTTTGATACAAAATAAAAAGAGCGACTCAATTTAATCTTGCTGATCGGTATTCAACGGGCGAAAGATACCCTAATTTGGATAAAATTCTATTATGATTCCAAAAATAGATGTATTTTTCTACAATATCGATTACTCTAGTATTAGAGCCTATCGGCTCTTTTGAGATGTAGAACGTTTCTGACTTTAGTGAGGCATGAAACGACTCTATTGGAGCGTTATCTGAAGGTGTACCCTTACGGGACATACTTTGGATAACGTTTTTCTGTTTTAC
>NZ_JABJXU010000001.1:488153-677173 GCF_013155265.1 Enterococcus sp. MMGLQ5-1 | reverse complement strand
CAATAAATCCGAAAGCATAACAGAATTTATTAAATGAGCATCGTAAAGTTGTTCTTTTAATGTTTTTTGTTTTTTTTCTGAAATATTAATTTCTTCTATTTTTTCTCCTCCCATCCCTACACCTCCTAACAAATTTTTAAAAATATTGACATTTGGGAACTATAAGCTAAAAAAAATTGATATTCTATCTTCAGGTATTTCTAGAACTGTTACAATATCTGCTAATTCATCGACTCCTAAAGGGACACTACCATTTTCTCTCTTTGTATAAACACTACGACTCCAATTGAGTTTATCGGCTATCTCTTGTTGAGAGTATTTTTTTGCAATCCTCTCTGCTTTGAGTCTGTTTAAATTGAATTTCAAATTTTTCACCTGCCTTTTATATTTCATTCATGAATGTGCTTTTATTGTATAACTGTTATTCCCATATGTCAACTTTATGTTCCCAATTGGAACATTTTATGTTGACAATAAGGAACTAATCTTATATTATAAGTATATACACAGGAGAGGTGGTAATTTTGAGAACTAATGAAGAAATAATTAATTTGGTAATAGAATTAAGAAAAAAGAAGAATATTACAGCTAGTCAATTAGCAGAATCGGTAGGGATAGCTAAATCAGCAATGTCACGATATGAAAATAGAACTAGACAATTTCCTGTAAACAAAGTATCTGAATTTGCTAACGCTTTAGGCACAACTCCAGAATATTTATTAGGTTTAGATAAAGAATCAGACATCAATTATATTTACAATCAACTAGACAAAAAAAGACAAACGAAAGTCTATAATTACGCAACAGAACAACTAGATAGACAAAATAGTAAAATTATTAAAATAGAATTTGATAAGAAAAAACTTACTAAAGTATTGACTGCTTTTGATGTATCTGCTGGAGTCGGATATGGGAATGATTATGAACTAACTGATTATACTGAAGAATATACAGATGAAAACTTACGAAACTATGATTTTGCATTTCGTGTAAAAGGTGATTCAATGGAACCTGATTTAGTAACAGGTGATGTAGCTCTTGTACAACGCACTGAATCTGTTGATAATGGTAGCATATACGTTGTTTCATATAGCGATTCATTATATGTTAAAGAGGTCAGGATTGAAGATGATGTGTTCATCTTACATTCATTAAATCCAAAATATCAAGATATTCCAATTGATTTAGTGGATAATGACGAGCCGCCACGTATCATTGGTAGAGTAGTTGATAGCTTCACGCCGCTACAAGTCAATTAAAGCAACTCCTCACAGTCATATGATTGTGAGTTTATATAGATATATCAAAATAATTTTTTAAGGAGAAAATAGTTTATGGCAAAGAAGATTAAGGATGAAAATGGGAATGTTTACAAATTGAAAAAACCTTTTTATAAAAAATGGTGGTTTTGGTTAATCGTGGTTGTGATTATTATTGGTTATCTTGGTGGTCAAGGTGGGGATAAAAAAGAAACTGCTAAAACAGATGATACTACCACAAAATCAAGTGAAACAAGCTCTAATTCTAAATCAGAAACGAAAAGATCAACAAAAGAATCTAAATCAGAAGCTAAAACTTATACAATTGGGCAAGATGTAACTGTCGGTAAAGTTGTATATAAAATTAATTCAAAAGAGGTAGTCGATACAGTTGGAACTGAATATGTAAATTCAACAGCTAATGCAAAATACTTAGTTTTAGATGTTACTATCACAAATAATGGTGATGAAGCAATTACAATTTCTGATGATTTCTTTAAACTTTACAAAGGAAAAACTGAATTCAAATCAGATTCATCTGCAAGTATGTACGCCAATCAACAAGCATATGGTGACAGTGTTTCATTCTTTTATTCCCAACTTAACCCAGAATCAACAATCACTGGTAAAGTAGTGTTTGATGTTAACGAAGAAACAATCAACGACCCTTCTACACAAATTCAAGTACAAACTGGAGTTTGGGGTACAGAAACAGAAAAAATTAATTTAAATTAATTTAAATAAAAAACACGCTCGCAACTTTGGACGGTGTCGAACGTGTTTGAAAAAATACCCTCGCAAAAGGCTTATTTTTTGTACCCTAATTTTACTATAAAGAAAGGATTTAGACAATGCCGACAATCAAAAAATACACCAAAAAAGATGGCTCAGACGCTTATATGTTTAGTGTTTATATGGGTGTCGATGAATTGACAGGTAAGAAAAAACGAACGACTAGACGTGGATTTAGGACGCAGAAAGAAGCTAAAAGAGCGATAGCAAAGATCGAACTAGAATTAGATGATTATCAGCAAAAAGAAGATAATTACACCTTCTCGCAAGTTTTTGACTTGTGGTTTGACGGACACAAAAAAAGAATCAAAGATTCAACTATATATAGAATCGAACAGCTTGAAACTCATCTTAAAAATGCTTTTGGTGAATACAAAATCAATAAAATCAAAAGTTCTTATATTCAAAAAGTTTTTGATGATTGGTCGAGTAGGTTTAAAAGTTACTTCAAACTGATTAGCTATACAAAAATAGTTTTCAAATACGCTTATAAGCATAGATTAATTAACGAAAATCCAATTGAAAGAGTTGATACTCCTAAGCGTTCGAAACAGATTTATGACAAAAACGTCTTTATGGATAAAGAAACTTTAAATAAATTTTTGGAAACTTTAAAGATGAAAGGTAATGTAAAGTTGTATACTGCTTTTAGGCTACTTGCATACACTGGAATGCGAAAAGGTGAGTTATATGCTTTGAACTGGAATGATATTGACTTTGATAAGTGTTCAATTTCAATCTCGAAAACTGTTTCAAACAGCAAACATGGAAGATATATCAGCACTCCGAAAACATATCAATCTAACAGAACTATCAGCGTTGATGAACAAACTTTAATAGAGCTAAAAAAATGGCGTTTGGAACAGCGAAAATATTTTTTAGAGCGCGGTATTAGAATCAAGCATGATGATGAACAGTTGATTTTCTCTAGCTTAACCAATCAAATCATCGAAAACGCATATCTTAACTCTTTCTTGAAAAGAATTGATGGGATCGATGTCACAGTTCATTCTTTCAGACATACTCACGCAAGTTTGCTATTTGAAAGCGGAGCAACAATCAAACAAGTTCAAGAAAGATTAGGACACACAAATGTTCAAACAACTCTCGATATCTACACTCATGTAAGTAAGAATCTTGAAAAAGAAACCGCCGATAATTTCTTGAAATTCATGCAAGGGTAGTCAAAGGGGTAGTCAACCCTTTACAAATGGCTATAAATCAACGTTTAAATTGTCCACCATAGCCGATCTGTATTTGCTTCCATAAATTGACCATACCTTTCTCCATATTTTTATTTAGTTTATTTTAATTGACTGCAATCAAATACATCACCTCCTAAAATGCTTGAACACCATTAGCCAATTACTGAATTCTATATTTAGCTCTAAAAAATGAGTCAATTAAAACTAAAAGTAGCACTTTTTCAGATATAATAATACGAATTAAAGTAGCTAATATTAAACAGCCACCTATTAAATACCATAGTCGAGCTGTGTTATTTTCCATTTACTCACTCCGCAATCTTGAGCTTGCCTGTCCGTAAAAATCAACTATAAAATGGGATTCTCTAAAAAAGGCAACTGGGAAATAGGCTTGAATTACATAGTTAATTTCTTGACCATAATTCACCCTACCTTTTTGGGAAACAGAATTAATTTTAAATAAATCTTGATAGTATTTTTGGGAATAGTTGACTACTTCAAGCTCAGCCTGATCAGTATAACCGCCATGGCGCTCAATACTTGTATTGACATAATTCTTAAATGCGTTAATATCATTAATCTCCTTACCCAATAAAGCGACGCTAATTAGTACTAAAATAATTAAAAATGTGAGAAAATAATGAATTATTTCCGAAATATGATGCTCCAATTAAAAAACTCCTAAAATTCAAAGTGCATCAAATTACTCAATTGATTAATTTGATCTATCAAAGCACATACCATATAACCAATAATCAATACCAAATTAATCATGGTCAGTTTCGTTGGGAACATCACGAATTTTTTCGTTTTAAATTCGATAATTTCATCAATTACCTGCATTAATTGATTGGATACCGTTTTACCCAGCTCTTCAATCATTTGTTCATCCGTAGCGCCCTGAGATATATCAAATATGACAGTCATAAAAATGACAGCATAGTCACTATCACTCATCGCATTGGCAAATGTCAGATACGGCTCAATGGACTCAGGATATTCAGTAATCTGATTCATTAAAATACTGAGCTGCTGCTGATCGGCCGGCGTCTCAATTCTGCGTGTCATGTAGCCTAGAATTTGATAAATACTGATTCCCTGCTTTGCTTGCATCAGATAAGGAATGACTAAACGTGCAAATTTAAAAAACTGTAAATTTCGCTCAAAACGATAGCGCTGATAATATCGTTTAATTAATAATTCTTGATAAAAATAGCCGATTACAATAAATATTACAATTGAAACTGCCAACATAGCATTCATGACTAGAGCAATTCCTGCTGCAAGCACCGCTAAAAATAAGCAGATGAGTAGACGCTTTTTTTGCCACCTCAAGATAGTAAGATCTGAACGGTTCATTTTTTTTAATGCCGTATAGGTTGTTTCTGTAATGCTATTTATGCATAGCTGCTTAAAAAAATAGCTGCTCTGATAGATTAAACGCTTCATCTGATCCTTACCTCCGTAATTATGTCATCAAAAAAAAGGACGGTAAAATGATACATAATAATGGCAAAAAGAGTCACATAGATAATACTATCCACCTTGCCAACAAGTGTATTTGAGAAGGTTTCAACAAATTTCTGATGACCGAAACCAAATTCAATCGCTGTAATTAATATCAAAAAAATCATAATTAATAATTGGCAATCCTTAAAATATTCGGACTTTGATTTTAAAAACAAGTCTCTCTTGCTTCGCAGTTGATTATGATAAATAGTCATATCCTTCAAAGTATTGTGATTATCAAAGCCACTTAAAAAATTGGTTTCTAATTGCTCCATGTATTGAACAAAAATAATATCCTGATAATACTTTGCTTTAATCTGATGAAACATTTCTTTAATTTCAAAATTAGTCACACCAGTAGCAATTTTTATCACGATTGGCATAAAATCTTGACTCAATTCCCCATTTAACCGCTTCGTGACGCGCTCCAAAATTTCTCTAGGTGTCTTTGATTGATCAGATACTTGTTGAGTCATTAAATTTAACATTCGATTTCTTTCATTAAAAGAGAGTATGGTGTAACTACGATAAATTACTTTTGGCAATAGAGAGCGCCAGCCGAATATCAAACCAATTAAAAGACCAATTGAGGTCAGAATTAGACTATAGGTCAAATAGTATAATAGCCCTCCCAATATCACACCAGGTAGACCTATAAATACGAAATATTCCTTATTTTTAATAGGCTTTTGATAGGCCATTCGATAGGCAGATAGCTGATCTGCTAAAATTAAATTACTCGTGTTCAATTTAAATAATTTCAATACCCTCACCACCAATAATTTTTTTAGCAACTGCTTGCTTCAGTCTATTTTGCAAGGGCAGACCTTCACTCAATTCAATATCCTCAATAATAGGCTTTTCAATGAGCGTCTCGTGATTAATTGGAAAATTGAATTTAGCTAGCCCTTTTTCAGCCATTCTTCCTAAAAAATCAGATGATAGCTGATTACCAGTTGAAATATAAAATTTTCCATTGCGAAAACTTTGTTTAAATAATGTAATCTCTTGATTGATACCAAACTCTACAATTTCTTCTAAGTAACGCAGGGTAACACCTTTATAGGTCACTCTCTTAACATGAAATCCAAAATCAAAGGTGGAAACTAAATCTGACATTAATAATTTTTCATCTAATTTATATTTGCTTAAGCACATACCAATAAAGCGCCTTGGAATTTTGGCTGCACTTTCGGCGTGCAGAGTTGTGACAATATAGTGACCACTCATCAAGGCTTGATACATTTCATAGGCTTCAGCACCTCTTGTTTCAGATACAACTACCCAGTCTGGATTATTGCGCAGACTAGCCCTGACCAATTCATCAATTCCAATTTTTTCATTAATATTCCAAGAATAAATATCCTTATTTGGATATAATTTTTTTAAGTGCATTTCCTGAACATCTTCAATCGTAATAATTTTTTCAGTATCATCAACAAAGGAAAATGCTAATTTTTGAATTTCGGTTTTACCACTTCCCGTCATTCCCGATATCACAAGATTACAGCCAGTTCTCATAATATCAGCCAGAAAATTCAAAACAAAAGTAGGTGCGAAGCAATCTGAAAAGTTTTCTGCTGTGATTGCCAGCTTTTCTCGTACGACACGAAGTGAGAGGGTTGTCCCAACGGGACTTAATGAATGATGAATCGCATTTAATCGCACATTATCATACGCCGAGTCCAAAATAGGATGACTTTCATTAAAGGCCTTGCCTACCGCGTTAGAAAACTTTGCTGCAACACGATTAATATAATTTTCAACATTGGTCAACCCAAGCTCCTTCGCTGAATAATTTAAGTGCTTATTTGGTGTATCAACTGTTAAAAAATGTCCATTCCAGCCAATATCTGTAATTTCTGGTACTTGTAATAGGCGTTCAATAAAGCCTGTCCCGATACATTCACTTAATATATAATCTACCTTCTCCAAATCGCCTTTAATATAGCGCTGATGCTGACGATTAATCACCTCTCTTAGAGCTTCGCGAGCCGATTGATCATTGAGAGCTTTAATGACTAAATTTGCGTAATGTGCAATTAAATCTTCATAAATAAAATTTATAATTTCATCTGAAACTAATTTCATTACTCCAATATTGGAAGCCTGCCGCCTATTTTTAGAAGATACCTCAATCAAGTCAGCTCTAAAGTTATTATTACGCGTTATTGCTGCTTCGGTCGCCTCCTCAATGTCATCAAATTCAGTTTCTTCATTTATAAAAGCCATCACTTCAGCAGAATCGCTCGTCTGCCTAGAATTAAATAAAGCCATTAATTATTGTCCTCCCCATTTTCAATAATGACAGTGCCTTGATAGATTTGTTTATTGACACTTACCTTTACCTTAACGCCACTAATTGCATTATCCTGCTGACTCGATAAGGATTTTAAGTACGAAAACTCTACTTTCTGATTGCTATTGACGTTGAAATTTTGATTATGCAAAAATGCGCTTGTAAATGCTCGTTCAAAATTTTTCTTATCCAAGTAAAATGCTTTCCCTTCGACTCGCTCACTATAATCCTGATGATCAAGCAAAGCTGCTTGGAGTGTTTCTTGGAGCCCTTGATTTTGGTTACTTTGTTTACTGTTTGAATAGGCATAAAATAATATAAAGCCTAAAAACGCAAAACCAATTATAAAAGTAATCAATATTTTAATAAAATGCTGAATAGTTCAAACACCTCCTAATCAAAAATGAAAACACGGTTTTAAAAAACTTTTAAATCAATATTCAAGCTTTCAAAAGCTTTTTTATCTTCAAATTAATTACTTGCCCACTACTTATTACGTGAAAAATCCAAAAAAGAATCCATCAAATATATTTGACAGATTCTACTAACTAATATTTTATTTGCTCATTCATCTAAAAAGGAATAGGCTTGCCCAGCTTTTTTATAGCCTAACACACTTTCAAGATTTATATTTGACATTGATTTAAATAAAGATTGCTCTAGATATGGATTATCCTTACTTAGCTCAGCAAGCAATGCTTTCATTTCTGCACGCTTCGATTTTTTCTGATTGGGATGATTGGCATTTAAACCACAACCAACCGTTTCAGTAAAACGACACGCACAATTAATAAACGACAGGCAATTCGCATCACGCCAATTCTTAATATGCTGTTCACGAATATAATACATCGGTCGTATTAATTCAACTCCAGCATAATTTTTAGAACTTAATTTAGGCATCATTGTTTTAACCTCACCTGCATAAAATAAATTTAATAAAATTGTTTCCAATACATCATCATAGTGATGTCCGAGTGCAATTTTATTGCAGCCAAGTGATTTAGCCTGAGCATATAAATGACCTCGACGCATTTTGGCGCATAAATAGCAGGGACTACCTTGCTCTAGCTGGTAGACATAGTCAAAAATATTCGTTTCAAATATGGTAATCGGAATCCCTAGCTCTAACGCATTTTGCTTAATTACATCAAGATTAAGCGGATTGTAGCCTGGATCCATTACAACAAAGACTAAATCAAAGGGTATCTTACCGTGTTTTTTCAATTCTTGAAAGCATTTTGCCATTAACATTGAATCCTTACCACCCGAAATGCAGACGGCTACTTTATCGTCAGGCTTAAGTAAATTAAAATCATTGATTGCCCTAACAAATTGGGACCAAATTGTTTTTCGATAAGTTTTAATAATCGAACGCTCTACGATTAATTGTTTTGACTGATTTTGTTCTAACATTTTCTGTCCTTTTCAATAATTAAGCTTATTTTTGTACTGCTTGGGTATGCTAAATATAATATAATTAAAACTCAACAAAAATAATAACGTACAGCAATGAAAAAAATTATTAATAATAGTGAGGGTAAAACATTTGAAACTCTAATTTTAATAATAGACATTAAATTCAAACTAATTCCGATAATTAAAATACCACCCACCGCTGAAATTTCTGGCATTAATACTTCAATAAATTGTTCAGGCAAGGCTTGACCAATTAAGCTGGCAAAAATTGCAATTAGACCCTGATAAAGCAATACAGGTCCTGCTGAAAAAATAATGCCAACACCCATCGTAGAAGATAAAATCACTGCCAAAACACCATCCATAACAGCCTTGGTAAATAAAATCGTATGGTCATTGGCAATACCGCTTTGAATAGCACCAATAATTCCCATCGATCCAATGACAAATAATAAAGTCGCCGCCACAAAGGCCTCTGAAAACTGACCATCCGACTGTCCAACTTTATGCTCTAAATAAACGCCACATCGATGAATTTTAGCCTCAATCTGCCAGTATTCCCCTAAGATTGCCCCTAAGCAAATACAAACCAAAACGGCGATTAACGCTTGAGTTGACATCGCCATCTGGATGCCGAGCACTAGGATGCCAATTCCCATCACCTTAGTTACAGTATCTTTCATATTCGCTGTCATTTTGGTCAAAAAAAGCCCTAACCAACCACCCAAAATAATGCCCACCGCATTCACGACTGAGCCTGTTAACACGCTTAATGCCATTCTATAACCTCTTCCATAAGTCAATAAGTTATTTTATCATAAAAATATTTGAAATACCGATAATTTTTAATCAATTTTTTGTAAGAGAGTAGGGATAGTCATTGTTAAAAATGGTAGCTGTCAATTGATTATTAATAATTAAAGCGTTATTATTTTTAATAGCTTAATTACTTTGACTAAAAAAATAATAATATTTATATTAGAGAAGAGGAGCAGATGATTTCAGAAATTGAAGCACTATTGATGCAGCATAAAATCAGCTACAAAAAATATCATCATCACCCTGTCTATACAGCAGATGAGGCTAGGCTGCTTGGCTTTGACGAAACCGTTTTAGAAATTAAAAATTTATTTTTAAGAAATAAAAATAAATCAGAATATTATCTTTTTTGTCTCCCCTTTGCTCAGCAAAGCTCAATTGCTGAGCTTGCACTAATTGCTCATGAGAAAAAGCTAAGCTTTGCTTGTGAGGATGACTTATCATCACTACTTGGGGTACATAGCGGCGCTGTTTCGTTATTAAATATCATCAATGACGAAGCAAAGGCTGTAAATTATTATATCGAACAGACAATTATTGAACATGCCAAGGTTGCCTTCCATCCCAACCGAAATGATCAAACCCTGATTTTTGATGGCAAGAAAATTCCTAAGCTCCTCAATTACTGTTCAATAACACGTTATCATTTCTTTAGTCGTCCTCAATAGCTTAAATCATTCAGTGATTAGGCTCATTAAAAATAGCCAGAAAAGCAATCTTATGTTATTTTTAAATTAAATCCTGATAAATTGTAAAAAGTTAAAGCACTTATTTTATCCGCCGTAAAATAGGCTATGCATTCACTCAGCTAATCGAGGCGCAAAGCTCGATAATGAAAGGAAAAATATTCATGAACGGTACCGAAAATAATTTAAAATTAAAGGACTTAGAAGCTGAGTTAATTCAGTTTATTCAAGCTAAAAATCCAACCTATCCTCTGGATACTGAGTTAACCCTGCAGCAAATATTAAATTATCGCTATGCCTTTATTAATCAGCTTTTAAATGATGAAATTAAGGCGACTGAAACCTTCAACGAAAATTATCACAAGGAGATTGAAAATAAAAAATTTCAAACAAAAAATTTAAATAAATCTTTTGATAAGCAAGTGACCTTTGGTGATAAGGTCTCTGATAAAATTGCAAAATTTGGGGGCAGCTGGCCATTTATCATCAGCTTTATTGTTTTTTTAGCGCTATGGATTATCCTTAATGCAACTGGTCTACTTTTCAAGCCCTTTGACAATTATCCCTTTATTCTATTAAACTTAGCTCTATCCTGCCTTGCAGCACTACAAGCACCTATCATCATGATGAGCCAAAATCGGCAATCAGTTCGTGATCGAATTGAGGCTGACAACGATTATGAAATTAATATAAAGGCCGAAATTGAAATTGATTCATTACATCAAAAAATGGACTATTTAATGACTACAAAATGGCAGCATATTATCCAGCTGCAGCAATTACAAATTGAAATGCTGACCCTGCTTCAAAAAAGCGAAGAAAAACAAGCAAATTTAAAATAAATCTCAACCGTACAAATAGCTAGTCGGCGCTGCCCTCAATTATTTGTACGGTCTTTTTATTTTTTGCGCCAAGCTCGTTATATCTCAAAATTACCACTTTGAAGGCCTTCATCTAGCCAATTTCTCCAATTACAAATCTTTAATCTGCGTGTTTGCTAGGCTTACCCATCTCCATTCCGTCTGTACCGCCAGCATGACCTCCTACTGAGTTGGCTCTAGACAAGCTTGTACCGAAATCTTTTAAGCTCGCGGCCTTAAAAATACTAGTAAAGCCATATTTCAATCGAATTTCATCAACCGCTTGATCTAGCCTTTCACCTTTAATCTGTTCTAGTGGATCCGAAAATAAATCTAACTGCAATTCATCAGTATAAGTCAAATGCCCAAAGGAAATGCCAATATGTCTTATTTTAGAATGACCGTTATAAAATTTTTTAAAAAGACGCTCTGTTGCTTTGATTACTACTGCTGTTGAATTCGTTGGTGCAATTTTTAGCTGTCTGGAAAAACCACGCTCACCCTGACCTCTAGCATAACCGACGTATAAATGAATACTAGCGGCTTTAGCGCCCCTTTTTCGGACTCTTGAAATTGTTTGGGCAGCTTGTTCCTGTAGAATTAATAAAAATTCCTTATCATCATAATCCTTAGGCAGTATTTGATTATTTGATAAGGAATTTACTTTCGGCTGATATTTATGGCTAACAACCGTTCTATCAATACCATTAGCATGATGATAATACTCTAAGCCGACAATTCCAAATTTTTGATGTAACTTATGAAAGTCATAATTTGCTAAATCTCTAATTGATAAAATGCCCATTGCCTCAAAACGCTTAGACATTCGACTGCCAATGCTCCAAAAGTCAGTTAATGGTTTAATTGCCCACACCTTTGCTTCAACGTCTGCATAAGTCCATTGCGCCCTCATTGTTCGATTATGCTTAGCCTCATTATCCATTGCTAATTTTGCTAAAATCACATTATCACCAATGCCAATCGTGACATAAAAGCCGAGCTTTCGGTAAACTTTCAATTGAATTTCTCGTGCTAGTAAATCCCGTTTTTGATACCTACTTAGCTCATTCTCAGGATAGAAATAATTTAAAGACGCTGAGACATCTAAAATCGTTTCATCAATAGAATATGGGTGCATATCCATAGGTGCTGTAAATTCTTTAAAGATATCATTAATTTTCATGTTTTCCTTAACATAGTAGCGCATTCTTGGTGGTACACGATAAAATTTCAAGGCTTCATCATAAATTGGCAGCGGTTTTTTTTTAGCCTCAGCAATTGATAATGCTTTATAAAATGATTTAGAAATTGGTAAATCGCGGCCACGCATCACATTAGTAACTCCAAAATCCTTTTTGGCAGCTGGTGAAGCAGCCAGCACTAAACCGCCTCTGCTTGTATTTTCTGCATGAGACAAAACAACTAATCGTGTGGTAAGGGGATCTAATCCTCGCGCCACACATTCACAGCTTGCATAGAAGGATTTAACATCAATCATAAAAATGTCTTGAACCTTTTCCTTAGCATAATCAAAGTTAGACATTAACTCACCTCCACAGTGCAACAAAGTAAACCTCATTTCAATATTATTGAAATAGCTATAAATAAATTATAACTAGAAAATCTTAAAAATCAATAGAAAATAAAAAAAGGGCAGTGACATAAATCACCCCCTCTTGTTTTAAAGTTCTTAACTTTCGGACCTTATACGCTAAAAACTCGACCTAAGTCAAAATAATTTGTAACACAAAGCATCACTATAATTATTAATTGTTATAACCGTACTTGTTCCTTATCTTTCTATCGGCTCGATTTAGCAGCTTTTTCTACACCGTTAAATGTCTTTTGTCCGCAATGACAATTTGCTTGAACATTAGTTTAACGCGCAGATATCCTCTTCATTACTGACCTTAAACTGTTGATAATCTTTTGAATTTTTTAATTCATCAGTAAGGGTAATTTTACTAATTCTCTGATTGCCGTAGGTTGAAAAATAATAGCTTTGACTTTCAGAGCAGATATAAGCAGAATAGCAAGTATAATCTGAATGCTGGCTTTCCGTGATAACAATCCCTTTAGGTATACTAACCGATTCTAAAATATGATGTGATAGACTGACTGCCTCCACTTCATTTTTAGGCTTGAAAGCATTGTTTTTTAAAAAGGCTGTTCTGACAAATCTTGATGGTGGTGTAAAATCCCCCGGTAAGCCGAAGGTTCCAGAGCCCTGACTGAATGGTCGAAGCGTTTTATTAAGAAATGCCACAGGCTGATGCTGATTGGGTGATACAGATAAGTAGTTTCTTAAATTTGTCTCATGCCAATGATAATCAGGGCTATTAGTCATCACACCAATTGAATCCTCAATAATAGTCACACCCTCTTCACCCGGCTCAATAATCAAGCTTTTTCCAGTAGTATCTGAAAAAATAAAGTGTAACGGCGGTACAGTGTTTAATGTTGGATTTGAATCATTCATAATTTGCAATTTGTTTGCAAATAGATGAGCTACCGCATCCAAATCCTTCGCCAGAGCTAAAACGACTGGAATTACCTTATCAGGAGAAACATTAATTTTGCCTGCTCTTTGCTCAGCATGATAAACGGCAAAACCAGGAAAATAAAGAGTAGCGCCTGTTAACCCCTGCTCATTCACCCCGTCAAACAGAATTGGGCTATTATTACTCACCTCTCCCATGCCAAGAAAAGCATATTTTACCTCAATTTCATCTTGACAAGAATAGGATGTAATAAAATTTTTATCTCTAGGTACAAAAACCACCTGCTCGGCCATTTCAATCATAAAGTCCATTGTTCTGGACAGTAAATGCTTATTATCCTCAGTCTCTATCGTAAAACTACTGCAGCCAATCATAATATCCTCCTAACGTATTATTGTTATTAGTAATATATTCATTATAGTACAGTCGCTTTCAACAGGCTAATAATTGTTATTGACTCATATTAGAATCGTGCTCGGCATTGAATAATTTGATGCTGCTCAAATTAAAACTGAAATCTAACAGTGACGTTCTCATAGGTCTTAGTCAGTACCTCTTGTATCTTATCGCGCGCTGCTAATATTTTTTGATTCAGCAATGGTTCAGTTAAAACAATTTCAATCCTAATGCTTGTTCCAGTTTTATAAATTTCATATCTTAATTGACTCGCAAAACTCCCAAAATTAGTTTTCATTGTCTGATCAATCATTTTTTTAATTCTTAAATCCTTAGTGGTACCCTTTGATAATTCAATAAATGAACTAATCAATATTTTAATCGGTTCTTTAATGGAAAGCATTGAGAGAATAGCAGTGATGAAGAAATCACCAGTGTAATGCAAAAAGCCTAAGGGACCATTAATATCAATCGTTAATAAAATTAAGACAGCAATACCAATACCAAGCGACTGGACACCATCAATCAAATTAGACTTTGATTCCGCATTTAATATGACACTTACCCGATTAATTTTTTTATTTTGAAGATGATTAAAAATGCCTAAGCCAAAGCATAAAATAACCATTAAGCTGGTGTATGGCAAAATCGGACCAAGATTCATTACAGAGCCGGTTCCGTCAAAAAAATATGCTAAGGCAGACCTAAAGGTTGTCCAGACAGAAGTTACCAATAAAACAATAACTAAGAGTGACTTTAAAATTGCATACAACGGCTCAAGAAAAAATAAACCATCAGGATAAGTTTTCGTTTTTTTATGACTAAAATTTGAAATGATGATCGCAAAAATAAGAGAAATAAACGCAATCAAAGAAAAAAAGAAATCTAAAAATAACGCTTGAAGACCAGTAGACTGATATGCCCAGAATCCTGCCCCAGCAATAATAAAATTGGCAAATGTACTAACAATTAATGCTCTTTTTTCAATTTGTTTTTGTATCATTTATAAGTTCCCATCAATCTTTCTGAGTATTTGCTCAAGCTGTTGCTTTTCCTCATCGGTTAAAAAGGCGAGTGATTGATTGTAAAGCCTTTCCATCAGCTGATAGCTTTCAGCAAAGTAAGCCTTCATCTCATTGCTTAATGTTAAATTGCTAACCCGTTTGTCATGACTAGAGGGTGTTTTGATTACATATCCTTGCTCAATAAATTTAGTCATAATTTGTGTGGCCGCTGGCTTAGAAATTTGAGCCTTTTTGGCAAACTTTGAAGCCGTCGGCTCTGTCATGGTATAAATTAAATCCAAATAATACTCATCTTTCGTCGATAAGACTTGCTGTGTCGCTAAAAAATGATTGGCCTCATAATACTTTTTCATAAATTTATCGTAAATCCGATTAAAAATAGATACTGAATTTTCCATAATAGCTCCTTAGAATTAAAATAGTTAATTTACTTAACTATTTTATCAACCAGAATTAAGACGGTCAAATGAATTAATTAAAAAAATAAATTTATTAAGAATTTATAAAAAATAAAAAAAGTTGATAAATACTTGCCTTTACTGTTAGTATAAAAACAACTTATTATTTAAAAGGAGCTCTAGATGAAAGCACTCTATTTTAATCAATTTGGTGACAGTGATGTTCTAAAATACGGAGATTTAGCAACACCAGCTATTGATGAAAATTCTGTTTTAGTCAAAACAGAATTCATTGGACTTAATTTTGCTGATATTTACCGTCGCCGTGGCAATTATCATATTGAACCAAGCGACCCTTATATTAATGGCTACGAGGCAAGCGGACAGGTTGTTCAGGTAGGTGCTGGCTTAGATAAGGGCTTATTAGGACAGTCAGTGCTCTTTGTAGATGTCCCCTATGCCAATGCAGAGTACGTTAAAGTACCTAGTGAAAAGCTGATTATTCTGCCAACGGCAATCGATACAAAACAAGCAGCAACTATCGGCTTGCAAGGCTTAACCGCCGATTTTCTCGCAAATGACCTTGGGCAAAACAACAAAGATGATCGTGTTTTTATTACTGGCATTAGCGGTGGGGTTGGACAGATTTTATCACAAATTCTTTCAGCAAAGGGCGTGAAGGTCTCAGGCTCTGTCTCAACTGAGCTTAAGCAGCAAATCGCTTTATCACTCGGTGCGAGTAAAGTCTATTTAAATCGTGATAAAGCCCTCTGGCAGCCAGTATTAAAAGGCAAACTGGAGACAGTCTACGATGGAGTTGGAAGCACTTTAACAGAAAGTATTGAATTGTTAAAAAATAAGGGAAAGGTGATTTTCTTTGGCATGGCTGGTGGTAATCCCGAAAATATCGACCTAATTGACTTACTCACACATTCAAAGAGTATCCTAACTGGCGATCTATGGGACTACCTATCTTCATTTAAAGAGCGACAAAATCGCAGTCAACGCTTATTTAAGCTGGTATCAACTGGGAAAATTAATATTTCTGAGCCAACCATCTTCCACTTATCAGAAGGTCAAGCAGCACACAACTTTTTAGAAAGTGGAAAAAGTACTGGCAAAGTATTGATGAAGGTTTAGTGAACTTTATCACACCTCTACTAGCAAATGTCTAGAAAATTTGATCAAAAGGAGAAAATATTGCTACATTTAACAACCATCCAGCAAACAGAGGCGCTTTCTCAGGTTCAAGCACTTTATCAAGCCTGTTTCCAGACACTTTTAGATAAATATCAGGATTTTGAGACCAATCCTGCTAACGAAAAATTGGAAAGTATCATTAATAAATTTAATATGGAAGATAACAAATTCTATTTTATTATCTATAAAAACGAAACAGTTGGAATGGTTCGCGTAATTGTTGGAAAGCATGCTGCACGAATTGCCCCAATTTGTATTTTACCTGATTTTCAAGGCAAAGGACTGGCTTATAATGCAATGCTAGAAACTGAAAGACTTTATCCTAAAATCACCAAATGGCAGCTAGAAACGATTCAAGAGGAGCCTCATTTGGTTAAGCTTTATCAAAAATTGGGCTATCAATTAACTGGAAAAATCGAAAAAATGAATGACTCGATGTCTCTTGTTTACTTTGAAAAAAACAAATAGCAAATCTCAAAAAATTACAATAAAAAAGGATTGAAGGCTGCCTTGAAAACTCAAGAAATGAGTATGCTATAGGCGCTGACAATCCTTTTTTTTGGTAACAGATAAAAACTATTTATCCTTATATCTTGATATTTTGGCTATAACTAAGATGACTGCAGTGGGTACGATAACCCCCAAACCAAATAATACCTCATGAATAATATTAAATTGAATCAATAATAATAAAAAGGCTAGCCAAAACATAAAAAGACCTAACCAATGTGCTAGCTTAATCTTGCTGAGACCTGTCTTATGCCTATTATTATCTTGCCGATAATTTTCTATCACCTTTACCCATTTTTGGCGAAATAACTGACTACCAATTGCAATAAAAATAATAATAATCAAAATATTAACATAATCTTTAGTGGCCATCAGAACCTCCAATCCTAAATCACTTTATTATTAATTATAACAGGAATAGATAAAATATAAAAAGTATTCATCCAAGTCTGAATATTGTTCCCAGCGCTCATCAGTTAGATAGTTACTATTTCCAAAATAAGACAAATCGCAGCTAAGCTACTGCTTATCGACAATCATCCAAGCTTTTCAAGAAAAGCACCTTCACCACTAATCTAGCTTCAATAACTACAAAGTTTCGACATAAGCAAATAAAAATCATGGCAAAAAACGCCATTAAAATTTTATTTAAGCTTATGCTCAACTTTGTGAGCGAGTTATATCGGCTTTTTAATTAATCTAGCTTCAATAACTACAAAGTTTCGACATAAGCAAATAAAAATCATGGCAAAAAACGCCATTAAAATTTTATTTAAGCTTATGCTCAACTTTGTGAGCGAGTTATATCGGCTTTTTAATTAATCTAGCTTCAATGACCAACACCTAGCAAACTTAGGAAAAAGTACGCCGAGCATATCAAGCTAAGCACTCTCAGCTTTTTAATAATCACCCCAAATTTCATTCTGAAATTCTCGGAAAGTAAGTCGGCATGGCAAAAAGAGCAGCCAACAGTGATTGACTACCCTTCTTAATTCTTAATTATTAAAGCTATAGCGAAAAGCCGTACTTACGCGCTGACGAATCGGGGTAATCGCTTCTTTAATGGCCCAATATTTATCAACAAAGGTAACAATAAAACTTTCCTTATATTTTGGTGGTGCAATCGTTGCACCCCACATATGTTTAACGATAATATCCGCTTCAAGCAAAGAAATTGTTGTAATTTTTTCAGCATTCTTTAAGGCAATCCGTGGATGCATATATGCATGACTGCCCGATTCAAATTTGGTGTCACGCCAATCATAGTAAAACATATCATGCAAAAGACCAGCTCTTGCTGTTGCACGTGCATTACCCCTAAGTAATTTTGCTAATTTATAGCTAGTATACGAAACATGAATCGAATGCTCTAAACGAGTAGAATAATGATGTTGCACAAATTGATCTAATCGCTTAACTTCTTCAGTTTCTAACAATGCTGAGACATAAGTCAGATATTCTTCATCATTTTGCCAATAATTTACTTTCATTATTTACCTCGAAATATTCATAGAATGGCTTCATTATACAAAAAAGAAAGCGTTAACAGACTGAATCTTAACGAAATTTAAGTATTATATCCAGCGAAAAAGTAAAATACCTGTAGCGCTTGCAACATTTAGTGATTCTGCCCGTCCAGCCATTGGAATATGTACGAGCTGATCCGCAAATAATTGAGTCGCTTTAGAAATACCAGCTCCCTCATTTCCCATCACTAATAACCAGTCCGAGCCAGTATCAATTGTTCGATAATCAACCGAATGTTTACTCAAAGTGCTTGCATAAATTGGCAGCTGACCTTTAATTTTTTGTAATAACGGCGGTAAATCAGCCTCGATTATCGGTAGGTGAAAGTGACTCCCTTGCATTGATCGTAAAACCTTCGGATTATAAAGATCAGCTGAATTTTTAGATAAAATAACACCATTTAGTCCAGCAGCATCTGCAGTTCGAATCATCGTGCCAACGTTTCCCGGATCCTGAACATCATCCAAGACTAGCCAGTGACCTGAAAAAGCTTCGACTATTGCTTTTTCTTTTTGAACAACGGCAATAACACCTTGCGGTGTTTTCGCATCTGTTAAATCATTCAAAATGTCATCAGTCACCACTAGCAATTCAATCTGATTGGAAATCAAGGCTTTAACTTTGTCTAGCTGGCTTTCAATCGTAATAACTACAACCAATTGAGCGCTGCTTTTTATAGCCTCATCCAATAAATGAAAGCCTTCGATTAAATACTGATTGGTTCGATATTTTTTTTGCGTTAATTTTTTAAATGCCTTAATTCGATGATTGGTTTTTGAAGTAATCTTATCCAATGGCTGGCTCACTTTCAGCAACAGCAAAATAATTACCATCGGGATCTGAAAAATTAAAAACGCAGCCACCGTCTGGTAGATGAATCACTTCGCCCACTGGGAAGCCTAGTGCAGCCACTTTTTGATATAACGTCGTGATATCAGAGGTTTGAAATAAAATACTCGGTGTATTGCCTGCCACCTCTGGTGAATTTGCCATAATAAATTCTAAATCATAAAGCACTAAAGTTAGCTCAGCCCGTTCACTCGGTTTAATTTCAGCCGTTAAGGTACCATCAATCTCTGTCTCACTTTGGATATAAAATCCCAATTCTCGCCAAAACTCAATCGATTCGGCAACATTTTTTACATATAGCATAATACTTAAATGATTACTGAACATCTTTTGTCGCTCCTTCTTACTAGAAAATAAAAAGCAAGTAACCCAACCGTTACTTACTTAACAGTATACTATAAATTTAGTAATGTTTTAAGCTAAGATGAAATTAGCCATAGCTAACCAACTAAATCAGAAAACAAATAAATTGCCACTAGCTCATGACAAATCATCTATTTTTTATCAAAAAAGCCCTTTACCTTATTCAATAAGCCCTCAGCATTATCTGCTTGGTTGCTTAATAGCGCTTTACCTTGGTCAAACAAGGGACCTAGGTCATCCTTATGCGATTCCAGTAATGCTTTCGCCTGATCAAAATCACCCTTGGCAACTACCTCTTTGATTTCTTCAAAAATTTTACCTGCGTCCAAATTAGCCATTTTATACCCTCTTTCCAAATAAGAATTACATTCAACAACTGATTTCAGTTTACCAAGCAATTATTTAATTGTTAATTATAATGACTTATTCAAAAGATAATTATTATTTTTCTAAATTAATAATTTTTAACAGCAGCGTTTCAAATAGAAGCTGATTATCCTGACTGCCACTTTTCATCTGAAAATCGGCCTCAACTAGCAAACGCTGAACATTTACTAAAAATAACTCACTGACCCGTTTTATTTCACGACTGGCAAACCGGATTCGATTAGGATTAATAGGCTTAGAATTATTTCCCTTTAACTCGTTAGCAATCTGTTCATTTGATTTCCCCTGACCAATTAAAATTTTAAGACTGAGGAAAAAACGAAATTGCGAAATCAGAATACCGTTAATCTTAATTAGTTCTCCAGGCTTGGCCACTTTCATCAGGTCATAAAACAACGAAAAAGCTGATTCTGTCTGTTCGGCAATTAAGTATTTTGATAGGTCAAATAAATTTTGAGCGAGATCCTTGATTTGAGTTTTATAAATCAAATCATCAGTAATTGACTCCGTTTCAGAGAGTGCTCTTATTTTTTTAAAATGGTTGACTGCCAGCTCAAGCTGCTCGTTGCTCAATGCCACAATCAATTCAATTTGCTTCGCCGTTAATATTTGAGAAGGCTGATTCAGCTCTTGCAAATAGTCATTTATTTCTTTAGCATCAAGAATTTCAGCTTTAATTTCATTAACATTCTTTAGCAACTCTTTAGTAAATTTTTTTCGTTTATCAATGTTACCGTTAATTAATAATGCTAAAATTGTTGTTTGATTTGGATTCATTAAATAATTAATAAAAGCTTTTTTTTCTTGCTCAGTGAAAAAGCTCTTATTTTTCGCAGTTAAATCCAATAAATTTTCAACAATTACTAACTTTTTATCGCCAAAAAAAGGTAAGGTATTTAATTCATCATAAATGAGTTGAAAGCTTACCTTTTCAGCATTTAAGCGTATTACTTCTGTCTCATCAATTATATCGCTAAGCTGATGCTTGAAATTTTCGAAGACCAAATCGAGATAAAAAATATCCTCGCCATAAAAACAAAAATTATAATTATTATTTTTTAATGCTTGGTTAAACGTGTCAATTGCTTTCATTTGATTGTCTTTAATCCTTTATTGTTTATTAATGGAAAAATTTTAAGGTAGATCATTCCCTCTTTATCCGTTCTTTTTATTGTAACATGATTTTTAATTAATGTTTGCAACGTTTTCAAATGCGGATGATTGTATCGATTATTAGCACCACAAGAAATAATTGCGATTTTAGGCTGCAATTGCTGAATAAAGGCTTCACTAGAAGACGTTTGACTACCATGATGACCGACCTTCAAGACATCTGCGGTCAAATTTGGATACTTTGTAATTAGTTCTAGCTCGCCTTGACTTTCTAAATCACCTGTCAGGAGATAGCTTATCCCCCACAGCTTGCCATACAAAACAATCGAATCATTATTTCCACCATCTGTAGAAGAACTGGGATAAAGAATATTCAATCTTTGCCTGCCAAAAAATAATGCATCGCCACTTTTTACCACACAAAATTTTGGGGCTGGCTTTATTGTCGATAACTGTGCTTTAAAAGCGCCTTGAGTAAGGCTACCACTGGTTAAAGCAATATTTTTTATTCTAATCGTCTCAGCTACTACTGCTAAATCCCCAATATGATCGGCATCTGCATGAGTAGCCACTAAATAATCAATGTGACTAATCCCTCTGGACTTTAGAAATGGAAGCAAGGTTTTTTCGGCATTCGTTGTCGTAATCGCCTCCTGCCAAGCCGCCTTTTTTAAGGCTAGCTTACCGCCAACATCTACGACAATTGTCTGTAAATTGAAGGGCGCTTGAATCACAATACAATCACCTTGACCAACGTCTACGACCGCAAAGATGCCGAAGGGTGACCATTTTGTAAATATTACAAGTATTAAGAAACAAAATGATAGTTTTTTGATTGGCCTTTTCAGATAAATTGCATCAAAAATAAAATAAACAATAAATAGCATGCTTGCAAAAATTAATGGCTCTGGTTTACCAATAATCACTGGTTTCAGTGCAAAATTTGAACAAAAAATGACCAGTTCTTCCAATTTTAGAAATATAAAGTTAAAATCGAAATTCAAAGGTAACGGTGAAAGTAACAATAAAATAACGAGAAGTGGAAGAATAAAATAATCAAATAAGAAAGAAAAAAGAATCGTTAGCACGATCGATAAGGGCTGCCATTCATAGAAATAAAATAATAGCAATGGCAGAATACCTAAGCTCACATAAATACCTATTTTAATAGTCGATAGCAAGCCACTTGTCTTTTGGATAATTGGCTTTAGCTGCAATAAAATAAAGGCAAGTAAAAAGGATAACTGTGCGGATTGACCAATTAATACCAGCGGATTTAATAAGATAATAATGATAAAGGTTATCGCAAAATTATCATAGCTCGAAATATTTCGATAGCTCAATAAATTAGCAAATAATGCTCGCATAATCGAAACCTGAAAACCTGTGATGACCATATAAAATAAACTAAAAAGGATATCGGCATAGATTAAATGTTCTTGAATCACACCTAGCCGTTGCAAAATATAGTGTAATTTATTAATAAAAAAAGCAACCTGCATCCCAGAAATCGCAAAAAGATGAATAATGCCGAGCATTGAATAAAGACTCAGTGATTCACTAAATGCTTTCGGCAAATAACCGAGCAAAAGCCCCTGCATATAGGAGGAAAGCGAACTATCAAAATGATTTTGAATGTAAACAATTACTTTCCGTCTAAAATTAGCAGCCTGCTGCAAGAGATGATTACTTTTAATCGTCTTTATTTTAGAAATTTGGTTAATAGCTAGTAATTGGCTAATCCCTTTACTTTTTAAATAATTTCGGTAATCAAAACCGTTTAAATTGCGCTGACCTTCTGCCCGTTCCACCGTGCCTTTAATCTCAATTTGAAGCAGCTGACCATCATAATTCTGCCAAAAATTTTTAGCAGACTCAGTTGGCAATTGATAAAAGCACTGATAAATCCGCTTATCATGCTTGCCGAACAAGGAAAGCTGATTGCCATTGACTTGAATTGAGTCCATTTGAACCAATAAACGATCTGGTGTAGAAGGTGAAGTATCAATTAATTTCTGGATTGAATTGTTTCTGCCTAAAAATAAAACAGCGAAGGCAATTAAAATAACAAAAACTATCATTTTAATTCTTTTAGGATAACATTTCAAGCGATAAACTAAGAATAACAATAAGAATAGCCATAAAAAATGACTACCATAAATATTAAAATAAACAACTGCAATGACTAATGCAAGATAAATTAGTGGAAATTGACTTAAAAATCTAGTCAAATACATCTCCAAAGTTTAATTGTTTAAAGAAATGCGGATTTAAATCAACCTGATTGACCTCTACGCCAAGTTTATTAATTAGCTCCAATGCGTATGGATCGTTGTGATAATCATTCAAATAATGGATTTTTCGGATACCTGCTTGTAAAATTTGTTTTGTACAATGAACACACGGCATATGTGTCACGTAAATTTCTGCGCCATCCGTTGACACACCAAATTTTGCACATTGCAAGATGGCATTCATTTCAGCATGAATTGTGCGGATACAATGCCCATCAACAATTTTACAGCCTTCATCCACACAATGCACCTCGCCTGAAACAGAACCATTATAACCACCTGCAATAATGCGTTTATCACGAACAACCGTTGCACCAACTGACAAACGCGGACAGGTACTTCTAAGTGCTAATAACACAGCTTGTGCCATAAAATATTGATCCCAAGGAATTCTTTCCATTTTAATACCTCACTAATTTTTGATACAGATTAAACAATGATTATATTTATAAATTTATCGGATTTTAAATCCATGATATAGTTACTATTCAATTGTAACGTAATCCTTAATTTTTTCAATCGTTGCAGCTCCAATACCACTAATATTCTTTAGATCATCTATTGCTTGAAAGCTCCCATTTGCATCACGATAATTAATAATATCCTTTGACTTTTTTTCGCCAATCCCACTAATTGTTTGCAGCTCCGCTTCCGTTGCTGTGTTTAAATTAATTTTTTTATTATCCGTATCCGCAAGATTTGAATCTATTTGCGGCGATACTAAATTCTCCATCGCTTCACCAATGAATGGTACATAAATAATCATTTCATCGGTCAATTTTTGTGCTAAATTTACGCCTTTCATTTCTGCATTTTCCAGCATACCACCAGCCAACTTAACAACATCGGCAACCCTTGATGAATTTGAAACTTGATAAATCCCTGGCTTAGCAACTGCTCCTTTAATATCTATATAAATTTGAATCGTCTCAATTTTCTCACTTTGAACATTTTCTACATCACTTTTGTCACTGCTTGCTTGTGTTGACTTAATTTCTGTTAAGTCAACCGAATTAAAATCTGATTGCTTATTGCTTTGACTGAATAGCCATACAAAAACAATTGATAGGATTACTATACCAGCCGTAAAATATTGCCAATACTTTTTTAGATAATCTATTGATGCCATATTTCCTCCTCATCTATTATTACGAGAAAAAAATAAAAAAAACATAAAACTTTTAAATTTTATGTTCTCTGATTTTATAAATTTCGATATTTTACAGTTAAACCCTTAATAAAATTACGAGTGAACTGGTTGCCAGCTGGTTGATAGTTTCGTTGACCAGCTTTTCTTAAGATAGCCGTTAATTCAGCAGCAGATACATTAAACTGTGCCAGCCGAAAAATATCTAAAATATCATCACTAGTTAAAGCAAGTGCAATTTTTATTTTTTTAATAAATACATTATTAATACTGTCACTATCAGTCATAATAAAGGTTGGTTTAACATCAGGCTTCGCACCACGCTTGTAAATGATCAGCCCATTTAAGAAGCTTTCTAGCTGCTTTTTACTTAAAGGCTCATCAGGTAAATCAACAGCTTCTTTTTTTGTCATCAGTAACGCTAATTTATCATTAGATACTGCTTCACCACCAAGTGCAAAAATTTGAATTAACTCGCTATCCTTTAAATCAAGTGCATAGCGCAAACGAATTAAGTAATCATTATTATTCATTATAAGCTCCATTAATTTCTAGTATTGTTAAATAAGTATCGCAAAGTATCTGACAGATATCAAGATTTTCCGTAAAATTAAAAAGAGGTGTGACAAAATGTAGTGACCCCTAAAAGTTAGATTCTCAGGTCTAGCTTTTGGAGGCACATCAAAAGAAGCTCTAACCTCTTTCATAAAGTTCGTAATTTACTGGGGAAAATGCCTGCAATATAATCGATTATTCGTCTATATTTTGTGATTTTCAAAAAATGGAGTCAGCTAGCGCCATCGTCGAAAGCAACCTCGCTCACTAGAATTCGAAGCTAGATATGCTTATCTACTCTTTGTACAGTATGACTGAAAATTGTTAGTGCTGCAATAATTAATGCCTTCAAATTCTTTGTTCACTACGTTCTTCCACCTCTTCTCACAAAAATGGGATTTTGCTAAAACCGTAAAATCTTTCATTTTTGTGAGGCATTTCAATACAAGCAAACGAAGGGTGTTTAAAAACTTATTTCAAAGCCCCAACCCTAAGACTGCTTTGAATATTATCTTTTTTTGTGAAAACAGGATTGTTGCTGGGAAATAAGTTCAAGCTCACTGTTTAGATGTCGGTTTTTTACGAAAACGGGATTGTTTCCGAAAAACAAGTCCAAATCAGAGCAATAAAGAATGGGTCAAAATATTTATCAGTCCAATTTATAGTAAAGCCAAAAAGACAAAGCACACTCTAAAAGTATACTTTGTCTATATTGTATCGTTGTAGCTTCTTACTCGTTCATCGATAATTGCTAAGCTCAGAACTACAAAAATGAAAAGCCGTAGCGCCTCCTGTTCAAGAGACGCTTATCACTTGAGGTAGAGATGCTACGACATTTTTTTGCTACCGCTACGACATTTTATTTTTCCGTACGGAAAAATGCAGCATTAATTGTTATTTGTTAACTGCTAATCATTCAGACAGGCTTCACTCGCTAGGAAAGGATCTGGCGAGGGAAGCCATTTTTTACGATAAGTCAACTACGGTCCTAAAGCACCAAGTTGCCTTTATCTCAAAATGGTTTGCCTACCGTTCGACCTTCCTAAACAAGCGTGGTCAGCGACAATGCTCAATTTGGTTTGAAAATAACCAAATTGAGAAGTTAGTGCAATGCTTGGGCATTTGTTATCACAAATGACGTTAGCTCAAGAAACGCTTTAGCGTTGTTGAGTTTTAGCATTGCCACCTTAGATATGAATTGGCATACCGTCTGCCAGCTCACTAGTATCCATAATCGCTTCCCCAAGTGTTGGATGTGGGTGAACCGTCATTGAAATATCCTCAGTTGTCAAACCATTTTCAATGGCTAAGGCAAATTCACTAATCAAGTCACTTGCACCTGGACCTGCGATTTGCGCACCAATAATCACACCAGTTGCCTTATCACTTAACATCCGAATAAAGCCCTTTGTCGCATTCATCGTGATTGCACGTCCATTTGCCGCAAATGGAAACTTACTAATCATAAAGTCAAGATTTTTTTCTTTAGCAGATTCAACCGTTTCACCCATTGTTGCTAACTCAGGATCGCAATAAGCTACGGCTGGAATTGAAATGGCACAGTTTTGGATGTCTTCGCCTGCCACATTGCCTGCTGCAATTTTAGCTTCATAGCTGGCCTTATGGGCTAGCATTGGACCCTCAACAATATCACCAATTGCATAAATATGACTGACGCTTGTTTGCTGACGATCATTGACCACAATTTGACCACGATCAGTGAGCTTAACGTCTGTATTATTAATACCGATTTCATCTGTATTTGGTCGGCGACCTACTGAAACTAAACAGTAATCCGCTTCTACTTGGTGCTCAACGCCATCTACTTCGTAAACAACCTTAACTGAGTCATCGTCTTGAATTGCTTCCTTCGCTTTGGCATTTGTTACGATTTCTACACCTTTTTCTTTGAAATCATCGACAACAAAGCTATACATTTCTTTATCAAAGCCATTTAAAATGTGAGGTAAGCCTTCAATAATCGTTACCTTACTACCTAAGTTTGCATATGCACCTGCTAATTCACTACCGATAACACCACCACCAATAACAACTAAATGCTTTGGCACTTCTGGTAAACTCAGTGCACCAGTTGAGTTAACCACACGGTCTTTAAAGGCAAAGCCGGGAATCTCAATTGGACGACTACCTGTGGCGATGATACATTTTTCAAATTCTAGCAAATGACTTTCATCCTCTGAAATAACATTAATCACTTGATTATCATTAAAACGAGCTTCGCCACGTAAAATGTCAATTTTATGCTTCTTCAAAAGCATCCCAATGCCGCCAGTTAATGTTTTAACAACCTGTTCATTCTTCCATTTTTGTGTTTCATCCCAGTTTAATGTTGCCCCCTTGGAATGAACACCCATAATACTATTCGTTGAATGAATTTGCGAGTAATAGTTATGACCAGCATTAATCAAAGCTTTAGAAGGGATACAGCCGACGTTTAAGCAGACACCACCGATGAAATCACGTTCTATAATGGTTACTTTTTGCCCAAGTTCAGCCGCACGAATGGCAGCAACATAACCGCCGGGTCCGCTACCAATCACAACTGTTTGTACACTTTTTGCTTGACTACCTACAACCATTAAATTACACCTCCATCAGCATATAAGCTGGATCATTTAACATTTTTTTCAAGTCATTAATGGCGCTTTGTGCAAGCATACCATCAATTAAACGATGGTCAAATGATAAAGAAAGTTTCATCATATTGCCGACCACAATTTCGCCTTCATCATTGACAATTGGTTCCTTGGCAATTGTCCCCAAGCCAAGGATTGCCGCTTCATTAACATTGATAACCGGTGTAAACCAATTGCCACGTGCACTACCAATATTAGAAATCGTAATTGTTGAACCACTCGCAACATCTGGGGTCAATTTACCCTCACGCGCACGTTCAGCCAATTCGGCAATTTCCTTGGCAATTGCTAAGATTGATTTTTGATCCGCGTTACGAACAACGGGCACAAATAAGCCATTTGGTGTATCCACAGCAATCCCAACATTAATCGCTTCAGGATAAACAATTTCATTTTTAGCAGCATCAACGTGGGCATTCAAATCTGGGAAACGCTTAACCATAGCGGCTAAAGCCTTCGCAACATAGGCAAGATAGGTTAATTTAGTATCTTGTTTAAGTGCAATCTCCTTAAAGGTTGCCCGATGTGCCATTAATTTAGAAACCTCAACCTGTTCAAATAAAGTCACATGAGGTACATTTTGCTTTTGACTGGTCATATTACGCGCAATTGCCTTACGAATAGGCGACATTGGTACACGACCAACCTTTTCTTCAACCGGTGCAGCCTTTGGTGCTGGCGCAACTGTAGCTTGTTCAGCTTCAGCAGAAACCTCAGCTTCAGCTGGAGCTGAGGCGTCGGCTACCACGTTACCGGTATTTTTAACATCTTCAAGTGTAATATTACCGTGACGACCAGTTGCCACGACTTTCGTTAAATCAATGCCATTACGGCGTGCATAACGACGGACGCTTGGCATTGCACGAACTTGACCGCCGACAACTGGAGCACCAACCTTTTCAGGAGTTGCCGTTGCAGCTTGATTAACAGCATTTTCGGGTGAGACAACAGGTGTTGCTTCATTACCATTGGTAGGGGCGGCCGTTGCTTCAGCTGGTGCTGGTTCATCGCCTGCTGAAGCGCCAGAGCCATCACCATCAAATTCAACAAGAGGTGCGCCAACCTCTACGACTGTGCCAGCCTCAACAAATAATTTTGTGATTTTACCACTATATGGTGATAAAATTTCTTGTAATAATTTATCATTTTGAATTTCAGCAATCGGATCATCTGCCTTAATGGTATCGCCAACTTTCACTAACCATGAAGCAATTTCACCTTCCGCCATACCTTCGCCGACATCGGGCATTTTAAAAATTTCTGTCATTTCAATCCACCTCTACTCAAATTCAACTACATTTTTTACCGCAGTCACAACATCGTCTACCTGTGGCAACCAATCATTTTCAGCAGCGCCAAATGGATAAACACTGTCTGGTGCTGAAACACGCCCAATTGGTGCTTCTAAGCTTAAAATAAAGCGTTCGGAAATTTCAGCCATGACAGCACTTCCAACACCTGCTTGTCTTTGTGCTTCTTGTGCGACAACAACCCGACCGGTCTTTTCAACTGATTGACCAATGGTTTCAATGTCAATTGGACTTACTGTACGCAAATCAATGACCTCGGCATTAATGCCTTCTTTTTCAAGTGCTTCTGCTGCTTTCAAGCAGGTTGGCACAAGACCACCATAAGTAATAATCGTGACATCGTCACCTTCTTTAGCTACTGCTGCTTTATCTAAAGGCGTTGTATAGTAACCTTCTGGTACTTCACCTCTAACTGAGCGATATAGTTTTAAGTTTTCCATAAAAATGACCGGATCATTAGATTCAATTGCTGAAAGTAATAAACCTTTGGCATCGGCAGGATTACTTGGCATAACCACTCGCAAACCGGGCGTTTGTGCCATTAGACCTTCTAAGTTATCTGCATGCATTTCTGGTGTATGCGTACCACCACCATAAGGTGCACGTACCACAATTGGAAATTCACGAGTACCATGGAAACGGAAGCGATTGCGAGCCATTTGTCCAGAAATAGAGTCCATTACTTCAAAGAGAAAACCGAAGAACTGAATTTCCATAATTGGACGGAAGCCTTGTGTCGTTAAACCAATAGCAGCACCACCAATGGCACTCTCAGCTAGAGGGGTATCAAATACACGTTCATCCCCATATTTTTGATTTAGACCCTCTGTTGCTCTAAATACACCACCATTTTTACCCACATCTTCACCAAAAAGTAGGACGTTCTCGTCTTTTTCTAGCGCTAAATCTAACGCTTCAGTAATTGCTGCGATATATGTCTTGACTGCCATTTACTTGCCTGCCTTTCTGAATTTTTCAATCTGTTCTTGTTGAACAAACCCAGGTTGTTCGAAAGTCGTTTCGATAAATTCTGAAACCTTTTGTTTTTGTACATTATCTGCCTTTTTAACAGCTGCATCAATTTCTTCATTTATTTCCGCTTTATACGCTTCCTCAATCGCTTCGCTCCAAAGCTGCTTTTCTTCTAAGAAAATGCGCATCCGAATCAATGGTTCAACCTTTTGCCATTCCTCAATTGACTCTTTAGTCCGATAGCGCAATGGATCGTCCCCACTCATTGAATGTGGCTCCAAACGGTCGGTTAATGTTTCAATTAAGACAGGGCCATTACCAGAAACAGTCCATTCACGTGCTTTTTTAGCGGCAAGGTAACAAGCAATTGGGTCCATACCATCGACTACAATACTCGGAATACCAGCACCCCAGCCTTTTGAAGCTAAATGTGGTGCAACGGTTTGTACTTTACGTGGTGTCGAAATGGCATACCCATTATTTTGAATAATGAAGACAGCATTCGCCTTATAGGCACCTGCAAAGTTCATACCTTCATAAGTATCCCCTTGTGACGAACCACCGTCACCAGTGTATGTATAAGCACAAGCCGCCTTTTGACGTTTCTTCATGCCAAGACCAATACCAGCAGCTTCAACAAACTGCGCACCAATAATAATTTGTGGGAACCATGTATTGATGCCTTCCATTAGGTTACCTTCATAATGACCACGACTCCATAAGAACGCTTTATAGATTGGAAAGCCCTTATGAATCATTTGTGGAATATCACGGTAGCCAGGCATTAAATAGTCGTCATCATTAAAAGCAAAGCTTGTTGCTGACTGACTTGCCTCTTGACCCCGTGTAGGCGCCACAAAACCAAGCCGACCTTGTTTGGCAAGCTTAACGCTTCTTTCATTCAACACTAATTGTTTGATCATACGCTTCATTAATTCAACTAGCTGTTCATCATTTAAATCAGCAGCCTTTAAACCTGCTTCATCGACTATTTTACCATCCTTATCTAATACCTTTAATTCTGGAAAACTTTCGTCTTGTAATTTTAACTGTTTCTCAAAATCTAAAATTTCCAAAGCTTGACTCATCGTCATTTGCCTCCTCTAATTATTAACTTAAAAGTTTGTAACTGCTGGAAAAATTTAAAGAAGCCTTCTAAATAAGAAAAATTTATTATTATTCAACAAATCTTAAAGATTGCTTCGCACCACAAGTTTATTTCGCAATTAATGATAAAACCTCTTCATCCGAAATTGTACCAAAGTATTTTCTATCTTGATTTTCTTCAAGTAATTTACGGACATTTGCCTCATCAAAGGGAATGCCAATAAATTGTGGGACTAACCTTTCTACATCTTCAACGCCAAGAAAATCCCCACCAAAATAAATCTCTTTGATTAAGCCCTGTTCAATTTCTGCCTTGATGTCTAAAATACCGCCCGCAAATTTTTCATGCGCATGATAGTTAAATGCAGGACTTTCACCATAATTCCATGCCCATGTCGAAAATTTTTCTTTCTCTAAGGCTTTAATTTCCTTCAACTGCTTTTCAGTCAATTGAATTGGCTTATCCTGACCATGATTGCTTAATTCATCAGTCAATGCTGCCTGAAATGCCTCGATTGTTAGCTGCGGCGCGTATTGCTTAATACTACCAACACGACTTCTAACGCTTTTAACTGCCTTTGAAATAAATTTTTCATCACTGACATTTAAAACTCTGACCATCGTTTCAACGTTAACATCAAACATTAAGGTTCCATGATGCATTAGGTAACCATCCTGATAGCGTTGCGCATTGCCACTAATTTTTTTACCATCTAAAACCAAATCATTGCGACCTGTAATTTCAACTGGAATGTTCAATTTGTGAAGTGCAGTAACTATCGGTTGAACAAATACCTTCCAATCCACATCTTCGGGTTTAGCAACAGGTATGATAAATGTAAAATTCAAATTTCCAGAATCGTGGTAAACCGCACCGCCTCCTGTTACACGGCGAACAACCTCAATCTCTTTTTCCTTAACGACTGATTCATTCACCTCTTCATAGGTATTTTGGTGCTTACCTACAATCACTGCATTTTTGTTTTGCCAAAGCGTAAAGACTGGTGCTTCAGGTTTTAAATGGGTTAGTAACCATTCATCCATTGCAATGTTAAACGGTGCAGTCAAATTCTTATTTACAAAATATCTCATTGGTACTACTCCTATCTTATTGCTAATTTTAAACTATGGAATCGCTTTCCACTCATTTATTATCAGCTTAATTTAGTAATTATTCAAACATTTTGCTTATTAAAAAACATTCGCTTTTAAAAACATCAAATGAGAAATTTTTTTAACAATTTGTTAAAATAAATGGTAATTAGGAGGCATTATTTTGAAATTTATCACAAGTGACCAAGAAACATTAAATTATTCAATCACCGGGCAAGGAATACCAATTATTTTCGTAGCTGGCTATTCAGGTAATGCAAAGCACTGGTCTGCTCAAAATGAATTTTTTTTGGCAAATTCTTATCAAGTAATTCATCTGGACAAACGTGGGCATGGTGAAAATCGTACAATCAATTCTGGCCTTAGAATGAGTAGGCTGGCGACTGATATTCACGAGCTGGTTAAAAAGCTGAAATTAGGAAAATTTCACTTAGTCGCGCACTCAATGGGCTGTGCGATTACTTGGGAATATCTAAGCCTTTTTGGTAGCCAAGCAATCTATTCATTAACCTTGCTAGATGACAGCCCAAAGCCTATTAATACACCAGAATGGCAATTTGGCTTAAAGGATTTAACATGGCAGAAAATTTTAGAAGCAGCGAAGCAGATTCCTGAAACCAAGCTCGTTCATCATAAAATTGACACCAGACTGCTTAAAGCAATGAATCAATCGGCAGTCGCTTTTGACTTAAACCAAACTAAGCCATTATTATTAGATTTTTTAACACGAGATTATCGTGATATTGCTTTTCAAACCGAGCTACCTCAGTTATTTGTCAGCGGTGAATACTCGCCTCTCTTTAAAAAAGAACAAGCAGAATTTTTGGCTCAACAAGCGATTAATGGATATGCTTTAATCGCTCAAGATTGTGGTCATATTCCGCAATCGGAGCATCCTGAATTAGTCAATCCAGCTATCCTAACATTTATTCGACAAGCTGAAAAAGAGATGGAGATTTAAACGCTCCACCTCTTTTTAATCGCCTTAGCTTTCTGTAATTTCTCTTGTATTTTTTGATTATCTAAAAATGCTCAAGTCTTCTATTTCTGTCAAACTTTAAGCAAACGTCCTAAGTCTAGCCGCTATGTCATTTCCCCTACTCTTTAATGTTTAATGATTTCCATTTTTTCTTTTGAGGCGAGCGAAATCATATTTTGAGTGATAATAAAATAGTCTTGCGTCAATTGAGTCGTCTGATTAGTAGATGCATTGTAAATATCGTTGATAGACTCCATTTTATCATCACTAATTTCTATCTCAGCTAGAGGTGACAACACCGAATGGTTCATTGCCAAGCTTGCATTGATAGCTGAATGCTTAGCTTGATGAGTCGATAAAGCATTTTCATCTTTTTTTCTGAAAAATAATTGAGTCACTCGAAAAATTCTCTGGAGCAGCTCAATTATTTGCTGAAATTTATCTAAGTAGCCCAAGTGCTTGGATAAGTAGATAATACGGTACTTAAAAAATAAAAAAATTGCAAATGCCAAGCAGATAGCTGCTAAACTTAAAGTAAAGGTAATCAGCAGCGCTAAATGATTTAACAAAATTTTCTCCTTTATTCATCCGTTTGATATAGTATAAATAATTTTTTCCTCTAGCGCTTTTAAGCGTGCCTTTAAATATTTACTTGTATAATTAATTTCGCTAGAATAGCTCGCTAAACTATCCAAATGAACGATGATTTTTTCAATTCGATCTACTAATTCACTAGCCTTGACACCACTCGCTCTAAAATCACTTAAGCTTGACTCTAGGCTAGTAATCATTTGCTCTTCTAATTTAAGTAAATGCCAAGGTTCACTGGATTTATCTGAAAAAACTGCATCGTCTAGCTGTGCCAATACTTGCCAATAGCTAATAAAAAGCGTTTTGCTATTAGCATTTACCGGCACCTTTTCAATCTCACTTAATATTCTTGCTAATTTTTGATAATAACTGATTATATAATAAAGGCTACTGTTTTGAGCATGATAGCGCTTTGATATCAATAGAAAGAAATTGGCCTTTTCAATTCGTTCCTTCGGCCTTTCATAAGCATACCAGCAAAATAAAGCAAATTGATAAGCGAGATCGCCATGGTTCGTAACAATTTCTAACCGACGTCTGTCAGCATCTAAAACTTTTTTAAAATGAATAAGCTCTGGCGCTGTTAAAACCCCATCTTGACGATAATTATTAATTAGCATTATATATGCCTGCTTTTTTTGTGGCTGCAACTCAATCGCTCCTTGATATAAAGTCAATTGCTGATTCTGTTTTTCAGCTCGCTTAGCTTGCTTTAAGAATTTATAATATTGCTCATCAAGTATATCCATTCGATATTTAATACAAATGAGACCGATAGCTAAGCTAAAAAAGCCAAGACAAATAAGTATCAAAAATTGCATGAATTGACCACGCAGCTGTGCCATTTTACGGTAATGATAGCTCTGATATTGCTTTAAATCTCTTGCCAGGTCTAAAATCGTTGAATAGCGCATATTTGGATTCCTTTGGGTTGCCTTTTTGATAATCCAAGTCAACCCGTTACTTGACTTCAAACCGAATGTCAAAGGCGACTTGCTTACCTGTTCTGGATGATACATTTCCTTACCAGATAATAAACAGGACATAGTCATTCCCAAACAATAAATGTCCGTGCGAATATCAACTGCCCCAGAAGCAGTCAATTGCTCTGGCGCTGAAAAGCGCTTAGTACCCCATAATTGATTTGAATTCTGATTAGCAGAATCAATTTCACAGGCAATCCCCAAATCAATTAATCGAATCGTACCATCTCGCTTTAAAATAATATTTTCTGGCTTCAAATCACAGTAAATCACTGATGGATTAAGCTGATGTAAATAATTTAAAACCTGACAAATTTGTCGTGTCCAATTAATTACCTGAATTTCAGTTTGTGGCCCATACCGTTCGATCACGCGGTTTAATGGCATTCCTTCAATATAATCCATCACAATATATAGCTTATTTTCATCATTAATAACGTCAACAATTCTAGGTAAGAGATGATGATCAATTTTTTTCATTAATTCTGTTTCTTGTAAGGCCTGATTAATAATCAATTGATTATCAATAACCTTAATGGCCCATTTTTTATTTAAATGGCAATCTAGTGCCAAATATACCCTTGACATGCCGCCTTGACCAATTGCCTTGATTAGCTGATAGCGATTATTAATTAGCTTCGCTGATCTCACCTCCTTACTGATACAAAATAGCTATCGCTGCTAAATCAGACCTTACACCATATTTTTGAGCAAGACATACTAAGTGATCCAAATTTTTACTGATTTTGCCTCTACTTTTAATTGCCTTTGGGTGAAAAAAACTTGCTATTTCTTGATTAGAAACCTGCGGATAAAAATTTTTTGAAACAAGCATCAAGCTTGTCGGTTCATCTAGACAAAATGAAGCATAGCTTGCTTGAAAGGTATTGGAAATACCAAGCATTGCACTACCTTTAGTCTGCCTTAGGTCAGAAAACTGAGTAGCTTTTCTTAGAAAATCGTTATTTTTGACTTCAGCATTGGCTTGATAAGTATCGCTAGTTATTTTAATTACTGGACTACATCCAATATGCATTTGATAAGCAACCCTTGACTCAAAAACCAGTAAAATAGAAATCGTTGTGGCAAGCGGTGTTCTTGCACTGCGTCCATAAAGCAATAATTGTTGATTCGCTTGTCTCAATAGCTTCTGCCACTGTGATTGTATTAGCTCTGAGCTAAGCTCGTGGCTGATTTTTGGCAAGCAGCTCTCGAACCAATGATTGAATTGTTCAACAAGAAAAGCACTAGCGATTGCCCCCTTTTGTTGTTCAGTCAATGCTTCAGTCATCACCGCCATTACCACCCTTCCAGTTGAGGCTTCAGCAATTTTCAAACAATAGCTTAATTGATTTACCTGATGATGAATACTATTTCTCGATGATTTAACGCTTGCTAATAATGCCATAGCTACTCCTCATATGCTTTAATTTAACATTTTAAATAATAAATAATTTAGCGCCGTTCAGCTGATAATCAATAATAGTCATCATGCTAAGCGCTAGCTCTTCTACTAAATGATAGATTGACGGGGAATTAAGAGCAAAATTCCCTGAAGATAGATCAATAATTATCGTTAATAATAGTGGAAACACTTCTGCCAGACGACAACCAACTGGTAGCTGAAAATCAAAGGATTGATTAATCGCAGGTATCGAAATTTCAACCAGTACGCTCGAAGGGTTCATATTTTATCTCTTTCATAAAATAAGCTCTTAATGATTGAGCCAAATTAAATAGAATTGCTGATAATACAAAGCTAGCTCACAAATGCATTACATACCAAAGAGCTAACTGATGCTAATATTGTGATGTGCCTTAACGTTTCAAATTATTCAAGAGATGTGAAAATGGAAAACCATAAGCTAGAGGTCTAGCAGCTTATTATAAAAAAATATTGAATTAAGAATAGATTAATAAACTATTTCAATTAGTCCACAACCGATTAGGTCGACCACTTTATTTTTTGTGAGCGAATCATTTCTCTAATTTGAATTGTTGCTTGATTCGTTGTTTGAGCAATACTGGCAGCTTGAAATTCATAGATTTCATCAAGCTTTATTAAGCCACGCCCAATAAAATTGGCGGGGCTTAAGCCTTCCGTCTTTCCAAAAATTACTGAATACTCACTCATTTCATTCATCTGTAAAACAATAAAATGCGGAAAATATTGCTGCCAAGAATAGCGAATATCCATTAAACAAAGACCACTGATTATCAGATGAATACCATATTTTGCCCCCTCACGCAGCAAATAAAGTAATTCGCTATCGTCAATATATGACTGCTCACAAAATTGGGCAAAGTGATGAATAATTAATACGATATTAGGTGGAGGCAACGCTTCATTTTGCTGAAAAATCCGGTAATTAAGGCCTGTTTTAACTATTTTTTGTTTCCGTACCTTCAATTCATTCAAAAGTGACTTGAAGATTTGAGACATTTTAGTCACTTCATTCGGATAAATAATAGCCCTAACCTGAGGCGCTGCTTTAAAATCGGGCAATATTTCTTCTAAGTAATCAAAAATATATAATTGAAGCTTAAGCGGTGAATGATTTATGATTAAGTCATAAATCATTGTTTGAATTAGCATTGCTTTCCCACTCCCTACCGACCCTAAAATTGCAATGTGTCCAGATGAATCAATGGTTAAAAATAATGGCAGCTGAGCTTGAGATTTTGGAGCATCATACATACCAATCAAGATTTGTAGTGGATAAGTCAATACCTCCTTTAAAATGCCTACGCGTAAATCATCATATATTAATACAGCTTTTAATTCAGGTAACCAAAGTGGCTGCTGATAAATTTGCGCTTCCTTAGCTAGTCGTTGAATATGTGCTCTAACGGCATCTAATTGTTTAATACTCCTAACGTCCGTAGAATGCTCCTGATTAGTCAAAGTCCATTCCCCTATTGCTTGACCATTTAAGTTGATTGCTATTATTTTTTTACCAGTCAAGGTATCGTTAAAGCCTGTTTTTAAATAATTTGCGCCAGCCCATGCCGATTGTGCTAGCTCAAATTTTTCATTATAACCAATTTGTAAATAAAAGCGCCCGCGCACTTTTAATTCAGCTGCCTCTGTCCTCTTCAGCATCTCTAGACTATCGGCACGCTCCTGCACCTTTAAGGCAATCCGAAAACGACTATTAGACCAAATCTGCTCATCAACCACACCGCTAGGCTTTTGAGTTGCTAAAATTAAATGAACGCCTAAGCTACGACCAATCCGAGCTGTACTAATTAAATTAGACATGAAGTCAGGCTGCTGTGCCTTTAATTCAGCAAATTCATCTGAAATAATCAATAGGTGTGGCAAAGGCTGACTAACTTTGTGATTTCGGTACAGCATTTGATAGTGATCAATATCTAAATTACTGATCCCCATAGCCTGACTTACTTCATTGAATATGGCTTGTCGTCGTCTAAGCTCACTTTCAATAGCAATCATCGCTCGATAGACCATACCCCCATCTAAATTGGTGATAATGCCTGCTGTGTGAGGTAAATTCTGAAAAGCCTTGGCTAGTCCCCCACCCTTATAATCAATTAGCAGAAAGGCAACTTGATTTGGATGATAGTTTACGGCTAACGACAAAATATAGGTAATAATTAATTCAGATTTTCCTGATCCTGTCATACCAGCAATTAAGCCATGTGGTCCATCGGCTTTATCATGTAAATCCAGCATTAATAATTCACCTTGTGCATTAATACCAATTGGTGTTTCTAGTGAGTGCTCTAAGGGATAACTTTGCCACCTCTCCAATATATTGAGGTGCTCAACCTGACTAACCTTAAATAATTGTAAAAAGGTTAACATTTCTGGCAGCTTATTTTTAGTTTGGTCAATTTTCAAACGGGTATTAAATAAAGAAACAGCGAGCTGTCGAAAATCATCAGCCTCCTCTGGTAAAAGGTCTGCTTTGAAATGTCGAGTAAAATGACAAGCATCGGTTATTTTTCTGACCTGACTATTTTCAGGACTAATTTGTAATATTTGATTGCAATGTGGTACTAGCCTATTTTCATTGCTAACAAATTGTATGATACTAAAATACTGAGCAATCGGTTCGCTGGTCAATTGACTGATTAGACTGGTAGACAAGGTCAAGCGGTCACTTAAAAGAAAGATTAAATAGTGAGGTGTTTTTTGCTGCTCAAGCTGTCCCTTTTTTTCTTCCGTTAATTGCCATATGATTTGTTCAAGCTGATGAATCAGCCACTTTAAAGATATTTCATCAGCTGCCAAAAAACGAAAATTAGCTTTGCCTGACCAAACGTGTGGTAACCAGCGAACGAAATCATAATCTGGTGATTGATAAACAAAAATCATTTTTAATTCATCATAACGATATTCAAAAGCTAGTTTAAAAATTAAATCAGCTGCAAATTCTCTTCGATATCTTTGATCAGCAATAACACCCGTCAAAGAAAAATCAGTCAGCGATAGGGTGATTGGTGCGTTCTTTATTTGATAGTCTGCTTCGACAAATTGATACATTGCATCTAACAATAAATCCTCTTCTAAACTAAAGACACGTTTTGGATACTGCAAATCAAGCGCTAATGGTAAAGCTCCAAGGCCAACTCTAACCGTTAAAAAATCTGCTTGTTGGAGCTGCTTACCCCAAATATCAGTTGGACACTCTAACCAATTTTGGCGTAATTGTATGAAGGATTGATAATTTTGCAGCAGCACTTTATGCTGCTGCTGGCGAGCTGACATAATCTGCGCTTCGACTTGTGATAAATAAGCACGATACTTGGCTTCTCTTAATGCCAGCTGCTTTTTTAAAAGCCGAAGACGATATTTTTGAAGCAATAGCGGCCATAGGACACTGCCTAAAAGCATACTAATCGCCATAATCATCATTGGCAAAGTTGCTTTGAAATTCCCGCTTTGGATCGATTGACTTGCCGCAATCGTACCAGTACTGATTGAAGCTATCACCATCGTCAAGGCTGGACCGATTAAAAAAATAAAAGGCTGTTCATCTGCTGTAGGTAAAGCAGTCGGCGGATCTATTGTCAATACAAGTGAAGGGCTTAGCTGATATAGCCTTCGCTTTGGGTATACATAGCTCGGAACAGCTTGCAACGGAAAATTTTGATAGTCAGCTGTTTCACCTGTCATTTCATAATCCAATAAATAGTCAGCGTCTAATGATACTGATTGATCTGCACTATTAAAACTAATAAAATCAGATCCGATAATCAATTTAAATCCCATAATAAAAATAATATCCCCGAGCACTAATGAATATCGAATCCCCCCAGCCACCCGTTTACCATTAATATAGCTCCCGTTCAGGCTTGAGCAATCCTCAAAAAACCAGCCAGATTTTGTTAAATGTAATATTGCATGCTTGTTTGAAATAAACGAATAATCAATCCTAATTTGATTACCCAGCCCACGTCCAATTTGAATTGAGGATGCCAGCTTTACCTGATATTTTTTAAAGCTCATTCGATCTATCGTCAAAGGCTCAACCAGTAAATGAATCATTTGCTGTTGACTATCAACCATTTCAAACAAGCGTAGCTCATCGAGACGAATGCTATTTTCTATATGCATTTTCCTATTAATAAATCTTAAGCATGGTTGGTGCTTTAAACACCAAAATTCACCGTCGCCCTCAATTATTAAGGCTTCCTCTTCACTACACTCATCATTTAATAAAGGATATTTTCCCGTCTTCTGTCTAGGTAAAATCATTTGCTTCAAGCTGTCAATAGTAATCAATGTAACCTGCATAAATCATTCCTCATCAAAACTTCAATTAGTAAAATGGCATCTGCTTTATATTTCGTATTTTTTACCAAAAAAGTATCAATTATAAAAAAAAGCACCAGTCAATACCAAGCGGTACTCACTAATGCTGTTATTTATTAAATATTTTGGGGCCTTTACGCATATTTTTACGATCGTTTTTCGGTGTAGCCATTTGCTTGGCTTTGCCACCGCCAGCTTGCTTGGCTTTGATTAATGCAGCCATTTTTTCTTTTTCAGTCACTCAGTTCACCTCGCTTTAAGCTATATTTAAAATACTCTTGCGATAATCAATCATCCCTTCGATTAAATCAAGTGGTAGGGCTTCTTGATATGAAAATCGAACAGCACCTTTACTCGTCTGATAAGATTTTAAGGCCTTTGAAAAATAATTAATTACCTCTGGAGTCGGATAAAAACCTAAATGATTTTTCATAGCGCCAAAATGGACGATGCTACCATTTTGGTAAAAGGTGGGCAGACCGTATTTTATTTGTTCGGTTGCTTTTGGTAGTCGCATTTTAATGACCTGATAGCATGCTTTTAAATGTGGCTGTTGATTTTCTGCAGCCTCAGCAATATATTGTTCAATAACTGTCATTCTATCGTCATCCCTTCTCTAATCAATTAATCATAGGATAACTCATTATAACACAGGCGTCCCGTTGAATCATTGACCTGGCTATAAATTATTTTGATCCACAAAAATATTTCGGTACCAAAATAAAATACTTGACAATAATTAGGTACCGTATTATATTAATGATATCGATAGTTAGGTACCAAAATATTTGTTTAAGAAAATAAGGAGGCAATATGAATCAACTCATTTTTGAAACTATGCTTATATTTAGTGGACTGTTTATTTTTACTCTATTCCGATACCGGAGTTTATTTAATATTTTAGAAAGGTGGATTGAAAATGTCCAAATTAACTCATGATTTACTTCGCTCATTGGCAAGCGTTGGCAGATTAAGCCAAAAACTAGCCTTTAATGCAGAAATGAAGCAAACAGCACCTGCACAGCAACGTATCATTGACCTATTAAGTGAGGAGGATGGCTTGACTCAAGGCTTATTAGCAGAGCTACTTGATATTAAGCCAAGTAGCCTTGCTGAAACCTTGAAAAAGCTTGAACAAAAAGGGGTAATCAACCGCCGTGAAGACAAGGATGATAAGCGTATCAAGCAGGTTTTTTTAACTGAAGCTGGTAAATTAAAAGCTTCAACCGGTAAACAGCTAGATTACTCAGAGGCGTTATTTAAGGGTTTAACAGTCGCTGAACAAGAAGCACTACAGCAGTTGTTAACAAAAATGATCGCAGGCTTCCCAGAAAATTTAAAAACTCGTTTTGATAAGGCAACTAATCCTTTTGAAAAGCTGGCAAGCATTAAAACTGAATTATTTGAGGAATTCTCTAGTGAAGCATTCCAAGCTTTACCACGTCATGAACAAGAAATGCTGAAGCGCGAAAAATTAAGAGCCTGCCACAAAGCAATGCATCAAAATTTTGGACGTCCTCATCATGAGCATCATCATGACCGTGGACATTTTGGTAGAGAGAATTTCTTTGATGCTCGCTTCAATTCTGATTTTACTTCACATGAGCACTTTAAAACACACAATCATTCTCCTAAAAACGAGGCAACTGAAAACGAATATTAAATTAAAAAAACGGGTTGTTAATGCAGTCCGTTTTTTAAAGCTTCAAAGCCGATTAAGCATAAAGAGAAGGCAAGACATAAGGCATTTAACAACGTAGAAAATTAGGAAATCGATGATATTTACTTGTAAATGTTCGAAAATTCATCTGACTTCTTACCTCTCTTACCACTATCATCCAAAAATCACGAACTTTAAGATAAAAAGGGAGTGACTTTTTGCCACACCCACCAATGATTTATTTTATTGAACTGCTAATCGCTAGAAGACGAGCATCAAATTCATCTTGAGAAATTTGATGTCTCTTAGTATAAAGATTAGAAGGATGATGACGACATTCATCAGAACAGCTACCTAGATATTTTGCCTCGTTGACTTCTGAGGCTAAAATTTGTTTATTGCAAAATGGATTCGCACAATTAATATAGCGTTCACATGGGGTACCATCAAACCAATCCTTACCAACAATTTTTTTATCGACGTGATTAATTTCAACGCTGATGCGATCATCAAAGACATACATTTTTCCGTCCCAAAGCTCACCCTTTGTTTGCGGATCCTTACCATAAACCGCAATGCCACCATGAAGCTGTGAAACATCTGCAAAGCCCTCTTTTAACAACCAGCCAGAAAATTTTTCGCAGCGAATACCACCTGTACAGTAAGTCACGATTTTTTTATCCATAAATTTTTCTTTATTTGCCCGAATCCATTCAGGTAATTCCCTAAAATTACGAATAGCTGGACGAACTGAACCTCTAAAATGACCTAAATCGTATTCATAGTCATTTCTGGCATCTATAACGACCGTATCCTCATCTAGTAACGCTTCTCTAAATTCAACTGGTTCAATGTATTTACCAGTTGTTTCAAGCGGATTAATGTCATCTTCTAAATTTAAAGCAACCAATTCTTGACGCGGTCTAACAAACATTTTACGAAAGGCGTTTGTTTCAGCAGCATCAATTTTAAAATAGGTATCTTTAAAACGTTCATCTGACAGTAGCGTTTCCATATAAGCATCTGTTTGTGCAACTGTACCACAGATTGTGCCATTAATGCCCTCATTTGCCACTAGAATTCTACCCTTTAAATTTAGAGATTTGCAATAGGTCAAATGGGCTGCAGCGAACGCTGTTGGATCTTCAATTGTTGTATATTTATAATATAATAATACGCGATAATTCATTTATACGACTCCTTTATCAGTGATAATCATTCTCTCTAATTATATAAGTCTGTAAAATAAAAAAGCGATTTTTATGCTTGTGTTTTAATACACAAATTTAATCATCAATAAGCAAAAAAGCCAACAGATACATTGAATATCTGTTGACTCGATTTTAAAATAATGCTTCGACTTTAAATTCTTTAAAGTTGGCAATTATTTCATTGGCACTTGGTAAATTTTCTTTTTTGCCGACACCAACGGCATACATACCAGCGCTTCTAGCAGCCTGACATCCAGCTTCAGAATCTTCAAAGACAACACAGTCTTGACTGGAAATTGCCAAGCCCTCTGCTCCTTTTATAAAAACCTCTGGATCAGGCTTAGCATTACATACAATATTACCATCAATAATCACATCAAAATATTGGCTTAATCCAGTATTTTTTAAGATGATTGCTGTATTTTTACTAGCAGAGCCAAGCCCGATTTTTATTTTTCGACTTTTTAAGCTTGTCAAGGTTTGCAATACACCAGGTAAAATTTCAGAGGCATCCATCTTTTGAATGTATTTCACATAGCTTTTATTCTTTTCTTCGGCCATCGCTAACTTTTCTGCCTCAGAATATTTCCTTTCACCTAGCCCTAGGAGAATATCAAGGGATTCTTCTCTTGACACACCCTTTAATTTTTCATTATCCTGCTCTGAAAAATGAATACCTAATCGATCTGCTAATTGCTTCCATGCAAGAAAATGGAATTTAGCAGTATCAACTAACACACCATCTAAATCAAATAACGCTGCTTTTTTATTCAATGATTTATCTCCATTATTTATAAAATTAGTTTTCTTCTTCTATTTTTAAATGACTGAAACTAAATCTTGTAAAAATAAATACAAGCAAGGTATATAATAATGTTATGATAAATACTCTCATCGACCAGCGTAAACCGATACTATTCAAAATTAAGTAAAGAAATAATGGAAGCGTTGCTAAACTAGAAATCCAGTCAAACACCTGCTCAAACTTAACTTCAACACGATTTCTCAAGTATTTTTGTGTCGTTCTAGACAAAACAATGACTAAAATAATCATCCAAACAGCAAATAAAAGCTCTTTAAAATAGAAATAAAAGAAAATAAAATTAACAATAAAGTTATTATAATTCTTTAGTAGCTCATTTATTTCATCACTTGAAATCTGAGATTTTCCAAATAATAGCTGAATCTGCTCAAAGGAAAGTGAATCCTGCTTTCCAAATGAAATTTTAGTAGCTTGAATTGAAATACCACTATTTTGTAGTTTTTCATTTAGCTGCTCTAAATCATTTGAATCAATATTGACCTCTCCTTCAGTGATTGTATATGTCTGCTGGCTCAACTGACTGATGCCAAGCTTTATATCAAGCTGCGAAATATTAACCAGTGCATTGATTGAGCCAACTAATAATATTGACACAATTAAAGTACTCATTGTTTGCTTAATTTTTTCAGCAGGTTTTTTAATCATCGCTGAAAAGTCTAATTTGACAGCAGTCATTAATCTATCAATCATATTTACTACCTACAGTTTCTCGTTCAATTAAATTAACATCTAAAATAATCGGTTTGACTTTGTTTGAACGCGTTAAGTCCAATAGCGCACTGATTGCACTTGAAGCGATTTTTTGATAATCCTGACCAATGGTAGTCAAGGCGGGATTTAAATGGGCTGAAAAATTAATACCATCATAGCCCAGTACTGAAACGTCATTTGGAATTTTAATTTGACAATCTCGTAAGCCCTCCATGGCACCAATCGCCATAACATCACTCGCTGCAAAAAGTGCTGTTGGATAATTTGTTCTATTTTGTTCATAATAATTATGAATCACCTTTTTAGTAAGATCGAGCTTATAACCACCCTCTAAAACTACAAATTCCTCAAATTGATTAGCGTGCTGACTATAATAATTATCAATTTCACGCTGCCATCGTTTGGTAATCCGTGACTGATTTGCCCCTTCAATAAAGGCAATCCTTTTATGCCCCTTATCAAATAAATAAGTAAAGCCAAGCTCAACCGCCTGATTGATATCAGAGCTAACGTAAGTTGTGGTCTCACTTTCTTCCTCAATATCGATAAAAACTACTGGCACATCAGATTCTCTGGCTTCACTACAAATGGGATCATCTGTATTAAATCCTTGGATAATGGCGCCACTTAAATTTCTTTCTGAAATAATTTGTGAAAAATTTTTAGAGCGATGCATATGGGTATTTGAGTGAATTAAGACAATTTCATAGCCACTTTCATTGGCAATATTGACACAAAGCATAAAAAGCTTAAAAGAAAAGCTATCCAAAACACTAGTCGATGAAAAGTTTGACGTAATAAAACCAAATGTATTTGAATTTCGATTAACTAAGCTTTTTGCGAGTACATTTGGAGAATAACCTACTTTTTTAGCCATGCTTTGAATTTTCTTTTTAGTTTCCTGACTGACATCATCATGATTATTCAGTGCTCTAGAAACCGTTGTTACAGAAAAACCAGTCAATTTTGAAATATCCTTTATGTTCACCATCATACATCCCTCGATTAATTCTAATAGTAGAGCGTGATTGTATCTTGAAATTTAACCTTTTGATTCATAAATACAAGCTCAATTTCAGAATTGTTATCATCACAAGATAACGCAACTTGATTATGTGTTATTACAACATTTATTTTTTGCTGCTTAAATTTTACCATATATTCAAGCTTATCCCAATTTTTCGGCAATTTTGGCGTAAGAGAAAGCTGGTTTTCATGAATCCTTAGCCCACCAAAGCCCAAAATAACATTCTGCCAAATACCACCCAGAGAGGCTGCATGAACACCATCATTTGATGAATTCATATTTCGATCACTCAAGTCAATTACAAAATTACTTCTAAACAGCTCATAGGCCGTTTCAACCTCATCTAGCATTAAGGCTAGATTACAATGGCTACTTTTTGAAAGCGACGAGTCATGCAAGGTTTTAGGATAATAATAATTCCAGTTAGCTAGCTTCACTTCTTTAGAGAATTTTTCTGGAAATAGAAGCAATAATAAAACAACATCTGCCTGCTTTAAGACCTGTAGATTATTGATTTGTGACATATTATAATCACCTAAAATAGTTAATACCTCTTCTGTTTCTAAGTACTTTCTTAAATCAATAATTGGTTTACTAAGAAACGTATCGTCCTGTGGAATCACCTGCGTCTCATTAGGAATCGGTAAATATAACTGACTGCTAACAGCCATTAGTCGCTGGTAGGCTGACTTTGAAATCATCATTTCAGCCATATCTGAATCCGCATGAATGTACTCCAAGGCTAAATCGATGGTATATTTTGCCATGTAATTGGTATAGGCATTATTATTAACATGCTCAGTATACTCGTCCGGTCCAATGACCTCATTAATTTCATAACGCTGCTTCGTTTCATTCCAAGCAGCACGCGTTGACCAAAAAATAGCACATTGAATAACCATTGGCAAGATTTCGGCTTTAAATGAAGCATCGCCTGTAATCGAAATATACTCGGCTGCGCCAAATACAACATCACCTGTCACATGATGCTCTAAATCTCCTGTTAGCACTGGTGTTGGCTTCCCTGAAACAATGTCAATACCACCAAATTTTGGTGTGACCTCACCATCTGTCAACCACGCAGATTCCCAAGGATACTGCGCACCTTGGAAACCATTTGCTTGGGCATTTTTTTGAGCAGCTGCCAATGATTGAATTCGATATTCAATTAAATGCTTTGCTGACTGAGGATAATTATAAGTGAAATATGGTAAAATAAAAATTTCTGTATCCCAAAAGGTATGTCCCTTATAGCCCTCACCTGTCATTCCCTTAGCACCGATGTTCATTCGACTGTCATGAACCGGGGACATGGCGTGCAGATGGTAACGTGCAAAATTAAGCATTAATTCATCTTTAAAATCCGCTGCTGTAATTTTAATTGGTGCATTCTGCCAAATAGCTGACCACTTCTCTTTACTCGCTTGAAATAGTGCCTCATAAGATTTTTGACTCACTTCAGAAAGCATTTCAAGTGGCATTTCCCTTAAATATGATTCTGCTGAATTTTCAGTATAATCAATATCCCGTCCTGTAAAAACTAAGCAATACTTTGTATAATCCAAGCACTGATTGGCGCTTAAATTAACCGAATGCATTTCTTTTAGTTGACGACGATTCATTGTAATTCTTTTAGTTGACTTTTGATTCAGCCGATGGACACAGTTTAAGCTAATTGGAATTCTAGTATTAGAGGTTTCAGTTACTAATTGAAGATATTGGTCCTGATGATAGCGCTTCTCACCTTCTTCAAAATGCTGTGAACCACTATTAGTAATTTGACCATTGATCCCAGATTCAATTTCAAGCTGACAAGCCTGATTAGCTTGAAGGCTAATTTGATTAACGATTAAATGTTGATTTGCCATTGATACAAAACGCTTAAAGGTTATTTCTAAATCAAGTCCTTTACCATCTGACCAATAAAAATGTCGAATCGTCTCGCCAGTTTTGTAATCTATTTTTCGTGAGTATCCTTGAGCCACATTCAATTTTAAATCAACAATCTGACCATTGACCTTAATACTAGTTGCTAATAAATCTGGAAAATTAGCAAGCTCGATTACTTCCTGATTCGAGTATTGGTTAAAAACACCAGCTACAAACATCCCCCTAGATCCTGTACGATAGCTTTCTTCAAGACTATTTCTCACCTCTAAATAGCCATTACCTTGAGCCATTAAAGATTCAAACTTTGGTAATACCGCTTCATTAAAAAATATTTCCTCAATCTGGCTTGAACTAATATATCTCAGATTACTCACCATTTATTTTTTCCTCTTTCTTTGTTATTTTTATCATCCCTGCCGCCAAAACATCAATTCTCAAAGCATTGATAATAACTTGATCAGAGCAATACTGAGTGACACCCATACAATTTAGAGATTGAAGCTGAATGGATTGTTTTTTTGAACTATATATATAAATATGATTATTTTCAGTTGCATTAATAATATCTATTGTTGATGTCTTAATTTCACTAAGATCAATCACCAAGTTTTCCTCATAACAAGCAATAATCGTATGATACCTATTGGTAATTAATTGCAGATTAAATTGATGCTGGGGATTTAGCGCAAAATATTCGCCATTATTTAATAAATTTGAATTATCAGTTAAATAGCTCGTCCAAAATGCCAGCATCAGTTGATGCTCCTCAGTTAATTTAGAAAGCTGAACTGATATCTGAGGTATGCCAAAAATACAGTTTTCAATTTGTAATGCCGCATATTCGACAGTATCATCAGCGTGCCACATGAGCATATCCGAGTGAATTGCTGTAGTAGGACACAGCAATCTAAGCTTAGCAATACTTGTGCGGTTCATGATAAAATCATTAGGACAGTCCTTTACTCTAAAAATGTTTGCGGTCTGATTCATGATTGGTCCAAAATAATTCTCCCGAAATTCAATCATTAAATTTGGCTGGATGGCCTCTAGCTGTTGGTGCAGCTCATAAAGCAATAATTCAATCGCGCTCTCAAGCTCTAGTACGTCCCATTCATCCGAAAAGCTTTCATCGTCTTTGGTATAAAAAACATCTAAAAAATCTAATTTAAGGCCATCAACACCAGTCAGCTTAACTAAATTTATCGCTTGATCAATCATATATTGACGCGTCTTAGCAAATCTTGGATCTAAGATACCAGCCCCCTGCGCATCATCAATATAGAGAAAGCTATTTTTAAATTCTGCCCAATGATTCGATTTCTTGCCAATAAATGGCAAGCTAAGCCATAGTAAATAATGACAGTCCTGAGCCTGAAACTTTTTGACATGATTTTTGATATTTGGAAATTTTTCAATAGCAAATTGCCAGTCACCTGCAAATTGATAGCCTCTATTTGAATCGTTCGTTTGCCAGCCATCGTCTAAAATTAATGTATTTAAATGGTATTGCTTAAAATAAGCAAGCTCTCTTTCTAATTTTTCTGCATTAATAGCTTGATGAAAGGCATACCAGCTTGAAAAAACCATTTCAAAGCTTTTAGCTAGCCGATTGCTAGGCTGAATTTCATTAACCTGATACAACCAATCTCGTGCCTGCATTATCGCTTTTGAAAACAATTGCTCCTCACTAGATAGATAGAGCTTTAATTCGGCGTTCTTTAACCGTGATTTATCGATACTGATTTGGAAAATAATTGATGCACTTTCCTCCTGCACGCCAGCCATTACCGTAACTGGTGAGCTAATTTCCGATATTGCGATTGTCAGCCTGTTTTTTCCCGATTGACTTAAAAATGAATAAACTGGTATTGAATAATTCGATTTTGTAACGATTACCTCTTCCCAAAGCATTGGTAAATTTAAATTTAATTGCTTGGTTGGATGCCAAAAATAAGCAATTTTCTGAATCGGAAAAGCCAAGGTGACAGTATATTTTGTGGATACTTGATCCTGATAATTTTTAAAATCTAGTAGCCAAATGAAGCTTTCGCCAGACTGAAAATGATTCATTGGCACATTGATATACTCTGCATTTTCAACTAGAATTTTCGCAGCCTTATCCTTATTTATCCCCGCCAATTTTCATCCCCTTCATAAAGTATTTATTAAGCAAAATATATAATACGATAATTGGTGAAATCGTTACGACGGCTGCAGCCATAATATAATTCCATTGGGTTGCATGCTGTGATTGGAATGACTGTAAGCCTAAAGTCAAGGTATACTTCTCTGGAGAAGTTATGAAAAGCAATGGCTTCATGAAATCATTCCAAAAGCCAAGAAATACAAAAATTGCTTGCGTTCCGACCGAGGCCCTCGCCATTGGCATCACAATTTTAAAGAAAATTTTTGGTCGACTTAAACCATCCAGCTGCGCTGCTTCTTCAATTTCAGTTGGAAATGATAAGAAAAACTGACGCATCATAAAAATATAAGCAAAATTAATCGCAGAAGGAATAATTAAGGCAGAATAGGTATCTAATAAACCAAGATTCTTAATAATTAAATAATTTGGTATTAATAAAATTTGTGCTGGAATCATAATACAAGCAACGATTGTTAGAAAAAGTGCTTTTTTCCCCGGAAAATTTAGCCGTGCTAAAGCATAGCCGCACATACTATTCAAGATAACATTGATAACTGTACCTAATAGCGAAATGATAATTGAATTTTGAACCCACTTTGGAAATAAGGGATCCTCAGTAAAAATATATTTAAAATTTTCTAGAGTGGGACTTGAGGGTAAAAGCTTTAAGCCACCACTAACAATTTCACTATAAGGCTTGATAGATGCAAAAACTGCCCATAAAAATGGATAAACCGTAATTGCTGTATAGCCTAGTAAAATTGCATATAAAATAATGCGAGAAGCCTTAATTTTTTTCATCTAAACCAACCCTTCCCCAGTAACATCTTCATTTGTAAACCTTCTCAATATCATTGAAATAATGAAAATAAATATAGTCAATAATACTGCAATTGCTGACGCATAGCCCATCGTGCCAAAGGTTTTAAATGCATACTGATAAATAATTAATGATAAGGTCAGCGTAGAATTATTTGGTCCGCCTGATCCGCTTGAAACAATGTAGGTTTGATCAAATAGCTGAAAAGTTGATGCTAAACCAACCATCACAATATAATTAGTAACAGGCACAAGCTGAGGAATTGTAATTTTAATCAGCCTTTGAAAAGCATTGGCACCATCAATTTCAGCCGCCTCATACATCGTTTTTGGTATATCCTGTAAGCCTGCCAGATAGATTGTCATAAACATCGGTACTGTTGACCAAACATTCATAATAATAATGGCATATAAGACAGTAGAGCTGTCATTCAAAAAGCTAACAGGTGCATCAATAAAGCCTAGCTGGATAAATAATTTATTAATTGGACCGTTGACACTAAATAGAAACATAAAAATCATTGTTAAGGCTGAACTTGACGTTAAGGTTGGTAAAAAAAGCAAGGTTCTAAAGCTGTTTTGAAATTTGACACCTGAATTCAAAACCGAGGCAAGCAGCAAGGCCAACAAGGTCTGAGCTGGTACAACAATCAATACATATTTAACAGTGTTTTTTAGTGCGATAATCACACGAGGATCCTTAAAAGCATTAAAATAATTTTTTAAACCTACAAAATCATAGGTAATATCACCCACAAGTGAAACCTTATTAAATGATAAATAGAAAGAGTAAATCACAGGTAATAAAACAAATATGGCTAGTATAAGCATTGCCGGCAGTGAAAAAAGGAAACCTTGTAGCTGCCCTCTAATTCTTTTGTTCATTCTTTACACCTCATAATCGGAGTGAGCAATATGCAATTAATCATATTGCTCACTCACTTAGCTATTTAATTTGATTTTCGATATCCTGATTAGCAGAAACGGTTGCTTCCTTCAATGCTGCCTCTAAGGTCATCTCTCCTTTAAGTGCCGAGGTAATCATATTGTCATATCTTGAAGAAATTAAGCTTAGATATGGTCCATCCTGCCATGCTGTCGCATAATCAGCTGCTTTAATAAATGGACTCATTGTTTCATTGGCATTAATATCAATCGCCTCAGCAACTGATTTCCTTGAAGGTAAAACTGAAGCCGCTTTGGCATAATCGGCCATTGCATCATGCGTTAAATAATTGATTAAATCCCAAGCTTCATCCTTATTTTTTGAAGCAGAATTCATAGAATAGCTAACAGCGTATGCCATATTACCTTGTTGATTATTTACTGTTGGCAATTCTGTAACACCCCATTTTAAATCTGAAAAATTATTATTTAAATGAGAAACCATCCAAGTACCTTCATCGCTGATTACTGCACCACCACGACCAAAGGTGTCACCAGCCCAGCCATCTCCTAAGTCAGAGGCCGTTCTAATCAAGCCTTTTTGATATAGATCAACTAATACCTGAAGTGCACTAACAACCTTTGCATCATCAAGGGTTGCATTACCTTTACTATCAACAATACTGCCGCCCTCTGACTGAGCAATGTATACTTGTCTTGCTAATAATGCTGAAAAGACCATTGGCTGTACATCTGGTAGCTTCTCTTTCAATTTAGTCAGAAAGGCCTCCATTTCACTATAGTCCTTTGGTAGATCAGCAGCAGTCATCCCTGCCTTAGCCAATAAATCCTCATTGTAATATAATCCCAAAGTTGAATAGTCCTTTGGCACACCGTACATCTTGCCATCACTACCCTTGAAAGCATTATAAATCGGTTCATAAAAATCTGATGCGTTAAAGTCTTTCTGTTTTTCGATATAGCTGTCTAATGGCTCTAACACGCCCTGCTCATAAAAGGTCGGGATACTTGATGAATCGACATAAAATACATCAGGTGCAGTACCACCAACGAAGTCTGTCATTAACTGGGTGTCGTAATCGTTGTAAACCTTCTCTTTAATCTTAATCCCTGTTTTCTTTGTAAATGCGGCAAAAGCATTTTTTCTTGCTGTATCCTCGGTTGTTGAATCACCCTTCCAGAAACCAACCGTGAGTGTTTTTTTATCACTACTATCTGAATCACTGTTTTTGCTGCCACAGCCCACCAAACCAACTACAACAATAAAACTAAATAATAAAATACTGAAATTTTTAAACATTTTTTTCATCAATAATTCCTCCCAAGAATCGATTAAATGCCTTCATCCGAAACGTTTCGGATTCAAAATAAAAAAATAATTGCTTTCTCCTTTGTAGTTTTTTTGAAAACGCTTTCTGTAATCATTATTACCCGAAACGTTTCGGATGTCAACTATTTTTTATATCTTTTTTTTATTAATTAAAAAAGGAGTTAGAAAAAAAACTCCTTTCGTTATATTGGTAAATTAGGGGCTTTCTCTCCCAAAATTGTTCAAATAGATGAGTCCTCCGGTCAGACAGAGAACGTCTGACCGGAGGACTCATCTATTTTTCACAGTTTTAATCAGAGATAAAAAGCACCTTATTGATCGAAGCGCTACCGAAACAATAAAAATTTTTTAACACTTCAACTAAAGCGCTAAAGCGTTAGGTTTCATATATCTTAAATTTATTGTTTACCATTCATCATAGCTCTAAAAGAATTTGAGTAGAAAGTGAAGCATAAGAAATACTATCCGTAAAGTTACTCAGGCACTTAAGGTCTGAGCACATAATATACCTATGTGCAGCTTTCTATTTCTTTTAGATAAAATTAAAGCTTGGTAAGCAATCACACTTAGCGTTTATAATTACAGGGTAATTTAGCACCATTTTCTATGCTGCTAAGCAGCTGCTGGCCGTAACAGATTTAGTATTGCAAATCTAAATTTACTTGATTAGTCATCTTCTTTTCTGCTCTATATAGCTGCAAATTATCTGAAAAAATAGACAATGCACGTTCTGCATAATTTGAAATCACACCTGCTGTATGTGGTGTAATGATGACATTATCCAATTCCCAAAAGGGTGAATCCGAGTTAAGTGGTTCCTGTTCAAAGACATCCAGGGCGGCTCCAGCAATTTGACCCTGTATCAATGCCTTATGTAACGCAGACTCATCGACCGTTCCACCTCGTGAAAGATTAATAAAGTAGCTACTAGCCTTCATATTTCCAAAAATGGCTTGATTAAATAAATGCCGTGTGGCTTCAGTAAGAGGTGTTAATAGAATAATAAAATCTGCCGAAGCAACTGCTGCAGTCAACTCTGAAATTGGATAGACATTGTCAAAATTCTCAAGTCTCTCAAGCTTTCGCTTTACCCCAGTGACCCGCATATCAAAGGCCTTAGCTTTTCTAGCTACAGCCTGCCCAATTGTACCTGCGCCTACAATGCAAATCTCTTTGCCGTTTACACTCGAAAACGGATAGCTAGCTTCAGAAAGCCACTTCTTTTGACCTTGAGCAATTGCTGCTTGCTTCAATCCTCGAGTTAGGCTCAGCATTAAGCCGATAGCATGCTCAGACATTTGCTCTGCATGAAGACCTCTTGAATTGACAACTTTTATTTTTCTTTGCTTTAGATAATCGAAGGGTAAAAAATTTACACCGGAGCTAAAGGTAAAGATTAATTTTAAATTGGGGAAATTTTTAATCGCTTTCTCTGTTAATTCAAAACCACCGATTAAAATATCAATATCTGAAAAAACCTGATTTGAGGCTTGAATAGCATCAATTGCCACAATTTCTTCTTTTAAGATTTCACTATATTTACTCATTAATTTTTCAGGAATTTTATTCATTGTACCAATCATTCTCTAACTCCTACTCAATAATTCATTATTATTTTATATTGTTATCTGCGCTAAAATAGAAATTTTTTAAACTTAAAGGCGATTAGAAGCGTTAAAGCTACTAAAGCTCCACATAGCTGATACATCAAGGAGAAGCCACTAAGCATAGCGATAAATCCCCAAATCATTGCGCCACCACCATACGCCACATCCATCGCGGCAGAAAAAATAGCGGTCGCATTGCCACGTTGAAATTTCGAGACATTATTTAACACGATCGCATTCATAATTGGCAAAATTGACGCAAAGCCAATACCAAATAAAATTGCGGCCAGCAAAAAATGAAACAATGTTTGGCTTACAGAAATCAACCAAAACGAAGCAATCATGACAATAATACTACCTGATACTAGAATGCCATTCTTAATATTTCTAAATATTCTGGGATAAATAATCCGAACCACAACAGTCGTAATCGCATTAACGGTAAAATAATAACCAATATTGTTCACTGACTTTTCAATCGCAAACTGAGAAATAAAGGCGGTAACCGCCGAATTGGTCAGGCAAACCAAAAACATAATTAAGCTCGGAATAATCACTTCAATCTTCAATAGCAATGATTTAGATTGAAAATTTTTAGCAGCTGATACTTTTTCTGAGGTTGATTTGAGCTGTTTTTTATACTGATCAGAAATAAAAAGGCTTGCTATTGCCGCTAAAATAGTCAAGAGTAATCCAGCAAAAAATAGCGCATTAAAGCCATAGTTTTGAACTAGAAATAGCCCAATCAGTGGGCCAATCGCACTTGGTAGCGTTAGGGCAATGCTAAAATAACCTAATCCCACAGTAAGACGTGATTTAGGAATTAAATCACTTGCCAAGGTACTTGTTGCAGTTGATTCAATTCCCATACCTAAGCCTTGAATAAATCTTAAAATAAAAAGTAACATGATTTCATGAAATAAATTCAAAAACATAAAATCAATTACTAATATTATTAAGCCCATGCAAAGAATCAGCTTACGACCATATCTATCAAGCAAACGGCCGACAGGAATTCGACAAAATAATGACGAAATACCTAAAATACCAACAACCATTCCTGACTGACCCTTTGAGCCTCCTAAATAATCAATATATAAAGGCAGGGTTCCCATTTGAGTAGTGATTGCAGTTCCCGCTAAAAAGCCAACTAGCATCACAAGTAATAAATCCTTTGAAAATATTTTCACTTCATTTTTTTCTGTCTGCAAAGAAGTGCACTCGACAATTTCTTGTCCTTCATTAATCATAATTATATATTCTTTCTAAGCTTTATTAAAAGACAGACTAGATAAAAATTCCTTGGTTCGTTCCGCCTTAGGATGATTAAAAATCTCATCGGGGGTACCAGTCTCAACAACCACTCCACCGTCCATAAAGACAACCCTGTCAGCTACCTCATAAGCAAATTGCATCTCATGGGTGACGACAATCATTGTACGACCTTCACGTGCCAATTGCTTCATAATATCTAATACCTCACCGACAAGCTCTGGATCCAATGCTGAGGTAGGCTCATCAAATAACATCAGCTTGGGCTCTAAGGCCATCGCTCTTGCAATACCAACGCGCTGCTGCTGACCACCAGAAAGCTGACTTGGATAAGAGCGTGCCTTATCGGCCAAGCCAACCTTCTCTAGCTGTGCCATGCCAATTACCTCGGCTTCCTTTTTGCCCATCCTTCTAGGAGTCACTAAACCTTCAATTACATTTTGTAAAATTGTCATATGCTTAAATAGTTCGTAGCCCTGAAAGACCATTGCTGTCTGCATTCTAATACTTCTAATATGCTTTTTAGTTGCTAGTGAAAAACGAACCATTGTATCACCAAGCAAAATCCGACCGTTGCTTGCCCGTTCAAGAAAATTAATGCAACGTAAAAAAGTTGTTTTCCCAGAACCACTTGCACCTAATATTACAACTACTTCACCTTCTTCAATAATCAAATTAACACCCTTAAGAATTTCATGATTACCAAAGCTCTTATGAACATCTGTAATTTCGATTGCTGTCATAAATTGTCGCCACCTTTCTAAATAACCATAATTATCGTAAATCATAGCTAAAATTCGTCTCAATTAATTCTAGGCATTTATGATGCTGTCACCAAATTTGAGGAAGCGCCTGATAAAATAAAATCCAGTGCGTTACTTAAAGCAGTTTCTGTAATTTCCTTTACTGCAATATCGGTGAAAAAGGCAATATGAGGTGTCATCACAACATTAGCAAATTTTGAAAGTCTTTGATAATAAGGATTCTTTTCCCAACCAATCTCAAAATACTGCTCTTCATTTTCCAATGTATCAAGTCCAAGTCCAGCAAATTTTCCAGCTGACATAGATTGAATGAGCGCTTCTGTATCAATAATCTGCCCTCTAGCACAATTGATAATAATAGCCTCCTGTTTCATTTGCTTGATAACCGCTTCAGAAAATAGGTGATAAGTATTTTCTTTCGCTGGAATATGAATAGATAAGACATCCGATTTTTTGATTAGCTCATTAAAAGAAACATATTTTACTTTTCCCAAGAGCCTACTATTTTGACTATTACTTGTTGCAATCACCGTGGCGCCCATTGCCAACAAATTTTCTGCAACTAAGGCACCAATGCGACCTGTCCCTAGAATACCGACCGTCACATCTGCTAATTCTCTTCCGATTAAGCTTTTTCGTTCTTTTCCGCCAACAGCTTCTAAGGCCAAATAGGACGGGAGATTTCTCAGCAACATTAAAATCAGCATAATTGTATAATGTCCTACTGAGGTTGGACTATAAGCAGGTACATTTGTGACGCTTAAATCATATTTTCTAGCATAATCAAAATTTACACCATCTACACCTGTCGATTTGATTGATAGCATTTTCACGCCATTTTCATGTAATTTTCGATAAATATTTTCATTGTCACGCATTTCCTTTGAAGGATACAGGCAAATAGCCGAGTAACCTTTAATTCGATTGATGTTATCTTCATTAATGTTTTCTTGAATCACATCAACATCAATCTGATTTTCAATTGACCATCTTTTTATATAGCCTTGTTCAAGCTCGTTTACGCCAATAAATAATAATTTCAATCAATATCACTCTTCCTAAAGGTTAATTCATTTTGTGAGTTCTTAAAATATCAGCCTAGCTCGCTTTAGTCGTCTTCGATGATTCAGCTGCAAACCTAAGTGCCTCATTAATAATAGCCATTCCCTTTTCAATCTCCTCAAGCGTTGGTTTCGTAAAGTTTAACCTAAAAAATTGTTCAAAGCCTGTTTTTTCAACACTCATGACATTACCTGGAATAATAGCCACATGATGCTCGATTAAATAATCATTAAACTTAACAGGGCAAACCCCTTCTCCCAGCTTGGCACATAAAAAATAGCCACCTGTCGGCCGAATATATGTTAATAAAGAAGAATCTATTTTCTCTAGCCCTTCAAGCATTAAATTAAATTTTTCTCGATATAAATCTCTTAACGATTCAATATGCGCTTCAAAGTCATAATCAGTCATTAGCTTAGCAGCAACTAATTGCCAGTACTGATTTGTATGTGAATCAACACTTTGCTTACCTAAAATCAATTTGTCAATGATTGGCTTAGGCGCAGTAATAAAACCTAGCCTGGTGCTTGGTGCTAAAATTTTTGAAAATGAGCCTGAATAAATTACCAAACCCTCTGTATCAAAGGATTTAATCCTTGGAATCGGTTCACCTTCATAAAGTAAATCACCATATGGATCATCCTCATAAATGACAACGCCATATTTTTTAGCAATTTCATAGAGTGCATATCGAGCCTCTAGCGGCATTGAGGTTCCTAGTGGATTTTGAAAAGTTGGAATTAAATAAATCAATTTAATTTTACCTTCTGAATCATTTGCCAAGGCCATTTCAACCTGCTCTAAATCAATCGTTTCACCCTTCATTTCGATTGGTTTGGCGATAGCACCATAACTCAAAACTGCATTGACCGCCCCTGAAAATGTCTGGGCCTCCATTAGAACAATATCTCCCTCATTACAAAAAGCTTTTACTGTTAAATCCATCCCCTGCGTAGAGCCTGAGACGATCATTAAATCATCAGTCTCATCATCATAGACATCATAAACAGTTTTCAAACGGTTCGCAAGCGGCTCCAAAAGCATCGGATGACCTTTTGTATCCCCATACTGCAAAAATATTTCATGATCGTCAAGCTCATACAATTCCTTTGATATTTTTGCCATTTTGTCAATTGGAAAGGCTGCCTCTGGTGGAAAACCAAAAGCAAAGGAGATTACTTCAGGATGCACCATATTTTTTCGAGCATTCTCTCTCAACGGATTTGGCTGAAGAAATGAGAGTCTATTTGCAAATTTATAATTCATTCATAATCCTACTTTCTTTAAGCATTAGCTGTATATCGTGATAAAAACTGTTTCGTTCGCTCATTTTGAGGCTGATTGAAAATCTGGTCAGGAGTCCCTGCTTCAACTACTACGCCACCCTCCATGAAAACTACCTTATCTGAAACCTCGTAAGCAAATTTCATTTCGTGTGTGACTACCACCATTGTTGAACCACTCTCTGCAATTTTTTTCATAACCTCTAAGGTTTGCCCAACAAGCTCTGGATCTAGTGCAGAGGTAGGCTCATCAAATAGAATAGCTTCGGGATTGATGGCCAAAGCTCTTGCAATTCCTACACGCTGCTGCTGACCGCCAGACATTTGCGAGGGGTAAAAATCCTGACGCTCTAGCAGGGAAACACGCTCTAGCATTTCAGTTGCTACCTGTTCAGCCTGATTTTTGGCTAGCCCTTGGGCAAGCATTAAAGGAATCATGATATTTTCTTTGGCAGTCTTATTTAAAAATAGGGCGTAATTTTGAAAAACCATTGCAGTTTTACGTCGGATGGCTAAAATATCCCTTTTACTCGCCTTCTTAAAATCAACAGTTTGACTACCAATGGTGAGCTGACCTTCATCAGCAAGCTCTAAAAAGTTTAAACAGCGCAAAAATGTTGTTTTTCCCGAGCCGCTTGGACCCAAAATACAGATAACCTCACCATCATTAATCTCTAGTCCAACACCCTTTAGCACTTCATTTTTACCAAAGCGCTTATGCACATTTTTTATTGATATCATGCTACATCCCTCCGAAGTCTTCGATTAAGATTTTTCTCAATTAAATTAGAAGATTGCTCAATAATAATGTTGATGCCCCAGTATATAATGGCAACTGCTATATAGGCTTCTAAAAATCGATAATTTTGTTGAACCGATATTTTGGCAGCCGCAAAAACATCCACCGCCCCAACCATAGAAACAAGAGCCGAAGCCTTAATCAAGCCAATTAATAGATTGCTCATCATTGGCAATGCAACAGGTACCGATTGAGGAATTAAAATTCGACGAATAATTTGCAAGCTACTCATACCAATTGATTTAGCAGCATCCTGTTGCCCTTTACCAATCGAATTCAAGGTCCCTCTAAAAATCTCACTTGAATTAATTGTTGCCATAACCGATAAGGCAGCAATAGCAATATAAATTGAATTTAAATTTTTAAAGCGTAACGACCAACCAAGCGATTCAGCAAATCCGTCCATTTTTTTAGCTAAAATTAAGTAAATTGCTAACAAAATCAGTACAATTGGCACACCCTTAAGCACAGTAATTAGAACAGAAAAAATTTGCGAAAAAACCTTAATTTTATAAAATCTAACTAAAGCAATCAATAAACCCAGTAAACTACCGATTAATAGTGAAGCAATGGAAACTGCTAATGTTGTCCCGATATACTGACTTGCTACCTTTAAACTATTTAACATCACTTCTAATTTAAAACTCATCGACGCCTCCATTCATCACAAATCTTAGCTAAATTGCTCATTTGGTTACATAATCGCCACCCAAGTATTCCTCAGATAGTTCCTTAAGCTTACCTTCATCCTTTAACTCTTGTAATGCGGTATTGACTTGATCAATAAATCCTTGATCTGCTTTTTTATTAAATAATAGATAGGCATCCGACTGATGTACTGGCTCATCACCAACAATAAAGTTTACGCCAAAGTTCTTATTATAAAGATCGACCTGATATTTTGGTGCTAAAGTTGCATCGACCTTGCCTGATAAAATTGCTTCAACGACTTGCTCATTGGTATATTCGCCATAAACTAGCTCAAAAGCAGCTGGATTATCTTTTAAATAATTTTCTGCCATTGCTGCCTGATTAGTCCCCGTCGTCACATAAACACTTTTTCCCTTTAAATCATCAAAGCTTTGAATTGCAGCACCTTGATCACCATCTGTAACAATATAGGTATCCCAGATAATATAACCGACATCACCATAGATAAATTTTTCCTTACGCTCATCGTTTTCCTCATACTCATAAGCTCCCATCGTAGACTTACCACTCTCTAAGTTTGATAAGGCTGTTGGAAAATCACTACCAATAAAGTCAAAGGTATAGTCATCCAGTTTTTCATCAATTGCTTTAACAACCTGAACATCATAGCCATCAAATTCATCATCCTCATTTAAATAGGCATACGGTGTACCATCATTACCTGTTGATACAATGATTTTCTCAGCACCGTTATCTTCTGATGCAGCTTCCTTATCAGAGCAGCCTGATAATGCAAACAAGCCCAAAAATGAAATCCCAGCAATAAATACCCCTAATTTTTTTGAATTTTTCATAAATCCGCCTCCATTTATTGTTATTATTATCAAAATTTAATCATATCAAGTCATTATTATTTTTTAAGCAGCTTCTTTGGTTTTAATAAAGAATTGCTTTATGAACGAAAAACGCCCGTACCCACTTTTCTTTTCAAGAGGTGATATCTTATTGTCAAATGTCATTCGTCTTTCAATTATTTTAAATAATTGTTCTAAAAGTAAGCTACAAATGATAAATATAATTGCGGCATCAACATAGCCCTCAAATAAATGGAAGGATACTGCGCCAAGTGCCTTAGCCCTGCCGACGACATCTAATACGCCAATAGTAAATGCTAACGAGGTCTCCTGTAATAGACTAATTGTTGCCGTTCCAAAACTTGGTATTGCAATCCTTACAGCCTGTGGAAAAATAACCTTCAAATAAGCTTGTCTTTTTGTTAATCCACAAGCCAAGGCGGCCTCTATCTGTGTTTCAGGTACACTCAAGATAGCAGCTCGAATTGTTTCTGACTGAAAGGCTGCCGTATTTAAGCCGTAAGTCACATAAAGAAAGTACATTTTATTCAATTGAGAGACATCAAGACCGAAGTTAGTTAATAATTCTGGTAAACCGTAATAGACGATGAAAAGCTGAACCAATATTGGTGTCCCTCTGATAAACGAAACAAAAACAATTGAAAACTGATTTAAAATTGGAATTTTTTCAATTCTAATTAGCGCAATTACGGCACCGATAATCAAACCGATCACAGTAGCGACAAAAACAATTTGCAATGTAACTGGTAAGGCACTTAAAATCTTTGGAAAGTATTTTTCTGCTAATTCAACATTAAATAGCTTATTCATTTAGTATCCTTTCTTTAGTTTAAAATTATCCCCTATCCTTTTTCCTTTCTAAAAATTATTGTTATCAATAATCTGAATTTTCTGATAATTCAGATAAATTAGATATTAGAGGTTTTTCACGATAATTACAATGTATTTTCATGAAAACCTTAGAAATATTCTGAAAATGAAACTTTTAACTAATTAAAATACAAATTTTATTCATTTTACTTAATAAAAAAAATTCAGATTACAATAAAAATAATTTTTTTATTCGATAAACTTGAAAATATATCTTTAACTAAAAAAAGAAATGATAAAATAAAATGGCCAATTTGTAATTATTAATTCATAGCCTATATTTTGTACTTTGCTAAATTATTTTAAATTCAAGTGGTTGATTAATTATCTATCCCTAGATTTGTAGGAAATTTTTAGACATAAAAAAGCAAAAAGTGTTTCTATTTAATAAAATAGATTCACTTTTTGCTTAACAAATAACGGTTGCTTTGATTAAATATACAATTGCAAGTACATAGAACTCATTGATAAATATTCGATTTCTGAAATAGTTTGCTTTTAGATAGCCTTTGCATTTTTTACCTTATTACTGCTTTAATTCATCTTTTCCAAATAATCGACAGCATCGCTTAGCTTTTTAACAGGTACAATTTTAATAGTTGCACCTAATTTCTTTTTCGCAGCTAGCGCTTCTTGATAGTTAGTCTTAATATCTGGATCGGCTGCTTTCATTTCAGCTGTAATTTCATCGTCTGGCGCAAAGAAAATATCGACCTTATTGTTAACCGCTGTCGCAATTTTTTTGTCTATACCGCCAATTCGACCAACAACACCTTCTGAATCAATTGTGCCAGTACCTGCAATTTTTTTGCCATTTCTTAAATCTTTACCAGTTAAAGTTTGATAAGTCTCTAGTGTGAACATTAAACCAGCGGATGGACCACCGATTGAGCCTGCATCAATTGTAATCGTTGGATCACTTGTAATTTCAGTGTGGTCAATCAAAGTAATACCAATACCAGCTTTACCATTTTCAAGCTTTATTACCTTGCCGTCTGCTTCTTTAGTTTCACCATTTTGTTGATAAGTAATTGTTACTTTATCACCAATCGTTTTACTCTGTGCATAAGCCATCAAATCCTCAGTATTTTTAAAGGCTCTACCATCAATTTTACTAACAGTATCTCCAACCTGTAGGATATCCTTAAAAGTAGAATTTTTACTTGTTGCCATCACATAAACGCCAAGATACTTAAAATCATAAGCTTTACCAGCAAGCTCAAGCGCATTGAGCTTTGCCATGTTCTGTGAAGTTTCCATATAGAAGCGTTGAATACTTTCATATTCAGAATCAGTTTGATCGCCCATTAGCTCTTTTTTAGTCAATACTGCTTCAAAATCATTGAACTTGGAAAGTAAAAGGGTAAACGGCCTCGCTTGACTGACAGAAACTGAGGTCAGCGAGAATGAGCCTGTAGCTTGGTCTTTTTTACCATCTACAGTTACAAAATTCTTTAAATCCTCTGTTGTCCCCGGTCCCTCAATGTAATAAGGGAGCGGTAGAAAAAAGCCTAAAATAACAACGATCGTCAAGAAACCATATATAATTTTACCTCTATGCTTTTTCAATCCTTTTTTCCTCCAATTTTTGTACAACGAGTGGTGGCACATAATTACTAATATCACCACCAAAGTGAATTAATTCCTTCATTCTGGAAGAGCTAATATGCTCAAATTCTGGACGACTTTGTAAAAAAACCGTTTCAATCTTAGGATTAATTTCATGATTAAATCGTGCCATTTCTGTTTCATATTGATAATCTGACATATTACGAATACCTCTGAGTAAATACTGAGTATCTAGTCTTTTTGCGACATCGACCGTCAACTCACCACTGCTCTGGATAATTTTAAGATTAGGCAGCTCTTGGGTTAGATTTTCGAGAATCTGATAGCGCTCTTCAATCTCAAAAAAACCCGTTTTTGTAATATTATAAAAGATACCGATATATAATTGATCGAAAAGTGCAACACCACGGTGAATCATATCTAAATGCCCGTTTGTTAAAATATCAAAGCTGCCTGCATAGAGTGCTTTTTTCATAATGTCTCCTTTTACTAGCCAACTGATTGGTAGTCAATTTATTGAAGGTCATTTTTCACTTTTATATTGATTCAAAATGAAAGCTACTGTTTAGTATAAATCACAACCGCAATCGTGCCATAAACCTGACGTTTTCTAATTGTAAACCCTGAAATATCACCCAAAACAATTTTAGCATCAGTTTCACAGATAATCTCACAATTCGACGAAAGCATTGACTTACTTGCTAATTTAGCAATTTGCTTTTCAATCTCCTGTAGCTTATAGGGTGGATCAAAAAACACTAAATCAAATTGAAAATTTTCAGCAAAACAATCAATATATTGATTTGCCGTCGTGCGAATGATCTGAAACTTTTCAGGTGCTTTAGTAACTTCAACATTTTGCTGAATGACTTGAATCGCTTTAGGATGCTTTTCAATTAGAATTGCCTGATCCATACCTCTAGAAACTGCCTCAATCGCTAAACCACCACTGCCGGCAAATAAATCTAAGCAAATACCACCATCAAAATAAGGACCAATCATGTTAAACATACTCTCTTTGACCTTATCAGTTGTTGGTCGAGTATTATCGCCATCTAATGCTTTTAATCTTCGACCGCCATATTCACCTGAAATAATACGCAAAATTCATCTCTCCTTATAAAAGCGACGAGGAATAGACAGATGAGCCCAGACAAATCTGTCTATTCCTCAAAGCTAGATATTATTTGTGAATAATAAACAAACTAGATTGATTAAAGTGCTTTCAGCTCCTCAATCCGTATTTGAACGGCTGCTTGTTTTTCTAAATAATCAGCTTGTTTTTCTCGCTCACCTTGGACCACCATTTCAGGTGCTGAATTGACAAATTTTTCATTAGAAAGCTTTTGATTAACCCGTTCAACCTCTTTTGTCCATTTATCAAGCTCCTTAGTCAAGCGCGCAATTTCTTCCTCAACATTAATTAAATCAGCAAGTGGTAAGAAGATTTCAGCACCTGTCAAAACTGCACTCATCGCTAATTTAGGTACTTCGATTGTATCACTAATCTCCAATACTTCTGGATTGGTAAAGCGAGCAATATAATTTTTATTATTAATCAAGAAATCTTTTAATTGATTATCTTTTGTTTGTATTAATAATTTTATTTTCTTAGAAAGTGGCGTATTCACTTCACTACGGATATTACGAACTGCTCGTATCAGCTCTTTAAGTGCTTCAACACCAACGGTCGCTTCTGGATGATTAAGTTGCGCATTAACCGTTGGATACTCAGCAATGACAATACTTTCACCTGAATGTGGTATTTTTTGCCAAATCTCTTCGGTTACAAACGGCATGATTGGATGCAACAAGCGCAAGACGTTATCTAGTACGTAAACCAAAACCGATTTAGTGGTTAATTTTGCTGCTTCATCTTCGCCATATAAGACTTCTTTGGTTAATTCAATATACCAATCGGCAAATTCATCCCAAATGAAATTATAAAGGACACGACCCGCTTCACTAAATTCAAATTTATCAAAAAGGTGCGTAACCGATTCAATCGTTTCATTCAAACGCGTTAAAATCCAATCGTCTGTTGCATTACGATTTTGAGAAATATCTAAATCTTCGTAAGATAAGTCCTCAACATTCATCATAATATAACGTGATACATTCCAGATTTTATTAATAAAGTTCCATGAGGCATCCATCTTTTCATAGCTAAAGCGAATGTCTTGCCCGGGAGCTGAGCCATTAATCAAGAACCAGCGCAACGAATCTGCACCGTATTTTTCAATCACATCCATTGGGTCAATCCCATTACCGAGCGATTTACTCATCTTACGACCTTCCTCATCACGAATTAAACCGTGAATCAGCACATTTTTAAAAGGTCGTTCCCCTGTAAACTCAAGGCTTTGGAAAATCATCCGACTCACCCAGAAAAAGATGATATCATAGCCAGTGACTAGAGTTGAAGTCGGAAAATAACGTTTGAAATCCTCTGCATTCGTATTCGGCCAGCCCATCGTTGAAAAAGGCCAGAGTGCTGATGAAAACCAAGTATCCAAAACATCTGGGTCTTGCGCCCAATTTTCAATATCAGCTGGTGCTTCCATGCCAACATACGTTTCGCCAGTCGTTTTATGATACCAAGCTGGAATTTGATGTCCCCACCATAATTGACGAGAAATCACCCAGTCATGGACATTTTCCATCCAACGCGTAAAGGTTTGATTAAAGCGTGGTGGGAAAAATTCAACCGCCTGTTCTGTAGACTGATTTTCAATCGCTTGTTTCGCCAATTCATCCATTTTAACAAACCATTGCGTTGAAAGACGAGGCTCAACAATCGCCCCACTACGCTCTGAATGTCCGACCTGGTGAACCGTTTCTTTAATCGCCACCAATAAGCCAAGCGCTTTTAAGTCTGCCACAATTTGCTTACGTGCTTCAAAACGGTCCAATCCCTCGTATTTGCCACCCTCATGATTAATCGTGCCATCATCGTTCATCATGTTAATCATTGGTAAATCATGACGCAGGGCAACTTCAAAGTCATTTGGATCATGTGCTGGGGTGATTTTAACGACCCCTGTCCCTTTTTCCATATCGGCGTGTTCGTCAGCTAGGATTGGAATTTCACGGTCAATAATCGGCAGCTTAACCGATTTACCGATTAAATGCTGATAGCGTTCATCCTCTGGATTGACAATGACTGCCGTATCCCCAAGATAGGTTTCTGGACGAGTGGTCGCAATCTCAACATAGCCAGAACCGTCCGTTAGCTCATAATTAATATGGTAAAAAGCACCATTAATATCCTTATGAATCACCTCAATATCAGATAGTGCTGTTCTTGCCTTGGGATCCCAGTTAATCAGCTTTTCACCACGATAAATCCAACCTTTTTCATAGAGTGTGACAAAGACCGTTTTAACGGCTTCTGATAAGCCCTCATCCAAGGTAAAACGTTCACGAGAATAATCGAGTGATAACCCTAATTTGCCCCACTGCGACTTAATTGTCCCGGCATATTCATCCTTCCATTCCCACGCCTTTTCTAAGAACTTTTCTCGACCTAAATCATAACGAGAAATACCCGCTTCCGCTAAACGTGCCTCAACCTTTGCCTGCGTTGCAATACCTGCATGATCCATCCCCGGTAGCCAAAGTGTATCATAGCCTTGCATCCGCTTTTGACGAATCAAAATATCCTGTAAGGTCGTATCCCAAGCATGCCCTAAATGCAGTTTCCCTGTGACATTCGGTGGTGGAATCACGATTGAATAAGGCTTCGCTTTTTTATCACCGCTTGGCTTAAAAAAGTTCTGCTCTAACCACCATTGGTACTTGCCAGCTTCAACCTCATTCGGTTGGTATTTGGTTGATAAATTTTCTGTCATTATAGCTCCTTATGCTTAATTATTAATTGTTAATTGTTAATTGCTATCTATTTCTTGCTCAACTCATCTAATGTCTCACCCTGCTCATTCATCAATACTTCCCAAGAATTAACGCCACCAAAATATAAGAATAAGCCAACTTCATTGACTGACTTTAAGATGACGTCTTCAATCAAGATATAATCTTGAATCGCTTGTTGATTCTCAATCCGCAGGGTTTCGCCAAATTTATCAGAAAATGATTTTTCACCTTTAGCAGTCAATATAAAGTCTTTTTTTAAATTTGCACCTTTTAAAATGCGTATTTGATGATTTTTTTCCCAGAAGACAGTTGCCTTAACACCTTGATAATCGATATATAACGGCATTTCTGAAAACCGCTTATTAAAACGATGGACTGCTTTACCTTTAGGTACCTTATTAATCAAGGTCTTCAGACGTTCTAATTTCACTAAAATTTGATCATCGGCAATTGCTTCAATTTCTTCAATAATCTTTAAAAGTTCTTCTTTATCCATAACATCACATCCTTAAACTGATTTCCGTCATTTAAACATTCATGCCCTATCAAAAGTTCAATTTTCGTAAGATAAGTGTTATTTGAGCCTTTGAACCAAGTTTTTAAAGCGCCCTTAAGTTACTTGTAAAAACTTAGTTCAAAGACATACCTTGTCGACTAACTGCCTCAAATTTCATTCTGAAATTTTCGGAGAGTAAGCCGTCATGGCAAAAAGCCCTAATCAACCAATGTTGATTAGGGCGAATTTCTCCACGGTACCACCTAAATTTATAGATAATAATATCTATCTCATTAATCCTATTAAACTAACACTAAGCTACCTTCAGCCAGTTGGAATGAAAACTTTCAGCAAATGTTTTCTCTCTTAAAAACCTTGTGGCATACTCCTCTTAATGAAATTAAGTTTATCATTAATCAATCATTTGTCAATGTTAATTATCTATCAAAACTAATGATAATTAGCAATTCAAGGTCTGTGCTGCTGTAATAATTGAAAGCTTATAAACATCCTCTTCACTTGCACCACGTGATAAATCAGAAACTGGTTTATTTAAGCCTTGTAAAATTGGACCAATCGCTTCAAAATTACCTAGGCGTTGGGCAATTTTATAGCCAATATTCCCCGCTTGCAAATCAGGGAAAATAAAGACATTCGCCGCACCAGCCACGTCTGATTCAGGTGCTTTAATTGCAGCAACAGATTGGGCATATGCCGCATCAAATTGCAGCTCGCCATCTAAGGCTAAATCAGGTGCCAAGTTTTTGGCAATTTCTGTTGCTTCAACCACTTTATCAACATCCTCAGATGTCCCTGAGCCTTTAGTTGAAAAGCTTAGCATCGCCACTTTTGGATCAATATCAAAAATGCGTGCAGTTTCCGCAGATGCAATCGCAATTTCAGCGAGCTCTTGTGCACCTGGTTTAACATTTATTGCACAATCACTAAATAGATACTTCTCCTCGTCACGACCACGTATCATTAAAAAGGCACCTGAGGTTCTTGAAATGCCCGGCTTAGTTTTGATAATTTGGAGCGCTGGCCTCACTGTCTCTGCTGTCGAATGAATCGCACCGCTCACTAAGCCATCTGCCTTATCCATATAAACAAGCATTGTACCAAAATAATTGCCATCCTTTACTAGCTCTGCAGCCTGCTCTCGACTGAGCTTACCTTTACGACGCTCGACTAAGCTGTCAATCATTTCAGCGAGACCATCATAGTTATTTGGATCGATAATTTCAAATGCTGATGATTGTAAGCCACGTTTGCGAATCGAATCAACGACCTCATCATGATCACCTATCAATACAGGAATAACCAAATCCTCTGCGCGAAGCCTTGCCGCAGCTCCCAATACTCGCGGATCAGTTGCTTCTGGGAAAACAATCCGAATGCCTCGTCTTACAATCTTAAATCTCAAACTATCAAATAATTCCAAAATATCCTCCTCATTGAATTAGCATAAAATTTGTTCACAATCTATATTTTAATCCAAAGTCTGATAACATACAATAGTAAACGCTTACCAATTTATGATTTGCTCATTTTTTTCAGCTAATAACTGATTAATTTTAGAAAAGGGCTTACTACCTAAAAAACCTCGATATGCTGATAATGGACTAGGATGAGCTGATTCAATAAAACGACCATTGCTAATCAGCGGTTTAAGCTTTTGTGCCTGTTTCCCCCACAAAACATAGATTAAGTCATCCTTTTGATTTAAGTAGTGAATCACATTTTGAATAAAGGTGTCCCAACCAATAGCTTGATGACTATTCGCTTGGTGTGCTTCTACTGTTAAAACCGTATTTAATAGGAGCACACCCTGCGCTGCCCAGTCGCTCAAATCACCATTTGTTCTTTTAAGCTGCGTGTCAGCTTCAAGCTCCTGAAAAATATTCCTTAGGCTTGCTGGTAATTTTTCTGATTCGTTAACTGAAAATGCTAGCCCTGTAGCTTGACCATTGTGATAGGGATCTTGCCCAAAAATCACAACCTTGACTTCTTCAAAGGGCGTCAGTTCAAATGCTCTAAATATAGCCTGACAAGCGGGATAAACAGTTTTTACTTGATATGCATGCTTTACATGCTTCATTAAAGCTTGATAATAAGATTTCTTAGCTTCCATTTCAAAAAAGCTTTGCCAATTGTTCATTATATTCTCCTTAAATTCAACCATTATTGAATATTTTATCACGAGAAATAAAGTCAAGCAAAACGAGCTAATGACTTAAATAAACAACGATTGTGTGGGCAATTGAAAGCACGACTAATTCCCAAGCAACATCTTTAATTAAAGCTCTGATTTTAGTTTTCCATTGGTAAAAATACTTCGCTATTCTTTTTAACATTCAATCACCTCATTTATTATTTATCAACATTTTGCCCATTCATTCTTAAAATCAGCTAAATACTTTTTAAAGGATTGTTTAACAAATAGCAGCTTTGATATTTAGACTCTATCATAAATTGAATTGATAAATATTTTAGTTCAATTTTTATTTATCTTGAAATAATAAAAAGAGAGAACTTTCTAAAGGCGTGAATTTGGATTTATTTCCAAGAAAGATAAGGCAATATGCACACCATGAAGCTTAATTTAGAAGGATTCCATGTCGTTTGAGCAACATCAAAAAACAGTCGTCCGAAGATAACTGTTTAACGGCCTCATTGATCATTTTAGTAAAATCAGTCCGATTTGACATTGATCCGATATCTAATACTTGTATTTCATAATAACAATACAAAAATGACATCAACCAAAGCAAGCTGTGACACTGTTGCTTTGAGCTGATGCCCATTTATCAATATTGTTAAAGTTCTTTAGATTAGCTACTTAGAAAATTCATGACTAAGCAACTGAATCGTCGCCCACTTCTTCAAACTGGCTATTGTAAAGATTAGCATAAAAGCCAGCTTTTTTAAGTAATTCTTGATGAGTACCCTGCTCGATAATATCACCATGGTTCATCACCAATATTTTATCCGCATCTTTAATCGTTGATAGACGGTGTGCAATCACAAAGCTCGTTCGACCCTTCATCAAATTATTCATCGCTTCTTGAATCAAGCCTTCTGTTCTTGTATCAACACTTGAGGTTGCTTCATCTAAAATCAGAATTGGTTTATCCGCTAAAATAGCACGAGCAATTGTAAGAAGCTGTTTTTGTCCTTGCGAAATATTACTTGAATCCTCATTCAAGGCCATTTGGTAACCACCCGGTAAGGTTTGAATGAAGTGGTGAACATGCGCTGCTTTAGCTGCTGCATAAACCTCTTCGTCAGTTGCTTCTAAACGGCCATATCGGATATTCTCCATAATGGTACCTTTAAATAACCAGGTATCCTGTAAAACCATACCAATATTTTGACGTAAATCTGCACGGTTAAATTCTCTAATATCATGACCGTCAACCTTGATTGCACCATTATTAACATCATAAAAACGCATTAATAATTTGACCATCGTTGTCTTTCCAGCTCCAGTTGGACCAACAATTGCAACAGTTTGCCCTGCCTCTACATGAGAATTAAAATCATGAATCACAATTTTATCCTCACTATAGCCAAAGGCAACATGTTCAAAGTCTACAACACCCTCTACATGATCTAGCTTTACTGCATTTTCAACATTTTGTGCTTCTTCGCTTTCATTTAAAAACTCAAAGACACGCTCTGCTGCTGCGACCATTGATTGTAATAAATTTGATACCTGTGCCAATTGTGAAATTGGCTGAGTAAACGAACGGACATATTGAATAAAGGCCTGAATATCACCTACTGTAATGGTACCGTTAAATGCCAATATACCACCGCTAATCGCCACACCAACATAACCCAAATTCCCCACAAAATTCATCAATGGCTGCATTAAACCAGAAAGAAATTGTGATTTCCAAGCTGAATCAAATAAAATTTCATTTTTTTCTCTAAATACCTTTGATGAATTAGCTTCATCATTAAAGAGACGAACAATATTATGTCCTGAAATTGTTTCTTCAACTTGACCATTAATAACACCGAGATATTCCTGTTGTGTTCTGAAATATTTTTGTGAGAGCTTGACCACTATCGCAATTAAGCCAGCTGAAATTGGTAAAATTGCCATCGCAATTAATGTCATCAATGGACTGATCGTCAACATCATAATCAAAACACCAACAATTGTACAAATTGAGGTAATCAGCTGTGTAACAGATTGATTTAAGCTTTGACCTAATGTATCAACATCGTTGGTAATTCTTGAAAGCACATCCCCAATCGGACGTGACTCAAAATAGCTCATTGGCATTCGATCAATTTTTTCACTAATATCTCGGCGCATTCTATACGAAATTTTTTGAGTAATTGTTGACATAATCCAACCTTGAATAAATGAAAAGATTGAACTAATCGCATAAATTCCCAACATAAATAGTAAAATGCTACCAATTTTATCAAAGTTGATTGAACCAGTTCCTTGATATTTTTCTACTAAGCCATTAAATAATTCGGTAATCGCCTTTGATAAAATCTTAGGACCCCAAATGGTAAAAATAGTTGAGGCTACAGCCGCAATTAATACTATAGCTAAGGCAATTTTGTAACCACCAAGATAATTAAAAAACTGTTTTAACGTGCCTTTAAAATCTTTCGCTTTTTCAACTGGCGCACCCACAGGGCCACCACCTCTTGGTCCAAAGCCTTTTGGACTAGGCACATTTTGTTTTCCTTGATTCTTTTCTGCCATTTTGTCCTCCTAGTCTGCTTCTTCTATGCCAAGCTCTTGATTATTAAGTTGGCTTTTGGCAATTTCCTGATAAATCTCCGAAGTCTTCATTAATGTTTCATGTGTGCCAATTGCTGAAACCTTACCTTCATTTAATACGACAATTTGTTCAGCATGCATAATTGTAGAAATTTTTTGAGCGACAATGATTGTTGTAACAGAATTCATTGCCTTTTCTAAGGCTTTTCTTAAGGCAATATCCGTCTGGTTATCTAATGCAGAGAAACTATCGTCAAAAATTAAAATTTGAGGCTGTTTTGCAATCGCTCTTGCAATCGATAGACGTTGCTTTTGTCCTCCAGAAACATTATTCCCGCCTTGCGAAATTGGTCGTGTAAAGCCAGCTTCATTTTGACTAATAAACTCGCTTGCCTGAGCAATATCGGCAGCTCTTTTCATCGCCTCATCACTAACTTCACCTGCGCCAAATTTGATATTTGATTCGATATCACCTGAGAATAATGTTCCCTTTTGTGGCACAAATCCAAGCTGATTATGTAAATCAAACAAAGTCATCTCGCGAATATCTACATCGTCAATCTTAATTTTACCTGAGGTCACATCGTAAAAGCGTGGGATTAAATTGACAATTGTCGATTTACCTGAACCGGTTGAGCCAATAATCGCTGTTGTTTCGCCTGGACGAGCCGTAAAGCTGATATCCTCTAATACATTCTCAGTTGCATCTGGAAAATGAAAGCTGACATTTTCAAATGAAACAAGCCCCTTAATGCCCTGCACTAATTTAACTGGATTTTTAGGATCAATGATTGAGGGCTTAGTATTAATTACCTCATCCACACGTTCAGCAGCAACATTTGAACGTGGTAAAATAATTGAAACCATTGAAAGCATCATAAATGCCATGACAATCTGCATTGTATAAGTAATAAATGCCATCATGTCACCTACCTGCATCGTGCCATCAGAAATATTGTGCCCACCAAACCAAACAATCATCGCAGAAACGACATTCATTAAAAGCATCATCAATGGCATCATTAGTGTCATTGCCCGATTAACAAATAATTGTGTTTTCATCAAATTCTCATTCGCTTGGTCAAACCGTTTTTCTTCAAACTTTTCACGGCTAAAGGCACGAATTACTGGCAAGCCAGTCAATATTTCTCTAGAAACTAAATTGACACGGTCAACTAACTTTTGTAGCTTTTTAAATTTAGGCATTGTAGTACCTACTAAAAGTAAAACAATTAGCAGAACTAAACCAACGGCCACACCAACAATCCAGCCCATGCTGGTTTCGGTCTTCATAACCATATATATACCGCCTAAACCAAGTATAGGCGCATAAAGCACTAAACGGATACTTAAAACCAAGCCCATTTGGATTTGTTGAATGTCATTTGTATTTCGAGTGATTAATGATGCCGCTGAAAATTGATTCATTTCAGCATTAGAAAACTCAAGTGTTCGTTCATACTGGTCAATTCTGAGCTTCTTAGAGATTAATGCTGCCAAATATGAAGCAATGAGTGCAACAATAATTGAGGCAACTACTGAGAGAAAGGTTAAGCCAATCATTTTAGCACCAGTTAAAAGCATATAATTCATTTGAATTTGCTTTAAATCCTTACCTAAAGCTTTATACTCAGCTTTTACATAAGCAATACCTGACTGCCTTAAGGTCGAATCAGAAATATCCTCCGCCTTCTCATCTGCTTGTACTCTAATTTTCAATAAATCCTCTTTGGTCATCAAGCCCTTTTGATATGCAGCTATAATCGTTGTCAGATTTTTACTCTGATCCTTTTCCTGACTCAACTGACTAACAATCAGCATGGGCATTTCAAATGACTTTTCTAGCTTTGATTCAGAGGTGTCATCATTTTCCTTTAGCTTATAAATACCCTTTTCATTGAGTTGATAATTTGCTTCTACTGTAGCCTGTTCTTTTTCCGTCATGAACAGCTCAAGTGTTGCCAAACTATCTTTTCTGATTTCAGACGGTGTTGCCGATTCAATACCGCCTTGCATAATACCAGTATCGACAATATCGCTTGTTAAATTTGGTAAGCTTAAATCACTAAAGGCTTGAACACCTAGTAAGCCTAAAACGAGTATTAAGACATACCAATAAGGCTTTAAATATCTAAAAATCTTCAAGTTTCCTGCTCCATTTCTACTAAAACTAATTTTCTTTTCAATGTTGACTATTCTGAGCTCAGACCATCGATAGTTAAGACCAGATTCACAACCTTTAAAAACAAAAAAATATCTTGGTACTGAGATATATTAACGCTGGATGAAAATTATGTCAAGCCATAATTCTTCAAAAAAAGTTAACAAAAAAATTATTAATCAATACATTACCTGATAAATAAAAAACTAAACAAATCTTTAAGATTTGTTTAATTTTTTATTATTTATTCTTATGGGAAAAATCCTTGTCAGACTTCATCCTCTCATCCAGACTAGCTCTTAGCTTGTCGATAAGATGCTCTAGCTGATCAATTTCCTCTTGTTCCAAGCCAGAAAATAAATTCAGTAAGATTTCTTTATTGGGACGCATTTGACGCACCTTTTCACGTCCCAATTCTGTGATTAATACCCTTGTTCGTCGTCGATCTTTGCGATCCTGCTCTCGCTTAATCAGTTCATTTTTTTCGAGTTTATTTAAAAGCTCTGCTACTGCCGCTGAGCGAATATGCATTCTTTCACCAATTTCTGTTGGTGTCATGCCATCATGATGAATCAAATTCATCAATAATAAATTTTGCCCCTCTGGTGGACTGACACCCATTTTTTTCAAATACTCTCTACTCTCATGAAGAAAATGTTTAAATTTTCTAGCAATCAGCATTTCTTGACTCTCCATAAGTTCACGACCTTTACAATTAACGATGAACGATAAAAGCTGTTCATTTTAATAGAGTAAAATTACGTTGTTAATTGTACACCATTATTGACTAATTGTTAATGGATTTGCCAAAGATAAATTAAAACGGCAGCTAAAATAATTTGAATTAGGCAAATCAAAATGCCCAAAAATAGAAATCGCAGGCCTGCTTTGATAAATTTAGCAAAATTTAAACGTAGCCCAATCGCTGCAAGTGCTGTAATTTCAAACCAGCTACTTAGCTGATGGGCAGTAATGTTTAGGCAGTTGTCTAGCTTAAAATTACTATTTATAATACATAATACTAAAAAACAAATGATATACCACGGTAACGGTAATTTGATTTTTGAAGAGCGGCTTTTTTCTGCTTTATTAACTTCTGTCACTCTTTGAAAACTAATCACAACAGCTACTAAAAATAAAATTCTAGTTATTTTAAACAGCATTGCATAATCAACAAGCTGAGGATTAATTAAGCTAGCACTAGCAACAACTTGACCGACTGACTGCAAGGTCCCACCAATTAAAGCACTCTTGCTTAAAATATTGTTACCATATAGTAAATAACCGATAACTGGCATCAGAAGCATTAAAACAGTACCCTGTAAATTGACTAGAGTGATTGCTTGTCCTTTAGACTCATCGTCAGCTTGAATCGCTGGGGCAATCGCACCAATCGCTGAAGAACCACAAACAGCATTCCCACCTGCTATTAAAAGGCTGAAGCTCTTAGAAAAGCCGAGCCTTTGACCAATCCAAATCGTTATAATAATAATTAAAAGCATCATCATGATGATATAAAATAACCCTGTTAAACCAATTTCGCCAATCGTCTTAAATGTCACCGTCAAGCCTAAAAGTACAACTGATAATTCGAGGAGCCTACTTTCAGAAAACTTGGTACCTGCTTCCCAAACGGATTGCTTAAAAAAAACATTTCCTAAAAAAATACCTAAAAAGATAGCGATTGTTGCACCGCCTATTGCTGGCAAAAATATAGCTAAGCATTTCGACATAATCGCCACAAGAAAACTTAAAGCTAAGCCAGGCAAAATTTGTTTTAAGCTTTTTTCAAAATTTAATAATGATTTCATTACATAAACCCTCATTTCTAAAATAATTATAACTTTTAATTTATATCAATATTATTAATTGTTATAATAGTTACAATCAAAAAAATTAATGGAAGTGTTATTTTGTTTAAAAACCTTGAAACCTTTAAATTAGTCTACGAAACGAGAAGCTTTTCCAAAACAGCAGAATTATTATTTCTTGCACAGCCAACTGTTTCAAGTCAAATTAAGCAGCTTGAGGCGGAGTTAAAAACTCAGCTATTTATCCGTAATGGACGAAGGGAGGTTGTCAGTACACAGCAGGCCGATATCCTCTACCAAAAGGCCATTCAAATGCTAGATGATTGGCAGGCAATTCAAATCTTACTTAATAAGCAGAGAGGTCATTCAATATCTTATACAATTGGTGCCTCCCATACCTTTGCGAGCTATCTTTTACCAGATTTATTCCAAGAAATATATCTCAAATTCCCAAATATTCACTTTAAAATTAAGCTAATGAATTCACTTGAAGTGCACCATGCACTTGAGCAGCATGAAATCAATCTCGGTTTTATCGAAAAACCAATCAATTCAAAAAAAATCATCCGAACAACCTTAATTTCAGATCAGCTAGTGCTAGCTGGGAATCAAAATAAGGGGCCGTGGCTAATCCGTGAAGCGACCTCAGGCGTTTATTACTATACCAAACAGTACATCGAAGAAAATAATATTAATGAGGCTACAATTGAAATTCAAAATAATAGCATTATTACACAGTTGCTTGAACAAGGCTTTGGCTGCTCAATTATTTCTAAACGTGCTGTTAAGTCAATACCTTATCAAGTCTTATCTGAAAAGTATACGCGTGATTTTTATTTAATACAGCGAAAAGAGGAAGCCACTGAGCACTTTGAATATTTTATCAATTATATTAAGCGCTACTTTCAGAAATTAAAAAAGGACCATTAAAACGCCAATACGCTTTAATGGTCTTTAATTAACTATTATTTTTTACAGGAAGCCGCCAAAGGCATTGTCCAAGTCAATCGGTGTACTTCTGGCCACGATTAGCTCAGGGTTCATAAAGGCTTCAAAGCCTAATTCGCTTAGCTCATGACCGTAGCCGGAGCGTTTAACACCGCCAAAGGGTAATTCTGGTAAGGTACCACCATAGCTATTGACAAAAACGCCGCCTGTTTCAATTCGTTTAGCATAATCAATACCTCGGTTTAAGTCGCCTGAGAATAAGACACCACTTAAACCGTAGTTTGAATCATTAGCAAGTGCGATTGCCGCATCGTCATCCGCTACTTGATAGATTTGACCGACAGGTCCAAAAAATTCTTGATAATAGGCTGGATTACCTGGCGTAATGTCAGTCAAAATGACTGGTGAAAAGAAACAATCCTCACCTTGATTTTTAGACATATCACCATAAGCAAGGGTAGCACCGTTAGAAAGTGCTGCTTCAACCTGCTTCACTAAGTCTTTTTTAGCCTTTAAGCTACTTAAAGGGGCAAGGGTGGTTGTAGCAGCAAAGGGATCACCCATAACTGCCTTTGAAAAGGCATGACTTAACATTTTAACAATTGCCTCATAATTGTCATTCGTCACGATAAAGCGTTTCGATGAGGTACAAACCTGACCAGCATTGTACAAACGTGCTTGACCAACAATCTTTTCAATTTCTGATAAATCCGCATCATGTAAAATCACAAAAGGATCACTGCCCCCCAATTCTAAAGAGCTTCGCTTTAAATTCTTACCTGCTTCAGCGGCAATCAAGGCACCCGCTCGCTCAGAGCCTGTCAAGGCTACACCTTGAATACGCTTATCTGCGATAATCTGATTAACCTGTTCATAATCAATAAAAAGATTAGTACAAGCACCTACCTCAACTCCCGCCTCAATCAAAAGCTCAGCAAATACTTCAGCAGATCCAGGTGTATTACTAGCGTGCTTATAAAGCATTGGATTACCTAATATATAATTTGGAGCAAAAACACGCATTAACTGATAAATCGGAAAATTCCATGGTTCTACCGCCATTAAAACACCGATGGGTTTAGGGACTAATTGTGCATCCCCCATTCTTGATTTAAAAGGGCGTACTGCCATAAATTCTGACGCATGATCTGCATAATATTGAGCAATTTCAGCTGAAATCAAAACTTCACCCTGCGCTTCAATAAAGCGCTTCCCCATATCACGTGTTATAACCGTTGCAATTTCATCAACCTTTTTCTTAAATAATTGACTCACTGCGTTCAGATTGGCAGCTCTACTCTCAAAGGAAGTATTACGCCAGCTTTTATATAACTGATCTCCCTTTTGCAAGGCTGCTTCAATCTCGCTCGCGCCTTGATTTGAATAGACCTTTTCTATTTGATTTGTATACGGATTAGTGATTTGATAAACCATCTCTTACTGCCTCCTTAATCAAGCTACCTTATTTTATTTCATTTAATTATCACTTCAGTCGCAAAATCAGCTAACATACATCGCACATCATTTGTGACCTATATCTAATAGTTTACAACTTAGAGTAAACGCTGTACAATGAATAGCTTATAAACTATATTTATAATAATTTTGCTTGATTAATAATACAATCCCAAAAAAACTGAGAGGTAACCCACCCTCTCAGTTTAAATTTATTGATACAAATAATATTTATAATTCTTTAATTTTCCGCCTCATTGTTATAATACCAGCAACCGTAACCATCAACAGAATACCAGCAATCGCTATACTAGCTGTACTGCTTTCGCCTGTCGTTGGTAAAGCCTTAGCTGATTTTACCTGTGCAACATTCGTATTAATATTTTGATTGATATTATTTTGCGTACTAGCATTTGGCACATCAGAGCTTGTAGGCACAGCCTCAACAATCGTAAAGGTTTTCTCAACAGTCTGTCCAGCTGCACTCGTGTAAGATACGGTTGTTTTACCTGCTTTTAATGCCGTAAAGGTTGCAGGTGAATTAAAGGTCGCACTGAAGAAATCCTTATCCCATTGCCAGCCAGCTTCACCTACTTGACCATCTTCAATTGACGGAACTATTGTGATACTTTCGCCAACCTTTAACTCATCCTTTTCGCCCTTTGGATAAGTGAGTGTCAATTCTGCTGGCTTATCCGCCACCGTAACATCAATGCTAGTTGTGCCTGATAAAGCTGAATAGTCCGTCTTCGAGAAGTCCAAGATACCTGTAAGCTGGACCATTCCAGCTTGATTTGCTGCATAGCCTGTTGTTGTCCAAGTCACTGGTACATCAATCACGCTTTTATCATTAAGTGTTACCTTGACCGTTACAGGCAAGCTCAGCTTTTCAACGGCTGTTCCAAAAGGAACAGTAATTGCTGCTGGTGCTTCAATAGCAGCAATTTCAACTGGCTCTTGCTTTTGAATCGCATAGCTATCATATAAAGATACTTCTCCAGTGCCTTCAGCATCATAAAGATATGATTTTAAAACTAGACGATCATCCACAATCGCAATATCAGTAAACATTTGTTTAAATTCTTGACCTTTAATTGCTGGATAAACACCATATTGCGCAATTACATCATCTGACTGCATATTATAAAACTTAGTACCACTAGAATCACTCGTCAGATAAACAGCTCCTTTAGGATTGACAGCCGTTTGAACGCCATCAATTTCTTGATATTCTGTATCCTCATATGGGACTTCTCCTCCCATTTGGTTGGTTCTTGCATAGGTATGATCATGACCCTGTAAGACCAAATCAACACCCAGCTGATCAAAAAGTGGCTGTAATTGCTTTCTCATGCCCACAACATCGCTATCGGAAATATGATTAGCGACTGTTTGAGTGCCTTTATGCATTGTAACAATCACCCATTTTGCACCATTTGCCTTGGCCTGCTCAATATCGCTGGTCAACCAAGCGACCTGCGTCGAGCTTAGCTGATTATTAACAATATCATTTGTATTTAGCATGACATAATGTGCTTGCTGATAATCATAAGAATAATAAACCCCATGGCTTTGAACGCCAGTAGAGGGCGCATTATAATTAAAATGATTATAGAAGGTATTATTATAAGTATCATGATTGCCTGATACTGTCATAATTGTGTGGTTACTCCAAATAGCTTGCTGTTTACCAAATAAATCTTGCCATTGCTCAATATTATTTGAATTATTAACTAAGTCACCGCCCTGAATAATAAAGCTAGCGTTTGGTGCAGTCGCTAAGCCTTGGTTAAAGGTTTTAGCAACTATTTCATAGTCATAGGCGTCAGAGCCCTGAGTATCATCAAAAAATAAAAAATGGAATGGTGAGTTGGAAGTAGCTGACGTTGTAAATTGTGCTGGCTCACTCCATTGATTTGTCGATGCGTCGCCTACTTGATACCAGTAAGCTGTACCGGCCTGTAAATCAGTTAGGACAGCCTTATGAACGAAATCGGCTAGCTCTTCGGAATAGGTTTCTGTTCCCTCAACTACTGAAGCGTTAGTAAAATCTGCTGGTTCAGCTGCTGAAGCGATATATCGGATTTGACTGCCTGCCGTCGCTAAGGTATGCCAAGTAAAGCTCTTAGAGGTCGCTGTATCACCATAAAAGGTAACACTCATTTTTGTTGGCTTTTGACTGACCGCTGGATTTGGCGCTTCTGTCTGTTGTAAGGATAAGGATAAATCAAATACCAAATCTGAACTAGAGCCAGACTGTTGGAATACTGCAACAGCGACAACATTACCAGTTTCCTTAAGCGTTACGTTTGATAAGTCGACACTAGCTTGTTCAAAGTCATTACCATCATTCCCTAATTGATTGGAATAGGTGGTAAAATCTGGTGCAACGCCTGATGGATAATTAATTCGTTTAACTTCCTGTCCATTGATATAAATAACCGCACTATCATCAAGCTTATAGTCTAAAACAAGCGTATTAAAGTAGTCCTTATTTGCCGCATCAATTTTGGCATCAAAGCTTTTTCTAAAAAATGCAACAGGATATTTGTTTTTTTTATCACTGCCATAATCAATCGTTGTTTGAACGGTTGCTTTGGTACTGTAGCCGATTGGCGCTTGTCCAGTCTGCCATGCTGTGGCATCATAATTTGGCTGTAGCCATTCATTGCCTGGATACTGGTCTGCACTTTGATAATAATATTGCCAATCGCTGCTTTGCTCAATCAATGTTTGCGTATTTGCTGTTTCCTCCGCTTGAACTGGATTAGAAAACCAACTAATACCAATACTACCCAAAAATAAAATGATGGCTATCAGCCAACGGTGCTTTTTCATCTTTCGCCTCCTTAAATAATTGCTATTGCTTTCTGATTATATCGAAAAGTTGTAAAGATTTTTTTGTTAATAAGCGAATAACTTGTAAATTTTCAGAAAATTTTTAGAAGAGCTGCATAAATTTTTGAAAAAAAATGCTATAAATACCAGTGTTCAGAATATGGACAAATGCCAAAAGGATAATCGAGTGTTTATCTATATTCTGTGGCAGCACATTTTGTGCTGCTTTTTGCGTTATTCAAAACTGCTTTGAATACTGTCGTTTTATTGTGGATTGGAGGTGGGACAAAAGACGTTTAACAACGTAAAAAAGGTGCTTTCTCTCTTTAATCAAAACTGTGAAAAATAGACGAGTCATTCGTTTATTCAGTCAGACGCTTTCTGTCTGACCGGATGACGTATCTATTTGAACAGTTTTGAGAGAGAAAGCCCGTCAAACAAATTGCTTTCTATCTCTGATTAAAACTGTGAAAAATAGACGAGTCATTCGTTTATTCAGTCAGACGCTTTCTGTCTGACCGGATGACTTATGTCCCAATCCAAATTCAATCAGTAAACAATGGACCAAAAGATTTATCAGTCTAATTAATTGTAACGCTAAAAAGACAAAGCATACTTGTAAAGTATGCTTTGTCTGCATTTTGAGCACCACTAAAAATAACAGTGCTCTTTTAATATTTAATTATTCGATAAAAATCATTTTATTTTATAAAACATTTAAATTATTTTTTGGTGGTCTTCTCTTATTTAACCAGTTGAGACCGAGCATCGACAGCACACCAGCTAAAACACCGATAACAAAAACAATCGGCCATCTAAAATCAGTTTGACTTGCTGTCACTACGGTCTGCTTTGGTGAAACGTCCAAGGCTGAGATTGGATTCACAAAGAAATCATAAATCTGATTGGTATCAACACCTTGTGTCCGTGTATTGGCAAGCGTCTTAGAAAAATTAGTAAAATATGATTGGCTAGTCGCTAAATCTTGGCTACCGCTTAAGGTCAAATTAGTAGCATTATTTGAAATCTTTTGAGCAGTCTGCTGCGTATTTGACGCACTCGCAACTAGGTCGTCAAAGCTCGCAGAGTTATCCTCAACCTGACGCGCGCTTTGTGTTGTTGAAGCACTCGCTTGAGTCGTACTAGTGATTAAGGTATTAATTTGCTCATATAATTGATTACTATTATCGACATATAAGGCCTGTTCTTCACTATTATAGCTATTCCAGTCTTTAATCGGTAATTGATTGACCTGATTTTTTTGCCAAGCCTGATAGTTTACTTCAATATTTTCCATCGTTTCTCGATACCAACCAGATAATGAAGTCAGATTACTTGAAAAATAATCATCTGGTAAATTACTATTAAGCTGGGTCTGATTAGCTTGTAACTTATCAATTGAATCATTTAAAGTTTGAATCGTTTTGACAACATCCTCAATATTTTGTTGACCTAATGCATTAAAACTATTGACATCAGTCTCACTCAAACGGTCAGCAATGGCTCCATTATTCTTACTTATATTGTTATAAAGATTATAAATTGATGGTCTTAATTTATCTCCTAAAAAATCATTTTGGGTTGATGCATTCAAGAAGCGCGTATAGTCCGAGCCAGGCTCACCATAAATTAATGCAATTTGATTGGTAATTTGATTAATTTTATTAAAATAATCCGTAAAAGTGTAAAATTGCTTAATACCAACGTTTGCACTGTAATCTGCTAGACTATCTTTGAGTGATAGAACAAATTCTAGGTTACTTTGATAATCTTTACTTCCAGTTGTAGCATTTGTCCAGTCTATGCTAAGAGAAGATGAAGCTGATTGATTTAAAACATCTTTTAAATCAATCCTCAAATTCAATGTAAAAGTTTTTGAAGCAGTGTCTTCTGCTGTATTATCCAGTGTCACGCTATTATTTAAATTTGGTGCGACTGGCATTGAATCGCCATCTACAATAGAATTAATCTTAACATTCGATGGAAATACATTTGAAATGTACTTAGTCTTGGCCGGCACTTTAACCTGGATTGTTGAATCTACATACTGGTCAATTGAAACATCATTCGGAGGTAGCACATTAAGTGATGTACCGATTTTAGTGGTTATACCAAATTGATTGGCATAATTACTAATCACTTGTAGCTTATTGATATACTCTTGCTTTTGGGCTTCAGTCAGTGAGCCATTAGTAGCCAAATCCTCTAACATATAGTCAGCAGGATTTAGAGAAATTTCCCCTATTAATTCCGCTAATTGATTGGTATAAACAGGATCTAATTTATTGTCATCATTGCTAAATGAATTAATGATTTTATCTGCTAGCGCCAATCGTGCCTCTTTTGTAGGATCTAAAATAAGCTGATCAATAGACGTATCAAAATTATCCATTGAAATTGTCAAGTCTGCTTGATTATAAAATTGTTGATACAGCTTTTGCTCTAAGGTCAATAGCTCATCGCGTTTGGCTTTTAAGGTTACTTCTTGATCGCTTAGCTTATCTTTTTCAGCCGAAATCAGTTGATTGTAAGCATTAATTTTTTGAGTTAATTCTACAAGCTGACCGCTTGCCTCACTTGCTTCATCATTTTTATAAAAGCCCGCCAAATTAGTCAGCATATTGGTATTAAAGCCATCATATTGATTAAAATAATACTTTTCATCACCAGTAGCTTGTTCAGTAATCGCACCATTACTATTAGTAAGATTTGTTTCTGAAATTTTCTTTTGCAAATCAAAATAAGAATTAATTTGAGGTAATTGACTATTGAAGCTTTCACTCGTTTGATTAAGCAAATTCGTAGTCACCTCTGTAAAGCTGTTTTGTGACGCAACATTTGCTTGATTGATACCTTTCAGGCTATTTGAGCCTGAAATAAAGGTGATATAATTTGTCATTGATTCCTTAAAGGGAACATCCACTTGATTAGATAAGTTTGTTACTAAATTCTCTTGCTTACCTAAGGAACCATTCATTTGATTTTCTGCTTCTGCAATATTACCAGCAACACTACCATAATACATCTTAACAACGGTTTGATTAAAATCATAAATAACATTCACAATTTTTTCCTGTAGTATTCGATCTGATAAGGTGTCCGATTGTTTCTGAATCTGATATTCAACCTGTGATTTTATTGGATTAATATCCTGTAACGTTAATATATCATGAGAAAAGGTTTTAGGTAAATAAATAACCGCATCTACATTCTTATCCTCAAGTGCTTTACTGGCAACTGCCCTTGATACTACTCGCCATTGATAGTTATTATCGTTAGAAACCGAATCAACGAAATTTTTACCCAGACTATAGGTCTGCTGATTAAAATTAGAGGATTCATCCTCATTGACTAGGGCAATAACTGGCTTCTTACTTTTTTCAGGTGCTGCAGTTTTTTTATTTAAAAATAACAACAAGCTAATCGAAATAATTAATAAAATAATAATTCCCGCAATACTTAATAAATAAAATTTATTTGGAAATTTACTCACTTTCTGCTGCTGATTCATCGTTATGGTAACTCCTATTCTTTAAAAAATAAATATAAAATACATAATATTACATAATAACTATATATTATCATAAAAAAATAAAGAATATATAAAATTATTTTATTTTTTATTACTAAAAAATAGAAAATCAAAAAAAATTAATTATTATTTATATTAAGTTAAGTAAGTTAGATTTCTATTCGAGCTTAGGAGTTCGCAGTCATTTTAAATTTTGAAATATGCTTGTTCAGTTCTTCCAAAAAAATACAAGAATCAATTCATCATCACTTTGACTAGAGGCTGATTTATTTATTTTTTTGAAGCCAAAGCTTTGTACAGCTTGTACATCGTATACCGCAACATATCAGAGCCAAAATTGCTTGCCTCATGACTTTCCCAAGCATTTTTTAAATTGGTTGCCGTCTGATTCATCGAGTCAAAATCACTTTTGACAGAATCAAGCGAGCTTCAGAAAACGGCAGAAAAACAAGAGCTACGCAAATAACACCGTTTCTCTTGTTTTTTCAAAATTAGGAAGAGCCAGACGACTTAAGTCAATATAATTGAGATAAAGTAAGCAGATTGACACTGCCCACATCACTGTATCACCAGCTAGTCAAAGTCGTAGGGATACTTGGCGCAATTAACTCAGCTCGCTTTTACACCAACCTTATCCGCATAGCGTTTCAAAAACAGTGCCATCTGCTCTCTAGTAACGGCATCGCTTGGTCCATAGGCGCTTGGCGAATAACCTGAGGTAATGCCAGTCTGTGACAGCCAGCCAATCGCTTGACTATGCGCACTAGCGGTTGAGACATCTTCAAAAGTATAACTGAAATTACCTGTTGGCTTACCTGCTAGACGATAGAAAAAGCTCGCCATCTGTTCGCGTAAAACTGGCTGATTTGGCGCAAAGGTTGTGGCATTGTAGCCTGTGGTGACACCTGTTTCCTTTGCCCACGAAATCGCTTGACGAAACGCTTGACTCAGGCCTGCCGTATCTGGAAAATCGTTAATTTCAACGGCGGGCTTGCCCGCAAGACGATATAAAAAGGTTACCATTTCAGCACGAGTCAGCGTATTTTTCGGCGCAAAGGTGGTCGCATTGTACCCTGTCGTAATGCCATTTTCTAAGAGCCAAGCAATCGCCGATTGAGCTTCGGTGCTACAGCTAGTGATGTCTTGAAAGGTGGTGTAAGGAGTTGACGGAATGGCTGAAATTGCTTCATCAATCACACTACCAAAATATTCCGATTCAAAATCTAACCAACTTTGACCACCATTTCCAAAAGCACCAGTTGAAGCAGCATTTTCCTCGTACCATTCTTTATTATTTATTACCCAACGAATTTTTCCTATTTCTTCTTCAAGCGTATATCCAGAACCAAAAAATCGAACTTCATTTGTCCTAATCCATTCAACCTGCTCAGCGGACAGTGTTTCATATTTTGCTAATACATTTTCTAACCCTGAATAGTTAAGGTTTGTTGTATCTGAACCACCAGCATCTTTTAAGACTAAACCAGCAATAGCTTGTGTTAATATTGAGCTATCGCTATTATATACAATAATAAGCCAATCTAAATATCCGGCTGGTTCTCCACCCTCAGATATTATAGATTGGTAAATCTCATCATTAGACAAATCAAGCCCACTATCCGTAGTGATATCTTGATACATATTCAGCGCTAACGGGATATTCTGACGAAACTCTCCCGAAGTATAAGAAGCTGTGTAGGATTCTTCTGTATATAAAGACGAATCAATACCTCTCGCTTGCAAAACTAACGCCTTCAACTCATTGAATGCAGCTTCTGCTTCGCTAAAAGTCGCCGCATAGACTACATTCCCGCTCGGCACAACCACTGCCGTCGCAACGACACCCGCACTAAGTAAGCTTAATGCTACGACTGTTTTCGTAATCATTTTTTTCATTTTCATAACCTTTCCTCATACTCTCATCTTTGTTTTTTAATTCTTACTTATTAATTGTTACCCTACCTCTGGTGGTGAACGTGAAATACCAGCCAAATAGGGCAGCAATCTTACAGCTGACGCTTTTGGCTAGTATTCTGGGCGCAACAAATAAACGACAATTTTAGTCAAAATTATCCGCTGCGGTGCGGTGCGGTGCGGTGCGGTGCGGTGCGGTGCGGTGCGGTGCGGTGCGGTGCGGTGCGGTGCGGTCAAGGATAGTCATGATAAAAGCTCCTGTCAAGTGTTTTTATAATATGCCACAAATTGTTATAACTAAATATTAATTTACTTTTCATTATTTAGCAATCTAATTTTCATATTAAAGTTGCTTATAACCTATAAATTGAAATTACTTCATTAGCGGTACAAAAAATGAAGAAAAACGTAACCGACTGTTTAACAGTTGGTTATGATAGTTAGCGAAAAAAAATAGGCTCTATAATAAATTGAACTGATAAATATTTCAGTCCAATATATTATAGAGCCGTTTTAAAAAGAAGCTGTTACAACTGTAGAAACTGGAAAACAAGAATCAAATTGATGGCGATTAAAATATAAAAATAGCAGTTGCTCAAACAAGCAACTGCTAAGTGTGAAAACTATAAATCAATCCGATTTGAAATTAAGACATTTTTTAGAAATTGATAATTTGAATAGTGAGTTCCTGCTGACTAATTCAACACTCGATATCTTGGATGCGCCAAACTATAGAGTGCCTTTTTTTATCTTGTTTTCAATACACCAGTTTTTGTAATTTCATCTAAAACATAATTCATCATACCTTGTAAAAAAGCATCGATTTTATCATTTTTACAGAGCTCCCTAAAGAATAGCCCTTGTTCTGTTTTTAAATAAACTCTTACACATTGACTGTTGTAAAAGTTCTTATCCTTAGTTAACTCCATATATGGCAATGCTTGAGAGCTACTAATTAATAAAGATTGCATTGCTTTCATTACCTCTGGGTATTGTTCTAAATTAGTAATTGCAGAACCGCTTCCATGATAAAGATGAACATTTAACCCAAAAACTAAAGCCAGAGTTTCAGTCTGAAAACCCATAATACTTGTTTCTACAGGAATATCAAACAGTGCAATATAAACTTGATCATTATTTTCAAGTGCTAAATTCATATCTTTATTTGTGTAATTTAACACCTGTAATCTATGATTCAAATATTTTTCATCAACTTGCCTATCAAGGTTAAAATTTTGTATCATCAATAAGCTTCCTTTCAACTTTCTTTATCTTACCTTTTTTTGTAATTTGAAAAAACTCCAATTCACCATTACTAATATCATTTTTTAAAACAAAAATAGCTTCATCTATATTTTTTTCTGCTAAATTATTTTGTAATCCTTTATGCTGCGAGAAGAAGTTTGAAGTAGCTTCGCCCCATTTTATTCTAATTGTAAAACGCAACCTTTCATAATCAAAAATAATTTGATATTTTGAATTTTTTTCATAAGTTAATCTGTAAAATCCCATGCCAGCAGTGTCGTTGGAAAACTCTTCTTTTTTCAAAAAAAGATTTTCCCCAAAATACTTTGAAAAAGAATTTTTTGTATAGTCTAAAAAATATTTATTGATAAATTTTTCATCACCTGATAACATGCCAAAGGTCTCCAATCTTTTCAAACCCAAATCCATGATTTTGCAAATAGGCTATTTCTTGCGAATAAAACGAACCATCTCCAATAAAATCGAGCGGATTATGTGAAAAATATATATCTCTTCCAGAACCAATTTGTATATCTAAGAACTTCTCATTTATTTTCCAGATTTCTTTATCGTTATACATTTTACTCAATTCGTCCCAATTATCTAGTTCAAAATACTGTGCCCCAACTTCTTTAGCTTTAGTTGTATATGCTGTTGGTCCACCACCATCAAACTTTCCTAAAACAATTGAGTCGGAATTACTAGCACCTTTCGTTGCATCAAAAGCATATTTTTCAGCATCAGCATTACTCATTATCTTTCCAACCCCACTAGCTTTCTTAATATCCGCACCGTCATCCATCACTCGGCTGAGGGTTTTGCTAGTTGAACCACTTGCTTTGAAGACACTCTTGGCTTCCTTGGCACCGGCAACTGTTGCCTTACCAATTTTGGTAAGGTCGCCTGCACCGTTAATGCTGGTTGTAACACCGCCCTTGCTGAGCTCTGTCATAAAGGTTTTACCAAAGGCTGACGCACTCGATTTGGCTTGATTAAAATGAGTCAAAATTGATTGACCTGCCTGAGCCGGCAGTCTTGGAATTGTACTAAGGCTCTTCGCAACTGTTGAGGTTAATTCACCAGCCTTAGCCAATTTTACCGCTTTACTGCCTAGTTTGACAAGACCAACGCTACCACCGATAGCTAAGGTCGCAAAATTAGCAACAGTTACAGTAGTATTGGCAAGTTTTTCATCCATGCCAAGAGCTGTTAAGCCTTTTACTAATGGATTAAACTCTTTGCCTGTCGCAAATTTGGTTCCACTTGCGACCAATTGATTCATCGCTAATGCACCATCAAGTGCTAAGCCAGCCATTACAAGCGGTGTTGCCGTACCTGCTGTTGCTACAATCAAAACACCCGCTACAACTGCACCAACTACTGCCCAAAACAATTCCTTTTTCGCTTCTTCTTTCGCCTTAGCCTCTGCCGCACGTTTGACGTCCTCTTCATAGCCTTTAAACATTGACTGCCAAGCATCACTCGCAATGCTTTCGTTTGCTTCACAATACTCGCTCATTCGCGAGAATAGGCTTGAGACCCCATCTAACGCCTGACCAAAGCTACCTGATTGATAGCTTCGCCCTTGACCAACGGTCACGTTACCAACATTATTAACTAAATCCTTTAATTTGGCAATCATTTCCTCAACCTGATCAAAGCCTGAACTGCTTGCCTCATGATTTTCCCAAGCGTTTTTTAAATTGGTTGCCGTCTGATTCATCGAGTCAAAATCACTTTTGACAGAATCAAGCGAGCTTGCACCAGCACTGCCAAGTGAAACAAGATGATTGACCGAGTTAGAGATATTACGCAAACGACTGGCATAGCCGTCAATACTCGTCTTGCCGCTAGCTAGTTGACTGGCATGCGTTGTTAATTCATCAACAATAAGCTTAAAATTGCCATTCGCATCAACAGCGCCATAACCATCCCAGTAAACACCAACTGCTGTCTGAAAGGTATTTAAAGTTACTAGCATTGATTGGATAAGGCTGACGTGCACTTCAGAAATATAGCTTTTCATTGCATCGGCGCCTTGACCATAAATCTTGTCTGTTTCAACTAAAACCTGAAGGCCTTGGAGGAGCTGGCTCAATGCCTCACTTCGATTGCTAATACCTGTGGAAAGTCCCGGAGACTGAGCCTGCCAGCTATCCGCATAAAAATTTTTGACACTCACTTAGCCGCCTCCTCATCTTGAACCTCAATATTAACGCCAAGCTGATTAAACTCCTTGACATCTTTTTGCGCCAAGCTTCCGTACAAAGCAACTAGACTTGAAAAATCAGCATAGATTTTAGAAACACGCCCTGCTTGGGTCGTGTTCAAATTATCATGTCTTGTCCAGCCGTCCTTAACACCAGCGACTTTAGAGGTTAGAGACGCTATTTTCATTGTTTCATCATGATAACCACTTTTGACACCTGTTTTTGACATACTGCTCTCCTTTTAAAATAGTGCTGCTGACCATGCTTGAGCTGAGATGATTGGATGCTTAATGGCATCAATTGATGCCGCCAAGCTGCGTTGCTTACTCTTGCAATCACTAATTGCATCTTCAATCTGCTGCTTTGCACTTGAATAGCTGCTTTTCGCACTATCTAATTGATCTGAAAACTGGTTAGCCTTTTGACCTGCCCATTGACCACTACCGGCCGTTTTATATTTGTCCATATCAAATGCACTTAGCTCGGTTTTAACTGCCTTTAATTTGCTGATTGCACTGTCTAGCTCATAAATTTTATTGAGATTTGCTTGTGCACTCATTGCTATTCCTCCCAATCCCTAACTTGAGCAAAGGGATCATCACTCACTACAGCCTCATCAACCAATATCTCTTCAGTAGCCTCTGGTTGATCTTCTGCTTGTGCTTCATATTCTGCATAGGCATCGCTAAGTGTTGTTAAAATTAACGCATCATCCTCATCACGAAAGCCCTCATGAATAACCTTAATAATATCTGTTTCATTAAAATAAGCGATATTTTCGTCAACCATGCCTTCTGGATAAAGGATGGCACCATAGTCATAATATTGATCATTTAAAATATTACCACGACTAATAATCATCACCTTTTTAATTGCACCTTTTAAAATTACAATACTGCCTAATGCTAAATATTCTTTTTGCTCTGACATACTACTTACCTCTCCTTCTCAAATTATAAAATGGATCCTTTGGATGTAAAGAAGCCTGTTTAACCACTCTCTGCTCTGGCTGCTGAGTAGGCTTGCTTGGTACTGCTGCTGGCTTACTTTTTAAATCAATTGTAAAATTAGGCTCCACCTCTGGCTCTGGTTTCTTAATGGGTGGCTTCAGGGCTTTCTCCTGTTGACTTTTACTAAACGCTTCATCTTCAGCATCCTCATAGCCAGGCTTCAAAACTGTTACAATATCCTTTTCGGTAATCAATATTTCCGGCTGGGCAAGTCCCATTGGATGCGAAATTGCCTTGTAACCAGCTAAAAAACTGCCATCCTTTTGTTTTTGTAAACCTCTTGCAGCAATCATAAAAATGCCTTTATCCGTTTTAACGGCTGAACCTAGGGGTAATAGCTTTACTTGCTTACTCATTTACACAGTCCTCTCATCAATTCTTGGCAATTTTAACTGACTATAGGTTGAGCCACCACGCATTACAAAATATGGTTCATCTAAAGCTGGCTCTGGCTCTTGTGAATAACCTAATACTTTAATTAACGGTGAATCATAAGCTCTTGCGCCAATGATACCAGTGAATTTCATTTCTCTAAGCAGCTTAGGAACGCTATCAAATGACTTCGCAAGATAATCATGAGGCGTAAAGATAATAAAATCGAGCCCTGATTTTGAGGCGTGCTTTAAGGCGAGGACAAAATCCTCAGCTTTAATCCCCGTTTGTACAACAAAATCGGTTAAATTACCAATCACTAAAGTCATTGGTGTCCCTTTTTCTTTGCGCTTAGAAAGATTTAAATAGCCAACAATGCCGGTCACAATTTCTTTGGCATCATTTTTATCACTAATTTTTGTAAAATTATTCGGTAATGCGAGACTATCTAATGTCTCATCAAAGCTGCCATCAAAGTCAGCGAGTAAAAACTCATGCTTAGAAGCGCCACCTTGTCTGATAAGCATTTGCTGGAATAGCAATTGCTGCTCATCCTCTTTAGAAGAAAAGACAAAATAGGGCTGCATTCCCGGTAAAAAGCCAAGTGCTTCCGTTGTTTTTAATGAAAGTCCAAACGGCAAGCCATTACTGGACTCCATTGACTTAACTGACTCATATTGAAGAAAATCGCTGAGATAAAGCTCTTCGGGTACCATCGGTATCTTCTCTGGTCTGAGACCATGCCACGCTTCATCAAGTGCGGCAACTTCCTTTTCAAGATTTTCCAAAATTTCGGATGCATCCTCACCAGCTGCTGGCAGATAAAATTGAATTGCAGTCGGTAGCTCTAACAGCACTTGACCACGTCCATTAATAGCCTCCTGCAAGACTCTTTCACGCCCCATTAAGGTTGCAACTTCACTTTCATCATTCAAGAATAAAGCAAGCTTGCTTGCAATATTGCTCAGCATATTCATTCTGACAGCACCGGTCCGACTTGCAGTTAAAATGAGATAGACACCTAAGCTTGCGCCCTCTCTTAATAATTGAATTAATAAATTATCAATCTTATCCTTTCGATTATCATTTTGAGTCAGACCATCGTAGTTATCAATCACACTAATTATAATTGGCAATTGCTTTTTAGTTTTAAATTCATATTGACTTAGGCTTGCAACACCAGCAAGCTTGAAATCCTTTTTACGAGCTGCCAGTATATTAGCAAGTCGTTCTATCATTTTTTGGAGCTTCTCATCTTCCTCAAGCGTCACAATGTCGATGACATTTGGTAGATCTTTAAGCGGTAATAAGCCATTATTACCAAAGTCTAATAGATTAAATTGAACCTGCTCTGGTGAATTTTTTTGACTTAAATTTAAGACTAAGGTTTGTAGAACGGTTGATTTACCGTATCCCGGACTAGCGAAAATCGCCGTATGGCCAGCTTTTTCAATATCATAATGATAGACTGACTGACGTTGCTCTCTTGGCTCATCTAAAAGCCCTAGTGGCACAGATAAATCACGCTGCTTACTTAATGTAACCTTCGGCGTTGGCAATAATTCAGGCAGATTTGGCAGCCATGGTTTTTCCGGATGAACTAGCGCTGAGTCAGCAAATATTTGTTCAATCTCTGAAATTACAGCCTCAAGCTGAGTTGGCAAATCACTAGTATCCTTCCCTTGAATGACCTCTTCACCTGGATCATATAATAATTCATATTGTCCCAAATCATTAATTTTAAACAAGCGCTCATCGATTTTTTCCTCCGCTAGAGCCTCAGGGTCGTATGGCACGCCCGCATAGCCACTTTGGAATAATTCATAGACCTCATTTTGACCAACCTTGAGATAGCCACGTCCCGGATTAGTGATATGCGCTGCATCTGGCGTTTTAAGTAGCTCGTTTGAGTCTTGAGTGCTCGCCATTTTCAAGGCAATTTTTGAGGTTGAATTAGCTTCAATCTGATCATTAACCACACCACTTGGCTTTTGAGTTGCTAATATCAAATGCACACCCAACGAGCGTCCAATCCGGGCAACTGAGGTCAATTCATCTAGAAACTCTGGCACGTTGGCCTTTAATTCAGCAAATTCATCCGATACTAATACCAGATGAGGCAAGGGCTGCGTTGGATAGGATATATCTGGCTTAGGGTTATTTCTTTGCTTATATAGCGACATATAGCCATTGATATTATTGACACCATGTTTAGCAAACTCTCGCTGCCGTTTATCAAGCTCTGCTTTAATTGAGGCAAGAGCCCGCGCTGTACCCGCACCATCTAAATTGGTAATTGCGCCCATAAAGTGTGGTAGCTTATCCAACGTATTGGCAATTCCGCCACCCTTCCAGTCAATAATCAGCATGCCAACATCCTCTGGTGAAAAATTAATTGCAAGACCAATTAAATAGGTTGTTAAAAATTCTGATTTACCAGAACCTGTTGTACCACCAACAAGAGCATGAGGACCGTGCGCCCTTTCGTGTAAATCCCAATAAACATAATCTGATTTACCACGCCAACCGATTAAAGAACGAATTGATTTATTAGGCTCAGCCTTTGTCCAACGCTCCTTAATTTCTAAAAGCTCAATCGTTTTCACATCATACTGCTCTAATAGACTAAGACTTTCTGGAATCGCATTTTTTTCTACTTCCAGATGATTTAAGTTACTTAAAGTCCGAAGTGCTCTCTCCAGTGTCTCGGGTACTGGATATGGCTTAAATTGCTTAGCCAAATAGACATCATGATCCGTTACCAGCTTTGCTGTTAGCTTATTTGGTACTTCAATCACGCTTGTAACGGTTTCTGGTAGCTGATTCACCGACTCCTTGCACCAGATAACTGTCACGCCTAAATCATTCATATTTTCAGCTAACAATTCATTAATTCCATGACCTGCAAGCATCGAATCATCAAATATGGTCAAAATATAATGTGGTGAAAATTCAGGCTTTTCCTTACCCGATTCATTTAATACCTGTTTACGCTTGTTGAGTAGCTGATAAAAGGAATTTAAAACAACATCACGTAATTTGTCACTATAAATCAGCCCCCGCATATTGAGCTCTTGCAGTTTAAAATGAGGCAGTAGTCGCCATTTATACCAGAACTCATAATAAGTATCCTTTGGCAATAAATGAATGAAATTAACATCGCGATAGGAATGGAAAAAGGCCGTCTGAAATAATAGAGTTTCAACAAAGCCAGTTAAGGTTTCCTGCTGACCAACTAAACCAAGGGATTGATCATATAAATTAATAGGTGTAGCTACTGTTCGCTGAGTTGAAAAATGATTAGTCAGCTCTTGAATCCGTTTTGCATCTGCACTCAAATCCTTTGGATTGATATCGTTATCAATTTTTAAATTGGAAGGCTGATCACTTTCTCCTAAGGAAATATTTAAAAAATCTTTATTAAAGGTTTGACGCTCATAAATTCTGGAATCATAATGTAAAACCAAATCAACCAAGCGCTCTGGTGCTGGCTGTTGAAAATCTAAAACTGCCCGTTCCGTTTCATAAGCCTTGGATATTTCATTCACTGTATTCACAAGATAATATGCATAGTCAGCTTTAAGCCGCTCATTCTCTATTTTTAAATCCTTTTTTTCTGTAAAATATTGCGAAACCGTAAATGAAGCGGTCAGTAAGCTCATCGCTCCCATTCCCATCATCATGATTGGATTTCGTCCACTTAAAAAGGTTGTTAAACCAGTCATCACAACCATTCCCAAGGGTGGAGCAATCATTTTTAACAAGCTATTTTTACTTTTCGAGGACTCCTTAGCAATAACCTGAAGCTTCAGCTTATCCGTTGGTACCTCTAGGTTTAAACGAGGACTCCGTCGATAATCTGGAAAATCCTTTGGAAACTCTCTTTTTTGTAATTCAAGTAATAGCTGAGACATTGACAAATGATAATCCGCCGAAAAAAATGTAATTTTCCATTGATTCATCCGTTTTTCTAATAAAAATTGTTCAGTTAAAATAGCGGTACCAGTTATAAATTCAGTAACAGCCTGACCTTGAATTTTATTTTCATTTAAATAAATAAAGGTATCCTTAGCATCTAAAATCAGCTTGTTCTGGTGAATGATAATGGTCAGATCAATTGGTACTTGTATTCCAACATAGTCAGCTTGACCAATCACAAAATCCTGAGCAGAATCAATTGTAAAAAAAAGTGTTTGGGCAGTTGACTTAGAAATAATCAGAAGACGTAAATCATCCAGGTTATAAAGACCTGTTGAAACACTTTCTCCATTAATAAATAGCTTATCGTTGATGATACCAAATTTATAATCTAAATAATTAGCAAAGGGTACCTCACTTGTTAAAGTAATTTTAATTAATGAATCATTTAATACATAAACAACAAATTCCAATTGATTAGGATTTAAACGTTCATCAATGAAAAAATTGCTTGTTGAATCTACTTTATTCATATCAAAAATCGTCATAGCTGCCTACTTCCCAAGTTTTTCTGTTAATTCATCAATTTGCTTTTTGTAATCCGCCAGAAGCTTTTGTTTTTTTGCGCCATCCATCTTATCGTCTAGCTTAGTTGCTTGATAAAGGTCAGCATAGGCAAGTAAGGTCAACTGGTCATCACCTAAATTTTGTGCAAGATTTAGCGCTTTATCAAAATTACCACGACCATAATAAATCCAATAATCAAGTGTATTGTCATCAGATTTAATTGAAATATTATTCAAAATACTTTCTTTTTGTGTATCCGTTAAATCCGTTAAATTAATACTTGAAATTGCCAAAACATATTTTGCTGATTTTGGCAGACTATTTGGACTATATTCTTTTAAAGTAGACTGTGCTTTAGCGTAATTATTCGTCAAAAAGCTCGTCTGGCTGTCAATAATTGCCGTTTGGCGTTGATTTGTTTTAGAGAAGTAAACTAAAAAGCCAACAGAAATGATTGCAATAATAATTGCCAAAATCCCGCCAAGTCGATAAAAGCGATAGCTTTTTTTAGGAACAAAGCGTTGTGTTTGATTCGTTTTCTGTATTTCTTGAGTTAGTACCGCATTAACAAAGCTAAAAACCTGCTCTGGTGTTTCTAAGGGGATTAAGGCCTGTGCAAACTTATCATTCAACGCAACACTACCATCCAATAATTTTTCATAGCCTAATTTTGAATTAAAAATAGTTAAAATAAGTGCTTTAATATTTTTCAAAAGTAGCTGATTATCAGCTTTCATTGGTGCCAAAATATCCTGCAGGCCAAAATGAACAACCATCAAATGCTCGCCATCAAAATAAATATTTTCCGGATGAATAAAAGGAATTTTATATTTTTCAAGCAAAGGTGCTAATTGACTGATTTTATCCGCTAATCGCAATTTTTCAAGCCTTGTACGACAGCTCAATACTTTATTGGAAAAGCTGATTGCACCTTCTGGTAAATGATATTTCAAATTTAAATCATTTTCAGTTTCCTCAGCATCGGTATATTCTTGAATTACCTTTAATGATTCTGCTTGGTATTGATTTTTACTAATTGTTACCTTAATCTCTTGATTATCATAGACTAATTCTAGCGTTTCTTCACCGTTAAATAGCTTCATTTGCTTCTCCCAATTCAATTTCCAATTTATCCCCATTTGAAATGCCAAAGTCCGAAATAAAATCAAAGTATCCAATTTTAAAAGTCTTATCTTGGATGACTAGCTTAAAATCAGCTGGCAATTTGATACCATTCTCTATCAATGCTTCTTTTACCAAATCTCTTAATCGACCAAAGGTTATTTTACTTGGAATTAATATATCCAATTCTTTTTGTTTTAATACAAGCGTAATTTCAATCACTCGTCACCCTCCGTTTACGTTTTGCCCACCATTTACCAGTAAAGATGCCTAAAATTATCAGAGCTACAAAGCCTGCAACGAGCAATGCTATTAACCAATTGGAATGCTGCTTATTCAAATCAGATGACGAACTGACAATCTGAGGCTGATATTCCTGAAACAACTGCTCTGTCACTTGATTATCTGAAGTCTCATCAGCTTCAGCTGAATCAAAATTAATCGACTTAATAATCCCACTAGGCTTTTCCATTTCAGCTTTAATCTCATCAGACCTAGCATTTAATTCGTCAGAAAATAATGCACCTCGTATTGGAAAATCGCTATTATTAGTAAGCTGACTTTGATTATTGGAAAGAATATTAGTATTAATGTTTAATTCACCATTACTGTCTGCAGATACAGTAATCCCGCTAATTAGCATGAGGCAAACATAAACAAATAAGCACCAGCTGAGCACAGCTATTTTTTGATAAAAAAAGCGCCTAATCAGGCGCTCAACAATCTTAAAATCCAAAGCTTTGTGCATCTTGAGCATCGCGCTCAGCAACAGTATCTGCATATTTATTAAGCTGTTGATTAATATTTTCTAAAAGCTCTTCAAATTTTTGAACATCCTTATACAATTCATTGTATTGTTCAAGATAAGCTTGGAAGGCTTGACCTTTCCATTCCTCAGCAATTGTTGAGTTCATTTGATTCACTGTTTGGATTGCTTGTTCAATTTGTTCCTTAGAACTAATATAAACTTGCGCTTGTTGCTTCAGCTCTTCTGGTGTTACACTAATTTGTGACATACGATTCCCTCCAATGGATAATTATAAGTGCGCTAATCACGCATCTATTCATAAAATAAATAGATAAAACATATAATAATAGTAAATATAATTATTTATCATTACTATATATTATAAATAATATCACTACTCCTATTTATTCGTCAATTATATTCTGAAATGTAATTAGAAAAACTTTATTTATCTTTATTAAAGAGAAGTTGGCTAAAATTCCGAATTATAAATTAGTTATTTTATCTTTACAAAAAAACAGTTTGAATAATCAATTAAAGCTAAAAACGATAGCAGCATACTAGCGCCCCATGCGCTATAAAAAATTACTAAGTCTTAGTCAATATTTACACTTTTTAATCTTTCTTCACCATTCAACGCCTAGCCTCTAGTTTATGTTAAAATATAAATGTAATCGACAAATTGTAGTATTTCGAGGTGATTTAATGACCCTTTTCTATATTGAAAATCAAAGCTTCATACGACATCATCAATTAAAAGTGCTTGATGAAAATAAGCAAGTCATCTATTTAATAAATATTTTTCCTAAACAATTATTTATTACCTTACCAAATGGCACAAAATTAATCTCAACTGCGCAAAAAAATTTTTTATTTGAAGATGAGGTTGAGCTTAGTGCGCGTAATAAAAAAATTGCAACTCTTAAGCAGCTGCTTGAAGGAAAACATAACGCCTACTTTCTGACGCACTTCAATTGGTTAATTACTGGCAGTCTTGAGCAACAGAATCTAAAATTTAATAAATTCAACCGAAAAATACTCCGCTTTGAAAAACAGGACGGTACTTATTATCAATTTTCAATTGCTGATAAAAAACGAATCACAATTGCAGCATTATTAATAACTATTATTGATAATAAACGCCTAGTACCAATTGGTGAAACTAAGCTAGCCAAAACAAAGAAAAGCGCTAAGCTTTGCTGGGAATTTTTTAGCCAAATGAAATAATAAAAATGTAGACAAATGCCCGAAATACAATCGAGCGTTAATCTATATTCTGTGGTGGTACATCTTATGCTGCTTTTTACCATTGCCACTTACTCTCCGACATTTTTTGTAATTTTCAAAAAATGGAGTCAGTTAGTGACAAAGATATGCATTTGAACTTGCTTTTACAAGCAACTGAAGGGCGTTTTAAAAACTTAGTTCAAAGGCTCAAAGCTCAAGACTACTTTGAATATTGTCATTTCATTGTGAATTTGGAAGTCATTTTGTTGTGAAACTGGGGGCTGAGAAACAATTCCAATGTAGAGCGAAAAAGACAAAGCATACTCTGAGAGTATACTTTGTCTATATCCTGAGTCTGGAATTTATTTTCCAGACTCTTTATAATTCAGACATTGCTCTAGCTGAAAAGCCGTCTGAAACAATTTTTAATTTCGTTGTCTCACCCTGCGCCACAAAATCAAATCGGCTTAAGCTAACGCCTCTTTTTTCAGTAATTGTTCGAAATCTGTCCCAGGTTGATGGACTACTAAAAAAAATAGTCCGAATATCCTTATAGAAAATTAAAGCAACTAATGATTGCTCAGAATATTTGGGTAATTGATTACGATAAATAATCTTTGAAGCAACACAATAGCCCTTTTTCGTTAATTCAGTTTCTAAATAGTCATCAGCCAAGTCACTTTTAGGATAAAAAATTGAAGCGCACTGAATTTTTTCGGTAAAAGTTGCCAATAAGCCTTCCTTAGTCGGTTTTTCGGCAATTAACGATGCCTTTAAATCACGTTCAGCAAGTGCATTTGCTGTTTGCTGACCGATAACAGCAATTTTTTGAGATTTTAAATAGTTGGTTGGCAAGATTTCAAGCGGCGCTTGACTTGTCAAAAAGAGCCAATTTGATTTTGAAGCTACAGAAAAATCAAAAGTAACTGCTTCAATCTCAATCAAGGGCAGTTCAATCATATAATAACCGTATTTTAAGAAAAAATCAGCTTTTTGTCGTAAATTCCTTGCAATTCCCGTGTATAACAGTCTTTTCATCATTAACACCCCCTACTCCAATCACTCAGTGTAAACATTAACATGATCTATTTATGGTTTTTCAATAGCCACCTGCTTCAATAGTCTATTGGCAGCTAGCTTGCCAAGTCCAAACGGCTGAGCTGACTGGAGATGCAATCGATGCCCTACTGATTGACGATTCTTGGCCAAAAATGCATCTAACTGCCAAAATTCAGCTTTTTTTCTGGCAAGTGCAGCAATTGGAATCTCACAATTACCATTTAAAATACCCAAAAATTCTCGCTCAATTTCAGCGGCAATTTGTGTTTCAAGGTGATTAATCGGCTTTAAAAAATCAAGTATGTCATAATCTTCACTACGGCATTCAACCGCTAAAATACCTTGGCCAATGGCTGGAATGAAGTGGTCTTTCGATAAGCGTTGATAATTCAAAGCCTTCAAATAATCAAGCCTTTCTAATCCAGCCTCAGCAAGAACTAGTGCATCATAGGCACCAGCTGCTAATTTCTCCAGGCGCGTTTCAATCTTGCCACGCACATCCTTCATCACAACATCTTGTCGCTGTTCCAAAATTTGCATTTCTCTGCGTACACTACTCGTGCCAATCACACTACCTGCTGGTAGGGTTTCAAGCTGGTAATCAGGATGATTAAAAATAATTACATCAAAAGCTGAGCCTCGCTTGGGATAAGCACCAATAACTAAGCCCTCTAGCAAGGAATAGGTCATGTCCTTTAAGCTATGAATCGCAATATCAATTTCACCAACTAAAAGCGCGGCCTCAATATCCTTAACAAAGACACCTTTGCCGCCAATCTCCTTCAGTGAAAACTGGGTTAATTTATCACCCAATGTCTTAGTACCAACAATATCATAATCAAATAAGCCATGCTGCGCTTGTAATAGATTGATTACAATTTGTGTCTGCTTAATTGCTAATGGACTTTCTCTTGTTCCAATTTTTATTTTTCGCATTAAAATTTACACTTCCATTATGCATATACCCATTATCATGAAAAGGCATTCATAAAACAACTGATATGCAATTATTTTTTATCAATTTGTGAGTGCGCCGCCACAGAGAAAAGCTTTTGCAATTGTCTTTTTATCTGCTTTGTTTGCTTAGGATTTTTTCCAGCTGTTGTCAAAGCAATCGTAACCTCATTCGCTTCAATCTCGCCCATCGAAAAAAAATCCGAATTATGTTTCTGTGTTGTATCATTTAGCCATTGATTTGGTCTAACATCAGCTAAAATTTGCTGATTAACAGCAGGATTATCTGTACAAATATAGATCAAATCTGCTTCAGTAATATCTGCTGTTTCATAGCTCTTTAGCTTTAACTTAATTCGATTAAGTGAAGCCAGTGATCTAAGCTCATTAGTCGCCTCTTCAGCAATCACAATCACCTGAGTTTCAGTCACCAAGCGCTGAGCCTTACGTGTCGCAACCCGACCGCCACCAATAATAATTACTTTTTTATGTCGTAAGCTTAACAAAATTGGTATCAAATTGCTGCTCCTCTTGAATCACATTGACCAAAGCAGAAACAATGCGTGGATCTAAGGCAAGTGTTTCAGCAAATGGAATTGCTTCTGATGGACTAAGCGCTTGCACACTATGATAAATCTTTTGAACAAGAACACCATCATAAATAAAAAATGGCAAGACAACCTGTGGAATTGAATTTTGAAGATTTGTTTCAATTATTGACCGATAGGTTCTCTTACCCAGAAAATCAACAGGCTTAACAACCTTACCAGTGTATTCACTTAATTTATTTGCCACTCTTGCAAGGCCCAATTCAGCTTCAGCAAAGTGACGCGTACCATGTGCCAATAAAATAATTTCAGCATTTGAAAAATCACTATCTATTTCTTGAATTCGATCAAGCAATATTTCAAAAACGGACTGCGCTTCGCCAAACGTTCTTAGAAACTTTACTGTAATCTCAGGTAATCCACGAAGGGCAGCTTTAACCTGAATAGGAATATCAACTAATGCATGCAAGGCAGGAAATAATAAAACAGGTATAATAATCAGCTCTTTAGCACCTGTCTTCACAATCCGATTTATCACAAGCTCAATCGTATCACGCTGTCTTTCTAAATAAGCAATTTGATAGAAATCTGCGTAATCAGCCAAGCTTTCTGAGGCTTGATTAATTAATTTTGCTAATGCCTTATTTTTTTGTCTAATTTGACTACCATGTACTACAAAAATAACTGCTTTCATCGATAACCTCCGTTGTTCAATTTTTTAATAGCTGAATTGTTGACTGTTCCTTTAAAATTTTACGCTGATAAAGCTGATTGGCAATTAAGAAAGCACCAACTGGACCAACTAATAAAAAGAACACACTCAACCAGCCTTCATCTAACCAGGTGGCATAAATTTCAAAAACAATCGCCAACGAGATGGACAGCATGACCGAGCACATTAATAATCTAATTTGCCATTTTTTCTGAATGATATTGAGATAATGGCCTTGAAAATTTCTCTTAAAAAATGGATACGCAAGGGCAATCAAAAAATAAGGCAGGCTTCGTGATAAATTTGTCATTAGGGTCAGCTGATTATACATTGAACTAATAAAAGGTGTCCCCAATGATAACGCAAGAACAAAAAGGCTGATGATAGCTGCTTGAATATTGATTGCGCGACTCAAGACACCATAGCGGTTTTCTTGGTATAAGCGTGGCTGAAAAAAATGAGTCCCCGTGCTACTTATCAATACCTTAAGCGGTGCGTAGCCAATCGTTGCCAATAGACCAATATATGCTGTAAATAAAGTCAAAGCAGTGTAACGAATATAAGCCTGATTTAAAATATGTGTGCCTTTTGCAGAAAGCTTAAAGGACTGACTGAGCTCATTTGACAATAGGGACATTAAGCCATACATTAAATTACCCAAATGCTGATTAGTCAACTGGCGAACAGAAGCAAAATTACTGCCAATAGCCCAGCTCAGAATATCCAAAAAATATAATAATAAAACAAAGAAGCCACCTAATAAAACCGCCTTAGAAAATTTATTTTGCTGATTTCCTAGCTTATCAACTAAGCTAGAAACGGTATCTAAGCCCCCAAAAGCAGTAATTGCAAAAATAAAAAAAGGCAATTGTGATAAAATACCCGTTAAATTCTGAGTTTCAAAAAAACTACCAGTATTAATACTGCTGCTCAAATTTGGTAAAATTTGTTCTGGATGCCTAATTGCCAAAATTAAATTACTTATGACAGTCAAAGCAACTAAACCAACCATTAAAATACCGCTTAAATAAAGACAGCGGATAATTTTAATAAAGCCATGATTAATAATCCATGTCATTATCAAAACGCCGATTAAGCTTAAAATTGTTAAGACCCATTTCGTTGATACACCAAAAATAGTTGTCAATTTTGAAATATCGTAACCAAAAATAAGCACACTGAATGGAATCCAAAGCTTTAGAAATAGACTCATCATCCAAATAAAGTAGCTTGAATACCAAATAAAGCTGGTTATAAAGGCAAGACGCTGTGACAGATTTTCTGAAAGCCACTGATAAAGACTACCCTTAGAATTGGGATAGGCACTTGTAAATTCGGAATTAATAATTGCAAAGGGTACAAAGTAAAAAATAGCTGCCATAGCAAGCCAAGGCACTGCATGCAAGCCCATCGTAAAAAAAGCAGTTGTAGAGCTTGAAAATGAAAAAACCGTCGTGGCAATAATCAATACTATTTTTTGAAAAGAAATGGCTGCTTGTTTTTTTTCCAAATTACACTCCTAGCTGTTTTTTTAGCTTTTCTAAGGCTTCAATTGTTGCATTATTTTTCAAAATTATTTCTGAAAAATTTCTATTTAAATTTTCTCTATCAAGTGAATTAAAGCGTGCTTGACGTCTAGCACCAACAATTGTGAACCAAACATCTGCTCCCTCGCTAGTATATTCACTAATTTCAGCTAAGGTCGGTATTTGGTCAGTCACGACTAATAGCTGTTCTTGAAATTTAGGCAGGCTCTCAAACCAGCTCTCGCCTTGACGAACGGTTACTGCACGACCGATAATAATTAGTGCTGGATTGATAATCTCTTGATTCTTAATTAACATTTCAAAATCAGCTAATTTAGTTGTCAAAGTCCGTTGATAGCCTCGTGTCCCATTTTCAATAATTGCAATCGGCATAGTTTTTTCCACTTGCTGTTTTCTTAAAATACTCGCAACAAGGTCTAAGCTTGAAACGCCCATATACAAAACAACCGTTGTATCTCTTAATATTTTTTTAAAATCTGTTTCAAATAAATCAACTAGGGTTTGTCGTGGTGTAATCATTAAAACACGCTCGGCAATTTGGCGCTGGGTGATTGGAATATCAGCGTAAATACTGGCTCCACTGGCTGCCGTTATGCCCGGCACCACTTCATAAGCCACCCCTGCTGCTCTTAAGGCTAATAGCTCCTCGCCAACCCGCCCAAAAATTGAAGGATCACCGCCCTTTAATCGAACAACCTGCTTGCCACAACGAGCTTCTTTAATGAGTCGTGCTTCAATCTGATTTTGTGTTTGCTTATGCGCAGCCGGAGACTTTCCAGCATCAATCAGCTCACTATTCTCATTAGTTAAATATAATAAAATTGGATTTGCTAAGCGATCATATATAACAACATCTGCCTTTTTCAGCAGACGTAAGCCCTTTAAGGTTAATAGCTCAGGATCACCACTGCCGGCACCAATTAAATAGACTTTATTCATAGGCAGCCAAACTTTCTATCAATTGATTTTGAAAAGGCTCAGTTCCCGTGCGTTGAAAGGTCTGATAAAAGCTTTCATTCTGGATTCGTTCTTTTAAATACAGACCTACTAGATCTGAAATTACTGGGATGAGGAGGCTTTTTGGCACCCTGCCTTTGATTTCTTCATTGAAATGACCACCAGCTAATAGACTTCCTCCAATTGCAATTTGAAAGGTTTCAATTGGTTGACGATTAACATCACGCCCCGCAATGCCCTGAATACCAATATCTGCTATATTTCGATGCGCGCAGGCATTCATACAGCCAGTCAAAATAATACGGATTGGTTGCTCAAGCTGATATTTTTCGTCCAAATGCGCCAGTAAATCACGTGTAATATTTTTAGTATTAGTATAAGCTAAATTGCAAAATTCATTTCCAGTACATGTCAGACCATAATCCTGAAAACGTGAAGTTTCAATTGGAAATTTAGCAAATATAGGTAATTTAATAATTGTTGATAGCTGCTGATTCGGTAAGAATGGAATGATTAAATTTTGCGAGTGATCAAAGCGAATTTCACCTGTACCATATTGCTTTGCGATTGCTACAAAGCTAGCTAAATCAACTGCCTCTAGCCTTCCAGTAGGGACACTAACACCGATGTAAGAAAAACCACGCTGCTTTTGCTGATGAACCCCTAAGACAAGACCATTATTCCAACCAATAACTCGATTGACGCCAGCGCTCTCAAGCTTACCGACGCGCTTTTTCAATTCCTCACTAAATCTTTCAACACCCCAGTCCTCAATTAAAAACTTCAAACGAGCCTTTGACCGACTACGACGATAGCCATAATCTCGATAAAGAGCAACTACCGCCTCTGAAACCTTTACAACTTGATGTCTTTTCACAAATAAATCTAGGGTTTTTGCCAAATAAGGCTTGGCACCCAAGCCACCGCCTACCTTTACCCCAAAGCCCTTATAATTACGACCATTAATTTGCTTTGTTGCTGGAAAAAATGCCAAATCATTAATTTCAGCATTTGCCGAATTATAATAATTACTGCTAACTGAAATTTTAAACTTTCGAGGTAGATTTGAAAAATCTGTATTTTCTTGGAATTTTTTATGAACAGCTAATAAAGTGGAAGTTGCATCAAATAATTCATTTTCATCAATACCTGCTAAAGGGTTACCAATCACGTTACGGTTAATATCACCCTCGGCACCTCTCGTTGTTAAACCAACGCTTTCAATGCTGGCAAAAATTTGAGTCAGTTTGGCAAAGGGGATGTGATGATATTGGACGGACTGTCTAGTTGTAATATCTACAATACCATGTGCATATTTTTGAGCAATTTCAACTAGCTTTCTGCCTTGCTCATTATTAATTATGCCTGCTGGTAGCTTAATTCGCATCATGAATAAGCCATCGGTCTGTGGTTTTTGAACAGTTAAACCAGCATACTTAAAATACATAAAATAATCCTTGGAAATTTCAGAAAATGGTCTTTTAACCAATTCAGGTAAATCATCAAAAACCGCTAAGCCATCTTTTTCAAGCTTGGCAATTTCATTTTTATTAATTTTTTCGTTCGCCCAGGTTGCGATATATGACATAAATACCTCCTAAAAAATTGACCGAGATTGCAGCTATTACTATGATAAAAATGATTTTTGACCTCCAGCCACTTGATAAATAATCATTTTTCAGGTTAATCGATTAAGCTTTTTCATCATAGAAAAATATAAAGAAGTAAAAAAGCGCCTTTAATATCAAGCAGCGAGGCTTATCAAGCCAAAACGATACGCTTTGCCTTAACCAGCTGTTTTTAATACCAGATTTTAAATTAAATAGTAATTATCACTAAAATAAAGCTGACGATATTTTTCAAAGCTGAGCCATTTATTATAAAAATGAGCTTTATTTTTACCTTCTAAGTATTGATATTCATCTAAAAATTGTAGAAAATCTGATTGACTGGTAATTTCAATCGCAAAGCCATCACTACTAATTAGAGGAAATTTAGAAAATTCAAATACTTCCAAGGGCAAGAATGCGTCAAAATGTCCGTTGCGAACAGAAACTACTGTTTTTTCATTAATCACCAAAATATCAAAATTAGCTGGATAATGATAAGTAGCTCCTTTTAAGGTTATCTGCTCACCGAGATGGTATAATTTCTGCTGAGCCTCACTTTCGATCTTACCACCCTGATAGATGAAATATTCATCAAAGGCATGCAATGCGAGTAGCTTTTCGTTATTTGTAATATTAATTCCCTTAAGCGCTGCTTCACCAAGAATTCTTTGCTCAGCAACGGTGCCACCTCCCGAAACATCATAGCCATCAATAATCACAAAGCGACCAGTAATACTGAAATCTTTAAATGCGTCAAAAACGATTGCTTGCTCAGTTGCAAAAACGACCTCGGCAACATCATTGATTTTAACTTGATTTGCATTTTCAAATTGTTCAAGCGTTGAAGCATCCAAAACATTTTCAATTCTAACAACCTCTCCATAAATTTCTTGAGTAGCAAGCTTTAATTTATAACGCTTATTTTTAATTAATGGTGCCTTGCCCATCCAGAATATATTTGCAGAAAAGGCATTAGCTACAATTGGTGCTGTATCAGTCTTGGTAATTATTTCACCACGATTATTAAAAAATTCATCTTTAACGGTAATCCCGATTGATTCACCAGGTAATGCCCTTTGCTTTTGATCCTTTTTTTGCCAATAGGCAAAGCCTTCAACAACTGTTGTTCGACCCTCTGGAAAAATTTGAATCGTATCGCCAACACTAAGTGTCCCAGATTCAACTCGGCCTGAAATAATCCGACGATCATCAAACTTATAAACATCCTGAATTGGCAACCTGAGTGGTTGATTTGCAATATCTGCATCCTTTTCAATTGAATCTAAAAGCTCAATCAGAGTTTTGCCAGTATACCAGGGCATGACACCAGTTTGCTTCAAAATGTTTTCACCATAAAATGCCGAAATCGGAATATAGTCAAGTATTTCAAAATCTAGTGATTTGATGAATTGCTGTAAATCAAGCTGAACCTGCTTGAACCTATTTTTTGAATAACCTGTTAAATCCATTTTATTGAAAATTGCATAGACCTTTTGAATACCTAATAATTTAAGCATATAGGCATGACGCTTAGTCTGTTCTTCAACACCACGCTGAACATCAACAATCAGGAATGCCGCTTCAGCACTTGCTGCACCTGAAATCATATTTTTTAAAAATTCCACATGTCCTGGTGCATCAATAATCAAATACGCTCGATTTTTAGTTTGAAATTGAATTTGTGTAATATCTATAGTAATCCCTTGCTGCTGCTCCTCTTCAAAGGCATCCAATAAATAGGCGTATTCAAACGGCTTGCCAGTTTCCTTAGCAATTCGTTTAACCTTATCAATTGTCCCTTGTGGTAACGATTCTGTATCATGCAATAATCTACCAATGACTGTTGACTTACCATGATCAACGTGACCAACAACCACTAAATTTAACGATGTCTTCGCCATGAATTCCTCTTTATCTAATTTATATCAAATATATTTATTATTAATAACCTACAAGACAACTCGCTTCGCCATATATAAAGCTTAATCACATATAGCCTTCTTTTCTCAGCTTTTGCATTGCATAAGTATCTGCCTGATCCTGCGCTCGCCCTGCTCGTTCTCCAACGTTCGTATTTTTTAATTCCTCAATAATCTCTGCGACATTTCCCGCTCGGCTCTCAATCGGTCGCGTACAGGGCGCACACCCTAAGCTACGGTATCGCTTCCCATTTTTAGAAAAATACAAGTCAATAATTGGAATCTGCTCACGCTGAATATATTCCCAAATATCTAATTCCGTCCATTGTAATAATGGATGGACTCGAATATGATTGCCCTTTGGGAAGTCAGTCTTATATTGATTCCAAAGCTCTGGTGCTTGTTTGGTATAATCCCATTTATCCGCCTGATTTCGTTCTGAAAACACGCGCTCCTTAGAGCGACTGCCTTCTTCATCACGACGCACACCAACGATCAAGCCTTCAAAGCCATAAATTTTAGTAACCTGGTTTAAGCCTTCTGTTTTCAAGGCCGCACAGCATTTCAATCGCCCTTCGCTAGGATTCATCCCCGCGTCAATTGCGACTTGATTAGTGTGAACAATTAAATCAAGATTAAGCGCCTTAGCGACACGATCACGATACTCAATCATCTCAGGTATTTTATACGTCGTGTCAACATGAATAAAGGGAAAGGGGGTATGACCGTAAAATGCCTTTTTGGTCAACCACAATAATACCGTTGAGTCCTTACCGATTGACCAAAGCATCCCTAATTTTCCTAGCTTTTTATAGGCCTCTCGCAAAATATAAATACTTTCTGCTTCTAATTGATCTAAATGATTCACAATTTTCACCTTCTACATTTTGTTAATTATGCATTAATTTCTTGATTAATCTCACCAATCGGAAAATTTCGCCACCTCTAACTGTATCTCTCAGCTATTCGGTATGATGCGTATTTTAGACTGGATTTTATTAGCTACCAATGGCACTAATATATTTGTTTTTCTACCAACCGTGTCCAACACTTTATAAACCACTACCTAGGATAGACAGGCGAGTATTTGGATTTTCAATGACAGAAGCCTCTGTCTCATTAAAAACATAAAGACGATAGATAAAAACCTGAACAGTTTCTCCACATTCAAATATAGCCTTCTCTAAAGAACGATTTGTAACCAAGTGTATCCCCTTTACTGCTACTGATATTTCTAAAAATGAGCCCCTAAATTTAACTGACTCAACAATTCCTAACTCAACTGAGGCTTCGTATTGCACTAGCTCATCTCTTTTAAAAAGCTGAATAAACTCTGGACGGACGACCGCCTTAGCATCCTCAGTAACAGACTCAAAGCCTTTTAATCGGTTAATATTATTAATGACGTCGCTTTCACCAATAAATTGCGCAACAAAGGGCGTTTTGGGCTGCTGATAGATTATCAATGGCGTCGCCTGCTGTACCACCCGACCTTTGTTTGTCACAATAATTTCGTCAGCGACCTCAATCGCCTCCTCATGATCATGAGTTACAAAAATACTTGTTATACCAATCTTTTGAATCACTGCTTTTAACCACGTTCTAAGCTCTTTTCTAATCTTCGCATCAACCGCTGCAAATGGCTCGTCTAATAATAAAACATGTGGCTTAGGTGCAAGTGCTCTCGCAAAGGCGACCCTTTGCTTTTGTCCACCAGAAAGCTGGCTTGGATAACGTTTTTCTAAGCCACTAAGACCAGTCAGCTCAATTAATTCAGCAACCCTTGCCTTAATTTCATTTTTAGAATATTTTTTAACTGATAAGCCAAAGGCAATATTTTCAAAGACGGTCATGTAACGAAATAGCGCATAATTTTGAAACACAAAGCCAATTTCACGCTTACTTGCGGTTAAATCATTGATGCGCTTTCCATTGATCAAAATATCACCACTATCGGCCGATTCGAGTCCAGCAATCATGCGTAAAATAGTCGTCTTACCACTTCCAGATGGTCCTAATAGGGCAACAAGCTGCCCTTTTTTTACACCAAAATTTATATCGTGGCTTGCTGGATAGTCACCATATTTTTTATTGACGCCCTTTAATTCAACATACATTACGCCACCCTTTCTAGCTGTTAAAATTAATAAATTAGCTATTAAATTAATGCTTTAAATGCAATCCACATTCTCGTTTTTCATTCACTTTAGTTGGGTCAAAATAGTGGTCATTATTTGGTAAGTCATGAGCTTGTAAATATTGCCACATGTCTTGGCTAGTCCACTCTAGTAATGGTGCCGCCTTAATTAAGCCATCCTGATTAATTGCAACCTTTTTCATATTGGCTCTAACTGCCGAATCCTCAGCGCGCAAGGCTGTCCACCAAATTTCTGGCTTTTGCTCCGTTAATGCACGTTCAAATGGCTCAATTTTTACTAGCTGGGTAAATTGATCATGCTCTGGTGTATCAATCACCGGAAGCTGTTCACCGTGGATGGCTTGATAATGTGCCTTTGATACTTGTGGATGGTAAATTGTTAAATTCAAATTTAGCTTCTGCGTTAATTTATCAGCAAAAACATATGTTTCCTTTGTATTATAGCCACTATCCATCCAGATAATCGGTAGCTTAGGCTCATATTGGACTAAGCTATGGATTAATACTGCCTCAAATGGTCTAAAATTTGTCGTACATATTGAACGCTGCTTTAGCTGTAAAAGCTGTTCAATAATGCCTTGACTGTCCCTTTGATTAATTTCTTGCAAATTGATTGACATTAATAACTCCTATTTTTTATTTTGTTCACTTCATTGAATGTTGACTTTTATGCTCGACGACATTACGAATAATTAAAATAATAATTGCGATAATCACCAAAATCGAGGCAACAGCATACGAAGCAGAAAACTGATATTCGTTATAAAGCAGCTCAACCTGTAACGGAACCGTCACCGTTTTTCCTCTTAAATTGCCCGAGACGATTGAAACTGCGCCATATTCTCCTAAAGCACGGGCAGTAGTTAAGACTAAGCCGTAGATCAGAGGCCATTTAATATGAGGTAGCGTAATTTTTCGATAAATATAGCTTGCCGATGCACCAAAAATGGCTGCAGCTTGCTCTTCTTCATTACCTCGAGCCTCCAAAACAGGAAGTACCTCACGTGTCATAAATGGTAGCGTAACAAAAATGGTCACTAAAATTACAGCAGGCAAAGCAAAGATAATTTTAAGTCCTAAAAAATCAACGAGAGGGAATAGCCAGCCGATTCTACCAAAGGTTAAAACATAAAATAGACCAACTACAATTGGTGAAATCGCAAAAGGAATATCAATAATACTGATTAATAAGCTTTTTCCTTTAAATTGAAAATTAAACAATAGCCAAATTGCTGCCAGACTAAAAACAATATTGACAATAATCGTTATCAGAGTTGTTACCAAAGTCAGCTTTAAGGCCTTTAAGGTATACTCGTCAGAAATAGCAGCTAGATAGGCATTAAATCCATTACCTAAGGCACTCGTCATCACGAAAAATAGAGGTAAAATTAACATTATTACTAAAAAAATTACTGCAAGCGTAATGAGCAAATATTGAGTAAAGGTTTTATTCTTCATTTTCTAATCACCTCACAAATCGCTGCATTTGATGCTGAATTAAATTAATCACAATCATTACTAAAAAACTGAAGATTAACAATACTAAAGCTATCGCAGTGGCACCTGAATACGAGTGCTCATTTAATTGACTTGCAATTAGCAATGATGGAATTTCTGTCTTAAAGGGTTGATTGCCAGCAATAAAAACGACTGAACCATATTCACCCATACTTCTAGCAAAGGCTAGACTAAAGCCAATAAACAGAGGGAATTTCAATTCTGGAAAAATAATTCGGCTAAAAATTTGAAATGGCGTCGCTCCCATCACACTTGCTGCCTCCTCATAGATTGGATCTAGCTTTGCAAGCACTGGCTGAACCTCACGAACGACAAAGGGAATTGTAACAAAGGTCATTGCCACTAGAATGCCGAGCTCTGTATAAGAAACCTTAATCCCAAAGTGTAATAAAAGCTGTCCCATAAACCCTTTATCTGAATAGAGATTGGCTAAGGAAATACCTGCAACGGCAGTTGGTAAAGCAAAGGGTAGCTCTACTAAACCATCAATAAAACGTTTGCCAAAAAAGCTGTACCGTACCAAAACCCATGCTAAAATCAAGCCAAAAACGGTATTAATCAATGCTGCAAAAAAAGCAGTTTTTACACTTAATAAATAGCTCAATACGACTCGCTTACTCATAGCAATTCGCCAAAATTCATCAATGCCAATTTTTGAGGTTTGTAAAAAAATAGAAATCATTGGAATTAAAATAATCAGGCTAATCATGGTCATAGTGATACCAAGGCTAATACCAAAGCCCGGTACAACTCGATTTTTTTTTAGGCTAAATCGCATCTAGTCCCCCTATCCTCCAAGCTATTTTGCATATATTTGATCAAAAATACCACCATCATTAAAATGCTTCTCTTGAACCTTAGCCCAGCCACCAAATAATTTATCATCAATTTGTACCAGCTTTATTGCTTCAAATTGATCTGCATATTCCTCAGCAATTTTTTTATTTGTTGGTCGATAGTAATTTTCTGCCGCAATTCTTTGCCCCTCATCTGAATATAAATATTCTAAATAAGCCTTTGCAACCTTTTCTGTGCCACGTTCCTTAGCGATTTCATCGACAACTGCAACTGAGGGCTCCGCTTTAATACTAATACTCGGTGTGATGATTTCATAATCCTCTGGATGCTCCTTTAGTGATAGATACGCTTCATTTTCCCAAGCAATTAATACATCTCCCTGACCATTTTCAACAAAGGTCGTTGTTGCCCCGCGAGCACCTGAATCTAAAACTAAAACATTTTGATACAAGGATTTTTCAAAGGCAATATTTTTAGCCTCTGACCCAGCATATTTTTCATTGGCATAGGCCCATGCAGCTAAATAATTCCATCTCGCGCCACCTGATGTTTTAGGATTTGGTGTGATTACGCCGACCCCCTCCTTAGTCAAATCATCCCAATCCTTAATATTCTTAGGATTGCCCTTGCGAACTAGAAAAACAATCGTTGAGGTGTATGGCGAAGAATTTTCTGGAAACGACTTTTTCCACCCCTCATCAATCAAGCCCGCTGCTTCAATACTGGTCACATCTTGTTCCAAAGCTAAGGTCACGACATCGGCCTCATTACCTTCAATAACTGAATTTGCCTGTTTTCCACTCCCCCCGTGGGACTGTGTGATTTCCACCTGCTGATTTTCTTTTTTCTGCCAGTATTTTTGGAACGCCTGATTATAGGCTTCATAAAGCTCCCTGGTCGGATCATAGCTAACATTAGTGATTGCTACCTCCTCCTTTTCGCCTGTATCAGCTGAGCTAGTTTTTTCTGAACTACCACAACCAGCAGTAGAAAATAAAATAACAGTAGCTAATCCCGATATGAATCTTTTTTTCATAACAACACTCCCCTTTAGACCTAATTAATTTGATTTTTTAAAAGCTTCTTAATTTTTTTATAATTTCCGTTCGAACTTAAAATAAAGTGTAACACTTGATAAAATGGTTGAATAATAGTAATTGAGCTGACGAGTGATAGCAAATAACTATCATTTTGGCAATCAATATGCTCAATAGAAAAATAAAAAAAGACTGCGACATACGTCCAGTCCCAAAATGTAAAGAAATGTCCGAAATATAATCGAGCATTTGTCTATATTGTGCGCCAGCACATTTTGTGCTGCTCAAGGCTACTTTGAATATTGTAGTTTTATTGTGAAACTGGGATTGTTCCGATAAACAATTCCACATTAGACCTATAAAGAATGGATCGAAATATTTATCAGCCCAATTCATTGTAGACCGCAAAAAAAGCATACTTTGAAAGTATACTTTGTCTATTCTAAGACTACGACATACGTCCAGTCCTCTTGGTTTAACATTCGTAATTAACAGGTAACATTATGGCAGCAAACAGTCAACGCCTAAGTGGAAAATCTGCTAAGGTACATTGCCGCTAGCTTGCTTTCAATACCATAGCTATTTAGGAAAAGGGCGTAAACGGCTTGTTTTGAAATGTGAATATAAGCAAAAATAATTATAATGGCGTTTTTTGCCATGCCGACTAACTGCCTCAAATTTCATTCTGAAATTTGAGGCAGTTAGTCGGCATGGTATGTAATTGAACTAAACTTTTATAAGCGACCTAGGAGCGCTTTAGCGCCCCTTTCTATGTCATTAATCAGCTTTTATCACATCATTTTTTATCTATTGATAACTTTATAATGAATTTAAATGACAAATATTTTTATAATTTGCGATTTTTAGATATGAAAATCTGTAAAGCTTTTACCACCACTCGCCTTTTGCAAACGATTCATATAGGCCCTTGCATTTTCACCTGCATAAACCTCAACAAAAATTGCTGAAATGCCCGACTGATCAAATTGACGCAGGGCCTGATATAAATTACGGGTTGCCATTTCAATTGACTGATTATTTGATAGGACAAAAGTATGGGCATGCCTAAAATTCGATAGGAAGCTTTCATCCGCCACTATCGCTAAATCTGCTTGGTCAGGTATTCTTGAAATTTCAGCGCCTGTTACCATAAATACTGACACGCTAGGCGAATAATGCTGATATTTCATCCCCGGTGCCTTTGGTATTTCCTCATCGCTAATCAGATGTCTATCATATTCTAATTTAGGTAAAATGACTTTCAAATCAGAAAGTGTCACTTTTCCCGGTCGTAAAATTAAGGGCGTTTTGCCCGTCAAATCAACTACCGTTGACTCCACACCAATCTTTGCGCTACCACCATCTAAAATTGCCGATATTTTACCGTCTAAATCATGAAAAACGTGAGCCGCCTTGGTTGGTGATGGCTTACCAGAAGTATTAGCAGATGGACCAACAATTGGTGTGCCAAGCTGTTCTATTAGATTAAGGGTTAATTGAGAATCAGGCATTCTAAAAGCAACCGTTGATAAACCAGCAGTGACCTCATCAGGTAAATTCTTGGCCTCCAGAATTAAGGTTAAGCTACCCGGCCAAAATTGTTCTACTAATTGATAGAAAACTTTCGGGATTTTTTTTGCATAACGCTCAACCATTGATAAATTAGAAACATGAACAATCAAAGGATTGTCACTTGGGCGTCCCTTTGCCTGAAAAACTGCCCTGACAGCTGCCGAATCAGTCGCAGGTGCACCTAATCCATAAACCGTTTCTGTTGGAAAAGCAACTAGCTCACCTGCCTTAAGAAAACGAACCGCTTTATCAATACCTACGGAATTTGCCTTTAAAATTTCAGTCATCTAATTTCATCCTTACCATTCGGTCTTTGCCGAATAAATCCTTTAATACCGTAATTTCACTCGTTGGAAAAGCTCGCTTTAATAGCCCACTCACTGCATGAGCTTGTGCAAAACCAATTTCAAAGTATACGCAAGCTTGGGGGGTTAAGTGGGGTTTCATTTGCAAAATAATTGCTTGATAAATTGCCAAGCCTTGATTTTCAGCAAATAAAGCTAAATCTGGCTCGTATTTAATGACACTTGCATCCATCAATTCGAGCTCATCAAAGCTAATGTACGGTGGATTGCTGACAATAATATCAAATTTCCCTTCTATTTTTTCAAATAAATCACTCTGAATTGTTTCAATTGATAAATCGAGATTTTTTGCATTTTTTCTGGTAATTTTCAATGCATTTTCAGAAATATCACTTGCTGTAAGCTGCCATTTTGGACGATTAGCCTTTAAAGCTAGACTGATTGCACCGCTACCAGTGCCAATATCTAAAACACATCGTTTCTTATCATCAAAATCCTTTAATACTAAATCAACCAATTCTTCCGTTTCTGGTCGCGGAATTAAAACATTTTCATCAACATATAAGTATAAGTCAAAAAAATGAACCGTGTGCGTAATATATTGTAAGGGATAGTCGTCAGCAAGTAAGCCCTTTGATTCAGCCAAAAAACGAAGTGAATCCTCATCCACTTCGCTTTGAAGATTCAATAATAAATCAGTTTTTTGCCAATTTTTATGATGTAATAGCAGACTCTCTACCTGATAGCCCTCATTTAGTAATTCGTAATATTTCACTTTAAATTACCCATTAAGCGCTTCTAATTTCTTCGTTTGATCATAAACAATCAAAGCATCAATAATTTCACCAAGCTTGCCCGCCAAGATTTGATCTAGCTTTTGAATTGTCAAACCAATTCGATGATCCGTCACTCGATTTTGCGGAAAATTATAGGTACGAATGCGCTCTGAGCGATCACCTGTCCCAACCGCACTTTTACGATTTTCATCATATTCCGATTGGGCAGCTGTTGCATAATGATCATAGACGCGCGCCCGTAAAACCTTCATCGCCTTCTCACGATTTTTCAACTGACTTCTTTCATCCTGCATTGCCACCACAATCCCTGTCGGTAAGTGGGTCAAACGAACGGCTGAAGCAGTCTTATTAATATGCTGACCACCTGCACCTGAGGCATGATAAATATCAATTCTTAAATCCTTGTCTTCAATCTCAATTTCAACCTCTTCTGCTTCTGGCATCACAACAACAGTTGCGGTGGAGGTATGCACACGCCCCTGCGATTCAGTTGATGGTACACGCTGTACGCGATGCGCGCCTGATTCATATTTTAATTTAGAAAAGACATTATCACCAGTAATCATCATGATAACTTCTTTGTAACCACCAATACCGGTAATATTAGCTTCTAGTACCTCTGTTTTCCAGCCCTCTGCCGTTGCATAGCGTTGATACATTTCAAATAAATCACCAGCAAATAATGCTGCCTCGTCGCCACCAGCAGCTCCCCGAATTTCCATAATAATATTCTTATCATCATTTGGATCCTTAGGTAATAGTAAAATTTTAATTTGCTCTTCCAGCTGAAGCTTTTCAGCCTTTGCATCACTAAGCTCTTCTTTCGCTAACTCAATCATCTCAGCATCTAAATTTTCTGATAATAATTCTTCTGAGTCGGAAATTGTTTCAAGCACCTGCTTATAACGACGATAGGTTGTTACGGTTGCTCTGATGCTAGCTTCCTCTTTAGTTAAAGCCATTAATCGCTTGGTATCACTAATCACCTCAGGATCACTCAGCAGTTCCCCTAATTCTTCATAACGATCTTCCACAGCTTGTAATTGGTCGTACATACTTATCTCCTCTAGTATTCTATCTAATTTAAATCATAAAAATTTATATCAAAACAAATCTTATTTATTCATTATAAATAAGTAATCTTTATTAGTTATAAAGGCTTATAATCACCTGCACTCTATAATAATGACTAGACAATTTTAACATAAATTAAGTGCTAATGCTAATATTCTCAATGCAAATTATTAATATTACAATTTTGCTTTTAATTTATTTTCGCTTTAAGAAGTGATTTCAATGCCTATTTATTTTAGCTTAATAAAGTAAAAATCAAAGATTGATTTTAAATTTTCAATATGCTAGAATCAAATAGTCCTATATCGGACTATTTTGCTTTTAATTAAAAGAAAAGACCAATCCAGATTCAGAAAGGATACTTGATATGGATATAAAAGAAACAATTGATAAAAGCTATCACATTTGGTTCGGTATGAATAGTGTTTATGAAAATTGGGCAAAAAAGCAGCATTTGACCAATAATTCATTGATGACACTATATGTAATTTCTAACCTAGGAGAAGAAACCACACCAAAGCAAATTATAGAGCGACTTCAATTGCCTAAGCAGACTGTCAATTCAATGCTCAATACTTTAGAAAAAAAAGGCTACTTATATCGTGAGCAAGATGCACAAAATAAGCGACAAAAAATGGTTAAGCTAACTGAATCAGGCAAAAATTTCACTGATAAAGTTCTTTTGGCACTTTATCAGTTTGAATATCAAGCTTATGCCCAATTAACAGCAGAGGAACGTAAAATGCTGATTAAAATTAATGAAAAATTGCTTGATCACTTAACAATTTAATCTAAGCTAAAATTATTCGGAGGCAGCACATTCATGCAGTTATTAAAACAATTTATTAAACAAAACAAGGGATTATTATTTTTAAGTATTTTATTTATTACAATTAATACCTTCGCAATGTTAGTCATTCCATTTTATGTTTCACAATTGATTAACGAAGGCATTCTTAAACAAAACTATCAACAGCTTAATACGATTATTGTCAAAATGTTGATTATATTAATTATCGGGACAATTGCTGGTATTTTGGGTAGCTATTTCTCGGCATATTTTTCATCAAAATTTGCGCAAAGTAACCGTAAAAAAATGATCCGAACGATTGAAAAATTAACACTCAATCAAACTGATCACTTTGGTATTGCCTCACTGGTGACTAGAACTACTAATGATAATGTCAATGCCCAGCAAATTCTATTAACCTTTTTACAAATGATTTTACCTAGTCCAATCATGGCGTTAATTGCCATCTTATTAACATTAAATATTTATCCTGTTTTGGCAATCATTCCTTTGCTGGCAATATTTATCTTCTTAGGAACAACCTGGTATGTTTTAAATCAATCTTTGCCAAACATCCAAAAAATTCAAGCAAAAATGGATCAGATGACCCTTGTTTTACGTGAATTTTTTGTTGGCGTACGGATAATTAGAGCCTTTGATAATTCCAAAAAAGAAAAAATAAGAGTAGATACCGCTTTTGAAGACTATACGCAAAATAATATCGTGATTAATCAGCATTTTGCATTACTCTCTCCAATGGCCTTTTGCTTAATGAATTTAGCAATGGTGCTAATTCTTTGGATTGGTTCGTCCTTGGTTGCTCATCAAGTATTAGAAATTGGATCGATTACAGCATTAATTGAATACACTACAACCACCATTGCGACATTGATTATGTCTGCCCTAATTCTTTTCCAAGTACCAAAGGGCATCGCTTCAATTAATCGAATACAAGAGGTAATCGAAACAAAAAGCGAAATAACAGATCATGACAAAATGATGCCTACAGCAACACTTTCAGAAAAAATAACACCAATCACACAGCTAAGCTTTAATAATGTTGATTTTCGCTATAGTGGGGCAGAAAAAAAGATATTAGACGCAATTAGCTTCAAGGTAAACGCTGGGGAGACCATCGCAATTGTTGGTGGGACTGGATCTGGAAAGAGCTCAGTCGTTAAAACACTCTTGCGTTTAAATGATATTGAAGCAGGTACAATTAAGATTAACGACATTGATATTCGTGATATGCCACTTGACACACTACGTCATGTTATCAGCTATGTGCCGCAGAGAGCATTTTTATTTAGCGGTACAATCTCGGATAATTTTCGATTTGGTTGTCCAGATTTAACTAATGAACAAATGATTAAGGTGGCAAAGGTTGCGCAAGCAAATGATTTCATCCAAGGCTTACCTGAAAAATTTCAAACTAAGGTGACTCAAGGCGGCACAAATTTTTCTGGCGGTCAAAAGCAACGCTTAGCAATCGGAAGGGCACTCGCCAAAAATGCTGGTATCTATATTTTTGACGATAGCTTTTCAGCACTTGACTATGCAACGGATGCGCTTTTACGTTCTGAATTAAAGACCTATTTAGCCAAGCAAATTACGATTATTGTTGCACAAAGGTTAAGCACAATCCTCTCAGCAGATCAAATCATTGTACTAAATGATGGTAAAATCGTTGGACGTGGTTCACATGAAAGCTTATTAGCAACTAATCAGTTTTATCAGGATTTGGCTAAAACACAAGGCATCATGATGGAGGTGAAAAAATGAAGCGCCAAAAAATAAAGCAAAAGGTAACAGAAACAAGCTATGAAAAACCGAAAGATACCAAACGAGCAATAGTAAGTTTTATAACGTTATTAAATGAAGATAAAATTCCCGTTATTATAACTATTCTGACCAACATTGTTTCAACTCTGTTATTTGCCATCATTCCATGGATTTCGGCAATTGTCATTGATGATGTCATTGCAATTATGCAAGATGCAAGTATCGTTAACAAATGGTCAACAATTCAAGCAACAATTCTTTTACCAATTATTAGTATTTTAATAATTGCCTTGATTAATTTTCTCTTAGTTTATTATCAAGAATTTCAAATGGCAAGAATCGGAGAGACTGTTACACTTTCACTCAGAAAAAAATTAACCGATAAAATGACCAAGCTCCCTTTAAAATTTTATGATAATCATCAGGTTGGTGAGCTACTCAGCAAAGCAACCTCCGATGTTGATAAAATTTCTGAAGTAATTATTACTGGCTTTAATCAATTTGTCTATTCAGCCTTAATCATTATCTTAGGGATAGCTATTCTATTTATGATCAATATTAAAATGGCTTTTTTAGTCTTTGCAATTCTATTAATTGGTAGCCTGTTAACTGGTTTTATCTCCAGCTGGAATCAAAAGCTTTTTCACAATAACATGATGACCTTAAGTACACTAAGCAATTCAACCGAAGAAACCCTTGCAGGTAATTTGGTAGTTAAGTCCTTTGGTAAGGAGGTTGATTTTATTGAAAAAATGGATAAGCACATTGATGCACAGTTTAAAGCAAATCAGCGCTCACAATTCATAAATTTTTCGATCTATCCTGCAATTCGTTTCGTTAACCAGATTGCCTTTATTTTAGCTGCATTTCTAGGCGGTCAATATGCAATTGAAGGCTTAATTACGGTTGGACTTGTCCAAGCCTTCTTACAGTATGTCGTCCAAATCTCAGAGCCAATTAGTAATGCTTCATATATAGTCAATGCCTTTCAGGGTGCCTTAGTAGCTATTGAACGTATTGATACCATTTTGGACTTAAAAGAGGATACCATCTATCCAAATCTAAAAAAATTAGATAAACAGCCACAAGGTGAAATCACCTTTTCAAATGTTTCCTTTGGCTATCAAAAGGATAAGCCTTTGATGAAAAATGTCAGCTTTGAAGCAAAGCCGCATCAAATGATTGCGATTGTTGGTCCAACGGGAGCTGGAAAAACAACCTTAGTTAACCTATTGATGCACTTCTATGAAATTGATTCAGGTCAAATACGCTTTGATGGTATTAATATTAATCAATTATCTAGAGAAGATTTACGTCAGTGCTTTGGCATGGTGCTACAAGATACATGGTTATTTAAAGGTACAGTTGCTGATAATATCGCCTACGGCAAAGCCAATGCAACGCGCAAGGATATTATTGAAGCTGCCAAAATCGCACAATGTGATAGTTTTATTCGTAAGCTCCCTCAAGGCTATGACACTATTATTTCAAGTGATGACGGCATTGTTTCACAAGGCGAACAGCAGCTATTAACAATCGCAAGAGCTGTGCTTGCTGATCCCAAGGTAATGATTTTAGATGAAGCAACCTCAAGCATTGACACCAAAACAGAACAGGATATTCAAACAGCCATTGCAAAGGTAATGAAGGGTCGAACAAGCTTTGTAATTGCACATCGTCTTTCAACTATCAAAAATGCTGATTTGATTTTAGTAATGAATCATGGTGACATTATTGAGAAGGGTACCCACGATTCACTATTAAATAAGCAATCATTTTACGCCAAGCTTTATCAAACACAATTTAGCTAAATAAAAAATGCAGCACGGCTTTAATCGCTGTGATGCATTTTTTGTAGTTAATTTTACCAACCATTTAAAATTTATATTTTGGCAATAACGAAAAATAATAATAATGTTTAAGATAAATTGATTAATAATTAATCAAAGATACCAAAACCACCATTCCAAGTAATTTTTTCACTTGCCGCTAAGGAAATTTGTAAAAAGCCTAATGCTTCTAGCTCTCTAGCACGTTTTAGAGCACCAGCATCAATAATTGCTAAGCCACTGCCAGCAAGAATTTTGGTTAATGTTTCTTTAGCCTCTTGACTATCACTGGCCAAAAGTACCGTTGTCTGATGCTCGCCAGCAACCTTTTTTGTCAATAATGTTGCGGCAAAAGTTGTATTAAACCCCTTTACCACTCTGGAATTAGGTAGAGCTTCTGCAATAATTGATGCAGCAGAGCTGTCTGCTGGAACAACTAAATCATCAAAAGTATTAAAATCAACTGGGTTACTAATATCAATAACAATTTTTCCAGACAATTCATCACTATATTGAGAAATTATCGATTCAATTGCTGAATAGGGTACTGCAAAAACTACAACCTCTCCAAGTTGACTTTTGGGTGTATCAGATTGGACATATGATACCTGATGCCCAGCAGCTTCAAAATTGCCACCAATAGCAGTCCCCATATTACCTTTACCAAAGATACTAATTTTTGTCATTTTACTGCCTCCTAAATTTTTCTTACTATGATTAGTATCATAGTTCACTTATCAAAAGTAAGCAAACAAAAAGCCTCCAAATAATTATAAAAAGGATTGATTACCTAGAATAAATTGTTCAAGCAGCTGCAAATATAAGTAAAAGCTCATCCTAGCAAAATATTCGATTTAACGATGCCCCTTACCCATACAAACAGAATTACTCATGTTATCATATGGAGGTTATGCTCAATTTCCCTTAATTACCCATGGTCATGGCACTCATTGCAAGAAAAATATATGCCCAGCACCTGCCCACAATTGCTTATTTCAGCTGCCATCTAAAAATAGCTTTCTTTAACGCCGACTCAATCGCATTATTCAGCATATAATGAATAATCGTATCAACCTGCTTATAAATATCTTCTTCAATTATTTCGGCATCAGCTGTTAAAAGTCTAATTGCATTATCAATACTTTGACCATCTCTCATCATCAAGCTTTTTTTATTACAAATTAAAAATTTTACCTTTACATCACTTATAACAGCATCATGGATTTCTTTGATACAATGGTGTACATCATTTTTTAAAGAATCAGTTCGAGCGATATTTTTTCTATATCTAGCTATTAATTTATATTTTCCTACTATACTCGTAATTTTGGGATTATTTCTATAATCATAAGCATCAAAGAAAGCTAAAAACTCTTCTTCTAGTTTAATTAATTTTTGGAAAAAATATGGCTCTAAAAGGTTATTTATTTTAACCTCTTTTAATTCATCCATCTCATTACCAACCTTTTTTACTTCAAATATAACATGGAATCAAGTATACAAAATGTGACTTTTATCACCTACCATAGAGTAAAAAAAGACCATAACTTTGATTATGGTCTTGGCTATTTTTAAAATTAATTACTATTAAGTGCTTACAATATTTCAGCAATCATCCGATTTCAAAGCAGTCCTTACATCTTCGCGGTTAACTCAACCTCTGGATACTTGTCATGGAACCAGCGCATCGCAAACTCATTTTCAAATAGGAATAAAGGCTCACCAAAACGATCCTTTGCCAAAATATTACGTGAGCTACTCATCCGCTCATCTAACTGCTCTGGATTAATCCAACGCGCCTGCTTACTGCCCATTGGTGTCATCACAACCTCAGAATTATATTCATTCAGCATCCGATATCGGAAAACCTCAAACTGTAATTGACCGACTGCACCAAGCATATATTCACCTGTTTGATAATTCGTATAAAGCTGGATTGCGCCTTCCTGCACAAGCTGTTCAATCCCTTTATGAAAGCTTTTTTGCTTCATCACATTTTTTGCAATGACTTTCATGAAAATCTCAGGTGTAAAGGTTGGTAACTCCTCATATCTGATTTTCAATTTACCTGAGGTAATTGTATCGCCAACTTGAAAATTGCCAGTATCATAAATCCCAATAATATCACCAGCCACGGCTTTTTGCACATTTTCTCGTTGCTCTGCCATAAATTGAGTGACATTGGATAGCTTTAGTTTTTTACCTGTTCGCTCTAAGTTTACATCCATTCCTTTGGTAAATTCACCAGAGCTAATTCGCAAAAATGCAATGCGATCGCGATGTGCTGGATTCATATTGGCTTGTATTTTAAAGATAAAGCCAGAAAAATCAGCTTCATACGGCGAAACTTCGCTACCATCTTGTGTTTTATGCGCATGAGGTACTGGTGCAAATTTCAAGAAGGTTTTCAGAAAAGTTTCGACACCAAAGTTGGTTAAGGCCGAGCCAAAAAATACAGGTGTTAATTCCCCAGCTTCAATCTTAGCTTCATCAAACTCATTTCCCGCTTCTGTTAAAAGCTCCACTTCTTCAATCACTTGACTATAAAAACTATTTTGAGTCAAAGGGTGATTTTCTGCAAGCTGACCCTTTTCATCTAACGGCAGAAATTTTTGATTATCCTCAGCTCGATAAAGTTCGATTTGTTTATGATAAATATCATATAGGCCTACCAAGCCTTTCCCCATACCAATTGGCCAGTTCATTGGATAGCTTTCAATTCCCAATACTTCTTCTAGTTCTTCCAAAAGCTCAAGCGGCTCACGACCATCCCGGTCTAATTTATTGATAAAAGTAAAAACTGGAATACCACGTTCCTTAACAACCTTAAATAATTTCTTAGTTTGCGCTTCAATCCCCTTGGCACTATCAATCACCATAACCGCAGCATCTACTGCCATTAAGGTACGATAAGTATCCTCAGAAAAATCCTCATGTCCGGGGGTATCTAGTATATTTACCCGTTTGCCCTCATAATCAAATTGCATCACCGAGCTTGTCACCGAGATTCCCCGCTGCTTTTCAATTTCCATCCAGTCTGATTTAGCAAAATTCCCCGTTTTCTTACCTTTTACTGTTCCAGCTTGCCGAATTGCACCGCCAAAAAGTAATAGTTGCTCAGTAATCGTTGTCTTACCTGCATCGGGATGGGAAATGATTGCAAACGTTCGACGCTTATTTACCTCTTCCATTAATGTCATCTGTAACTCCTTATTATTAAAAATATTAAAGCAAATGATATCCGATTTAAGTCAATCATTCTTTAGAGCTTTCATTTCAAAATTTTAAAAAAGGGACAGGAAAATTCCCATCCCTCTCTATATATTCAATAAAATTATTAATTCATCATTGAAATTTTAATCTTTTTTCTTTTTCTTGGTTGCTTTTTCACGTTCCGCTTTATTTAAAATCTGTTTTCTTAAACGAATCGTTTCAGGTGTCACTTCCATATATTCATCATCATTCAAGAATTCTAATGACTCTTCTAAGGTCAACTGACGAGGTGTCTTGATGACTGAGGTTTGGTCCTTATTTGCAGAACGGACGTTAGTCATTTGCTTAGCTTTAGTGATATTAACAGTCAAATCGTTATCACGTGCATTTTCACCGACAATCATACCCTCATAAACCTCTGTCCCTGGTGTGACAAAGACTGTACCACGTTCTTCAACAGACATGATTGAATAGGTAGTTGCTTTACCAGTATCGATTGAAACAAGTGCACCACGGTGACGGCCACCAATTGTTTCATTAATCAAAGGTAAATACTGATCAAAGGTATGGTTTAAAATACCATAGCCACGTGTCATTGACATAAATTCAGTCGTATAACCAATTAGACCACGAGCTGGTACAAGGAAGATTAAGCGAACCTGTCCATTACCAACATTGACCATATCCAACATTTCACCCTTACGTTCAGAAAGTGATTGAATAATTGAGCCTTGGTATTCTTCTGGTGTATCAATTTGGACGCGTTCAAAGGGTTCCGTCTTTTTACCATCAATTTCACGTACAATTACTTCTGGACGAGACACTTGTAATTCATAGCCCTCACGACGCATCGTTTCAATCAGGATTGATAAATGTAGCTCACCACGTCCTGAGACAGTCCATTTATCTGGAGAATCAGTTGGATCAACACGTAAAGAAACGTCTGTTTGCAGCTCAGCTTCCAAGCGCTCTTCAATTTTACGAGAGGTTACAAATTTACCCTCACGACCCGCAAATGGTGAATTATTAACTAAGAAAGTCATTTGCAATGTTGGTTCATCAATATGAAGAATTGGTAATGGCTCAACAGCATCCGTCGGTGTAATTGTTTCTCCAACAAAGATGTCCTCCATACCTGAAACTGCGATTAAATCACCAGCTTTTGCTTCATTAATTTCAACCCTAGTTAAACCGAAGAAGCCAAATAATTTAGTGACACGGAAATTTTTAGTTGAACCGTCAAGCTTAGATAGGGTTACTTGGTCACCAACCTTGATTGTACCGCGGAAAACACGACCAATTCCGATACGACCCACGTAATCATTATAATCAAGTAATGATACTTGGAATTGTAAAGGTTCATCAGAATTATCAACTGGTGCTGGAATATGCTCGATGATTGTATCAAAAACATAATTCATTGTACTTTCTTGACTCGCTGGATCATCAGATAAGCTTGATGTACCATTGATTGCTGATGCATAAATCACTGGAAAGTCTAATTGATCGTCATCTGCACCTAATTCGATGAATAATTCTAAAACCTCATCGACAACATGCTCCGGACGTGCTGACGGCTTATCAATTTTATTCACCACCACGATTGGCACCAAATTTTGTTCTAGTGCCTTTTTCAATACAAAACGCGTTTGCGGCATTGTACCTTCATAAGCATCAACAACTAAAACAACACCGTCAACCATTTTCATGATACGTTCTACTTCGCCACCAAAGTCCGCGTGACCAGGGGTATCCATAATATTAATTTGAGTGCCATTATATTTTACTGCCGTATTTTTAGCCAAAATCGTGATACCACGCTCTTGCTCTAAGGCATTTGAATCCATCGCACGTTCATTTAATTGAGTATGACCATCTAATGTTTCAGATTGCTTTAATAATTCGTCCACCAATGTCGTTTTACCGTGGTCAACGTGGGCAATGATTGCAACATTTCTAATATCTTCTCTTAATTTCAAAATAATTTCTCCTAAAAATTTAGTCTCTAGCTGTACAATTATAACAAATTTTTATCATTTTCACAATTTATTTTTCAAATATTTATGGAAAATAGCTTGATTTTGAAAATATTTACAGAAATTATCATGAAATTCATTTGTCACCTTCATCATGATTTCTCTCAACAATATCCTGCCAAAATTTAAACATAAGGCTTGATGACCAAATAAAGATAACAGTAAAAATAATAATTAGGATTATTTTAATAATATCGCCCAGCATACGAATCACCATCGACCTTTCACCCAAACTGACATCTCATTCAATATTTCAATTATATCATTAAAGTATAAAACAAAAATAACGATTTTTATTTAAATTATTATTTAAAAATATAGTCTTTACCTTGGCTAATTCAATCGATTAACAGCCTTGCTCAATTTATAAATACCTTGACTCCATGCTTTTAAAACGCGCTTTGTTGCGATATCGGTATTGTTTCAAAAAACAATACCAAATTAGACCGATAAAGAATGAACTGAAATATTTATCAGACCAATTTCCAATTTATAGTAGAGTCAAAAAAACAAGGTATACCTTAAAAGTATACCTTGTTTACATTTTGCAGTAATCAGAATTATTGAATTGAGTCCTCCAAGCGTGTATCCGAAAATGAAAAGCTTCTAGCTTTAACATGATAATATGAAATCAGTAATAAGCTGAATACAATTATCATAAAAATAAACACGGCTATCGGTCCTGCTATCGAACCACCAATTGAGATTGCTTCTCTTAAACCATCAACGCCATAAGTCATTGGTAAGAATTTATGGATTGAAATAAAGAAGTTATTCGATAAAATCGTTGGGTATGTGCCGCCTGAGCCACCTAATTGTAAAATCATAAAGATTAGCATTAAGAACGCACCAATCTTGCCAAGTGCAACTGTAAAGAAGGCAATCATGGACATATAGGCGAGTGATTGCAAGACAAGTAACACTAACACGCCAAGATGTGAGACTGGTTGTAAGCCGAGAATACCAACAACAACACCATATACTAAAAGTGACTGTACAAGTGAAACTAGCGCAAGTACGGAAATCTTACTTGTCCACCATGCAATACCGGAGGTTGGTTGTTTTTTAGGCTTATAAACATCGAAAATCATACAAGAGGTAATCATTCCGACAAATAAGGCAACCGACATCATATAAGGTGCCATCCCAGTACCGTTGTTCGCTAATTTATCATTATCGGTATGATCAGCTTTAACCGGTTCAGCAATCGCCTTGGCTGAGTCAGTAGAAGTATTAACCGTGCTAATCTTATCAGCGCCATCGGTCAATTTAGTGTTTAGTACACTTAAACCACTTTCAACCTTACCTAAATTAGTCACTACTTCATTTTCACCGTCAGACAATTGACTTGCCCCACTCGAAATTTGAGAAGCACCTGAAGTGAGCTGGCTAACACCAGATTTTAACGTTGGCCCATTAATTACTAATTGTTGAGTACCATCAGCAACCTGACTCGCGCCTGAGTTTAATTGATTAATTCCCGATGCTAAAGCTGGCACTTGTTGATTAAGCTGTGATAAACCACTGGCTAAGCTGCTTGAACCATCAGTCAATTGACTAGAATTTATATTTAATTGATTTGCACCTGCTGTAAGTGCTGTTGAAGCCGTTTGAACTTGAGTAATGAATTGATTTGCACCGGGTAGCGCAACTTTAGCACCATCATTTAAGGCAGTAGTGCCTTGCTGAAGGCCAACCGTAAGATTGCTCAAACCATTTGTCACGCCTGTAATATAAGCTTTTAAGCCATTGATTTCTCCCGTCAGTGATGATTTTATTTCTTCATTACTTTGGTCTGTAGCTGCTTGTGAATTGATGGAATCATTAACCGCTTGAACCATCGCTGCTTTAGCTTCATCACTTGCATTAATGTAAGCTGAAGACGATTCCAAATTCTGAACTGCCGATGTAGCTAATGCAGGATAATTAATCGTTGAAATTTTATCAACTTCCTGTTGCATTTGATTTGCCAAATTAGTCATCAAGGCAAGTGTCGCCTGCAAGCTGGCTATGCCTTTTGAGGTATCTCCTGTAGATACACTAGCATTTAAATTATCAATCCCTGCTTGTAATTTAGTTAATCCAGCTTGTAATTCTTGCACATTGTCACTAGAAACAGTATTAGATAAATTTTGTAAGCTTGTTGCTAATGAACTTACGCCAGCTGTATATTGAGACAAGCCGCTATTTAATGTTGAGCTGCCACTTGCTAATTGTGATGCGGCACTTGTCAAGGCAGGTGTTTTTTCAGCTAATTGAGCAGTACCATTTGCAACTTGCGTGGCGCCTGAATTGACTTTTGTAACGCCTGCTAGGTATGTATCTAACCCAACCTCCAATGTCTTCGTACCTTCTGCAAAGGTCAGGCTACTTGATGATAATTTATCAAGATTTGTCGCAATGACTTGACTACCATCCTTTAACTGAACTGTACCACTGCTTAATTCTTTTGTGCCGTCTGCAGCAGTTTGCATCCCTTCACCAACTGTCCCAAATTGTTCAAGCAGTGCTGTACTATATAAATCGGTGACCTGTGTTGATACCTTTGTTTTAAGCTCAGTCACTGCATTTTGGGCAATTTTTGAAGCAGTAAAGCTACGCCCTTGTGTTGTTTGATAATCGACGACCATTTCCTTTGGACTATCCGTCAATAGCGTTGAGGCATTCTTAGAAAAATCCTTTGGAATCGTAATTACTAAATAATAATCACCATTATCAATGCCTTCTTTGGCTTGAGTGCTGGAAACAAAATGATAATCCAATGCTGCCGTTTTCTTCATGTTAGAAACCAATGATTTGCCAATTGATAAAGTTTTGCCGTTATATTCAACGGACTTATCATTATTAACGACTGCTACAGGTAAGTTATCAACATTGCCATAAGGATCCCACATTGAGCTTAAGAAAATAACATTATAAAGTGCTGGAATTAAGCTAATTCCAATTAACACTAACCACATAAACTTATTCTTGAAAATACTTTGCCATTCTTTTTTAAACATTATAGCTCCTTATTTCTTATCAATTCCCATTCTACAAGTCCATTTTTACAATTAACATCTCTCAGGATATTAGATAGTGGATAGTTTTTTAGTCGATCTAAAAATTCCTTTTGTCCATCAAAGATAACCTGTAAAATACTATTCTCAGTTGTTAATATTTTATCCTCAAAGCTTGGTATATCAGCCGCCAGCTCATTTTTAATATAGCTTTTATAGCTGTTATCAAAAACACGGTTGGCGTAATGTGCAATTTCAACAAAATCTTCATGACCCTCAATCGCATAATAAACGTCTAGCATTGTGATTAAATCAAGTGACTTTGCTAATCTAAAGCCGCCATCCTTGCTCGCATCTGAGATGATAATACCTTCCACGACCATTTTTCTCATTATTTTTTTTAAATACGAATCCGAAACCTGCAAGCGACGACTTAGAATTGCGTTTTTTATCGGTCGATTATCCTTTTCTAGGGCAAGCATTAGAATAACACAAACTGCTTGTTCAAAGCTTTTCTTCAATTTCATAAATAACTCCTTAAAAAAGTATTATGGATATTTCAAGTCTATAGACATAATACATCTACAGAACATGAAAAGCAATTATTATTTACTGAAAATAATAAAAAATACAAAAAAACTTTCACGAAAATTTCGCGAAAGCTAATACTAAATACAAATCTAAATTTTTTCTTGCTGCTTTTAAGGCTCTAAAATCACAACTAATCAACTAAATGCCTGTTATTATTGACTTCTTCTTAATAAATCAACTCATATATTTCAATTGCAACCATGTCAATATCATCGAATGTATAAGTTTGGTTAGAGTCAACATCAGTCAAAGTAAATGCTTCTGACTCTTGACTATATGCTACTTCTGCTTTGACTTCGCCATCACGTTCAAAACGACGAATCTGGTCCTCGCCATCTTTGGCTTCCAACATTGCTTCTAAACGCTTGATAATCGCTACTAAACGAGATTTCATATCTATGCCTCAATTCTTATCCATTTTTGTTCATAGATATTTTAACATAACCTGAACAGCACTGATAGTTTTTTTTGAATAATTCATGACTAATCCCACCAAAGCTTAATTAAACTTTGTGTTCCTGCATCCTCAAACCCTTTTTCAGCAAGCTGATCATAAAGCGCCTTGGCAAGCTCAGTCGCAGGTAATTTAATCGACATTTTTTCAGCTTCATCTAAAGCAATCCCTAAATCCTTTATGAAATGCTTAACAAAAAAACCGGGTGAATAGTCTGATTTTAATATTCTGGGACCATAGTTGGAGAGCGACCAAGTTTGTGCACCACCTGCACTTAAGGTTTCAATAACCCTTTTTAAATCTAAGTTCGCTGCCTTTGCATAAACCATAAGTTCACTCATTGCAGTCATCGTTCCTGCTATCCCAATTTGATTCGCCATTTTAACATGCTGGCCGCTTCCAGCAGCACCATGCAATTCTGCTTTTTTTGAAATTAAATCAAAGAGTGGCTTGGCCCGATTAAATGCTTCTTCACTACCTCCTGCCATCACAGTCAAGGTCGCATTTTTAGCACCAATATCCCCTCCTGACACTGGCGCATCCAATGCTTCAGCATCATACTTATTTGCAGACACAGCAATCTTTTGCGCTAAAGTCGGTGTGCTCGTTGTCATATCAATTAATAGCTTACCAGCAACTGAAGCTTTAAAAATCCCATTTTCACCAAAGTAAACTGCTTCGACATCTTTGGGATAACCAATCATCGTAAAAATAATTTCACTTTTTTCAGTTACGTTCTCAGGCGTATCCTGCCAAATTGCCCCAGCATTAACCAAAGTATCGGTCTTTGATTTCGTACGATTATAAACAAAAACATCATGTCCGGCAGCTAATAAATGTCCAGCAATTGCCTTGCCCATCACACCTGTGCCAATAAAACCAATTTTCATCATTTAACCTCTTTTCACAATTGAATACAGTGTACCTGTAATTTTTTTACTAATGGTATGCGCATTTTTAAAGTCCTGTTCTCTGGAGAAATTAATCATAGTATCCAAATAATAAGCATAGACGGTCATTGCAAAATTTTCACTTGAAATTTCAAATAGCTTTTGATCTAGTAATTGCCTAGGAATCGGCTGATGATTTTCAACCGCTGAAATTGTTGTTCTAGCAATTTCAGCTTCATTATAGAATAAACAACCGAAGCTTGGATCGCTGATTAGGCCTTCCAAATATGAATTTCCCCATGCAATAATCGGCGTGCCGGCAGCAATGCTTTCAGTATAGGTCAAGCCCTGTGTCTCACTAGTAGAAGCGCTAATTAAAAAATCAGCAGCACGATAATAATAGGCAGCCTTTAAATTAGGAACCATGCCCGTAAAAACGACATTAGACTCAATACCAAGCTCCTGAACAAGCTTCCGAATTTTAGCTAAATAAGGACCATCTCCGACAATGACTAATTTTGCAGAAATGGCTTGTAAAATTTCAGGTAGCGCCTTGACAACAAGCTGAATATTTTTTTCATAAGAAATTCTAGAAAGAGATAGCAGCATTACCTCATCAAAATCAATGCCAAGCTCTGCCTTTAAGAAAAGGACATCCTTTTCTGTGATTTCTGGACGAACAAACCGCTCTAAATCAATTCCAGTAGGAATAATTCGTTTCTCAATTTTAATGCCATAGCGTAAAAGTACACTCTGCACCAATACGCTGGGACAAATAATACCGTTTAGCTTATGCATAAAGGCCTTGGAATAATATTTAACCATTGAAGGCTTAATTACCTTACCACCGGCAATATAATGAAGATAGTCTTCATACATCGTATGGAAGGTATGCACAATTGGAATTTTTAGACGACTTGCAATAATCTTACCTAATATCCCTACACCAAACTCGGTGTGGGTATGTATAATATCTAAATTCAATTTACTCGCGATTAAATAAGCATCAATCATCCCACGAATCACGATTCTTCTCTCAGAAAAGGATACAAAAGGCACACTTGGCATCCGAATAATTGTTTCATCATTCTCGTCCTTTGCTTCTGGGTCGGTAGTGGTAAAAATATAAACTTGATGCCCTAAACGTTCCAATTCAACTTTTAAAGTTTGAATAGATGCCGCAACACCACTCACCTGTGGATAATAGGTATCCGTAAAAAAAGCAATATTCAAAACGCTAAACCTCCTTTATCAATGATTCGTAAACCACTTTCAATTGCTGTGAAACTGCTTCAAGCGTTCTTTGCTGTGTGACCGTCTGGCCAGCCTTGACGATATCGGAACAATCAGAATGACAAGCCATTTCAATCTTTTGAACAAAATCAGCATTATTATTACCCATTAAAGCATTTTGACCATCAGAAAGCCAAGGCTGGTATACTGGAATATCTCGCACAAGTACAAGCTGATGACTCGCCAATGCCTCTAAAACGACTATACCCTCAGTTTCTTCATAAGAAGGGAAGAAAAAGAGATCGGCCGATGTATAGGCCCCTTCATAAACCTCACCACGAATATAGCCCGGAAATAGCACATTTTCAGGATGCGCCTTTTGCACGACATGACGAATTTTCCTTGGAATTGTGTAAAGTGGCGCATGCCCAAACCAAATAAAAGTAATTTCTGGAAAGGACTCTGCAATTTTTACAAAGTCAAGAATACCTTTTCTTTCAATAAATAATCCAGCACTAATAACCACCTTTTGATCGTCCGAGAGCTTAAAATATTTACGAAATGCCATTTCCTTTTGCTCAGAGCGTTGATAGCGTGTCAGATCTATCCCATTAGAAATGGCAACTATTGGCGGTTTAATACCATACCCTTCAAGTAAGTGCTTAGAATATTCCGTTGGTGTAATGACAATATCTGCTAAATTGTAAAGATGAATTAAATGTCGTTTAAACAAACCAGAAACGAGATTAGCGCCAATGAATGAGTTGCGAAAATCCTCTTCTGTAGAATGAGCGTGATAAACTATCTTTTTCCCTAAACGTTTGGCCTTATGCGCCAGTAATAAACTTTTTAGAGCATAGGTATTAATATGTAAAATATCATAATCGGTACACCTAGGATCCTCTGTTATTTCATATCCTAAAAGCTGCAGTGCTCGCATTTGATGTTCACGCGCACGACCGATGCCTGACTGTTTTAATAGCTTTATGCCTTCAAAATATAATAGAACTTTCAAATCATGCCCTCAAATCCAATGTCAATTTCAATTAATAATTCAATTTCAGTTAAATACAGTATATCAATAATAACATTATTCTTCTATCATACCAAAGACTGTTTTTATTGTAACTTATCAGCCAAAAACTATCAGTGATTTATCTACTCAATCCTTATTAGCAGCTACACCAATTTTTGGTATAAAAAAACACCAAAGCAATCGCTTTGATGTTAAATTTTTTAATCTTGTAAACCGTATTTTTTGTTGAAACGATCGACACGTCCATCTGCTTGTGTGAACTTTTGACGTCCAGTATAGAATGGATGTGAGTCAGAAGAAATTTCGACACGGATTAATGGATATGTATTGCCATCTTCCCATTCGATTGTTTCAGCTGATGATTTTGTAGAGCCTGACAAGAATTTAAAGCCTGTCGTAGAATCTAAAAATACTACCGGTTGATACTTCGGATGAATATCAGTTTTCATGTTTTGTCCTCCTTGCCCTGAAGTGTTTGCCACGACAGAGTTATTTAATACCTTTAATATTTTATCAAATCCGAGCGTCTAGTGCAAGTATTTTCAAAAAAAGTATACTTATAAAGTTACAAATCATCTTTTTTATCATTATTTTTTCAAATTGTATCTATATAAGCGACGATTAACTAATAAAATTAAGAAAATTGAAGCGTGGGCCTCAAATTTCAAAAAATAAAAGGTAGCATTTCTAAATATTAGCAGATATATGACTTATTGTCCTTACAAAACATTGTTTATTATGATTATATTTTATCATTAATTATTACTTGAATTAGCCATAACAGCTAAGATAATCGTGGCAACCGCTGTAAATACTACCATCATCCAAATTTCGATATGAAAATCATTGGTTATTGAAACAATTATTGATAATCCGATAGGACCTCCAATTTGATGCATTGTATTCGTAACGCCACTTGCGATACCTGATAACTCAACAGGCGCCTCATGAACGCCAGCAGCTGTCACTGGCGCCAAAATTAACCCTTGACCGATACCGATAATCATCATTGGGATAAAAATTGCCCCCCAATAACCTGTACTAATATTTGATATCGCAATCAATATCAAACCGATCATCAAGACGATTTCCCCAGCTAATAAAATACGACTATTGCCAAATTTCAAGGTTAATCTTGGTAATTGTAAAGCAATAATAAAATTAACAATTGTTAACGGCAGAAAGGCCAGCCCCGATTCAAAGGCTGAAAAGCCATACTGACTTTGTAACATTTGCGGTAAAAAAAACCAGAAAGGTAGCATTGTCATCATAAATAATAGTCGAGTCGCATAAGCACTGGAACGAATTTTATTCTTAAATAAGGTTAAGGGTAAAATCGGAAAATTAATTCGTGATTCTCGAATAATAAATAGAACTAGGATAATAATACCTAAAACAATAACAATTAAGTTTGCCTCAGTAAAACCAAAAATAATACCAACAAGGGCCAAAACGGAAAGTATACTGCCAAGATAATCAATTTTTTCTGATTTGGTCTCTGATTCGTTGATATATTTTGCGGTTAATAATATTAATATTACTGTAAAAGGAACATTAATAATGAATCCTGCACGCCATGAAATTAAGCTAGTTAAGCCGCCACCGATTAACAAGCCAATACTCGAACCAATTCCAGCAGTCGCACCATAATACGAAATTGCTTTTTGCCGCATATTAGATTGATAAGCGTCCATAATTAAAGCAAGTGTGGTTGGTGCTATAATTGAGCTACCAACACCCTGCATGGCACGCATACTAATCATCATCAAGGCACTTTGTGATAAGCCAATTAAAAGTGAACTTATACCAAATATACTTAGACCAATCAAAAAAATACGTTTTCGACCTAGTAAATCCGATAAACGACCGCTTAATAATAGAAAACCACCAAAGGTTAGCGTATACGCACTAGATACCCAAGAAAGTGCAGATGAAGAAAGCTGAAGGCTTTCTCCAATTTGGACAGAACTCGTAAAAATAATCGAGTTATCCATTAAAATCAAAAAATAGGCAAACAGTGTCACCGGTAAAACAATTCCAAACTTTTGTTTATTCAATTCTCTTCTTCTTTCAATTTTTTATTGTGATTGTTGGTTAATTTTTTTTAACCAGCGATCAATTTCCTTTGAAACTTCAACTTTTCTATTACCTTTTATTGCTAATAAAATTCCATTGGTTTCCTCGCCACCTTTGACCGAAAATCCCTCAAGAACTTTAGCATCTTTGGCACCAGCTTCAATCTGGCTAAATGTCGAGCCCTCACCGTAACCACCATTTGTGTTAAATGGAATTACCGTTTTTCCAGAAAAATTATAGCTCTCTAAAAAAGCAACAGCTGCTTGTGGCAATGCCATGTTCCATGTCGGTGCGCCAATAAACACACGGTCATAGCTCTCAAAATTACTTATTTCTGTCTTTAATTCTGGCAGGATATCATTATCCTGCTCCTGCTCATTTTGGTTAACCTCTTCGTGATAATTAGCTGATCTCGCCTCAGCAGTTTTTATTTGTATCAAATCACCACCGACCTTATCCTGTATCAATTCAGCAATCGCTTTAGTATTACCGGATCGTGAATAATAAACAATTAGTGTTTTAGGATTTTCCACCTGTTTGACCTCCTTCGTGTTGTTATTGGTATTCAAAGCATTATTCCCAATAAAGAAACCAATCATTAACAAAATAACTATAAAAATAAATATAATCAAATAAGGTTTTTTCATACTTTACTTCTTTCTTCCGGATAGGCAAGAATAATGACTGCTGCTATTAAAATGGACAAGGTCATCGCAGGCGGCCAGATAAAAATGGTGATAATCAGACCAATCATTTTGATGGCAATGTCCCATCTCATGAAATGTTTTCTAGATAATTGTTGCAGATAAAAGACCTTTTTCTCTTTATTGGCAACAACTAATGACCTATAGCTTAAAGAATTAAATAATGTCACCATTAGAACAATAATTCCATATAAGGATTGGGCCACAGCATTAGAAAAATTTTCAGCAACTAAGCTTGTTGTATACGGAAATAGCGAGGCAAAAAATAGCATTAGCAAGGCATACCAAACGGTATCCTTGCCAATTACTTTAATATTTTGCCATTCATTATGCCTATTAACCCACATTGTCCCTAACCAGAAAAAGGAAAGGGCATAAGAGAAAAAATTAGCTCGTAATGCCAAAAGACCATCCCATGTCATCAATTCTGGATGTGGCAAATCTAAAACTAAAATAGTCATAATAATTGCAATAACTGCATCAATAAAGGTAGTCAAGCGTTCCTTACTCAAAATACATACCTCAAATCCCATTGGTTAATAAATTAAAGATAATTTGTTCAAAAGCCTCCACCTGTTCGTCTGTCAAACCAATACCTTGGGCAATCTTAGTATGTGTTTCAAGCTGAGCTGGCACATTTTGAAGGGTTGCTAAGACACTTATCGTAATTAACTCACGTTCTAATTGAGTTAAGGTTACTCTTGCAAATAAATCAGCAAACAAATGCTCCTTCAAAAAATCATCAAGTGCTGGTGAAAATTTAGCATAAGCAGGTTGTGGTCTAGGACCAGTTAAAGAAGTCCTTATTTCTTCACCATATTTATTTTTATCAATCTCCGCTGACAGCTCGCTAGAAGCAACACCGACAGCATCTTTTTTCCCAGCGCTAGCTCTATCATCTATCAAAACTCGTAGAACATTTGTCGCATTAATGCTTCTAGGAAAACCAGCGTACGCATAAACATGCAACATCGCTTCTTTAGCTTCGTTGATTGTCATGCCCTCGTCTAATGCTTTTCCAAAAGCAATTTTTAGATTATCTAAATCTCCTAAAGTCGCATATACTGCTGTCGCAATGAAATTAACTTGTTTTTTATCTAGGCTTACCATGGTTATCTTCCTCCTAACTGATGTTTTTTTAACCAATCATCTATAATATTCGCTACTTCTTGATTATTTAAATCTTGGAACATAAAGTACGTGTTGACTTTAAAACCGAGGTCTGGCAATCGTAAAAGCTCTGCTTGACCACCATGACGATTAATCGCTAAAACAAAATGCTCTGCCATCTGGTGTTGTTTGAAAACCGGCGGCTGATTGACCAGCTCCGTGAAGAAATATCAATGGGTATTTGTTTGCATTTTCAGACACTTGATATTCCACGTAGGCATGATCACCATGACGGGTTTGCCCAGCAGTTTGCAGCGCATCATCAAATTCAAATTGACCGGGTGCTGTAATTGTTTTACCCCCAACAACAAACGACCCTTGTAACTTAATTGTTAAACTGTTCATATTCAATCCTTCTTTAATTTATCAAAATCCGCATCGCTAACTACTTCAAGCCATTCAGTGCTTGCATCCTTAGCAGGAACAGAAATTGCTATATGAACAAACTGACTATCCCTTGCAGCACCGTGCCAATGCTTTAATTCAGCAGGAATATTAACCACATCACCTGTTTTAAGAAATTGCGCAGGCTCACCCCATGCTTGATACCAGCCAAAGCCAGCAGTCACAAGTAAAATCTGGCCACCCTTGTGATGAATATGCCAATGATTGCGCACTGCTGTATCAAACGTCACATTTGTCACACGAATTGGTTCTTTCGTTAACTCTTCCAGATAGACATCACCATTAAAATAATGGTTGTCCTTGGAAAGTTGACCTAATGCAAATGGTTGTTCAATCATCATTAGGCTCCTTTAAGATTTTTATCTAAAAATTCAACTAATTTCTTCAATTCAATTTTAACGTATTCTGGTTTCCAGTAAGTTTCAATATGATGTGCATTTTCAATCAAGAATAGCTCTTTATTTTGAGTTCCTGTTGCATTGGCAAAGGCTTTTTCTGTCAAATAGAAGGAATCCGCTAATTTACCAGCCATCATCAATAATGGCACATTGATTAAGTCCATATTGACAGAAGCATCATAGGTTGCAAGCTGTAATAAGCTCTCTTGTGTGTAGATAAATGATGATTTTGGATGGGCATAATCAACAGCATAATAGTAATAGCCTTCCTTATACATATCATATGGTAATTTATCGGCTTCTTCTGGCTTCAAAAGCTTTAGGTCAGGTGTGTAATCGACGCCTCCACCACGAATACGTTTATTTCTTGCTTCTGAGGCTTGTGCTAAGCGTTCTTGAATGGTATTAATTTGTGAGTCCACAAAGCCGTTACGACGAACTAAGCCTGAGTTAAAGGCAGATAAAGTTGCAACTGTTTTAAAGCGTTTGTCCGTTTGACCAGCTCGGAGTGTATAGCCGCCACCACCACAAACACCAAAAGCACCAATCCGATCATAATCAACGCCCGGGAAAAGTGAAATTGCATCTGCCATACCATGAATGTCTTCAACACGGTATTCTGGACAGTCGACCATACGTGGTTCGCCGCCTGATTGACCTTGGAATGCCGCATCTGCAGTAATAGTAATATAACCGTGTTCTGCTAGTTTTTGAGCGAATAAACCGGCAACCTGCTCTTTAACCCCACCATTTGGATGTGCAACTGTGACTGCAGAATATTTTTTCTTTGCATCATATCCAGCTGGTGTATAGATATTTGCTACAACCTTAATGCCGTTTAAGTCATAGGTTGTTGGATGAATATTGACTTCACCCGCTTTGTTTTCAGTGATGGCATTGTCATAAACAAGACCCCATTGATTATCATTACCTTCTACTTTTACAATGTCTTCAACTTTAATTTCCGCTAATTTCATGGTTTACTCCCTTTAATTCAAATTTAATAAAAAACTGGCTTTGCTTTATTTTCTGAACCAGGTTCCCACAGACCAATACTTGCCTTTAGATCGTTGCGTTTACCTGTGATATTATCACAAACAAACTCTGCAATTGCCCGTCTTGTAATTTGAACGCCTAAGAATGGCTCACCTTTTGGACTCACAACATAAGCCTTGTCTGAGCCATTATAAAGCCATGTCATACGCATATAGGTATAGTCTAAATCACTCGCTTCCAGTGTCACTATACCGCGATTATTGGCAACACGCCCACCCATCATTCGACTATTCCATGTGGCAAAGGGCTCCGCAACTTCACCATAAACACTTAAAACACCTGCTTGAATAATCCGTTTCACATCAGTTTTTTCCATTGCTTCAACGACAACATCGGTCACAGCTTTATTATCAAAATTCATGTAGACAATATCTTGACCTACCAAAGCATATTCAAGCTCTGACAGGTTACTTGCATTACCTGAAATTTTAGTTACGTTTTCGTATGGCAGCTTCGATGCACTTCTACCAAATAATGTTAATTCAACATCATCTTGCTCTTGTAAAAGTGGAATCAAGACTTCTGGAATTTGTCCACCTGCACCAATGATAATTACTTTTTTCATTTATTCGCACCTCCAAATGGGCTATCAAAATACCTTAATAACTATATAAGCTATTTTGTTCTGCTAATTCACACCAAGTGACTTCAACCAATCCTTCACCTCACCTTGCGCCTCTGGCACATCATGACGTGAAACACTCAAAACATTATCAGATTCAACAGTCGCACCAGACGCTAATTTGTCAATAGTTTCAACAGTCCCGGTTAAGCCACTACCACCATGAACAGAGAATGGAATAATCGCTTTGCCACTAAAATCATTAGTTTCAAAAAAGCTATACATCGCCATGGGCATATCCGACCACCAAATTGGGTAGCCAATATAAATCGTATTGTAGTCTGCTAAATTTGCATCAAGTGGTTTTAATTCCGGTCTAAAATCAGTTGAACGCTCTTCTGTTGCTTGATCTACTAAAGTATCATGATCATCAGGATAAGTTTCGACCGTTTCGATTCGAGCAGTCGGATAATTTGTAGCTTCTGAAATCCAATCTGCTAACTGTTCAACGTTTCCCAAAATCTGATCATTTTCAGACACTACTCGACTTGCCCCTGCAACGATGTCAGTACCATTCATTTCGGGCTTTGAAAAATAAACAATCAACGCATTGCTTGTAGAGTTGCCATTAGAATTAGTACTTGCTGCTTGCTTCTGGTTGGAGTGGTCTGCTTGAAAACAGCCGGTTAATGCAAAGAGACATAAAGGCAGTAAGTATAAAATGCTTCTCATTATTTCTCCGTTTCCAGCATTCGATTCATAAACCATTCCACCTGTTGTGGCGCATCATGATCAAAGAATGCAGATTCCTTCATATCTAAGCCAGTAATTGTCTCAATATCTTCTTTGGATAATTCAAAGTCAAAAATATCAAAATTTTCGGCCATACGTTCTGGGCGAACTGATTTAGCTAATGCAACAATGCCTCTTTGCATTAACCAACGTAAAACAACCTGTCCAACTGATTTACCGTATTTTTTACCGATTTCTGATAAAACTTCATTTGTAAATAAATCATGACGACCTTCAGCAAACGGTGCCCATGCTTCAACTTGAACGCCATATTTTTGATGCCACACTTCATCTTCAATTCGTTGATTCCAAGGATTAACTTCAATTTGATTAATTTGAGGCTTCACTTCAGTTAAACCAACAAATTCAATCATTTTAGATGATTTAAAATTAGAAATACCAATGGCACGTACCTTACCAGCCTTTTGAGCTGCAACCAGCGCACGCCATGCTCCGTATACATCACCATATGGCTGATGGATTAAATATAGATCTAAGTATTCTAAGCCCATTAAATTAAGCGATTGTTCAATCGTATCAGCCGCTTTCTCCTCTGGAGTCTGTAAGATAAACAATTTTGAAGTCACAAATAGCGCCTCACGAGTCACTAATTTTTCATCGATTGCGCGTTTAATGCCCTCGCCGGTTTCTTTTTCATTGCCATAAATTGAGGCAGTATCAATTAACCGATAACCCACTTTAATTGCTTGGTAAACCGCTTCTGCTGTTTCTTCATTTGGAATTTGATAAACGCCAAAACCTAATTGTGGCATTTCAACACCATTGTTTAACGTGATTGTTTTCATTGATAACTCCTCCTTAAATTTGATTACATCTTTAGAATAAACTCTGGAGTGCACTCTAGTGCAAGCGAAAAAAATTATTTTTTTCGCTCCCAAAGCTTTTCAACCTTATCTGGCGTCATTTCACCTGCCTTGAATTTAGCAAGATGGTCATCGTAGCTTTCAATTTTATAAACCAATAAATCTCTCACCTCGTGCATTTCGGCTAGTTTTTTATCTAATTCCTCCAGCTGATCTGCCAATATTTGCTTTTGTGCTGCCTCGACATCTTGTTGTCCCCTTAACTGAGCTAAATCAGCAAACTCAATTAAAGACTCTATTGATAATCCAGCGTTTCTTAAATTTTTAGCTAAGTATATCCAATTCAAATCATTGTTTTGATAATCTCGATAGCCACTCTTGTTACGGTGAACTGGTGGTATTACGCCAACTCGTTCATAATAACGAAGTGTATCAATTGTTAAATCAAACATTTCTGCTGCCTTTTTAATATTCATTTTGTACCTCCTATACTATTAGTATCATTGTAAAGTATGGAGTCCACTCCATAGCAAGAAAATAATATTTAATGATTGAAATCAAACTTCTGCTTTATTTTTTATCAGAATATTTTTCATTAATATTTCACCATATAAAAAGGGAGTTAGGACAAAAATCCAAACCCCTTTTTTTATGCTCGTAACTTACGGGCGTCCTCTCTCAAAACTTTTCAAACAGATACGTCATTCAATCAGACAGAAAACGTCTAACTGAATAAACAAATGACTTGTCTATTTTCACAGTTTTAATCAGAGAGAGTAAGCACCTTTTTCTACGCCGTTAAACGTCTTTTGTCCCACCTCTTCATTAATATAGAATTTTTAAACCCTAAACTCACAAGCCCTGTCCACAATTAAACTATCAATTTTGCAAGTGGGCGACCTAATAACACCTCTAAATCATTACCTAAAACAGAGCTAATTAACCATTTTTGATATCTATTTGAATACCTCGATTAACAGCTGACCAATTGCAATTCAATTGTACAGTATATTCCTTTTTATCCATTGAAATTAATGAAATTTTTTACTCAGGATAGGTTAAAGGCTGCTCACCTAACTCATAAATTAATTTACTCGGTGCAACGCCAGCTAAAATACGAGCCGCAGCATAATCTGACTTCTTCACTCATCCCGCTCTGCCAGTACCAGAGTTAGAAGCAAAGGGCTGTTCTTTTTTAATCGAGTCAATTAACAGGCCCTCATTTTCTAAATACCAATTATTTCTTAAAATAGCATAATCTAAACCGAAGTTTGTAATTAATCCTTCGTTCAATTTATGTTCAGGTGACACAATCGACGTTTAGCAATCTACTTTCTGTGTACTCGAGCAATACCTTTACTAAACTCGATTCATCTAAATAATTTACTTGCCTAATTCAATACCCAAAGCTTTTTCTAAATTACGTACAGTAACGACCACCTCATTTTTATCAAACAGCTTGAGCAAAGATATTACGCTTTGAAAAACTAGAATACCTATTCCACTTGTTACTAGATATTTCATAAAATAAACTTTTTTTATTAATAATAAGCATTCTAGCACTGCTACCATAAATGGAAAGTAGAACGCTTAGCCTCGAGTCGCATTCAATCGTTTAAAGCTTCTTTAAAAAGCCTTATGCTATACTAGTAATTGACAAAGAAACGGAAAGTGAGCAGCTAATAATGAAAAAAATAGCTAGAATATTAACTATCTTAATACCAATAATCTTATTTTTAGTCATTGTATTTATTTTAGTTTTAACTAATATTAATTTCTCTAATCTCTTGTTGGGATGGACTGAGTATCAAACAGCTGAATTTAAAGATAATCTAATCAAAGCTCTGAGCATCCTGTGGTGGTTAGGTTTTGTCCCAATCCTTATGATTACAATCCTAATTTTTTGGAAAAAGCGGACTAAATGGTGGTTAGGTCTTATTTTTTTGATAGCTTCAAGCAGTCTTTGGACAATCATCGGTGTTGGAACTACAATCTCGACATTTAAAAGTGAACTTTTTCAAAATGAAACAAAGACTAGCTCCGCGATGAAAAGTCTACTCGAAAAGCCTGATTTCAAAAATCAAGAGGTTCAATTAATTAACTATAGCCTACATTTTAGAAATCCTGTTTTAAAAACAGGTAGTTACGCCGTTACCCGTGTCCTTAATCCTAAAACTAAACTACAAGATGAGTATTGGTACGACCCAACAAATCCGATTTTCAAATGGTCAAAAAATACTAACGAAATCTCGCTATCCTATAAGCAAACCATTAACTATCAAGAGGTACCTTGGGCAATTATCCCAAAACTATTAAAAGAAACTGATAATCGTGTCAAACAGTTACCAGCTTATTACCGTGGCGTCTCAATTGTCATTTTATCTCAGAGTAATGATTCATGGATTTGGACCGTTTCTGCTGAAGATATTAGGGGGTATACAACTTATACCAATACTTATTCTTTAGATGGCGAGTTTATCGCAGAACGAACTGATTAAATTTTAGATATCTAACTGCTTTACATTCACATATAAAAGTGCTGAGACATAAACAAATTTTGCTTATGCCTCGGCATTTGTTGTACAATCAATAATTTGCGACAGCTAGTCAATTTGAGCATTCATTTGAGCCCAAATAAAAAAGTGAGAACGACTAAAAAACGCCTGCCACAAGTGACAAGCGTTGATTTAATGATGTTTTAAAAGCGAATTATGCTTTGCCTTCAGAACCGAAAACGTCGATACGTTCTTCAACAGCACCTTGAACAGCATCAATACCTGATTTCAAGAATTTACGTGGATCAAATAATTTTTTCTTGAAGTATTCTGCTTCATTAGCATCATATTCACGAGCAAATTTACGAGTTGCATCAGAGAATGCAATTTGTGATTCAGTATTAACGTTAACTTTCGCAACACCAAGCTTGATTGCAGCACGAATTTGGTCATCAGGGATACCTGATCCGCCATGTAAAACGATTGGGAATGCTTCGCCACCGTTTGCTTCTGTTACAGCTTCGTTTAATTTCTTCAAATGTTCTAAATCTAAACCTTCCCAGTTTTCAGGGTAAGGTCCGTGGATGTTACCGATACCAGCTGCTAAGAAGTCAATACCAGTTTTAACCATTGCAACTGCATCTTCGATTGGTGCTAATTCACCTTTACCAATGATACCGTCTTCTTCACCACCGATAGTACCAACTTCGGCTTCAACAGACACACCTTTAGCGTGGGCTAATTTAACAACTTCGCGAGTCTTTTCTAAGTTTTCTTCGATTGATAAGTGAGAACCATCAAACATAATTGAAGTATAACCAACTTCAATACATTCTAATGCATCATCGTAATGACCATGGTCTAAATGAATTGCCACTGGAACAGTGATATTCATAGATTCAACTAGGTTTACGATTAAGTTGTAAGCAGTTTTGTAACCACCCATGTATTTACCAGCACCCATTGATGTTTGGATTAAGATTGGTGCGTTCTTTGCTTGCGCTGCACGTAAAATTGCTTGCGTCCATTCAAGGTTGTTTGTATTGAAACCACCTACAGCATATCCACTTTCACGAGCTGCTTTTACAAATTCTTCTGCTGATACGATTGCCATGTTAAATAGCCTCCTAAAATTTTTTGCGGGCAATTTGCCCTAACAACCTTATTTTAGCATTTTAGAATACTTTTGACTATTATTTTCATAATCTTTTTGAAAATTTCTAAAAGGTATTTTCAAAAAACATATGCTTTATTAAGTTACTCACTATATAAAAATAATTATATTTAATTATTAATAAATAACAAGGAATAATAAGGCAATACCTCAGCAACTCTGTAAGTCAAAAGAAAATTAAATAGATTCTGGTATATATAAATTACCTAAGGTTGCTGCCATAATTGCCTTAATCGAGTGCATCCGATTTTCACCCTGTGTGAAAACAAGTGACCGTTCGTTTCTGAAAATTTCATCAGTAATTTCCAATTCAGTATAGCCATATTTTTCAGCTAACTCTTTACCAGTTTTTGTCTCTGTGTCGTGGAAAGCAGGTAGGCAGTGCAAAATAATTGTCTCTGCTTTGCCTGTTAGTGCAAGCAATTTGGCGTTAATTTGATAAGGTAATAATAAATCAATTCTCGCCTTGAAATCAACTGCTTCACCCATTGAAACCCAAACATCAGTATAAAGTGCGTCTGCACCTTTGACACCTACTGCGACATCATCCGTCACTAAAATTGCACTACCTGATTTTGAAGCATAATTTTGAGCGATTGTTAAAATTTCAGACTCAGGTTGCAACGCCTTCGGTGCAACAATGTGAACATTGACACCTAAAATTGCGCCCGTCACTAATAAAGAATTGGCAACATTGTTGCGACCATCCCCAACATAAGCCAATGTTTTATTCTCTAAACTACCAAAATACTCTAAAATCGTAAAATAGTCCGCAATCATTTGCGTTGGATGCCATAGATCAGTTAAACCATTCCAAACTGGTACACCAGAATATTTCGCTAAATCCTCAACTACCGTCTGCTCAAAGCCACGAAATTCAATACCATCAAACATTGAGCCCAGAATTCTGGCTGTGTCCTCAGTTGATTCCTTATGGCCTAGCTGAATATCCTCTTTACCTAAAAATTCTGGATTTGCCCCTAAATCATTGGCTGCAACCGTAAATGCAGACCGTGTTCTTGTACTCGTTTTTTCAAATAATAAGGCAATATTTTTATTTTTTAAATATTCATGAGGTATATTTTGCTGCTTTAATTGCTTTAAATGCCCTGTTAAGCCAATCAAATACATTAATTCATTTTTCGTAAAGTCAATTTCTTTTAAAAAGCTTCTACCTTGAAACATTAAGCCACCTCCTTTAAAGCTTTAACAATCTTCTCTAAACCAAGCTCTAATTGCGCTTGACTCATTACTAAGGGTGGTAATAAGCGAAGCACATCCTTGCCTGCACGTAATACGAGTACACCATCAGTCTGCAATTCTTGCATAATCGTAGCAATTTGAGCCGAATCGAGTAACTGAATGCCAACCATTAAACCAATGCCTTGAATTTTTACAACATTTGGCACCTGCTTTAAATTTTCCTTTAAATAGTCAAAGACAAACTGACCTTTTCTAGTCACCTCAGCCAAAAAATCAGGGGTTAAATATTCAAGCACTGTCTTAGCAGAGGCCATAGCTACAGGATTACCACCGAAGGTTGAACCATGCGTACCCGGTGCAAAAACTGAGCGATACTCAGCCTTAGCAAAAAATGCACCGACAGGCAAGCCATTTGCAAGACCCTTGGCTAGTGTAAAGACATCTGGCTGTATCTCAAAATTTTCAAAAGCAAATTTTTTACCTGTCCGACCTATACCTGTTTGAACTTCATCGATCATCAATAAAATGTCGTTGGTTTTAGCTAATTGGCTCAATTCGGTAATGAATGCTTTATCAACTGGTAAGACACCACCTTCACCTTGAATCAGTTCCAACATGATTGCCGCTGTATCAGAAGAAATTAAAGCTTTAACAGAATCAATATCATTAAAATCAGCATACCTAAAGCCTGGTACTAGTGGTGCAAAGCCCTTTTGAATTTTTTCTTGCGCTGTTGCGCTCATCGAGCCATATGTACGACCATGAAAACCATTTTTAAAAGTAATAATCTCTGGTTTGCCCGTTTTTAAGCGCGCAAACTTAATCGCCGCTTCATTCGCTTCTGTCCCGCTATTGACAAAAAGCCCAACATACGCCTCGCCACCGACTAACTCAGCCACTGCCTCTTGAAGGCTACTATGATAAAGATTAGGAATGTGAATCAGCTGATCAACCTGCGCCTTTATAGCTGATTTTTGTGCCTCAAAGGAATAGCCTAGATTGGTTACACCAATTCCTGAGGTGAAATCTAAATACTGATTATTATCAGCGTCATATAAATAGACATCTTCACCCTTAACAAATTCTATCTTTTCATTTCGACCATAATTATTAAATAAATGCGACATTGAAACCCTCCTTTAATTATTAATTGTTAATTGTTATGTATGATACAAAGCATTAATCTCAACATAGGCATAAGTCAAATCACAGCCCCAAGCTGTTCCCTCAGACTCACCCTGATTTAAAAAGACATCAATTACAACCTTTTTATTATTTAATGCTGCCTGCATTTTCTCTTGTTCAAATGATACTGGTACAGCTTGCTTTAAAACAAATTGTTCAGCAAGGGCAATATCGACAACTTCTGGATTAAATGCTGGTCCCGCATAGCCGAGTGCACAGATAATCCGTCCCCAATTTGGATCACTACCAAAAATTGCGGTTTTAACAAGCGGTGAACCAACAATTTTTTTCGCCATCAAGCGTGCATCTAAATTATTCCTTGCACCCTTAACATTTACTTCAATTAGCTTAGTTGCACCCTCACCATCTGCAGCAATTTTTTGGGCGAGGACTGACATGACCTTAGCTAGCATCAATTTAAATTTCGCGTAATCCTCACTTTCCTTTTGAATCTCTGCTTGTCCTGACAAGCCATTAGCCATCACTAAAACAGTATCATTGGTTGAGGTGTCCCCATCAACTGTAATTTGATTAAAGGTTGTCTCGGTTAATTCTGCTAAAATTTGCTGTAAAAGCTCGCTTGAAATATTCGCATCAGTCGTAATAAAGGCCAGCATTGTCGCCATATTTGGATGAATCATGCCACTTCCCTTAGCGACGCCTGACATTGTTACAGTTTTCCCCGCAAATTCCTCGGTCACTACGATTTCTTTTTTTACCAAATCTGTTGTTAAAATACTTTCAGAAAAATATTCTGGCTGATGACGCTCTAAGTCTAACAGTTCAATACCGGCTTCAATTTTGTCCATCGGTAAACATTTGCCAATCACTCCAGTTGAACAAACCGCCACTTGACTAGCTTCAATTGACAATTTTGCTGCTAGCAAATCTTGTGTTTTTTTCGCATCAATCATACCCTGCTCACCTGTTACAGCATTGGCATTACCCGAATTAACAATAATTGCTTGTAGCTTGCCACCTTTAAGTACCTCGCGATCTAATTTAACTGGGGCAGCCTGAACTTGATTGGTAGTAAAAACACCAGCACAATTTGCTGGCACTTCAGAATAGACAACACCTAAGTCACGTTTGGCTTTCTTCATTTTTGCATGAACACCATCAGCTGAAAAACCAATTGGAGAAGCAATATTTCCTATAATTTCTTTCATTTTATCTATTCCTTTCATAAAAAGCTGAGATGACTGCTTAGCATTGTAGAAAATTAGGAAAGCAGCGGAAGCGGACGATTGTACGCGCGCATGATTTATCTATTTTCCTAAATGCTAGTCATCGAAACTGGATTAAGTAAAAAGCTGAGATGACTGCTCAGCATTGTAGAAAATTAGGAAAGCAGCGGAAGCGGACGACTGTACGTGCGCATGATTTATCTATTTTCCTAAATACTGGTCATCGAAACTGGATTAAGTAAAAAGCTGAGATGACTGCTCAGCATTGTAGAAAATTATTATCAAGCTTTGCTTGAGTGCTATCGCACTTGCTCGCTCCACTCACACAATAATTTGTTACAAAACACACGCTCCATTGGAATGTAAACTTTCCGACTCTGCTCAGTGTTTTAGCTGAGCGCTAATTAGGTATACTCGAACAATCGCTTTCACACTTTTGAGATAGAGAAAATATACAACTTTAGTTATTAGTTGTTTTATCGAAAAAATAGAAAGCTCGAAAGAGAATCACCCAGCGCTCGATGCTGAATTGTTATTAAGCTGAATTTTGTCTCGCTCAGTCTTTTAAAATATTATTATGGGAAAACTGGTGCAAAATCTAAACCAGCGAATTGGTCAAAATCAGCAAATAAGTTTAAATTTTGAATCGCTTGTCCCGCAGCACCTTTAATTAAATTATCAATGACCGTCACAACCATTAAGGTATTGGTTACTGGATTATAGGATAATCCAATATCTGTATAATTTGTACCGATAACTTGCTTCAATTGCGGCGTTTGATCATTTTCCATCACACGAATAAATACCTTATCCTGATAAAGCTCATGATAAGCTGCTTTAACTGCCTCATAGGTAACATCTGATTTTAATTTGACATAGCTAGTCACAAAAATGCCACGAGTAACTGGAATCAGACTGGTTGAAAATTGAATTGCTGGAATTTTGGTATTCCATCGATTAAATTGAAGCATAATTTCAGGAATATGCTGATGCTGATTAATTTTATAAGCTGACATATTATCATTTACTTCAACATAATGGCTAGCATCGGATAGTTTTTTACCCGCACCAGATAATCCTGATTTCGCATCAATAATGATACTTTCAGGATCAATTAAATCGTCAATTACAACAGGTGCAAGCGATAAAATTGATGCCGTTGCATAACAACCCGGGTTTGCAATTAAGGTTGTACCAGCAGTTGAAGATTTATCTAAAAAATCTGCTAGCCCATAAACCGCCTGCTTTAAATGTGCAGCATGCGTTGCTGGCTTACTATACCATTTTTGATAGCTTTCAGCCGAATCAAGTCGAAAATCACCTGATAAATCAATCACTGGAAATTGATTTTCTATAAATTGAATTGCAGCCTCTCTTGAAACACCACTCGGTGTTGCAAAGAAGACCAAATCGCTCGCTGCCATAATTTCTAAATGATTAATCTCTTTTAATGGCAAATCTAAGATACCCATTAAATGTGGATAAAGCTCGCTTATTTTTTTGCCAATGTTTTGCGTACCATACACCCCTGCTATTTCAACTTCAGGATGGCTATGCAATAATCGGACAAGCTCTAATCCGCTATAACCTGTCACACCGATAATTGATACTTTCATGTAATTCAACCTCCCGAATATTTTTTTCCACTTAATAGTTGTAATTATACGCTAAAATGAATTTTTATCAATGTTTTTTGAATATTTTTTCTTTTTTTTTATATTTTTATGCATAATATATGATTTTATTATAGTATTATGCATATTTTTAATATCCTGATAAACAAAAAAAGACTTTTAAAAGTTTTAATCTTTTAAAAGTCTTTTATCGCAATTATTGTTTAAAATAAACCCTTACTTAATTTGCCCATTGTTTGATCAGAAATTTTATTAATCTGAATCATCGCATCATTGACTGCATCAACGATTAAATCTTGAAGTGTTTCAACATCATCAGGATCAACAAGTGCCTCATTAATTTCAATTGACTGCACAATTTTATCGCCAGTCATACTAACCTTAACGTAATCTTGTGCACTTTTACCAGTAAAAACCTGTGAATCAAGGCTTTTCTTACTCTCTTCCATTTGCTTTTGTAACTTTTGTGCCTGCTTCATCATTTGTTGCATATTACCACCATTAAACATTTTTTCTTACCTCTTTCTTTAGCCAATCAATCTAGTTTTTATAATTAATATTACTCATATTTTATCATAACTCAAGCCTAGAATAAACTTGTAGCTTGCTAATATTTTGTTATAAAAAAGGTGTCTCCCTAAGGACACACCTTATTTTCAATTAATTTGCTGAAGTCTTAGCTTCTCTTTTAAAGAAAAGCTTAAAGCCGGCAAATACAATGATGATTAAACCAATGAGGTAATAGAAGCTATTTACCCTTTCAGAAGTCTTAGGTAAAATAGTTGGTTTATCTGTTGTTTTAATCTTTGCTGCTTGATAAGTGTTGGTAATTACAATATGTGTAGAATCCTTCACACTAATTGTAGCAGTATAACCAGTCACATTGCTTACCTCTTTAACCGTGTATTTGATTGCTTGACCTGAAAGATTAACAGCTAAATCTTTCCAAGTATACTGCCAATCATTTTGAGCAGTTACATCAACCGGACTACCAACTGCAATACCATTTGCATACAATTGAACCTGAATTTTATCTGGTCTTGCTTTAAATTGATTATTATTATCTGCCCACGCCTTAGTTAGCTCAATCGACTTAACCTCAGGCTGATGGAAATTAGTAATAATCACATTGCCCTGATCAGAGTCATCAATTGTTTCTGCATACCCTGTCGCAACATTTACTTCCTTAACCGTGTATTTGATTTCCTTACCACTAGCCTTTAAGGCTAACTTATCAAAAGTCTTAGTCCAATGATTTTTGCTGCTTAATTCTACTTCATCTCCGACTTTTTTACCGTCTGCATACAGCTGTACCTTGACACTTTTCGGACGAATGCCATCTTGGTCGTTATTATCATCCCATGCCTTAGTGACTGTCACACTCGTTTCACCTGGTGTATAACTATTAGTAAGATTGTAACCATCAATTGCCATTGTATAATTGGCAACACTGTCTTCAGTTATCGTGTACTTCACTGCTTGACCCGCTTTAAACTTAGCTAGGTTCTCAAAGCTATACTGCCAATTATCGGCTGCCGTCACAACCTTAGAGTCAATTTTGATACCATCTGCTAATAAATTAACTGTAATACTTGCCGGACGAATACCGTCTTGATTATTATTATCTGCCCAGGTCTTAGTACCGGAAATCTCTGTCAGCTCAGGTGTATGAGTATTAGTAATAATCACATTACCTTGATTAGAATCATCAACTGTTTCAACATAGCCTGCTTCATCTTCGGTTTCCTTAACCGTATACAAAACTGGGCTACCCTTAAGCCGTATATTTAAGTTAGTAAAATTGGTTGTCCATTGATTCTCAGCTGATAATGTCGCAGTTTGACCAGTAGCTATACCATCTGCGTAGAGCTCAACCTCAATATTTTCTGGACGAATACCATCTTGGTTATTATTATCAGCCCAAGCTTTAGTTACTGTTACACTCGTTTTACCCGGTGTATAGCTGTTAGTAAGATTATAGCCATCAATTGTCGTTGTGTAATTAGCAACATTGTCTTCAGTTATCGTATACTTAACTGCTTGACCTGTTTTAAACTTAGCTAAGTTTTCAAAGCTGTATTGCCAATTATCAGCTGCCGTCACTACCTTAGAATCAATTTTGACACCATCAGCCAGTAGGTTAACTGTAATACTTGATGGACGAATACCATCTTGATTATCATTGTCGTCCCAAGTTTTACTACCGTTAACAGCAAGCTTTTCAACTTCTCTAGAATTCGTAATAACAATATGGCTTAAATCAGAATCATCTATTGAGGAACTATAATTTGGAACACTATCCTCTGAGATAGAATATTGAATTTCTTCGTTGTTTGAATCATATTTAACTAAATTAGCAAAGCTAAATGCCCAATTTGTATTGGCCGAAACAACCTTTGAATCAATTACTTTACCAGCCGCCAATAAATTAACCTTGACAGATTCTGGTCTTAGACCTTCTTGATTATCACTATCACTCCAGACCTTAACACCAGAAAGAGTAGTTTTGGTTTTTTCGTTTGTTTCAGTTAGATTAAAATTATTATTGTCATCCACGCTATCATATTTTAAGGTTATTTTCTTACCAGCTTTTAAGTCACTTGGAATATCATAGCCTGTTAAGCCTGCGGTTTCAACCAATATATAGTCGCCACTCTTAAGATTTCCCCAAGTAATTTGTCCATTATCATCAGTTAAACCAGTTCGGAGGAGTGAACCTTTTTTACCGTTAGCATATGAATATAATTCAAATCTAACACCAGCTAATTTTTTATTGCTATCATCCTTGTCAACCTTGGTTAAAATAAGATTAACATTCTTAGCAGTTGAAGAACCACCATTATTGACAACTGTTGTCGAGCCGCTAACTTCACCACTGACTTCCTTTTGACCTGTCGCTGTTACATTAACGGTGTTCGTCAAAACATCATTCACTGCTGGAGAATTAATGTAAGCACGATACTCAATTAAGTAGGCGGTATCTATTTGATTTAAAAATTTAATTATTAATTCCTGTTTACCTGTTGTAGAATCTGTTTGCAAATTAATCGAATAATCCTTATTCAAGACGAGAATATTACTTGGATCCTTGCTGATATTACCACTCGCATCTACGATACTGCCATATATCTTAATTGAATCCTCGACAATTGCTTGATTTGAGGACGGAATGTCTGTTACTTCCACGTCCTTAACAGTCGATTGTGATTGATTAACCCAAATATGCCAAAGTGCATAGGCAGAATCTGTTGGATCCTGTTCTCCTGTTTTCTGAACAACGCTATCCCCATTATTGACAGAGGCATGACCATTTAAGTCATTTGAAATTTCATTATTACTATATACCGCTGTATTTTTATAGTCTTTACTATCAATAACCTGATTTTTAAGCGAGGTATCAAATCTTAAAACATAGGCTGCTGTACTACCTTCTGGTAAATTAACACTCAATGTTCGTGTAGCCTCGTCATAGCTTGGTGTTACATCATCAACCTTAACTAGATCAACAACATCACCATTTTTATTAATTGAACCTACGTAGAGCGTAGCTGAGCCAGCTATATATTCCTGACCTTCTAAAATTTTATCAGTAATCGAACCATTTTCAATTTTTCTTTGGTTAAGATTAGTATAAACATTCCATGTGATTGCTTTAGTAATCGCATTATAGCTACCAGATTTACTACCATCATAACGGTAATCATCACGAGGTGTAAAATCCGCGGTGCTCTGATTTTTATGTTCCTTACCATTCTTATCAGTCCAATTCATTACAGCAGAATTGGTCCATTTTTTATTACTATCGGATAAAGCACTTGCTTCAAAGCTCGTTTTAAAGCTCAAAGTATATCTAGCACTAGTCGTGTCTGCCAAATCACCTAAAAATTCAACCTTAAAGCCGGAGCCAGTATCCGTAACCTTGTAATCCTTACCATTTTCTAAAACTGCTTTGGAATCATTGTTTGTAAAAACAAATGAATCGTAGTCTACTGTCAAACCAGCCGGAATCTTGTCTTCTAAAGACCAATTACTCATCTCTTGACGGCCCTTATTAATATCTAAATTCCACTGCACTGTACGGTTTGTATAGTCAATATCACCGCGTGATTTAACTACCCCCTGCTCTGTAATTTGACCAGAATTAACACTTGCTTCTTTTGAATTACTAGTAGCAGTATTATTTAAAATCACCTTATCACTGTCCACAATAGGCACTGTCACCTGAGATTGATAGGCAATCTTAACCTGCTGGTCAATTCCCTTTGGAAAATTGATTGTCATTGTTTTATTATCAGCAGAATATGAAATTGTATATAAGCTAGCATCTATCACTTTACCTGAGGTATCAGTTAGCTTAGGTGTACCATAGAAGATTTGATTACCCTCTAAAGTATCTGTAATCGTTGTGCCAGCTGCAAGCGCTTTTTCACCCGCATTATAATCAATATGCCAGTTAAAGACTTGTGAACCACTGCCATCGGCACCGTCAAAAGATTTAGCTAAAAGTTTGCCGTATTTAGCCGATACTTCTGCACTGGCAGTTAATTCTTTACCGTCATTTGTCAATGTTGCAGTGTTCTTAAAATCAATTAAGCCCCCATCATCTGGCTTGATATTTTCAGCAATTTTAGTAACATATGATACCTTAAAGGCTTGATAGGTATCAGCATAAGCCCCTATAAAAGTTACTGTACCATTTGAATCAACCTGATAATCTGTACCTTCATTTAATGCAGCACCTGTTGATTTCACATTACCATTTAAATCAATAACTAACGGATAAACGGCGACACTTTCATAGGCATTACCCTCTGGAAAAGCGTCAGAAACCTTTGCATCAACTAAATGATTGCCACTTGTATTAACCGTTACATCCCAAAATACCTCTGATGGATTATTTACCTGATCAAATTTACCGGCTTTAACGATATCATTACCGCCTTTAGGCTTTATTACAATTTCATGCGTATCGGTACCTGCTTTAGTTGGCACATCAATCGTTATCTTGCCAGGCTCGTTTGTTTTAATACTAGATTGACTATAATTAAATGAACCCGAAATCGTATCATTATTCTCAACATTTTTAAAGGTAAACCTAACTGTCCCATCACTAAAAATTTGATAATCGCCATAATCTCCTAAAGTTCCTGTTCCAGGAGTATAACTGATATTTTCTGGTAATTTAAATTCATAATAGTCACCATCTTTTAAAGCATAATCATCATTTAATTGATTAGGAATCGACCAATTATATTTAAAAGAAATTTTGGTATCAGCAGTGATCTGATCTTTATCCACTGGGTTACCATTCGCATCCGTATAGGATAGCTCAACACTGTCAAATATTGAACCATTTGTATCAGCTGGTAAATACTGACTAATATCCATTGCTTGTGACTCATCATTGAAAGCATTAATCTGGTTTGCTGTAACAGCTTCCTCCTCACCTTGATTTTCAACAGTATCACTTGTTGTACCTGTAGCCTCTGAGCTACTTTTTTCGGTATCTGCTGAGGTATTATTCGAACTAGCCGTTGAGCTATCGGCTGATTCAGCTTGAATCAATTGACTCAAATCTAAGGTAGTCGTATTACCTTCACTTTCAAAAACTAAGGTATTCTTATTCTTTAAGCTACTCTTGTCCAGTTTAATTGATAGATTATTTATTTCATTAATAGCACTACCCGCAATTTGCGCTGAAATCAGATTACGATTCAGGTTAAATTGATTCTTTGAAGCAGTTTGATTCGCTACCGCTTTAATCACAGCAGCACTGTCTTGAATCTTAATCTCTGAGTTAATAGCCTGAGTGTCAGGATTATTGACCGTAACCTGTAAATCAACCGTCACATCCTGATCACCAATTGCAGCAATTTTTGCGGTATCCAATGTTATTGGATTAGCCTTTGCTTCAGTTGTCTGAGCAGCGGTTAATATTGGCGATACATACTGTAAGAGTATAGTAATCGTCATTAAAATAAAAATACCGCTTTTTGATAATTTTTTCATGTATACACACCCATCCCAATTATTAATTAAACCTGTAATAAAGTTTCCAAACGAGCTTCAAATACTAGCCTTAGTCTCCATTATTTTTTTCGATTATTAATGCTGAACGTTTGCCCAATCAACGTTATTATTAATAATCAAAAAAATTTATAAACCGATACCAACTTCATCTTAATATACGGTTTTCGTTATAAATGCTCTATTTTTAACCTAAACAAGTCGTATATTGTCATTAATAATAAAAGGTATATACCTATAAAAAATGATATTAAAATGCACAAAAAAAGCATTATTTAATCAGCCAGTCTGACCGAATAAGTAATGCTTTTTTGAATAAAATTTTATCTTTTCTTCTTTTTTTTCTTCATTTTTTTATTAGCCTGCTTCATCATACGATTCATCGCCATTTTTCCAAGCTTACCCTTTACGCCACCACCCATCATTTGATCCATGCCTGGGATACCCTGCATCATCTGGTCCATATTACCATTAGAAACCATACGCATCATTTTTTTAGATTCATTAAACTGCTTAATCATCTGATTAACCTCAATAACAGTATTACCTGAGCCTGCCGCAATCCGACGACGACGACTCGGGGATAACACATCAGGATTCTCACGTTCTTCAGGTGTCATACTCATGACGATTGCCCGCTTACGCGAAATATCTTTCGGATCAACCTTAACATTGGCAATCCCCGGCACCTCATTCATACCAGGAATCATTTTTAAAAGATCCTCTATTGGTCCCATATTAGTGACTTGATCTAATTGATCAATAAAATCATTAAAATCAAAAGTATTTTCACGCATTTTTTGCGTCATTTCAGCAGCTTTTTTCTCATCAAAATCTTGCTGCGCTTTTTCAATTAGGGTTAGTAAATCACCCATTCCAAGAATTCTTGAGCTCATCCGATCAGGATAAAAGACTTCTAAATCGGTTAATTTTTCACCAGTACCAGTAAATTTAATTGGCTTACCTGTAATAGCTCGAATCGATAATGCTGCACCACCACGCGTGTCACCATCTAGCTTAGTGATAATGACGCCTGTAATACCTAGCTTTTCATCAAATGCTTGTGCTACATTAACGGCGTCCTGACCAGTCATTGCATCAACAACTAACAAAATTTCTGTTGGATTAGCAAGCGATTTAATGTCCGCTAATTCCTGCATCAGATGCTCATCAATGTGCAAACGACCCGCGGTATCAATTAGAACATAATCATTATGCTGCTCAGCAGCCTGTATCAAACCTTGTCGAACAATCTCAACAGGTGAAACTTCCGTTCCCATTTCAAAAACAGGCACATTAATTTGACTGCCTAAGACTTTCAATTGATCAATCGCCGCAGGTCGATAAATATCTGCAGCTATCATTAAAGGTCGTGCATTTTCTTCCTTTATTAAACGATTCGCTAGCTTGCCCGCAAATGTTGTTTTACCAGCTCCTTGTAAACCAGTCATCATGATAACTGTTGGAATTTTTGGTGATTTTAAAAGCTGGCTCTCTGTAGAGCCGAGTGTTTTAGTTAATTCCTCATCAACAATTTTAACAATTTGTTGTGCCGGGTTTAATTTTTCTAATACCTCAACGCCAACAGCACGCTCACGAATATTTTTTACAAAATCCTTAACCACAGGTAATGCTACGTCGGCTTCTAGCAATGCCAGCCGAATTTCCTTAGTCATTTCTCGGACGTCGGCTTCAGAAACCTTACCCTTACCTCTTAATTTCTTAAACGCACCCTGTAGGCGTTCTGTTAAACTTTCAAATGCCATCTTTACTCCTTATTAGTCTTCTTCAACTGCCTGAATTTGCTCGATAAGCTCGATAAGCTGCGGATCATCCGAGTATTTAGATTGAATCTCGTCAAGATACTGTTTTCTCACTATGTAATTACTATACAAATGTAGTTTTTGCTCGTAACTTTCTAATAATTTTTCAGTCCTTCTTATATTATCATAAACAGCTTGACGACTCACTTGAAACTCTTCGGCGATTTCACCTAAAGAATAATCATCGGCATAATAAAGCTCAATATAATTCATTTGCTTCTCGGTTAGTAGTGTCGAATAAAATTCAAATAATGAATTAATTCGATTATTTTTTTCTATCTCCATAACTATTATTTTATCATATTTCGCTTTGGTTTAAAGTTTTATTTAGCTAACTCAAGCTGATAAAAATTGTAGCTCACAAAAATAACAAAATTTAATCAAAACCTTAAAAACATTTTACGCCGACTTTACATTACTAAAGTAATGCTTATGTTAAACTTAAAGATGAAGTTCATTCATTGCCTACATTAATATAAAAACATTATTAATGTAAATTGATTATTGCACTAACTGATAGGAAGGATAAGATAAATGAAAAAAATATTGATTGTTGATGATGAGCCTTCCATCTTAACACTACTTCAATATAATTTTGAAAAAAATAATTTTTCGGTAACAACGACTACTAATGGACTCGAAGCTTATCATTTAGCGACTACAAAAAAGTTTGATTTTATTATTCTAGACTTAATGCTACCAGAAATGAGTGGTATTGAAATCACTAAAAAATTACGTAGTAAAGGCATTCTAACTCCCATTTTCATTTTAACTGCAAAAGAGGATGAGGTCGATAAAATTGTTGGCATTGAGATAGGTGCGGATGATTACATTTTCAAACCCTTCTCACCCCGTGAAATTGTAGCCCGTGTCAATGCCGTTTTACGACGAATTGAATTTTCTACCACAGCGAGCGATGAAGATAATACTGAACTAGAGCTATTGGAAGCAGGCCCCTTTAAGCTCAATCTCATGTCCAGTCAATTATTACTTAATGAGCAATTTGTTGAGCTAACTAAAAAAGAATTTGAATTGCTCCATTATTTTATGACACATATTAATCATACTGTCTCTAGAGAAAAGCTATTGAGTCGCGTTTGGAATTTTGATTTTGAAGGCTCAACCCGAATTGTTGATGTTCACGTTTCGCATTTAAGAGAAAAAATTGAACTAGATCCAAAAAAACCAGAGTATATCATCACCAAGCACGGATTTGGCTATAAATTTAAAATTTCTGAAAATTAATTATTACAATTTGGCACTTAATTTAACATTTGAGCAATTGATTCAAGCTAGCTGATAGCTTGAATTTACTTGTTCTTTTTTATTTGTGTCGATAAATAAAAAAACATACCTGACTTTTTATTGTTTTATCGCTTCTTTTATTGTATGTTAAAAAGAGCGATTATCAATCTGAAAAGAGGACAAATATGAAATACAAATCATTATTAATAACGATTTTTTATTTAATTATCGGAAGCTTATTAATCTTTTCTATTCGTATTATCAATCTAAATAATCAATCTAATAACATCGAAAAACGGTTAATTGCGCTTGAAGAAGTCGTTGAAAAGCAAGACTTTAGTCAGCTAGACAATTTTTCTCTATTAGAGGCCAATGGACAAACTATCCAAATTTTAAACAAGGATTTAAAGCAAATTTTCCCAGCTACTAATCAAACCATTAATACTGAGGATATTCGTAATTTAAAAAAAGGGAGCTATATCACCCGAAAGATAACTAATCAAGATATTACTTATAGTACAAAAATTATTAAAAACAACCAAACTATTGGCTATTTACGTCTCAGTGAGCTCAAAAATAATATTTCAGGCATTCAAACGGCGATTATCATCACTTTATTATTACTTTATCTCATCTATTGGATTAATGAACTATTAACCCGCCGCAGAAACCGACTCAATATTCAGGCAATTGTTGAGTCCGACCGAAAAAAAGGATTGATGTTAGATAAACAAGATACCGAACCGTTACTTCAAACAGAACAAAGAATTACTTCATTTATTGAACTTTCAGATACACTACTCTTACCTAGTTTTATTTATAATCAAAAGGGCAAAATTGTTCATGCTAACAAAAAAGTATTGGAGACTTTTCCACAGTTTTTTCCAGCAATTGACTATTTTTCGGCTGAAGCTGAATTTCTAAATTTATTAGTTAATCAGCTAATTAAGCCTGAGCATATCCATCGTCAAATGAATTTTGATAAGGTTAATCGTTTCTTTAAAATTACTATTTTTCCAATTGATGCTGCGAATTTTTTTGTGCTTTTAGAGGATCAGACGGATATAATTGAGCTAATAGAAAAACAAAATGAATTTTCAGCTAATATTGCTCATGAATTGAAAACACCAACTGCTTCAATTATTGGCTTTTCTGAAAATCTATTAGAAGGCATTGAGGATCCAGACGATATTAAGCATTTTGCTGCCATCATCAATCATGAGGCTGAAAGGCTGAATCAATTGATTAGCGATATCATCTCACTTTCTAAAAGTCATCAACACATTAATAATTCTGAAATTCAATTACCTGAGCTTGTTAATTCAATCCTAAGCGACTATAAAAAAACTATTGAAAAAAAACAGATTACAGTTAATATTTCAAAAGAACATTTTATCATTCGCTCCAAGGAACGCTTATTACAGTTAATTTTTAAAAATTTAATTGAAAATGCACTCTATTATACTGAAAATAATGGTCAAGTAAATATCCAATTATCAATGAAGCAAAATATGCTTACCTTTCAAATTTGCGATTCTGGTATTGGAATTAGTGAGTTAAATCAGCGAAAAATTTTCGATCGCTTCTTTAGAGTTGATAATACGAAATCAAAAAATAATAAAGGTACTGGTCTCGGCCTGTCCATCGTTAAATCATATGTTACTGAGCTTGGTGGCAGCATTCAGGTCCAAAGTGAACTTGGAGAGGGCACAAGCTTTGAAGTCTTAATACCAGTTCGTTAAATGAGATCAATTGCAAAAAAGCTATGCAGGCTGCTATCAATAATGTTAGCAGCCTGCACAGCTTTTTAGTCGTCAATTAATAAATAATCCTTTGCTTATTTAAGCTCACTATTTTTAATTATTTTTTCCATTCTGCCACTTTTTCAGGATTTTGCTTAATCCAATCCTTTGCTGCCTCTTCTGGGGACTGACCATTATTAATTGCCAGCATAACTGATTCCATATCCTCAACAGTCCAATTAAAATTGTCTAGTACATTGTATGCTTCGGGCTGATCATCTTTTAAGCCTTTTCTGACCATAGTATTAATCGTTTCAGAGCCTCCCATTGTTCCTTTGGGATCTTCTAAATATTTTAAATCATATTTTGAAAACATCCAGTGAGGTGACCAGCCAGTTATTACAATTTCCTCATGATTATTAATTGCTTGACTCAAAGCAGCTGTCATCGCACCAGTAGACGAGCTTTCTAAATTCCAACTTGATAGATTAGCATATGACTTCATGGTTGCTTCAGCTAATGTCATCATTCCAGCACCTGGCTCAATACCAACTATTGTTTGATTTGCCTGATTCGTTAAATCAGCAATTGAATCAACAGTCATATAGCTTGGAACAACAAAGCCCACTTTACCACCTTTTAAGTTTTCACCCAAATCATCTAGACGATTTTTATATTTTTCATATTGCGCTTTATGGGTTGTTGGTAACCATGCAGCCACCATGCCATCTGTTTCGCCATTTGCAACGGATTCCCACATTATTGCATTATCCAAAGGAGTTAAGGTTACATTATAGCCCATCTCCTTTAATACCTCACCTATGACATGAGTAGATGCAACTTCTGTATCCCATTCAACATAAGATAAGTTAATTTTTTTATCTGATTTAGACTGAGTACTTGTCACCAAATAACCACCAATTAAAGCTACAATAGCAATGACACTACCAATCATCCAGTAAATTTTACGACTTTTTTTTGATTTAGGCACTGTACCTAATTCTTTTGCCTGATTTAGATTCTGAGTAAAGCGATCAATAATAATCGCTAAAATCACCAGTGCAACACCATTAACGAAGCCATTCCCGACTTGTGCTCTTTGCAAGGCAGACAATACCCCGCGCCCAAGCCCTGGTGCCCCAATCATCGATGCGATAACAACCATTGAAAGTGACAGCATAGTCGTTTGATTAATACCAGCCAATATTGTATTTTTGGCTAACGGTAACTCCAGCTTAATTAATTTTTGCCAGCCGGTACCACCAAATGAATCAGAGGCCTCTGTCAATTCTTTTGGCACCTGACGGATACCAAGATTTGTAAAGCGGACAGTTGGAGGTAAGGCAAATATTACAGACGCAAAAACGCCTGGAACCATACCAATTCCAAAAAATGCGACTGCAGGTATTAAATAAACAAATCCCGGCATTGTCTGCATAAAATCAAGAATTGGTTTAACAATGCTTTGCGCTTTATCACTTTTTGCAACCAAAATCCCAAGTGGTATACCAATAATGATTGAAATTAGACTGGAAATTAATACCAAGGTCAAAGTATACATTAAGTCATTCCAAAGTCCTTGATTGAGAATAAATAGTAAACCAATCAAAGTAAAGCAGGTTAAGCCAAGCTTTCGCTTTGAAATCAAAAATGCTGCGATTGTGATTAAAAAAATAAAAATAATCGGCGGTATCAATAAGAACATCTGAGTCATACCATCCATTAGGGTTTGACCAATTGACTGTAAAAATGAAAATAATCCAGAGAAACTGCTAGTTAGCCAATTAGTAAATTGCTCGACCCAATCAGCAATCGGTAATTTATTATCTAAAATGTTATTCATGATTTGAACCCTCACTTGTTTCTGCTAATGCTTCAATTACGCTACCCTTTATAACAACACCTATTAAACGTTCTTCTTCAGTGACAGCCAATGGCATGCTTGAATCATAAATTAAATTAAAAATATCATTCACTAACATTTCCTTATCAATCGTAATGACATCTTGTTTTAAATAGTTAATTAAAGGCTGATTCGTTCGACGTGCTTCCAAAGCATCAGAAGCCGAAATAACACCTTTCAGATGTCTTTTTTTGTCAACCGCCATCAACATACTAACCTCTTCTTGTCGCATACGTTTTAAAACAACAGTTGGACCATCTAATTCAATATTGGTAGTTAACGCTGGTACCATAATATTTTGAGCCGTTAAAACCTTTGAACGATCTACATCCTCAACAAATTCTCTAACATAATCATTGGCTGGATTAGTTAAGATTTCTTCACCTGTTCCCACCTGCATCAGTTGACCATCCTTCATTAATGCAATTCGATCACCAATTCTCAATGCTTCGTTTAAATCGTGTGTAATAAAAACGATTGTTTTCTTTACACTTTCCTGCAAGTCTAATAACTCATCTTGCATTTCACGCCTAATTAATGGATCTAAAGCCGAAAATGCTTCATCCATCAAGAGAATTTCAGGATTATTCGCTAAAGCGCGCGCCAGACCAACCCGCTGTTGCATGCCACCAGAAAGTTGGTTTGGATATTGGTTTTTAAAATCAATTAAACTCGAATTTTCTAGTGCTTTTTCTGCACGCTCGGTTCTTTCTTTTTTTGAAATTCCTCTTATTTCAAGTCCTAATTCAGTATTTTCCAAAATTGTTCGATGTGGAAATAGACCAAAATTTTGAAAAACCATACTCATTTTATGACGACGCACTTCTCTTAAATCCTTCTTATCTAATTTTGCGATATCTTGACCATCTATAAAAATATCACCTGATGTTGGCTCAATCAAACGATTCAATAGACGAATAAGAGTTGATTTCCCACTACCTGACAATCCCATAATCACAAAAATTTCGCCTTCATTAACATCAAACGAAACATCATAAACGCCCACTGTTGCACCAGTTTGATTCAATATTTCATTTTTACTGGCTTTTCCTTGAATCATATTTAATGCTTGATTGGTTTTTTTACCAAATATTTTAGTCAAATTTTTAACGCTTATTTTACTCAAAATTTCCTCCATTAATAAAAAATCTATTTTAAAAAAAGTGACCATACAACTTTAACATCGTGTGGTCACTTTTGTCAAATTTAGATAAAAAAATAGCAGCTGCTTATTTTTTGCAAATGCTATCAATTATAAATGGAGATTTATTAATTATAAAAAAATGCTTCCACACGCTGTAAGGCTAATTCATTGCCAACAAAATAAATTGTGTCATTCTCTGAAATTTTAGCATACGGTCCGGGAGATAATAAAAGCTCATTTTGGTGTCTAATTGCAATTAAGGTTGCTGCAGTGTGCTGCCAAAAACCAAGTTCACTGATGGTTGCTTCCAGATGCTTGGCCTCATTTGTAATTAACAATTCAAAAGGTACAAAAGGATTGATACTGTTTAAGCGTTTAGTTTGAGTAACTAGCGTATCTAGAATGGCTGAAAAATTATTTAATTCATCCTTCTGACGTTCAACGCTTGCCATAATTTCATTTTTTAATTCTTGAACCGATTGAACATCACGATACTGCAAAGCAAAGTCTTTAGCACGCTCCTTTGATGCAACATAAACACCGCTACCATGTTTAACCTCCATAATCCCTAAGTCTACTAATACATTAATTGCTTTTCGAGTTGTTTCTGGAGAAACGCCATAGGTACTTGCCAGAGTAGAACGTGCATGCAATTTTTCACCAACAGAATACCTGTTTTCAGTTATTCTTTCTGCAATATCAACGGCAATTTGCTGATATCTGGGTAATGTTATTCTTTTTTTTGGCTCATTCAACATAACGAAGCTCCTTTAATGTTATTAACTTATTTGCCAATCATACTACGATTTTAATCATTTTTCTAGAGTCATTCTATCCAGATTTATAATTTCTTTAATGATATGTTCCGCCTACATTCAAAAATTTGTATAACAACTAAATTCAATAAAAAACTATTCTAATTTTTACCAAGCTATAAACCAAGGCGCTCATCAAAACTCATAACAGCTTAATAAAATTTCTTGAAAATCTTCTCCTAGTTAATAAAAAAAAGAGGTAGGAATTTCTTTCCCTACCTCATTTTTAGTTTTATTTACCAAGCTGAATACTGCTAAAAATCTGACCAGTCATCATTTGAATCATCATCCACCTTTTCGGCATCCTTACGCTTTCTTGGTGCTTCCTGTTTAAAGCTACCCTCTGTAAAGAATGAATTTCTTTGCTGTCTTGGTGCTGATGGAATCAAAACGGCAAGTACAATATATAAGAAGATTGGACTGCCCCAGCCTAAGAATAAAATAACCACATAAATAATTCTTAGGATTGTTGGATCCATTTTTAAATATTCTGCAATACCGGCAAGTGTCCCTGTTAAAACAATGTCAGTACTTGATTTGGTTAATTTTTTCATTTTAACCCCTCCACGTTAATTTTTGATGTCCTAAGTATTTTCAAAAAACTACTTTTCGGCATCTTTAATATAAATATTACCAGTTGTTGTCTTTATATCCAAGCTAACGTGCGCATTCCCTTCACGCTCAACTGTCTTATATTTCTCTGAAGAAATATTTTGTTCGGTCACAGTACTCAAATCCTCTAGCTTATCAAAAATTTTACCAAAGGTCGTTCTAATTTCACCCTTAATACCCAATTTTCTAGGAACAGCCAGCTTTACAGCACCATTAACATTATTAGCTTCTACAATCCGTAGGGTTTCTTGATTAAGTGTTAGCTTAATATCGCCATTAACTAATTTTACTTTAATTTTTTCAATATTACCATTGGCGGTAATGCTACCATTGACCATATTAATAACAGTTGCAAAAATTTTATTGTTAATCAATTTTAATTGACCATTGACACCTTCGATTTCAAGGTTAGTCACTTCATTATTTTCAACCTTAATATTACCATTAGTTGATTTTAGGTAGGCATCCTCAAGCAATAAACCATTTAAAATAATATCACCGTTAATTGTTTTAACTGATAAATTATTCAATTTATTTTGTGGTACCTTAAATAATAAGTCAACATTCATTCGTTTATTTAAAACTGAAAATTTAAGCTGATGATCAACAACCTCAATACTGCTTTTTTCATCAAATAATTCTAAAGCATCCATTTCATCTAAGGAGCCATATATCTTAATTTGCGCATTTACTGTAAATTGATCATCATCGCTTCCAATAAATTCAATCCTGCCACTTGTTTCCTCAACATCAATCGCAGTTAAGTCTTCAAAGGTAAAGCTTTTCTCAATCGTAGTTGCAGCTGATGAGGGTTTAATAAATAAACCATCTTCACTTTTAACATAATCACGGACTGTGCCACCTAATAATGAAAAGGTACTCTTAAAAATTTCAGCTGTCTGCTTAGTAACTTCTTTTATTTGGGGCTTGGCTTTTTCAAATTCCGTCTTAGCCTGATTAAAGGCTTGATTAAATTGCTCAGAAAAATCAGATTTGTTCGTTTTGGATTCTTTGCCTTCCTCATCATCTGGCAAGCTATCTTCAACTTGCTTGGCATCTTCTAAGTCCTTAAGCGTTTGATAAATATTTTCATCTTCTGAAGCCTTAGGTTCGTCAAAAGGACTCTCAACCGCTTCTTTTGTCTCTTCAGTGACCTGTTCAGCATTAATAGCCTTTAAATTTTCTTGGTTATCTTCAATTTCAGCCTTTTGCACATCTGGCGTTTTAGTTTCCTCAAGTTGCTCTAATAATACTATGGCTTCATCTGCAGAGATAATATCTTTTTTCACTAATTCTAAAATTCTTGATTTTTTATCCATGATTTTGCCCTCTCTTTCGTTTATATTGTTATTATGCTAGCATTTAGGCAATTTTACATGAGTCTTTAGTCTGAAAACTATCTAAATCTTTTTACTATGCCCTAAAAAAAAAGCATTGAAGCCAAGTCTCCAATGCTGAAAATATCTATTATGCTATTTTTTACTAATTTTATTACGATTAACTTCCATTACAACAGGTAAAATAACTGGGCGACGTTTTGTTTGTTCAAATAAATAGCTGTTCAAACGATCTCTAATCTCTTGCTTTAGTTTACCCCATTCAAAATCGCTACCTTGCAAATAATCTAAAACGACTGCATCAACAATTTCTTGTGATTCTTGCATCAAATCACGACTTTGTTTAACATAAACAAAGCCTCGTGTCGTCACTTTTGCCTTAGAAACAATCGTTTTATTCCGTCGATTAATTGTGATCACCGCAATAAAAATACCATCTTCTGATAAAACCTTACGATCCCTCAAAACGATATTCCCGATATCACCCACGCCAATACCATCAATCATCACATTATCTGCTGGTACACTGCCTGATAGGCCGAATTGACCATGAGAATACTCTAAGATATCACCGCGATTTAAAATTTCAATATTTGCTGGTGCAATACCAACCTCCTCGGCAAGCTTGGCATGCGCTGAAAGCTGACGATATTCACCTTGAATTGGAATAAAGTAGGTTGGCTTCATAAAATTCATCATTAGCTGCAGATCGTTTGGATTGGCATGACCTGAAACACGTAAATCTTGTGCAATCAGCTTAACCTGACCACCTGCACGATAAACCATGTCCTCTGCCTTGGCAACCTGTGTTTCCATTGAAATGGAAGGTGTAGTGACTACATAAACCAAATCACCCTCCTGCAATTTAACGTATTTATGCATTCCCTTAGCCATACGCTGCAAGGATTTGATTGGTTCTCCCATTTTACCAGTTTCTAAAATTAGAATTTCCTGATCTGAATATTTTGAAATATCCTTTGGCTTAATCAATAAGTCCTCATTAGGAATTGAAAGCTTATGATACTTAATTGCTGTTTTGACGATTCTTTCAAGGTCAAAACCAGTTAGAACTACCTTTCTTCCTGAATTTGCCGCCGCATCAAAGACCTGTTGAATTCTTGATAGATTACTGGCGACACTGGCGACAATAATTCTACCTTCCCATTCGTCAATTGTTTCTTTGATTGCCTCTGCGGTATCCTTCTCGCTAGCGACCTGAGCTGGATTTTCAGCGTTTGATGATTCAGATAATAAAGCTAAAACACCCTGACTACCAATTTCAGCCAATCGGCCAAAATCAGTAGCGTAATCCTTAGTAGCGGCTTGATCAAATTTAAAATCACCCGTATAAACAATACTACCCTCGTCAGTGCTTAAAACAATACCCATACTTTCAGCAATTGTATGCGTTGTTTTGAAAAATGAGACAACCGCATTTGCAAATTCGATTTCGGTATTGGCATCTACAATGTGAAAATCATCAAATTGTAATTCGTACTGCTTAACAGTACTTTTGGCTAGCTCAATTGTAAATTCTGAGCCAAAAACTGGGACCTTAATTTCCTCTAATAAATACGGTAATGCGCCAATGGCATCCGCATGTCCATGTGTTAAAAAGACACCTGAAATACGTGATTTATTTTCAATTAAATAGGTAAAATCAGGAATAACAACATCAATCCCTAATAAGCTATTATCTGGATATTTTAACCCAACATCTAGCACAAAAATTTCGTCATTTACTTCAACGACATAAAGATTTTTACCGTTTTCACGAACACCACCAAGTGGGATAATCTTAATATTACTCATAAAAAAACTTACTCCTCCATAGTCAAGTAAAAATAGGACCGAAATTCATTTTTAATCAACTAAACAAATTATGAATAATCTTTTTGTATGATTAATAAATTTCCAATGGTACTATTCTTCTATAATTTCAACGATGCGTTTGCTTTCTGCTTCAGTACAAGCAACCATTGGCAATCTTAAAGGTCCAACATTATAACCCAAATGATTTAAAACGGCTTTGACTGGCGCTGGTGACGGCACTGAGAACAAGGCATTTGCCTTCGGTAAAATTGCCTGCTGCAGTTGACCTGCCAATTTGATATCACCAGTTTCAAGTGCTTGGAACATTGCATAATACTCATTACCCAGAACATGGCTTGCGACCGAAATCACACCTTGTGCACCTACAGCTTTTGATGCAAACGCCAAGCTGTCCTCTCCAGTATACACTAAAAATTCATTTGGTGCTTGGGAAACGAGTTCTGTAATTGCATCTAAGCCATGACATTCTTTGATTGCAATAATATTTTTATTTTCTGCTAATCGCAAAGTAGTTGCCACATCTAAGCTAGCACCAGTTCGACCGGGTACATTATATAAAATAATCGGTAAATCACTAGCATTGGCAATCGCTGAAAAATGCTGATAAAGTCCTTCTTGTGACGGCTTATTATAATAAGGTACAACCGCTAAGCCTGCATCAATTCCATCTAACGCAGCCACTTCCTTAACAAAATCTACTGAATCTCGAGTATCGTTTGTACCAACGCCGACAATTAATGGTACACGACCATTAACAATTTCAATAATCGCTTTAAATAACTCAATTTCCTCATCGTGAGTCAGCGTTGGGCTTTCCCCAGTCGTTCCGGCAATAACGAGGCCTTGTGTATGCGTTGAAAGCAAGTGTTCAATGAGCTTTGGCAAGGCTTTAAAATTGATTGCACCTTTTTCATCGAACGGGGTAACTAACGCAGTAATTATTTTTACATCTTTCAAAATCATAATAACCTCCTATTTTAATCTATTGCTTTTACAATTCATCAAAAGAGACTGAGACATAAATGCTCAGCCTCCTTTTTTCTCATCACATGACGCTATAATCAAAGCTTGTCTAGAAAACTAGAACTTCAGTTTTTCTAACCAAATCCAATTCATGCAAAGTTTCTGCAATTTGGACTGAATTCCAAGCGGCACCCTTAAGCAGATTATCTGAAACAACCCATAAATGAATTCCATTTTCGATATCTAAGTCACGACGGATGCGACCAATAAATGTTTCTTTCTTACCAACCGCATTAACAGCTTGAGGATAAGTTTGAGTTGCTGGGTCATCTTCAAGAACAGCACCAGGAAATTTTGCAATCGCAGCCTTGACCGCTTTGATATCTGCAACCTCTTTTGTTTCAATATAAACAGATTCAGAATGTGCGGTTAGCACAGGTACTCGAACACAAGTTGCTGAAACCTTAATGGTATCATCAGACATAATTTTCTTTGTTTCATTAGTCATTTTCATTTCTTCATATGTATAATCATTATCTGTGAAAACATCAATCTGTGCTAGCGCATTAAAGGCAATCGGATAATGACGCTTATCGCCGCCTGAAGGTAAAATTTCTGCCTTCAAATCATTAGGGATAACACCATCATTTAAAACTTCCTTAAGCTCACGCTCGGTTTCAGCGATTGCGCGTGCACCTGCACCGGATACTGCTTGATAGGTTGAGACAATTACTCGCTCTAAGCCATATGCTTGACGAATTGGTTCAAGCGCAATCATCATTTGAATGGTTGAGCAATTTGGACAAGCAATAATGCCTTGATGAGCCTTTAATGCATCGGCATTCACTTCGGGCACAACAAGCGGTACATTTTCATTCATCCGAAAATGACTTGTATTATCCACAACAACCGCACCGGCCTTAACTGCCGCTGGTGCAAATTTGGCTGAAACGCTTCCGCCAGCTGAGAATAAAGCAATGTCAACACCCTCGAAGCTATTTTCAGTTGTTTCCTCAACTACGATTTCCTGAGCCTTATATTTCAAGACCTTACCAGCAGAACGCGACGTCGCTAATAAGCGAACCTTTTCAATCGGTAAAGTAGATTCCTCTAGCATTTTAATCATTCGCGTACCGACGGCACCAGTTGCACCAACAACTGCGACAACATAACTTCTTTTTGACATTTTCTCAAACTCCTTCTTTGTGGGTCTCGCCAAACGGCAAACCCCGTTATTGTACCAATTTTCTAAAAATTCGATTAATAGTATTGTATGATAAAAACCAGTAAAATAAAAGGGTAAATCTGACAAAAACCGAGCCTCTAGTAAAGAAGTTCGGTTTCTAATTTAAATCAATATTTGTATTATCAATCAATAGCCTTTAGTTGGGTCGACACAATTTCTATTTGGCGCACCCGTTTTTAAGTAATGTTCTAAATTGGGTAGAAAGTACGCTAAAACGTGAGCTGAAAAATTCGGAATATTGCCCGCCATATGAGGTGTAATCATTACATTTTCCATTGTCCAAAGTGGCGAGCTTTGCTCAAGTGGCTCTGATTCAAAAACATCTAAGGCGGCAAAACTAATCGCTCCGCTCCAAAGCGCCTTAATCAAAGCGACTGTATCGACACTCTGTCCTCTACCAACATTAACAAATTTAACGCTTGATTTTAACTGAGTAAAAAAAGTAGTATCATAAAAATGATTAGTAGCTTCTGTTAAAGGTAAAATATTAACGATTGTATCTATTTTTTCATCTAATGCCAATTTATAATCTGACATCGCAAATACTTTTTCAAAATGAGCCACCTGTTGACCTGTCGTATTAATGCCAAGGGGAATAGCGCCATGACTGGCTAATTGTCTGGCTAATTCACGACCAATCTCACCAGTTCCAAAAATTAACACGCGCTCAGCTTCAAGCGTCTTTGGCGAAAAATATTCTGTATCCCAAATTCGCTTTGCTTGCATTTTAATCGCGGTTGGAAGCTGATGATTTGCATACATCATTGTCAATATAACATGCTCGCTAATTGTCACGGCATGAAGTCCCTTCATATTGGTAAGAAAGACGTTCTGCTCAGCAATTTTGGCTAAATCAAAGTAATTAACGCCTGCCGATAATGCCTGAATCCATTTCAATTGGTTATTCTCTAGGCTTAAAATTTGATTGGCGACTTCACCTGTATCAATAACAATTTCAACAGTTGCTAAATTTACTTGCTCCGGCTTAACAATTAGCTGATAATCTTTGGCAAGCGCCTTAATTTCAGCTGTCTCTAGTTGAATCGCTGGTGCGTAGATTATTTTACTCATAACATCCCTCCTCATTTATTATAGTTTAGCTTTTTTATAAAAAAGAAGCATGGATTTTATCTTTCAAATAATAAAATTAATACATTCTTTAAAATATATTAGTATAGATTAGACTTACGCAGAGCTAAGCCTGATTAATCAAACGACAAATTACTGGTTGCTTGAAATATTATCATAAAAAAATAGGGTTAGGACAAAAGTCCTAACCCTTTTTGAATTATTCGTAATTTATCTAGCACGTGTGATTTACCGAAACTCTCCCGAAACAATAAAATTTTTTCAACAACTCAACTAGAACGCTAAAGCGTTAAGTTTCATATGTCTTAAAATTTATTGTTTACCGTTCGAGTTTGGTAGACAATCACACTTAGCTTTTATATTTACGGGGAACAATGCGACAAGCTCAATGCCATAGGAAAATAGACAAATTGCCGAATATTATCTAAAAAGCTGAAATGACTGTTTAGCGTGAATGGGTTAAATCAACTAGAAAAGTAGCGATACAAGTCCGTCTTGCACTTTGGCAAAAATCGCCAAAGTGAATGAATGCAAGACTAGCTTGTACACACTTTTCTGAGAGAGTTGATTTAACACCTTATTGTTGTAGAAATTTAGGAAAAAGGCGTAAACAGGCTTTAGCTTGTGCGTACTTTTTCTCTAATTTCCTAAACGCTGGTCATTGAAGCTGGATTATCTAAAAAGCTGAAATGACCGTTTAGCGTGAATGGGTTAAATCAACTAGAAAAGTAGCGATACAAGTCCGTCTTGCACTTTGGCAAAAATCGCCAAAGTGAATGAATGCAAGACTAGCTTGTTCACACTTTTCTGAGAGAGTTGATTTAACACCTTATTGTTGTAGAAATTTAGGAAAAAGGCGTAAACAGACTTCAGCTGTGCGTACTTTTTCTCTAATTTCCTAAACGCTGGTCATTGAAGATAGATTGTCTAAAAAGCTGAAATGACTGTTTAGCGTGAATGGGTTAAATCAACTAGAAAAGTGGTGATACAAGTCCGTCTTGCACTTTGGCAAAAATCGCCAAAGTGCAAGACTAGCTTGTCCACACTTTTCTGAGAGAGTTGATTTAACACCTTATTGTTGTAGAAATTTAGGAAAAAGGCGTAAACAGACTTCAGCTTGTGCGTACTTTTTCTCTAATTTCCTAAACGCTGGTCATTGAAGATAGATTGTCTAAAAAGCGTAAACAGAATGTTTTCACAGGGCAATTTAGCACCTTTTCTACGTCATTAAACGTCTTCATTTTAATATTTTTAGTTGAGCTATTAAGAATTAAACGACCGCGATTAAACCATCGATATCTTTATCTGTATAAGTGTAGACAACGTTTCCTTCACGCCAAGAAACAGCAAATCGAGTTGCATCATCCTTGGTCAGATTTACTCTTAAAACAATATCAGAAGCAACTGTTGAACTAATTTTATTTTTTAATTCTCTAGATTTAGCTAGTAATTCATTTTTAAAATAATCCGCCGAAGTACCATCTATTTGATTAATAATATTGACTGAAAGCTGAGCTTCCGTATAGCGTAAATTATTTAATGTCTCACCTTTAGTTTGGATGATCTTAACACCATCCTCTAAGGTCTCTTCGTCACCCTTAATATCAAATAATTTATTTACATACGATGCAATTTCTGAGTCACTATAAGATCTCTTTTGCATGGTAGATTGCCACTGATTATTAGAAAAATAATCAACTTGATACTGCTCTAAATTACCTTTTACACTATAGCTAAAATTGTCTAGCTGAGGAACATTAAAGGTTTCTCCCAAATACTCGGACTCCAATGCTAACTGGCTTTCCCTGATTTGAATTGCATTCTGTAGCTGTGAATCCGCAGGCTTCACAATTAACTGTTGCCCCGGATAGATTAAGCTCTCTGTCAGTCCATTCCAAGTCATCAATTCCTCTAGCGAAATCTGAAATTTATGCGCAATCTCTGAAAGTGTATCTCCGGTAAGAATCGTATAGAGCTGGCTTTCAGCAGCCTGTCGCTCGTCATCAGTAATCAGTGGACGTTTAAGCTGATTAATTACTATTTTTTGTCCAACTTGTAATTCACTGGCTGTTAGACCATTCATTGACATTAAATCTTCTGCTGTTTTATGATAAAGCTCGGAAATTGCTTCTAATGTATCGCCAGAAACCACAGTATAAATTTTACTTGAAGTTTGTGAGGGTACACTGTCTGCAAAATAAGTGCCATCACTTGACAATATCCCTGAGCTACTGCCATCCGCATTATCAAAGCGCGTCAAATCAAATTGTTCAATAACCGCATTTAAATTTTGAGCATAGGTTAAGCTTGTTGCATAACGCCCAGTTAAAAAAGCGGTCGCATCTGCATAGCTTGCTGCTACACTTTTTCTTGCACCCTGATAAAAATTTGTAGATAGTAGCTGCGCATAATCCTCGAGCGATTCTGCATAGCTCGGATAGCTTCTAAAGGCAGCATCAATTGTTGTATAATTGCCATCACTAGACTGCTCCTTAGTTGACATTGTTACTGAATTGCCTTGGTAGCTCCCCTTTATACCAAATAAATTATAATATGGTGCACAAGCTAGCCCACTTTGACCACTCCCACTCTCAAGATAAGCTTGTGCAATCATAACTGAAGCATATAGGTCATATCTATTAGCTAAATCGGTTGCCGTAGGCGCAATTGAATCAATAAAAGCATTACCAGTTTTAATTTGTCCAGCATCAATTGCCTGACCAGATATTGTATCCTGACTAGTTTCATCAGCACTCACGATGCCTCTGCTTAATGTTATTCCTGAAATAATCGAGACAAGTGTAATTGATGATAAACTCTTCTTTTTGATCGCATTAATTTGTCGTGTTTGTCGATTCATTTTATATTGCAGCCGTATCAATTTTCGCGGTATATAATTCATTACATCTTACTCCTTCAATCTCAAAAAACAAAACCAATCTTTCATTTATAATATCGCACAATAGGTATTGATACAATAGGTTTTAAGCTGGATATGTGAATACTAAAACCAACTTATTTTAATTTCAAAATATCAATTGATAAGGCTTGAAGCTTCTCCTCTTGCTGATCAAGCTTAGTAGTAAGCGATTCAATAGTATCTGCTGTTAACTCGTCATCTTGAATTTGAGAGGCATTACCACCTAAGGCTACTATATTTTGATTGATTCTATTAAAAATATTTACTAAATTATTAAATTTATCATTAAAAAAATGTATCATTTCAAATTTGCCATTTTTTGTATTTTCAATTTCCGAAGCTAATTGAAGCAGGGCTTGAAGCTCATTATCCCTTTCTTTAATTAGCGCTTCATTCTCCGCTAAAAGATCATGTTTTGAATCTATTTCTATTCGCTCTTTTTCTAAATCTGTCATTTTATCTCCTCTTGAGAAAATAGCTTCCCAGAATTTCTAATAATAGCTAAAGCTCATTACCATCTCATTAATCAATTATTTAAATAAATTGTTTCAATGAAGCTATATAAGATAGTGCCAATAACAAGAAGTCCCATGATAATTGAAACAAAAACGACGACCCATCTACCTCTATTACTTTTTTTTCTCCTTTTAATACGTGCATTAATGTAAGTTTCTTCATGCTTAAACATACTATCTACATTTTTTTTAATTACTTTATTACTCATTACTTCACCTATTCTTTATTTAACAAAAATTAATAATAGTTGGCGTGCTTACTTGCTTAATCATATTTAACATCAAGTTAATTTTTTTCTTTAGAAATGCTTGTCTCTAAATTTACATCTTGAATAGCTGATGCTTTTATTATGCTATTTAATTGTTTTTGATTAACCAAAAATTGATGATATTCTGATAAATCTTTTTCAGCTTGATAGGTGACCTCAACTGTATTTTTAATAATTTTAAGGTGATGAAAATTCTTTTTATATTTTGCTTGAAGCTTATCAAACTGTTGATTAATCTGCTGAATTTTTTGATTACGTTCGGGTATTTTTAAATCTGATGAAATACTAATTAGCGAAGCATTCAATTCCTCTAATTGTCTCACAATATCGAACTGCTCTGAAACAAGCTGTTCAGCCTCTTCCAAGTTCTCATCAAAATTAAAAATCGAAGTCGCTTCATTATCGGCGACCAAAGAATAAATTGATTTTTTTATTTTTTCATCGGGTATTGTACTCATTTTCAACCTTCCCTCATTACAAACAATTAGCCATTATTAATAACAACTTTATCTAAAGGCACATTTTTTGATTTTAAAATAGCGTAATTCGCTTCATTGACTACAACTTTATGCACAAACTGAACTTGATTTGTTAAAATGCTTAATAAATTACCCTTAATTTCCCCTGCTTCATTTAATGGACTTTCTTCAAGATATAAGGTATTGGTTGATTGAGTATGCTCCAATGCCATTAATTCAATTCCCAAAAAAGAAATCGAAATTTGATCATGCTCAGTAACCAGCTTAGCAAGCTGATCTGAAACAAATTGATTCAGATTATTATATTTATGCTCAACTTCTAAGGTAATTGGATTTTTTACTGCAATCAAGGTAATCACATTTTCATAAAAATAATAACTAACAACAGGGAATTTTTGTGTATTTAGAAAATCAATTTCTTGAACCTTATTATTATAGTAAAAAATGTTACTATACAGGCTTCCATCATCCGAATACTCTTCAATAAAATCAAGACTTTGATCTGGATTAATGTACCTTACTTCTTTTACATGTCTTCTAGTACCTGCGTATGTAATTACGCTACCAATCTCTTCGCCCTCAGAAATAATCGAAATACTTCGATCAGTGTTCATATAAATTTCAGAGCCTGTAACAGTTGGAATTTGATTAAAAAATAAAAATTGATTAGGTATATGTGCGCGCTTTGTAATATTATCTAGTAAATTAATGCCTTTTATGCCTTCAATTTGCTTTAAACGATTAAAGCAGGGACTTGGCGAAATGGAAAGCACCTGACCGTCAGAATGCTTTAATCTTTCTTTTTGCTTAGCCCATATTGGATTATTTGGTTTAATAACCGTGACTAATTCATAATTCATTAACAAGCTCCTTCCATTGATTAGCAATCACTGATTTTTGGAAATCCTTAACAGATGGTCGAATATTTTTTAATAGCTCTTTTCTGTCTAATTCTATTAATTCATCAATGCCTTCGGCTAGAGAATTTATATTAAATTCAGAGTCGGTTCTTGAAAACTCTTTTACAATCCCATTCACACCCGTTTTAACTAGCTCGATTGCACCAAACCTAGCATTAAACGTTACAATCGGTAAATTAGCATTTAGAGCTTCAATATAGGTTAAGCCAAAGCCCTCAGAAAATGAGGCCGAGATAAATACATCATAATCTAATAAGACATCATTGATAGAATTTGTATGCCCTTTTAATTGAATGAAGCTTTCAGCATTAAGTGCTTTAATCTTTTCTCGAAGCCTTTGATCCTCTCCACCCTGACCATAAATGTCCAAAATAATTGCTGGATATTTTTGATGCGCCTTATTAATTGCCTCAATCACAATATCTAAATGCTTTTCTGATGCAAGCCTTGATGCTGTAACAAATCTAACAAGGTTTTTCTTATCAATTATCTCAATATTTTCAAAATCTATATCATCAATGCCACCAACCGGAATTGCCGCAAACTTATCCGCCTGATTTGGAAAATCAACTAATAAATCAGCTCTTTGTAATTTTGTGGCTACTACTACCTTATCAACTGCATCAAGATGCGTTAGTAAGTATTCATAATAATTATTCCATAAAGGTGCTTCTGGAACATCTCTATCCGATAAATGATCTGCATGAACCAGCTCGATAATTTTTGAATTTGCCGGTCTGTGATTAAAAATTGCTGCTTCAGTCTCTTCTCCTCGATCAATGAAAAAATTATGAGCTCCATCAAATTTTTCAGCTAAATAATGTAAAAAGAAACGTTGAAATAGAATTTCATTTCGGAAAAATAGATGCTTGCCATGAAAATCGTAAATATGAATATTGCTCATAACACGACCTCGATGAGGCATTTCAAGCAATTCAAACATTATTTTTTTCTCTAATGTTTTAGCATTATAAATCTCCGTTTTATAATTAGATACTAAAAGTGTTTTTGGATTTTTTTTATTTGTTGATTTTTCAAAATGTTCTCTGATTAATAAGCCTGAGCTTGTGATTGTTTCTTTTACACGATGTGTATTGGTAAAATCAACCAAGAGATCACTTTTCGCTTCAACGCGCGCTGTTATTCCTTCGTATAAATAGGAATCTCCTAAAACAAAAAATTCCCATATATTAATCACTTGATTTTCTTCGATATTCCAATTATCCATTGCCTCATGAAGATTTTTAACCAATTCCATAAATATATATTTATAGGGTAATTTCACTAAATCAAAGCATTCCGCCCGATAAAACTGTGCATGTTCAACACCTGAATTGCCAATTCCCATCGCTTTATTAATAAAAAAATTCATTCCTCTTTCTCCTTATGCCAGATAATTAATGATTATCAAATAAAAATTCACATTTAAAATATAAAGTGACCACTCATTTAAAACTTTAAGCAAAGCATCTTAAAATTTTAAATGAAGAGGTCTCGTTTCTATTTAGAAACTGAGACAAATTCTTCTAAAATATCACATGCTAATTCATTGATAAGCATTCTTTTTTCAATTATTTGTAGAGCCATTGCTTCTGTCTTTGGGTCAATATTAGTAAAGCTAACATTTGCTAAGAGCAATTTTAAAATATCAGGCAATAATTGATACTCCATTTCTAATAGCAAAAATGAGATACCCTTTTCTATTTGATAAATCGCATCAGCGGTCCAATCCACCTGAATCAGCCGGTAAAGCTGTTGAATTTGTGAAATAAAATCAGTGCCTTTAGCCTTTGACAAAACAAAATATTGATTTCCCGAAGCTGCAACAGTGAAACAATTTACATCCTCTGATTGTTTTAAAATAACAATTCTATTCTTTTTAATCGCCTCATGGTCACGAAAACAGACTAAATTATGCTTTAAATCAATCTCAATCTCAAATTTATCATGCAATGCTATGTCATAAATCAACAAATAATTAAAACAAATTTGCTGGTGATGATTATTTAATAAATTTAATCGATAGCTTACTGCATTAGTCGGAAATTCAAACTGACCTGCTAAGTCACTAAAGCTTTTTTCAAGAATAACTGAGCCACTAACATCTAAAAATTCAATACGTACTTGCATTGCCACAGAATGATCAGCAGTTGCTACTATTTTAAATCGATAAAGGTTACCTGAAGTTAACAAGGGCAATAGTGGTGTTTTGCGATGAATCTGAAACTGAGTTTTAGAGGTCCAGCTTTTAATAACATCGCCAGTAGGCATGAATGGCGCAGAGAAGGCGACAGAATCATCAGCTTCAAATTTAATTTCGGCACCATAATTATAGTTGTCAAAATAATCCCTTCCCCATTTTATAATATAAAAATTATGCATTGCATTGCCTCCAAAAAATCAAATTATTCTTCCAATTGTTCTGTTATATTTACTTAGCATTAAATTCCTGTACTGCTTTACAAACCAACGATTGATTGCAGCGCTATTATCGTTATGTCTGCCAATAAAACCATGATATAAAATTCTTGTCGCTGGATACTTTTCTTTAAGTATTTTGAATAGCATTGGAAAAGCTTCCTTATCGTAGTCATCTTGCTTCATAAAAGCGACTGCAAATGTTGTATTGACATAATTACCGGCTTGAAATTTCAGCCAAAAGCGCTCATCTAATGCTTGTGCTGAGGCTTGAGAGATTGTATCAGTATTAAACTTAACCATATCAAAGGCTGTTGCAAACTCATCTGGACGATTAATCCGACCATTCATTGCAATGGTCCCTATATTTGTCAAGGGCTTACCAATGATAACTCCACTTGGTGATAGGTCACTTGCATAATACAGCGCCCCAAATGTCCCCATAGAAAGTCCAGAAAGAAGCAATTCGCTATTAGTAAAGCCTAATAATTCAAGCTTATCTGAAATTATTTTTACAATTTTTTTCTCAAAGGCTTCACTGCCTAGATAGAAATTACCGCCTTCTAAGCGTGGATCTGCAATTAATAAGTATGGGCAGCCCATTTTACTCATCATTCCTAAGCCCTCAAACCCTTCGGCGGATCGATAGCCTGAAAAGTAAACCGCAAGTGGTGGTTTCAAATCACCTGCATTAAAATGATAGAAAACTTCATCATCTAATTTTTCCTCGTCATGGATTTTTCGCCCACCTGGAACCATTACGTTACCCTTACCAACTGCACGTCTGATATGTAGCTGACCAACGCGAAAGGTACCAACGCCACCTCTAGCGTACATTGAAACATTAACATATGCATTGGTCGAGGCACTAATAAATGGAATTGCTAATTTTTCCTTAATTTGATTCAAGCTTGCCTCAACAACATTGATAATTTGATTTGAATTTTCCTTAATCATAAAAATTTTAAAGAGAATATCTGCCTCTCCTTCTAAAACCTCTATCTCAGGATAAAATACCATTTCATCTGCTTTTTGAATCAAATTAGTCATTCGCCAAGTCGCCACCTGCGCATAATTTTCTGGAAAAATACCTGATAATTCTATATAGGCATTGCCAAGCTTTCTATAATGACCATCGAAATTTTTATGAACCATAATGGAATCATTAGAAATTTTATAGCCCTGCTGTTTAATACCAAACGTTAAATTAATTAATTTGAAAGCTTTTTCCATGTCCACCAAAGGCATTGGAATTGCTTCCTTTAAAATTAATAATTCAGTCAATTTTTCTGAAAATCCCCCGTCAATATTATAAATAATTTGATGGGCTGGCAGCTGCTTCAACAGATTTTCTGAAAGAATCATCTCAGGTAATTTTTCAATAATAAAAATGGAACGCTTTTCCTTTTCACCAAAGCTATCATCCCAAAAGTTTTCGTTGACGCTATCACCATATTGAAAAATTTGCTTTACCGGTAACCAATGATATTTAAAACGCTCTGATAAACTTGCAGCTTGATTAGAGCTAGATTCTCCGATATGGAAAACATTAATCTGTTTCTTCATCAAATACACGCCTCCATTTTTCAATTACGCAATCAGCATCAAATTGCTCTAATACTTCAATATTTTTTACCAATGCAATGTTCCAATGATTTAATTTTTTTAAAAAGAAATCAATTACTTGATCTTTCGATAAGGAGTCGTCTAATACGAGTCCATTGATACGATTTATAATATAATCAGATGAATGACTTAAAATTTGAGGTATTCCGACACTTAAAGCCAGAATATGAATTTGTAAATTCTGCTTTTCATTAATATCAATATATAGTCTTGCCACACTTAAATCCGCTTGAATTTCATAAAGCTGCGAGTTGACACGATACTCAATCCGATGATAAGCATGAATCGCTGCTACGTAATCAGACCACTTTTTACTTTTTCTCAGCGGTTCAATCGCATCTTCATCAACCTTCAATAATTTTTTATTTCTTTTATCCAAAATAAATTTTTCAATTTTGTTAAAATCTTCAGTTTGACTATCAATGCCATAATAAGTATCAATTATATCTCTAATCTTATTCACCATAACTTGTTGGTCTTCAGTACTCATCAAGCTTAAAATCAAACGGTAGCTTTCTTCAGCAAACAATTTGCTAATCAATGTTTCATTAAAATCAAGTATTTCAGCTGAAAGCTTAGAAATTCTCCAATAAATAATCATATCATCTACGAAATTACTACTACCAAGCCTGAGCTCAGCATTAAATAATGGTATTAAAGCGATTTTAACCTCAGTCAAGGCAGGATGAATAAATTGAAAATCAGTCAGTACATTACTTTGACGAACAGTATCAGTAACAATAGCCTTACTTCTTAGCATCAAGTCCTTTAATTCATCTGAACTATATTGCTTCAAATCAACATTATCAGGTACCAATCTAATCAACGATAAATTTCTTTGTATTTCACTGGTGATTTCAAGAATATTTTTATCAATCGTTGTGATAACATCATTGCTTTGCTCCATACTGACAAGCTTACTTTTTAAAACCTCACTAATAACAGCAGCTAAATTTGGATATTCCTTTTTAGAAATTGCTGGATGATTATTTTTTTCAATAATAACCCTCGGATTAACACCCAAATATTCTGTTAAGGTATGCTCATGGTATTCATTAAAAAATTCACGTTTTACCAAAGTAGCCTCAACATAAAAAAATCTTGCTGATAAAAAGCCACGTTCATCATAGTAATCAATATGATAATCATTTTTTTGATAATATTTTACCTTTGCAATACATCCAAATTCATTAAAGATAATTTCAGCAAATAGCTTTTGATTCTGAATTACATTGATACCGAATGGTGAATAAACAAATTCTGAAAATGCTGGAAAGCTTAAATCAGAAATTGTTATCGGATGACCTTTTTCTAAATGAATGTCTTGTATCACATCAAAGACTTGACAGTATTTTATTTGACAGTTTGCTAATTTATAACGTAAAAAGGGCATATAATTAGTGAGCATTACTTCATAGTCAATTGCACGGTTATCAAACAGTTTTGCAATTTCTAAAATTCGATCATTAGTCATGACAAAATTTTCTTGTTGCCAATTTGGAATTAAATAAATCATAAATATATCCCCTAAATCTTATTAAAAATATTATAGTTGGCAATTTGCAGCATAAATCTTATCTCTTGGTATAGATTATCAATAATAATAATCAACATAAATATACTGCCAAAATAGAAAGATAAGTTCGTAATCATCCCATATTTTAATCCAAGAAATAAAGGGATTACAGAAACCAGTACCAAATATGTATTTCCAAAAAATGAAATGGCAATTAATTTTTTATTTAAAAAGGATTCCGTAGCTCTACCAGGTAAAATATTAAAAATATAATCACCCGTATCTCGTAAATTTTTTGCGATATCATATGGTCGGAAATTAATATAACTAAATCCTAAGGCCAATAAATAAATGACTATGCCATAGGTAATAATTCCTTCTACCGTATTAAAAGTAAACAAGCGAGAAATTAGATAAGAAAAGGTCGTATTAGTCCAGCTTTTATTTAAAAACAATAGGCTTGGTATGGAAAATAAAGTGACAGCAAACATAAAGGGCATTGCACCCGCAGTCAAAATACGAATTGGAAGGTATGAACGCGTCAATCTACTCGTCACACCAATTCTTTGAATCTGAATCCGATACTCCGTATTATATAAAAATAGTGTAAATATGATATAGATAATGGTTATTATAAATAGGATGATTAGAAACAGATTACTGTATTTTTGCTCACCAACCTGACCAGAAATTAACATTGAAGGAATATTAGCTAAGATGCTTGGTAAAATAAATAAACTCTGACCGCCAATACCTTGCTCGCAATTAATATCTGAAAGCCAAGAAACAATTAATCCACCCGCTACTAAAATCAATACTAATTGAACTGTACTACTTAATGTCCAAAATTCTGCAAGCGATTTGAAGCCTGACATCTTCTGAAATCTCACCGAAAGGATGATTGCCTGAATTATTGTAAACAGTAATGTTAATCCTCTTTGAAAATAACCTCTAACCTTAGTGGACATATTTTTTATCCAATCAAAATCACTCATACTAATCGTTGTCCAAATGATTAATGCGCTCATATAAGGCCCCATGCCTAATGAAAATAAAGAAGGATTGGAAAAATTCCCACCTGTCGTACTAGAAATAAAATTTAAAAGTACATTTGAAGATTTTTCAGAAATAGCATTTGCTGTATAGCCAGGAATCGGAATATTTTTTCCGAGCTCCAGAATTAATAATAATAATAAACTCCAACCTATTTTTCTATATAAGAACTTAAAGTTCTTCATGATATCCTCCTCAATTTTATGGAAATTCAATTTCAATTGATCCATCCTCATTATTGATTAGCTCAGATAACAATAGATTTCTCATAACGTTCTCTGAAATCTCATTTTCCATCTCAATAAAAGATTTTTGTGATTCCTCCTGAAATTCATAAATGGGTTTATGCTGACCCCAACCTCTAGCACTAACTACAGATTTCAATTGCTGCAAATTGTCTGATTGTTCAATCCACATTGAATCAATCGCTTTTAAAATAATCAAACGCTTAAAATAAACGAGCTGAACTCGATCCGGAATCATTTTTGGTAAATCATGAATTTTATCTTCAATAATCTTGTTTAGAAAAATTTTGATTATTTTATCACTAAATTTCTCAATTTGTCCAATTAATGAATAATCAAAATTATAATCCAAATAATTATAAATAAAATCGATAACTTTTAGTTTCGTTAGATTTTCTTTATTGGAAACAAAAACCTCAATACTTTGTTGGTTGGAATATTTAATAATTCTATCCAGATAGTCTTCGTTGGCTCCCATTATCCTATTTCTCATTTTATAAATTTTTTCTCGTTGAAGGTCAATAATACCATCATATTCAAGAACCTGCTTTCTACCTTCAACCTCTTGATTTTTAAGATATTTCTGTGACCTTGAAATAACACGCCCATACTTCTTAGAATCTAACGGCTCCTCTAGAATAGCCTCACCATTTTTACTAGCAGATTTTTCAAATTTTCCTTTTATCTTTGAAACCCAGCTTGGTGAATTTTCAAGCACAATCTTATCTTCCAAGGAAACGAAAAACATACTATCTCCTGGATCTCCCTGTCGACCTGCTCGTCCACGCAATTGGTTATCCACTCGACTACTTGTCATCCGTTCAGTTCCAAGTATTAATAGACCGCCTAATGACCGAGTTTCATCGTCCAATTTTATATCTGTTCCACGACCAGCCATAGAGGTAGCAACTGTAACAATGCCCTTATTTCCTGATTCAGAAATAATTAATGACTCCTTTGCTGTACTTGAGGCATTAAGGACACTGTGAGGAATCTGATTTTCAAGTAGCATTAGGGAATAAAGATTTGACATAGAAACTGAACTGGTACCAATCAAGATTGGGCGTTGACTTTTAATTGCTTCTTTTACAACCTCTAATGACGCCTTCATTTTAGCTTCATTCGTCAAAAATATTTGATCCGGATGATCCACTCTGCAAAGTGGCTTATTTGTCGGTATCTCTACAACATCCATTTGATAGGTTTCTCTAAATTCTTCAGCATCTGTCATAGCAGTTCCAGTCATGCCAGCAATCGTCTTAAACTTTTTAAATAAATTCTGATAAGTAATTGATCCCATTGATCGACTTTCCTCAGTTATCTCCAGTCCTTCCTTTGCTTCCAAGGCCTGATGAAAACCAGCTTGCAACTTATTTCCTTCTAGCTTTCGACCATTAGCGACATCTAGAAGCATAATTTCTCCTGCTTCGACAATATAATCTCTATCCTTAAATAATAAATAATTTGCTCGCAAGGCTAAAACCAAGTGGCGATATAAATCCTGCCATTTTTCAGAAAGAATATTTTGGATACCTAGCTGCTTTTCAATTTTTTCTATTCCAGATTTTAGAAACCAAACATTCTTCATATCTTCACTGATTTCAAAATCTTCATCATTAACTAATCCTTTAACTAAGATATCCGATAATTTAAATAAATTTGATTGGACCTTCGGTGCGCCTGATATTACTAAAGGCACCTGTGCCATATCTAGTAAAATAGCATCAATTTCATCAATTAGCACAAAGTTAAAATTTGTAACAAATTGCTCTTCAATAGTCGTAGTTAGATTATCAAACAAATAATCAAAACCTAATGCACTATGTGTTGTATAGACGATATCCGAGTTGTAAACTAATTCTTTATCAATTTCATCTTCACTATTATCCTTTACAACACCTACTGAACAAGTAAGTCCCAACCATTTATACACTTTTCCGACATCCTCAGCATCACGCCATGCTAAATAAGAATTTGATGTAATCAAAAAATTACCTTTTCCAGTTAATCCTCTCAAATATAAAGGCATTGTCGCAGTTAACGTTTTTCCTTCTCCGGTTTTCATCTCAGCTACGTTACCATAAAAAAGAGCAATTCCGCCCAAAATTTGAACATAGTAAGGACGTATCCCTAAAACCCGATAATCTGCTTCAATTATAACTGCATAAGCCTCTATTAATAAGTTTTCTAGGCCTATTCCTTCAACAAGACGTTGCTTAAAAGAAATTGTTTTAAATTTTAATTCATCATCAGTTAACTTTTGATAACTCTCTGATAATTTTTGAATTTCATTGGCAATTTTACTATATTTTTTTAATTTTTTATCTATCATTTTTTTACCTTTAAAGGGAATTTATTATTTTTATTAAATCTCAATCATTCATCCTAGTCACCATAAAGCTTAAAAAATAAAGCGATAGAACTAATAATTCAATTTAATGACTTAAAAAATATCAACCAGTGCCTTGAGACACTGGTTAACATTCCCAACATTATTTTCTCAAATTCTTACATCTTATATTGTTTCTTTTTCTTTTTTAGAACTAACGCTAAGAGCATTGAAACCATTCCTAACATAGCTAATTCTTTGGTCATATCAGTATTTTCACCAGTCATTGGTAATTGCTTACCAGAGTATGTAGTACCTGTTCCGGTCGCTGCTGAAGTGCCATTCGTACCAGATCCAGTTCCACCTGAGATAGAGCTATTACTGATGCTTGTGCTCTCACTTGTAGAAGATGAATCACTAGCACTAAGACTTGAGCTGTCACTATTACTATTGCTTGTACTAATTGATGACGAATCACTCACACTCGTACTTAAGCTTGTGCTTTCGCTATTACTAATACTTGTACTTTCTGATGCAGCACTGTTGCTTACGCTCGTACTTGTTGATGATGAATCACTAATACTTGTAC
>NZ_JABJXU010000001.1:0-488143 GCF_013155265.1 Enterococcus sp. MMGLQ5-1 | reverse complement strand
GCTTGTACTAATTGATGACGAATCACTCACACTCGTACTTAAGCTTGTGCTTTCGCTATTACTAATACTTGTACTTTCTGATGCAGCACTGTTGCTTACGCTCGTACTTGTTGATGATGAATCACTAATACTTGTACTTAAGCTTGTGCTTTCGCTGTTACTATTGCTTGTACTGATTGATGACGAATCACTCACACTCGTACTTAAGCTTGTGCTTTCGCTATTACTAATACTTGTACTTTCTGATGCAGCACTGTTGCTTACGCTCGTACTTGTTGATGATGAATCACTAATACTTGTACTTAAGCTTGTGCTTTCGCTGTTACTATTGCTTGTACTGATTGATGACGAATCACTCACACTTGTACTTAAGCTTGTACTTGTACTAATACTTGCGCTAGTTGAAGCAGAATCACTTCCACTTAGACTTGAGCTATCACTATTACTGATGCTTGTGCTGATTGATGATGAATCACTAATACTTGTGCTTAAGCTTGTGCTATCGCTGTTACTATTGCTTGTACTAATTGATGACGAATCACTCACACTTGTACTTAAGCTTGTGCTTTCGCTATTACTAATACTTGTACTTTCTGATGCAGCACTGTTGCTTACGCTCGTACTTGTTGATGATGAATCACTAATACTTGTACTTAAGCTTGTGCTTTCGCTGTTACTATTGCTTGTACTGATTGATGACGAATCACTCACACTCGTACTTACGCTCGTACTTGTACTGATACTTGCACTTGTCGAAGCAGAATCACTACCACTTAGACTTGAGCTATCACTATTACTGATGCTTGTGCTGATTGATGATGAATCACTAATACTTGTGCTTAAGCTTGTGCTTTCGCTATTACTAATACTTGTACTTTCTGATGCAGCACTGTTGCTTACGCTCGTACTTGTTGATGACGAATCACTCACACTTGTACTTACGCTTGTACTTGTACTAATACTTGCGCTAGTTGAAGCAGAGTCACTACCACTGACACTTGAGCTATCGCTATTACTGATGCTTGTGCTGATTGATGATGAATCACTCACACTTGTACTTAAGCTTGTACTTGTACTAATACTTGCGCTAGTTGAAGCAGAATCACTACCACTTAGACTTGAGCTATCACTATTACTGATGCTTGTACTTGCTGATGATGAATCACTCACACTTGTGCTTAAGCTTGTGCTATTGCTGTTACTATTGCTTGTACTAATTGATGACGAATCACTCACACTTGTACTTACGCTAGTGCTTGTACTAATACTTGCGCTAGTTGAAGCAGAGTCACTACCACTAACACTTGAGCTGTCACTATTACTATTGCTTGTACTAATTGATGACGAATCACTAATACTTGTACTTAAGCTTGTGCTTTCGCTATTACTAATACTTGTACTTTCTGATGCAGCACTGTTGCTTACGCTCGTACTTGTTGATGATGAATCACTCACACTCGTACTTACACTCGTACTTGTACTGATACTTGCACTTGTCGAAGCAGAATCACTACCACTAAGACTTGAGCTATCACTATTACTGATGCTTGTGCTAATTGATGACGAATCACTCACACTTGTACTTACGCTTGTACTTGTACTAATACTTGCGCTAGTTGAAGCAGAATCACTTCCACTTAGACTTGAGCTATCACTATTACTGATGCTTGTGCTAATTGATGACGAATCACTCACACTTGTACTTACGCTTGTACTTGTACTAATACTTGCGCTAGTTGAAGCAGAGTCACTACCACTGACACTTGAGCTCTCGCTATTACTGATGCTTGTGCTGATTGATGATGAATCACTCACACTCGTACTTACACTCGTACTTGTACTGATACTTGCACTTGTCGAAGCAGAATCACTACCACTAAGACTTGAGCTATCACTATTACTGATGCTTGTGCTAATTGATGACGAATCACTCACACTCGTACTTAAGCTTGTGCTTGCGCTATTACTAATACTTGTACTTTCTGATGCAGCACTGTTGCTTACGCTCGTACTTGTTGATGACGAATCACTACCACTTGTACTTAAGCTTGTGCTTGCGCTATTACTAATACTTGTACTTTCTGACGCAGCACTGTTGCTTACGCTCGTACTTGTTGAAGCAGAATCACTACCACTTGTACTTAAGCTTGTGCTTGTACTAATACTTGCACTTGTCGAAGCGGAATCACTACCACTTAGACTTGAGCTATCACTATTACTGATACTTGTGCTAATTGATGACGAATCACTAATACTTGTACTTAAGCTTGTGCTTTCGCTATTACTGATGCTTGTGCTGGTTGAAGCGGAATCACTCACACTTGTACTTACGCTCGTACTTGTACTAATACTTGAGCTAGTTGAAGCGGAATCGCTGGCACTGGCACTCGAGCTTTCGCTTACACTTGAGCTAGTCGAAGCGGAATCACTACCACTGACACTTGAGCTATCACTATTACTGATGCTCGTGCTGGTTGAAGCGGAATCACTCACACTTGTACTTACGCTTGTACTTGTACTAATACTTGAGCTAGTTGAAGCAGAATCACTACCACTAACACTTGAGCTATCACTATTACTGATGCTTGTGCTGGTTGAAGCGGAATCACTCACACTTGTACTTACGCTCGTACTTGTACTAATACTTGAACTAGTTGAAGCAGAATCACTACCACTGACACTTGAGCTATCACTATTACTGATGCTTGTGCTCGTTGAAGCGGAATCGCTATCACTTGTACTTACGCTCGTACTTGTACTAATACTTGAGCTAGTTGAAGCAGAATCACTTCCACTAAGACTTGAGCTATCACTATTGCTGATGATTGTGCTGGTTGAAGCGGAATCACTCACACTTGTACTTAAGCTTGTACTTGTACTAATACTTGCGCTAGTTGAAGCAGAATCACTTCCACTAACACTCGAGCTATCACTATTACTGATGCTCGTGCTAATTGATGACGAATCACTAATACTTGTACTTAAGCTTGTGCTTTCGCTATTACTAATACTTGTACTTTCTGACGCAGCACTGTTGCTTACGCTCGTACTTGTTGAAGCAGAATCACTCACACTCGTACTTACGCTTGTGCTTGTACTAATGCTTGCACTTGTCGAAGCAGAATCACTACCACTAACACTTGAGCTATCACTATTGCTGATGCTTGTGCTGGTTGAAGCGGAATCACTCACACTTGTACTTACGCTTGTACTTGTACTAATACTTGCGCTAGTTGAAGCGGAATCACTACCACTGACACTTGAGCTATCGCTATTACTGATGCTTGTGCTAATTGATGACGAATCACTAACACTTGTACTTACGCTTGTGCTTGTACTAATACTTGCGCTAGTTGAAGCAGAATCACTACCACTAACACTTGAACTGTCACTATTACTATTGCTTGTACTAATTGATGACGAATCACTCACGCTTGTACTTAAGCTTGTGCTTGTACTAATACTTGCGCTAGTTGAAGCAGAATCACTACCACTGACACTTGAGCTATCACTATTGCTGATGCTTGTGCTGGTTGAAGCGGAATCACTCACACTTGTACTTACGCTTGTACTTGTACTAATACTTGCGCTAGTTGAAGCGGAATCGCTGGCACTAGCACTCGAGCTTTCGCTTACACTTGCGCTAGTCGAAGCAGAATCACTAACACTAACACTTGAGCTATCACTATTGCTGATGCTTGTGCTGGTTGAAGCGGAATCACTAATACTTGTGCTTAAGCTTGTGCTTTCGCTGTTACTGATACTTGTGCTGATTGATGACGAATCACTCACACTTGTACTTAAGCTTGTGCTTGTACTAATGCTTGCACTTGTTGAAGTGGAATCACTACCACTAACACTTGAGCTATCACTATTACTAATGCTTGTGCTGATTGATGATGAATCACTCACACTTGTACTTAAGCTTGTGCTTTCGCTATTACTAATACTTGTACTTTCTGACGCAGCACTATCGCTTGTACTTGTACTAATTGATGACGAATCACTCACACTCGTACTTAAGCTTGTACTTGTACTAATACTTGAGCTAGTTGAAGCAGAATCACTACCACTGACACTTGAGCTATCACTATTACTGATGCTTGTGCTGGTTGAAGCGGAATCACTCACACTTGTACTTACGCTCGTACTTGTACTAATACTTGAACTGGTTGAAGCAGAATCGCTGGCACTGGCACTCGAGCTTTCGCTATTACTAATACTTGTACTTTCTGACGCAGCACTATCGCTTGTACTTGTACTAATTGATGACGAATCACTCACACTTGTGCTTACGCTTGTACTTGTACTAATACTTGCACTGGTTGAAGCGGAATCACTGGCACTGGCACTCGAGCTTTCGCTATTACTGATGCTTGTGCTGTTTGAAGCGGAATCGCTATCGCTTGTACTTACGCTCGTACTTGTACTAATACTTGAGCTAGTCGAAGCGGAATCACTTCCACTGACACTTGAGCTATCACTATTACTGATGCTTGTGCTAGTTGAAGCGGAATCACTCACACTTGTACTTACGCTTGTACTTGTACTAATACTTGCGCTTGTTGAAGCGGAATCGCTGGCACTAGCACTCGAGCTTTCGCTGACACTTGCGCTTGTCGAAGCAGAATCACTTCCACTAAGACTTGAGCTATCACTATTACTGATGCTGGTGCTGGTTGAAGCGGAATCACTCACACTTGTACTTACGCTTGTACTTGTACTAATACTTGCGCTAGTTGAAGCGGAATCGCTGGCACTAGCACTCGAGCTTTCGCTGACACTTGCGCTTGTTGAAGCAGAATCACTACCACTGACACTTGAGCTATCACTATTGCTGATGCTTGTGCTAGTTGAAGCGGAATCACTCACACTTGTACTTACGCTCGTACTTGTACTAATACTTGAGCTAGTTGAAGTGGAATCGCTGGCACTGGCACTCGAGCTTTCGCTTACACTTGAGCTAGTCGAAGCGGAATCACTACCACTGACACTTGAGCTATCACTATTGCTGATGCTTGTGCTAGTTGAAGCGGAATCGCTATCACTTGTACTTACGCTCGTACTTGTACTAATACTTGCACTGGTTGAAGCAGAATCACTACCACTGACACTTGAGCTATCACTGTTACTGATGCTTGTACTGGTTGAAGCGGAATCGCTATCGCTTGTACTTACGCTCGTACTTGTACTAATACTTGAGCTAGTCGAAGCAGAATCACTACCACTGACACTTGAGCTATCACTGTTACTGATGCTTGTGCTGGTTGAAGCGGAATCACTATCGCTTGTACTTGTACTAATGCTTGCACTGGTTGAAGCGGAATCACTGGCACTGGCACTCGAGCTTTCGCTATTACTAATACTTGTACTTTCTGACGCAGCACTATCGCTTGTACTTGTACTAATTGATGACGAATCACTCACACTCGTACTTAAGCTTGTGCTTTCGCTATTACTGATGCTTGTGCTGGTTGAAGCGGAATCGCTATCACTTGTTGAAGTCGATTCACTTGTGCTGTTGCTTTCACTTATGCTCGTACTATCGCTATCGCTCGTTGAGCTCGATTCACTTGTGCTCGTACTTTCACTTGCACTCGTACTATCGCTATCGCTCGTTGAAGTCGATTCACTTGTGCTCGTACTTTCACTTGCACTCGTACTATCGCTATCGCTCGTTGAGGTCGATTCACTTGTGCTCGTACTTTCACTTGCGCTTGTACTATCGCTATCGCTCGTTGAAGTCGATTCACTTGTGCTCGTACTTTCACTTATGCTCGTACTATCGCTATCACTTGTTGAAGTCGATTCACTTGTGCTCGTACTTTCACTTATGCTAGTACTATCGCTATCACTTGTTGAAGTCGATTCACTTGTGCTGTTGCTTTCACTTGCGCTCGTACTATCGCTATCGCTCGTTGAAGTCGATTCACTTGTGCTCGTACTTTCACTTGCACTCGTACTATCGCTAGTGCTTGTTGAAATAGATTCGCTTATACTCTCACTTTCACTTGTGCTTGTACTTGTCGAATTCGATTCACTTGTACTCTTACTCTTGCTTTCACTTTCACTTTCATTGGAACTATCTTCTGAAATAGAACGACTATCACTTTCTGAAACAGAAATCGATAATGATTCTGAGTTAGAAACACTGTCACTTACCGAAATCGAAAGAGAATCGGAATTAGAAATACTATCTGAAACACTTACACTATCACTATCCGAAACACTCGTACTAGTACTTTGTGACCCACTATTTGAAATAGAATCACTAATACTTATACTATCTGAATCACTAATACTTGTACTATTAGAGATACTTTCCGAAGTTGAAGTACTAATACTGCCACTAGTAGAATCAGAGATTGATGTTGATGTAGAAATAGATTCTGATGTTGATGTTGATGTTGATGCAGATACTGGATCTTCCTCATAAATTACCTTAAAGCCTTGAGGTGAACTATCTGTCGTTGATGGGCCATTACTTGTTGTATCATATTTACTATTTGCTGCAAGCGCATCTGCTAAATTAGCATAGTTTTTACCATCAGGACCTTGAACAGTGTAGATAAAGCCATTTCTTGCTAAATCAGCATCAGAAACTGGTAACGCTAACGTGCCATTAGAAACACCCGCAGTAGCAAATGAGCCTTCTGTAACCGTTGCTGGTAACTGCGTATAGCTTGAACCGTCTGATGGATTAGTGGTTGGTGAATTATCTGAAATAACACCCGCCAATTGATAATCTGGATAAAGCTTAACAGTTAAGCTTTGAGGTTCACTGTCCGTTGCTGACTGACCATTGTCTGTGGAGTCAAACGTAAACGCATCATCAAGACTAGAACTTGCGTGATAACCCTTTTGAGTGATTAAACCTTCAACAAGCTCTGCTTGAGTCATCGAATCACCCGATGTTCTGTTGATAGAAGCAGTAGCAACTTGGTCAACTAACGGTGTCCCATCTGCATTCTCAAAAGTAACATTAACAGTTTGAACAGCACCAGTTACATAGATTGTTTCTAGTACGGCATCAGTACCAACCGTCGTATTAGTTGGCTGAGTTTTACCATCTAAATCACTTCCTGTAACATAACGATAACCCGAAGGAACGACAGTTTCAGTATAATATTTATCTGTCCAATCAATCGTATTACCATAGTTTGCTGGTTCTAATTCTGTTCCAGAAGCTTCTTTACCTGCATCTACATAATCAGAGGCAACAACATTCCCGGTTTTAGTATCAACGTATTGATACTTCACATTCGAGTTAGCCACACCATATACATAAATATTATATGTAAATTCTGTACCCTCCATCGGCACAATTGCTACATTGGCTTGTCCATACTCATCACCGTTGTCATTAGTAGTTGTAGAATCTCCACCACTTTGTGCATCAGTTTTAGCAGAAGGAAGAACCTGACTCGCGAGCGCCCACATATAATTTGCTGGCATATTATCAACTGCATAAGCTTTATCTTTCAACTGAATAAATTGTCCAATGTAGTTATTCTCTTTGTCAATTGGCAAGTCAATGGTTTTAATCTTGTCTCCATTTTGATTAATATAATTTAGCTTAACTGTGCCTGGATCAATTGCATTGGTTGATAATTCTCGTGTTCCAGAGCCGCCAAATTGAATAATGGCCGGAGAAGATGTGGTATTACCGGCTGTATCTGTGATAGTCGTATTGGCAGCACTGCTACCAACAGACAATTTAGTAAATTTGGCTGTATTTGTTCCAGAAGGATTGGCAGCTTGACTATCTGTACCTGACCAAGTCGAAATCAATGAATTATTCATCGTAAACTTACCAGTTCCAGCAATACTAAATATGTTTCCACCTACAACTGCACCAGTATTAGCTGCTAAACGGGCAATATGAAGTTTTTTAGGCGAAACAAATTGAACAGTAGAACCAGTGGTCACATTTACAACTGAGTTATTATTCCATTGTTGTAGATCCAGTACAGTTCCTGCATTAAAAGTTACAGTAGAACTATTTGCTGCAGTTAAAGAATTTGCTCCAACTGTACGTGTAGCTGTCATATTTAAATTCTGGCCAAAAGTTGCTGTACGATTACTGGATTGTGAACCAGCATATCGACTGAAATCCAAGAGCATTTGGAATCCATCTTGTTTCCAGTTGACATTATCACCTACATTTATTCCATTGAAGCCGTAGTATACTAATGGATAATTATTACCAGTATAGGTGCTTAACTCATTACCTACAATTTCAGCGCCATCACCAACTGTAAATAAATGATCATAACCTGTATCACTGGCATTATCCCCTCGAATTGCCATGAAATAGAACATGGAATAGCCCGTTGTACCCACAGTACGGTTTAATTCAACGTGCGCACCATTAGCAATATTAACTTTACCAATCTGAGTCAACTCTTGTTTACAGTTAGCAATTACTGTACCTGAGAACACAACATTACTGTCTTCCGCATCTAATAGACGACGTGGTTGATAAGCGTCATCAGTACCCGAAACCCCATCACGTCCATTTAAAACTACATTATTGATATTATAAGTCCAGTAGCCATAGCCACCTGTTGCGTTACGTGAGTCAATTACACCATCAGCATTACCAGCTCCTGAATCACCAGACAAAGTACCGCTTTGCCAATGTACTAAATTAATATCAGTAATTGTAAATACAGAGCCACGAGCAGTTGAAGACGTTCCAACATTAAATGCAGCGCCCGCCATATTAACTGTATGACCATTACCATCAATTATTACAGGATTTTGACGCCATCCCAAGTCACGTGTTGCAACATTCGTTGCAGCCGAAAAATCACTTGTTATGTCAATGTAAGTAATGGCATTATTGCTGTAAGCAGTTTTTAAAGTTGCCCAATCAGTAACATTAGCATATGTACCATTCGCAATTGCCTGCTGTTTGTAATTTAGCTTGTTAGTAACTTGATCAGGTGTAGCAACTTGAACTGAAGTTGGAGTTTGAACTGGAGTATCATTATTAATAGCACTATCAAAATCACTCCGCCCTGCATCAGGATCAGTAGCCACATTAATCTGTGAAATATCACCTGCTCTAAGTGACATATATTGATTGATAAAATCATTAGATTTCTCATTACCAGAAGAATCATCTGTTGTTTGTGTAGTGGAAGGGATCGTTGCCTGATCCTGAGTGGCTAAGACATCCTCATCGCTAGCCTCTTTAGTTTGATTTAACTGATCACTCCCAGCATCCTCAGCACTAACTGCGTAACCTCCAAGGATACCACTAGACGCCGTAATCATTGTGAAAACCCATTGTTTCCCGCTCTTATGCATCTTGTAATGCTCGCGTTTGTTTGAATTAAATAAATTTTTCAAGACATTTTTCTTACTCACTAATTCAATCTCCTTTTTTCACTATTTCATTAGTTCAGTTCATCCGAATCAAAAAGTATCGTGTTCAAAAATTCTGATTGCTTCACTAATACTTCTTCAATTTCAGATGTATTAATAACATCTACCTCAGCATCTATTTCAGATGTTGACTTCAAACCTTCACTAACATTTGCACTGGTGGAAAGGTTCTCGCTATATTCAAAAATATCGGCTTCCAATACTGAGATATCACTCTGTTCTGCCTTAATTATCAGCGCTTCAGACTCTTCAGCATTTGTGTCAGCAACCTCTAAATCCGATTCAGATAATACGATTTCATTATTGCTTTGATCAGCTGATAAATCATCACGATTTACTTCTATATCATCACTAGCCCTTAACGAAGCAGCTTCCAAATCTATCGCCTTCTCTTCGCTATCTTTACCTAATTCATTATCGTTACCCGCTTCAGCGGTCGCCAATTTAGAATCTGGATTTAGTTCAGATACTGCTTGCGAAGTCTCCTCTATTGTTTCTGCTGAATGATTTTGCTTATCACCTAAGTATAAAAGTCCGAATAAATAAGCACCTCTAGCATCCTTATTATTCATTTTTTTACTTTTTAATTTAAATTGCTGTAAAAAATCATCCAATATATCTTGGATTATTAAGCCTTTATTCAAATCTCTAATTAAAAATAAATTTGCTAAATGAATGTCCGAGTCCTGATTTAAATATGAAAGGATTTTCTTTGTTAATTGTTGAGAAACCTCACCAATCGCCTCTGACAGATCCACCTTTTGCTTTTCATTAATAGAAAGAATATATTGATCATTAGAATTCTGGTTCACAATCAATTGATAAATCATATCATTATCAATTTCAACGATTTGTAAATTTGCTCGCTCAGCCTCACTGCGATACTTCTTATTAACCTGTGATGCAAATTCGTATAAACCATCTGAAAAATGAGTATTATTAATTAGTTCTCCGTTATCATAAACATTGAGGTCAAGATAATGATCATTAAAATCAACAATATAATTGATACCATCTAACACGCTAAGCTCATCCTCTTGGATAAAATAAGTTGGATTAGCTGTTTCTAATAAAGCACTAAACGTTTTGGGTACAAAGGTAACCGCCTCGATATCAATCTGATATTGAAGACCATTAATCTTTACACTAAATCCACCTCTAAATTGCGCCTCAAGTCCCTTTAACTCAGAAAGCTTTTCTGATGAAACCGCTATCGCTAGAGCACATTTCAAATTATAATCGTCCTGCACATCAAATAATTCTCGTTGGCGTCTTGCTAAATAGGAAATAACCGTACGAATCAAATTTACGGTTTCTAAACTGCCTAAATTAGCTAAAACATCTCCAAAATCTTTATAGGTCTCAACTCTTTTACTGGTGAGCTTCTTATTACCCCAATTCATTACTTCACTTGCTTCAGTTAACTGAATCTCGGTTAATTCTTGATCAGTTAAGACATGCTTTAATAGATGAAATTTCCAATTATTATTAGTTACCTCTGAGTATTGAGAACTGAAAACAGCCTCATAGCTAGGAGTAGATATCCCAACCCGATACTGATCAATATCTAATGCTATTATTTTCATTAATTTCAACCTTTCTTCCGCCTCATTTTCACTATTATAATTTTGGATAAATTAATATTAAAAATTATAAAAGATAGCTTTGAAATTCATTTTTTCAAAATAGAATAATTCAAATAAAACATGTTATTTATTAAAAAAACTTAATTAAATATGATTAATCTATTTAATATACCTGAATTCTAAGTAATTATAACATTAAACATATATTAATTAATTTTTTAGTCTTGCAACTATCAAAAGCTCAAAACAGCCTATACAAAAGGCTTTAAGGCATGTTTTTAAAAAAAATTTATTGTTTTATAAAAAAACAATAAAAAAAAGCGCTTATTAATAAGCGCTTTAAAATTAACAAGAGTTCTCTAATTATATTTATTAATTATTTCTATAAAATAAAAATTATCATGAATAATGATATATTAAAATGAACTAATTTTTCTCTTCAGAGAAAGAATTGCAATCCGTTTACTCAATATTTTAATTTTAAAATAAAAAAAGCAACCTATCGAAATTATAGGTAGCTCAAAGTTAAATTTATATTAAACCAATAGAGAATAGAGGGTTTCATCTTTATTCAAATCAATAAATTTAGGATCAAATCCACGCATTCTATCAACCAGTAGTGCATAATCCTCATTGCTTTTTAGCAAAACACCAACTAAGGCTGGTCCTTTACCACGATCATTTTTCTTTATATATTCAAAACGAGTAATGTCATCATTTGGTCCTAGTATATCACTTACCAATTCTCTTAAGGCCCCTGGACGCTGTGGAAAGTTAACCACAAAATAATGCTTAAGCCCCTCAAAAATCAAGGCACGCTCTTCAATTTCGTTCATTCGGTTAATATCATTATTACCGCCCGAAATAACACAGACAATCGTTTTACCCTCAATTTGATCTTTAATCGTTTCTAAAGTTGCTACTGACAAAGCACCGGCTGGTTCAACAACAATCGCTTGCTTAGTATATAATTCAATAATTGTTGAGGCAATTTGACCCTCATCAACACCAACTAGCTCATCTACATACTTTTGAGCAATTTTAAAGGTTTTAGCACCAACCTTTTGAACGGCTACGCCATCCGCAAATTTATCAATTTCTTCCAGTTTAATTGGTCGCCCAGCATCAAAAGCCGCTTTCATTGATAATGCGCCTAAGGGCTCTGTCCCAATGACCTTAACCTCTGGATGTGTTTCCTTTGTGTAGGTAGCAATGCCAGAAATCAAGCCGCCACCACCAATAGCCGTAATGATTTCATCAATCTGAATCCCTTTTCTTTCAGCATCCTCAAATACCTCAAGCGCAACAGTACCTTGACCGCTAATTACATCCTCATCATCAAAGGGTGCAATAAAGGTTTTGTTTTCCTTTTCAGCGAAAGCTTGTGCTGCACTCGCTGACTGGTCAAAGGTATCCCCTGTCAAGATGACTTCAACATCAGGACCTCCAAAAAATTCAACCTGAGAAATCTTTTGGTGCGGCGTTGTTGTTGGCATAAAAATAAAGGCAGGAATCTTCAATTCAGCACAAGTATACGCCACCCCCTGTGCATGATTACCAGCACTGGCGCAAACCACACCATCCGCTAATTTTTCTTTAGGTAGATTTTTAATTGCAAAGGCAGCACCTCGTAGTTTAAACGAACGTACCTTTTGTAAATCTTCGCGCTTCAGATAAATATTAGCCTTGTATTTTTCAGATAAGTAACGATCATGCTGTAATGGTGTATGTGTAACCAAATCCTTTAAAATAAAATTTGCATATAAAATACTTTCCTTGCTTACCATAAATAACCCTTTCTGAAAAGCTTCAAATCAATAACTTTATCTTAAATTAAAAAAATAGGGGTTGGGACAAAAGTCCTAACCCCTTTCTTGATGTTCGTAATTTAAGGGGGACAATGCGACAGCGACTAGGAAAGCAGACAAATTTCCGAACATTCGCAAGCAAATGCCATCAATTTCTAATTTTCTACATCGTCAACCGTCTTTTGCCCCACCTCTTTTCAAATTCATCTAATCAAAGGCTTGCCTACTCATTATTGAATAAGATTTAAACACTTAGCAAACTGATGTCTATCGAATATAGAGCCAACATCAAGCTGTGAAAATCATTAAATGTAGCCCGTCGATTAAAATATTCTAGTCTTTTTCGTTTACAAAAGGCATCATCTTACGTAATTCTGCTCCAACCTTTTCAATTTGAAGACCAGAAGCTTTTTCACGGTATTCTTTAAATTTAGGGAAACCTGCCTTATAATCATCCGTAAAGTCTTTAGCAAATTTACCAGATTGGATATCTTTAAGTACACCACGCATATTTTCCTTAACATCTTCAGTAATTACGCGAGGTCCCGCTGTATAGTCACCAAACTCTGCAGTATTAGAAATTGATTTACGCATTTTATCGAAGCCACCCTCATAAATCAAGTCAACAATCAATTTCATTTCATGTAAAACTTCAAAATAAGCTAATTCAGGTGTATAGCCACCTTCAACTAAAACTTCAAAGCCTGTTTCAATCAATGCGGTCAAACCACCACATAATACAGCTTGTTCACCGAATAAATCTTCTTCAGTTTCTTCTTTAAAGGTTGTTTCAAGCAAGCCAACGCGAGCTGCACCAATTCCTTTAGCCCAATCCAAAGCGATATCACGAGCATTACCTGTTGCATCCTGATGTGAAACGAATAATGCTGGTACACCAAAGCCTTCTACAAAGGTACGACGTACTAGGTGTCCTGGTCCCTTAGGCGCAACCATGAAAACATCAACATCTTTAGGTGGGACAATGACATCAAAATGAATATTGAAACCATGACCAAAGCCAATGGCATTACCAGATTCTAAGTTAGGCGCAATCTCTGCCTCATACAAATCACCTTGAATTTCATCTGGTGCTAAAATCATAATCACATCAGCTTTTTTAACCGCTTCAGCAACTGGGTAGACCTCAAAGCCATCCTCTTTTGCAGCATCAAATGATTTACCTGGGCGAACACCGATAATAACATCATGACCTGTGTCACGTAAATTTTGTGAATGCGCATGTCCCTGTGAGCCATAGCCTACGACTGCGATTTTTTTACCATCAAGTGCTGGTGTTGTTACGTCTGCTTCATAATACATTTTTGCCATTGTTAAATACGCTCCTTATCAATTTTCAATGTGAGATTTACACATTAAATTTATTATCAAAACTCAATACTTTAAGTTTTAATGGTCTTTTAATTAGTACATTCATTATTGTAACATAATTCAAAATATTTTGACAATTCAAAACTAAACCAAATTTCCAGTTATTCTTTTAATCAAAAATAACTTTTTTAGCCTCTGCTGAAGCCTGTGACACCAGTTCTCGCTAAATTTTTAATCCCATATGGAATGACAATTTTTAGCAAAGCGTCAATTTTATCGCTCGATCCTGTGGATTGAATCGTAATTGTTTTAGGTGACACATCAATCACACTCGCTCTAAACGGCTGAATCATTGCAAAAATTTCAGCCCGAACATTAGCAGGCGCATTAATTTTAATCAATGCTACCTCACGCTCCAAATGTGGTACATCTGTAATATCACGTACCCTTACCACATCAATCATGCGATTAAGCTGCTTCACGACAAGCTCAACTTCATTAAGGGTTTCCACATCAATCACAATCGTAATTCGAGATAAGTGTGGTTGGTCCGTTGGTCCAACTGAAATACTTTCAATATTAACCTGTCTTCTCGATAATACCCCAGTAAATCGATTAAGGACGCCGGAGGTATTATTTAATTTCGCTGTTAGCATTCTTCTCATTTAGTCCACCCCCAACATTTCAAAGTTTGATTTGCCTGCTGGCACCATTGGTGTTACGATTTCGGAGAATGGGATATGGACTTCAATAAATGCCGGCCCAGCATCATTAATTACTTCAAGATCCTTTTCAATTGTCTGTGCATCAGTTAAAAGGACATGATTGATGCCATACGCCTTTGCAAGTAATTGAAAATCTGGCTGCTGATCCAAGACCGACTCACTACGGCGTTCATTAAAGAAGGCTTCCTGCCATTGCCGAACCATACCTAAGGAATGATTATTTAGCATCACAATCTTAATCGGTACATTATAAATATTTAAAATTGCCAATTCTTGATTGGTCATCTGAAAGCCACCATCACCTACAAAAAGAACGACCTCCTTTTCTGGATGGGCAAGCTTCGCTCCGATTGCTGCTGGAATCCCGAAGCCCATCGTCCCTAAACCACCACTTGTAACCAATTGATTTGGAAATTTAAATGGATAAAATTGAGCAGTCCACATTTGATGCTGACCAACATCAGTTACGATAATTGCATCGCCCTTCGTCAGTTTACCAATAATTTCAATGACACGCTGTGGCTTAATTTCAGTTTCAGAGTGCGCATATTTAAAAGGGTGTTTTGCTTTATTTGCTGAAACGTGGGCCACCCAATCTTCATTCTGAGGTTTTTGACCCTCGATTTTCAATAACTCAACTAGAGCATTTTTAAGGTCACTTACAACAGGAATTTGCGTTCGAATAATTTTACCAATTTCTGCTGGATCAATATCGATATGCGCAATCTTAGCTTCCGGCGCAAAGGTTGAGGGACTACTTGCTAGTCGATCATCAAAGCGTGAGCCAAGATTAATTAAAAAATCACATTCTGTTAGTGCCATATTGGCTGCATAAGAGCCATGCATCCCACCCATACCTAAAAATAGTGGATTGGTCGTTGGAATACTACCGAGACCTAAAAGTGTATTAACCACAGGAATTTGGTATTTTTCAACAAAATCAACAAATTCTTGACCTGCGTGCGCATAGTTAAGCCCACCACCAGCTAGAATTAAAGGCTTCTTGGAGGCTGCAAGCGCATCAATAATTTTTCTGAGCTGCTTGCCATTCGGCTCTGTTGTTGGTTGATAACTCGCAATATCAATCGTCGTATCATTAATTTCAGAAACCTGATTAACTGAAATATTCTTCGGTAAATCAATCACTACCGGACCTTTACGACCAGTCGTTGCAATGTGAAAGGCTTCCATAATAATTCGTGGAATATCTTCAGTATCACGTACCTGATAATTATATTTTGTAATCGGCATCGTAATGCCAACCATATCTGCTTCTTGAAAGGCATCCTTACCAATCCCCGGTGTTGCCACCTGTCCTGTAAAGACAATCATTGGTACAGAATCACTAAAAGCATCCGCAATTGCCGTAACGGCATTAGTCGCCCCTGGTCCGCTTGTCACAACAGCAACGCCAGGCTTGCCAGTTGACTTGGCATAGCCCTCGGCTGCGGTTACAGCACCTTGTTCGTGACGAGCCAAGATATGCTGAATGTCAAAATCATAAATTGCATCATATAATGGTAAAACTGCGCCTCCTGGATAACCAAAAATCTTTTCAACACCTAGTTTTTTCAAGGTCTCTAGGAGTAGCATCGATCCAGAAGTCGGTTGATCTAGTTTCATTTTTTTCAAAGGTCCGCCTCCTCTACTCTGAATAGTTAGTATTATTAATTTATAATAGCATCAATTATTAATCAATAGCTAATTTAATCCTCTAATAAATCTTGTAATTCTTTTGGTAATTTAAGGATTGCCCCGGTATTAGCACTTGTTACCATTGCGGTATAGCGTGCCAACCAGCCTGTTTTAACTTTAGCCTTAAATTTTGGTAAGCCTTGACGACGACGAGCTAGCTCTTCATCAGAAACTGACAAATTAAGCGTTCGATTCGTTAAATCAATAATGATTTCGTCACCGTCTTGAATTAAGGCAATTTCACCACCTTCAGCAGCCTCTGGCGAAACGTGACCAATTGAAATACCACGACTCGCACCAGAAAATCGACCATCTGTGATTAACGCAACATCTCTTCCTAAGCCACGACCGACAATGGAGGAGGTTGGTGCAAGCATTTCAGGCATTCCTGGTCCACCCTTAGGCCCTTCGTAGCGAATGACGACAACATGACCCTTTTGAACCTTATGTGTATCAATACCTTCTACAGCCTCATCATGCGAATTGAAGCAGATTGCCTTCCCCTTAAAATAACGAATGTCTGGATCAACCCCACCAACCTTAATCACTGAGCCATTTTGAGCAATATTCCCATAAAGAATCGACAAACCACCAACCTTAGAATAAGCATTTTCTAATGGGTGAATGACTTCTGGATTTTTTATTGATGCATCTGCAACATTTTCAGCAATCGTTTTGCCTGTTACCGTTAGACGATTTGGATGAATGGCATTGCATTTAATTAGCTCCTTAATAATTGCTGAAACGCCACCTGCTTCGTGCACATCATGCATTGAATAAATAGAGCTAGGTGCAATTTTAGATAAGTACGGTACACGCTTGGCAATTTCATTGATATCAGCTAAATCATATTCAATACCCGCTTCACTGGCAATCGCTAGTGTGTGTAAAACCGTATTAGTTGAGCCACCCATTGCCATATCTAAAGCAAAGGCATCGTCAATCGCTTCTTTTGTAATAATGTCTTTAGGCTTAATATCTTCTTTTACTAATCGCATAAGATGTTTTGCTGCCTGATAAACCAAATCCTTACGTTCTTCAGAGACGGCTAAGGCTGTTCCGTTACCGGGCAAGGCAATACCTAGAATTTCCATTAAGGTATTCATCGAATTTGCTGTAAACATTCCCGCACACGAACCACAGCTTGGACATGCATTTTGTTCCATAAATTCTAATTCTGATTCATCAATTTGACCTTCTTTTCTAGCGCCAACTGCCTCAAACAAGGTTGAGAGCGTTGCTTGATGACCATGCATATCCACACCGGCCTTCATCGGTCCACCAGAGCAAAAAATACCCGGCACATTGGTTCTGACACTTGCTAAAATCATACCCGGAGTAATTTTATCGCAGTTTGGCATATAAAAAACCCCATCAAACCAATGCGCGTTAATCATTGTTTCTGCTGCATCTGCAATTAATTCACGAGAAGGTAAGCTATACCGCATCCCAATATGACCCATCGCAATGCCATCATCCACACCAATGGTATTGAATTCAAAAGGAATACCACCTGCTTCTTTGATTGCTTGCTTTGCAACCTGGGCTAACTCTCGAAGATGGACGTGTCCAGGCACGATATCTGTGTAAGAATTACAAATTGCAATAAATGGTTTCTTCATATCTTTTGCACTTTTTACTTGTCCTGTCGCATACAACAGGCCTCGAGCTGGTGCTTGTGCAACACCAACCTTAATTTTGTCACTTCTCATGAAAAGCCCCTCTTAATCTATTAAATACATTTTATTCATTTTGTAGTTTTTCATTTAAATAAAATAAGCAAAATATTTTATTTATCTAATGTTGATACTACAAAACGACTATCATAAAATGATAGTTTTTTCTATTCTAACACCCAATGTCACAAAGTCAATAGAATTATCAGAAAATTTCGCCAATTCTTAATGATAATTCTGCTTCCAGAGCATTTCAAAAAAATTGATACCCGATTTAGTAATGATGCCCAACAAAAATCGCAACTACTAGGATAAGCAAAACCAAAATCGTAATGGCAACATACAAATAATCCTTTTCAATTGCAAAAGCAATAATTGACGCTAAGACACGCAAAACAGGTGTTAAAATTAAACAAAATAACCCTAGCATCATTAAGGCAAATGGTTTTAAGCTAAGGCAGCCATCGATAATATCACTTAGACCGACTGGATAGCTATTTGCAGGATAGCCACTTTTGCCAGTTGCAAATAATAAAATCATACCAATAACCATAATTATTACACTAATAAAAACGCCAATTCTTAACAGCTGTCCAATTATTTTTTCAACATCTAGCATTTCATCTTTGGTTGATTTCATCAACTCATCCACCCCAGTCCTTTTAAGAGCATTTGAATTGCAACTAAGGCGATAACTGGTATAAAAATAAGCCTTAGGGTGCTTGCGGGTAATTTAGGCATCACCTTACTGCCCATGGTTGAACCGATAACAATGCCGAGACATATTGGCACCGCCAGCATCGGTTGAATTGAACCATTGAAAAAATAAACTGTTGCTGAAGCGGCAGCTGTCACACCCATCATTAAATTACTAGTTGCACTTGAGGGCTTTAGTGGCATCTTCATTGCCGAGTCCATTGCCATCACCTTAAATGCACCACTACCGATACCTAGAAGTCCTGAAGCAACACCAGCACCTAGCATAATACTGGCACCTAATGGCACCTTTTCAACCTGATAATGAATTCTTTGCGCCAAGGCCTTATCATAATAGCTTGAATTTAGTTTTAGCTGATGCGCAATTTTATCCTCTTTACCAGTAGTAATTATTTGCTCACCCTGCTTTAGCTTGCGATACATATTCCAAGATTGAAAAATAAGCAGACCACCAAACAAGAAAAAAAGGAAGGTTGCATTAAATAAGCCAGCTAATAAAGCACCGATTAGACCACCTATTGCCGTGAAAATTTCTAAAAACATTGCCAGCCTTAAATTGAGTAAATCATCCTTTAAATAAGCAATTGTGCCACCTGTACTTGTCGCAATAACAGCAACAATACTAGTACCTATTGCAATTTTAATATCAACTCCGAAAATTAAAGTTAAAATTGGGGTCACAACTAAGCCACCACCAAGACCTAAAATTGAGCCAATAAAGCCCGCCAGCACACCAGTGATTAGCATTATAAAAATAAACAATGATAAATCCATTCCATACATTTTTTCCACTCCTTAGAAAACGCTGTTATTAAGTATAAAACAAAATTTAATTTATTTCTTGAATTTTTAAAACACCCCTGCCTCAGCTTCAAAAAAACGGACAGGCACAGCAACAGAAAAAGCCATCCTATCCGTTCCATATGATTACCTGAATTATAATTTAATAGCCCTTGCGACATTAATTATTTTCAGTCATCTCAGCAATTAATTGGCGATGTAAACCACGCCATTTTTCCTTATCCTCAGTTGTTATTGGTCGAATTACTCGGCAAGGATTACCCGCTGCAATTACATTAGCTGGCATATCCTTAGTCACTACTGAACCTGAGCCGATTATCGTATTTTTTCCGATTGTGATGCCTGGATTAATAATTGATCCACCACCTATCCAAACATTGTCACCAACCAAAATTTCGTAACCTAATTCTGGACCGCTAATTCTTGTTAAAGGATCGATTGGGTGACTTGCAGTAAACAAACTCACCCTTGGCCCAAACATCACATTGTCACCAATCACAATTTTTGCAACATCTAGCATGACGCTATCAGTATTAGCATAAAAATTGGCTCCCAGTTGAATATTGGAGCCATAATCGCAATAAAATGGTGGCTCAATGTAAAAGCTCTCTGCTGTTTGACCTAATAGTTTCTTAAATAGCTCTGTACGTTGCAAAACTTCTTCATCAGTTGCCTGATTAATTTGACGGAGTAGCTTTTTAGCACGCTGAGACTCTTTGCGAAGCGTTTCATCGCTGGCCAAATATAATTCCCCATTAAGCATTCTTTCTTTTTGTGTTTTCACAGTCTAGTAATTCCTTTCTTTATATTTCAATTACTATTATTTTATCACACTGATAATTGATCATTCATAGAAAAAAAGATATAAATATTTAAATTGTTATTATTTTATTCAAGGTGATGCTTTAAAATCATTCGGTCAAAATCCGCGACATCAATTACCCTGATACCCTTGCTTATTAAATACTGAGCAAAGATACCCTGACCTTCAATCAATTGCCCATCAAAATTGCCATTATAGATTTGGTTAACGCCACAGGTCGGACTTCTGGATTGTAAAATTGCCAAATCAATTTCTGATTCATTAATGTCAGACATCGCTAACTGGACACCTTTCTGATAAAGCTCTGTCACATCATCACCAGTCACTTCCTTGACCCTACCATTATTTAATTCGGCACTTGGTCTTGGTGTTCCTAAGCCTGCCAATACTTCTGGGCAAAGCGAAACAGCTTCGTGATCCTTTAGCCATTCAATAACCGAAGGATTAATGGCATTACTACCGTTATATCTACAATATTTACCTAATATACAACTGCTTACGATTACTTTCATCAACGCTCCTTAGTTTATTGATTCAATTTTTATAATTTATTAGCTCAAACTAAGCTTAACAAATTTTTGAAAGCTTTTAATATTAATAATAATTTTTATAGATAAATAAATTAATAACTTTCGGATTTGATCCTTTGAACTAAGGTTTTAAAGCGCCCTTTAGTTGCTTGAATTAAAGTCCTTACAAAAATGAAAAATTTGGCGATTTTTGCCAAACATCATCTTTGTGAGAAGAGGCGAAAGAGCGTAGTAAATAAAGAATTAGAAGACCTTTTAAATAATTAATTATTACAACGCTAACAATTTTCGACCATACTTTAGCGATAAATTGATAATACCTCTAATTCTGGTGAGCGAAATTACTTTCGATGATGCCACTAATCTAGCTTCAACGGCTTGACAACATGCTTTCGAGTCAAAATTTGACGGGTCTGAGAACGACACTTTCAAATTTCGCCTACCGTTCGCAGTTGTCAGACCAAGCTATTTCAACTTTTTAGATAATCTAGCTTCATTGACCAGCACCTAGCAAACTAGTGAAAAAGTACGCACGAGCGATAGCTCGCTTACATCATTTTTCTAAGTTTGTACGTTGCTAATCGGTCATTTCAGCTTTTTAAATAACCGCCTCAAATTGCAAGCAATTTTCGGGAGGTAAGTGACAATCACAAAAAAAAGAGGCTGATTGCCTCATTTTAAAATTAATACGATTCACCACTTTCAGAAATAAATAAATTTTTATACCTTCTGCTCCTACTCTAGCACTATTCGACATATCGCTAGGCTATTCTCCACACCAGATTCGTTAAAGCTTATAATAAACTTAATTCATACTATCTAAAATTATCTTAAAGCATTTCTTTCTTGTTAGTCTCATTGTTCATTCGAGAAGATTTTTTTGGCAATAAAAGTCGCATTTAATACTCTTGGAAAGCCAACATAAGGAATACATTGAATCAATGTCTCTACAATTTCTTCTTGCGTAATCCCGACATTTAATGATGCTTTAAAATGAACTTCTAACTGAGGACCAGTATCACCTTGCGAAATCAAACTCGCCAGCGTAATTAATTCTCTTTGCCTAATATCTAAACCCTTTCGATTGTAGATATCTCCAAAAGCAAATTCAAGAATATATTTACCGATATCCTCTGTCATTCCAGCTAATGATTCAATTACATTTTCTCCTGCCTGACCATCAATTTCTTTTAATTTTTCAAAACCACTTTGGTATCGACTTTTTTCTTTCATCATTTTAATGCCTCCGTTTTAAAATTTTAATTATTCAAATCACTTTGACACTATTTATTCTACATGCTAGAGTTAACTCCATATCAAGCACTTATTTTAAAAAGGAGATTAAAAATGACACAATATTCAATTGGACAATTCGCGAAAAAATCTGGTTTATCAATCGATACTCTGCGCTATTACGAAAAAGAAGCGATTATTTTTAGTCAACGGGACTCAAATAACAGAAGATATTATCTTGAGGCAGATTATGAATGGTTACTTTTTATTTTGAGACTCAAAAAAACTGGTATGACAATCAAAAATATTAAAGAGTACGCCAAATTAAGATATCAAGGTGATTCAACCATTTCAAATCGCTTAAAATTACTCTTTGAACAATTAGAAATATTAAAAGTAAAGCAAACTGAGATTTCTCAAAATATTGAATTTATTGAAGATAAGATTGAAATTTATAAAAAAATGACTTTATAGCTTTTAAAATCATTTTTATATATTCAATAATCCCTTGTATAATTTCTGACTTGTCTTCATAACAAGAGATATATTTTATAGAATCAATTTTACGTCACAAATCAAAAATATATCTATTTTATTTAAAATAATAACAATATCAATTAATAAATGTTACAAATCTTTGATGCCAGATACCTTCATAAAAATTAATTGTGGCTTGAGCATGCATATAAGGATTATCATAGGTTGTAGTCGCTCCATGCTGCATTTGAATATGATAACCTAAAGCATGAGCCACTTTTATTGTTGTATCAATGCAATATTCGGTTTGTGCTCCACAAATTTCCATTTCAGTAACTTTTAATTTTTTTAATAAACTTTGAAAATTGGTTTTAAAAAATGAATCGGCATGTGTTTTTATAACTTTATGAACATTTGTTGGTATATTTAATTCAGGCACAACTTCCCACTCATAGCTCCCTTGTAATAAAGTCTCATCACAATGCTGGATGATAATAATTGCTTTATTATCTTTCTGGTATTGCGCAACTCGATGATTAACTAAGCGCACGAGTTCGTGAAAATTATAAATCAATTCTTCAGACTTACACACACCATTTTGAAGGTCAATAATTACTAAGGCATCTGACGTCTCTGCCATTTTTCTACTCTTTTCAATTTTAGATTACATATTTTTTTATATCATATCACATCAAAAATCATTAATTTTGAATAAGCGATTTTCTTTAATCTCAATTTTTAAAATGTTACGCTTAAATTAATAGAAAGGATTGATTTTTTGAATAATTCGAGAAAACACATTTTTTATATTATCGCCACTATATTCGCAAGTATCATTTTCGGTATCCTTACAGATAATATTATTTTTGGCATTAGTTTATTAATTTTGCTAAGCACCCTTTTCTTATCTAAAAAAAAATAAATTATTTTTTAAACTTTTTCAATTATACTTTTACAAAATTAACATCACTATAAACATATTCAGTTTAAATATGAGAAATAAATTATTAAGCAAATTAGAAAAATAGCTTTTTAAATATCTCTCCCCCGTTCTTGCTACTTTTCACTTTTCTACACAAACAAAAAGCCTTTTATCACTTGTAGACAAGGGAAATAAGGCTTATGAAATGACATTAGTTTGACTGGCAGTTTGCCTTTTGATAAATTCAAAAAAAGTCGACATTGTTTGAGATGCCAACAACAAAGTGTCACTTGAAAACAAGAGAGCCTTATCAAATTACAATAAAATTGATTGATATTATAACACAGAGAACAATTTCCATCCCGTGAGAGTTGCTGATGACTAATGATAACCCAGTTGTCCCAGTCCAGACCATTTACCATAATTTATTGAGCCTGAATAACTTCCAAGTATTTTAATGAGTTGACTAATTTCATTAAAACCATGACTTGGATGAGCTGCTAAGTACAGCATTAATGTTTCATTTAATTCAGGAACAACGTTTTTTACATCCGAATTTTTAATCTGAGTTAATGAATTAGACAATAACAGTTCCAATTGATTGTAGCTTAACTGCTTGGCTTTTTCGATTGATTTTTTTAGCAATTCTATTATTGTAATTTCAATATTATTTTTATTCATTTTAAACACACCTCTTTTTGATTAGTCATACTTACTGTAGATTGTATTCTTAATTAGATAATATAACAAACAAAAGCCACCATCATCTCTGACAGTGACAAGGCGTTTATGAAAAGATTAGTTATTATTTTTTCATCATTGATGTCGACGTCACCCTTAGGTACGATTTCAGAATTTTTTTCTTTCCATTGAGTAAATAGTTCAATAAAACGCTTTTCATCGTCATCTATATAACCTTTAAAAATTACTTCATCAATATCATTATCATTAAAATAATATACTTGTTCTGGATCTAATCCCTCTGGATAAATAAACGATACTTCCAATTAGTAACATAATCTATTCTCCTTTTAAAATTTGATATTTTTTTGAGACATCTGGTCTAAACTGCGATTACCATAAACATTACCTATTGCCGAAAATAATGATATATAAAATAATGCATTAAAAAAATTTGCTAATCCTTGTAATGATAAATAGATTAAAAATAGAAATACAACGAACCATAAAATTTTAATTAAAGTTTGCCATAATGTCTCCAATTTTTCTTCAAATGTTCTAGATATTTTATTTTTTATGATTTCCAATTTTAATGTTTTAAACTTATTAAAAGAGTATTTTTGTTTATTAAAAATATTAAAAAGTGTAATTAACATCGTTATATAACTGAATAATAGTAGAAATAATACAAAATAATGATGCTCACTAGTAAGAAAAGAAAAAATGAGATTCATTAATGGCATAGACACAATAAACCAATAAGAAAATGAGATTTGATTTAAAGAGGTGGTTTTATAAATTAATTCTTTACCAGTAACATCATATATTTTCCAAGATTTTTTTCTATTAGAACTAAACATACGAAATGGAAAATAATTTCTAAAATCTAAAATATTAAAATAATCAATTATATACGACCTTTCATGAATTTTTGCAAAAAAATATCTCGTATTTATTCGATTTAATTTTTCTATTACATATCGGTCATATTTTTTTTCTACCATCCAAAAGCTCCCTTAAAAACAGCCATTGGATTTAAAATATCGGCACAACTAGCTTCATCAATCTTGAATATCTCTCCAAAATATGAACATTTGAATTCGTGCATATTACCTTGTATCACTATGAGTAGATATCCAACATTAAAAACCACACTTTTACTTGGCGAAAAGTGCTTTTTATTCCTATTTTAACATCAAAAATAGACAAGCTTGGGACATAAGTCTAAATAACGCAAAAAACGCATAATAGCGATGGATACAAACATTGGTATTATGCATTTTGTTTTTCAGATTGAGCAAAATAGGTCCTGATTTATGACTTATGTCCCAGCCTCTTAAATATTATTTTGATTGATTAAAAAATAAAACCTTGTGTATCCAAGTCATCATGCTCTATAGCGGATTCCTCATATTTGTTTAATTGTTGGTCAACATCTTTATATCCTATTAATATCTCCACATAATCATAAGTAGTCATTGGCATTATATGAAAAAAAGGAGTATTTATTTCTAACTCACTATTTTCCAATGTTAACAATAAATCACTATATGCTTTTTCTGTCAAAACATTATATTTATTAAATACCACAGTTTTCAATAAATTATCTACTAAAAAATAACTCGAAAATTTATAGTTTTCTTTAGTAAATTGATTTTCATATATTGGAAAAAATAGCTCTATATCTATTATTTCATCCTTAGGGACATTATTTAAACTATAAAAAAACGGTCCTCTTAAAGTATAATTTGCATCCAATATATCCTGCACAAATTCAATATAGAATTTATCTAAATCTTCATAATATATTTTCTTTCGACGACTTACGACATTTTGATAACTAATTTTTTCAACAGGTATCACAGTACTAACCATTGTCACTCTACCTCACAGTATAAATCTAGTATAGTTTCATTATAAAAATCTAAAATCACATGATAAATCGTTTTAAGAATTTTACCTGATTCATTAATTTTATTTTTTATTTCACTATACGGAATTGCTTCAGTTTCATCATAATGTCTGTAGTAATAGTTCGTTTCTAAATCAAAATGTTGAAAAAATTCTATAGAGAGCTCATTTTCTCCAATAATGTTTACTTGATTACCTATAGTAGTAAAAATAGATATTTCTTGATCTTTAAAAGGGTTATATTTAAAAATTATTGGACCATTTGTATAATATTCATTTTCAATAAGCTGTCTTTTCAATTCTTGACCAATTCTTTCAACTTGATTGAAAACATCATCGTCAGAATTAAGTGGAGCTGTTAAGCCTATCAAATTATTTAGACTAAGTTCTCTTTTTTTAAATTCCATTTTTCTCTCCCCTTACTTAAACCACTTATTTCTTATTTTAGAAACAAGTTTTATCAACATTATAATAATTAAATTTAGTAAACTTAACCAAAAAACTGTCGTTAATACTATGTTTAACTTACCTAATATATGATATTTTTCAATTATCTGAGGAATTATACATAAAAATAATATACTTAAACTAACATTCACCCATTTGAATATTTTTTTATATTTTATTTGTTTCTCTTTGTTAGTTAATTCCTCTTTTTCAGGAACTAATTCCCAATATTTTTTATCTTTTATTTTTAGAAATGCTAGATATGCAAGTTCAATTATTAGTCTGGAAAAAGCTACTATCATCAAAATTGCTAACCCTAATCCAAATATAAAATTAATTTTTTGAGTAACTATCCCACCTAGAAAAGTTAGTCCAAATATAATCCATAATGTTTTAGAGTTATAGACGCTTGCTTTGGCTTTATAATTTAATTTAGCTCTGTTTTCTGAAAAACCGTGTTTAAGATTTTTTTGTAACCAGTGTATATTATAGGAAATTGTAACGAGCCACATAATTATTACAGTCATTATAAATAAATTTGATGAATTAGAATTCCAATTTAAATTAGTTTCCGTATAAACTGAAATAATATATCCTAAATAGACTAAAATATTAGCTAATAATAGTATATATATAACTAAAAGTATTGAAAACACTTTTTGATATTTATATGAAATATCCGTTGTTAAAGTAATAAATGCTAATATACTCATAAAAATTAATATAGATACTAGTAAAAGATTAATTGGTATCACCCATGGATTAGACTGGTTTACTGTTTTTTCTATAATATATGATGGATACAAACATATCAATGACAAGAAAACACCAAAAAAACTTGTTTTCAACATACTAAGTGAACCTCTAGTAACTGATAATGCTAAAAAATATTGCTCATTTAATTCTTGAGTTGTTTTAATTTTATTTAAATTAACCATTATCCAAACACAGATTTTAATCCTTTTCCTATTGCATTACCTATTCCATTTACAACTTTTTTAGCACCATCTTTAACATGATCCACTGCACTTTTTGGAGGATTACCATATTTATGATTTATTACCATGCTAACTCCTATTCCTGCTGCAGCCCCAACTACAGTTCCTAAAGGCGGTAAAAATAATGAGCCAAACGCTGCACCTGTGGCAGAAGCGGCTGCAGCACTCCCAACATCTACTGTAGTATCGACCACAAAGTTTGTAGCTTCCTCAGTTTGTAAACCATCACTTAAGTCGACATATTTACTAAAATTAGTGGTAATCGTCATTCCAGTAGAGAAAAGACCTAATCCCTTACCGAATTTGCCTAATTTACCGGCATCTTTCCAGCCCTTGAAGTCATTGGCTGGATTTACTGATTCTTTAAATTTACTAACTCCAGCACGAGTCAATGCTTTAACATCTATTTTCCCATTTGGTAACTTAGCATAATTATATTTCGCTAAATCAATTTTGCTTGCATCTTTAAATTCTTTTCCTGTTCTAAAAGTACCATCAAATTTATTAGGTTTAAATAAATTTTTCGTAGTTGCACCCAAGCCTTTGGTTGGATCATATAAAAATTTATTACCCCACTTTAAAACGCCAGCTGCATCTTGCGTAATCGCTACGCCCTTAAAAAAGACTTTTCCATTTTTATATTTAATATATGCATCTAACCCTTTATAACCTCTAGATACCCAAGTTTTAGCTGTTTTTAAAAAATCTATGCCGTATTTTGAAATATTTTTACTAAACCATAATTCTGTTTCTTCTTCAGTTAGGTTATCAGGCATATTTTTTAACTCTGCTTCCATCGCTGATTCATTAACTGTTTTTTTCTTAAAATCCGTAAACCAGCTCTTATCAGTGCCTTCTGGTAATGAATAAGTACCATCACTATTAACCGTCGTATCGTTTAAAACAGTAACGCCTTGCATCGCAATCTTGAAATTATTTAAGCTATCGCTAAATAAACCACTGACTGCACTTGAAAATGCCTGTAGTTTATCTAGCTTCTTTTGTAATTTATCAATGCCATCCTGTAAATCGTCAGAAATCCCATTTAATCGATTTTGAGCATCGAATAAGGCATCTGCGAGCTTAACAAGCGGATTAGAAATGGCTTGTAAGCGAATTGAATAGCTTGCTGCGTCTACCACAGCCTTTGAAGCTTTTTTAATCGCAATTTGTTGCTTTAAGTTAGCCTCATCTAATAGCGATTCATCCGATACGATATCATTGGCTGAACTGTATTTAGATAAATCGGCTTTGACATCATCCGTTGCCTCGGTGACTCGCGTAATCGTTGGTATAATTAATTCTTGAAACAGACCTTTACCTGCTGTATAGGCAGCACCAGATAAGGTATTGCCATCAACAGCGGCAGTCAGCTGCTGACAGCCTGACTTTAGCGACTCAATCGTTGAATGCGCACTTTCTAAATTGGTGGTCAAACCAGAAATTAATTCTGACGATTCACCACTTGCATATTTTAATCCCAAGCTAACTCATTCCTTTCCCGATAAAGTGCCTCACGCTCATTTTCTAATTCGTTAATTGATTGTTTAAATGCGTGATTTAATTGTTCGGATTGCGCGCTGATAATGCGCTTAAATTGATAGTGCTGAATGGTTTCATTTTCCTGATTCAGCCGATAATCATCAGCACCTTTAACAACCAGCTCATCATTGAGATTGATTAGCTGTTGATGATGATTCGCCAGATCTTCTTCTAGGTTAAATAACACCTGCTCAATTTGGCGCTTTTGAGCGGAAATTTCTTCCATTTCCCGCTCTTTTTCCGTAATTTTTTGATTGTATAATAAACGTTCATTGCCATTAATATCTTTCAATTTAATTGCCCCCAGCATTAAAGCTAGCCTGACTATCACGCAAGGCAATTTTTTCAGCTAACTGTGGAAACTTGTCTGCCTGTGCTTGAACACAGCTCACTAATTGACTCAAATCAGACAAAAGCTGATTGTTAACACTCGCGCCGTCCTTCATACTTTGGATGTTACTTTCACTTAGCGTAACTGTTTTTTTACTCGTATCTGCTTGAACGCCCGCAATGCCAGCAGCAGCGCCTACGGCGACACCATAATCAGATGCAACTTTAGCCATTAATAATCCCTCAAATCTATTAATAAATTTAATAAATAACATTTTTAATAATTTATAATAAGATTATCACAGCATTTTTTTAAAGACAAGTAATTTATAAGAAATAACAGCACTGAAAACCAATTTTGAGCTCAACTTTAGTAAATAGCTAATTTCGCTTTCGTATCGTCAGTATAGTTACATTCTATATGAAATATTATGCTGTATCTACGTTATAATGACATTGCGTTTTATACTTATACTATTATTTACTTCAGATTGCAACTGCAAGAATGAGATAAGGTTTTTACGCTTAACTACACCGCAAGTTATCAATCTCTTAGCTGCAATTATATCATGAACACTATTCAAAATATTATTCCTACATAAAAAACTCACTCAATAATTAAATGAAAAACTAAGAGTGAGTTTATTAACTTATTTTATATCAATTACACTAAATTTAGTGTCATCCTTTTTATTTTGAGTTTAAGCTTTTAATCACAATATCTAAAGTTTCATTGCCAGCGCTACCTATTAATGATAGAAGCTCTATTAAACCCTGAGATATAGCCATTTTTGAAAATCAATTATATCCTAAAAAAAACTGTTCTAATCATTATTAACATGCAATAACCTCTTAAAATAAAAAAATCTTATATAAAAATGCGCCTATCGATTATGAGAGCAAGAATATCCTATTCAGTTTTTAGCATTGCAAAGTTCAATAGTTCAGGAGTGTAAAAATCACGTTCTTGATAATCATCTTTTGAATTTAGCAAATCATGCAATACAGCGACTTTATTTAAAACATAGTCAAAAATTGAAAATTCATACCATGAAAATACTGGTTGAATATTGTTAATATTTTTATCCCACTAGTCAGTTTCGCCAATAATATATAAATTAATGGCAAGATTTTCTTAAGGATTTAGCTCGCTATAATGATATAGTGGGAGCATTTCTTCAGTCCCTGAATCCATCCCCGAAGGAATTTCGTTATAAGATTAAAATATTGAGGTTTTACAACCGGATTCCATAATTTATTCATTTGCATGATATTTCCTCCTAACATTAACCCGCTCACTATTAGCAGGTTAAAACTTTCCTGCTCGAAATAATGTCGAGGCTAACTTATTAGGGTCTACTAAATTTATAATTATTAATCCACTAAAACCCTGAGGTGAATTTTAAATATAGGCTAATACGATACTTAAAAAACCTACGATGGCCAAATAAAATTAAGGATAACAGACTGAAAATCTTTTTCCTAAAAGAAGAAAAGCAATAGTCATCGCTCCGATTATATTAAGCAAATGACAATTATGTCATTTTATATTAGCGAAAATGCATTTAAGCACACCAAATAATAATAAAATTACATTTACCCAACCAACAAGTTCAATTTTACTCATAATCTATTTATTTGGGATGAGCTAATCATAAAACGGCAATCTTTAATTGGACTTTAAAAATCAAAAACGTCTGGGATTAATTTGAGTTGATAATCAAACAAATAAGATTTTTTTCATGCAAACTGAATCTGACATATTCTCATAAGGTGGATAATTATCGATGAATTGGTAATTGAATTTTTGATACATTGTAATTGCTGCCAAATTATTTTTTCCCGTTTCCAAAACTAATTCTTGATAACCTTCGCTCTTAACTTTTTCTTCTAGTTCATGAATCAGTTTTCTAGCTATCCCTCTACCGCGATATTTATCATCAACAAAAACTCTTTTAACCTCCACAGTTTTATCATCAAATCGCTTTATTGCTGCACAACCAATTGCCAAATTATCATCATAAGCAATTAATGCCCACGAAATATTGTCTACTTGATTAAGTGCATCGTATTTTTCACGCTCATCTTCAGCTTCTTCTGCGCCAAGTTCATGTAAATGTTTATCCAATTGTTGGGTTAGATTTACAAAATCAATATAATTATTTGAGACTTGTTTAATTTCCATTTAACCACCCATTCATTTAAATTACGTCATTATACCATTTTCAATAAAAATTCGCTACGAAATTAATCGTAACGCTCTTATTCATTTGGTAGGCTCAGCTTCATTTCGCCACTGACATTTGATTCAGTCTCATGGAGTGGGCACTAGAAAACAATATTCCGATAAAAGTGATTGCGGATCGTGTCGGACATGCAGAAGAAAGAATGACAATATCTGTCTATACTCACGTTACTAAAAATATGAAAAATGACTTAGTTGATAAGCCGAATAATCTAAGTTTCTGATATTTTTGCTATTTTTCACTATTTTAGGCAAAGAAAAAGCCTTGAACCACTTGATAAACAAGGGATACAAGGCTTGTAAGATTACATTTGTTTGACTGGCACTTTGTCTTTTGGATAAATCCCAAAAATGCTTAGCATGGTTTGCTACGCAAACAACAAAGTGCCCTCAAACAAACGACACTCCGCTGTAAAGAAAATAAATTGTCTTTACGACTTCGATTACATTTGTTTGTTATAGTATTCAACGATAAGTGCTTCGTTGATTTCTGGGTTAATTTCATCACGCTCTGGTAAACGAGTTAATGAACCTTCTAATTTTTCAGTATCAAAAGTAACAAATGCTGGACGACCTAAGATTGCTTCAACAGCTTCTTTGATAGCTGGTACATTTTGAGATTTTTCACGAACAGTAATTACTTGACCTACTTCAACACGGTATGAAGGGATATCCACACGTTTGCCGTCAACTAAAATATGACCATGGTTAACAAATTGACGTGCTTGACGACGAGTAGTTGCAAGACCTAAACGGAAAACAACATTGTCTAAACGACGTTCTAATAACACCATGAAGTTGAAACCAAGTGTACCTTCTTTAATTTTTGAAGCTTGCACAAATAAATTACGGAATTGACGTTCATTTAAGCCATAAGTATGACGTAATTTTTGCTTTTCAGCTAATTGTAAACCGTATTCTGAAAGCTTACCACGATTGTTTGGTCCATGTTGACCGGGAACGTATGGACGGCGAGCTAATTCCTTGCCTGATCCAGTTAATGAAATACCTAAACGACGTGATACTTTCCATGATGGTCCTGTGTAACGAGACATTAATAAATTCCTCCAATATAATAAGTTTGGTCTAATCGACCTATTTTGGAGTAAAATAGTGACTTAAATTGCCCGAGGACGTGCAGTTTTGACTAACGTTCACCTTTGCAGCCGCGGTTACTAGCTCCATGTTCAAAACTGTTGACGTGACCTCTACAACTATGCTGCACGTATTTTACACTCCTACCATCATACTGAAAGTAAGTTAGTCTGTCAAGAACTTTTCACATAATTAAACGATTAATGACTCAACCTCTAACAAAAATTGCTTTCACTAAATCTTATTAAGTGCCTGTGTTAAATCAGCAATTAAATCATTCACATCCTCTAAGCCTATGGACAGACGAATCACCTCTGGACCAAAGCCAGCGGCAATTTGTTCCTCAGGTGATAGCTGTTGATGCGTGGTTGTTGCTGGATGAATCACTAAAGACTTGGTATCGGCAACATTGGCTAATTGAGAAAAGATTTCCAAGGCATCAATTAAATCACGACTCTTTTGAACAGATTGATCCTTTAGAGAAAAGGTAAAAATTGAGCCTGCGCCTTTAGGATAATATTTTTCTGCTAATTGATGATATGGGCTTGTTTTGGCATAAGGATGATCAACCTTGCCAACCTTCGGATGCTGCAATAAAAAATCAACAATTTTCTCAGTATTATCAACATGACGTTGCACCCGCAAAGATAAAGTCTCTAAGCCCTGGATAAATAACCATGAATGAAATGGTGATAAGGCTGCGCCAGTATCACGTAATAGCTGTGCACGAATCTTAGTCGCAAAGGCTGCGCCACCTAAATCTGCAAATTTGATGCCATGATATGATTCATCTGGCTCAGTGAAGCCGGGAAACTTACCATTAGTCCAATCAAAATTGCCACCTTCAACAATTACCCCACCAATTGAAGTCCCATGCCCGCCAATAAACTTGGTTGCCGAATGAACAATAACATTTGCGCCATGCTCAAATGGTTTAAATAAATAAGGTGTTGAAAAGGTTGCATCGACAATAATCGGTAAATGATGCTTTTGAGCAATCTTAGCAACCTCATCGTAATCAATAATGCTGTTACTAGGATTACCAAGCGTTTCATAGTATATGGCTTTCGTTTTTTCATCAATAGCTGCCTCAAAATTGGCTGGCTGATCTGGATTGACAAAATGAGCCTTAATGCCATACTTTGGTAATGTGTTAGCAAATAAACTATAAGTACCACCATATAGAGTGCTTGCAGAAACAATGTTATCACCTGCATTGGCAATATTTAAAATGGCATAGGTTACCGCAGCAGAGCCAGAAGCAACAGCAAGTGCCGCTGTCCCACCTTCTAATGCAGCAATTCTTTGTTCAAAAACATCAGTTGTTGGGTTAGTCAGTCGACTATAGATATTTCCTGCATTTGTTAAAGCAAACCGACCTTCCGCTTCCTCGGTATCCTTAAAAACATATGATGTTGTTTGATAAATTGGCACTGCTCTAGCCCCAGTTGTCGGATCAGGTACCTGACCTGCATGTACCTGCAACGTATCAAAGCCTAAATTGTGATTAGTCATAAAATCCCTCCTCAATGTTTATACTATTAATTATTAATTGTTAATACTCTTATAAATATTTATTACGCTATTTTCTAAACTACCGTCAACTACTACAATGATAGTGAAATTATCTTAACATTAAAAAAAGACAGCAGCTAGCGAAAAAATTTGAACACATATCATCGAAAAAAACGAATGATTAAGCTAAATAATTACTATATTAGTCGATCTGTGATTTCTGCCCGTAAAAATTGCAAAAAGGTGGCAATTTCTGGTAATAGCTGACTATCCTTATTTTGTAGCCACCCAATCGTATCTTGAAATGGTGTCGCTATTGGAATAACTATCAATTCATTTTTGGTAATATTGCTACTCATAATGCCTGAACCAATTAAATAGCTCTCCGAATGAATCAAAATATTAATCGCACTCGCACGATCGCCAACAATAATTTTTTTAGCCGAATTTTGACTCATTTGAGGCTCCTCTGAAAAATAAATAGGGGAATCCTCTGCCTGTTCAAAAGTAATCGCAGGATATTTATCCAATTGGTCATAGCTTATTTCATCTTGCTGTGCTAGGGGATGTGTTTTCCCTAAAAAGACATGAGGCTGGAAGCTGAATAATGGATGAAAGGAAAGACCTTCCTGCTCCAAAACGCGATTTAATATCTTTGAATTAAAGGCACTTAAGTAGATTAGACCAATTTGACTAATATTATGCTTAACATCAGATATCACCTGCTTTGTATCCGTTTCTAAAAAACGGAACGTATAGCTTTCGGTATCAATTGTTTGAATTAAGTTGGCAAAGGCAACCGAGGCAAAGTCGTAATGCTGACTTGTGATTGATAAAACTTTTTTATGGCTCGAATGATTCAGGTAGGCAGCTTCAATTTCCGTCATTTGAGAGAGTACGCCACGTATACTCCTTATAAAATCAGCACCTAGATGGGTTGCTACCATTCCCTTCTTTGAACGCGTAAAAATCTGAAGCCCAAGCTCCGCCTCTAAGCCTTTTAGAGCACTAGAGATGGTTGAGGCTGTTACAAATAAAGATTGCGCAGCAGCGTTAATTGAGCCTGTTTTTTCAATCGCATCAATATATTTAAACTGTTGAAAATTCATCATAAACTCCTTTTGAGTATCACTACGGATACTTTGAGTGATTAATAATACAATTTTATTCAAATTATACACTTAAACAACACTAAATACGTCGTTATTTTAGGGATTGCATTGAAAATTCAACAAAATATGATAATCGTTTGACATATATTCGATTACTGATAAAATAGTGTTGAATAGGCTTTCAAAATTTATAATAAAGGATTGAATTGAAATCATGACAGAAATAATTACCGATTGGACAAGAGAAGAACGCTATCGACCATATCAAGAATGGGAAAGCGACAAGGATTACATTAAATTATTAAAAAAAACCGTTAAAGGGTCAAAATGGCGGAATCATTTTCACTTAGACCCAGAAACCGGTCTGCTGAACGATCCAAATGGCTTTTCCTATTTTAATGGCAAGTGGCATCTTTTTTACCAAGCGTTTCCTTATGGTGCAAGTCATGGTCTAAAATCTTGGGCAAAAGCGACCTCTGATGACCTAGTTCATTGGCAATATGAAGGCTTGACCTTATTACCAGACTCTCCACTAGACTCACATGGTGTCTATTCAGGCAGTGCGTTAGAAATTGATGACCAATTATTTTTATTTTACACAGGTAATGTAAGAAATGAAAACTGGGAGCGTTTTGCCTTTCAAAATGGCGCTTGGTTGTCAAAAGATGGCGAAATCACCAAATTAGAGCAGCCTTTAATTGACCACCCTGCCGGCTATACAGATCATTTTAGAGATCCAATGATTTTTGAATATCAAAGCGAACTTTATATGGTCATTGGTGCGCAGGATTTGGCTGAAAATGGTCACGTTTTACTTTACAAAGCGGAAAATAAGGATATTAAGCAATTCAAATTGCTTAATCAATTAAAATTTACCGATAAAGCACTTGGCTTTATGGTTGAATGTCCGAATCTGGTCTTTATTAATCAAAAACCAGTCTTGCTCTTTTGCCCGCAGGGTCTTTCAAAAAATGATTTGAGCTATCAAAATATTTTTCCTAATACCTATGTGACGGCTGAAAGCTTCAATCCTGAAAAAGCGGAATTAGTTAATCCATCTGAAATTTATGATTTAGACGAAGGGTTTGATGTTTATGCCACACAAGCCTTTAATGCACCTGATGGTCGCGTACTATCAGTCAGCTGGATTGGTTTACCAGATATCAGTTATCCGACTGATGCTGAAGGCTGGGCAAGTACATTAAGCTTAGTCAAGGAATTGACACTAGTAGATGGTAAATTGCACCAATACCCAGTTAAAGAAATGCTAAGCTGTCGTCAGGAAATTATTGAGACACCTAAAAATAACAGCTATGAGGCCGAATTTAAAATTGCAGCGAATCAGAGCGCTGAAATTAATTTTTACGCTTCAAAAACAAATGGGCTTAAGCTTTCAATTACAAATAATGGTATAATAACATTAGACCGCAGTCGAGCTGGACAAACTTTTGCGGAAGCCTTTGGCACCACTAGAAGCGTTCAGGTTAATGCAAATAAAGAAATAATTATTAACGCCTTTGTTGATCAATCAGTGATTGAAATTTTTATTAATAATGGTGAAAAAGTATTAACTGCTCGCGTCTTTCCAGCAGAGGACCAAACCGGTCTTGAATTCAAAGGTATTCAGACAAAAACAATCTATAAGTTAGGACTTTAAATGGTAAAATTAACAGATGTCGCAAAGCTAGCTGGTGTTTCACCTACTACAGTTAGTCGAGTCATTAATAATTACGGCTACCTTAGTGAGAAAACAATACGCAAGGTACATGAGGCAATGGAAACACTAAATTATCAACCAAATAATTTAGCACGTTCTTTGCAGGGTAAAAAAACTAATCTCATTGGTCTGATTTTTCCATCCGTTTCAGACCCCTTTTTTGGCGAGTTGATTGAAACAATTGAACGGAAGCTTTTCGAGCGAGGCTATAAAACAATTCTTTGCAATGCTGAGCATGATTCGGAAAAAGAGAGAGCTTACTTAAAAATGTTGGCAGCCAACCAAGTCGATGGCATAATTGCCGGTAGCCATAATTTAGGCATCGTTGAATATGAAAATATCGATTTACCCATTATTTCTTTTGACCGTGCATTGAGCCCGAATATTACAATCGTTTCCTCGGATAACTTTTCAGGCGGCAAGATTGCAACAAATCATCTAATTATGAATGGCTGCCAGCAAATTGGGATGATTTCTGGTAGCTTGAGTTCAAGCTCACCAACTAATCTTAGAAATCAAGGCTATCTAGAGGTGATTAAGGACAAAGGACTTACACCCCATACACTATTATTACCTCGGGATACAACTCATAATTTAAAAATCAATAAAATAAAAAAGTTTATTTTAGATGAGCATTTAGAGGCGATTTTTGCTAGTGATGATTTAACTGCGGATTTGGTACTTAAGGTTGCCCACTCGCTCAATAAACCTAATTTCAAGGTCGTCGGTTACGATGGCACAAAGCTTGCCCAAAGAATTTTTCCAAATTTGACAACAATTATTCAACCAATCGATGAGATTGCCGAAGTATTAATTGACTGCTTAATTACAAGAATTAAGCAGCCAGATGAATTTTTAGATCAAAATATCATTTTACCTGTTCAATTGCTACAAGGTAAAGAATAATTAAGCTTTACCTTAAAGGCTTCCCTTGAGTTCTTTTTTTTGGTAGAATTTTACAGATGTTAACTTCTGCTTTTCGAGGCATGAGGGATAATTTTGATTAAAGGAGTTTATTTTGGCGAAAAAAAATGATTGGTTTCTACGCTTTATTAAAGGTGCTGTCATAGGTTTAGGCTTTATTTTACCGGGTGTTTCTGGTGGGGTATTAGCAGCAATTTTCGGTCTATACGAAAGAATGCTCAGCTTTATGGCCCATCTATCGAAGAATTTCAAGGAAAATATACTTTATTTTCTACCTGTCGGCATTGGTGGGGTTGTTGGGATTGGTTTATTATCAGCACCACTTGAATATTTACTAAAACATTTTCAGATTATTGTACTTTGGGCATTTGCGGGTGCTATCATTGGAACACTGCCTGCCCTGTTTAAAGAATCCGAGCAAAAAAAGAAACGTGATGGTATTGATATTACTTGGTTAGTTGGCACTTTAATTATCGGTGGCTTGTTCTTATATTTCTTACCTAAAATTTTCGGTACGATTCCTGCTAACTTTGGGACCTTTATCTTAGCTGGTGCTTTAATTGCACTTGGTGTATTAGTCCCCGGCCTAAGTCCGTCCAATTTATTATTAATCCTAGGGCTGTATTCCCCGATGCTCATTGGCTTCAAAAATTTTGATTTACTTGGTGTCTTCTTACCAATTGCGATTGGTGGCTTAGCAGCAATGCTGATCTTTTCTAAAGCGATGGAATATTTACTAAACACGCAGCATTCCAGAGTCTATCACTTCATTATTGGCCTAGTGATTGCATCGACATTACTAATCTTAATTCCGAATCCTGCTGGCTCGGAAAGTATCTCTTATTCAGGAGCAACACCAATTACTGTCATTATTAGCCTAATCTTTTTTGGCCTTGGTACTTGGCTTGGCCTGTGGATGAGTAAATTAGAAGAAAAATATAAATAATATCAAAAAACTTTTAAAAGCTATTAGTCTTTTAAAAGTTTTTTGATTTAACTAAATATCAATTGTTGAATATTTCGCGTTAGCCTCAATAAAGTCTCGTCGTGGTTCGACCCGATCCCCCATCAACATTTCAAAGATATCATTTGCTTCCTTCGCGTCTTCTACGTGCACTCTTGCCATTGTCCGATGCTCAGGATCCATTGTTGTATCCCAGAGCTGATGATCATCCATCTCACCAAGTCCTTTATATCGTTGTACCGTTGGCTTGGGATTATTTGCTAATGAACTTAAAACTTCTTTCAATGCTTCCTCTTGCTTATCACCTGGCTGAATATAAGTAATATTTTTACCTTGCTTTACACCATAAATTGGTGGTTGTGCAATGTAAACGTAGCCTGCTTCAACAAGCGGTCTCATATAGCGATAAAAGAGGGTGAGTAAGAGTGTTCGGATATGCGCACCATCAACATCGGCATCTGTCATGATGACTAATTTATGGTAACGTGCCTTTGAAACATCAAAATCAGCGCCAAAGCCAGTGCCCATTGCCGTAAAGAGCGATCTAATTTCTTCGTTCGCTAAAATTTTATCCATGGTTGCCTTTTCGACATTTAAAATTTTACCGCGAATCGGCAGGATTGCCTGAAATTCCCGATTACGACCTGATTTGGCAGACCCTCCCGCCGAATCGCCTTCGACGACAAATAGTTCCGTTTGTGATGGATCATTGCTTGAGCAATCCGCTAATTTACCGGGTAAATTAGAAATCTCAAGACCTGATTTTTTACGTGTCACCTCACGTGCTTTTTTAGCAGCAATCCGAGCTTTACTTGCTAAAATACCCTTTTCAACAATTTTACGTGCTGTTTTTGGATTTTCCAATAAAAATTTGGTAAAAGCATCGCTAAACAAGCGGTTAGTGATCCTGACAACCTCTGAGTTACCAAGCTTGGTTTTGGTTTGTCCCTCAAACTGTGGATTAGGATGCTTAACTGAAATAACTGCCGTCAAGCCCTCTCTAACGTCATCACCTGTTAAATTTTCTTCGTTTTCCTTAAGGATTTTATTCTTCTTGGCGTAATCATTAATGACACGAGTTAATGCCGTCCGAAAGCCTTGTTCGTGCGTACCACCTTCATGCGTATTGATGTTATTTGCAAAACTCAAAACAGTATTATGATAATCATTCGTATACTGCATCGCAACTTCAACAATGATATCTTCCATTTCACCGTCTGTATAAATGGCTGGCTCAAAGAGAACTGTTTTCTTTTCATTGATAAATTCAACGTAGCTTTGAATCCCACCTTCATAATGGTAATGAAGTTCCTTAGCCGTTTCCTCACGTAAATCAGTGATTGAAATGCGAAGGCCTCGGTTTAAAAAGGCAAGCTCTCTCACCCGTTTAGCCAGCTTATCAAAATCAAAAGTCGTTGTTTCAGTAAAAATTTCTGTATCGGGTACAAATTGAACCTTCGTGCCATGCTTTTCAGTCTTACCAATTGTCTTTAAATCATCTACCACGATACCACGGCGATATTCTTGATAATACTCTGTACCATCCTTGTAAACATTAACTTTCAGGCTTGTTGATAAAGCATTAACGACCGATGAACCAACACCATGCAGACCACCAGATACCTTATAGCCGCCACCGCCAAATTTACCACCGGCATGCAAAACAGTAAAGACAGTTTCAACCGCTGGACGACCCGTTTTTTCTTGAATATCGACTGGAATTCCACGACCATCATCAACAACTGTGATTGAATTGTCTGGTTCAATAAAAACTTCAATATGAGTTGCAAAGCCTGCCAATGCCTCATCAATTGAATTATCCACAATTTCCCAAACAAGGTGATGTAACCCCTCACTACTCGTCGAACCAATATACATCCCGGGACGCATTCTAACAGCCTCAAGTCCTTCCAGAACCTGAATCTGACTCGCATTATATTCCTGAGCTAATTCCTTTTGCGTTTTTTTATCTTCAGACAAAATGATTCCTCCTTAAACGGTTTCACATAATTAATATTATACCATTTTATTAGCAGATTTGCGATGTCAACTTACTTATAAATCAAGTCTGTCACTCAATTTTATATGGATAAATTTTATAAACCTATTACACTTTTTGAAGCATTTTTACGTAATAATAATTGAGCAGAAAAAAAGCTAGCTACCACTCGGATAGCTAGCTATGATGATAAAATTATTCGAGAAAATCCTTTAATTGTTTTGAACGACTAGGGTGTCTTAATTTGCGTAAGGCCTTCGCCTCGATTTGACGAATCCGTTCACGTGTTACATTAAAGACTTTACCAACCTCTTCGAGCGTGCGTGTTCGACCATCGTCTAAGCCAAAGCGTAGACGAAGTACGTTTTCTTCCCGATCTGTTAGGGTATCTAAAACTTCTTCGAGCTGTTCCTTTAACATTTGATAGGTCGCATGATCAGCTGGACTCGTTGCATTATCATCCTCAATAAAATCACCTAAGTGTGAATCATCCTCTTCACCAATTGGTGTTTCTAGTGAAACAGGCTCTTGTGCGATTTTTAAAATTTCTCGCACTTTTTCAACTGGCAAATCCATCTCTTCACCAATCTCTTCTGGCGTAGGTTCGCGTCCTAAGTCTTGCAATAATTGGCGTTGAATCCGAATTAATTTATTGATCGTTTCAACCATATGTACTGGAATACGAATTGTTCTTGCTTGGTCAGCAATCGCACGCGTGATTGCTTGACGAATCCACCAGGTTGCATAGGTAGAAAATTTAAAGCCCTTGGTATGATCAAATTTTTCAACGGCTTTCATTAAGCCCATATTGCCTTCTTGGATTAAATCAAGAAACATCATGCCACGCCCAACATAGCGTTTTGCAATACTAACTACCAGACGTAAGTTGGCCTCAGCCAATCTTTGCTTAGCGATTTCATCACCCTCTGTGATTGCAATTGCAAGCTCTACTTCTTCATCACCATTTAACAATGGGACACGTCCAATTTCTTTTAAATACATCCTTACTGGATCGTTAATCTTGACGCCTGTCGGGGCAGACAGATCCTCAACATTGGCTTTTTTCTCATTTGCTTCGTCTAGCTTTAAGACCTCTGCGCTCGGATTACCTTCTTTGTCTACGATGCTAATGCCAGCATCCTGAACCTTTTGGTATAATTTTTCCATTCCAGTTGCATCTAAAGTAAAAGGAGTGACAAGCTTATCTGTTAAATCATCAATTACCACTTGTCCGTTCGCCTTATTGGCTCTAATATAATCCGCAACGGCAACATCAAATGTTGTTACATCCTTTTGTGTGTTTGGCATATTTTACTCCTCTTTATTTCTGAATTTCTTGCTGTAGTTGAATGATTTCTAAACCTAAATTTAGCTCTGCTTCAAAATTGCCATTCACCTTCGCCTCTCTTTGACGCTGAATTAGGTCATTCAGCTGATCTACTAGGGATTGCTTTTCAATTATTGCAACTAAATCTTTGATTTCTCCATCAGTTATTTCATCATCAAGCTCTAGACTGCTAATTTCAAATAGAACAGAACGTTCTTCATTTTCTAGCGATGCCAAAATATCTGTAACCTTTATTATATCATGTCTCAAAAAATATGCGATAATTTGAACATATATTTTTTGATAGATTGGATGCTTAAAATTAAATTTTTGATTATCAATTAATTCCTGCAAAACAGCTGGTTTTTCAATCGCTCTTGCTAATAATTGGCGCTCAGCATGCTCCAGTTGTGATAATCGAATTAAATTTTTTTGTCCCGTTTGTTGCCTTTGCTGTGGCTTTGGAACAATTCCATTATTATTTAGAGGCTGTCTTTGACTTAATTCTTGAATTAAAGCTTCTTTAGAAACTAAAGGTGCAAGCTTAGTCAGCTGTGTTAGGTAAACATCTTGGGCAACGATACTCTTAACCTTACTAATCACTGGTAACATTTTTTGAACAAAGTCAAGCTGCTCTGCTTCATTTGATAAATTATATTGTGATTTTGTAAAATCAATCAGGAAGCTTACCTGCGAGCTACGAGCATGCTGCATTAAATTTTCTAAGGCTTCATTACCATATTTTTTTAAATAATCATCTGGATCTAATTTTTCTGGAAAAATAACAACCTCAGTTTGAATCGCTTGATTAACTAATTGTAAAGCCTTATAGATTGCATTCTGGCCTGCCGAATCGCCATCAAAGGCAAAAATAATTTTTTTGGACAATTTTGATAATCGATCAAGATGATCGCCTGTTAAGCTAGTTCCCATTGAAGCAACAGTATTTAAAATACCAACACGATAGGCTGCAATCACATCCATAAAACCTTCCATCACAAAAACCTCTTTGGTTTTACGAATGACCGGTTTCGCTTCTGCCAAATGAAACAGCTCATGACTTTTATTAAAGAGCTTGGTTTGAGGCGAATTTAAATATTTAGCTGGATGATGGGCATCCATTGTCCGACCTGAGAAAGCAATGACATGATTATACTCATCAGTTAATGGAAAAATAATTCGATTGAAAAAAGTTGCTCGGAGATTACCTTGCTCATTTCGGACAAACAGTCCTGATTCAACGAGCTCATTTTCCTGATAGCCCTTGCCAATTAATAATTTATGTAATAAGCTTTCCTGTCCCTTAGGACTCAAGCCAATCTTAAAATGTTCAATAATTTGCTCATCGATACCTCGTTCTTTTAAATACGCCAAGGGTTCTCTACCATATTCTGTATTGACTAAAAGATGGTGAAAAAAGGTTGCTGCTTCATGATGGATATCATAAAGTCGCTGGTGCGGCTTTTCAAATGTTCTTTCTTCTTCAAGTCCATCAATTTTGACATTCCCAATTTCAGCAATTTCCTTAACTGCTGACATAAAGTCAATATTTTTCTGAAACATTAAATAATTAAAAACTGTTCCTGATTTGCCACAGCCAAAGCAATGGAAAAACTGCTTGTCAGGACTGACATTAAACGAAGGTGTTTTTTCATTATGGAAGGGGCATAGCCCTAAATAATTTTTGCCACGCTTAGTTAAGGCGATATCTTGACCAATCAATTCAACCAAATCGACAGAGCCTTTAATCTGCTCTAGCTCTTCTTCAGTCAATCTTCTTGCCATTTGAAACACCTCCTTTTTAAAATAACTAAACGATGAAAAAATAGCCAGTAAACACTAGCTATTTCATTTAATAATATTATAACACGATTCACAACATTCTGTTTGTTTTAAAAGATAATTCTGTAAAATTATTCACTTTTTGAAATATCATCCTTTAATGTTTCCATGTCTAGCTTTGCAAATAAATATTTACGATCCTGAACTGGAAAATGCTGGTCTAGCTGGTCAACAGCACCAACCTCAATCACACCCTCAGTGATAATAAAATCAATCACATGACCACCAAACGTATGATCATCGCTGATAAAATGTAAATGATAGCCTGCAACCGATACGCCATGAAACATTTCTGGTGTCCAAATACCAACAATCGTACCATAAACATGCTCTTCAATATATTCTGGTTGATTAGCTGCCACTTCTGCAAAGGATTTATCGTATGGACGTGTCTGTTTAGGTACCATTCTGACATGAACACGCTTGAAAAGACCATGTATTTTAACTGAACGGAATAAATTTTCACCATCGTAGTAGGATTCCATTCTTTTTTTAAGCTCTTCGTCAGTCACCTCATATCTTTGGCGAAAAACAACCTCTGCCTGATGTGGCACAACTGCACCATAAGGAATCCGCACGTCATCATCCAATTCGATTATTTTTTTATCTTGGCGCGCTTGATATGCCTTACCATCTAAAACAACCAACTCCCCATCAAGATCGTCTAGTGTCCCAATCCCCAAATCACCATGCTTTAATAATTCACCTATCGTAATTGAGCCCTCATAAAGGCCCGCCATCAATGCACCTAGTGTATTATGCTGAAATAATTTAACAACCTGTGTCACAGTACATCCCTCTCATTCTTTGCCATTAGTAAAATTCGTCTGGTAAAATCGTTTGCCCTAACTTAATATTGTCTTTATAGTCAATAGGAATATCAATAATTACTGGACCACTCTCAGTCAGCGCCTTCTTAAAAGTGGTTGCTAGCTCAGAAGCATTAGAAACACGGTAGCCTTTGGCGCCAAAGCTTTCTGCATATTTCACAAAATCAACTGGTCCGAAATCAACGCCACTACTTCGACCATATTTCATCTCCTCTTGAAATTCTACCATATTATAATGACCATCATTCCAAATTAGGTGAATAATTGGTAAATTTAAGCGGACGGCAGTTTCAAGCTCCTGTGAGGAAAATAAGAAGCCACCGTCGCCTGAAACAGAAATTATCTTGGTATTTGGTCGAACAAGACTAGCTGATATTGCCCAAGGTAAAGCAACACCCAAGGTTTGCATCCCATTAGAAAATAATAAATGACGCGGCTCATAGCTTCTGAAATTTCGAGCCATCCAGATGTAGTGTGAGCCCACATCAACTGTTACCGTCATCTCATCTGTGACATTATTCTGTAAAGCCTGAATCACTTCTAAAGGGTGCAATAGACCTTCTTTGGAAGCTGGCAAATCATCTGATGCCTGTAATTTTTCGCGCAAACCATCTAAATATTCAATGGATGACTCCGACAAACGATAGCCATGCACTGCTGGTAGCAAACTTTCTAGCGTTTCAGCGATGTCACCAATTAGCTCCCTTTCAGGTTGGAAATAGGTATCTATCTCGGCAGGCGTATTATCAATCACAATGACTCTTGCATCGATTTCAGCGTTCCAGTTTCGTGCTTCGTATTCAATTGGATCATAACCAATTGCGACGACTAAATCAGCACGCTTCAAAAGCATATCACCCGGCTGATTGCGGAAAAGACCAACTCTACCAAAGAAGGTATGCTCTAATTTACGAGAAACAATGCCAGCACCTTGGAATGTTTCCACAACAGGCAAGCTGACATGAGTCAATAGACTGCGAATTGCTTTTGTAACACGCGCACTAGAAGCACCATTACCTAATAATAAAACTGGTAATTGGGCATTGCGAATCGCCTGTGCTAAATAGTTAATATCTGGAATTGATGCCGAACCCAATTTGGGATCATTTAATGGCTGAATTGCCTTTTTAGTAACATTTGAGTCAACTACGTCCTGCGGTACTGATATAAAACTTGCACCCGATTTGCCTGATTTCGCCTGCCTAAATGCATTGGCAATAATTTCTGAAAGAATCTCGCCATCCTGAACCTCGACAGAATATTTAGTGATTGGTTCAAATAGAGCAGCATTATTCATACTTTGGTGTGTCCGCTTTAATAAATCACTTCGTTTGACCTGACCACCAATTGCGACGACTGGATCACCTTCAGCGGTTGCTGTTACTAAGCCAGTTGCCAAATTTGATGCTCCTGGACCACTGGTTGCAATGACAACACCAGGTACACCAGTAATTCTCCCAATTCCTTGTGCCATAAAAGCAGCATTTTGCTCGTGGCGCGCCACAATTAACTCAGGTCCCTTATCAGACAAACTATCAAAAACACGATCTATTTTAGCCCCTGGAATTCCAAAAACATAGTCAACATGGTGATTAACTAAGCTTTCTACAATCAAATCCGCACCAGTAAAATATTCTTCAGCCATTTTTTCCACCCTTAATATTTAGTCATTTCACTATTCGCCTTCGCATTTTTAGGCGATTTTAACCCGCACCAAACTACTAGGTGAATTCATTTACATGAATCCTTAGAGCGATGCGGGACTTTCTTATAGCTATTATCATAACACTGTTATTTTATTTTGTGAAATATATTGCTTAAAATATATAGAGCCTTGTGATTAAACGTATTTATCAAATAAGTTTGTGAATTTTTTCTGTAAGTTCATTAAATAACCGCTCGTCTTGCTGATCGATTGCCTGATTAATCTCTTGCATTAAATGATTCAAAGTCTTTTCCTGCATTTGTTGATAGGCTTCATTGACAATTACCAAATCAAAAGGCTGATTAAAATGTTTTTGTAAACGCCAAATCATTCGAATATCTTCAACTATCCTCTCTTGCTCATTCTCATAAACAATCTGTGGTAGTGCCTCTTGAATCAAGAGATATGGTTTTGTTAAATTTTCACTAGCTGGCATAGCATGCTCTAAAATTGCTGGGTGATCAATTAAATAATCAATAATAAAATAAATTTCACGCTTATGAAAGTTAAACTCTCGTCTAACCTCAAGTAATTGTTCTCGAATCATTTAATCACCTCTTTAAAATTATAATTAGTCATTAAAGCTTGAAAATAAATCAAACATCGCACTATCGTTTGGATAATTTTCTAAATATGCCTCAAGCAGCTGAAGTGGCTTTAGAAGAGAGAGGGCATTTTCTCTAGCGAAAAGCGCATAGTCCTTTAAAAATTCTGGATCAGCCTGCAAGGCTTCACTCGCTAATTGATAAATTTCCACAGCAGAAGAAATCTCATCTAAGCCTTGATAGGCCTTTGCTAAATTCCAAAGACTGATTGAATCTAGCTCATTAATTTTTCGATTTTCTGTCAATAGCTGTTTGACAGTCGCAAATTGATTGCGTTCAATTAATAAATTTGCTAAACGTCGAACAGTTTCGTCATTTAATTCAGGTAGCTTTAATGCTTCCCATAAATAGCTCTCAGCTAAATCAAATTGATGTAAACGATAGCTATTTTCAGAGGCCAAATGCAACAATTTTGGCTGGTACTGATTTCTACTGAGACCATCCTTGATAACTGCCGCCGCTTCTGGCAATAGCTCCTCAGCCATTAAGGATTTAGCGTACAAGTATTGATAGTCCTCAAAATCTGGTTCAAACATCGCTAATTGATTAAAATAAATATTTGCCTTATCATATTCGGCAAGCGAATAATATAGATTTGCTAATTCCCATAAGGACTGACCAGTCATCTCAATCTCGAGCGCCTTTTCAAAAAAAGAAATGGCGTGTTCATATTTGCCCAAGTAAGCATAACAAGTACCGATTCGCTCAAAGATGGAAATCCTTGTTTCTTCTAATATTTCGGTTGCATCTAAGGTAGCATAATTTTTAATCGCTTGTGAAAACTTGCCTGCTTCAAATAAAATTTCTGCCAAGCCCAATTTAACTAATGGCTCATCGGTCAATTTGACCGCAGCAGCTATTTTTAATTCGGCAACATCTAACAGTCCTTCCGCCTGATATAAATCCGCTTGTAGCATCAGCGCTGTGGCATACGCCTCATCTGTCTCAGGGACAGCCAGTAAATAGTCAAGTGCCTTTTCTGACTGTCCGTCCTCAATGGCAATTTCTGCCAAGGATAGCTTAACATGACTATTTTTACTATCAATTTCTAGGATTTTTTCATACACGCGCTGCGCCCATTGAATAAAACCTAAACGCATTAGGGCATCTCCCAATTCTTCAATTGAATCAATTGAATCAGCCTGCAATGCTAATTCTAAGCTAATTTCAGCTGAAGCTAAATCCTGTTTTAAAATCTCATCAATCACCTTTTGACTATTCATCGATTACTCCTTGAACTAACTCTTTATACTGATTAAAAATCGTTAACATTTCTAGCTTTTCAATTCTAATCAGTTTTGATTGCCCATCAGTCATTGACCAAAGTTCAATTTGATTATTAAATGCCACGCTTAACTGATCAATTAAGCGTGTTAAGCTCAAATTATCTGGCATCTCAAGACGATACCCTAAATAAGTAAGCCATTTTACTAAATTATCTAGCTTAAGCTCCGTCTGATAGTATTTCTGCGATAAGAATAGATAAAGTAAAAAAGCAGTCATTTTAATATCCTTTACTGACATCACACGACTAAAATATTCCAGCAAAAAACGTTTCAAACGAAAATAGTCCTCTGGATAATCCGAAAAAAAAGCAACTTCTGAGGCAAATGGATAAAGGTTATGATGATTAATCAATTCACGACCTCTGAAATCCAAATATAAAAAATTTAAATTTTTATCTTCCTGAAAATAATAGTATTCAACCAATGTTTCAAAGACCTCTAAAATATCCGGTGAGCCTTGTTCAAAAAAGGTAAAATCAAAGGACGTCCAAGTCACTTGAGCGTGCCCTTTCAACACTGGATGATAGCCCTCAAAAATTTGCCCTACCCCCATTGTCAAGTGATTAAGCATTTCAAATTCTGTTGGGAAAAGGTAAACTGCCTCTAAATCAGTATTAGCAGCCACAAATAAGCCAATATTCATCACTTTTTGATTACCAATGATTAATAGGTATCGACAATTTCTTGACGCTAACCAAACACTCAATTCTTTTAAAAGCGTCCAATCATCAAGCGATTCTGCTGCCAGCAGCCACTCAGCCTTCAAGCTACTATCAAGCTTCGTCTGAAATTGCTCATAAATCGACAATTCACTATATATTAAAACTGCTTGATCTTGAAGCTCAAAAAGACGCTGATAGATTGTTTCGCCATAGTAAAAATTGACTGACTGATGATTAGCCTTCATCATTTACCTCATCGTGCTCATTTTCATACAAGCCAGAAATATTTCGATACCAATTGAAGAAATGTGAAATAACTACTTTGGCCGAAGCGTAAACCGGAATACCGATGATGACACCTAACACACCAAATAATTTGCCACTGGTTAGCAATACGAAAATAATCGTTATTGGATGAATTTTAAGCTGTGAACCCAATACCTGTGGTGAAATAACACGACCCTCTAACGTCTGTTCAATCACAAAAACAACAATTACCTTGACTAGCATCACAGGTCCTGCCACAATCCCTAAAATAATTGCGGGCACCATTGCTAAAAATGAACCCAGATAAGGAATCATATTTAATATACCAGCGACAATACCTAATGTAATCGCATAATCTAAACCTATGATATTAAAGCCAATAATAAATAAAATAGCAACACAAATTGCAACGATAATCTGTCCTCTGATGTATGAAGAAATTTGAGAATCAACCTCTTTTAAAACTGTAGCTGTTTGCTTACGCCATTTGACTGGTAAGAAGCTAACAACATAGGGCACTAGCTTTTCACCATCTGTTAGAAGATAATACAGGATAAAGGGCATCGTAATGATACCAACTAAAACACTCGTAATTTTGCCAACAAAGGAGCTTACACCAACAAAGGCATTGGTTGAAAAATCCTTGGCATATTCAACAATTTTTTGATTGATATTATTCGTAAATTCATCAACCTGTGGACGCAATGAGTCATACATTGGATTCGTTAAGAAATCCTGAACTTTTTCATCAATAATATTGACATAATTCGGCACATTATTCATGAAGCTTGTAATTTGCTTTTCAATATTTGGAATTAGTACAATTAAGCCCCATGCCATTAATGCGACCAAAACAATAAAAAGGACAATTGTTGAAACCATTCGCGGTACACCCTTTTTATCTGCAAAATCAACAATTGGTTTCAGTAAATAATAAAATACAGCAGCCATAATGACAGGTAAACCAATTACAGTCAAAAATTGACCAATTGGTTGAAAAATATAAGCTACTTTTGTTAATACTAAAATAATCAAAAGAAATAAAAGAATGATAAATAGACTAGTAACTGCCTTACTATCAAAAATCAAACGATAAAACCAAGTTTTATTAGATTTTGTACTGTTTTCATTAATATTTTTTTTTATCATAAACGCCTCCCATAACGCCTTTAATTATATCATAAAAATAATAATGTATAATTAATCAGCTACTATCTAAACATTTCTTAATTATGTATTTAGACAGCAAACTGAAATAATTAATAATTAATAATTGTAAGCCTTTTTATTTTAATTTTTAAGGATTTTATGCTATGTTGTATTTTGAATATTTGTGTATTAAGTGTGTGAAGGGAATGAAACATTAATGAGCGAAAAAATATTTTTTGGAACTTATACAAGACGTGTGAGTGAGGGGATTTACAGTCTCGAACTAAATACAGAAACAAATCAGCTTGAAAATTTAGAATTGATCGTTAAGGAACCAAGTCCAACCTATCTTGCCTTTGATTCAAGTAACCATCTTTATACCGTTGGCTCAATTGACAAAAAGGGTGGTATTGCGGCCTACGATGCTAGCTTTAATCTAATCAATCATGTTGTTGAAGATGGTGCGCCACTATGCTATCTAGCTGTTGATGAAAAGCGAGACCTAGTCTATGGCGCTAATTATCATAAGGGTGAAATACTAGTTTATCAAAGACAAGGTGACGGCAGTCTTAATTTGGTAGATAAGGTCCGCCACCAAGGTAGTGGACCACACGAGAATCAAGCGGCGCCTCATGTCCATTTCACTGATTTGACACCAGATAAATACTTAGTTTCATGCGATCTAGGTACTGATAATGTGACAACTTATGATATTCAAAATAATAAATTAATAAAAATTGGTAATTACCATGCGACTGCTGGAGCAGGCCCTCGCCATCTCGTTTTTAGTCCTAATATGAAAATTGCTTATCTATTTTGCGAATTAGATTCAACAATCGAGGTTTTAATTTATGATGGCTATGGTGATTTTGAGCTCTTCCAAAAAATTAGTACAATTCCTGCTGAACATACTGATTTTAATGGTGGTGCGGCCATTCGTATTTCTAGTGATGGCAAATATGTTTATGCCTCTAATCGTGGTCACGACTCAATTGCAATTTTCAAAACGGATGCTGTAGGCAAGCTCAGCTTAGTAGAATATGTCAGTACTGAGGGTCGAATCCCACGTGATTTTAACTTTAGTACAGATGAAGCCTATCTCATCGTTGCAAACCAAGATAGTGATAATGTTACCTTATTTGCACGTGACTCACACACCGGTCTACTTGAGCTTCTACAAAAAGATATTTTTGTGCCTGAAGCTGTTTGTGTCCTACCAAAAATCGATTAAAAATAAAAAACATTATTGATAACTTTTTAGCTTATCAATAATGTTTTTTTATTATTCAACAACCAATAAATCTTTAAATAACCCAATAATAAAGTTTTCTGGATTAAAGGCTTCTAAATCATTAATACCTTCACCTAGTCCAACTAACTTAACAGGTAAATGAAGCGAGCTACGAATCGCTAAGACAATCCCACCCTTTGCTGTACCGTCTAATTTAGATAATACTAGTCCAGTCAAACCAGTGACCTCTTTAAATTGCTTCGCTTGCTCAATCGCATTTTGTCCAGTTGTGGCATCTAAAACTAAAAGCGTTTCATGAGGCGCATCTGGCAACTCACGTTGAATTACGCGATTAATTTTTTCCAGCTCTTTCATGAGGTTAACCTTATTTTGTAAACGTCCAGCAGTATCAATTAATAGAATATCCACCTGTTCAGCCTTAGCGCTCTCAATAGCGTCAAAAACTACTGCGGCAGGATCCCCCCCCTCTGGACCACGGACAACCTCAACATCAGCCCGATTACCCCATTCAACTAATTGATTAATGGCGCCGGCACGAAAAGTATCTGCTGCGGCTAGCATCACCTTTTTACCTTGCTGTTTAAAGGTATGCGCTAATTTGCCAATTGACGTTGTTTTGCCCACACCATTAACACCAACAAAGAGCATAACTGTTAAGCCAGATTGCAGATTTAAATCATTATTTTCATCAATACCATCTGCCTCATAAAGAGAAACCATTTTCTCAATAATCGTATTGCGAATTTGTGCTTTATTTTTAGCATTTTTTAGCTTAACTTCCTGACGTAGAGCTTCAGAAATCTTTAATGAGACTTCAAAACCGACGTCGGCGCCAATCAAGGCTTCTTCAAGCTCTTCAAAGAAATCCTCATCAACACTACGAAAATTGGCAAATAATTCATTTAGGCGCTCTCCGAAGGTTTTTCGTGTCTTTTTGAGCCCCTTCTCGTATTTTTCTTGAATAATCGATTTCGTTTCAGGCACTAACGAAGCAGAAGCCTGCGCTTCAATGACTATCTCAGCCTGCTTAGTATCTAAATCAGCCGATTTAGGCTCACTCAAAGTTATTGTTGTTTCATCACTCGCTTCTTCAGCAGCCTCGTCATCGATAACGCCCTCCTGTTCACCCTCAGTAACCTCGTCAAGCGGTAAATCAAGCTCGGCCGCGTTCTTTTCAGTTACCTCAACCTCAGAATGAGCTTCACTAAGCGGTGCTTCGGTAGAATCTAGCGGCGCAACATAGTCATCCGGTTTAGTAAAAGCTTTTTTTAATTTATCAAATAATCCCATTATTGTACTCCTCTAATTGCAGTCATAAAACATATTTTTCAATTGCCAAGGCAACACCATCGTGGTTATTATCTAAAGTTGTTACATTACTTGCCGAGCGAATCAGTTCAACCGCGTTGCCCATTGCAACGCCCAAGCCAGCCCATTCAATCATTGATAAATCATTCTCTTCATCACCAATTGTCATCACTTCATCTTGCTTGATGTTCAGTAAATCTGCTAGCTGAGCTAAGCCGCTTGCCTTCGTTACGTCCTTAGGCATAAATTCAAGTAAAATATCTCTTGATTTAATAATCTCAAAATGCTCGTAATAAAAATCTGAAATTTTTGCAATACTTTGATCTAAAATTTTAGCATCATAGGCTGAAATTGCTTTATTGTATACTAAATTTTGGTCTAGCTGTTCAAAAGTAATTGGGGTAAAGCTTAAAATTGGATTAGCGCGCTGATACCATGATTGATGATTGCCTTGAATTTGGTAGACAGTACCATCACTGATTACATCAAGCGGAATACCTAACGCCTTTGTTAAATTATTTAGCACTTCTAGCTGCTCAAATTTCATCGGTGTTTTAGCTAAAATATCACCTGTTTGATTTTTTTGAACTAAGCCACCATTAAAAGTAATGCTAAAATCTTCATCATCATATAAATCAAGCGCTTCTAACAGATGCTCAATCGCTTTTAAGGGACGACCGGTTGTAATCACTACCTTAACCCCTTTAGCTTTAGCTTGTGCGATTGCTTGAAAATTACGATCTGAAATTGTCTTTTTATCATCCAATAAAGTACCATCTAAATCGATTCCGATTAGCTTAATCATCACTACCTCATTTTTCTATTATTAATTCTTATTTGACTAAGGCCTCAGCCTTTTTTAGCTTCACCGAAACTAATTTGGAAACGCCTGACTCATGCATCGTGACACCATAAAGCACATCACAGGCCTCCATCGTCCCTTTTCGATGTGTCACCACAATAAATTGATTTTTGTTCTCAAAGGTTTGCAAATAATTCCCAAAGCGAGCCACATTAGCTTCATCTAAAGCCGCCTCCACCTCATCTAAGACGACAAAAGGTATCGTGCGCACTTTAATAATCGCAAAAAGAAGGGCAAGAGCAGTTAAAGCTTTTTCGCCCCCACTCATCAAATTTAAGCTCTGAATTTTTTTTCCCGGTGGTTCCACCTCAATTTCAATTCCAGTATTTAGCAAATCCTCAGGATTGGTTAGGATTAACTCAGCAACACCACCATTAAACATTTGAGGAAAGGTTTGCTTAAACGCTAGTCTAATTGCCTCAAAGGTTGATAAAAAGCGGGCCTTGACCTCCCCATCCATTTCGTTAATCGTTGTTTCAAGCAAGGCCTTCGCCCGTTCTAAATCTTCTCTTTGTTGTGTTAAAAATTCATAGCGCTGATTGATTGTCTCAAACTGCTCGATTGCTTCTAAATTAACTGGTCCTAAGCCTTTGATTTGTTGACGTAATTGACTAACCGACTGCTTCAATTCAGCGAAATCGGTCTGATCATCGATTGTCATGCGCTCTAATTGCTGATTATTAAGCTGATATTCCTCTGCTAAATAAACTAATTGTTCATTAAGCTTGGACTGAATCTGCTTTATTTCTAGCTCTAGTTTAGTCTTTGCCGTTTCCTGTTTTTGAATTGCTTGTCGGACTTGATTAATCACTTGTGACAATTCATCCTGCTGTGCTTCAAAATCCTCACGCTGAAATTTCAATTGAATTTGCTTTGTTTCCAGCTCCTCACGCTTTTCTGTTGCAACAGAAAGCTCACCCGATAAGTCCTGAATTGAGCTTGTCTTCTCAAGCTCCGAATGCTCAAGAGAACGCTTAAGACTATCAAATTGGTCAATCGCTTGCTCAACGTCTGCAATTTTTTTCCTGTTCGTCTCAATTAATTGCGTCGCCTGATTTAACTTAATTTCCGTCACCTGCAAATCAGATTTAGCTTGATGAAAGCGCTGCTCAATTGCTTGCCGTTTTTGAGCAACTGCCTCTTGTGAAGCAGAAATCGCAGTTACCTCTTTATCAATAGCTTCTTTTTTAGTTGAAATTAGATTAATCGACTCTGAAATGCCTTGAATTTTAGCTTCAATATTGGTTAAATCAATGGCCTCAATTGCACCATTTAATATTAAGCGCTCGTTAGCCAAATGCTCAAGCTGTGTTTGAAGCTGAGCTGCTTGAAACTGCAGCTCACTTTGCTTAAGCCGGGCCTTTTCCCCTTGATTACGCTTAGCTTCAAGCTTGGCAGTCATTTGTTCGATTTTAGTCTGAATAGCCTTTAAGTCAAGCTCAAACGCTGCAATTTGTGATTCATTTTCTTTTACTTTTTGTGACAGTCCTGCAATTTCATTCTTTGTAAAGAAATTAGTCTGTTTATTTCGTGAACCACCAGACATTGAACCACCTGGCGCAATCAATTCACCTGTTAAGGTCACAATTCTTACTTGAAAGCGAGCAATTTTTGCCAATTGATTCGCTGTCTTAAAATCCTTAGCAAGCACCGTTGTACCTACTAAATTAGCAAAAACAGGGCTTAATTTGGCATCATAATGAATCATTTCAGACAAAATTCCGATAAAGCCCTCGACTTTTTCTAGCTGAGCCTGCGTTGCAGGATTTAGGCTTCTCGGTTTAATCGTAGTTAGAGGTAGAAAGGTCGCACGACCAAGCTTGTTATCCTTCAGAAATTGAATACACTTTGCAGCAACTTTTTCATCATTAACAACTAGCTGTTGAGCAACGCCACCAATCGCTACCTCGACTGCAAGCTCAATTTTAGAATCAAAATCAATTAGGTCTGCAACTGTTCCAATCAAACCGTCAATCGTTGATTTACGATTCAATAATTCCTTTACGCCTCGATAATAATTAGAATGATTGTCTTGAATTGACTTTAAGCTTTCTAGCTTTGATTGCGTTATGCGCTTTTCATCTAATTTTTTAAAATATGCTGTTTGTATCTCTGAAAAATGTACCTTTTCATCGGAAAGACTTTTCTCAGCTGACTGATAGCTTTTAATTGAAGCTTGCAAAAGCTGATTTTGTGCTGCAATTTCATGAACCAAGGCTTTAGACTCAAGCTCAATGGAATTTTGATTCTGGCTTAAAGCCTGCATTTTTTCAGCCTGTACACCTTGTTCTTTTTCTGCCGTGGTCAGTTTTTGCTCTAATAATGATCTTTGGTTGCCTAGCTCAGCCTCCTCTTGAACAGTCTTTAAATAATCAGCACGAAGTGTCTTCAAAATCGCCTCTGGTGTTTGCGCAAACTGAGTCATCTCAGCTTCTATTTGTGTCAAATCACTTTTTATTCGCTCAAGCTGTGCTTTAAAAATCTTTTCTGACTCAAGGCTAGCCCCTAATTCGAGCTCAAGCTGCGCTTTTTCAGCCATTTTTTCAGCCCTTTGGTCTTCTTTTTCCGATAAATTCTGTAAATTAAAATTTTTACTTGCCTCAGTCAGCTGAATTTGATTTTCAAGCTCTGAAATTAGCTGAGAAGTGATTAAAAGCTGATTTTGATTTTCCTCTATCACAGTCTCTAATTGACGACGGCTCTGCTTTAATTCTAAAAAATGCTGATCATTTTGCTCAAATTGTGTGCTAAGCGCCAGTAATTCAGCGTTCAATTCATTGACCAGTTCCCTTTTATGCTCAAGGCTTGATTTATATTGGTGAATTAGTTGAATATTTAATTGAATATCCTTTGTCTTAAACTGTTCAAATAATGTCAAATAACGTTGTGCCTTCTCACTTTGCACTTTCAGAGGTGCCAATTGCTGATTTAATTCATAAATAATATCAGCCAAACGATCAATGTTTTCGTTCGTTTCTAATATTTTTTGAGCAGCTTCCTTTTTCCGAACCTTATATTTCAAAACACCAGCCGCTTCTTCAAAGATACCACGTCTTTCCTCTGGCTTTGAATTAAAAATAGCTTCAACCTTGCCCTGCGAAATGATTGAAAAAGAATCTCTTCCCAAGCCTGTATCCATAAAAAGACCTTGAATATCCTTCAAGCGTACCTTTTTTTGATTAATTAAAAATTCTGAATCACCTGTTTTAAATAGGCGTCTAGTAATTACAATTTCATCATGGTCAATTGCTAAATATCGATCTGAATTTTCCAAGGTTAAGGTAACCTCTGCCATCCCCAGTGGTTTACGCGTACCGCTACCAGCAAAAATAATATCAGGCATTTTAGCCCCTCTTAAACTCTTAGCAGACTGTTCCCCCAAAACCCAGCGTAGACTTTCTGTAATATTACTTTTGCCAGAGCCATTCGGACCTACTATGCCAGTGACTCCCATTTCTAAATCAATTTGAGTTTGATTTGCAAAGGATTTAAAACCATTAATTTCAATTTTTTTTAAATACATAATACTCCTTTAACAATTAACAATTAACAATTAATAATTAGCAATTAATAATTAACAATTACCTGTTTATTGCATCAACTTGTCTAGTGCATTTTTAGCAGCACTTTGTTCTGCTGTTTTCTTGGATTTGCCAGAGCCAATACCGATTATCTGACCATCTGCCGAAACACTCATTTCAAAAATGCGTTCATGCGCCGGACCAATCTGCCGTTCTTCCTGATATTGAATGATGATTTCACCATTTTGCTGCAAAACTTCTTGAAGCTGTGTTTTGTAATCAATCACTCGTTCATAAGCATCGTTTTCTACTTTTGGTATCATCACCTGATTAATAAATTGTTCAACCTTTTCATAGCCCTGATCAATTAGGAGCGCGCCTAAAAACGATTCAAATAAATCACACAAAAGCGAATTTCTAGTTCGACCACCTGTCGCCTCTTCTCCCTTGCCTAATTTCACATACTGATCAAAATGACAATCCCTTGTAAAGCCCGCAAGACTTTCTTCACGGACAATCGAGCTTCTTTTTCTGGATAAAACACCCTCTGGTTCAGCCGGATATTTTTCAAAAAGGTAGCGAGAAATAATCAGTTGTAAGACAGCGTCACCTAAAAATTCCAAACGTTCATTATCTGAAATGTTTAAGAAACGATGCTCATTGACATAGCTAGAATGTGTAAATGCTGTTTCTAGAGTAGTAATATCTGAAAAAATAATATTAAAATGATCCTTTAATTCATAAATTAGACTTTGATTCATCTTAGCCCCCCAAATGCTATATTATATAAAATTCAGCTATTCATTATTATACACTAAATTAAGGCATTTATGCTGAATTTCAGCTATAATATCTTTGGAGTGTTAAGGTCAGTCAACCATATGGCTATTTGTTTAATTATTGATATTATTAGCATTGACGAAAGGAAAATAAATGAAAAAATTGACCATAAAAGTAACTGGTAGAGTTCAGGGTGTTGGTTTTCGCTATTCAACAAAGATGGCTGCTGATAAGCTCGGCATCCGTGGTGGCGTCTGGAATTGTGAGGATGGCTCTGTTGGCGTTGAAGCAATTGGTGAAAATGAACCAATGGCAACCTTTTTGGAGGTCTTAAAGCAATCACCAGCGCCATGGGGAAAGGTAGATGAATTAAAAATTACCACCAATCCAAAAATTTTAGAGGTTAATAGCTTTGAAATTAGAAATTGATTTTATTCAGGTATTTTTACAATAAAAAAGTGATCAGAATTAAAGCTATTACTCTAACGGTAATTCTCTATATCTTAATCACTTTTTTATTATATTAAGCTATGCTTCTTTTTTTAGCTTGACAAATACCGAATTTGGCATAATTTGTTTCAGCTTAATAACCACGAAATAGGCAATGTTAAAGTCAACTAAACTATGAATTAAGCCACCGCCACCGATTAGAACAAAAACATAATAATAAAAATTCACATCGACTGGATTAGGCTGTCCTAGGTAAAACACTAAAACGACGATACTCTCAACACCAGCATGGATCAAGCCAATCCAGAAATTAAAAAATTGAAAACGCCAATTTGGAAAAATTTTTTTACCTGGTTCAAGCTGATTGCCGTGTTTTTGAATATAAATAGCACCAATAAAAGCAAAAATGACATGTGATAAAGCACGTAAGGCAATAACAACAGGTAAACCAGTAAGAAAAAATCCCAAACTAGTGCCTAGTGCAACTAAAATAGCGACTACAGGCGAAATAAACATCGCAATCATAACAGGTACGTGTGAGGCTAAAGTAAATGAAGCAGGTGGAATGGTAATTTTAGGCATAATCATCGGAATTAAAATACCTAGTGCAATTAAAATTGCAGTAATTGTTAATTTTTGTAAATTGACTGTCTGTTTCAATTTAAACATCTCCTATTCATCATGAAGGCTGAATTACTAGCATTGATTGCCTAGCACCTTTGATTTCAAAAGCTATAATACTTTTAAGGTTTCGTCAACCCTATAATGAATTTTTTTTATATTTGAGCTAAGCACTATTTATAAATAGTAAAAAACGTTATCCAATTAAGAATAACGTTTTTTAGTTATCAATAAATTATAAATCAATTATTTAGTTCATTAAAAGTTGATTTTGTTTCAAACAGCTGATTGGCTAGATTAGCAAATTCTTCAATGCTTAAGCTTTCGCCACGTCTATTTTGAGCAAGTGCTGCTTTTTGAAAACCTGCTTCTAGCCAAGCTTTAGCTTCAACAGTTTTACCAAAATGTGAAACATAATTATTCCAAAGTGTTTTACGGCGATGTACAAAGGCAGCTCGTGTACATTCAAAGAAAAATTTTTCGTCTTGGACCTGTGCACGAGGCTGATTCAATCGAATTAATTGTAAAATTGCAGAATCAACATTAGGCTGAGGTACAAAAACGGTTCTAGGTACGATAAAAGCCACCTTTGCCTCCGTATAATATTGCGCTGCAATCGATAATGAGCCATAATTTTTAGTTGACGGCTTAGCAGAGATTCGGTCAGCAACCTCCTTTTGCATCATTACCACAAATTCGGCAATCGGGATATCTGTCTCAAGCAAGGACATAATAATCGGCGTCGTGATGTAATAGGGTAAATTAGCAACAACCTTTAAGGGTAGCTTTGGATTGCTAAATGTTTGAATCACCGCTTTTAAATCTGCCTTTAAAATATCCTGATTAATAATCTCAATATTATCAAAATCACTTAAGGTATCTGCAAGAATTGGTATTAAACGGCGATCAATCTCAAAGGCCTTGACTTCGGCTGCCGCTTCAGCTAAAAATTCAGTTAAGGCGCCAATACCCGGCCCAATTTCAATGACATTGACTGTTTTATCAAGCTTAGCGGTGGCTACTATTTTAGCTAAGACATTGCTATCTTGTAGAAAATTTTGCCCAAAGCTTTTTTTAAAGGTAAAGCCGTGTTTTTTTAAAATTGCCTGCGTACGTGTTGGATTTGCAATTCTCATTATTTATTTTTTTCCTCATAATCTTTCATGATACTTTCAAGCTCGGCAGAAGTAATTTGGAATAAGGCAAGACGCTTTTTAAGCTGCTTTGCATTAACATAGCCTATTCTCATTCGATCCCCCAAGAAGATTCGGCGCTGCTTGGCATCTGCTCCAAGCGTTAAGCCTAAACGATTTAAAAGCTGCTGATCAACTTCAAAATTTGTCGGATTTGTCTTACTAATTGTATAAACCTTTGCCAAAGCAGATTTTAGAGCTTTGAAATCGGCGTGCTCAATGCCAAGAGATTTTCCCTTTGATTTAGAGCGAGGTGTCGCTTCTGCTCTCGTTAAAAATGCATGGCGCACATCAGGTACCTGTCTTGTGATTTCACGGCGGATTTGTTCTCCAGAAGCATCTGGATCAGTAAAGACAATCACACCGTGAAGCGCATTAGCACGCCTAATCTGTTCAATCGTCGCTAGACTAACACCAGAGCCGCCCGTTTGGATTGTATTTAAATCAAAAAATTGCTTTAAACGGACAGTATCATCATGACCCTCCACAACAACCACCTCGTCAATTTTTATTTTGTCCATATGCTCCTTTTCCAGTCAAAATTTAGATATTTATTATGAATCATTTTCAATTTTAAAAATGCGATGCGCATTTTCTGTTGTTTGCTTCGCAAATAGCTCAAAATTCATCGCGCGTTCTTCAGCAATTCGCTTCGCCGTATAATATGTATAAGCAGGCTCATTTTGCTTACCACGATAAGGCATTGGCGCCAAATAGGGCGCATCCGTTTCCACTAAAATTCGATTCAGCGGAACCATTTTGGCAACCTCTCTCAGCTCAGGTGCATTTTTAAACGTTACAACACCGCTAAATGAAAGATACATATCCAAATCAAGAAATTTTTGCGCAGCTTCAATATCACCAGAAAAGCTGTGCATAATCCCGCCTGCCTTAGGTAAGCCTTCGCTCTTTAAAATTCGATAGGTATCCTCTATAGCATCGCGCGTATGAATGACAATTGGCAAATCAAACTGCTTCGCTAACTGAATTTGTCGGCGAAACACCTGCTCTTGAATTTGCTCACTTGCCGTCATCCAGTGATAATCTAAGCCAATTTCACCAAGTGCCACAACCTTTTGATCCTTGAGGTGACGGATTAAATATGTTTCTACCGCTTCACTGTAGCTACCAGCTTCCGTCGGATGCCAGCCAATAATACTATACAAATTCGTAAAGCGCTCTGATAATGCTAAGCTTTTTTCAATCGTTGCCTGATCAAAGCCAACGATTGCCATTTCAGTCACCTCTAGTGCCTTGGCATTCTCAATTTTTTCTGCCTCAATCCCTGCAAATTGTTCAACGTTTAAATGCGTATGTGTATCAAATAGCATGCTTCAACTCTACCGCCTTCCAATTACTACTTATCCTTATATTATAGAGCAAATGATGATTTGCGACCAGTAAGAAATTTACCGCAAATTCCACTTTTATTTACACATAATCCAATCTTTCCGGGAAACATCGGGAAATCTGTCCAAAACAGCGCAAGATGCGTGAATTTTGGGTTGTTTCTCGGAAACAATTCCGTTTTCACACATAAACAGTGCAAGATGCGTGAATTTGGGATTGTTTCTCGGAAACAATTCCGTTTTCGCATGCAAACAGTGCAAGATGCGTGAATTTGGGATTGTTTCTCGGAAACAATTCCGTTTTCGCATATAAACAGTGCAAGATGCGTGAATTTGGGATTGTTGCTCGGAAACAATTCCGTTTTCACATATAAACAGCGCAAGATGCGTGAATTTGGGATTGTTTCTCGGAAACAATTCCGTTTTCACATATAAACAGCGCAAGATGCGTGAATTTGGAATTGTTTCTCGGAAACAATTCCGTTTTCACATATAAACAGCGCAAGATGCGTGAATTTGGGATTGTTGCTCGGAAACAATTCCGTTTTCACATATAAACAGCGCAAGATGCGTGAATTTGGAATTGTTTCTCGGAAACAATTCCGTTTTCGCATATAAACAGTGCAAGATGCGTGAATTTGGGATTGTTTCTCGGAAACAATTCCGTTTTCACATATAAACAGCGCAAGATGCGTGAATTTGGGATTGTTGCTCGGAAACAATTCCGTTTTCGCATGTAAACAGCGCAAGATGCGTGAATTTGGGATTGTTTCTCGGAAACAATTCCGTTTTCGCATATAAACAGCACAAGATGCGTGAATTTGGGATTGTTTCTCGGAAACAATTCCGTTTTCGCATGCAAACAGCAACATTCAAAGCAAGCGCTATTTGAGGAAGATAAGTGTTCTTTGAGCCTTTGTCACTAATCTAGCTTCAACGAACAGCATTTAGGAAATTAGATAAAAAGTGCGCACGAGCAGACGCTCGCTTACGCCTTTTTCCTAAATTTCTACAATGCTAAACAATCGTTTCAGCTTCTTAGATAACTGCCTCAAATTGCAAGCAATTTTCGGAGAGTAAGTGTTCTTTGAGCCTTTGAACTAAGTTTTTAAAGCTTCCTTTGGTCGCTTCTAAAAACAAGTTCAAATGCATACCTTTGTCACTAACTGCCTCAAATTGCAAGCAATTTTCGGAGAGTAAGTGTTCTTTGAGCCTTTGAACTAAGTTTTTAAAGCTTCCTTTGGTCGCTTCTAAAAACAAGTTCAAATGCATACCTTTGTCACTAACTGCCTCAAATTGCAAGCAATTTTCGGAGAGTAAGTGACAATGGCAAAAGGGCAGTCGTCCGAAGACGGCTGCCTAACAATCATATTGCTCGTTTTAGTAAAATCAGTCCGATTTAACCTTGAATAAAAAATCTGGACCGCTTTCTTAAACTATTTACTATTTTCAACCGATGCTTTGATAAACGCTGTATACAGACCCTCAGAACGATTTGGTCGGCTAGTTAATTCTGGGTGATACTGACAAGCGACAAAGAATTTATGATTAGAAAGCTCAACTATTTCAACCAAACGATTGTCTGGTGAAACACCTGAAAAGACTAAGCCTAAGTCTTCAAATTCTTTTCTAAATTTATTATTAAACTCATAACGATGGCGATGACGTTTTTGTACAACCTCAGCATTATCATAAGCCTCTGCTGTAATCGTACCTTTTTTAAGCTTAGCAGGATATAGTCCTAAACGCAAGGTACCACCCATATCTTCAACATCTTGTTGGTCAGCCATCAAGTCAATCACGTTAAAAGGTGTTTCAGGATTTAATTCTGCTGAATTGGCACCTTTCAAACCAGCGACATTACGGGCAAATTCAACACAGGTTAACTGCATACCTAAGCAAATACCAAGCATTGGTACATCATTTTCTCTGGCATAGCGAATGGCTGCAATCTTACCTTCTGTACCACGTGGACCAAAGCCGCCTGGCACAATAATGCCATCAATATCGGTCATTAAATCAGCAACATTATGATCGTTGACCTCGTTGGCGTTAACCCATTTCAAATCAATTTCAGCATCATTGGAATAGCCCGCGTGCTTCAAGGCTTCAACCACTGATAAATAGGCATCTGGTAATTCTACATACTTACCAACTAAGGCAATTTTAACCGTCTTTTTCAAATTCATGACCTTATCAACCATCGCTGTCCATTCAGACATATCAGCAGCAGGGCCATCAATTTTTAAATGATCACAAACAATTTGATCCATATTTTGAGCCTGCAAATTTAAAGGGATTTGGTATAAATGCTCAACATCTAATGACTCAATAACTGCTTCTGGTGCCACATCACAAAATTGAGCCAATTTATTTTTAATGCCTTGTTCAACCGGCTGTTCAGTTCTAATCACTAGCATATTTGGTTGTATCCCTAAGCCACGGAGCTCCTTAACGGAATGCTGGGTTGGTTTAGTTTTCATTTCACCAGCAGCTTTTAAGTATGGTAATAAGGTTGTATGGATATACATCACATTATCACTACCCACATCTGCCTTCATTTGACGAAGCGCCTCTAAAAATGGTAATGATTCAATATCGCCAACGGTTCCTCCAACTTCGGTAATAATCACGTCACTATCCGTTGTTGTCGCTGCACGGGTAATTTTTTCCTTTAGAGCATTAGTAATATGGGGAATCACTTGGACTGTTGCACCTAAATATTCACCCTTACGTTCCTTACGAATCACTTCTGAATATATTTTACCAGTCGTTACGTTTGAATATTTATTTAAATTAATATCAATAAACCGTTCATAATGTCCTAAGTCTAAATCTGTTTCTGCACCATCATCTGTCACGAAGACTTCACCATGTTGATATGGACTCATTGTCCCGGGATCAACATTAATGTATGGATCGAATTTTTGAATTGTTACTTTTAACCCTCTATTTTTTAATAAACGTCCAAGAGATGCCGCAACAATCCCTTTACCGATTGATGAAACAACGCCACCTGTTACAAAAATATACTTCGTCATCCAAATCTCCTTTAAAAAAATTAGGGATAAATCTAAGCTGAATTGCCAGAAAATTGAAAATAGACTCGTTCTGTATTCATCCATTTAAATCATAGCTAGACAAAGAAAGAATTAATCTATTTAGCAGTTTTACTCAATTTAGCCAATTGTATCAGCCAACTTACTACCCATTATTACCAACATTACCAAGGGGAATAGCTATAAATTAAGAAAGCCCCCTATCTAAGATAGGGAGCTTTGATTTAACCGTTCATGGTGCCCGAAAACTATACTACTGAAAAAAATAAGAATAGTCAACCCTTAATTTTCATCTTCTTCGTCATCATCCAAATCGTCTAAATCATCGTCGTCATCGTCTTCTTCGTCAATTTCAACATCTTCTTCGTCAGCATCTACAACGATTTCTTTTAAATCACTATCATATGCGACAATCTCTTCATCATCGTCATCATCAATTGCCTTATCGGAGATATCCTCATCCTCATCATTAAATTCGTCATCATCTTCTGGATCATCATCATTATAATCAATCACATCGTCATCTGGCGAATTAATAAAGGCGTTTACCTTACCATTGCGCTTTTTACGCTTAACAGTTTCTTCCTCATCATCCTCTTCTAAATGAGTCACTGCTTCATCGATTTCATCAATCGCGTACCAAGAACGGAGGCCCCATTTATTATCTCCAAGAGAAATAAAACTACCATCAATATTCAAATCCGTATAAAAACGTGATAATGTTTCTTTTATCTCGGTATCAGCTTTCCCTAAATATTCTTGAATAGCATTGACGAGATCGTTAAAATACATCTCTTCATTTTTTTGTTCTAATAAAGCATGGGCAACCTCAATCATTGATAGTTCTGCTCTGTTTTGTCCTTCAAATACGTTAATTTTCAAGTAAGGCACTCCTTCATCTATTTTCATTTATCAGTTCAAAGTGGCACGTTTACAAAACGATTCAATCTGTCTGCTACAGTCCTTTTACCATTATAGAGATAGAAGCAGATTTAGTCAAAATTTTTTATTATATTACGCTTAAAATAACTATTAAATACTGACAACAAGTACTAACCAACAAACAAAGTAAATAAAAATCGAAAATAAAAAGGTTAACCGCCAAAACATCTTAAAAAATTTACCATAATAAAATTCCTGATAGCGATAAATCTGAAAACCAATCACCGTCAAGGCAATAAAAAGGAGCGATAAGCAAAAATTAGGTAAAATTGAGTTGGTAAAAAGTCTGCTTGTCATCTCAAAAATGCCATAGATTAAAAAAAAGGTGCCTAAATCAGCAGCATTTATTGACAAGTATTTTTTAATTCCCGAAAATTTAATCAGAAATTGACTTGCAACCAAGACAATTATCGGGAAAATTAGCCAAAATAATATTGTTAATATCTTAATCATCACTAAAATCCTTTATTTATTTATTTTTATAACCATTTTTTTCACTTTAGCTACTATTTATCTTAACATGAAACCTTCAATAATATTATTATTTCATAAATTATGTTAGAATATTTTTAAATCTGTAAGCCAATTTTGGCAATTATGTTAGTAAGGAAAATGTTTGATGAGAAAAAACGTAACGAAAGCAAAACGAATTGTTGTAAAGGTAGGCACCTCAACTCTACTTTTGCCAAATGGTAAGCTCAACTTAAAATGCATTGATCGTCTGGCCTTTGTTTTAAGCGATCTCAATAATCGTGGCTATGAAATGATTCTTGTTTCAAGCGGTGCTATCGGGGTAGGACTAAATGAGCTTGGCTTAAATGAACGACCGAAAGAAATTCCAAAGCAACAAGCAATTGCCAGTGTTGGTCAGGTTCAATTGATGAATCTCTATGTTCATCAGTTCAAGCGTTACGCTCAAATCACAGCACAGCTCTTGCTAACACAGGATGTCACTAGCTTCCCTGAAAGCCGGCGAAATGTAATCAATGCCATTAACGCTTTAATTGAAATGAATATTATTCCAATCATTAATGAAAATGATTCTGTTGCTGTCGATGAGCTAGACCACGCAACACGCTTTGGTGATAATGACAAATTGTCAGCAATTGTTGCTCAGCTCGTTGAGGCAGACTTATTGATTATGCTGTCTGATATTGACGGGCTATATAATAAAAATCCAAATATCTATGAGGATGCTGAGATTATTTCTGAATTACATGAGATTACACCAGAAATTATGAAAGTAGCTGGCGGGGCTGGCTCAAAATTCGGCACTGGAGGCATGACCAGCAAGCTAAAGGCTGCCGAGCATCTATTTGCTGATGGTCAAAGCATGGTTTTAACAAGCGGTCAAAATCCAGACATCATCTTTGAAATTCTAGAAGGTAAAAAAATTGGTACCTTCTTCAGTCCAAAATAAATTACCTATCAAACGGAGGTCAGAACATGAATGAATTAACACAATTAGGTCAAAATGCAAAGCAAGTGATCAACCAAATCGCACGCCTCACTACACCTGAAAAAAATATGGCATTGCAAGCAATTGCTAATAAAATTATCGAAAAAAACGAGTTCATCATCGCTGAAAACCAAAAGGATATTGAAAATGCCAAGGCCAACGGGATTGACGAGGTAATGATTGATCGATTGGAGCTAAATGAAGCGCGACTTCAATTTTTAGCTGACTCATTGATCGGCGTTGCACAGCTAGAAGATCCAATTGGTGAGGTAATTACTGGCTTTATTACCGAGGACAGCCTTTCAATTGACCAAAAGCGGGTACCGCTTGGCATAATTGGCATGATTTATGAAAGCCGTCCAAATGTCACTGTCGATGCTGCTTCATTAGCGCTTAAAACGGGAAATGCGATTATTTTACGTGGTGGTAAAGAAGCCTTTAATTCCAATTTTGCGCTAGTTCAGGTGATGCAAGAGGCCCTGGAGGAGCGTAAAATACCAAAAGAAGCGATTCAGCTAGTTACAGATACAACAAGACAGTCTGCTTCTGATATGATGCGACTAAATCAATATTTAGATGTCTTAATCCCTCGTGGTGGTGCAGGTCTTATCAATGCTGTTAAAGAAAACTCGACCGTACCAATTATTGAGACAGGCACAGGAAATTGCCACCTATTTATTGATGAAAGCGCTAAGTTAGATGAAGCCGTCGAAATACTCGTCAACGCTAAAACGCAACGCCCTTCTGTTTGCAATGCTGTTGAAAGTATTGTTGTTCATTCAGCAATTGCCGAAAAATTCTTACCCTTAGCTGAAAAGGCGCTTGCACCATGGCAGGTCGAATTTCTTGCGGATGAACGGGCTGCACAGTTCTTAACAGCAGCAACCTTAGCAACTGATGAGGATTTTGCAGCCGAGTTTTTAGACTACAAGCTTTCAATTAAAACTGTCGATTATTTAGATGAAGCGATTACGCACATTAATCAAAACAGTACACATCATTCGGATGCCATTATCACTGAAAGCTATTCTAATTCTGAAAAATTCTTAAATGAAATTGATTCTGCGGCGGTTTACGTCAATGCTTCTACTCGCTTCACCGATGGCTTTATGTTTGGCTTTGGTGCAGAAATTGGTATCTCAACGCAAAAATTACATGCGCGCGGACCAATGGGCTTAAAGGCATTAACTACTACTAAATATGTTATTCGCGGTAATGGCCAAATCAGAAAGTAAACAATAGGAGTTGGGACAAAAGTCCTAACTCCTTTCGTATTATCCGTAATTTACGGGGGAAAATGCGCCAACGACTAAGCGGAAAATCCGCTAAGGCATGTTACCACTAGCTTTTCAGTAAGTCACTAAAGCGACAACTCCAATGCCATAGGAAAATAGACAAATTTCCGAATATTTTTTTAAAAGCTGAAACGGCTTGCTTTGAAAGTTGAGCACAAGACTGGAAAATAGTAAAGGCGTTCTTTGCCATGACGACTTACTCTCCGAGAATTTCAGAATGAAATTTGAGGCAGTTAGTCGGCAAGGTATGCAATTGAACTTACTTTTATAAGCGACCAAGGAGAGCTTTAAAAGTTTAGTTCAATTGTTGCCACGAATTATTTTTTCAGCTTATGCCGATACTTTCAAGCCGTTGAAGCTAGATTATCTAAAAAGCTGAAAGGACCGTTTAGCGTTGTAGAAATTTAGGAAAAAGGCGTAAACAAACTTCAGTTTGTGCGTACTTTTTCTCTAATTTCCTAAACGCTGGTCGTTGAAGCTAGATTGGCTAAAAAGCTGAAAGGACCGTTTAGCGTTGTAGAAATTTAGGAAAAAGGCGTAAACAAACTTCAGTTTGTGCGTACTTTTTCTCTAATTTCCTAAACGCTGGTCGTTGAAGCTAGATTGGCTAAAAAGCTGAAAGGACCGTTTAGCGTTGTAGAAATTTAGGAAAAAGGCGTAAACAAACTTCAGTTTGTGCGTACTTTTTCTCTAATTTCCTAAACGCTGGTCATTGAAGCTAGATTGGCTAAAAAGCTGAAAGGACCGTTTAGCATGAATGGGTTAAATCAACTAGAAAAGTAGCGATACAAGTACGTCTTGCACTTTTCTGAGAGATTTGATTTAACACCTTGTTGTTGTAGAAATTTAGGAAAAAGGCGTATGCGAGCTTATCTAAAATGCTGAAATGCCTTGCTCAGAAAGTTGAAACATAAGCTAACTCTGCGTTAATTTACTCAGGCAGACTTTGCCCGAGCGCAGAGTGTACTTATGTGAAACTTTCTAGGCATTGAAGCTAGATTTGCAAAGCGCAAGAGCGGAGTCGGTCAAGCTATTTTAGCTTTTAAAATAACTGCCTCCTTTTTCGAAAGTCACAAAAAAAGTCAGAGGGTAAGTGGCAATGGCAAAAGGCAGCACATAAGGTGCTGCCAAACATCTATTTTACGCTTTTAGTCAAAGCAAGCCAATTTGATATTACGCCTTAATTTACTATTTTTTAATGCCAAAGTTGAAAAATGCTTTAATAGCTGACTAACCATCCTCAGCAGTATCTAAGGTATACTCTTTGGGATGATTTGTAACAATAATATGCTGATCAGAAATTGCAAGAATCTGCTTACTTGTAAAGGTCTTATTGGTATCTAAAATCAATTTAGTCATTTCCCCTGATTCTACCGAAAATTCCAAATCTATTACACGCCCTATTTCATGCCCCTTATCAAGAATGACCGTTGAATCAAATGGCTCAACCATTTCTTCTAGATTAAGTGATTTTTTATGAATAAATTGTTCAATGTCACTCTTGTTTAGAATCATAATAAAATGATCACCAATTTCAGAAATAAGCTCATAATTAATTGCATTCGGAATGCTTTTTTGATTAATTCTATCAAATACTAAATAGGCAATTGTTTTAGTCGTCTTATCTATATAAACATTAGAAATTTTTGAAATAATCTCAGCTTCTTTAATACTTAAAACCGGTAATTCTTTCAATTCACTAATCAGCGTCATCTTCTCTCCAATCTCATGTAAAGTTAAATACAATTAGTTATTTATTACGACAAGGGTTACTACTATTATACCAAACCCACCTAATGCTCGTCAAATTATTTTATAATTTATCTTTAATTATTTTATCATTATAGGAGGTGGTGAATAAGCTGAAGTGTCAGTAATATTTTTGGGTAAATATTTGGTATTTCTTCTATTTTGTGCCAATATATTTACTGGTTGATTAGCGCAGCTTGTTTCCAGCTACGCAGACTTTTCTGCCACGCAATGCCTGAGAGCGATTGTCATAAAAAAAGACGGCGCATCTCTGCCCCGTCTAATCCTCATTCTAGCCTTTAAGCTTTGTATCAATAATCTTTGAGCCATCAATTAAAATGCCATGTAAAACACCGCCATAGACCGCTCCACCATCAATCCCAACCTTGTTATCTTTAAGCCACAATTCAAAGTTATTTTCATCGCCGTGTAAATAAGGTGTTGGCGTATGACCAAAAATAATTTGTTTACCAGTACCATTATAGACTTCATGGAAGCCTTCACGAATCCACATAAAATCATGTGGAACAGTTTGATGCCAGTCATCTAATGACAAATCAACACCAGCATGCACAAAAATATGATGCCTTGTCTCGTAATATAGTGGTAATTGATTGATAAAGGAAATTAACTCACCATACTGTTCTAAAATCCGGGTGGCAATTTCTGAAGGACTTAATTCATCGGTTACACCATAATACAGAAAACTTTCAATTGTTTCTTTACCACCATTTAAATAATAAGCTGGATAATGCTTATTTGGAAAATAAAGAAATTGAATTAATAACTGCTCATGATTCCCTTTCAGTGCAATAGCAGATTTATTTTCAACCCAATATTTAACAAACTGCAAAACCGCCTTACTATCCTCGCCACGATCCACATAATCACCTAAAAATATCATTTGTGCATCATCAGGTTTAAATTTTATGAGCTGCTCCAATAGTAAAATTTTACCGTGAATATCACTCACTACAAAATAACTCACAAGCCCTCACTCCATTTCTTGAGCTCCGTCATCTCATTTTAATTGATCCATTGTTTGGTTTAATAGTTCATCGACAAATTCATTGCCACTATCACCGGCATGCCCCTTTGTCCAACGATAATCAATATTCGGGAAATACTGTAAGGCACGATCCATCGCCTGCCACAATTCAAGATTTTTAACTGGCTTTTTATTAGAAGTCCGCCAGCCCTTCGCCTTCCAGCCTGCCAGCCATTCTTGAATACCCTTTAAAACGTATTGAGAATCACTAATCAAGATAATCCTTTCTTGATTTAAGCCTAAGCGATAAAGTTGCCTTAAGGCTTCTAGTACAGCTGTCAGCTCCATTTGATTATTGGTTGCACCCAAAAAGCCTTTTGAATCGCTGATTTTTTGGTTGTCCAACTCGATCAAATAAGCCCACGCAGCCTTGTCTGTAGCTTTAACCTGCCCACCTTTAACATTACCTGTATTTCTAGAACCACCATCTGTATATACTACTATTTCTGACATTTCAACTCCAGCTTCTCTTACTTATTAAATGCTTTCCGTTTATATTATAGCGAAAAAAATTGGAAAAAGAAAAATAATTATTATTGAAAGGCCTTCAATCACCGTAAATAAACTTATAATCAATTTATCAATTAATAAATTAACTTTATATTTTAAGAAAAACTAAAAACCACCATCATATCTGATAGTGGCAAGCATTTATGAAAAAGATTATTATTTGGGATAGACTAATCATAAAGCCAAAAGCTTAAGCGAGACTTAAATATGAGCAATTGCTCTTAATCTTTTATAGTCGGCAACCCAATTACTACCATCCCAGAGCATATTTTTGACCTGTTTTTCTAATTCAAGTAATATTTTTTCCTGTTCAGCTTTATTAAAATTAGCTAAATCAGACGCAAAAAATTGTTTTGCCCAATTCGATAACCCTTTTTCACCGTCCTTTAGAATCGTCGGGCGTTCATAAATAAACAATTCATCAATGGTGAATCCATTTTTTTCTAAAAGTGCTTCAAATTTTTCTGTCGTTGAAAAATTAAATTTTGAAATATAGTCATAGCCCATAGAATTAAGTACATTTTTAAAGCCAGTTTCAATAGTTCCAATATTACCGTGCCCACCAAACTCACAAATCAACTGCCCGGAGCCTCTAAGTGATGATTTAATATTCGCTAATAGCAGATTGTGGTCAAAAATCCAATGGAAAACCGCATTTGAAAAAACAATATCCCACTGACTTTCATAACTCATTTTTAAAGCATTTCCAACTTCAAATTCCAGTTCTGGATAAGTAATTTTTGCCTGCTCGATCATCTCTTTTGAACCGTCAACACCTAAAACATACTGACAGTAACTAGCTATTTCATTCGTTAATGTACCAGTGCCACAGCCTAAATCTAATATTTTCTGATTTTTATCATTAGGAATAAATTCTAATAAGCCTTTCCCATATTCCGAAACAAAATCGTGTTTACTATCATATAGCTTAGAATTCCATTTCATAGCATACCTCCATTGCATCTAATTTAATAAATTATATATCAGCAACAGCAAAAAAGCACTTTTAATTTAAAGCAACCGTTAAAGATTAGATGAATAATCTAATCTTTAGGCTACTTCAAGAATTAAACAAAAGTGCTTTTTAGTATCATATATAAGGTGATAAGCCTAGCTTAATCAATACTATAATACCGCTAAAATAATAAAGTTAATAATAAATAAAATATCTACTACCCATAGAATAATATGGACCTCTTTGATTTTACCAGTAACGATTTTAGTAATCGTATAGAAGATAAAGCCTGCAGCGATACCGTATGAGATTGAATAACATAAGCCCATAAAGATTGAAGTAAAGAAGGCTGGAATGGCGTCTTCTAATTTACTCCAATTAATATCAGCAAATGAAGAGAGCATCATAATACCAACAATAATTAGTGCAGGTGCAGTTGCTTGTGAAGGTACGATACCAATAATTGGTGAAAAGAATGTTGCTAATAAGAAGAAAATAGCAACAAAAACTGAAGTTAAGCCTGTACGCCCACCAGCAGCAATACCTGCGGCGCTTTCAACATAGGTTGTTGTATTACTCGTACCAAAGACTGCACCGATCGAAGTCGCAATTGCATCTGCGAACAAAGCCTTATCCATTTTTGATTTAAAGCCAGTTTTACCTTCTTTAAACGCTTTTTCATCTTCTGCTGAAAAAATACCTGTTTTCTTACCTGTACCAATAAATGTACCGATTGTATCAAAGGTATCTGACAAGCTAAAGGCTAGAATCGTCATTAAAGCAAGCGGCAACTTATGAATATCTGAAAAAAGACTACCCATTCCTTCGCTAGAAAATGCAGCGCCAAAGATTGAGCCTAAATCCTTAAATGAGGCACTTAAGGAGCTCTGCTCTAAATTAACACTAGACAGATCAACAACACCCATTGGAATACCAATAATAGTAGTGATAATAATACCGATAAAGAAGGCGCCCTTAACATTTTTAATTACCAAAATTGCTGTTAAAATCAACCCAATTAGTGCCAAGATAATTGGTGCATTATTAAAGTTAGCAAGCGCAGGTACAATTGAACCACCTACCTCAATGGTTGCCTTACCCTTATCTGCACCCTCACCTAAAACTGAATAAGTGCCCGGATCAGCGGTAAACTTCAAAAAGCCCGCCGATTTAATTCCAACGTAGGCAACGAAAATACCGATACCACCACCGATTGCATGCTGAACACTTAGTGGAATAGACTGAATAATGGCTTTACGAAGCTTAGTTACCGTAATAATAATATTAACAATCCCACAAATAAATACCATCGCTAGAGCCTCTTGCCAAGAATAGCCTAGAGAAAAAACAACTGTATAAGTAAAGAAAGCATTTAAACCCATTCCTGGTGCTTGGGCATAAGGCACATTGGCAAATAAGCCCATGATTAAAGTACCAGTAACCGAAGCAATAATTGTTGCTAAAAAGACGCCTTGAAATGGCATACCTGTCTGTGAAAGAATCGTTGGATTAACGAATAAAATATAGCTCATTGCAAAAAAGGTTGTTAATCCTGCAAATAATTCCCGTGAAACAGTTGTCCCATTTTTCTTCAATTTAAAAAAGTTTTCCACCTAATAATCTCCTTTATGTTTTATTGATAAATTAAAAATATAAAAAAATTATAATCTATCCCTATAAAATTTTATCTAAATCCCAAAAATAATGCACGTTAATCCGACAGAACCTTAGTTTTTTTATTCAAAAGTTCGGATTTTGATAATTGAGTTTATAATAGGTCAGCGCTATCAACCGTCTTATAGTCACTAGAAAAATATAATAAAAAAGTTTAAACTAAATAGCATACGATTCATTTTAAGTAAAATAACTAGGAGGCAGACTATTGGTCTTAGCATATTTAAATATTTTTGCAATTTTTGCCCTGATGTTCGTGGGCTATTTTCTAAGCTATAAAAAATGGTTTACCAACCATACCGCTGATGTTTTTTCAAAAATGGTACTTAATATTTCATTGCCATTTGGGATGTTTATCACGATTACTGAAAAATTTTCCAAAGCAGAATTTATCCATTTAATCGGTAGTATCATCGTACCAGTTCTCTCAATGATTATTGCCTACTGGATTTCAAAATTAGTTGGTCAGCTAATTGGTCTAAAGCAAGGACAGCTTGGAACCTTCTCAACTATGTTTACCTGCTCCAACACGATTTTTATTGGTCTACCAATTAATATTGCTATATTTGGTGAAAAATCGATTCCCTACGCACTTATTTATTACATTGCCAATACAACCTTTTTCTGGACCTGGGGTGTCTATAAAATTGCGACTGACTCAAATGCTATTGGTGGTGATGATTCCAAAATTCATTACGATTTTAAAAGCGGTCTAAAAAAAATCTTGAATCCAGCAATACTCGGCTTCTCATTTGGTATTATTTGGTTACTAACTGGTATCAAGGTTCCTATTTCATTTACCAACTTTGCTAATTATCTTGGCAACCTAACGACACCGTTATCAATGTTCATCATTGGGATTACCGTTTACTATCTAGGTGTCAGAACACTTAAATTGAATAAAGCAATCGTAGCTGTTTTAGTGGGACGATTTATTATTTCACCACTCATTATTATTTTATTAACAAGAATCATTCCGATACCTAGCATGATGGCCAAGGTCTTCTTTATCCAATCCTCAATGCCGATTCAAAATTCAGTTCCAATCTTAGCAAGAATGTATGATGCTGACGTAGAATTTGCTACCTCTACCTTAGGCTATACCGTCCTTAGCTATCTGGCAGTTGTCCCAATTCTATTAGCCATTTTACCGTATATCTAGTGCTATAAAAAAAACTTTTAAAAGACTTAAAGTCTTTTAAAAGTTTTTTTAACTTAAAATTGTAACAGTCACTGATTTTCTGCCCCAGCTAGTACATTGTGCTTCTGTTGGAAAATGAACATCAATAATATTACCTTTAATCGCACCACCTGTATCACCCGCAATAGCGTAGCCATAGCCAGAGACCTGAACTAGAGAGCCTAGAGGAATAACTGATGGATCAACAGCAATCACGTTTGGATTGTCTTTAAGATTGATACCAGTCGCTGTAATATAGCCCATACCTGGTTGCGCATAAGAATAGGCTGTTGATGACATTTGTAATGCCGCGCCAGAGGAATTTGAGCCACCTGAACCGTTATCAGTATTTGTCTGCTCTTCATTATTAGCTGCATGATTAGCAGATGAACTGCTTGCTGGTTCACTAGACTGACTAGCTGTGCCTCCAGCCACTGAGCTACTGCTTTCAGATGACTGACTTGCCTGAGCAGCTAATGCTACTTGTTTGGCTTGGTCGGCAGCTAGCTTCTCCTCAGCGGCCTTTGATGAAGCCAGTGAGCTAATCAAAGCATCATTTTCTGATACCTTTGCCGTTAAATTTTCAACCTGCTGATTTAAATTAACCGCCTGCGTTTCATACTCGGCTTGTGATTTTAGCAAGGTCGCTTGAAGTGCATCTTGCTGCGCAATTAATGTTTTTAATTTTGCCTCAGATTGATTTAATTCCTCCACTTTGTCATTTTGGGCTTCCCTCAATGTTGACAATGCTACTGTACGACGAATAAAATCCGAAAGATTAGCAGAATTTAACAATGAGCTAAAAGAATTTCCAGCAGTCTGAGAGACCTGTAGCTCCCTTAGCTGTTCATTCATTAATGCCTTCCGATTTTTAATATCATTTTGAGTTTGCTCAATTGCCTGCTTATTTTTCTCCTGTTGAGCTGTTGCTGTTTCAAGCTCAGCTTTAATGGATTCAACCTGCTGATAAGTATTGTTTACTTCATCAAAGACAGCATTTAAATTATTTGATAATTCAGCATTTTCACTTTGAACTTCTTGCGTTTTTTGATTTATATCTTCCACTGATTCAGCAAAAGCTGAAGCTGGAGAAACCAATAAAGAGGCTAATACAATCATCAGTCCACTTTTAAATTTCAATAGAACCCTCCCAAATTTTATCGATAAATACATCATTCATTATATTTGCGTGTTCACCTTCAACAGTTTATCAAAAAAAGCAAAGCATTATATTAAAATTACTTAACAATTACTTTAAATCGAAAAAAATTAATCATAAATTTCAAGGATTGAAGTAAAAATTGCCCCAAAATAGCCGATATTTATCTGTTGTTATAAGCTAAAAAGAACAGATTCAAAACAAAATGATGACAATTTCATGACAAACATTACAATTACAATAAAAAAAAGACAAATGTGAAATAACTTTATGAATTATCGTAGCTCATAAATTATTTTTCACATTCATCTTTCAGCGAAACGAGTTGACTAGCTCAACTCACCTGGCTCTTTATAAAAATTACCTAAAATTTTGACATTTTCTGAGATTGAGACAAATGCCGAGGGGTCTACCGTTTCCATGATGTGCTTAAATTCTGCATATTCAAAACGGGTAATAATTGTAAAAAGAATCGTCTTTTTCTCATGACTATATCCACCTTCTGCCTCGTTGATAATTGTCACGCCTCGATGAAGGACATATTGAACCTCTCTTATCACCAATTCAGGATTTTTGGTAACAATCATCACCTGCATTTTCTTTTGCTTGGTAAAAATAGCATCTGTCACCCGACTGCTCATAAAAATAGTTAGCATTGAATAAAACATATACTGCCAGCCAAAGAGCAAGCCGGCAATTATCATAATACAGCCATTAAAAATTAGTGAAATCGATCCAACAGAATGACCTGTTTGCTTTCTAACAGAAATTGAGATGATATCTGTCCCACCGCTTGAAATATTATTACGCAGGGCATAGCCGATACCTGCACCATTAACTACCCCACCAAAAATTGCATTCATGATTGGATCACTTGTCAAGGTTACTTCTGGCATAAAGTGAATAAATAATGAGCTCAGGGTGACCGTCAAAATAGTATAAACCGTAAATCTTTTTCCAATATATCGCCACGCAATTATAAATAATGGAAGATTTAAGAGATACAAGGTTGCAGATACAGGAATGGTAAAACCAAACCAGCGTCCGCTAAGCGTAGTAAAAATTTGAGCTAACCCTGTAATCCCACTTGAATAAACGTGCCCTGGCTGAAAAAATAGATTCAAGGCAACGCTAGACATAAAGGCATAGATTAAGGCTGCCGTAAATTTTTGTGAAAATTTTTGAAATGAGAACGACTTAGAAAAAAAGTCTATTACCTTATTAATCATTACCTTCCTCTTTTGGCTTAATCTTAAGTGACAATTCAAAAAGCTGTTGATTGCTAACTAAGCTCGGAGCTTCAGTCATTGGATCTGCTGCTTTCCCATTTTTTGGAAAGGCAATCACTTCACGAATATTGTCCTTGCCTGCAAGCAGCATTACAAAGCGATCTAGCCCTAGAGCAATTCCCCCATGTGGTGGAAAGCCATAATCCATTGCTTCCAATAAAAAACCAAATTGTTCATCAGCAGCCTCTGGCGTAAAACCAAGCGCTTCAAACATTTTTTCCTGTAAATCACGGTGATTAATCCTAAGGCTACCACCGCCCAGCTCATAACCATTTAGCACAATATCATAAGCGACCGCACGGACATCAGCAGGTGCGCTTAATAATAAATCTTGCGTTTCAGCGGTTGGTAAAGTGAACGGATGGTGCGCAGACATATAGCGACCTTCTTCTTCAGAATATTCAAAGAGTGGCCAGTCCACGACCCAGAGGAAGTTAAATTTCGACTCATCAATCAAACCAAGCGCCTTAGCAAGTCGCATTCTTAAAGCGCCCAATGTTGCTGCCACAACCTCCTTTTGATCAGCTGCAAAAAGAATTAAATCACCACTCTCAGCCGCTAAAGCAGTAGCTAAATCGCCTTCGATTTCTGTTATAAATTTAGCAATTGGACCTGTAAAGCCTTCAGCAGTCACCTTGAGCCATGCTAAGCCCTTCGCACCAAATTGTTCGACATACTTCGTTAGCTCATCCAATTTTTTACGTGAATAGGCATTGGCAGCACCTTTAACATTAATCGCCTTAACCTGACCGCCTGACGCTAAAGCGCCCTCAAAAACCTTAAAAGGTACCTTCGCTACTAATTCAGATAAATCAATTAGCTCCATAGCAAAACGGGTATCCGGCTTATCTGAGCCAAAACGTGACATCGCTTCATCATAGCTGATACGAGGAAACGGTAAAGCTACCTCAATCCCTTTCGCTTCCTTCATCACTTTGGCAATCATACCTTCGGTAATTTCTTGAATTTCATGCTCATCTAAAAATGAGGTTTCTAAGTCAACCTGCGTAAACTCTGGCTGACGATCGCCACGTAAATCCTCATCACGAAAGCATTTAACAATTTGATAATAGCGATCAAAGCCAGCATTCATCAATAATTGCTTGGTAATTTGAGGTGACTGGGGCAAGGCATAAAAATGACCTTGAGAAACCCGACTTGGCACTAAGTAATCACGAGCACCCTCTGGTGTTGATTTTGCCAAATAGGGCGTTTCAACATCAATAAACTCTAAATCATCTAAATAATGACGGATACTTTTAGTCACTTGGTGGCGTAGCTTAAAATTATTAAGCATTGATGACCGACGTAAATCTAAATAGCGGTATTTTAGACGTGTATCGTCACTCGCATTCAGTTCATCTGAAATTTCAAAGGGTGGTGTTTTAGCGCTATTTAAAAGCACAAGCGCTGTAACCTCTATTTCAATTTGACCAGTTACCATTTTTGAATTAGCAACTTCCCTTTCAACGACCTGACCTTTTACCTCAATGACGTATTCACTACGTAAGGATTCAGCAAGTGAGACCACCTCTTTAGCAGCCTTTTCTGGATTAATCACTAGCTGAACAATACCTTCTCTATCTCTTAAATCAATAAAAATTAGACCACCAAGATTACGACGCTTGGCCACCCAACCTTTTAAAACAACTGTTTCACCTAAAAGCGCTTCAGTAACCCGACCCGCGTAATTTGAACGTTTCATAATTTAGACATCCTTTATCTGTTAATTATTAATTATTAATTCATCATATATTTTAGCAAAATTAGCATAAAGCTGACTTAATTCAAACTCTTTTTCTGCTCGTGTTGCTGCATTTTTAATTTTTACTTTTTGCGCCTCAAGCTCGTTTTCACCAATTGTAATGATTAGCTCGCTGTTAAGCTTATCGGCGGTTTTAAATTGTGCCTTTGCCTTACGATTAAGCATATCACGTTCTGCTGAAAAGCCTTGGCTACGAATGGCTTGTACGACCTTTAACGCTTCCAGATTTGCCGGTTCACCAAGCACAACAACATAGGCATTAATCGGCTGATTAGCTGGCAATTCAACGCCTTCTGCTTTGAGTGTCAAAAGTACTCTCTCAATGCCAAGGGCAAAGCCAAAGCCAGCTGTTTGTGGACCATCAAAATATTCAACTAGCCCATCATAGCGACCACCCGCACAAATGGTGGTTTGGGCATTGGCAGTTGCATCGCTCATAATTTCAAAAATCGTATGATTATAGTAATCTAGACCCCGTACCATATTACTGTCAATTTGATATTCAATACCAAGTGCTTCAAGCATTGCCTTGACCGTTTCAAAATGACTACGACTGTCCTCATTAAGATAATCCAAAATTGATGGCGCATTGGCAACTACCAGCTTGTCCTGACGATCCTTGCTGTCAAGTACACGAAGCGGATTTTCATGTAAGCGACGCTTAGAATCCTCAGAAAGCTGATCCTGCAAAGGCTCTAAATAGTCTATTAACGCTTGACGATATGCCAAACGACTTGACTTATCGCCAAGTGAATTAATCACCAGACGGATATTCGTCAAGCCAAGCTGCTCAAAGAAAGCCATTGCCATTGCCATTGTCTCAGCATCAGTGGCAGGATTTTTTGAGCCAAAGCATTCGGCACCAATTTGATGAAACTGTCTCAGCCGTCCTGCTTGTGGTCTTTCGTAACGAAACATTGGTCCTTGATAAAAAAGCTTGATTGGATTTAAATGCTCTGGCGCAAAAAGCTTATGCTCGACATAAGCACGGACAACGGGTGCTGTGCCTTCAGGTCTTAACGTGATATGACGATTACCCTTGTCATAAAAATCATACATTTCCTTAGTCACAATGTCTGTCGTGTCGCCGACTGAACGCGAAATTACCTCGTAATTTTCGAAAATTGGTGTTCTAATTTCTTGATATTGATAATCATTAAAAACTAAGCGTGCTGTTTCCTCAATAAATTGCCAGTCGCTCGACTTAAATTGATCCTTTTCATTGGTCTGAATTGGTAAAATATCATTCGTGCCCTTTGGTCTCTGTAGCTTCATATAGACTCCTTTATTATTATCTTTAATCATGAACAAAAAAGCATAGACCATCCCTAAGCCATAACTTAAGGACGCCTATGCGCGGTGCCACCTTAATTGAAGATACCAAGGTATCCTCCACTTTTATGATTAACGCTCATCTCACGAAATAGCATCACTAAAAATCATTGATTGCTCACACTATCCAATCTCGCTTAAAATGATTACTCACGATTGATATTATATCGTAATTGGCTGTGAAATGCTAGAAAATTTATCTGTAAGGCTTGGGGTTATCAAGCAATCTATGATAAAAAACGGATAATTGATTGATCAATTAATACGACAAATGATAACATTAAGAGAATTGTTGATATCGTTGTCACAACCGTTTTTTCAATTGACTCATCATTAAACCAAAGTGCTGACTGCTGTATAAATATTTGATAAATTAATCCAAATGAAATAAAAGCAATTGGCAGATAAGGATATAAATATCTCGCATTATAGCCAGTGAGATAACCCGTTGCAAAAGAAGATGCGTAAATTTGAAAGATTAAAATAATCACTGAGCCTAAAAATGATGCTGCGTAAATTGCCATTAAGCAACACTCATTGAAAGCAACCCTGATTCTCTTTTTTAACATTAAAAGCATACTTGCAAAGGCTAGTAATACTAAAATTGAATAAAAAACATTTGGGAAAATAGAACTTTCACTCAAATATCCCTTGGCATAAAGTAAATATCTATCCCCTGACGCTTCACCAATTAAAAGTTTTGCGACTGAGCTAACAAAAAAAACAATCGTATGAAAAGGTTCATTTACTACATCCGCAATAATCGGAATAAACTTTCGATAGCCTAGCGGATTAGTTTGAGCAATCGTGGGGAAAAAAGTTTGGTATCTCGCATAAATACTACCGTAAAAAAGTAAAGCTGGACCTAACCAAATTGAATTAACCCAAAAAATCCAAGATTTTAAAAAAGACAGCTCTCTTTTTTGGAATAGGCTAACTATCATCAATAAAATAGCAACTGAAACAACCATTAAGCCAGCCGTCAGTTTTGTTAAAACAGCCAGTGAGATACTCATAAAGAGCAATAAAAAGGTCGAAAAAGAATATTTTTCCTCAATCACTCTAAAAGCAGCTAAAGCAAAAATTGCCGTTGACAAAAATGCTAGAGTATCATTGTTAATACCACTAAACGCTGCCTGCATTAAGGTCGGAGAGACAAAACCTGTCGCAATAAAAAAATGTAATGGTAGAATTGGCTTAAGTCGTGTGATTGCAAGATAGATATAAATTAGAAAGCCTGAAAAGACAAATAGCATCGAAAATAAATACATTTTTTGATAATCAAATTGTGTTCGATTTTCTGAAAGCTTTTGAGCACCAATCATTTTCATAATTTGATAGTAAAGTGGTGGATGTCCTAAATAATTAACAACTCCTTTATCACGTTCTTTTTGAGTAATTACAATCTCTTTTTCATCATGATTAAAGATAAAACCAAATTCATTAACTGTCTTCATTTTTGAATAATCAGGCAATAATGGATTAGAATTGTTTTGAACCAAGTAATCGACATAGCCAAGATGAGCCGGCTCATCATAATAATAGGTATAATTTTGATTCAGTACATTAAATTTTAAAATACCAATCAAGATTGCTGCCCCGTATATCAAGACGGCTAAAAACTGTCGATTTTTTACCCGCGCAATGATTAAACTTGAACTAGCCACAAACAGCATTAGAGTTGCTAATGATAGAATAATCACTGAATAGCCCAGTAAAATCTGACTCGTTAAAGCCAAGGTCATCACTAAATAGACTAATAAAACATAGAGCAATAATAATCCCTTTTTACCTTTGGCAAAGCCGATTAAGGAAAATAAATAACTAAAATAAAGCATGAAAATGAAAATAAGTTGCATTTTGATTAAATATGACTGCTTTTGTACTAAGTGACTAATCATTTTCAGCTGTTTTTCAGAAATATGGTAAATAAACTGCTGATTCAGCTGAGACTTGTACTTAATTCGAAGTGATTTTTGAGCGTGAAAAACTGGATTTCGATCACTATTTTTATTTTCGATAAGGTAGCCAATTTGAACACGATCATCAACCAACTTTTTGGTGGTCATCAAGTCAACCGAGTTAGCCGTTAAATGTGTCAAATCAAAAGGCATCACCATAAAATATATTTGCTTTGAAACTTTAAGAGCAGGATAGGTAAACTGCGCTTTTTTATTTTGAGCATCTGATGTGGTTACCATGAGCGTTGCTGACTCTGTGAAATCACCTGTAATTGCAATGTTAATTGGTGTCTGCTTTTTAATTAGCACAACAACCAAAGCTAAAAGCAAAATAACTGTAGCTAGTAGCACCTTTATTTGTTTAGTTATTTTCAAGCTTCTTCTCCGCAATTTCTATAATTTTATTTGCTAGTGCTTGCGCATTACCACGTTCAACATAATGTAGAAATGTTGTTTCATTCGGAAATAATTCCCTATTTCCTGTAGAATCCCCTAAAATAATCGGTAATTGCATCAGTTGATAAATAAAAACTTTTCCGGGAATCACACGATTTGCTTTGTCAAAGCTACCATTAAAATGACCACCAAGTGCTAAATCACTATGATTCAGTAAGATTGCCAGCTCAGCTTGAGGTAGATATGTTATAAAATTAACATTCGGATAGTTTGCAGGACTAATCTTCATCTTTTTTAAAACAGGTCCAACAATCGTGAACTGATATTTATTCTGTGACCGTAACAAATTCGCTGCCTCCAAAATAATCTCAACACCCTGCATCGGCAGAATACTACCAAAATAAACAACCTCACACAGACCGTTACGTGTTTTTCTATTGGCACTCTTTGGCACATAGATACTCTGATCTCCTTCCAAATAAAGAATTTCAAATTTGTTAAGTGGTATTTGGAAAGTTTTAGAAAAATAAAGTGCATCTGCTTGAGTATCAACAATAATCCACTGAGCCTGTCTGAGCGTATAGCCATCTAACCAAAAAAACCATTTAGCTAAAAAAGACTTATTTTTTATGATTTGACGTTCAATCACTAGGGTTTCATATAGTGAAATAAAAAAGTCAACAATCAAGACCTTCTTTTTAATGAAAGGAAAGAATGGTGTTAATAATTGTGGAGAAAAGCCTATAAAAACCGTCTGAAATCGCCCAAAGCATAATTTTATTAGAACTTTAAAATAGATTTTCAAGAGCTTGAGCAGATAAAAGTCGCTAGCTTCCGAGATGATAATAGTACCTTTGGCAAACTTCTGAATCAGTTTAATTTCTTGAACATTTCTGATATAATCCTTATTTTTTGTCGTCACAAATAGAATTGACTGATGCTTAAGCATTTGTTTTAACAGATAAAAACACCTCAACTTTTCCTTTTAAAAGATTTGCTGTCCTCCCGCTGCACCTCTATATCATAATCCAGCTGTCGAAGCCTCAATTGAACCTCTTCTAAAATTTTACGATTCGCTTTTAATAAATCTGACAATAATCCGATTATAAATGTCATAAAGCTCAAAATGAATAAAATACTCATTAGAATTAAAACTTGAAGATGCCCTGCTCCATCACCACTAAAATAATAATAAAGAAAGTAACAGCCGATTACCAAACCAAAACCACCAAGTAATAAACTAATCATTAAAAAAACAAATAATGGTCGATAGAGCAGGACTGTTCTAAAAATCACCACACAAGATTTCCTAAGATAAAAGCAGGTACTTTTAGCCAGTCTTGAAGGTCTTAAGGTTTCATTGACTGAAATTGGCACTTCAACAATCATTAATTTATGTTGACTAGCTTGAATCAATGTTTCAACAGTATAGGTAAAGTCGTTAATCACATTGAGATGTAGTGCGGCTAAACGATTATATGCCCGAAAGCCACTCGTCACATCAGATAGCTTCAAACGAGCGAGTTTCGAGACACCAAAGCTACCAGCTTGCTGCAATCTTTTCTTATTAGCTGTAAAATAAGGATTAAACTGAATCGGTCGTCTCCCGATGACGATATCTGCTTGGTTTAAAAGTAAAGGCTGGATTATTTTTTCAATATCAGCCCCTTGATATTGATTATCCGCATCTGTCTGCACAATAATGTCTGCACCTAGGCGCAAGGCAAAATCTATCCCGTCTATAAAGCTTTTAGCGAGTCCTTGATTATTGAGATGTGACATAATATATTTGACACCGCAGGCCTTGGCAATGGCCACTGTCTCATCTGCTGAGCCATCATCAATCAATAAAATATCAATCGTTGCAATCCCAACTATTTTTTTAGGTAATTGCCTTAGAGTCTCTCTGATTGAACTTGCTTCATTATAAGCAGGAATTTGAATGACTAGCTTCATGATTTACCTCATTTACAATTTTTAATCTACAGCAGTCGCTGTCGTAAGCCAGAGCGCTGGCCGAATCGGTGCCAAATGGCTACCGTAGCCACCAGTAGTTGTTGTAACCACACCAGCATTGACGATAGCTCTTGCAAAACTCCAACTTCCTCCTGATGGCGACCTTAAAAAATACTCCGTATCGTTTCTCGTTTGGTCATCCTTTTTCGTTGTCGTCTGCTCAAATTTTAATAGATCATTGGTTTTGTCTTGCAAAGTCATCGCAGCATTAATATCACCGACACTAAGTGCAAAGGCTTTTTGACTAGCGCCAGCATCGCCAATGGTCGTCTTAAATCGTATGTCTTGGTCAAATGAGCTGGGTGCATCGCTATTATAAGCTGACGCATTTGTTGGCATATTGAGATTAACCGCTAAAACAACAGCTTTATCGTCGGCTAGAAGCTTATTAGCATAGTAATAGTCAATTAATTGATTTAAAGTTCCACCATCATAACCATTTCCTCCATTGCCATCATGAAAATAATATTCGCTGCCCTTCAACTTTGTCCAGCAAACTTCAGCCGCATCAATTTCTGGATCAGCAGTCGTTTCTCCAACAAGCAAGGCATTGACCTTGAGCACTAGCCGTTGATTGTCAACTGCTTGAAGCGTCCGCCAAATCGCATTCGACCAGATAAACTCTTGTGCTGTAGGCGTTGCCTCGCTAGGCTGTGAGGTCGCTTTTAATTTTTTGTAATAAACCGCATAGAGTGTTATATCATTGGTCACAGTCAAGCTATGGTCAGCTTTGACATTGTAGCCCAGATAGGCTTGATCTGGAGCATTAAGCAACTCACGAATATCTCCATCTTCATAGTCCTCAGACACGTAAAGAGATTCGGATTTACTGGCAGATGCTTGCGTTGCCCAGCCCAAGAAATAATGGTCAGCCTCTGAAAATTCGTCAATATCTGTTGCTTGTTCAGGAATCTCATAGCTTGACCCCTTGTTAACTTTCTCTGTCTTAAGCGTAGTAGTCCCTGTATAATCCTTCAGCGTAACCATCAGCTCATCCACTACCCATTTGCCGTAAAATGTTTTGTGACCAGTTTCTGATTTGGCAATAGCTGTAACTGGCTCACCTTCATAGGACGAAGAGGTGTACCAGCCTAGAAAGGTTTGATCCTGCATTGTTGGCTGAGGTAAATAAGTTGTCTTAACGCCAGCGATATAACCATCAGGGTCAAGATTATCTACAAGTTCTCCACCAATATAGTAGGTAATCGTGTAGCTATTGACTACACCAGAGTCGCCCTTGGCACCATCTTTACCATCAACACCGTCTTTGCCATCAACACCGTCTTTACCATCAACACCATCTTTACCATCTTGACCGTCTTTGCCGTCATTGCCGTCATTCGTTGGCTGACCAGCAAAATCTCCCTCAGCTGCCAACTGAAAAACGTAAGTTGCGCCAGAGAGCTTGACAGCAAGATTTCTTACCTCATCACGATGGTGATAATCGGCTACCTCAGCTTTAACAATTGCTACACCGCTTATACCAGTCACTAAAAGTCCAATTGCAATGAATTTTTTAGTCGTTTTATTATGCTTAACTCCAAAATAGATGACACCTAGAAGTAGAACAAAGCCTACTATCAATAGAAACATTTTATTGGTCTCACCAGTCTTCGGAAGCTTATTTGTTATGACATCGCTCTTAGTAGTTACGGGTACGAGCACAGCTGCGACCGTCCCGTCTGCTTGTCTGCTCACTTGGTAGGTTTTACTCTCATTAGCCTTCAAAGTGCCGATATTGAATGTCAGTTTCTGATTATTGTTATCTTGAAAGATTAATGGCAACTCTGCTTCAAAGCTGACGTTTTTCCCTGTTTTATCACTAATATTTTTGATGGTCAAATCAACAATTTCTTGCCCTGACTTGCTTGCCGTGTTTTCGGCAACAGTCAATTCAAAATGATCAATACCGCCTGTGTCCGCTGCATATGCTAAGCTTGGTAAACTCAAGGTAAAAATGATCCCGAGCACTAAGAATAGCCCACCTAATTTTTTGAAATATCCGAACATATTTATTCCCCTTTCTCTTTTCAAAAAGATACAACATAAATAGCCTGATGGCCTGCCATCAGGTTATGAGTCATCATAAAAAAGGCAATAAAATTGCCCGCTATTATGTGCTGTAACTCTTGTTCTGTCTCTATGCGTTGAAGCGTTAAGAGGCAGAACAAACGCATCCCCATCTCTAAGGCGATAAATCGCCAAGAACTGCGGACTGTGCTGTGCTGTGCGGTGCTGTGCGGTGCTGTGCGGTGCTGTGCTGTGCGGTGCTGTGCTGTGCTGTGCGGTGCTGTGCTGTGCGGTGCGGTGCGGTGCGGTGCGGTGCTGTGCTGTGCGGTGCTTAAAGAATTGATAAACTTCGTTTGAGTGCTGACGCACCTGCTCACTGCGCTCGCACAATTCTTTAAGACAGAAATTATCGCTACGCTAAAAAGCGAGCTTTTCGATGCCGCTCCTAAATAGTATCGCTGGATTGTGTGCATACTATCACTCCTTGTCAAATTTTAATCGAGAATTATAGCCCATTTTATTAGAACTATCCAGATATTCGCTTTATATTCTAATTAAATTTTAATACAAAAACAGCTTTATAACAACGAAAATATTTATTTTTTTAAAACAAGTAAATTTAAGCTCATTTTATCGTAATCAAATTTTTAAAAAACGTTTGAACGATTTTAAATCCCATAACGGTAGTTTTACAATTTCCATAGCTAAGATAACTGATAACTTCATTCCTTCAAAAAATGATGAATGTTAGCAATTTATAAAAAAATTAAAACAAAAAAAGGTAATGAAATTAAAATTTCAATTACCTTTTTTGTTTTATTTAACGTTATTTAACTTAATTATTTACTTTCTAATAGTGCTTTTCTTGAAGCATTGACACGACCACGATCATCAACCTCTGTTACCTTAACTAAGACCTCATCGCCAAGCTTAACAACATCTTCGACCTTACCAACGCGTTCATTGGCAAGCTGGGAAATATGAATCAACGCATCTGTTCCATCAAATAGGTTAACAAAGGCACCAAATTTTTCAATGCGGACAACCTTGGCAAGATAGGTTTCGCCGACCTTAGCTGATTTTGTTAAACGCTCGATAATCGCCTTAGCACGTTCAATACCAGTGGCATCATCTGAATAGATTGAAACCAAGCCTTCTTCATCAATATCAATTTTAACACCAGTTTCATCAATAATTTTATTGATTTGTTCGCCACCCTTACCGATAACCACTTTAATCTTATCTTCGTCAATTTTAATAAAGTCAATCTTAGGTGCGTATTCAGAAACGGTAGGTCTTGGCTTGGAAATTGTATCAGTAATTACCTTAAGGATTTCAAAACGTGCTGTTTTAGCCTGTGCTAAGGCTTCACGGAGGATTTCTTCGGTAATGCCTTCGATTTTAATGTCCATTTGTAAGGCAGTAATACCGTCCTTGGTACCTGCAACCTTAAAGTCCATATCGCCAAAGTGATCTTCCAAGCCTTGAATATCGGTTAAAATCGTGTAATTTGCACCGTCAGAAATTAAGCCCATCGCAATACCAGCAACAGGTGCTTTAATCGGAACCCCACCAGCCATCAAGGCAAGTGTGCCTGCACAAATCGAAGCCTGTGAAGACGAACCATTAGATTCCAAGACATCTGCCACTAAACGAATCATATAAGGAAACTCTTCTAGTGATGGAATCACTTGCTCCAGGGCACGTTCACCTAAGGCACCGTGACCGATTTCACGACGACCCGGACTGCCTGAGCGACCAGTTGAGCCGACCGAATATTGTGGGAAATTATAATGATGAATAAAACGTTTTTTATACTCCTCACCTAAGCCATCAATTCTTTGAGCTTCCGATAAAGGCGCCAGGGTTAAAACAGACAAGGCCTGTGTTTGACCGCGCGTAAATAAGCCAGAGGCATGAACGCGTGGTAAGAAGTCAATTTCAGCATCCAAGGGTCTAATTTCATCAATTTTACGACCATCCGGACGCACTTTATCCTCGGTAATTAGACGACGTACCTCTGAATGCTCCATAATTTCCAAGATTTCGACAACTTCACGCATTTTACGAACCTTGTCTTCGTCTTCGGCAAATTTTTCTTCATAAATCGCAATCACTTTTTCACGAACAGCGTTCGTTGCATCCTCACGAGCTAATTTTTCTTCAACCTGTACTGCTTGAGCTAATTCAGCATAATAAGCATCATTAATTTCATGAGATAGCTCTGCATCCACCTGTAGCAGCTCAACCTCTGATTTTTCCTTACCAACCGCAGCTACAATTTCTTCTTGGAAGGCAACGAGCGCCTTGATTGCTGCATGACCAGCCATTAAAGCTTCAAGCATCACTTCTTCTGATAGCTCTTTAGCGCCTGACTCAACCATATTAATTGCTTCACTCGTACCTGCTACAGAAAGCTCTAGCAATGATTTTTCATATTGGGCAACTGTTGGATTAATTACTAACTCGCCATCTACATAACCAACCTCAACACCGGCGATTGGGCCATTAAATGGGATATCAGAAATGGAAAGGGCAAGTGAAGCACCAAACATCGCTGCCATTGGTGCGCTATTATCCTCATCAAAGCTCAAAACAGTATTGGTGATTTGAACTTCATTTCTAAAGCCTTCTGCAAACATTGGTCGAATTGGACGGTCAATCAAGCGGGCTGTTAAGGTTGCATCGGTTGATGGACGACCTTCACGCTTTAAAAAGCCACCAGGAATTTTACCTGAAGCATACATTTTTTCTTCATAATTAACAGTTAGCGGAAAGAAATCGCCATCGCGCATTCCCTTGCTCATCACCGCTGCTGATAATACAGTTGTATCACCATAGCGTACCACAACAGCACCATTGGCCTGCTTGGCAACCTGACCAACCTCAACGACTAATGGACGCCCTGCCCATTCAGTTGAAAAAATTTGTTTATCTGACATTTGCTCTCCTCTTAGATTGAAATAATCAATCGATTTTATTAATACGTGCTACTAAACAAATCTAAATCATTCATTTTTTGCCTGACTTAGACTTGTCAAGTAGTACTGAATCGACTTTAAACTCAATCTATGTTTAAAGCTGACCCAGTATAGTACACGTACCTTTTTATTTTAGCGTAAAAAGCTCAAAAAAGCGATATTAATTTGTACGACAATAAAAAGACTAGCTAAATTAGCCTTGTACTTTTTGACTCGTTCCATTGGTATAATTAATTTGAAAATTAGCTTGAACATTATAAATAAAAACATTAAATGAAATTTGCTGATCCTCAATACTCTCAGCTTCAAGCTGAACGCCACGACAAACAAGCTCATCATCCTTAAAATAAGGTGTCACTCGATAGCGCACATGATGATTCGTTGTTTTTAAGTAACTCGCAACCTCTTGCTCGTATGTCACCATATAGATTTGATTCAACTGCTGAGTCCCAGTAAACAGATTTTGCCAATTCGCATTTTCACCTGTCAGCTGATGTGCAATTAAATGTGAGCGATTATAAAGCCAAGTATCCTGATCGATTTTTTTTTGGTGCCAGCCGCTAGGATAAACATTTGAAATAGCTTCTCGTTGCTTTTTGGGCATCAAGCTTTTATGAAGCATCGCATTGGCTACGCCAACACGATTATATTGATCAAGCGTGCTGAAGGCTTGCCAAGCCCCTTTAGATAAATCTAAGTCAGACTTTTCAAAATTTGGTACGCCCTGATTAATTGTAACAACCGGATTACCTGCGTAAGTTAGCTGAACATTTGCTTGATTTTTTAATGCTTTCGTTTTGAAACTAGTCGGTTCAGCTTGATTCACAAATTGATTAACTTTTTGCAGTGCTGTATCGTTGAAAGCCAAGAATAGCAAGATGCTGACAAAAAATATTGAAAGCCATTTTTGTGTTGTCGACATTTTTTGAAATTGCTTAGCTTGCCGTTTAATTTTTCGATAATTTGCCATGATGACCAACCTTTCATTAAGTAATTATAACTTAAATTAATTATTAATTTATATCAAATTTTAGCCAAATCAAAAATAGTTGCGACCAAAGCCACAACTATTTATTAATCAAATTAATTTTCAAAACTAAAATAACCCAACTGCGTTACCATCTTCATCAATATCCATTTTTAATGCAGCGGGCTGTTTAGGTAAGCCCGGCATTGTCATCACATCACCTGTTAAGGCAACGATAAAGCCTGCGCCCAGTTTAGGGACTAGCTCCCGAATCGTTACTTCAAAATCGCTTGGTGCACCTAACAAGGTCGGATCATCAGAAAGTGAATACTGAGTTTTTGCCATACAAATTGGCAATTTATCCCAGCCATTAGCAATAAAATCTTTGATTTGATTGAGCGCCTTCTTCTCAAAAACCACCTGACGCCCACCATATATTTTTTGCACGATTGCTGTAATTTTTGCTTCGATTGATTGATCAAGCTGATAGGTTGTTTCAAAATGAGAAGTATCCGCCGTTTCAATCACTTTAACTAGACGTTTAGCAAGTGCCACACCACCGTCAGCACCTTTTTCCCAAACCTGTGCTAATTCAACAGGGACATTAATTTTTTCACAAAGTGCAATTAATGTTTCAACCTCTGCCGCCGTATCCGTAATAAATTCGTTAACTGCGACTACTACAGGTAAGTTAAAGCCTTGAATATTTTGAATATGCTTCTTTAAATTAGCAAAGCCTACCTTCAAAGCCTCGATATTTTCCTTAGACAGCTCGTCTTTTTTAACCCCACCATGCATTTTTAAGGCACGAATCGTTGCCACAATTACAACCGCATCTGGTGTTTTGCCAAGCGCACGAGTTTTGATATTTAAGAATTTTTCGGCACCAAGATCTGCACCAAAGCCAGCCTCCGTCACTGTATATTCACCTAATTTTAAAGCCGTACTAGTCGCTAAAACTGAATTACACCCATGCGCAATATTGGCAAAGGGACCGCCATGAACAAGCGTTGGTGTACCATAAATTGTTTGAACTAGATTAGGCTTGATGGCATCCTTCAAGACCAAGGCCAGTGCGCCTTCTACCTTTAAATCACCAACCGTGATTGGCTTTTTAGAAAAATCATAGGCAACGACGATTTTACTTAATCTAGCTTTCAAATCTTGAATATCAGTTGATAAGCAAAGTACCGCCATAATCTCACTTGCAACTGTAATATCAAAGCCGTCTTGGCGAGGTACGCCTTGGAAAGGACCACCCAAGCCAATAACAACCTGTCTCAACGCGCGGTCATTTAAATCAACGACTCGTTTCCAAACGACCCGACGCTGATCAATATTTAGTTCGTTTCCCTGCTGCAAATGATTATCTAAAAGCGCAGATAAAGCATTGTTCGCCGTTGTAATCGCATGCATATCACCAGTAAAATGCAAATTAATATCTTCCATCGGTAAAACCTGTGAAAGACCACCACCGGTCGCACCACCCTTAACGCCCATCACCGGACCTAAAGAAGGCTCACGAAGTGCAATAACCGTTTGCTTGCCGATTTGATTGAGCGCATCACCCAAGCCAATAGTCACCGTTGATTTGCCCTCGCCCGCTGGTGTCGGATTAATTGCAGTGACTAAAATTAATTTACCATTTTCTTTCGTTTTCAAACGATTAATGGCAGTAAAATCTATTTTCGCTTTGTACTTGCCATATTTTTCCAGTTCGTCTTCATTAAGGTCTATTTTTTCAATAATTGCTTCAATTCGTTTAAGTTCTATACTCTGTGCAATTTCAATATCAGATTTCATATATCCTCCTATTAATCAAAAAAACAATTCTTAACTATTATAGCCTACTCTGTCATTTTTTGTGAACATTATCATGATAAGTCTTAAAAATATTCGTAAAAGTACGGATTTTAATATGAAGTAAATATTTATAATATAATCGCATTAATCACTGAACAGCTTAACAGGTCCACTCACAAAAAAGCTAGGAAAATTTTCCTAGCCCTCTGCTTATTTTTCTTTAATCTTACCTGTCCAATATTCAAGTCCCTTTTTCAGAATATAAATATCTTGATAGCCGTTCTTTTTCAGAATCAATGCGACATTACCAGCAACCTGAGGCTTACCATTCTCATACAGATAAATCGGTTTATCCTTTCTAACCGATGCTAAGGAAACCTTAACTTGACTAGCAGGCAAGTTTCTAGCGCCCATAATATGACGACGCTTAAACTCCGCTGGCTCTCTGACATCAATCACCTGCGCTGAACGCATCCCCTCTCTAAAGGTCTGCTCATCAATAATCGTCGCTGCTCGCTTTACTCGAAAACGCGTAATAAAGGGAAAAACAAATAATAAGATGATAATAATGATAAGTATTATATTAATAACAAAAAAATTCAAAACCCTGCTCCTTACTTAAAACTTCTTTATTATTTATATATTACACTATGCCTTTTCAAACTTCAATGCAAGACTTGCCGCACCGATAATACCAGCATCATTACCCAGCTCTGCCAACTTGATCTTCGTCGTTTGACGAACCTGTGGGAAGGTAAACTGATTAAAGTAGTCTTCAACCTGTCCACGTAAAAACTCTCCAGCCGCCGAAACACCACCGCCAATTACGATTGCTGATGGGTTTAAGGTATTACCTAGATTACCCGCCGCTAAGCCGAGATAGAAGCAAACCTTATCCACAACCAAGACAGCAAACTTATCACCAGCCTGTGCCTTTGAAAAAATATCCTTACTTGTTACGGCCTCTCCGTTATCAATCGCGCTCTTGATCACTGAATCGCCTTCCCATTGCTCAGCTAATTTCCGCGCGACACGAACAACACCTGTTGCAGAAGCAACCGTTTCAAGACAACCCTTTTTACCGCAGGTACATTCAAAGCCATCAATCGGTTCAACCGTCACATGCCCAATCTCTCCAGCGGCACCACCAGCACCGTGTAATAAATTTCCAGCTGCAACAATCCCACCGCCGACACCCGTACCTAGGGTCATAAAGACAACATCCGGATCATTTTCACCTGCACCCTTCCAGCGTTCCCCAAGTGCCGCAACATTTGCATCGTTATCAATTGCTAATTCTAAACCAGTGCCTTCAAAAATCGCTTCACCAACTGCTTGCGTTTTTGCCCAATTTAAATTATAAGCACCAGTTACCGTATTATTAACTAAATCAACAGAGCCGGGACTTCCCATCCCAATACCAATAAAATCACCCTTTGATAAATTATACAGCTCTAAGCGATGATTAATTGAGTCAATAATGTCAGGCACAATATTTTTTCCCTCATCTAAAATATTGGTCTCAATTGCCCATTTATCTTGAACCTCACCAGAAGTCGTTAAAATACCAAACTTAACTGTTGTACCACCCAAATCAATCCCAATTACTTTTTTTTCTGCCATTTATTTACCTACTTTCTTCAATTCTATGCTCACGTCGTAAAATTAAATCCGCCGTAAAAAAAGTTTCTTTATCAATTACGTGCGAATCGTACAAGCCTTTTAGTTCAATCCGCATTAATTCAATATCATAAATTCTTTTGCCTACATAAATATAAATATTAAACTGTTTTAATAATTGTTGCACATCATAAAACGTTTTCATAGAGCCTCCCTTAAATTAGCATAAACGTTAAACCAACTCAAGAGTGTTAATGAAATTTGGCAAAAGTTAGGAAAATTGTGGAAATAATTAGGAAAATATAAAAAATAAAACTAACGATACGCAGATGCTTATTAAATGATTGCCGACCGACACCTAGCACAACCGTTAGCAATGCACCACCGATTAGCCCTCCAAGATGCCCCCAAAAAGCGATATTAGGCTGAATGACGCTTGAAACTAAGGTCAAAATCATCAGTATAAAATAGCTTTGAGATAAGCCTTGAATCATCGCATTGTTGGGTACTAGAAAACGCAGCACGATAAAGGCACCAAACAGCCCAAGAAGACCACCAGATGCACCGGCCGAAATCGAGTAGGTATCTAGATAGAAGGTCAGACAATTTCCAAGTAAACCACTTCCCAAGTAAATAATAGAAAATCGCAGATGTCCGAAAACCTCTTCAGTTTGCTTCCCTAAAAAATAAAGCACAACCGAGTTAAAAAGAAAATGTGAAAAACCAATATGTACAAAAATGGGCGAAATTAAATGCCAAAGCTTAGTCGGATCTTCCACCACCTGCAATCCATATAAACCGCCAAAATTAATAATTGTTGTCGCACTTTGACCATCACCAAATAAACCAGATTGCATTAGTACAAAAATAATTGTTTGAATTGTCAAAAAGATTAAGGTCATATAGCTTTCATTTTTAATTCGTTTAATATTCATAAATCCTCCATTAGTTAATTTGAAAAATAAGCCGAAAGGCATAAATCTAAATTTTTAGTGGTACCTATATCATACTATTAATCATAACAATTTACTTAGGAATAATTAATTGTTGAACAGCAATATCATGCTTTTCTGGTTTAAAGGCTTGAATTTGTTGACTAAAAACCAAGCTGATTGTTTTCCCTTGAAATTGATTTAAATAGATATCATAATAACCGCCACCATAGCCAATCCGAAAACCTGCAGGATTGAAGACCACCCCAGGAACAATTAGTAAATCAATTGCTTTAACCTCATCACCTTGATTAGTCGGTTCAAGAATACCATAGGTGCTTAATTGTAAATTTTTTTTATCATATTTGAAAAATTTTATCTCTCGTTGAGTAAAAGTTTTTGGAATTACGATTTTTTTGTTATTTTTTAAAGCGGATTCAATGACTTTCATCGTGTTAAATTCAAATGAAAAAGGTAAATAGATACCAATCGTTTGTGCATTAATATAGCTATTTTCAAGCATAAGCTGATCCATAATCGAATTTTCTTGGGACACTTTATCATCCAAATCCATCCTCTTCAAATCTCGAATGATTTGTTGCCTTAATTTTTTTTTCATTTTTTTCTCCTTTTATTGCATTCCGCCATTATCTATGCTAACATAATGAGTGTGGTTTTTGTTAAGATTTATCGGTAGGTCGTTTCATTATAAACATTCTTCGATTCATCGGCAACAATTGCAACAATTTACGCGTATAACGCAAGGAGGATGTCTATAATGGCACAAGGTACTGTTAAATGGTTTAACGCTGAAAAAGGTTTTGGTTTCATTACTGCTGAAGATGGTAAAGATGTATTCGTACACTTCTCAGCTATCGGCGGAGACGGATTCAAAACTTTAGAAGAAGGTCAAGCTGTATCTTTCGATATCGAAGATGGCGCTCGTGGCCCTCAAGCAGCTAACGTTACTAAAGACTAATTTAGTTGCTAAAGCAATCCTTCGGGATTGCTTTTTTTTTGCTAAATAAACTCAATTTCAAATTGGGCAAATTCTGCTAAAATGATCAATATGGATGACAGGGTTGGGGACAAAAGTCCTAGCCCCTTTTTGTATTGTTCGTAATTTACAGAGGATAATGCGACTACGACTAGTCAACGCCTAAGCAAAAAATCTGCTAAGGCACGTTGTCATAAGCTTTTGCGTAAGCCGTTGAAGCTAGATTGTCTGAAAAGCGTAAACGGCTTGTTTTGACAGGCTTTCTCCCTCAAAGCTGTTCAAATAGATATGTCATCCGGTCAGACAGAAAACGTCTGACTAAATAAACGAATGACTCGTCTATTTTTCACAGTTTAATCAGAGAGAAAGCACCTTTTTTTACGGCGTTAAACGTCTTTTGTTCCACCTCCAATTGAACCGAAATATTTATCAGTCCAATTTATTATAGAGCTCTAAAATAACAGTGATTATTTCTTAAAAATATTAATAAAAAAATTAAAATTTATTCAAGATATGTCTTGAATGTAACCGCTCCCTTTGATACGATGATTAAACTGAAAAAATAGGAGACGGAAAATGACAGATTTAACTAAAGGCAATATCTTTAAAATCATTATCGCATTTAGCTTACCACTAATTGTCGGCAATGTTTTTCAACAGCTGTATACAACCATGGATACACTAATCGTCGGTAAAACTTTGGGTAAGACGGCCTTGGCTGCTGTTGGCTCAACGAGCAGTCTTTCATTTCTCATTTTGGGATTTGCACAGGGACTAACAGCAGGACTTTCAATTATTACAGCACAAAAATACGGTGCAAACGATTTAATCGGCGTCAAAAAAAGCTTTGCAACCGGTATTATCTACTCAATAATCATCACTGTAATTCTTACCATCCTGTCACTTGCATTTGTTGAGCCATTACTTATTGTCATGCAAACACCAAAGGATATTTTAAGGGATGCTCAGATTTTCATCGGCATTTTATTTATCGGCACCTTCGCCTCAATTGGCTTTAATTTACTGTCTAATATTATTCGTGCCATTGGTGATGCCAGAACGCCACTTTTTTTTCTGGTTGTTGCAAGTATTGTTAATATTATTTTGGAATTTGTTTTTATTCTATATTTTAAATGGGGTGTTGCTGGTGCTGCTTTTGCAACCGTCATCGCTCAAACGCTCTCTGTTGCACTAGGCATTATTCATATTAAGCGGCGGATACCAATCCTAACCCTAAGAAAGGACGACTTCCGTTTAGATAAGCAAGACTTCATTGAGCACGCTCGTGTTGGCTTTCCAATGGCCTTTCAAACCTCAATCATTGCGATTGGCACGGTCATCATGCAAATTGCCCTAAACACCCTTGGAACAGATGCAGTCGCAGCCCAATCTGCAGCAAGCAAAATTGATCAGCTTGCAATGCTGCCATTAATTGCGCTGGGCACTGCCATTGCAACCTTCACCGCTCAAAACTTTGGTGCAAAGGAATATCAGCGAATCATTGATGGCATTAAGGCAGCCTTAGTGATTGCCGTTAGCTTTGCCATTATCGCTGGTATCGTAATTAATCTCTTTGGTAACTTCTTTACCTCATGGTTTATTAATCAAGGAGAGGGTGAGGTTTTCAGACTTGCTAATATTTATTATCTTATCAATGGTTCAATGTATTGGCTGCTTGCCATTTTATTCATTCTTAGATACATGATTCAAGGCTTAGGAAAGGGCTTCATTCCAACCTTGGCTGGTATTATGGAATTAATTGCTCGGATTGTTGCTGCCATTATTGGTACGATGTTCTTTGGCTTTGCAGGTACCGTTGCTGCAAATCCACTAGCTTGGCTAGGCAGCGTTGCGATTCTTTTACCAAGCACAATTATTTCAATTCGCCAGCTCAAAAAATGGGAACAGGATAAGCAGCAGCTAGATTCGCAATCCTATTAGCCATGCAGCGTTTAAATTCACGAAATTGAGAGGATAATAGCTGAGCTACTCCTCTTTTTTGTATGTATAATTCATAAGTATGCTTTTATAATGCCTATAAATTAATTTATTTACAAAAAAGGAGAATTAATTATACTTAACATAGAGTGTTACTAAATTGGGGGTGATAATGATGAAAGCCACATCATTGATCGTACGCGGGAAAATATTAATATTTATCTCAAAATACGCATAAAGATATCTTTGACGAAAATAAGCCTCAAAGGTATCAAAGAGGAGATTCGTTAATGACAAAAGCAATTGAAATTTTACAGCCTCATGAATATTGGCTGATCAAACAGCAAGCCTTTGAGCTAATCAAGGCCTATCATTCAGTCAATGATAAGCAAACAATCGAAGCACTTCAGACACTAATAAAAGGCGAAATAGAGACATATTTTAAAAGGGCTCCTAAGTTAAATCCGTATTTGGATAAGCTGATGGTGCAAACGCTGACAAAAGAGCAATTTCTCGTCATTTTTGAGGCCCTAAAGGTCTTTGTTCAGCCCATGAAGATACCAAGTCACAAACAAATTCAAAAATGTTTTCGTAAGGTTAAAAAATTGCCTAATCTTGAGACAGAAAGCATTGATTTTCGAGAATTAAGCTATTTAGGCTTTAACGATGGCAATAATAATCGAAAATACTTAATTCGGAACGTTAATCAGCAATTTATTGGCCTTTACGGTCAATTTAGCCCAGATGCTCAAAAAGGACATTGCGCAATTTGTAATCATATCAGCACAGTCGCCTTTTTTCTAGCAACTACAAAATCTGCTGGTGACGGAACATATACCAAAAAAGGAAATTACCTTTGCACTGACAGTTTTGAATGCAATCGTCATATCAGTCAGCTTGAGCATCTTGAAAAGTTCTGGCAAAATTTTTCAAATTAATCGACAAAAGCCAGCTTTCTTCAATCAAAAATGCTGAGCCACAGAATTAATTACTTAAAATTCGTTAAAAAACGACTTTAAATAATTTTTCCTATGACTCAGCCCTTTTTATAAGCTATTAATAATAACAAATAGTTATTAATAAAATTCCTCAATTAAAATAAATCATCAAAAAGTGACAATTGGTTATCCTCAGGCAAATGATTTAAAATACCTAAATCCTCAAATTTTTCAATCAAAGTAACAGAAACCTTAGCGCGATTTTTTAGCTCATTCTTGGATAAAAATTCGCCAGACTTTCGGGCTTCAACAATTTGATTAGCAACATTTAAGCCCAAGCCATCAACCGCTCTAAAAGGCGGAATCAAGCTCTTGCCATCTTCGCCGACTACAAAATTCACACTTTCTGATTTGTATAAGTCCAGCTTAGAAATCGTAAAGCCACGTTCAAGCATCTCATTACAGATTTCCAGAACACCCAGCAAGCCAATTTCGGTATTGGCGGCTTCATTGCCTTTATCTCTAATTTCCTTCATTTTAGCCTTAACTGCTTCTTTACCACTCGCCATTACCTTTAAATCAAAATAACTGGCACGAACAGAAAGATAAGCGCAATAATAGTAAATTGGCAAATGTACTTTAAAATAGGCTACCCGCAACGCCATTATTACATAAGCAGCCGCATGGGCCTTTGGAAACATATACTTGATTTTTAAGCAGGATTCGATATACCATTCAGGTACATTTTGACTACGCATCTCAGCCTGCCATTCATCTGGTATCCCTTTTCCCTTACGAACACTTTCCATGATTTTAAAGGCCATGCCACTCTCTAAGCCCGCATGGATTAAATAAACCATAATATCATCCCGACAACCAATTACATTAGCTAAATTCGCAATATCGTTTTTTATTAGCTCCTGCGCATTACCCAACCAAACATCAGTACCATGCGATAGGCCTGAAATTTGTAGCAGCTCGGCAAAGGTTTTAGGGTGTGTTTCCTCAAGCATACCACGAACAAATTGGGTCCCAAATTCTGGTACACCGAGCGTACCTGTGCGTGATCCAATTTGCTCTTCTGTTACCCCTAATACTTCAGGCGAAGAAAAAATTTTCATCACCTCTGGATCATCGACTGGAATTTCAGCTGGATCTAAGCCCGATAAATCCTGTAACATCCTAATCATCGTCGGATCATCATGACCTAAAATATCTAGCTTTAAAATATTATCGTGGATTGAATGAAAATCAAAATGCGTTGTTTTCCAATCAGAATCAACATCATCTGCTGGAAATTGGATTGGCGAGAAATCATTTACATCCATATAGCTCGGAATAACAATAATTCCGCCCGGGTGCTGGCCGGTTGTTCGTTTAACACCGATTGAGCCTAGTGCTAAACGTGATTTTTCAGCATTATTAAAATGCTTATTGTAATCCTTCTCAAAGCCTGTCACAAAGCCATAGGCCGTTCTTTCGGCAACTGTACCAATTGTCCCAGCTCGATAAGCATAGTCCTCACCAAAGATTTCCTTAGTATAGTTATGGGCTCTCGGCTGATATTCGCCAGAAAAGTTCAAGTCAATATCGGGTACCTTATCGCCGTAAAAGCCTAAAAAGGTTTCAAACGGAATATCATGACCATCCTTGTGCATTTTAGAGTCACACTTTGGACAATTTTTCTCAGGCATATCATAACCGGAGCCATATGTACCATCCTCATAAAACTCTGAATACTTACAATTTGGACAAACATAATGCGGCGCCAATGGATTGACCTCAGTAATACCAGTCATCGTTGCCACGAATGAAGAGCCAACCGACCCCCTAGAGCCAACTAAGTAGCCATCGTCATTTGATTTTTTTACTAATTTTTGAGAAATCAAATAAATTACGGCAAAACCATTACCGATTATTGATTTCAGCTCCTTTTCAATCCGCAAATCAACCAATTCAGGTAATGGATTACCGTAAAGCTCAAAGGCTTTTTCATAGGTCATTTTTACAATTTGTTCCTCTGAGCCCTCAATATAAGGCGTATATAGCTCATTTTTAACTGGCGTAATCGATTCAAAGCTTTCAGCAAGCGCTTGAGGCTGCTGAACCACGATTTGGTAAGCCTTTTTTTTGCCGACAAAGGCAAACTCATCTAGCATTTCGTTAGTCGTTCTAAAATGAACCTCTGGCAGAGAAATCACCTTTTCAACATCACCCATTCGCATCGGTCGATTGATTTCTTGACCTGGTCCTTGACCACGTACAACAATTTCCCGATAAGCACCATCCTCTTTTTCAATATAATGAACATCACCAGAGGCAATGGCAGGCTTATCTAACTCCTCAGCAAGACGAATCAATTCCTTAATGATTTGCTCTAATTCAGCCTCATCCTTAATGGTCTCCCGTTCAATTAATGGCTGATACACCGTTTTCGGCATTACCTCAATGAAATCATAAAATTTAGCGACCTCTTTAGCTGCCTCGTACCCCTTTGATAGCATCGTATCAAAGACCTCTCCCTTATCGCAGGCACTGCCAACAATCAAGCCCTTGCGATATTTTTGTAAAAGTGACTTTGGCACACGAGGCACACGCTCAAAATATTTAACATTGGATTGTGAAACTAAAGTAAAGAGCTGCTTTAAACCAGCCTGAGTTTTAGCATAAACAGTTGCATGCGTGGGTCTGGCACGCTTATAAGAATGCGCATCAATCACTTTTTCATTTAACGATATTAAATCTGTAACTTGATATTGGTCATATGCTTTTTCTAAAAATAGAAAAAGTAAATGTCCAGTTGCTTGCGCATCGGCATCCGCTTGGTGATGATTATCCAAAACGATATTAAATCGCTTGGTTAGTGGTCCTAGACCATGGCGCTTAATATCCGGATTAATATTTCGTGAAAACTCTAAAGTGTCTATCACTGGCTGGGTAATTTCCGGTAAATCATAGCGACGATAGTTAACATTCATAAAACCGACATCAAAGGTGGCATTATGCGCGACTAAGATTGAGCCCTCACAGAATTTTTGAAAGGCCTTTAAGACCTCGTCAAGAGGTACCGCATTCTCTTGAATCATATCATCGGTAATTTTCGTCAGCGAAACGGTGAACTGGCTTAATCGATGTCCGGGGTCAATAAACATATTAAAGGAATCAATCACGTTCCCCTTATACATTTTACTAGCGGCTACTTGAATTAGCTTATTATATACTGCTGATGTCCCTGTCGTTTCAACGTCAAAAATAACATAAGTTGCTTCTTTTAAATTAGCAGAGGCTTCATTATAAACAATTGGCACCTGATCATCGACCAAATTAACCTCGACACCGTATAAAATTTTAACACCATGCTGTTTACCAGATTGATAAGCCTCTGGAAAGCTTTGCAGTCCGGCATGATCGGTAATTGCAATCGCTGGATGACCAAATTCTGCAGCTCTCGTAACTAAATCCTTGGCAGATGGAATGGCATCCATTGTCGACATATTAGTGTGAGCATGAAATTCAACGCGTTTTTCCCCTTCAGGCATGAGATCCTTCCTTGATGCATGACTGATTTCCTGAATGTCCTGCACATTCATCACATAATCATTTTGGAAGGTATTCATTTCGACATTACCACGAACACGAACCCACATATTTTTCTTTACTAATTCAAAAAGGGCCGCTTCTTCATCATTTCGAGACCACTTTTGACATGAAAAGCTAGAAGTATAATCAGTCATTTTAAATAACAAAAACTTACGACCAGTTCGTGTCGTTTTAACCTCAAGCTCAAAAATATTACCTTCAAAAATCACTCGATTTTCATCCTCGATAATTGATTTCATCGGTGAAACAAGCTCGCCATCCTTAATCCAGCGACCCATTTGAAATTTATCAGCAGTGTTTAATGAAGGCGCCTTTTTGGCTTGTTTCTCAAATTCAGCATTTTGCTGGATTGCCATCTCCATTAATTGCTCCTGTCGACTATTTTGTTTTTCGATTGAATCAGCAACCTTAGCCTCGTCCACAACTGGATGAAAGGTAATTTCTGGAAAACCATAATGCTTGAAATGCTTGGCAATTATTGGCAAATATTTTTTATGTAAGGAATCAATGCTACCAGCACTGTTCATTGGAATGACAACCTTACCATCAGCAGTAATTTCAGGTAGAAACATTTTAAAGGTGCCATTAACAATTGGAATCGCACAATTTTCCTCTTCAAAGACTAAACGCCAATATTCTTGAATTAAGCCTTCCGAAAAATCGGTTTCACAAGCCTTAATAGTTAGACGAATTGCAGCCTTATCTTGAAACGCTTGATCTAATTCAAAACGAAATTTACGGTAAATCTCAACAGGTAAAATCTGTGGAAATTGGATAAAAAAATGCCATTGATGATTTTCAAAGCTTACTTCTACCTTTTCAATATTTGCCGTTTTAAAAAGCGCACTCTGTCTTAATTCTAGGTCAAATGCCATCTGATCTAAGAGCTTTTCAAACAAATTATCAGCCATTTATTTCACGTCCCTTCCACAATCTCAACTTCCATTCTATCATTTTTTTAAGCTTGATTCTAGATAATCTATTTTAGAAAAATCAATCTCAGCGCTTAAAAAAATGTCAGCAAAATAAAACCCTAAATACAAGATCATCAACTGTGATTTTGTATCTAGGGAATTCTTTAAAAATTATTCTACTAGCTCAGGAAAGACGGCCGCATCAAATTTGCCCGCCTTAAACATCGCAATTTCCTTACCATAGGGTGCATAGGCTGTTTTTTTATCCACACCAACATAAGGTGTTTCCAAAATTTTTGATAAATTAACTAATTTTTCGTGATGGACAATCCGATTTAAAGCCTCAAAGCCAATCGTACCAAAGCCAATATTTGCATGACGGTCCTTATGACTGCCCTGTGGATTTTTAGAGTCATTTATATGAACCACTTTTAAGCGCTCTAGGCCTATTACTTTATCAAATTCTGCCAAAACACCGTCAAAATCTTCTTTGACATTATAGCCGGCATCATTCACATGACAGGTATCAAAAGTTACTGAAAGCTTATCATTCAAAGTCACACCGTCAATAATTTTAGCAATTTCATCAAATGTTCGACCAATCTCGGTGCCCTTACCCGCCATCGTTTCTAAGGCAATCTGCGCTGTTTGATCTTTTTCAAGCACCTCATTCAAGCCTTTAATGATTTGCTTAATGCCCGCCTCAGCACCAGCACCAACATGAGCACCTGGGTGAAGCGTGATTTGCTTAGCACCTAGGGCTTCACTACGCTTAATTTCTTCCCTCAAAAACTGGACAGCGAAGGGGAAATTTTCAGGCTTAATCGTATTGCCAAGATTAATAATATAAGGTGCGTGAACGACAATGTCAGAAAGTCCATTTTCTGCCATAAAAGCTTGACCGGCTTCAATATTCATTTCATCAATTGGCTTGCGACGCGTATTTTGCGGCGCACCTGTATAAATCATAAAGGTAGAAGCGCCATAGCCTGCTGCTTCCTCAGCAGCCCCAAGCAACATTTTTTTACCACTCATTGAGACATGAGAACCTATTTTCATAAAAAATCCCTTCCTATCTTAGCTAATTCAAAATTATGACCTAGGGTTAATTATTAATTGTTATTTATATAAACTTATTTTTAATATCCGTTATATTTTTAATTAAAATGGAATAAGTACCATCCGCATTTTGAATAAATTCAACACGGTCCGCATCATCATAGACATCATTAGGCACCGTAATTTCAATGCCATAGCTCAAAGAAAGCTTTTGAGTAGCCAGCTTTTGTGCTGTTTTATGCTTAATGGCTTCATCCATCTTTAGATTTGCTGAAGCCTTTGTTGCCTCTTGAAATTCTAATTGGGCGGTCAAATTTTCAGGAAAAAGTGATTCACTAATTTTTTTAGGATCAAAGGTTTCTACCTCATCCAGACTAGCAACCACTGCCTTTTGAATCGTCGATGCCATTTGAAATTCTTCTGTATCGAATGATTTCCCAATTTTCTTCGCCGTTTGCTTAATTTGCTTCAGCTGATCATTAACAGACGGCTTAGTTGAGGCTTTTAAAATATTTTCAGAAAAATATTTTATATTGGCACCATTAAACTTGATTTGTTTTTCAAGCAATAAAAATTCATCAGTCTCTAAATTTAATAAAAATGCTTCATCCGGCAGCTGTGAATCACTCGGCAGCTGATAAGGGTTCACTTGAATTTGATTATTCTCAAGTCCTGTTTGATTGGCAAAGCCTCGATTAAGCTTAACACGGATAAATGCAAAATAAGCCATTCCCTCCTGCTCGTATAGGATACAAATTAAATCATTAGCCGCTTGCTTTTCAGCAATTTTATAAGCCTCTAGCCACTTTTGACAAAATTCAACTGAAGATTGAATAAAATCTTCTTGCTTAACTAATTCAACAAGCTCATGATTAGCCTCCAGCCGACCACTTTTCAGCTTGTCAGAATAAGCACGCTCTAATTTTTTTAAAATATAATCGTGAATAACAGGCTGAGATAAATCTAATAATTGCTTTGAAATATTTAATGCCTGTTGATCAGCATCGTATAAATGTAAAATTGCTTGCTTAATATAAAAATCCAACGAAAACTCCTCTTACTAACTCCTATTCAAACTGAATATAAACAATAATCAAACGACTAACAAAACCCTAATCGGCATGATAAACATAGCTTGGATCAATTTCATCATCTAAGGCCTGAAATGCTTGCTCAATTCTTTGGGAAACAGCTTCAATTCCCGCCTTATCTAGCTTTTTAATATCAGAGATATCAATGGGCTCACCAAAATTAAGCGTAATTCGCTTCCTTAGAAAAATTTGTGAAAATTTCAATGGTCCCTGATAAACACAGGGTACAATTCTCACCCTTGCCATTTTAGCAATGACAGCGACACCACCCTTGATTTCTGTTGAATGGCGTGTCCCGCTTGGGAACATAATTAAAGATTTGTCCGTTGCCTTAAGTAATTTAACTGGTACCTTGACTGTAGAAGGACCTGGCTTTTCACGATTAATTGGAAATGCGCCTAATTTTTTGATTAGCCAGCCAAAAAACGGATTTTTAAACAGCTCCTGCTTCGCCATAAAATTAAACATCTTAGGTCTTGCACCAATCACCATAAACACAGGATCAAGCCAAGTTCGGTGTGGTGCAACTAAAATATAATTTTCATCATTTGGTAGACGATCACGATTCATGTACTTACTATTACCATTCACAATAAACAAAAAAAATCGAATGACAATTCTTAAAAATTTAAAAAGCATAATGAGCTCCCTTTTAATAATTTAATAAATATAGCTTTGAGCCAATAATCAAACACAGGTCTGTCCGTTAAGGCTTCTGCTTAATTTCTGAGTCAACAGCCTTCAAAGCAGTTTAACACCTTTTTAATTATACCTTACTCCATCATTCTTTACACCTTTTTTACAATATTATAGCTTTTTGAAATTTACTAAACAGCTGTGCTATACTAGCTACATGAATAATCAACTATTAAATGAAAATGAACGTATTGACCAGCTTTATGCGCTAGGCGTCAAAGTAATTCAAAGCAAAAAAGTCTTTAGCTATTCAATAGATAGTGTCCTACTTGCCAATTTTCCTAAAATACCAAACAATAAGGCATCAATTGTGGATTTATGTGCGGGAAATGGTGCTGTTGGCTTATTTGTCAGCCAAAAAACTAACTGCCCGATTACTCAAATTGAGATTCAGCCTGAGCTTTCAGATATGGGACAGCGCAGTATTGAATTAAACCAGCTTACCAATCAGATGACGATGATTAACGATGACCTAAAAAATAGTCTTAACTACATTAAACGCTCCTCAGTTGACTTATTGTTTTGTAATCCACCTTATTTTAAGCTGAGTGAATCTACCAAGCAAAAAAGCAATCAGCATTTGGCAATTGCCCGACATGAATTGTCTACAAATTTAGATGAGGTACTAAGCATGAGTCAACAGCTGCTCAAAACTGGTGGTCATCTAGCGCTTGTTCACCGACCAAATCGCTTTACTGAAATATTTGACACCTTACGTAAATATAAATTAACACCTAAAAAAATCCAGCTCGTCCACCCAAAACGCAATAGCGAAGCTAACATCCTGTTAATTGATGCAATTAAGGATGGTGGTGAAAGCGGCATAAAATTCTTGCCAAGCTTGATTGTTCACGATGACGCAGGTAACTACACTGATGAATTGAGGACAATCTATTTTGGAAAATAAGGCCTATTTCTATGTCCTCAAGTGCGCAGATAAGAGCTTTTATGGTGGCTATACAACGGAGCCAAATCGTCGCTTAAAAGAGCATAATCAAGGCACTGGTGCCAAATACACGCGACATCGAACACCTGTTCAGATGATTCATCTGGAAGCATTTGAAACTAAGAGCGAAGCAATGAAAGCGGAAGCTGCCTTTAAAAAATTAACTCGGACTGCCAAATGCCAATATCTTAAAAACACGAAATCAGAGCAACTGCCCTAATTCCGTGTTTTCTTTATTTTTCAGAATCAATTTGATTGACGATTGCTTTGACGTACTCTACCTTCCCTGCCTCATTTGGATGCACATCATCCTCGTAAAACCAATCAGGGTGCGCTAGGCTAATATTATACCAATCAATTAGCTTGAGATTAGAATATTTAGTCGTCATTTTTTCCAAGAGCTGATTAACAGGCTCTTGCCAACGTTTTGTTGGTACATGAACAGTCAACCAATACACTTGCCTGTCTCCAAGTACCTTCATAAAATCATCAAACTGACTTTCCGTAAAGGAACCATTGGTTCCTAGGCTAATTAATACAGTAGCCTCTAGCTTGTTTGCCTTTGCCAAATTTTGAAGCGTTTCTGAACTCGAATACAGCTGGCGACCAACATCGGCATCAACTACCATCTCTGGATAAATTTTCGTTAGTGCATCACTTGCTGATAAAAGAATTGAATCACCAAATGCCGTGATTTTTTGCTCATGTGCTGTAACAATCTGTTTATCTGTCAATTGAAATTCATTGCGAAGCTCATCAACCTGAGCCTGATCCAACTTCTTTATTTCAGTTTCAGTTTTCTTTTGTGCCTTCAAAATTTCAGCGTTCTTTTTAATTTCTTCTTCTATTTTTAGTGCTGCTTCACTTTGCTTAGATGGCGAAAAAATCATGCCGCATACACCAATAACAACCAACACTGTCATTACATAGCCGGGTAATTTATGTAAATTAGGTTTTTCTTTGAAAAATTGCTTAATTTTAGGTGCCAATTTTCGATAATCAAACCGTTTTAGTGGTAGCTCGATTAAACGGTAAGAAAGCTCAGAAACAATTAAAATCAAGACAATTTCAACTAGCGAATAAATCATTAGATGACGATTAATATCCTTTACCTTTGTCTCAAAGAAAATCATAATTGGATATTGATATAAATAAATACCATAGCTACGCTTACCAAGGTAGCTAAAGAAGGGATTAGTCAGCCAGCGATTCAAGCTACTTCCCGGATGGGCACAAACTAAGACCAAGATAATAGAAATCAAGCTCACTAGCCACATGCCACCATAATAGATAAAAGGTGTTTTGTCATTTAGAAAGAAAAATAAAAATAAAAGAATTGCAAGTGCACCTAAACCGATATGATTAAGTGTTCTTTTAGCTCTTGGCACTAGCTCCTGCTTCATCCGATTACTAGGCATGATGAAGGCAAAGGCAACACCTATTAAAATACTGAAAATTCGGGTATCTGTCCCATAATATACTCTCGATGGATCAGCATTCGGTGAAAACAAAATTGCCATCCAAACAGCCGAAGCAATGCTTAAGCCAAATAAAAATATAAAGATACCTCTCCGACTCTTAGTCAATTTTAATAAGAGCACAAAAAGTATTGGCCACACAAAATAAAATTGACCCTCAATAGCCAATGACCAGATATGGGTAAATGGCGAGCTATTGATAAAATGATCAAAATAAGAGGCACCATTAAAAATTTGCCACCAATTATTCAAATAAGTCAAAGTTGACCAGGTTACACCACGAAAATTCGTCATTAAATCTCGTTGAAAGAAAACCATGTAAATCGAACTACCGAGTAAAACAGCAATCAAGGCAGGAAAGAGCCGCCGCATTCGTCTTTGATAAAACCCTAGAATATCGATACCTTCATTTCGCTCATATTCTTGTAGCATCAAATCAGTAATTAAATAACCACTTAAAACAAAGAAAACGACAACTCCCAGATAACCGCCCTTCATTATCTCGGGTAAAATATGATATAAAATAACACCAATTACAGAAATTGCTCGAATCCCATCGAAGCCTGTAATATATCTTGCTTTTTGTCTTTGCACTTTTTCACACCCACTTAGCAAGTTTATTCCGATCTAGAATAATACACTAAAACTCCTATTTTTCTTATATTAATTCCATATTAGAAAAGCGAATATTTTACACTTATCCAAAACAGAAAATCAAATTACTTTTGACATTGTATTCAGTTTAAATCAAAACAAGAAACAATTCAAAAGATATTTCACTAAGATTTCTTATTATTTCTAAAAATAACAAAATACTATTATTAATAACCAAAACTGCATTTTTTGATTATTCAATAAGAAAAACTTATTTTAGCAATTATGCCAAAATAAGCTTTTTTAATTATTTATTACCTTTGTTTCTAATAACAAATCCTTGTTTTTTTTCTGAGCTGGTACCACGCTTTTTATCGTAAAACTTTTTATCCTTGCGATACTTATCTTTAAAATTTCTATCTTTATTATTACGATTATCACTTCGACCGCGGTTATTATTTCGACTATTACTACGATTACCCTTGCCACGCTTGTTGCTTAATGGGCGTTCAGGTGTAATATCAACCTTAATCTGATTTTCTGGATCCTTGGCCAATTGCTTCAATAAAACAGCAACCAGTTCCTCTGCCGAATGAGCTTCTAAAAGCTGAGCGACAGGCTTAGCGAATTTATCCAAGGCTTCAGATTGATTTTCAATCGTTTCATCAATCTCATCAATGGCTGATTTCAATGAGCCAACAAAAGCTTCCTTTTCGGTTGGTGGACGCATTGGTGACATTCTTTTCTTAGTTAAATCCTCAATCACGTGTAAGTAGCCGACCTCATTTGCTGTTACCAAAGTAATTGAGACACCATCTTTACCCGCGCGACCTGTACGACCGATACGGTGAACATAGCTTTCTGGATCCTGTGGAATATCATAATTAATAACATGAGAAACACCACTAATATCCAAGCCTCGTGCGGCAACATCGGTCGCAACCAGAATATCTAGCTTATTATTTTTAAAATCACGTAAAACACTCATTCTCTTTTGCTGAGAAAGGTCGCCATGAATACCCTCTGCATTAAAGCCACGCGCCTCTAAACCACGAGATAATTCATCAACTCGACGCTTGGTACGCCCAAAGACAATTGTCAGCTCAGGCTTTTGCACATCCAAAATCCGAGTCATTAAATCAAATTTTTCAAATTCCTTAACTCGAATATAATATTGATCAATTAAATCGGCAGTCATTTCTTTCGCTTTAATCTTAACATGCTCAGGCTGCTTCATAAATTTCACACCAATACGTTTAATCGCATCTGGCATAGTCGCTGAAAATAATAAGGTCTGTCTTGTTTCTGGTACCTTTGAAATAATTGCTTCAATATCCTCTAAAAAGCCCATGTTTAACATTTCATCAGCTTCATCCAAAATCAAGGTTTCAATATGATCTAATTTTAACGTTTTACGCTTAATATGATCCAAAAGACGCCCCGGCGTACCTACAACAATTTGAGGTTCATTTTTTAAGGCACGAATTTGGCGATTAATATCAGCGCCACCATATACCGCTTGCACCTTAACACGCTTATCACGACCTAAGCGGAATAGCTCTTCTTGTGTTTGAATCGCTAATTCACGAGTTGGGGCAATAATTAAAGTTTGAATCCCACGTTTGATATCAATTTTCTGTAAGGTCGGCAAACCAAAAGCAGCAGTTTTCCCTGTACCTGTTTGCGCCTGACCAATTACATCTTTGCCTGCCAAAGCTAATGGAATCGTTTGTGCTTGAATCGGCGTTGCTTCTTCAAAGCCGGCACGCTCAACTGATTCTAAAATAGCTTCTGACAATCCTAGTTCATTAAATTTCAAAAAATCTCTCCTAATTTCTGTATCTTTTTCGACAATTACTCTAGGCACTATTTACAAAATAATCGAATTCCCGAAAATGAAAACGAAGTGTGCCTACCCACCGAAAAATCATCCTAAATTATTTTGAGAAACTTTTCGGCAACTGTAATATTTTATCACGAAACGAAAAGATTAACAATACTATCCTGAAAATTTTCAGAATTCTTTCAAAAAAATAGCTCGTCTCACTAGCTTTAAATCATCTCCACCTCTGAATCAAAATATTGTTCCATGAAATGAGTTTTTTTAATGATTTCAGCACTAGAAAACATTTCATCTTCGATTGTCAAAATTCATTTATCCTCAACAGCATCGTGCCGATGAATTTTGGCAATCAGTTTGCCTTTGAATGTTTTCAATGGCGCATTGATTTTATCAGAAATAATATAAACGTCCTGCTCTTTGCCATCGCCTGCGATAAGATTTGGAATAAAACCATAGTTAAGCGGGGAGATATAGCAAATTGATCACTATAGCCGATTGGTCGATCAATTATTGCATCGTAGCTTTCCATTTTGCAATCCACTTCTCTGATAGGTCAACTTTTTCAGATTAGCCTATTTTTATTGAAAAAATGATTAACAAAAACTGATTATTTTTATCATTTTTTAAGCCGCTTCCTAGATTGTTCCAAGGAGGATTCAAATAATTTTTTGATTAACAACAAGGTTGCACTTTGCGTTTCAGGTGGTAATTTTTTTAATTCATCCGCCATATATTTTAAATTTTGCAATCGAAACGGCTCAATTTCCAATACCGATTGATAGCCTGTATCAATTAAAAGCTGATACAGACCACTAACCACTCTTTCTTTTGTTTCATTATCAACCTTTTCAAGCCAAGCCGGTATCGTTTCACGTAAATATTTGGAAGGCAGCTCTAACTGCGCCACGCCTTCAAAATGCATTTTATTAACTGACCAGCTAAAAGGATCATGCTGCCAATAGCCCGAGGCATAGCTTCTAATAATGTTTAATTCGCTTAAATCAAACAAAATGCCAATTATTGAACCCTGTGGCACTACTTTATAAATTAAACGTCTTAACAACTGACTTTTATAGCTTAGCTCATGACTTCGAAAGCCCGGACCATCAAAATTATAAATTTTAGTCAAGCGTTGACGAGATTTAGCACTCAACTCTATACCTGCAAACACCGCTAAGTTACCACCCTTTGAATGACCACCGATTGCAAATTGACCTTTATGCTGCAAGCAAAATTGCTGAACATAGGCTAAGGCTGCAATCTGTGAAGGAATTTGTGGTAGAAAGGCCATGTTAAAATCTTCTTTCCAGCCTAAAAAAGAAATGTCCGTACCACGAATCGCAATATATGAAAAAGCTGAGGTTAATTGATAAGTAATCGCAGAGAACTGTAATTCCTGATTTAAATCCTTATCATCAATGAAATCACGAAAAGTAATATTGCGATAGCGCTGGCTTTTAATCATTGCACTTAATAGCTTGGCATTGGAATGCGCATTAAAGGTTTTTTCGGTCATTTTTGTAATCATTTCAGAGCCGACAATATCCTTAAGCTGATAAGTGGATTTATAAGCAAAGGATGAAAAATCAAAGTAAGCAGATTGCGCTAGAATTAAGGCATCAATTTCATTAAAAGAATTTTTGGCAAATGATAAATCGCCGTACTGATTGATATAATCTAACATATTATTCATATTTGCCTCCTTCAGTAATGGCTTACAGCGTTTAGGCTAATAAAATTTCAGTTTATCCTTTATTTTTCTCTCGATGCTGCACAAAGTAATAAATCGGAATCCCGGCAATCGTTGCGCCAATGCCAATCATTGCCAGCATTGTTTCTTGAAATAAAGTTGAAAACATGATATATAATGCGCCACAAATCGCAATGATTGGGGTAATCGGATAAAAACTAACCTTATAGGGCCTAATCAAGTCAGGCTCTCTCTTTCTGAGAATAAAAATCGCTAAAAATAATAACAATGAAAAGGTCCATGTCACAAAAATCGCTAAATTTGATAATAAATCAAAGGTACCGAGCGTCATCATAAGCATTGCAATCGCCATAATCAATACCGCACTCCAGGTTGGAATGGCAAAACGATTAAGCTGTCTTAGCTTATTGCTAAACGGTAGTTGATTTTGCAAGGCTAAAGCATAAGGCACTCTAATGGCGGTAAAGGTGTAGCCATTAAATGCACCGTATACTGAAATCAAAATACCTATCGTAACAATTTTTCCGCCCTGCTGACCGAAAATCATCTGTGCAACCTCACTTGCAGCATTTTGATTCCCTGAAATTTGATCGATTGGCATAAATTTTAAGAAAACATAGCTAATGAGGACATAAATAATAGCAATCGCAGAAAGTCCGATAATAATGGCCTTCGGTAAGTCCTTTTCAGGCCGTTTCATTTCACCGGCGACATTACCTAGCCCAAGCCAACCATCAAAAGCAAACATGCTAGCAACAATTGCAGCACCTAAACCACCAATAATGGTAATATGCTCACCAGAGCTAATAGGTAATAACGATACATTAACCTGCCCCCTGGAAAATAAGCCAGCAATTACAATCAGACCAAGAGGAATCAATTTTAAAATGGTAAAAATTGACTGCGCACCTGTCGCTAGTCTCGTACCCAATAAATTAATACCTAAAACTGTTAAAGCGGCAATAAAAGCAATCGGTATTAATAAATGATTGGACAGATGAAATAAATTAATGCACTGGGTTGCCCAAATCACGCCAAGTGCTGCAATATTTGCTGGAAAGTAAATGAGCATCTGAATCCAACCAAAAAGAAAGCCCCACAGCTTACCATAGGTATGATCCAGATAACGAATGGCGCCACCTGTCTCTGGTATCGCCGTCGCTAATTCGGCGACACAAAGACCACCTGCAATCGTAAAAATACCTGCAAAAACCCAAGCTAATAAGGCAAGATTTGCTGAGCCCGTCACCTTTACCATCGCTGCAATTTTAAAAAAAACACCAGCCCCAATTACCGTTCCAACAACTGTTGAAAAAGCACCAATTAGACCAATTTCCTTTTTTAAGCTGTCATTTTTCATTTAATTCTCTCTTTCAATAGACCTAATCTAGCAACTCAGCCTATTTATATTTTAAATAGCATTCAATTATTCAAGCTTATCATAATTATAAATTTTTATGATTCTTTTTTAAACAAAAAATCTCGAACATCAACTATGAGAGGTTCGAGATATGAGTAATTGGTTATAGCAACCTGATGATTTAACTAGTCGACTTATTTAGCAACTGCTGTTTCAGTAATTGCTTCAACTGCTTTTTTCATCAAAATATCATGCTTAAGCATATCAGTTGAAAGCATTGTCTTAATTTGTTCAACAGGGATATTATATTGTTCAGATAATGATTTCAATTCTTCTTCAATCTCACTATCATTAACTTCAAAATCTTCTGTTTTAGCAATTGCTTCAATCACTAAGTTTGTTTTAACACGAGTTTCAGCATCTTTAGCGTATTGATCATGCAAATCTTGTTCAGAAGTACCAGTAATTTGGTAATAAGTTTGTGGATCAATACCTTGACGTTGTAAGTTACCAAAGAATTCATTCATTGAACGATGAACCTCTTCATGTACCATTTCTTCTGGTAAATCAACAACCTCAGCATTACCAACAGCTGCTTGAATCGCTGCTTCTTCCTTAGCTTCCTGAGCAGCTGTTGCTTTTTGCTCAGTCAATTCTGCTTTAAACTTTTCTTTTAGCTCTACCAAGGTTTCCACTTCATCATCTACATCTTTAGCAAATTCATCATCCAATTCAGGCGTTTCTTTGGCCTTCACTTCATGGATGGTTGTCACAAAAACAGCATCCTTACCAGCTAAGTCAGCTGCTTGGTATTCTTCTGGGAAGGTTACTTCAACATTTAAGGTTTCACCAGCCTTATGACCGACTAATTGTGCTTCAAATCCTGGAATAAACGAACCTGAGCCTAATTCTAATGAATGATTTTCAGCCTTGCCGCCTTCAAATTCTACACCATCAACAGAACCAGCAAAATCAATCACAACGACATCGCCATCTTCAGCAGCTGTATCTTCTTTAATCACGAATTCAGCTAATTTTGATTGCTCAACCTTTAATTTAGCATCAATATCTTCATCAGTTACTTCTTCACTAGGTACTTCAACTGCTAAATTTTTGTATTCGCCTAATTTAACCTCTGGTTTGGTCACCACTGTTGCTTTAATTACCCAATCTTCACCCTTGTTCATTGATTCAATATCAATTTTAGGCTGCGCAACAACATCTAATTCTGCTGCCTTAACTGCCGCTTCATAGACATCAGGTAAAATCGCATTTAACGTATCTTCATATAATGCTTCTTCACCATACATCCGATTGAAAACTGATCTCGAAACCTTTCCTTTACGAAAACCAGGTACATTAAGATTTTTTTTCGCTTTGTTAAAAGTTTTTGTCAAACCTTCTTGAATTGTTGCTTGATCAATTGAAAAAGTTAATACACCATCATTTGTGCCTTGCTTTTCAAAATTTACTGACATTATATTCCCTCCAAAAGGTACTTTATCTTATCAAATACATAAAGCCCATATGTTTTTTTGCATACTTGTTTATCATAACCAAAAATAATGAAAAAGTAAATAATAAAACGATGAAAATAGAAAAGCGATGCTGGATCAAGCTAATCATCGAAAAGTCAAGTAATACTCAAATATTATTTGGTATGTCTTTCATCATAAATCTGTATTAGTTTCCTAAAGCGGTGATTAGCAGCAGACTTGGTTAATCCTAAAACCTGAGCAATTTCTGCGACTGACTTTTCAGGAAATTTCAGTCTTAATTCAGCAATTTCTTGAATTTTTTCAGACAACTGATTGAAAGTACCATTCGCTTTCATTTCTAAAATCATTTCAATTTGACGGCTTGAAGCATCCACCGTTCGATTCATATTTGCCGTTTCAAAGTTAAGCTTACGATTGACGTCACGCTTAATTTCTTTAATGATTTTGGCATTTTCAACCTGAAGCATCGCTTTAGTCGCGCCAGTAAATAATAAAAATTCTGAAATATCAGCTGAATTTTTTAGATACACAATTGTCCCATTTTTTTTCTCAAATTGCTTGCCCTTTATCCCAATGACCTCAAGCATTTCTAATAAATCGACAGCCTGTTCATCATAAACCGAAAACAATTCCAAGTGATATTGACTCTTTTCGGGATTTCTAACACTGCCACTCGCTAAAAAAACGCCTCTCAAGTAGGCTCTTATATTGTTGGTGCTTTTTTTGATAGCATCAGCTACACCGATTTTAAAAGCTAAGCCATCTAGTATCTCTAAATCATTTAACAGTTCAGTGCTAGCATCGCCAACCTGCACCTGATAAACATGATGACGTCCAAATTGAGACCTTGTTTGGACAATCAATTGGCTTTTAAGACCATAAATCTGCTTGATTAATGAAAAAATCCGTCTAGCAACAACTGAATTTTGGGTTTGCATGACTAGACTGAGACCCTTATTTGATAAATTAATGCTACCAAGCATTCTAATCAAGGCGCTAAGCTCAGCTCGAGCCTGTTCACCAGAAGTCTCGATTTGGGATAACTCTTTTTTTACCTCAGTTGAAAAACTCATCTGCCACCACCGTTAATCTAGTCATTTATTTTAAACTTAAACTAATTTCATTAATTCCGCAGTCACCTTTTCACCATCATGAAAAGCACCACCGTTTTCTAGCTTCAATAAATTAGCGGAAATCACTCGACTACCTGCCTCTCGTAAGCCATTGAAATCATGGCGTACTTGAACTAAATATTCATCAAATTGATTATTATCCATGTAATCCTGAGGGACAGGCTCAATATTTACCAAAACCGTATCTACAATTTTGCCACCTAAGTGCTTATTGAGCATTTGAACGTGTTCGGCATCCGTAAAATGCTCTGTTTCGCCACGTTGCGTCATAATATTACAGATATAGACTCGTTCGGCATCAGTTTGAAGCATCGCTTCCTTAATTTGTGCTATCACTAAATTTGGTAATACACTCGTAAATAATGACCCAGGTCCCATCACAATCAAGTCGGCATCCAAAATGGATTGCACCACTTTTCTGGCAGCCTTGGGTGTTTGGTTATCATAAGTGTTGGTTACAAAAACATGATCAATTTTTCCAGCATAGCCAGCAATCTTAGATTCACCAGCAATTTCAACGCCATCTTGAAAAACTGCATGCAAAGTCAAAGCACTCTCAGAGGAAGGATAGATTTTTCCACGAGCGTGCATCATATGTGATAGAAGCTGAATTGCATTATAGGTTGAATCCTGCATTTCCGCAACCGCAGCAATAATTAAATTACCAAGCGGATGATTCGCCAAATAACTATCACTTGTCTTAAAACGATACTGAAATAGTTTACCGTAAAAAGCTGGTAAGTCACTCATCGAAATCAAGACATTTCGTAAGTCACCGGGTGGTGCAATATTCATTGCTTGCCGTAAATCACCAGAAGAGCCACCGTCATCTGCAACTGTAACAATTGCCGTGATTTCTGCATCGTAGCGACTAAGACTATTTAAAATGACAGGTAAGCCCGTACCGCCACCGATGACAACAATTTTGGGCGTTCTCATGAGCGATTCACCACCTCTTTACGTTTTTTAATATCTCGATGTGTGATATTTACCGGGAAGTGTTCTCCCAATGCATTACCGACACGCTCGGTAAAAGCAACTGAACGATGCTGTCCACCAGTACAGCCAATCGCAATTGTGAGGCTGCTTTTTCCCTCCTTTTCATATTGGGGAATAATTGGCTCTAAAAGACCAATTAGGCTTTGATAAAAGGCCTCTGAGGCTGGCTGAGACATGACATAATCAAACACAGGCTGGTCGAGTCCCGTTTGACTACGCAATTCTTTTAGATAGTATGGATTTGGCAAAAAACGGACGTCCATTACAATATCAGCATCTAACGGTAAACCATATTTAAAGCCAAACGAGAGCATTTCGACTCTGAAGCTTTGTAAATCCTTTGACTTAAATTCATTTTGAATTTTTTGACGTAGCGCTCTTGGTGAAATCTCACTTGTATCAAAAACAAGCGTTGCATATTGTCGGATTGGCTTTAATAATTCACGTTCCTTATTAATACCATCAACAACCAAGCCATTTTGGCTTAAAGGATGGCTTCGTCTAGTCTCCTTATAACGTGCCACTAGCTCTTTATCACTGGCATCCAAAAATAGAATAGTGAGCTCAATATGCGCATCATCCAATAGCTCATTGAGAATCGTTTGAATTTCTGAAAAAAAGGCACGACTTCTCATATCAATTACCAAGGCAATCTTATTATATTGATCATTTGGTTCAATTAATTCAATAAATTTTGGAACAAGCGTCGGTGGAATATTATCAATCGCAAAATACCCCATATCTTCAAAGCTTTGAACAGCTACCGTCTTACCTGCACCACTCATTCCTGTAATAATTGTAAGTTTTAATTTTCGACTCATTTTCCCCTCCTTAAAAGCAAGTCATCAAGCTATCACTTTCATTTTACCATTTTTTATTTTATTCTAATTATCTTTTTTTTGCTTTAACATAAATTAATTTTAAATTTTATAGCTTATCCTTGAGATATTTTCCGGTAAAGCTTTTTGGATTTTTAGCCACTTTTTCTGGGGTACCTGTTGCCAAGATTTCACCACCACCATCGCCACCTTCAGGTCCTAAATCAATGATATAATCCGCCGACTTAATCACATCCAAATTATGTTCAATCACCAGAACAGTATTACCTGCATCAACTAAGCGAGTCAGAACTGCTAAAAGGCGATCGATATCGGCAGTATGTAGGCCTGTCGTTGGCTCATCTAAAATATAAAAGCTCTTGCCAGCAGATTTTTTATGCAATTCACTGGCGAGCTTCATCCGCTGTGCTTCACCGCCTGAAAGCGTCGTTGCTGACTGACCAAGTGTGACATAGCCTAATCCAACATCAACAATTGTTTGTAGCTTCCGCTCAATTTTCGGAATATGTTGGAAAAATTTTAAACCATCCTCTACAGTCATTTCTAAAATATCAGCGATATTTTTACCTTTGTAAAATACTTCGAGTGTTTCAGAATTATAGCGCTTGCCATGACAAACCTCACAGGGTACATAAACATCTGGTAAGAAATGCATCTCAATTTTAATGATGCCATCACCATTACAGGCATCACATCGGCCACCTTTAACATTAAAACTAAAGCGCCCCTTCTTATAACCACGTATTTTGGCTTCATTTGTTTTAGCAAATAAATCCCTAATATCATCAAATACACTTGTATAGGTCGCAGGATTACTTCTAGGTGTTCGTCCAATCGGGCTTTGATCAATATCAATTAATCTCTCGATATGATTAATACCTGAAATACTTTTATATTTGCCGGGCTTTGCCGAATTTCGATTAATCTTTTGAGCAATCACCTTTTTCAAAATTTGATTAATTAAAGTTGATTTGCCAGAGCCTGAAACACCGGTAACTGCAATAAATTGCCCTAGTGGAAAAGTAACATCAATATTTTTTAAATTGTTTTCACTTGCCCCCTTTAGCACAATTTTTTTACCATTGCCTTTACGACGCTGCTTTGGCACAGCGATTTCACGCTTACCAGATAAATACTGTCCTGTTAGTGAGCTTGGATTTTCAGCGACCTCTTGTGGCGTACCGCTAGCAACAATCTCACCACCGAGATGCCCCGCCCCCGGTCCAACATCAATTAAATAATCCGCTGCTCGCATCGTATCCTCATCATGCTCGACCACAATCAAGGTATTCCCCAAATCACGCATTTTTTTGAGTGATTCAATCAGACGGTCATTATCTCGCTGATGTAAGCCAATTGAGGGTTCATCTAAGATATAAAGCACACCTGATAGGTTTGAGCCAATTTGCGTTGCCAGCCGAATCCGCTGTGCCTCACCACCAGATAGTGTCCCAGCCGAACGACTTAAGGTAAGGTAGTTTAAACCAACATTTTTAAGAAAGGTCAGCCGCTCACCTAATTCTTTTAAGATTGGCCTAGCAATCATCGTTTCACTTTCAGAAAGTGTCAAATCGAAAATAAAAGTAAGCGCTTGTTCAATGGATAAGGCACAGACCTCACCAATACTTTTTTGATTTACCTTTACTGACAATGCCTCCGGATTTAAACGGTAACCATGACAGCTTGCACAGGGTAACTCATTCATATAGCTACGCATCTGTTCTCTGGTAAAATCGCTATTGGTTTCTCGATATCGGCGTTCAATATTCGTCACAATTCCCTCAAAAGGAATTTTAATATCTCGAACACCGCCGAAATCATTTTCATAGTGAAAATGAAACTCTTTGCCCTTGGAGCCATATAAAATTAAATCCTGTTCAGCCTGTGTCAGCTTTTCAAATGGGGTATCCATATCAATTTCAAAATGGGTCATCGCCTGTTCAAGCATTTGCGGATAATAGTTCGAGCTGATTGGATTCCACGGCGCAATTACACCCTCTCTGAGTGTTTTACTGCGATCTGGTAAAATTAAATCTACATCTACTTCTAGCTTAATGCCTAAGCCGTCACAGTCAGGACATGAGCCAAAGGGCGCATTGAAAGAAAAAAGACGTGGTTCAATATTAGGTACCGTAAAACCACAGATAGGGCAGGCATAATGTTCACTGAAAAGTAGATTTTCACCGTCAATCACATCAATTTCCGCATAGCCATCAGCCAGCCTTAAAGCAGCCTCCATCGAATCAAAAAGCCGCGAACGAATGCCGTCTTTAATGACAAGTCGGTCAATGACAATTGAAATGTCATGCTTTTTACTCTTGGATAATTCAGGCACCTCGGTAATTTCATAGGCTTCGCCATCGACGTTGACACGTACATAGCCCTCACTTTGAATCCGTTCAAATATTTTTTTATGCTGACCTTTTTTACCACGAATAATTGGTGATAAAAGCTGAATTTTGGTTCGTTCAGGCAATTCTAAAACCTTATCCACCATCTGCTCGATTGACTGTGCCGTAATCGGAATATGATCATTTGGGCAAATCGGCACGCCAATTCTTGCAAACATCAGCCTAAGAAAATCATTGATTTCTGTTACTGTTCCTACCGTTGAACGTGGATTTTTACTGGTTGTTTTTTGATCGATTGAAATGGCGGGTGATAGGCCTTCAATACTATCCACATCTGGCTTGTCCATTTGACCTAAAAACTGTCTGGCATAGGCAGAAAGACTCTCAACATAACGTCTTTGTCCTTCTGCATAAAGTGTATCAAAGGCAAGCGAGCTTTTCCCTGAACCCGATAAGCCAGTGACAACCACTAGCTGATCACGCGGGATAGTAACATCAATATTTTTTAGATTGTGGGCACGTGCACCACGAATCACGATTTTATCATTTGCCAAAACTACACTCCTTCACAATTCTCAATTATCAATTCTTAATCGTCATAATCGTATCTCGAATACTTGCTGCCAATTCAAAATCTAAGATTTCGGCAGCCTTATGCATTTCTTTTTCAAGCTTTTTAATTAAATTACGCTGCTCTTTTGCCGTTAATTTAGAGTAATCAGCTGATTTCACCTCTTCTTCAACAGACTTCGTAATCGCAATCGAATCACGAATATCCTTAATAATCGTTTTTGGGGTGATATGATGCGCTTCATTATAGGCAATCTGCAAGGTACGCCGACGTGTTGTTTCATCCATTGCATAGCGCATCGATTCTGTAATTTTATCGGCATACATAATCACCTTACCATTAGCGTTTCGAGCCGCACGTCCGATGGTCTGAACCAGTGAACGCTCACTACGCAAAAAGCCCTCCTTATCAGCATCTAAAATTGCAACTAAGGACACCTCCGGTACATCAATACCTTCACGTAAAAGATTAATCCCAATTAGCACATCGAAAATACCCAAGCGTAAATCACGAATTATCTCAGTTCGTTCTAAAGTCTTAATATCACTATGGAGATATTTTACCTTAACACCCATTTCCTTTAAATAATCAGTTAAATCTTCAGCCATTTTTTTGGTCAAGGTCGTCACAAAGACACGTTCATTTTTTTCTGCTCGTTGGTTGATTTCGCCAAGCAAATCATCAATTTGTCCCATGATTGGGCGTACTTCTATCTCTGGATCTAAAAGCCCTGTTGGTCGAATCAATTGTTCAATCACGGTATCAGTTTGCGTCGCCTCATACGGTCCAGGCGTCGCTGATACATAAATAATTTGATGGACACGTTCTTCAAATTCCTCTAACCGTAAAGGGCGATTATCCAAGGCACTTGGCAAGCGAAAGCCATAATTCACCAGCATTTCCTTTCTGGCCTTATCCCCATTAAACATTCCACGAATCTGTGGCATCGTCACGTGGCTTTCATCAATTACTAATAAATAATCCTCTGGAAAGAAATCAAGTAATGTAAAAGGTGGCTCGCCTTCACTACGTCCCTCCATATGACGCGAGTAATTTTCAATCCCGCTGGTATAGCCCATTTCACGCAGCATTTCAATATCGTAGTTCGTTCTTTGGGCTAATCGTTGTGCCTCTAACAGCTTACCTTCGCCATTTAGCTCAGCCAAACGAAGCTCCAATTCATTTTGAATCCGTTGAATTGCTTCCTCCATGCCCTCATCATTTGTCATAAAATGTGTTGCTGGAAAAATTGCCAAGTGATCAACCTCACCAACGATTTCTCCCGTCAAGGCTTCTACTTCTCTAATTCGATCAATTTCATCGCCAAAAAACTCAATCCGAAAAGCGTGCTCATCACGACTCGCTGGGAAAACCTCTACAACATCACCACGAACACGAAAACGACCGCGTTGAAAATCAATATCATTGCGTTCAAATTGAATATCCACTAGCTGATTTAATAGCTGATTTCGACCAATTTCTTGCCCAATACGTAGTGAGACAACATGCTCCTGATATTCCTTCGGACTACCTAGACCAAAAATACATGAAACAGAGGCAACCACAATAACATCATTTCTTTCTAGCAATGAAGATGTTGCTGAATGTCGAAGCTTATCAATTTCATCATTAATGCTCGCATCCTTTTCAATATAGGTATCACTGCTTGGTACATAGGCCTCCGGCTGATAATAATCATAGTAGCTGACAAAATACTCAACTGCATTATTTGGAAAAAATTCCTTAAATTCACTGTAAAGCTGACCAGCCAGCGTTTTATTATGCGCAATCACCAATGTTGGCTTATTAACTTCTTGGATGACATTAGAAATTGTAAATGTTTTACCTGTCCCAGTCGCCCCTAATAAAATCTGTGCCTTTTCACCACCAATAACACCGTCTGTTAACGCCTCAATTGCCAACGGCTGATCGCCACCAGGCTGATATTTAGAAACGAGCTCAAACTGCCTATTTAAATCTTTTTCAATCATCATTTCACCTCATCTGTTCAAATGTTCCATTGTTCTATTTTAACACAGCCCGACAATTTCCTATAATTATCTGAATTATTATAATTAATTAAATTCAGTGAATAATGATAAATTTAATAATAGCTTTAAGTAGCTATTTCACCAAAAATTCCTCTTACAATCAATGTTACAAAACGTGACACGGATTCATATTTTATGAAAATTAATTGAAATATTTCATTTTTAATGTATGATATCATTTATATAAGTTCATATTTTTACAATCAAATCTTATAAATCAAATCATTTAAACTGATTGATTAAATCATGAATTTTTACAAATCTACCTTTTTACAGGGAGATAACAAATAATCAGGAGGCTTTATAGTGAAAAAGAAATTGTGGATTAGCTTAATTTTTATTTTAGCAATAATGGGGCTATCATCGGTTGGACACGCGGAAGATAAAACCTATAAGGTTGCATCAGACTTAACCTTCGCACCCTTTGAATTTCAAAATAAGAACCATGAATATGTCGGCATTGATGTCGATATCTTAAAAGAAATTGCAAAGAAAGAAGATATTAAATATACAATCAGCTTTATCGGCTTTCAAGCAGCGATTGACCAAGTACAAGCAGGACAAGCTGATGCAATGATTGCTGGTATGAGCATCACAGACGAACGAAAAAAATCCTTTGATTTTTCGGATGCCTACTTTACAGCAAATGCAACAATTGCAGTCAAGGAAAATAACACATCGATTAAGAGCTACGAAGATTTAAAGGATAAGCAGGTAGGCGCAAAAAATGGCTCAGCTTCCTACGACTTCTTGCAAAAAAACCAAGATAAGTATGGCTACTCAATTAAGGTCTTTGATGCCGCTGATACAATGTACGAATCCTTAAACTCTGGTTCTGTTTCAGCAATTATGGATGATGAGCCAGTTATCAAATACGCAATTGTACAAGGTAAGGCATTTAAAACACCTGTTCCTGCTGAAAAAATCGGAGAATACGGCTTTGCTGTTAAAAAAGGCTCAAATCCCGAATTAATCCAAAAATTTAATAGCGGACTTGCAGCAATTAAAGAAAATGGGACTTACGATAAAATTATTGCCAACTATATGGAAAAGGATCAATCTGATAAAAATAATGCTTCAGATGAAACCTCATTTTCAGGTATTATTTCTAACAATTGGCAGCAATTATTAAAGGGACTCGGCTATACCCTTTTATTAACACTCATTTCATTCGGTCTTTCATTAATCTTTGGTACAATTATCGGCTTATTTAGTGTCAGCAATATTAAAGGCTTAAAATGGTTTGCCACTATTTTTGTAGATGTTATTCGCGGTATTCCATTAATGGTACTAGCCTTCTTTATTTTCTATGGAATTCCAAACCTACTTCAGTCAATTTTAGGTACCGAAGCACCGCTCGGCGATTTTACTGCTGGTATCATCGCATTAACGCTTAATGCAAGCGCCTATATTGCTGAAATTGTTCGTGGTGGTATCGTTGCAGTCCCTACAGGTCAAATGGAAGCAGCTCGCAGCTTAGGTCTGACCTACGGTAAATCAATGCGTAAAATCATCTTACCGCAGGCATTTAAAATAATGATTCCATCGTTCGTCAATCAGTTTGTCATTTCGTTAAAGGATACAACGATTATTTCAGCCATTGGTTTGGTAGAATTACTTCAAAGCTCAAAAATTATTGTTGCACGAAACTTACAATCCTTTAAAGTCTATTTCATTGTTGCATTAATCTACTTGGTAGTGATTACAATCCTTACAAGATTTTCTAAGGTCTTAGAAAAACGCTTAAAATAATTAACTTGACTGAATTTATGAAATGAAAGGAATAACTGAAAATGACTAATGAAAAAATTTTAGTTGAACATTTAAAGAAAAGCTACGGTAAAAATGAAGTTTTAAAGGATATCTCGCTATCAATCCATGAAGGCGAGGTCGTTGTTATTTTAGGCCCTTCCGGATCGGGAAAATCAACACTTCTTCGTGCCTTAAACAAGCTTGAAGAACCAACAAGTGGTGATATTTTAATTGATGGCGCTAACCTGACTGATAAAAGCACCAATGTGAATCAAATACGAGAGCATATTGGAATGGTTTTCCAGCATTTCAATTTATTTCCACATCTAACTGTTTTGGAAAATATTACATTAGCGCCGGTTGATTTAGGTAAATTATCACCAGAGGAGGCTAAACAAAAAGGAATTGAGTTACTGCGTCGGGTTGGCTTAGAGGACAAAAAGGATCAACGACCTGATAATTTATCAGGTGGTCAAAAGCAACGGGTTGCGATAGCTAGAAGTCTGGCAATGAATCCTGACATCATGCTCTTTGACGAGCCAACCTCTGCACTCGATCCAGAAATGGTTGGCGATGTTTTAGCGGTAATGAAGGATTTAGCGAGCCAAGGTATGACGATGGTAATCGTTACCCACGAAATGGGCTTTGCAAAGCAGGTTGCCGACCGTGTACTATTTATTGATGGTGGTAAAATTCTAGAAGATGGTACACCTGAACAGGTTTTTGAATCACCTAAAAATAGTCGTACCAAAGAATTCCTAGACAAAGTATTAAATATCTAATAAACAAATATCCTGTGGCAGCACATTTTGTGCTGCTTTTTGCCATTACCACTTACCCTCCGACATTTTTTGTGTTTTTCAAAAAAATGAAGGCAGTTAGTGGCAAAGGTATGCATTTGAACTTATTTTTACAAGTAACCAAAGGTCGCTTTAAAAACCTAGTTCAAAGGCTCAAACAGCAAGACCGCTTTAAACGCTGGTGTCTTATTATGAATTTGGCTTTTTGATATCACTTTTTTGTCAAAACGGTATTATTTATCGTAAAGATTGGATTATTTATAAATATAAAGGTAACTTCATTATAGGACAGTATGTTTTTTTTTATCATTTCAAGACAAATAAAAATTGAACCGAAGGATTTATCAGTCCAATTTATTATAGAGCCTTTATTAGCTGGGCAGCCAATGCTTTTTAATCAGCTTAATCGCTTGCGCTTTGTCGAGGATTCAATATTTAATTTTTGACGGTATTTAACCACAGTTCGTCTAGCAACTGTCATACCCTTTTTTGCTAATTCCTCTTGAATTTTACTATCAGACAAGGGCTTTAGCTTATCTTCACTATTAATAATCTCTAAAATTTCCCGCTCAAGAACGTCAGTCGTTGTTTCGTCAGCAAGGGTTGCCGCAACAAAGAAATGCTTTAATTCAAATACCCCCTGCGGTGTATCAATATATTTATCATTAACAGCACGGGAAATCGTTGAATCATTTACTTCTAATTGCAGTGCAAGCTCATGCTGGCTCATCGGCTTCAGCCGATCCGTTTTGGCTAAAAAATAATCCCTCTGAACATCTGCAATAATTCTAGTTATTTTCTCAACTGTTCTCACACGGCGCTCAATTGCTTCAGAAAGCTGATGAATTAATTGTGTTTTTTGTTTTAAATACGCCTTAGTATCTGAATTTTTAAGCTCAGATAGCTCTTGAAGATAGCCTTCATTAATCGACAGCTGAGGCACGTTACCCTTTAAGGCTTTGACATCAAGCTCATTACCATTGACAGCAATTCGCATCTCAGGAATCACCCCAATACGTTCTGAAATTTGAAATGCCTTAGCAACATTAGCTGTTAATAATTTTAGATAATCTCTAATCTCCTGTACCTCTACTAACGATATTTGACATTTGTCTGCAACCGCTTGCCATCTTTGATTTGAAAGCTCAAAGAAAGCGTTTTCCAAAACATAATAGGCGACACTCGGCGAATGATTATCTCGTTCACACTGCAATAAAAGTGATTCCTGTAAATTGCGTGCCCCAATTCCTGCTGGATCTAACTGCTGAAACAAGGTTAAGGCATCTAAAAATTGAACTTCGCTTACCTTTTCTGCCAAACAAAATTCAACTTCATTGCTAATCCTTAAATAGCCCTGCTCGTCCAAATAATTTATAAATCTCAGCATTAATCGCCGTAAAACGGTATCACGATATTGTGCCGTAATTTGACGCTCTAAATATTCTTCAAGAGAAATATTTGATGTAATCTCTTGATTAAAAATATCCCCAACAATTTCAACCCGGTTGATACTTGGCAGCCTTATTTCTAAAAAAGGATTCTCTTCATATTCTTGGTTTAGAAGCTCTGTCATGTCTGAAATACTACCACTCAAATAATTAATACCTAATTGTTGTTTTTGCGATAAAATTTGCTTTTGAACTTGAGCTTGATGTTGATTATATTTTAATTCCAAATGAATCACCTCTAATCTAGTTTACATTATTTTTAAAATGTTTGCCTTACTTTTTTTAATTTCCGCCGATACTTAATTACATCGGCTCTAATGCATTTTAAAATGAAATTACCTTTATATTTGCAAATAATCCAATCCTTTTGAAAAACAATACTGGTTTCGCACAAAATCGATTGTTAAAGGGTGAGTTTGGGATTGTTTTTGAGAAACCATTCCAAATTCATAATAAAATGCCAGCGTTCAAAGCAATCTTGAGTAACGCAAAAAGCAGCACAAAATGTGCTGCCACAGGATACAGACAAACGCTCAATATATTTCCAGCGCTTGTCTACCTTCTGAAAGTAGCCATCCGCAAATGACTACTTACTTAATACATACAAATTTACATCAGCTACTGGATAGCCCTATCATTTATTCAAATCAGCTTTTAAAGCTAATCCTTAGCTAAAATATTATCGTGATAGCGTTTTAGGAACAACGCCATTTGCTCTCTGATAACAACATTTTTTGGCGCAAAAGTTGTTTCATTGTAACCTGTTGTCACTTTATTTGCAGATAACCATGAAATCGCATCAGCAAATTCACTATCTTTAGCAACATCATTAAAGTGATTACTATAATCTATTTCTGGTTTACCAGCCATTCGATAGAAGAATGCCGCCATTTGTTCTCTTGTAATAGTATCTGATGGTCCAAACGATTTATTATTGTAGCCAGTTGTAATGCCCTTATCCTTCGCCCAAGTAATAGCTTGGCGGAATTCTAAACTTAATTGACTTGTATCTTCAAAATCATTAATCTTACTCACTACTGGACTTCCAGACAAACGATACAAGAAGGTCACCATTTGTGCCCGAGTTACTTTATCAGCTGGTCCAAAGCTAACCTTACCATCATTATCCGCGATACCGTAGCCAGTTGTAATCCCTTCACTTGCTAACCATTTGATTGCTTCTTGAGCCTCTGCACTAGTATTGGCAATATCAGAAAAGTCAATTATTGGTTTTTGTGTTAAACCATTGATTGCATTTTGTAAAAGCTCTCTAGTAGCATCAACAATTGCTTGAGTGACATCTTCTTCTGCTATAATTGTTTTACTCATTTTAACTGCAGATTTAAAGCCATTCCAGCTTTCAGTAGTGTAATAATTATTCTCTAAATCCTTATAATTATCATATAGCTCCTGTAATTGCGCTTTGTCAGCAGGGATTTGACTTGATACTTCCTTAAGGTTTGTTACTGCTTGCCACAGCTCTTTTGAGCTATCATCAACTTCCTTTTTCGTCGCATCTAGCTTAGCACTAATCACTTTGGCTTGCTCCAATTTAGTCATTAAATTAGCCCAGCTACCAACAGTATACTCATTATCATTTGTTAGCGAGCTGACTGCCGCAATTCGATAATTTAAGACCGTTTTATCAACATTAAAAGCAAGTCCAGCAATAGCGTTAGTTAAATCACTGATAGCTGTATTAATGCTTTCTTGTGTTTGAGTGACATCAGTGCTATCATAACTAGCTTTTGCAGCCTCAAGCTTAGCTGCAAAACTTGACCACGATTCTTCAGTATATGCTACTTTACTTGGAACAATCGCCTCAGCCTCATCAAGCTTAGCCTTTAAGGCAGTTTTATCAGCCACTACTTTAATTTGAACTGTTTTTTCTTGATACTTGCCTGATGCATTGGTAGCACTATAAACCACCTCATGGGTCCCAATTGCGTTACTTGCTAAACCTTTAACGATATTAACAGAATCAATTGCAGTCACAGCACCAGTACCACTTGTATTATTGGCAGCAACTAGGCTTTCTAAATTAATCGCACCACCATAGGTGATTGGGGTATCATTGGCCGTGATATCTATGTCACCAAAAATACTACGATATGGCGTAATTTGAGCATTTGAAATAGTAGCCTTTTTAGTATTACCACCTTCAACATAGAAACCAATATTATTTGTTTTGACACCAGTACCGATGATTTCAGGTCTAAAATAGAAAACCTGCGTAATTGTTTTTTCACCATCATTAACAAAAACCTCAATAGATGATTCATCAACAAGTGCTGTTAATTTAATTTTACCAGTATCAGCAATTGCAACATTAGTATGATCGCGACCATTACCACTTAATTGCTCGTCACCCGTCGTTAAAATATTGACATATGCTAGACCTGCATTCAAGTCATAGCCGACCATGACTTTTCTCGCTAAATCATCCGTCCCACGAACATAAATACCAAGTGCATTGGGTTTAGTGCCGTCACTAGCCCATGAAAATTCAGATTCCACCTTATAGGTCGTACCCGTATAATTCGTCACCTTGGCAGCATTATTATCACGCATATCGCCATCTAAAACAACACCACTATCAGCTGTACCATTCCCCTTATCAAGTGCTGGTACAATCGCTTCTTTGGCATTATTATCAAGCTCCTCAATCGGTGCCTGAGTAATCTTATAGCCACCGTCGTAGCTTGCGTCTTTAACCAGCTTTAGCTCACGCGGTATCGTCATATTGCTATACCAAGGCGTTGTTTTTTGCAATCCAGTCCACTTCCAGTTACTTTGCCACGCTAGCATAATCTTACGATCGCCAGTATTGCCAAAGGTCACGCCAGCGTAGAAATCTTCACCATAATCTAACCAATTTGGATTCGCTAAGGTTTGGTCAGTTGCTGGTGTCCACTTACCATTCTTGTCAATATCACCAACAAAATACTGCATACCAGAGCCTGATGCATAGGCGCCATCCTGAACACTCATCGATAAAATCCACTTGGTTTGCCCATCATCAGCCTTCATCGGAATCAGCTCTGGACATTCCCAAACACCATTGCCAATATCATGACCTCGTTGAATTTCTGATGCATAAGTCCAGTTAATCATATCGGTTGATTTAAAGATTTGTGCCTGCTGTCCTGCAACGACAATCATCAACCATTGCTTATTGACCTCATCATAAACGACTTTTGGATCACGGAAATCCTTCGCATCAACACCATCTTTACCTGATATAGCCGTCACAGGAATAATCGCCTTGGGACTTTGTTGATTCGCCGTACCATTTAGATTAGCAGCTGCATTATCAGCAACAGATTTTGTATTATCGTAATCATATTGCTTAAAGGTCATCCCGCCATCGGTACTGTATGCTAAGTGCTGTTCTTGTACTTCTCTAATGCCTACCCATGTGCCTAACCCATTATCGCCATCATCCGCTAAACGTGTTGGAATTTGGAAACAGGTCGTATAATAGGCAAGAATTGTATTAGCCCCTAAGCCTGTAACATTGTCCTTATCAATTGCTGTTGAACCACTGAAAATATATTTTTTACCGTTACCACCATCCCAGTCTGAACGTGGTTGTCCCCAATAGCGAACTGTTTTACCTTTAAATTCACCACTCGTTGCTGTAAATTCAAATTTCATTTCAGCTTGATTTTCCAGCATTGGAATGGCAACCGCTTGCTCCTGCCAGTTAATCATATCGGTACTGGTGGCGTGCCCCCAAGACATATCACCCCAGCCATTACCATTAGGATTGTACTGATAATACATATGATAAGTACCTGCTGCATCCTTAATTAAACCATTTGGATCATTTAACCAATTTTTAGCTGCTGAATAATGAAATTGATTGCGATATAGCTCATTATATTGCCAGCTGTTTTCATTTGCCGAGCTATCTGCAAAAGCATCCCTTGGTGCAATTAAGGATACTGCTAATAAACTAGTCATCCCAACTAATGCAACTTTCAGTTTTTTGGTGAAAATCTTTCTTCTCATTAATCTCTCCTATTTCTTTAATTTCATGAAAACGTTTTCATAAACCTTTAAAAAAAGAATTGCCAAATAATGACTATTCAACAATTCCTTTTAATGTGTGAACTATGCAAGAATACCTGCTGCATAGCCTAAAATACCAATCACAAAAATCACTAAAATGATTAATAATGGATTTACATTCTTCTTCAAGAGCCAAGCAACCACTAATGTTAAGCCTAAGGCTAACATCCCAGGCATAATACTATCTAAAATATCCTGTACTGTTTGAGTTGTTACCTTACCATCATCACCAGTAATCTTAGTTGCCTGCAAAGCAATATTAATCGTTGTCCATTTGTTAATCAAAGCACCCATTACAAACAGACCAACAATTGATGCACCCTCAGTTAATTTCTTAATACGACCGCCAGCCATATCCTTGATGATTTCCATTCCTTTTTCGTAACCGTAGAAAAGACCAAAGTATTTAGTTGCTAAACGAACGATATTAATTAAGAAGAAGAAGAGTAATGGACCAGCAATTGAACCATTTAAGGCAAGAGAAGCACCAAGCGCCGCTAAAACCGGGCGAGCAGTTCCCCAGAAAATTGGATCACCAACACCTGCTAATGGGCCCATCAAACCAATTTTCATCGCTTGAATCGCTGAACCATCGATATCCTTACCCTTGGCCTTTTCTTCCTCCATTGCTGCCGTTACACCGAAAATTGGTGCAGTCAGCCACGGTTGTGTATTAAACCATTCTAAGTGACGTGCTAACGCTTCGTTTCTTTCCTCACCCTCTGGATAAATCTTTTTCAAGGCTGGAATAATTACATAACAAAACCCTAATGATTGTACCCGTTCAAAGTTAAATGATCCTAATAGGAAATTTGAACGAAGAAACATACTATTTAATTCTTTTTTGGTTAATGTTCTTTCAGTTGCCATATTTTCTGCCTCCTCTGCCTACGCGTCTAAATCATCGTCGTCATCATCGTAAGTTGTCGAACCTGATGAAGTCGCCGCTGCTTGCTGTGGTTGACCGTTATATTTTAATTGTAAGTAAATTAAAGCTGCAATTAAGCCTAAGCCACCGAAACCAACAAGGTTAAAGTCTGTAAAGGCAGCAAATAGGAAACCAGCATACATAAATGGTTTTAAGTATGGTACATCCATCATATTAATAACCATTGCATAACCAACAACTACGATGATACCACCACCAATTTGAAGTCCCTTAGTAATCACTTCTGGAATTGAGCTTAAGAAGTTTTGAACCGCTTCAGCAGAAATTAAACAAATAATTAAGGTTGGAATCATAACACGCAAGGCCTGTAAGCTCATTGCAAGCAAATGCGCCCGTTCAATACCTTTAAAGTTACCAGTTTTCGCCATATCATCTGCTTTATGAATAAAGAATACCGTGATTGTTCTAACAAAAATTGTTAACGCTTGACCAGCTGCTGCCAAAGGTACTGCAATTGCAATCCCTTCACCAATACCTTGATGTGAATTAATAACTAAAATAGTAGAAATAACTGAAGCAATTGCTGTATCAGGTGCCATCGCAAGCCCAACGTTCATCCAGCCTAAAGCCATCATTTCCAATGTACCACCTAAAATAATACCTGTTTTAACATCCCCTAAAGCGAGACCAACTAAAGTACATGCAACTAATGGTCGATGCGTTTGCGCCTCATCTACTACTGAACCAATACCAGTAATCGCCGCAATAATTAATAAGGCTACAATTTGAAATATTCCCATGTTTCTTTCCTCCTTATAATATTATTTCAATGTATTGTTTAAAATATCATTAAAATCTTGTGATGTATCCCCCGGTAATTGACGTAGTTCACATTTCACACCAAGTTCCTTTAGCTTTCTAAATGCCGCAATATCTTGATCTCTGACCGAAACAGATTTAGTAATTTGCTTTCGATCCAGTTCAAAGCGCATACCACCTACATTCACAACATCAATTGGTACACCAGCTTCCACTAAACGTGCAACATCCTCTGGTCCATCAAATAATAGAAATGCTGTTTCATTTTCATAGCGTGGTGAATGAAAGGCCTTTGCCATCTTCTCTACCGTAACAGCACTTGCTTTGACATTAGCTGGCGCAACTGACAAAACTAAGGTTTTTCTAACCTCATCATTTGCCACCGAATCATTAACAATGATAATGCGATTGGCTGGTGATTGTTTAATCCATTTCGTTAATACTTGGCCGTGAATAAAACGATCATCAATCCGACTTAATACAATTTTCATAATTCATCCTCCTCTAAATCCTCTGAAACGCTTTGAATTTTTGCAAATTCCTCTGAAAAAATCTTAACAAATTCTGGACTGACATTTTTTAAATGTGCAATCACCTCTGGTAAACCACCTGCAAGCCTTGCACTCAATGCTTCCAGTACCAACGGCAAACTCAGACCAGTAATTACATCGCATTCTGGCTTTCCATAAACGAGTTCACTTGCTGTATTATAGGGTGTCCCACCAAAGACATCGACTATAATCAAAACCTCCTCCGCTGAATCAAAACCATCTAGGAGTGCTTTAAACTTTTCGCTCAGATTTTCCTTACCCTCTCCCGGTAAAAATTCAACTGCGGTGTATTGATCCTGTGCACCAAAAATCATATCGGTTGCACTTTTAACACCAGTTGAAATTTGACCATGACCACTTAAAATAATTTGTACCATCAAACCAACTCCTATTCCTTTAGATGCATTTCCTTCAAAATCCATCTATCTCCTTACGCTTTTTATTTAGCAATAAGCGTGCCAAGTACTTGTATTAATTTAAAATTACATCTAAATCAACCTTTCAAGCGTATTTTGATACAGGTAATCCAGCAAAAAAAGCTGTATCAAATTGTTTTGAACAATTTAATACAGCTTTTTATTCTAATTTTTTTATTTTGAAACAGGTAACTCAAGACTATTAATACTAATTGTTAAATCGTCATCAATAATATTAGCAATGAAATAAGCTTCATCCCTCGAAATCGTCAAATTAAGACGCTGCAGCTGATTATTTAAATTCTCCTCAGCAATCAGACGCAGCCTTTCAATTAAAGGTGTTATTTCACCATCATAAACCAAGGCATTATCCCGAATTACCCGCTCAACAGCAAAAGCAGTATGAATCACTAGCTTAATTTTTGTTGCATTCGGAAACTTTAATTTCATTGCCTTTTCGAGAGAAACAATCCAATTTTCAAGTAGCTTACTCATTAACTGTGGATTAAAAAAGACAAGATGCTCATTTAACATATCTGTTATTAAATCATCAGTCACAATATTACGACTTGAAAGCTCTAAGCTATTAAATTTCTGATCATTAGATAATAAAATCTTAACCTGCTGCTCTCCCTCCTGACAAATTAATTCATCCAGGGAGATATACGGTAGATCAAAATCAGGGCGCTTAGTACCACAAGCAAAGATACAATCATATTTCTCTATTAATCCCGGCAGCTCATCATCAATTTTTAATGCTGAGAGTGTAATAATTTTAACAGGCTCCTTAGAATAATGATAAACAAGATTATTCAAAATAGTCTTCAGGCGTTCTGCCGTACCTGAACCCGTCATACAAATTGCAATAATTGCTTTTTGTTTGCCTACATTATCTTGATAAACATCAAAATAACGCTTAATATCTGCCTGAATTGATTCGCGCAAGGAGCGTAAGGAAATATCTAAATAATTAACCTTTCTGGCAACATCTAAAACCATTGAGGTTGTGACATTGGTTAAAACCTCAATCGGCACACCAGTTTCTTCAATTAGCTTCTCCTGCTGTAAGGATAAAGTGCCCATATCAATTAAAACTAAGACCCCACTCCCATCATCAATTTGCTTAATCAGCTCAACTGCTTGAATGAAAATATCCTCTGGCGGTGTCGATAAAGGCATATCAAGTGGAAAAATGGGTGCATAACCAAATAGCTCAGCAGCAACCTCAACCATGCTAGTCGCAGTTGAATTGCCATGTGCACAAACTAAAACACTGACTTTTTTCTTTGCTTCAAGCGTTTCAATTGACTGCAAAAGCAGGGCGATAAAATAATCCTCATCCTCAGGTAAATTCAAAATACCCGTATCCTGTAACGCCAAGCGAATCTGCTGTGCAATTTCAAAATCACGTTTCATTTGTGTTCTGATTCGTTCCTGCTCAGTGGCACTCAATAGCTCCTTAACATCTCGACGATTTTTATAAGCATCCAAATGCATTGAAAGAAAGGAGACAAAACGATTATCTAGCTTAATCTGATGTGTTTTTTCAATTGTTTTTTTAATGGCTTCGGTAAAGGAAACAATTTCCTCGTCAACAAATTTCATTAAATCCAGTGGTTTATTTTCAGAGAAGCGTTGAATATATAAATTGAGATCCGTCCGCAAGTACTCTTCAATCTGGGCGTCATCAATTCCACTTTCTCGCAGCATCTTAGTTTTTTGCTCAATAATTTGATAAAGATTAAAGGCTGGTTCCTCTGAAAAGGTTGTTTCATGCTGAAAAGGAGAAATTCGCGTTACTGGCAATATCTTTTCCTCCAAGATTCGGCGATTACCTCTGCTACCCCCTGAATTAATCCATTCATTTTTAACAACCTCAGGTAAATATTCTTCTGTTAATTCTACCGCCTGATCATTTGAAAAATTAGAAATATAAGCCTGAGCACAAATTAATTGAACATTAGATTTCATCTGACCAATATTACCATAATTTGAAGCCGCTAATAATGCCTGAAACATCTCCGAATGAATCATCAATTCTTTATTAATCCTTATTGCTTCCTGCTCAAATAAAAATGTCACTAGCTTTAAACGTTCCTCAACCGGTCGTTCAAGCAAAGAAGGAATCTGGATGATCATTGGAATCCGACGCATAAAGGTAGAAAGTAATGTGCTACTAGGTGTCTCGGTCGTCGCGCAAATAATTAAGACATTTGAATGTCTCGTTTTGCCACTCTCACCTAAGCGATTATAGCGACCATGATCGATAAAATAAAAGAGCATCTCTTGCCCTTCTGGCGGCAGACGGTGGACCTCATCTAAGAGCAAGACACCACCATCAGCAATATCAACGAGACCCTCTCTTTCACCCTCTGCTCCTGTAAAAGCACCGTTAGCATACCCAAAAAGCTGAGCCATTAATAGTTGAGGGTTGTTATAGTAATCAGCACAGTTAAACTGCACAAAGGGAGCTTCGGCATCACGTAGCTTTTCTTGAACCATAAATTGATGAATCATCTTACCAAAAAGGGTTTTACCAACACCTGTCGGCCCATGTAATAGGATATGAAGCCCATTCGGTGGATAATAAACCGCCGCCTTAGCTTGAGAAACCGCTTTTTTAAGACTGCCACTTGAACCAATCATTTGCGCGAAGGCATCCTCATGGGGATAAACATAAAGATTATTATTTACCTTATTAGAAAATTCAGAAAGTGCTTCAACCTCATTTATACCATTTGTATTAATTTCTAGCACATCTTCACAAAGCTCTTGTGGCAGATATTTAACTGGAAAACTCTTAATCTTTATCACTCGACCCAAACGTACTAGCTTATTAAGCTCCATTGAAACATTTGAACGTGTAATGCCGGTCATTTCCTCAACTTCCTTAGCACAAAGCCCTTCAGCCTTCATTAAATCCTCTTTAGATAAATGATTTAAGGCTTGAAAAAGGGCATTATAAATCTTATCAATTCTTTTCATTTAACTCGCCACCTTCTAGCTTACGCTTCAATTGCTTCAATTATACCATTTTAATACTACTTTGATACAGGTTTCAATCATAACTAGCAATTAAATTAATTATTTCAGTCAACCCATGCCGCTATCATCTGATTTTGGTATTCTTTCCGGGAAACAATACCGTTTTCACAAGAATTAACCAGAAATTAAGGCATATAAAAAGCCTGATGAAAATTTCAGCAGGCACAATTACTAATTAAAATTATTTTTGTTTATAGGTTGCTAGGAATTTCTCCATCGAACCGATTGCATATTTTAAATCATCCATCTTAGGTAAATAAACAATTCTGAAATGATCTGGCGAATGCCAGTTAAAGCCGCGACCGTGCACTAATAGGACTTTATATTGGTGTAAAAAATCTAAAACAAATTGTTCATCATCACGAATATTAAATTTTTTAATATCTAATTTTGGGAAAATATAAAAGGCTGCCTTCGGCTTAACAACGGAAATACCGGGTATCTCTTTAAGCGCATTATAAATATACTCACGCTGCTCATAAATTCGACCGCCAGGTAATAATAAATCATCGACTGACTGATAACCGCCTAATGCCGTTTGAATAATCTGCTGACTCAAGACATTAGAACAAATACGCATTGATGACAGCATATTTAAGCCTTCGATATAGCCCTTAACCTTCGATTTATCACCTGATAAAATCATCCAACCGACTCTAAAGCCTGCAATACGATGTGACTTGGAAAGTCCACCTAGGGTCACTACAAAGAGATCAGGTGCCAAGGTTGCAATCGGTACATGTACGTTACCATCCATAACTAAATGATCATAAATTTCATCAGAAAAAATGATTAAATTGTTTTCTCGTGCCACCTTGACAATTGCTTCCAGTACTTCCTTAGGATAAAGTGCACCTGTTGGATTATTTGGATTAATCAAAACGATTGCTTTGGTACGACTTGTTATTTTTTTCTTAATATCATCAACATCTGGATACCATTCCGCCGCCTCATCGCATACATAATGCACAGCATTACCACCCGCAAGTGATACACAGGCTGTCCATAGCGGATAATCTGGCATTGGGACCAAAATTTCATCACCGTTATCAACCAATCCCTGTAGACACATATTAATTAATTCACTCACACCATTACCTGTGTATATATCATCAACATCGACATTTGGAAAACCCTTAAGCTGACAGTATTGCATAATGGCCTTTCGTGCAGAAAAAATTCCTTTTGAATCAGAATAGCCTTCTGAATTTCGGACATTAGCAATCAAATCCTTAACGATTTCATAAGGCGCCTCAAAGCCAAATGGTGCTGGATTACCAATATTTAACTTTAAAATATTAACACCAGATTTTTGCATCTTTTCTGCCTCATCTAAGACAGGTCCTCGGACATCATAGCTAACATCATTTAGCTTAGTCGATTTCTCTACAAATTTACTCATATTTACTCCTAAAATCAAAAAATTTTTTCAATTAGCTTAATCAAATTAGAAACTTAATTTATATCTTACGCTTAAAATTACGATTTATCAATCAGTCTCTTTGATAATTTATAGAAAAATAGCATGCCACTAATTTTCAAGTGAACGGACATTTGCCCCACAGAAGCTATCACAAAATCGCATTAAACACTGAATATAAAAAGAGGCTAAACAAAGTTTAACCTACTAAAACCTCAATTGTATAATTTAAAAAGTAATTAATAAAGAATAGCTAATGTGATTAAACTCATAATCAAACCTACTGTCCAGAATAAGAAATCAACCCGCCATTCAGACCATTTTTTTCCATGACCAGTAAAACCACCTAATTCAAAATGGTGATGAATGGGACTCATGGCAAAAATACGTTTTCCCCTCAGCTTAAAGGATGCAACCTGAAGCATCACACTGCTTGTTTCAATCACATAGACAAAGCCAATTAGCAATAAGGTCCATTCCTGATGTAATAAAATTGAAATCGTCGCCAATAAACCACCTAATGCCAGCGAGCCAACATCTCCCATAAATATTTTAGCTGGTTTTCGATTAAAGCCAAAGAAACCGATTAAGCCGCCGATTGAAGTTAATATCACTAATAAGACATCAAACTGTTTTTGCTTATAGGCAATTACAGCATAAGCAATTAAGGAAATCGTTACTGAGATGGTCGCTAAACCATCAATGCCATCAGTCAGATTAACTGCATTTGAAAAGCCAACCAACCAAAAAATAAGGAAAAGTGCATAAAACCAGCCTAGATTAATATGATGACCAAAGATATTTAAGCGATTGGAAAAGGCTTCTCCTTGATAAACAAGAAAAAAGATAACCGCACCAATTATTTGACCAATTAATTTTTGGTTCGCCTTTAGGCCTTCATTTTTATGCTTAAAAATTTTTAAAAAATCATCCAAAAATCCTAAAATACCATATAAAAAAATTATAAATAGTAAAATAAATGTATCCACCGAAAATAAATTCATCAGTATGCCGCAAGCAATAGACGTGAGGATAATTGCAAAGAGAAAAACAACACCACCCATCGTCGGGGTACCAGCCTTAGCAATATGCTGCTTTACATCTTCATGCATTTGCTGACCGTCAATTTTTTTCAAATGAAAATAACCAATAAATAATGGCATCGTGCTGACAGTAATAGCAAAGCTAATAATTAATGCCAAAAACATATATGATAAATCCAATACTTTACTCCGTTCTTTGTCCCAATACTAATCTTCAGATATTTAAGTTTTCAACAAACAATTTCTGAGACGCCATCTATATTGTCTTGTCTGCCTTTTACTTAGCGACAAGACAATAAAACGGTGCTCCTTTAAAGGCTTTCTAATTTTATTCAGCCAAGGTTATCTCAATCGTCTGACCCGCTGAGATATCAGCGCCTGCTTTGACAGATTGCCCATTTGCTTTGCCAGAGCCAGAAATTTTCAATTTAACATCCGCCAGCTTTTCAAAGGCGGCAAGGGTCTCTTTATTCCAATCAGTAACATCCGGCATGGTCAACTGACCATCACTTAAGAGCAGTAGCTTAGAATTTGGATCAAGCTTTTTACCCTTGGCAACAGACTGACTCATTACTTTTGAGCCGCTGCCGATAATTACTGGCTGAAGCATTGATCGTCTCAATTCAGTTGCCACATTATTAACTGATTTACCACTATAATCTTCAATTTCGATTTGCGCAGTACTTGAACCGTTACTAGCCGTAACAGGTGTAATGTCAGTTTCCATAGCACGAGCCAATAATGGATTAGTGACTTCACTCATTGACAATCCCGTAACATGCTCTGGCTGTTTCATTGTCAGATACATAATATATTTTGGATTGTCACTTGGTGCCATAATAACTACAGAATAGAGTAAATTACTGGCATCCAACATATCCAAATATCCATTTGAGCCTGCAATTTGAGCAGTCCCAGTTTTAACCGCAACCGTTGCACCACCCGCTTCATAAATCGGTCCGCCCTTCGTATGAGAATAGGCCGTTCCATAAATAGGATCAGTTCCAACCTTTATCATGTATTCACGTGTTTTAGCCGCGGTATCTGCCGTAATCGGTTGACCTACAACCTCCTGCTGCACAACTTTTTCAGTATTAGCTTCGGTATTGGCAATTTTAGAAACAAAGTGCGGCTCGACCATTTTACCATTATTAGAAACGGCCGTTAATCCACGAAGCATCTGAATTTGTGTCACGTTAATTGCTTGACCATAGGCACTCATTGCCGTATCGACAACATTTTCAGTCGGCAGGCTACCCGAATTTTCAGACTCCTTATTTGTATTTAAGCCAGAATTTGTTGTTACACCAAAACCGAAAGCACTTAAATAATCTCGCCAAGTTGGATCAGTTAAATTTTTCTCTAGCGTTACCATACCAACGTTGGATGAGTTTGAAAGCGCCTGTTGAAAGGTTAACGTTCTAGCTCCCTCTTGATAGTCCCAGTCATTAATTTCTGTATCGGCCACCTTAATCGTACCTGCGGTATAAGTCCCATTAGGATCAAATTTCCCTTCATTCTGGGCGGCTGCCGTTGTGAAAATTTTCATTGTAGAGCCTGGCTCAAAATTAGATTGAATTAATAAATTACTCCACACATAACCCTCTACACCAAAGCCTTCTTTTGTATCGGCATTAAAGGTCGGTCGTTGAGTGGTTGCTAGTACCTCACCAGTATCTGCTGTCATTAAAGTTGCTGTTAGCTCTTTGGCATTCACCGATTCCTGAAGCTGATCCATCAAAGTTTCTAAGTAGGTTTGCAGGTCTGTGTCAATTGTTGTATAGACATCTTCTCCATTTTCAACCTTTTTGGTTTCTTTATAGGTATTAGCAATTGGGTTACCATTAGAGTCCTTTTGATAAGTCGAAACGCCATCTGTACCACTTAAGATACTGTTATATGCCGCTTCTAGCCCAAAGCTACCAGTCAAACCGCTCTGATCATCGTCAGAATCCTTTAATTGAGCCAAGCCGATAAAATGAGAGGCAAATTGACCGTTTGGATACATTCTTGCTGGATGATCTTCAAAATCAATCCCTTTTATATTCTCTTTGTCTAATTCAGCAACAATCTTTTCTTTGGTACTTAATGAAATATTTTTACCCTTATTACCAAACTCAACCTGATAGAGCTCAGTACCATCCTTCGCCTTATTATTCTTTAAGGTAGAAATAACATCAGCCTTATCAATTCCTAAATATTGATTTAATATTTCGGCAATCCGATTATAATTCTTTTCTTCAACAAATAAATTAATTGTCTTACCCGTTTCAGAATCCGTACCGGTATAGGACTTTGAAACAATTGCAATAACTGAATAGCTTGTTGCATCCTCTGCAATCGGATAGCCATAGCGATCGTAAATTGTACCTCTAGTTGCGTGCTGGACAGTCGTACCATAATAGGTGCTATTTGCACTTTTTGTCAAATCAGTGCCCTTAATTTCTCCAGTAGAGATAATCATCCCAAAACGAACCGTAAAAACACCTAATATAAAAACAGTAGCCAAAAAGAGTGATTTCCCTACTTTTCGACGATTATAAATCGGGTTATCACTTCTTTTACGCTCTATTCTGTTTACTAATTTATCAAATAAACGCATTAATTCAACTTCCTTAAATTGTCAGTATTGCTAGTTAGACCTGCATTTTCAGCAATTTGCTTCACTCGGTCACTGCGTAATAGCTCATTTTGCTGCTGCTTCAAATCAGCAATTTTTGCAGCATTATCATCAATTGTTGTTTGCACCGCATTAATCTCGTTTTGTGTTGATTCAATCAAATACTTTACATAAAGCTGGCTAACTGCTAATGAAATAGCTGTAATAATAACTGCAGCATAAAAACATTTTTCTAATAATGAAACCTTCTTCAATTTAGGCAAATAAGCTTTTGCTTTTGACGTAGCTTGAACGTTAGGTGAGCTCACTTTTTGTACATCTTCTTCTATAAATTGTTCTTCTTTAATATTAACCACGACGTTCAACTCCTCTTACTTTTTCAGCAACTCTTAGTTTTGCACTTCTTGATCGACGATTTTCAGTCAGCTCTGCCTCGCTTGGCAAAATCGGTTTACGATTAACTAATTTCAGAATCGGCTGTTTATCATCAGGAATCACTGGAATGCCGGGTGGCAAATCACCGATTTCACTATATTCTTTAAAGATATTTTTGACAATTCGATCTTCAAGTGAATGAAAGGTAATCACGCTGACTCTACCACCAACCGCCAATAAATCAATCGCCTGTTCAAGAGAGGTTTCAACTACTTCGAGCTCCTGATTAACCTCAATCCGAATCGCTTGAAAGACTCGTTTTGCTGGATGACCACCCGTCCGGCGTGCTTTTTGCGGAATTGCTGATTTAACAATTTCAGCTAGCTCTGTTGTCGTCTGAATGGGTTGGATTGCTCTTACTTCTTCAATTTTTCTAGCAATCTGTTTTGAAAACTTTTCTTCGCCATAGCGATAAAAAATTTTGACGAGCTGCTGATAGCTATATGTATTAACAACAATTTCCGCGGTTAATTCGCGCTGACTGTCCATTCGCATGTCAAGCGGTCCTTCATTATGATAACTAAAACCACGTGCAGCAATATCTAATTGAGGTGAAGACACCCCTAAATCATACACTAGACCATCAACACTTGTAACCCCTAGATTTGTTATATTTTCTTTAAGTTTACTAAAATTTGATTGCACGAAGGTAACCATATTCAAATCAACGTAATATTTCAGGCGATTTTTGGCATTTTCAATTGCAACCGGATCCTGATCGAAGGCATATAAATGGCCATCAGAATTTAATTTGCTTAATAAATAAGCACTGTGACCAGCACCACCGAGCGTACAATCAACATATATTCCATTGGATTTAATGTTGAGCGAATCAACCGTTTCATTTAATAATACTGTTTGATGTTTAAATTCACTCACACGCTGCCTCCATTGTTCAAAACACTTTTTAAATATTTTCTAAAAACCAAAATCCATCATCGTATCTTCTAAATCATCAAAAGTATTTTGCAATTCTTCCCAACGATTTTTATCCCATACTTCAATATGCTTTGATGCACCGATTACCACACATTCTTTGCTAATGCCAGCATACTCTCTCAAAGTGGGGGGAATATTAACACGCCCCTGCTTATCAATTTCACACTCCGTTGCAGCTGAATAGAAAAAACGAATAAAGTTACGAGATTGCTTTTTAGAAAATGGTAATTCTTCAATTTTCGTTTCCATTTTTTCCCATTCCTCTAGTGAATAACCCGCTAAACAGCCATCCAAGCCTCTTGTGATAACAAAGCGACTTGCCAATCCATCTCGGAATTTTGAAGGAACGATAAGGCGACCTTTCGTATCAATATTATGTTTATATTCACCCATGAACATACTCGGTCACCTCCCCCGAAAATTTCAATTACCACACATTAACAATATCTTACCACATCGCTCCACTTTACTCCACTATTTCAGAAAAAATTTTAAGCATTCATAACTAAATAATAATAAGATTTCATAATACAATTAATATAAAATCATTAATTGAAGCACAAAAAAGCAGCTATCAAAAGGACAACTGCTTATATTATTAACGAAAAAAATGATTTACTTTTTTATAAATTTATCAAAAAAGCCTTCCTTATGCTCTGATGGCGTGATACCACTTGCTACAGCAAAGGCCCGCAAAGTTTTCTTTTGCTCTTCATTTAAATTTTTAGGTGTTTTGATTTTGACGCGAACATGCTGATCACCGTTTCCAGTCCCACGCAATCTAGGTGCACCCTTGCCACGTAATCTAAAATTGGTATCAGTCTGAGTGCCAGCAGGAATTTTCAGCTTAACCTTACCATGAACCGTTGGCACCTCTACTTCGTCACCAAGAGTTGCTTGAACAAACTCAATTGGCAATTCATAATAAATTTCTGAGCCGTCACGTTCAAATTGTTTGCTTTCGGTAACTTGGAAAATCACATACAAATCACCGTAAGGACCGCCGTTACTACCTGATTCCCCTTGTCCACTTAAGCGGATTTGTTGTCCTGTTTCAACACCAGCTGGTACTTTAACCTTAACCTCATGCTGTTTTTGCTCTTGTCCAGAACCATGACAGGTTGGACAAGGTTCTTTGATTTCTTTACCAGTGCCATGACAAACATCGCAGACCTGTTGTGACATTACACGACCAAGCGGGGTATCACGCGCTACCTGAACACGCCCCTGACCATGACATTTTGAACAGGTCTGTGGCTGTGTGCCTGGCTTAGCGCCACTACCATCACAAGTATGACAAGTTTCTTGACGTTTATATTTAATCGTTTTTTCAGTACCAAAAATAGCCTCTTCAAAGCTCAAATTAATGCGATATTGTAAATCATCGCCTTGTCTTGGCGCGTTTGGGTTGGCACGACCACCACCGCCACCAAAAAAGCTTTCAAAGATATCTTCAAAGCCACCAAATGACGAACCGCCACCGCCAAAGCCTGAAAAGCCATTAAAGCCTGAACCAGCACCCGCACCGTAATTTGGATCAGTACCTGCAAAGCCATATTGATCATAAGCTGCTTTCTTTTGGGCATCACTTAAAATTTCATAGGCTTCTGATATTTCTTTAAATTTGTCCTCTGCGCCCGGCTCCTTATTAATATCAGGGTGATATTGCTTAGAGAGTTTACGATAAGCCTTTTTAATTTCTTGCTCACTCGCACCCTTTGAAAGGCCTAGAACTTCATAATAATCTCGTTTATCAGCCATTTTTTCTCCTTTATTAAATCTTTAATTCAATCATTTATTCTATTAAGAGTAGTAATAATAAAACAAATATGAAGCACTTTAATATTTTACCATTTATTATGGATGGAAAGTAACTTTTTTAAAGCATATTATTAAAATAGATTACTTTCACAGAAAAGCGCAAGGAATAATTCCTCGCGCTCAATTCATTCTAAAAGAGGTCGCCTCATTTTTTAAGCAAAGTACAAGCAATTCATAGATGTAAAAAGTCGCACCTTCTTTGACAGACCTATTCCGCTAGAAAGTTTCAATTAAGTACATTTAGCTTAATTTCAACTTTCTACCAAGCAGAATAAGTACCTTATTTATCGTCAACTTCTTCAAAATCACCATCTACAACATCATCTGCTCCAGTTGATGCTTCTGCTTCAGCGCCAGCTTCACCCTGTGCTGCTTGTTGAGCGGCAGCAGCTTGTTCGTATAACTTAACAGATAAGCTTTGAACAATTTCATTTAAAGCATCTCGCTTCGTTTTAATTTCTTCTAAGTTATTAGCCTCAATTGCAGCTTTTAATTCATCACGAGCTGCTTCAGCCTTCTTAACTTCTTCCTCTTCAACCTTACCTTCAAGCTCCTTCAAGGTTTTGTCTACTTGAAAGACTAATTGATCTGCTTCATTACGCAATTCAACTTCTTCTTTACGTGTCTTATCCGCTTCGGCATTTGCTTCGGCATCTTTAACCATACGTTCAACCTCTTCATCAGTCAAACCTGAAGAAGATTTAATTGTAATTGTTTGTTCCTTGTTGGTACCTAAATCTTTGGCAGAAACATTAACAATACCGTTTTTATCAATATCAAATTTAACTTCGATTTGAGGTACACCACGAGGTGCTGCTGGGATATCTGTCAATTGGAAACGACCTAAGGTTTTGTTGTCAGCGGCCATTGGACGTTCACCTTGCAAGACATGGATATCTACTGCGGGTTGATTGTCAGCAGCTGTTGAGAATACTTGTGACTTAGATGTTGGAATCGTTGTATTACGGTCAATTAATTTCGTAAATACGCCACCCATTGTTTCAATACCTAATGATAAAGGTGTCACATCAAGTAAAACGACATCCTTAACATCACCAGTAATCACACCACCTTGAATTGCTGCACCCATTGCAACAACTTCATCAGGGTTTACTGATTTATTTGGTTCCTTACCAGTTTCCTTTTTAACTGCATCGACAACAGCAGGAATACGAGTAGAACCACCAACTAAAATAACTTCATCAATATCAGATTGTGAAAGGCCTGCATCTTTTAAGGCTTGACGTACTGGGTTCTTAGTACGTTCGACTAAATCAACTGTTAATTCGTCAAATTTAGCACGAGTTAAGTTCACTTCTAAGTGAAGTGGGCCTGCATCACCGGCGGTGATAAATGGTAAGCTAATTTGTGTTGATGTAACACCTGACAAGTCTTTTTTAGCCTTTTCAGCTGCATCCTTCAAACGCTGCATTGCCATTTTATCTTTCGCTAAATCGATACCATTGTCCTTTTTAAACTCAGCAATTAAATAATCAATAATCTTATTATCGAAGTCATCCCCACCAAGATTATTATCACCTGCGGTAGATAATACATCAAAGACACCGTCACCTAGCTCAAGAATTGAAACGTCAAACGTACCACCACCAAGGTCAAATACTAAGATTTTTTCATCCTTATCAGTTTTATCTAAACCATAAGCAAGTGCTGCTGCTGTTGGTTCATTAACAATACGTTCAACCTCTAAACCAGCAATTTTACCAGCATCCTTAGTTGCTTGACGTTGAGCATCGTTAAAGTAAGCAGGTACAGTAATTACCGCTTTATCAACCTTTTCGCCTAAGTAATCTTCAGCAAAGCCTTTTAAATATTGTAAAATCATTGCTGAAATTTCTTGAGGTGTATATGACTTATCAGCAACATTTACCTTGAAGCCTGCTTCACCCATATGGCGTTTGATTGAAATAATCGTATCAGGATTAGTTACCGCTTGACGCTTAGCAACCTCACCGACTTGAATTTCACCATTTTTAAAAGCAACAACTGATGGTGTTGTCCGGTTACCCTCTGGATTTGGGATAATATTCGCTTGTCCACCTTCAAGAACTGCGACTGCTGAGTTAGTTGTACCTAAGTCAATACCAATAATTTTAGACATAATTTATTTCCTCCGTAAGTTAATATTTAATTTTTAATTACATTTACTGTGCCACGACAACCATACTTGGTCGTAAAACACGATCATGCAATTTATAACCCTTTTGCAAAACTTGAACGACTGTATCCGTTGGCTGTTCATCACTTGCAGCTACCGTTTGAACAGCATGATGTAGGTTTGGATCAAAATCAGCATTTTCTGCTTCAATTAGCTCGACACCTTCTTCTTGCAAGGCATGTAATAAGCTTTCTTGAACCATTAGAATACCTTTTTTTAGTGATTCGCCAGCTTCATCAGTAACTTCACTTTGCAGGGCACGCTCTAAGTTATCCAAGCTCGGTAAAATTTTAGTTGCCAAATCCTGAGAACGATATTTTTGCAAGGTTTGTCTTTCGCCAGCAAAGCGTTTATGCATATTTGACATCTCTGCTCGCGCACGAAGCAACTCATCTTCCTTAGACTCAATTTCCTGTTTTAACTGAGTCAATTCATCTACCGTCTCAACGGCTTCTTCAGATTTTTTTGTGGTTTCAGCTTGATCAGCAGCAGCTACATTTGGCTGTTGATCATCTTTTTCTTTATCTTTTTTCTTTGACAAGAGCACACCTCTTCCATCCTATATATAATTAGTAGCAGCACTTAATAAGTGGCTACGTTTATCACTTCATTAAATTGAAAGCTTACTCAATCTCATAATGATTTGAATCAACGAATCGATTATAGTCATAAAGCTTTAACGATAACAACTTACCCATTGCACTCATCATGCCAACAATTTTAATGTAATCCAAATTGACAGGTCCCATAATTGCCAATATCCCTTGTTTATTCCCGGGAATATCATAGGGTTGGGTGATTAACGATAAATTTCTAAAAAGTACATTTCGGTTATCACCAATATCCACCGTCAATTTATCCTTACTTACCTCTCGAAGCACATTAACGACTTCCTTTGTCTCACCAAAGAACTGATACAAGCCCTTTAAGGTTTGACTGTCAGAGGGGCTAATATAATTTAATGCATTCAGCTTACCACTAATAAAAATCTCCTCATTGAATAAATCTTCAAAAAGATGATCAAACAGTGACATCACCCCGGCCGTTACCTTAAAGTAACGATGTAAAAACTGAGGTAGCTCTGTTCTAATTTTATAATGAACAGACATTAAATCATTGCCTAATAAGCGGTCATGAACAATACGTTCCAAAAGATTTAAATCATCTAACAGCAAGGTCTTCGGTAAATTAAAATATTTTGTTGATGTGTTGGCATTATCTGTAATCAAAATTGCCATCGCAGAGTGTGTATTCAATGGAATCACACTAAAACCAGTCAAAACCCTACCTTTAGTCTCGCTGCTTAAGACAAAGCCTGTAAAGCCTGTCAAATCTGCTAATGTTGAAGCAGCAGCTTTTAAAATATCAGACTGTTTAAAAAATTCAGGTTCAAACGAATGATAGATTGTTCTCAAATCATGTTCATCAATACCAACTGAATCAATCATAAATTCAGCAAAGTAACGAAAACCAGCAACTGAAGGAATCCGTCCTGATGAAGTATGCTCCTTTTGAATCAAGCCTTTTTTTTCTAATGCAGACAGGTCATTTCTGATTGTTGCACTGCTTGCATTAATTCCTTCAGCAACAATCCGCTTGGAACCAATAGGATTGCCCTCGGCAGTATACAATTTAACTAATAAGTTTAAAATAGCCATCTGTCGTTCGGTCAACATTTTATCACCTCTAATGAGTTAGCACTCACCATCGTCGATTGCTAACCCTGTTATTAATATACATTGTTCTTCTTCAAATGTCAATGCATATTGCTCAAAAAATTAGCACTCTTTTTAAAAGAGTGCTAACGGTAGTGTATCCTTAGTATAAAAGCATTTTTGGCAGGCAAAAATAAAAAAATGCCAGCAAAACTTAAAAGAAATTAAGTATTTGATGACATTTTCAATTATTTTAATAATTGGCTTATTTATTTAATGCTTTTTTCGCTTCTTCCGCAATTGCAGAAAATGCTTCTGCATCATTAACTGCTAAATCAGCTAACATTTTACGGTTTACTTCAATACCTGCTAATTTCAAGCCATAAGTTAATTTTGAATATGACAAGCCATTAATACGAGCAGCCGCATTAATACGTTGAATCCATAATTTACGGAAATCACGTTTCTTTTGACGACGATCGCGATATGCGTAGTTATAAGAATTCATAACCTGCTCTTTAGCAGTTTTGAATAATGTATGCTTAGAACCGTAGTAACCTTTTGCTAATTTTAAAATACGTTTACGACGTTTGCGTGAAACAACGCCACCTTTAACACGTGCCATTTATATTTCCTCCTATGTAATCAATTAATAATTATTAATCAACAATTATTAATTATCCATTATTAATTATTAATTATTTCAAGCCACTTAACATTTGACGAATACGTTTAAAATCGCCGCTTGAAACCATACTTGCCTTACGTAATTGACGACGTTGTTTTACAGTCTTACCGTGGAAACGGTGAGAAGTATAAGCGCGGAAACGTTTTAATCCACCCTTACCAGTACGTTTGAAGCGTTTAGCTGACGCGCGGTGCGTTTTTTGTTTTGGCATTTTATAAAATCCTCCTACATTATATGAAATCAAGCTTTTTTGAAAATAGAATCTCAAAGTAAAACTAAATTTTCAACTAAAAATTATTTTTTCTCTTGAATCGGCGCTAATTGTAAGAACATTGAACGACCATCCATTTTTGGTCTCTGTTCAACAGTAGCTACCTCTTTAGTTTCTTGTGCAAAACGTTCAAGAACACGTTGCCCAACATCACGATGGGTAATCATACGGCCTTTAAAACGAATTGATACCTTAACCTTATCGCCCTTTTCAAGAAACTTGAATGCTGCTTTGAGCTTCGTATTAAAATCATTATCGTCAATATTTGGACTTAAACGTACTTCCTTAATATTAACAACCTTTTGATTCTTACGCTGCTCCTTCAATTTCTTCTGTTGTTCAAATTTAAATTTACCGTAATTTAAAATTTTAGCAACAGGCGGTTTAGCTTGTGGCGAAACCAATACTAAATCTAAATTTGCTTGCTCAGCAATCTTCAGGGCCTCCGCAACAGGCTTAATACCTAATTGCTCACCTTCAGCACCGACCAATCGTACTTCTCGAGCACGAATCTCATCATTTATAAACAAATCTTTTGCTATGTTTAACACCTCACTTAATTCAAATATATATGCCATCAATGTCCAAAAAAATAAAGTAAAAATGATTATCAATTATCTTAGCATAATCAAACAAAAAAGCGACTCTACCAAAACGTAGACCCGCTCAAATGACTTTACATATCGTAAAGCTTTGTTTATCTATCAGCCCAGGAACACGTATTCGCTAAGGCGAGAAGCGGGTGCTTCTACTTTAATTTTCTCAACTTTCATATAATACTATAAATCAGCTTCTAAAGTCAAGCTAATTTATATATTTTTTTCTTGGCCAAGCTTTCAATTTCGCTTACAACTTGTTCAATATTCAAGCCTGTTGTATCTAATAAAATGGCATCATCCGCCTGCTTCAAAGGTGATTCAGCTCGTGTTGAGTCTAGTTCATCACGCTTAGCAATATCAGCCTTTAAGGTTTCAAAATCAGTTGCAATGCCTTTTTCAATATTTTCCTGATAGCGACGTTTTGCTCTTTCATCAACAGAAGCAACTAAAAATATTTTCAAATCAGCTTGCGGTAAAACGACTGTCCCAATATCGCGACCATCCATAATAACGCCGCCTTGATCGGCATATTGTCTTTGCAAATCTACAAGGGCTGTCCTAATTTCCTTCATTGCCGCATATTTTGAAACTGCTTTGGTTACTTCGTTTTCACGAATCACCTGAGTAACCTCTTGGTCACCGAGAAAAACTAATTGACCATCTGATGTATTTTGAAATGAAATAGGCTGCTCTTTTATAAGCTTCAAAATAGCTAAAGGACTTTCAAGCTGATGCTTTAGGGCTAAAAAGGTGACTGCACGATACATTGCACCTGTATCTAAATAAATTAAATTCAGTTTTTTTGCAATGATTTTAGCAACTGTACTTTTTCCAGAGGAGGCTGGACCATCAATTGCAATTATAATTTTTGACAAAATAGTATTCCTTTCAAGGTAAAAGCATCTTTGTTTTTTACAAAGATGATAACTAAAACAGCTAGTAACAGTGCAATCGCAAGTAAAAGCTTTGGAAAAAGCGTAAAGTCTACGATATACATATTTAAGCCCATTAAACTCAAGCTAATCACTAAATTAATAATACAAAATAGACAATTGAAGCATGTGATTCCATGCTTTTCAAAAAAAATTTGCCATAGGCAAATTTTTTATTTTTTGAAGCTCTCCAGAATATTTCATAATTATCAGACACGATAATGCTATATTCTGATCAATTAACTATTTAATTTTAACTTTTTGACCTGGGACTGCAAACCATTCGTCAATACTACTAAATCCATTTAGCTTCAATAATGTTTCAACCGGAACACCAGTACGAGCAGAAATTTGATTAACACCTTCACCCGCCACAACCTCAGTTGTATTATCATCTGTTGCAGCTTCACTAGACGATGCCGCCGTATCCTCAGACGAGCTTGGAGTCGTTGAGGCTGAAGCTGTTGAGCTAGCATCTGTAGCGCTAGCATCTGACGAGCTGGAAGAAGCTTGACTCTCAGAGGCTGTTGTCTTACTTTCAGAGGATGAAGCAAACTGTTCAATTGATTTCGTATCTTCTTGATTTAGCTTTTGATAGATATACCACCCTGTTGGCAAGCTAATCAGTAGAAATAAACAAATCACCAAAAGAATCATATAGACCTTAGAAGCCTGATTTCTTTGTTTTGAACCCTTTCGAGTAAGCACCTCTTGTTCACGTGTATCGTAAATTGATTGTTCCCAAGGCTCTTTTTTGTCTTTAGCCACGATAAACCTCCTATTATAGATATGATTAATTGTTTAATTAATTTGGTATGGCGTCACACTGCGCAACAATCTATATTTATGTTAAACTATAAAAAATGATAATTGAACGCCAAGCACTAATAAGTGCAAAAGACCAACCGCCTTATGCATTACCAATTAATATCTTACACCATATTAACAAAAAACAAGTCGATTTTGTCAGTTTATATGATTTTTTATTAAAATTTATCAATAGAACGATTAAAAGGAATGATAGCTAATGTTAAAAATTCAAATATTGCCTGAACAATGCATCGCTTGTGGCATCTGCGCAGCTCTTTTCCCAAAGATATTTGACTATGATGACGATGGCATTGTCTGCCTAATAGCAAGCCCAACAAATGAAATTGTAATTGACGCAGCAGCAAGCTTAACAGAGGCTCAAAGAAAGTGCCCAACACAGGCAATAAAAATTAGCTCATATAAATTGCAATAATGCCCATGAAATTAATTAGTGCATGCAAAGAAATACTAACATAAATATTTTTTGTACGATAATAGGCATTGGTTAAAACGATCCCCATACCAAAATAAATAACCGCACTCCCAATATCAGTCGGACTATGTAATAAACCAAAGATTAAAACGGAAAAAAAGCAGCCCACAAGCGGGAGTCCAGCAAAGATCTTTCGAATAATCGCTGCCCGAAAAACAATTTCCTCCATCACAGGCGCACATACGGCCACAAGCGGTACTGCAACAGCCATTGGCATGTAGTCAAACAAGCTATTCAAAGTCGCCTGATTCGCCGTTGTATCACCACCGTTTAGTCCAATTAAAAGATTACCAATCATATTTAATATAATGACAGCAACAAAGGATACACCAATTAAGGTAAAGTCCTTTGGTTTGGGAAAGTGTTCGCCACCAATAACGTCCTGTTTTTTAGCAATTAGTAAGAAAAAATATAAGACAATTAGTATAATTGACAATACAAATGCAATCTCAAAAATATTAAAGGCTAAATTTTTATTTTGATTAATCTGAATCACTAATGTCGTTATCGTCATTGGAATTTGACTTAATATAAATAAAATAATCAAAACAAAAATCGATTTAACACGGTTTTTTATCATTTGCACAAACGCCTCCATTCATAACTCATTTATTGTATCGTAAATCATATCAGATAAAAAGCTAAAAGTAATTTTGTATCGTTATTAACTGCCAAATCTTAATTTTCTACCTATATTATAAGTTAAAGAGGCCGGGACAGAAGTCCTAACCCCTTTCATATTGTTCGTAATTTACGGGCTTGCTCTCTCAAAACTGTTCAAATAGATACGTCATCCGGTCAGACGTTTTAATCGGAGAAAGAAAGCACCTTGTTAATCTAGCACAAGTGATTTATCGAAACGCTCCTTGAACAATAAAATTTTTCAACAGCTCAACTAGAACGCTAAAGCGTTTAACTTCTTATGTTTTAAATTTATTGTTTACCGTTTCATCATAGCTCTAAAAGAATTCGAGTAGAAAATGAAACATCAGATTTACTATGCGTATATTTATGTGTAACTTTCTATTTTTTTAGACAGATTAGAGTTTGGTAAGCAATCACACTGAGCTTTTATATTACAGGCTAAATTACCTAAAAAATCTCAAACAAGTATATTTCGCACTTTGGCATAAATCGCCAAAGTAAATATATGCGAATTTAGCTTGTTTTTTGATTTTCTAAGCAAGGTAATTTGGCACCTTGTTTTATGGTAAGAGATTACCCGCAGCTTGGTATAAATCATACCATTCCTCACGTGATAAATGAATATCGGCACCCTTTGTGATGTCTATAATTCTTTTGGTGGTCATTGTGCCAATAACCGTTTGAAAATTTGCTGGATGCGAATTAATCCAGCTTGTTGCAATGCCAGCTGGAGACACTTGATATTTAACGGCAAGCTGATTCAATTTTTGATTTAGGACTGGAAAATTATTGTTACCAATAAATGTACCATCAAAAAAACCATATTGAAAGGGCGACCATGCCTGAATCGTCATTTGCTTAATTCTCGAATACTCTAAGATTGAGCCATCACGGTCAAGGGCTGCTTCTTTTTTCATATTCACATAGATGCCTGAATCAATCATCCCTGTATGGCCTAAACCAAATTGTAATTGATTTGCAACCAAGGGCTGCTTGACAGCCGTTTTGAGAAGCTCGATTTGTAGGGGCTTTTGATTTGAAACGCCAAAATATTTCACCTTGCCCGCCTTTTCTAATTGATAAAAGGCCTCAGCAACCTCTTCAGGTATAAACAAAGTATCCGGACGATGTAATAAAAGACTATCCAAATAATCGGTTTTTAAACGTCTAAGACTGCCCTCTACCGATTGGATAATGTGTTCAGTAGAAAAATCAAACGCCTTTCCTGGTACAATACCACATTTAGATTGTATAAAAACGTCGTTCCGATCAATTCCCGTTTGACGAAAAGCATTAGCAAAAATACGCTCGCATTCACCATCGCCATAAATATCAGCATGGTCAAAAAAATTGATACCATTTTCGTAAGCGACATTGATCACCTCAACTGGTTCTTTGCCCGCTTCATTGATTCGCATACAGCCTAACACAACCTGCGAAACTAATTCCTCAGTATTACCTAGTTTAATTTGCTTCATTCAGTACCTCTTTCCAACAAAGTATAATCGTATTCATTATACGCCTTTATACTTTTGTTGAAAACCCTTTCAAATGCTCGATTTTTAATATTTTGCCTTTAAAAACAGAGCAGTCGTTAAAATAGCTACTAAAAAGCACTGGCTAAAACCTCAAAACAGCAGACTTGAACTACAATTTCAGCCACTAAGTATTGCTGCTCTTATTTCCTTGTCCAATCAATTATTCTGAAATAAATCACGAGTATAAACTTTAGTAATAACATCGTTAAGTGAAGCCTCAAAACGATTAGAAACGATGATATCAGAAATCCGTTTAAACTCGTCAAAATCCTTAATTACACGAAAATCGTTAAAAAAAGCATCAGAAATCAATGGTTCATAAATCACAGCTTCAACTCCTTTAGCCTTAATTCGCCTCATAATACCTTGGATTGAGCTAAATCTAAAATTATCAGAAGCCGTTTTCATCGTTAAACGATGAATACCAACAATTTTAGGATTGCTTGCTAAAATTTGGCTGGTGATAAAATCTTTACGTATTTTATTTGATGCAACAACAGCTAAAATTAAAGCCTCTGGCACTGCATGGTAATTTGCTTCTAATTGCTTCGTATCCTTTGGTAAGCAATAGCCACCATAGCCAAAGCTTGGATTATTATAATAATCACCAATTCTTGGATCTAAACAAATACCCTTGATAATCTGCCTTGTATCCAAATTCTTGATTTCTGTGTAGGTATCCAATTCATTAAAAAAGGCAACCCTCAAGGCTAAATAAGTATTTGAAAAAAGCTTGATTGCTTCAGCTTCGGTCGAATTTGTAAAAAGAACATCGACAGCAGCCTTTAAAGCACCACGCTTAAATAATTCGGCAATTACTTCAGCACGTTCAGAGCATTCACCTATAATTATTCTTGATGGATATAAATTATCATAAAGCGCTTTGCCTTCTCTTAGGAACTCTGGTGAAAAAATAATATTATCGGTTTGATATTTATGCTTAAGGCCTTTAGTATAGCCGACAGGAATGGTTGATTTAATTATAAATATCGATGATGGTTTAATAGCTAGAGCACGCTCAATCACTGTTTCAATAGAAGAGGTGTCAAAAAAATGATCCGTTGAATTATAATCCGTTGGCGTTGCAATCAATAAAAAATCACCATGCATAACTGCGTATTCAAAATCAGCAGTGTACTCAACATGGCTTTTCGCCTGCGTTATAAATTCAATAATGTCAGCCTCTAGCAAAGGGCTCTCCCTTTTTTGAAGCCGCCTAATCCTTTCAGCTGAAATATCAAAAGCTACTACCTCTTCATGTTGACCTAATAATAAAGCATTGGCTAAACCAACATAGCCTAAACCGAAAATTGAAATTTTCATTAAATTGACCTCCAGCTAACTTAGTAAATTGATAGTATAACTAAAATAAAGATCAAGACCTAAATACCACATAGGACAAGCATATTTATTCATTTAACCGCTTTGTATAAAACATATATCTGATACTCAATTAAATTCTAATGTAATATTAAGAAAATTAAAAAAATATAATTCGTTTGACAAATAAAATATTTTATAGCTTATTCTAGCAAAAATAGAAACACTTTTCCTAATCAAAAAGATAAACATTTTTTTAAATGGCCCTTTTCAGACAATAAAAATAATTCTAAACTGCAATCATTACTGTAGTACATTTTCTAAAATAACGAATAAAAAAAACGCTAATTAAAATACCGTCTCAGAAAGTAGAATTTAGAACTCCACTTTCTGAGATCAATAAATTAAATAACGCATTATTAATTTTAGCTTAAACTACCCACAACTATTTAATATCAAAAATTAAATGGTCAGCCTTTACCCCAACTAAAATTACAGAATCAGGTAAAATCTTACCACCTACTAATTCCTTAGCCAATGGTGTTTCAAGATATCTGGTTACAAAACGTTTAATTGGTCTTGCACCGTATTCAGGCTCATAAGCATTCTCAGCAATCCACGTTTTAGCTTCATCTGTTAATTCCAAGCTAATTGCTTGATGCTCTAAACGGGCAGATAGCTGTTTAACAATTTTATCGATAATCTCTTTTACGGTCGCTAAGGTTAGTGGCGTAAAGAGAACGGTATCGTCAATTCGATTTAAAAACTCAGGTTTGAAATGTAATTTTAATTCGTTAAGCACCGCTTCTTTAGTTTCATTTTCAAGCGTGCCATCAGATTTTATGCCATCCAATAAGGTTCTTGAGCCAATATTACTGGTCATGATTAAAACGGTATTCTTAAAGTCGACCACAACGCCCTTTGAATCTGTCAAACGACCATCATCTAAAACCTGTAGTAAGATATTAAAGACATCTGGATGAGCCTTTTCAATTTCATCCAAAAGAATAATCGTATAAGGATTGCGTCGAACTGCTTCAGTCAACTGACCGCCCTCATCATAACCAACATAGCCGGGAGGCGCACCAACTAAACGACTGACTGAATGCTTTTCCATGTATTCACTCATATCAATGCGCACCATATGCGATTCAGAATCAAATAAATCTTCAGCCAAGCTTTTCGCAAGCTCGGTCTTGCCAACACCAGTTGGTCCTAAGAATAGGAAACTTCCTAGAGGCTTATTTGGATCCTGCAAGCCAGCACGGCTACGAATAATCGCATCACTAACTGCATTGACCGCCTCATCTTGACCGACAACACGTTGATGTAAGGTATCTGCTAAATGAAGCAGCTTTTCTTTTTCACCTTCGACAAGCTTTGTAACTGGAATCCCTGTTAGCCGACCAATAACCTCGGCAATTTCCTGATCGGTAACCGATTCTTGAATTAAGGTACTATCATTTTGTATTTGAGCATTCTCTAAAGCTGATACTTCCTTTTCAAGATTTGGAATCGTACCATGCCGTAAAACAGCTGCCTTTTCCAAATCATATTCAGATTCGGCGTTTTCCAAAGCATGACGCGCTTGCTCTAGCTCAGCACGTTTAGCATGAATTTTTTCGACAGCCTCCTTTTCTGTTTCCCAGCGCATTTTCAAGCTGTTCGCTTTTTCGCGGGTATTGGCAAGCTCTTCTTGTAGTAGCTCAAGCCGTTTCTTACTTGCTGCATCCGTTTCTTTCTTTAAAGCTGCCTCTTCAATTTCAAGCTGCATTAGCTTTCGTGAAATTTGGTCTAATTCAGTCGGTGCTGAATTCATTTCTACCCGAATAGTTGCTGAAGCTTCATCGACTAAATCAATCGCCTTATCTGGTAAAAAACGATCTGTGATATAGCGGTTAGAAAGCGTTGCTGCTGCCACTAGAGCGTTATCATGAATTTTAACCCCGTGATGCACCTCAAAGCGTTCCTTTAAGCCACGAAGAATTGAAATCGTATCCTCAACAGTCGGTTCTTTAACCATTACCTTTTGGAAACGACGCTCTAAAGCCTTATCCTTTTCAAAATTTTGACGATACTCATCTAGGGTTGTTGCACCAATCAAATGCAATTCACCTCTGGCAAGCATTGGTTTTAATAAATTACCAGCGTCCATTGAGCCCTCGGTCTTACCAGCCCCAACAATGGTATGAATTTCATCAATAAATAATAAAATCCGACCATCTGATTTTTTAATTTCATTAAGCACTGCTTTCAAACGCTCTTCAAACTCGCCTCGATACTTGGCACCAGCAATTAAAGAACCCATATCCAAGCTAAAGATCGTCTTATCCTGCAAATTTAAGGGCACATCTTTTTTCACAATACGTTGAGCCAAGCCTTCTACAATTGCTGTTTTACCAACACCGGGCTCACCGATTAAAATTGGATTATTTTTTGTTTTACGAGATAAAATTCGGACAACGTCACGAACCTCCTCATCCCGACCAATAATCGGATCCATTTTGCCAGCTTTAACTGCTTCAACTAGATCTGTACCGTATTTTTTTAGTGCTTCATATTGTTCTTCTTGATTTTGACTCGTCACACTAGCCCCTCCCCGCATTGATTCAATTTTCTGTTTAACTTGTTTTTCTGAAATACCATGATTTTTAAGATAAATCGTTAGGGCATTACTTTTCTGTTTAAAAAGCGCAAGCAAAACGACTTCAGTCGAGAGATATTCATCCTTAAATTCATTTGCAATCGTTTCGGCATCCTGAAATAGCTTAAATAAATTTTGACTGATATTCGCACCATAGGTTACATTCTCGCCTTCAACAACCGATATTTTATCAATTGCAGCATCAATCGCTTTGTCAAAATCTTTTACATTAACGCCTAAGTCTTGATAAAAATCATGAGCAAAGTTTCCAGGTTGAATTAAAAATTTCCATAAATGTTCAATTTCAATATTTTGATTTTTTCTAACCTTTGCAATATTTTGTGCCTCTGAAAGCGCCTGTTGCAAAGTTGTTGTCATCTTTTCAATATTCATTTAATGACCTCCTCAATACACAGCTTCTTGCTGTTAATAATAATTTACCACAAAGGTCAGTAAAGGTCAATAAAATAGTTTGACTTTTTTTGACCTTTTGCCTTTCACAATTCTATCATAAGATAAATTATTAATTTTGTTAAACGAAAACCGTTCTTAAAATATAAAAAAATAAAGCATTTATGCAAATAACCCATAAACGCTTTATTGAATTAATCAATCATTTCCCGTCATGACTAGCAATCAGATTTAAATTGCCTGAGATTGTCCAATTTGTTACATCGGCAGGTAAAATAAAATGCTGTCCCTTATTTAATGGATAGATAACGCCATCTACCAATAGCTCACCTTGACCACTAATGACAGAAGCTAGCGTATAGTCAGCATTTTTAGTAAATAGTTTTTCACCATGAATTTGCCATTGATAAACGGTGAAGAAATCGTTTGATACAAAGGTTGTAATATCAGCATTATCATCAGAAAGCATTTCAGGCTTTGAATTTTGAACCTCACCAATCGTCATTACATCAATCGACTGCTGTAAATGTAGCTCACGTAAATGACCAGCATTATCCTTTCGATCAAAATCGTATACTCGGTAAGTCGTATCACTCGATTGCTGCGTTTCTAAAATTAAAATACCTTTGCCAATTGCATGCATTGTACCACTCGGCACATAAAAGAAGTCGCCTGCTTTTACCTTAACCTTTTTGAGTAAATGATCCCAGTCCTTTTGCTCAATCATTTCTGCTAGCTCCTGACGTGATTTCGCATGGTGACCATAAATGATTTCTGCGCCCTCTTCCGCTGCAATAATATACCAGCACTCCGTTTTTCCAAGCTCGCCCTCGTGCTTAAGACCATAGGCATCATCTGGATGAACCTGAACAGATAACCAATCATCCGCATCTAAAATTTTAGTAAGTAATGGGAAAACAGGCTTGGATGGATTCCCAAATAGTTCAGGCTGATTTTGGTATAGGGTATCTAATTTTTGACCGGCATATTGACCATTTTCAACTTGGCAGACCCCATTTGGATGTGCAGAAATCGCCCAGCATTCTCCTGTATGATTACTTGGAATCGAATAGCCGAACTCTGTCTTAAGACGATTGCCGCCCCAAATTTTTTCATGAAAAACAGGTTTTAAAAATAATGGCTCACTCATTGATAAACTCCTTTATATATTAACTAGCTAATTTAATTTTGTAAACGTGTTCATTTTATCCTATAATCAGAAAATTAACAACTCAAACCAAATTTGGAATTATTTCTCGGAAACAATACCGTTTTCACATGAAAACAGCACATAACGCGTGAATTTGGAATTGTTTCCGGGAAACAATACCGTTTTCACATGAAAACAGCACATAACGCGTGAATTTGGAATTGTTTCCGGGAAACAATACCGATTACACAACAAAACAACACCTAACGCGTGATTTTGGATTTGTTTCCGAGAAACAATATCGATTACACAACAAAACAACACCTAACGCGTGATTTTGGATTTGTTTCCGAGAAACAATACCAAAATCACAGACATCCCATCCACACCTCAAAAAATTGCAATTCATTTTTAATATCAATGATATTTGCTTAGAAAAAAGGAGTTGACCAACTGCCAACTCCAATGCTTTTATTATTCAGTTTCAATTAATCCAATATTACCATCACCACGGCGATAGACGATATTCGTAGCATTTGTTTCAGCATCAGTAAAGATAAAGAAACTATGCCCTAACATATCCATTTGTAAAACAGCTTCTTCTGCATCCATTGGTTTTAATGAAACACGTTTTGTTCTAACAATTATTTCATTATCTTCCTCTGGCAATGCCTCAACAGAATCAGCAATAAAGATTTCACCTGCTGGTTGTTTTTGTCTGTGACGGCGATTTAATTTTGTTTTATGCTTTCTAATTTGGCGTTCTAACTTATCAGTTACTAAGTCAATACTACCATATAAATCTTGCGAGGTGTCTTCTGCACGAAGAACAATATTTGGAAGTGGGATGGTCACTTCAACTTTGGCCTTTTTCTCAGGATAGACTTTTAGATTGACATGAGCCGTACCTTCAATGTTTTCCCCGAAATACTTTTCGATTTTGCTGACCTTCTTTTCAACATAATCTCGAATTGCTTCTGTTACTTCGATGTTCTCTCCGCGTACATTGTATCTAATCATAATAAAACCCTCTTTCTGCAACATAGAAAAGAAATCGCTTCCCTTTCTTAAATTAATTATACCAAACTTCTAATAATTTCCCAACAATATCTCTATAAATTATCTTAATAAAAAACTAACAATTGAAATTCAACAATTATTATCTGGCAAGTGAAAGGGTAGAAATTTGTTTAACCCCCACCTGTTTAATGCATTTAGTTGCTTGGTAGAGCGTACTACCTGTGGTATAAATATCATCCACTAATAATATTTTTTGCCTATTATCAATTTTAACAGTAGGATTTATTTCAAAGGGCTGAGTGATTTTTAATCTATCCTCCTTGGTTTTACTTGACTGAGCTAATGCCTCATTTGGTTTATTTAATAAGCAAGTATATTTTATTTCAGCTGCCTCTAATAAACCGATGACTTGGTTAAAGCCACGAATTGCCATGCGTCCTTTTGAAATCGGAATTGGAGCCACCAGAAAGTCACGATAACGCATGTTGATAATTTCTGCTAGCTGTTTTGCAAATACAAAACGCAGTCGATAATCACCACTAAACTTATAATTCGAAAAATAGGTCTGCATTGCCTGATTATAGCAAAATATCGCTTGATGGCTAACCAGATAATCCTGCTTTTCCCAGTATAAGCAATCCTGACAAATAGATGACTTAAGTGAATCAATACCACCACATCTTTGGCAATTGCCAGTTATTTTTTCAAATTGAGCCAAGCAGACCTCACAAATGACTGGTGCCTGCTGATAGACCAAATTAACCAATTGACGTGTCAAATAATAAGAATAAACTTTTTTTGAACAAATTAGACAAACCATCTTAGACCTCTCGATTCATTTGTTGAATCTCGCGATACATTTGCTTCATTGCCCGAGTCCTTCCTTGATGAAAGAATATCAATTGTCCTGTTGGGCGGCGCTTGTCCCGACCGACACGACCTGCAATTTGCACTAAGCTTTCAGTTGTAAAAATTCGATGATGACTCGCAATTACAAGACAATCAATCTTGGAAAAGGTCACACCACGCTCTAAAACAGTGGTAGCAATTAGTATCGTATATTCCCCAGACTTAAATCGCTGGGAAATGGCCTTGCGATTCTCAGATTCCGAAGCAATAAAACCAATCGTTTCACTTGGAAAGGCCCCCTGTAAAATCTGTCGTAGCTGCTTGCCAAGCTTGATTTCCGGCATAAAAATTAATAAGGGAAACCGAGTCAGACGCTGTTTGGAAATACATTTATGAATTTTTCTTGGTAGGCTGCCCTTTTGAATTAATCCTAAAATGTTAGAACACCATTTAAATTTTGGTAGAACCAGCGGAAAGCCGTGGAACCGTTTAGCTAAAACTAGCGCTTCAAGCTCACCACTAGCTACTTTAGTTTTTAAGGTCACAGTTGGTGTCGCAGTCAAATAGATGGTTTGAGCACCACTTTTTTTGGCTTTATCAATTGCCCACATTAAATTGGGATTATTTACTAATGGAAAGGCATCAACCTCGTCAACAATAATCAAATCAAAGCTTTGATAAAAGCGCATTAGCTGATTAACCGTGCAAACGACTAAATTGGAGTGTTCGTATTCATCACCGTGAGCATAGAGTAAACGTATTGGCACCTTAAAATCTCTTGTCAGTCTTTGATAAATTTCAATACAAACATCTACTCGAGGTGACGTCAAGCAAATATGCTCTCCAGCCATTAATCCCTTAGCTAAACGCTGATAAATCATCTCAGTCTTACCCGCACCAGTCACTGCATGGACTAAAATATCAGAGGTTGACGAGACCAATGCTTTAGAAATTACTGATTGCGGCGCTGTTAATTGACCCTGCCAGTTTAAAACTGAGGCTGATATTGCTTGCTTTGGTAGCTCTGGATAGTAATATAATGACTCACTACTTTTCACCCTTCCCATGACAATACAAGCAGGACAGTAAAAGCTATGATCCGGTAGCTTAACGAGTGCCTTATCCAATAACGCACCACAGCGCTGACATTGGATTTTTGTGCCCCTTTCAATCATACTCGGCATTTTCTCTAGCTGAGTCAAAAATTGATCTGGTAGCTCCTTTTTCACTAAACGACGCCCATAATATTTTTCCATTAAATTCCCCATTATTTATTTCGTAAAAAAATTGCTATAATGACTATTATAATAATGAAAAATTGGAGGCTTAACAGACGAAATCACTTCGGCTGAGAATACTTATGGATTATAAAACAATTAAAGCAAATGGTAGCTTGGAGATGGTCATAAAAAAATCAAGATTTATTTGCCATGCCTATCGCATTTCATCCGAAATTGAAGCAAAGGAAATCATCAATGAAATCAAAAAAGAACATTATCGGGCAAATCATAACTGTTCGGCCTATACGCTCGGCTTAAAGCAAGAAATTCAGCGATTTTCTGATGATGGTGAGCCAAGCGGTACAGCTGGCATTCCAATGCTTGAAATTCTAAAAAAATTAGAATTGGTCAACTGTCTAGTGCTTGTGACGCGTTATTTTGGTGGCATCAAGCTTGGTACTGGTGGTCTAATCCGTGCTTATGGCAATAGCGCTAAGGAAACCATTCAACATATCGGCATTGTTGAAAGTCATTTGCTACAAGGAATCCGCATCTTAATCGACTACCAGCTCTATAATCAGCTTGAAAATGATGCTAAGCTTTATCAATATCAGCTTGAAAATTTAGTATTTACTGACAGGGTGAGTGCCGACATTTATATTCGAATAGCCGATTCTGCTTCATTTATCAACGCACTCAATAATCGAATGAATGGCAAGATCACAATTCAAACCGGCGAACAAACATATCGAGAAGTAGATTATCTACCACAAAAATAGAGCATGAAAAAAGCAATTTTCTGATAAAATGACACAAAAGGAGGTGGGACAAAAGTCCTACCTCCTTTCATATTTTCGTAATTTACGGTGGACAATGCACCAGCAGCTAGTCAACGCCTAAGCGGAAAATCCGCTAAATCACGCCGTCATAGCTTCTCCGTATGTCACCAAGATGGTAGCTACTACCATCAACAAATAGATAAATTCCCAAGCGTTTACAAGCAATATCTTCAATTTGTCATGCTGACATACACTTTGCAAGCTCCCTCAAAATCTTCGTTTTACAAGACTTCAGCTGCTTTAACTAAGGTCCTTTGTGAATATTCTCTTTAGAACTATCAATAATGTTTTAAAATAGTCGCCTGTCCAGCATAATAAGCTTGAATAAAAGCTCACAGATCACTTTTGTGATGGCATTAAATAACTGTCTTTTAGCTCAGCTTTTTTCAATTAAGCCATTAATAGCCCTCTTCAACAGTATCTGTTGTCGTCGAATCTGCTACCACGGCTTCTGTTGAATCTGTTGCTGTCTGTCCTTCTTCACTTGAGCTTTCAGTCACGCTCTCATCAGGTACGGTCATAGATTCTTCAACGCCCTCTTCAGTGCTTTCTGCTGCCGCACTCTCTTTTAGCTCTCCAACATAATAGCTATCCTTGGAAACTCGATCAATTGTTACCCATTGATAATTGTCCGTCACATATTGATACAAGGTTTTTGACCAGCCTTTCAGCTGCTCTCCATTCTTAACAATATTGGTAGGAATAACAAAATATTTAGGCTGACTATCCTTAATTTGCGACACAATTTTAGTATTTCTATTTCGATAATTATTAAAATCAATCGTTGATTGCAAGGTATAATTTGCTGCTGGGCGGCGATTTGCAAGATAATAAATATTACTATCAGCCTCCCAGACATAAATTAAGGCCTGTGTCTTTGAATTATCGGCAATATAATCCGCAATTAATTCTGCCTGCTGATCCTTTTTCGAGGTCTGCATTAAACGATAGGTATTATTACCATAGTTCACTAATCCAACTATCGGTAAGAAAATATTACCAATAATAAATAACAATAAAACCCCCAACACAGAAATCTTTTGAATTGACAGCTGCGGTAAAATTCGCCATGAAATCAATGTTCTTAACCATAAGGCTGTGCTAATTGCCAAACTCGGTATAACAGCAGCTAATATATTAAGCTGGTTAGTGGTCGAAAAGAGATAAATGGCTAAACCGACAGCATTATAGATAAATAGGAAAAAATGTAATGAGCGTTGATTCGTTGGCTTAAACAAGCTGATAAGTAATGGCATGACCGAAATCAACAAGCCATAGACTAATAAAATAAAGCCACCACTAATCACATTATCCAACAAGCTGCTTTGATTGGTCGAAAATAAATTAAGTAGACGATTACTGAAAGTGCTTTGTAGCATACCATTAAGATTTCCAGACACCGAAGTAAAAATAATAATTGGAAAAATGATTAAAAGCGCACCAAATATCAAGCAAAGCAATTGATAAACAAACTGCTTAAAACTTTTCCCTGAGATGCTTACGATAAGCCATGTCACCGCCAATAGCAACCAAAGTACAAGCTGACTGGCATCAATAAACGCAAGCATGGCACCTGAAAGTCCGAAAAGAATCATTGCTTCATCGCTAGTATGCTCATAATTCATGATTCGGTTAAACATGAGATAAAACGCTAAAGTAAGAAAAGGCATCGCATAAAGAGCTGCAGTCTCTCCACCTAGAGTTAATCTAGCCAAGGTAAGCATTGAAAAAATAGTAATGATAAGACTAATTTTATCGTGCTTTACTACTCGCTGAATACTGGCATTAATTAATAATCCGACAAAAAAATAAATAAAAATTTGAATAAATAACGATAATGATACATTAAAAATTTGAATGTTTCCAAGCTGATTGATTAGCAAATAGATAATGCCCTTATCGGTTACAAAATCTAGATAGGGTACCCCACCCTTATTCATCATCATCGCTGCAAAACGAGCAAAGCTCGCCTCAGAGGTTGGTAATTGACGTGTTAACGGACTTGCAAATAAGGTCAAGCTCAAAATCATACTTACAATTAACAAAGAAAATGAAGTAAAAAACGGTGGCAGTATTTTATTATTAGTATGAGCCTCTCGTCTATGCTTTCTACTCCGACCTGAAATAACTGTTTCTTCCAAATTACTTACCTCTCCCTTTTCAACAATCAATTAAACTAATCCACCAGCTGATTACTTCTATTGATAGGATTACCTAATCGTTGATACCTTTTAGTTTTTATTTAAAGTAATTCAAGCCCATTGCTGATTTAACTTCATCTAATGTTTGAGCTGCAACCTGACGCGCTTTTTCGCTACCTTCTTCAAGCATTTTATAAACGGCGCCCATATCCTTGGCATATTCCAATCGACGATTTCTAATTGGTTCTAGCTCCGCCTGCAAAACCTCATCTAAATAACGTTTAACCTTAACATCACCTAAGCCACCCTTTTGATAGTGTGCCTTTAGCTCTGCAATTTTCGTTTTATCCTTACCAAAAACATCTAGATAATAAAATACCATATTACCTTCTACCTTACCCGGATCCTCAACGCGAATGTGCTCTGGATCTGTATACATACTCATCACTTTTTTTTGAACGGTATCCGCATCATCTGATAAGTAAATACCATTATTCATTGATTTACTCATCTTAGCATTACCATCAATACCTGGTAAACGACCAGCATTTTTGGCTGGATAAATGCCTTCTGGTTCAACAAGCGTGTCCGTCTTATAGGCGTGATTAAAGCTACGAACAATTTCTCTTGTTTGCTCAATCATTGGTGCTTGATCTTCACCAACCGGTACATAATTGGCCTTAAATGCCGTAATATCCGCAGCCTGAGAAACAGGATAGACAAAGAAGCCAACCGGAACACCTTCGCCAAAGCCCTTTTGTGCAATTTCTGTTTTAACAGTTGGATTTCGATGGAGCCTTGCAACACTTACCAAATTCATATAGTACATTGTTAATTCGGCGATTTCAGGAATTTGACTTTGAATAAAGATTGTCGTCTTGGTCGGATCTAAACCTACTGCTAGATAGTCCAAAGCTACCTCACCAATGCTTTGACGAATCTTTTCGGGCTCTTTAGCGTGATCGGTCAGGGCTTGCTGATCCGCCAAGAAAACAAACAGCTGATGCTTGCCTTCATTTTGCAAATTTACTCGATTTTTCAAAGAACCAACGTAATGCCCAATATGTAATTTACCTGTTGGACGATCACCTGTTAAAATTACTGATTTTGTCATTATCTTACTCCAATACTTGCTAGATTCATTTCATACTGTTATCCCAGATAAAATCTTTCTTAATTATAGCAAACCTGACGCTAGTCTGCACAATGAAATTGAGAATAAGCATCAAACAAATAAGGGACTTTCGCAGAAACAATTCCGAATTCGCAGAAAAACAGGCATTACTTGGTGAATTTGGTATTCTTTCCGGGAAACAATTCCGAATTCACACGCATGCCATCCCTCTTCAAAAAGACAAAGTGCAACTCGCCACACTTTGTCTATATTTATATGTATGCTATCTTTAAATTCAAAATAAAGTTATCAATTTTCAGGCTGCAGTTTTTCAAACCAAGCAACCGTTCCAAGCTGAACTAATTCATAGGTTTGCTTAAAATTACCAGAATAATAAGGGTCAGGGACACCGGTATTTGCCAACTCAGGCACAACACTTAAAAATGAAGCCACTTTAGCAGTGGCATCGCAAGGCGCAATTTGCTTTAAATCGGTAACATTATTCAAATCCATGCCGATAATCCAGTCATAATCATAAAAATCATTACGGGTTACCGGCCGAGAAGTCTTATTGTCAGTCTTCAAGCCAAGCGACTTTAAAATTTTAACTGTGCCTGAATGCACAGGATTACCATGCTCCCAGTTACTTGTGGCAGCACTGGCAATCTCAAAATCGTCTTGTGCACCGTGCCGCGCAACATAATCACGAAAAATAAACTCAGCCATCGGGCTTCGGCAAATATTACCTAAGCAGATAAATAATACTTTAACCATCACTACACCTCAAAAATCTGATTTGGCTCATAACCAAAATGTAAATATGCCTTTTCCGTTGCAATACGACCTTGACGTGTCCGCATCATAAAGCCTTGTTGAATTAAGAAAGGTTCGTACATATCCTCAACCGTTTCCTGATCTTCTGAAATATTGACTGAAAGTGTACCTAAACCAACTGGGCCACCATGATATAAATCAATCAATGTTTTTAATAATTTTTGGTCAACATAATCTAAACCCGCATGGTCAACTCCTAAAATCAATAACGCTGAATCAGTAACCTCTTGATTAATCACGCCATCAAACTTAATTTGTGCAAAATCACGAACTCTTTTTAATAATCGATTGGCAATTCGCGGTGTACCACGACTACGGCGTGCGATTTCGTGTGCACCATCCTCTAAAATTTCAATCTCAAAAATAGATGCTGTTCGTTTTACAATCTCTTCAAGGTCAGAGATTTCATAGTATTCCATGTGCTCAATAATTCCAAAGCGTGCGCGTAACGGCTCACTTAACATCCCAGCTCTCGTTGTTGCACCAACCATGGTGAAAGGTGGTAATGGAAAATGCACAGGTCTGACCGTATCACCTTGACCAATCATGATATCAATATAAAAATCCTCCATCGCCGAATAAAGTAATTCTTCCGCTTCGCGTGGTAATCGGTGGATTTCATCAATAAATAAGACATCACCTGGCTCAAGCTCATTTAAAATTGCCACCAAATCACCCGGCTTTGAAATCGCAGGTCCGGAGGTTTGTTTCAGGTTAACACCGAGCTCATTGGCGATGACAAAAGCCATCGTTGTTTTACCAAGCCCAGGAGGTCCAAATAGCAACACATGATCCATTGCCTCCTCACGTGCCTTAGCAGCTTGGATGAAAACATCCAATTGCTCTTTAACCTTATCTTGACCAATATATTGACTTAATAGCTGAGGACGTAAGCTCTTTTCAAAAATATCTTCATTCTTGGCATCGCCATCCATAATTCTTCCTTCGTCATCCATTGCTAACACCTCTATTTAATCAATAATTTTAGTGCGCTTGAAATATAGGCATCCGTTGAATCCAGCTGCATAGCTTCTAGCCCTTTTTTTACTCTTTCAATCTCTCTTTGCTTATACCCAAGTGCCATCAATGCCTCAATCGCCTCATCCAATCGGCTGTTAGCAATTGGCGTCTTAGCAGCAGTTGTCATTTGATATGCCTTTAGCTTATCCTGCAGGTCTACCACTAACTGACCAGCCGTTTTTTTCCCAACACCCGGAAATTTCATTAAATACTTAATATCGTTATTTTGAATTGCAAAAAGCAAGCCATCATTGTCCTCAGCCGCTAAAATGGCTAAGGCCGACTTTGGACCAATGCCTGTTACCGCAATTAATTTAAGAAATAATGCCTTATCCGCCATTGACTTAAAGCCAAATAAGCTCTCATTGTCCTCTCTGACAACCTGATGGATAAAGATTTTAGCTTCAGTATTTAACCGACTTGAAAAAGCATACGGATTGGCAACTTGGACTAAATAACCAATCTGATTCACTTCAACGACAATGTAATAAGGGGTAATTTCTGTAATCTTTCCAATAAAATAGTCATACATAATTAATTAAAAAGGCTGAGATACTTGCCATAGCCTTTGTCCTCCATTTCGTCTTTAGGAATAAATTTTAAGGCTGCCGAATTAATACAATATCTTAATCCACCCAATGCTTTTGGACCATCATCAAAAACATGACCGAGATGCGCATCACTTGATAAGCTTTTAACCTCTGTTCGCACCATTTGGTGAGAGCTATCCGTTAGCTCTCTTAAATCGCTAACTGGTTTGGCAAATGCTGGCCAACCGCAGCCTGCATCGAATTTATCCGTTGAAGAAAATAAAACCTCGCCAGACAAAGGATCAACATAGATGCCCTCGTCATTAAATTGGTCGTATTTCCCACTAAACGGGCGCTCTGTTGCAGCTTGCCTCGTCACCTGATAAGCAGTCGGTTCTAATTGTTCGGCTGCTTTTTTATCTAAGCTTGCTTGATACTGACTTTCTGCCTCAAAAAACGGTGGCAGCTCATGATAAATTTTGGCAATTGGAAAGCCCACAATCGTTAAATAGTCCCCCTCAATGCCCTTAATAAATAATGAAGCCGCACCCTGAATGGCATAAGCACCTGCCTTATCCTGCCACTCATTCGTATCCAAATAATGCTCAATTTCTTGCTCAGACATTGGATAAAAATGTACCTTTGCCCCAACCACAAAGGTTTTAATTTGCTTTTTAAATTGAAGCGTGACGCCAGTCAGCACATAATGTGATGACTCACTATACTGACTTAGCATTCTTTTGGCAGCCTGACGATTAGCCGGTTTACCTAGAATCTCTGTTTTTGTCGCCACAATCGTATCGGCGGCAATCACAATATCGATTGGTCGTTTTTGTTGAATTACGGCTGCCTTTTCAACACTCATCCGTTGAACATAATCTCTAGGTGATTCCCCATTTCGAGCTGCTTCATCAATATCTGCCGGCAATATTTCAAAATCTTTTGTAATTCTTCTCAATAATTTTTGACGTCTTGGTGAGCTTGAAGCAAGAATTAACATCAATGCCTCCTTTCTTTTATATATCATAAAGGTTATTAATAATTATTTAAATTAATTATCTAAATTATGGTAGTGTGGCTTCCCTTTAGCACGAGCTGTTTTATTGACTTGCTTAGCACGTCCAATTGACAAATCATCAGCAGCAACATCCTTGGTGATTGTTGAACCAGCTGCAATTAAAGCATTTGCTCCGATTTTTAATGGTGAAACAAGATTAGAATTGCTACCAATAAAGGCGTAATCCGAAATTTCTGTCTGGAATTTATTTTTACCATCATAATTGACTAAAATCGTACCAGCGCCAAAATTAACTGATTTGCCAACCGTAGCATCTCCAACATAAGTTAAATGACCAACCTTAGTCCCATTGCCTAGAGTTGCATTTTTAATTTCTGAAAAATTACCAACATGAACATTCTCTAGCAGCTTTGATTTTGGACGCAAATGCGCAAATGGGCCAACATCACTGCCTCGACCGATAAAGCTTTCTTCAATCACCGACTGGCGAATTGAAACTGAATCCTCTGTTGTCGAATCAATGATTTCTGTGCCTGATGAAATAAAATTATTAGCACCAATCACCGTTTGACCCTTTAAGCGCACACCTGCTTCAATAATCGTATCGCGACCAATTTTGACATCACTTTCGATATAGACTGTTGCTGGATCAATTAAAGTCACACCATTGCGCATATGCTGTTCATTAATCCGCTTTCGTAGCACCTTTTCAGCAAAGGCTAGCTGTACACGATCGTTGACACCTAGTGATTCATTAAAATCAGGCATAATATATGCACCGACCTTTTCACCTGCCGCTTTGAGTATACCAATCACATCAGTAACATAAAATTCACCCTGTGCATTATTGGTATCAACCTGTGCTAAGGCTTCAAATAAAAGACGATTATCAAAAATATAGGTACCTGTATTAATTTCAGTAATCGCTGCTTCAGTAGCATTAGCATCCTTTTGCTCAATAATTGCCACAACATTTTGCTCTTCGTCTCGGATAATTCGACCATAACCAAAAGGATCTGGTGCAATCGCTGTTAATACGGTAGCCTTCATTTGATTATCCTGATGAAATTGAAAGGCTAAGTCTAGTGTTTCAGCAGTTAAGAGTGGCGTGTCACCATACGTCACTAAGGTATGACCTGATAAATCTTTTAACAAGGCCTCGGCTTGAATGACTGCATGACCAGTGCCAAGCTGCTCAGCCTGTAAAACAAACTCAGTCTGATTGCCTAGTGCTGACTTGACCTCATTGGCACCATGACCGACAACCGTAATGATCTTCTCAGGCTTTAAATTTTCAACAGCCTCTAAAACATGAACAACCATTGGTTTACCAGCGACATGATGAAGCACCTTATATAAATTTGATTGCATACGGGTACCCTTACCCGCTGCTAAAATAATTGCATAACGATTCACAGTTATTCTCCTCTAGTCTTATTAATTACAAAACGTTTTGAGTTCTGCCTACGCCAGAAGAATGCTTCGCATTCATTAACGCTGTAAAACTCAATATCATGCCACAAAACACACGCTCCAAGAAAAGGCGTTCCACCGCGTTCAGCGCCGTACAAATTTAGAAAAATTTAGCTGAAATGGGTTTTATTTCAACTATATTTTATCTAATTTGCTATGGCATTGAAGTTGCCACTTTAGTGGCTTACGGAAAAGCTAGTGGCAACGTGCCTTAGCGGATTTTCCGCTTAGGTGTTGACTAGGCGTTGCGGTTGATAAGCTGGAAAGCAAGTCCAGACGTCTTAGCACTTTAGTGCTTAGAGGTCGTGGATGCGAATCGTAATTTCTCTTTGCGATGCAAATCGCTTAAAGAAATACGATGTAGCCTTTCTCTTAAGCACTCGCACTGAGCTGTGGCTTTGGCACAGTGATTGCGAAGCGTGCTTGATGTCTAAAAATGATTTGACAAATCATTTTTAGACCGATTCCGCTTAGTGTTTTTATTAATTATTAATTGTTAATTGTTTACAAAGGTTTTTTATTTGGCACACCAGCGCGCCTTGGATATTTTTTAGGCGTTTCTTTTTTCTTATCAATTACCAGCATAAATCGAGCATCTCCATTTGGTAACTGATAATCAATTGCTTTGCTGAGCTTACCGCCTAATAGGGCAATTGCCTGACGTGCTTCCGTCAATTCTTCTGGCGATTGCGCTGCTTTAAGAGCAATTAGCTGCCCATTCTTTTTTAAAAAGGGCAAGGTAAGCTCAACTAAAACATTCAATCTGGCCACAGCACGTGCAGTGACGATGTCAAAACTACCTCGATAGCTCATATCCTGACCTAAATCCTCGGCACGACCATGATGTAAATAGACTTTTTTCAAGTTTAATTTTTCAATCAAGTTTGTTAAAAAGGTTAAACGCTTATTTAAGGAATCCAAAATATGAATTTCCATTTCGGGAAAAATAATTTTTATCGGAATACTTGGAAAGCCGGCACCTGCGCCAACATCCAATAAACGCAATGGCTGATTATAAATGAGCTGGTGACTAACAGGTGCAATTGAATCATAGAAATGCTTTAAATATACCTCATTTCGCTCAACAATTGCTGTTAGATTAATTTTTTGGTTCCATTCAACTAATAAATGAAAGTAATCATTAAATTGTTGAAGCTGCTGCTGACTTAAAGCAAAGCCATCTTTTTTTAATTGTTCAATAAATTCTTCTGGTTTCATCTCGCCTCACTCAATTGATTGATTTTACGCTTCACGCTTAGAAATATTGGTAAACTTATTAAATTCCTTTTTGAATAATAATTCTACCGTGCCCCGTGAACCGCTTCGGTTTTTTTCAATAATGACTTCAACTGTGTCATTCGGTATCGGTTCCTCACCATCCTCGCCTCGATAATAATCTTCACGATATAAAAAGGCGACAATATCTGCATCCTGCTCAATTGAACCTGATTCACGGATATCAGATAAAACCGGGCGCTTATCTTGACGCTGCTCTACTCCACGAGAAAGCTGCGATAAAGCCATCACTGGTACCTTTAACTCCTTTGCCAAAATTTTCAATTGACGCGAAATTTCGGAAACCTCTTGCTGTCGGTTTTCGCGTCCCGTACCAGAAATCAGCTGTAGGTAGTCAATCAAAATCAAGCCTAAATTGCCCGTTTGCTGGGCTAATTTATGCGCCTTTGAGCGAATTTCGGTAATTTTTATCCCGGGCGTATCATCAATATAGATACTCGCTCTTGATAAGGTACCCATAGCCACCGTTAAGCTCTGCCATTGCTCTTCGGTCAAGGAGCCTGTACGTAACGCATAGGCGTCGATACTACCCTCAGCGGCAATCATCCGATTTACCAATGATTCCGCACCCATTTCAAGTGAAAAAATGGCTACCGTTCTATCCTGCTTTGTTGCAATATTTTGGGCAATATTTAAGGCAAAGGCCGTTTTACCAACAGCAGGTCGTGCCGCCAAAATAATTAATTCCTCCTCATGCAAGCCTGTTGTCATTTTATCCAAATCACGATAACCAGTTGCAATACCAGTTATCGTATCATTCTGCCTTGAAAGCCGTTCAATTTCATCAAAATTCAAGTTTAAAATATCGCTAATTGCTCGAAAACCAGCACCATTACGCTTATCATTGATGGATAAAAGCTTGGCCTCTGTATCACTAATTAAATCATCAATCTTCCCCTCACCATCATAGACCTTGGTTGTCGTTTCAGTAAGCGCACGAATTAATTTTCTTGAAAGGCTTTTCTCCTCAACAATCTTTGCATAATAAACTGCATTGGCAGCCGTCCCTGGCAGGGTTGCTACTAAATCAGTAACCGCCGACACACCACCAATTTCTTCTAATTGACCACTTTGCTTAAGTTGATTAATTAAGGTAATGGCTTCAACAGGCTCTCTTCGATCCGACAAATCCATCATCGCTTGAAAAATGATTCGGTGACTGTATTTATAAAAATCATCCGTTGAAACAAATTCCCTGACTTCTATCATTCGCTCCGAATCTAAGATGATCGAGCCTAGCGTTGCAATCTCTGCTTCAAGATCACTGGGCATACTACGCTCAATAAGTTCCTCTGCCATTCACTTTTCCTCCTACCAAAATTCAATAGTCTTATTATAGCATTTATCCAATTAACAATGAACAGGGAACAATTAACAATTAACAAAAACACTAAGCGGAATCGGTCTAAAAATGATTTGCTAAATCATTTTTAGACATCAAGCACGCTTCGCAATCACTGGGCCAAAGCCACAGCTCAGTGCGAGTGCTTTAGAGAAAGGCTACATCTTATTTCTCTAAGCGATTAGCATCGCAAAGATAAATTACGATTCGCATCCACGACTTCTATGCACTAAAGTACTAAGACGTCTGGACTTGCCTTCCAGCTAATCCAGCTGATCAACCTCAACGCCTTTTCTTGGAGCGTGTGTTTTTACGACATGGTTTGAGGTTTACAGAGTAAACGAATGTGTAAGCATTCTTCTGGCGCAGCCAGAATTCAAAAAAGGGGCTTAAGTAGGCTCGTTTAGGAAAGTTGACATAAGTCTGAGAAATAGTAAAGGCGCATTTTGCCTGTCTATTTATCAGCTTATAGCGCACCTTTCTAGCCTGTGAAGTCTTATATCATGGCGCAATTAACAATTAACGATCAACGATTAAGGATTAAGGGTAGATGTTTAAAAAACAAAAAACAATGAGTACTCATCTAAAGACAAGCACTCATTGCTAATTGTAAATTATTTATTCACCAACATATTGATCAACTAAAGCAACAACCTCTTCAAGCGTTGCACATTCAGTCAATGCCTTATCAGCTAGCTCTTTCATCTTAGATGTGTCTAAACGCTTCATTAAACTACGAGTCTTCAAAATTGAAGTCGCACTCATTGAAAATTCATCTAAGCCCATACCGACTAATAATGGCACAGCCGTTTGATCACCAGCCATTTCACCACACATACCAGCCCATTTACCTTCTTTATGAGCAGAATCAATCACGTTTTTAATTAAACGCAAAATAGATGGGTTGTATGGCTGATAGAGGTAAGATACTTGTTCATTCATCCGGTCAGCAGCCATTGTATATTGAATCAAGTCATTTGTACCAATTGAGAAGAAATCCACCTCTTTAGCAAATTGATCTGCTAAAACAGCCGCAGCCGGAATTTCAATCATAATACCGACTTGAATATCGTCAGCAACAGTAACACCTTCAGCAATTAATTTTGCCTTTTCTTCGTCATAAACCTTCTTAGCTTGACGGAATTCTGTTAGCAACGCTACCATTGGGAACATAATACGTAATTTACCGTGAACTGAAGCACGTAATAAAGCACGCAGCTGTGTTCTAAACATTTGGTCGCCGCTTTCAGAAATAGAGATGCGTAAAGCACGATAGCCCAAGAATGGATTCATTTCTTTTGGTAAATCAAAGTATGGTAGCTCTTTATCCCCACCAATATCCATTGTCCGAACGACAACAGGCTTGCCATTCATACCTTCTAAAACAGCCTTATAGGCTTCATACTGCTCGTCTTCTGTTGGGAAATCTTGTGATTCCATATATAAAAACTCAGTACGATATAGTCCAACTGCTTCGCCACCGTTATTATTAACGCCGACGACATCTTTTGGCGTACCAATATTTGCAGCTAGCTCAAAATGTTTACCGTCAGCAGTAACCGTTTCAGCGTCTTTTAATAATTCCCATTCTGCCTTTTGTTCAGCAAAGGCTTTACCAGCAGCTTCAGTATCAGCAATCTGTTCAGCAGTTGGCTCAATAATTGTCTCACCTGTAATCCCATTTACAGAAAGAATTGTGCCAGCCGAAACAAGTGCAGTCACATTGTTTGTCCCAACAATCGCTGGGATTTCTAGTGAGCGTGCCATAATCGCTGAGTGAGAAGTTCGACCACCAATATCAGTCACAAATGCTTTAACAAATTCACGATTTAACTGTGCAGTATCTGAAGGTGTCAAATCATGCGCGACAACAATTACTTCTTCGTTAATCATTGCAGGATTTGGTAAAGTAACACCTAATAAGTGTGCCAAAATGCGCTTTGTTACGTCACGAATATCAGCTGCACGTTCTTGCATATAAGGATTGTCATCCATACCTTCAAAAATCGTGATAAAAGTATCAGTTACTTCTTTCAAGGCTGCTTCCGCATTAACTTTTTTAGCGCGAATATTTTCTTTAATCCCATTAACCATTTCAGGATCTGATAAAACCATTAAATGTGCATCAAAAACTTGTGCTTCTTCTTCCCCTAAGCTTTTAGCTGCTTTCTCCCGGATAGCACTAAGCTCGCTTTTAGATTCTGCTAAGGCAGCATCTAAGCGAGCTTCTTGTGCATCAGTATCTTCTACATTTTCAGTAGTAAAAGATAAGTCAGGTTGAACAAGCAGATAAGCTTTAGCAACTGCAACACCGTCTGAGGCTGCAATTCCTTTAAGCAATTCTGTCATTATCCAGCCAAACCTTCTTTCGCCATTGTTTCTGAGATTGCAGTAAGTGCGTCATCTGCATCTGCCCCTTCAGCAGAAATTGTAACGTCAGCACCTTGACCAACACCAAGTGACATTACACCCATGATTGATTTAAGATTTACTGATTTACCTTTATACTCTAAGTTAATATCTGAAGTAAATTTACTTGCAGTTTGAACTAATAGAGTTGCTGGACGTGCATGAATCCCTGTTTCAGCTACAATGTGAAAATCCTTTGATGCCATAATTATAGTCTCCTTTAGTAAAGTAGAATTTTAGAGTTATTTAAAAACCCTTACATTAAGAGATTGTAACAAAATAAAACGTTTTTGACAACCGATAGTGAAGAAAATCAGTAAAAAAGTCTCTAAATGATTTTCTAATTTTATGATTGGTAACTTACTTATTGCAAACAAAATCCTTGCACATTTTAGAGGAAGCATTTATAATCAAAATATCAAAGGTCAGTATTGGTCAATAATTTTATTGATTCATCACTGCTGATTTATAGTTATTCTGGTCATGAGAATCAAAAGGGGTATTTTAATGCTTATACAAAGCTTAGTATGTGATTCTCTCGGCTTTCACAGGAAAGGTGTGAATTTATGATTTGTCAAAATTGCAATACTAATGAAGCGACGATTCACCTGTTTACCAGCGTTAATGGTCAAAAGCAGCAAACTGATTTATGTCAGTCCTGCTATCAAGAGCTAAAACGCGAATATGGTTCACAAAATTTTAATAATCAAAATATGGCTAATAACAATAATATTAACGACCCATTCAATTTAGAAAATTTCGACCAAATGTTAAGATCCTTAGGGGGCTATGGTAATCCACAAACACCACCAACACAATCCGGTGGTCAACCACCTCGCCGTCCTAATAATGGCAACAACAAAAATGGACTTCTGGATGAATATGGCATCAATATTACCGAATCAGCTCGTGCAGGTGAGATTGATCCAGTAATTGGCCGTAATCAAGAAATTAAACGGGTAATTGAAATTTTAAATCGCCGTACCAAGAACAATCCAGTTTTGATTGGTGAGCCCGGTGTTGGTAAAACTGCTGTTGTAGAAGGCTTAGCACAAAAGATTGTGGATGGTGATGTACCACAAAAATTACAAAATAAAGAAGTAATCCGACTGGATGTTGCTTCTTTAGTACAAGGTACAGGTATTCGTGGTCAATTTGAAGAGCGAATTCAAAAGCTAATCGAAGAAATCAAGGCACGTAATGATGTGATTTTATTTATTGATGAGATTCACGAAATTGTTGGTGCTGGTGCCTCTGGCGATGGCAGTATGGATGCTGGTAATATTTTAAAACCGGCACTCGCAAGAGGTGAATTGCAGCTAGTCGGTGCAACAACACTTAATGAATACCGAATCATTGAAAAGGATGCGGCACTTGAACGTCGGATGCAACCAGTTCGGGTTAATGAGCCTAGTGTTGAAGAAACGATTACAATCTTAAAAGGCATTCAAAAGCGTTATGAGGATTATCATCATGTTAAATATTCTGATGATGCGATTAAAGGAGCCGCTATCCTCTCCAATCGCTATATCCAAGATCGCTATTTACCAGATAAGGCAATTGATTTACTAGACGAGTCTGGCTCTAAAATGAATCTTACCTTACAATTTATTGATCCAAAGGAAATTGAGCAAAAAATTAAAGCTGCCGAAGCCCAAAAAACGCAGGCCACACGTGCCGAGGACTTTGAAAAAGCTGCGTACTATCGGGATCAAATTACTAAGCTCCAAGAAATGCAAAAAAAGGAAGTCAACGAGCAAAATACACCGGTGATTACCGAAAAAGAAATCGAAAGAATTGTTGAGCAAAAAACAGGCATTCCTGTCGGTGATTTGAAGCAAAAAGAGCAAACACAGCTAATTAATCTTGCGATAGACTTGGAAAAGCACGTTAAAGGTCAAGACGAGGCAATTGATAAAGTCGCCAAAGCCATTCGCCGTAATCGAATCGGTCTCGGTAAGCCCTCACGTCCAATTGGTTCCTTCCTCTTTGTTGGACCAACAGGGGTTGGTAAGACTGAATTAGCTAAGCAGCTTACAAAGGAGCTCTTCGGCTCAGAAAATTCAATGATTCGTTTTGATATGAGTGAATATATGGAAAAACATAGTGTCGCTAAACTAATTGGCTCACCACCGGGCTATGTTGGCTATGATGAGGCTGGACAGCTCACTGAAAAGGTTCGCCGTAATCCATATAGCCTTGTTCTATTAGACGAAGTTGAAAAGGCGCATCCTGATGTGATGCACCTATTCTTACAGATACTAGACGACGGGCGCTTAACCGATGCACAAGGCAGAACCGTAAGCTTTAAAGATACTATTATTATTATGACCAGTAATGCTGGGACAAGCCATGTTGAAGCAAGCGTGGGCTTTGGGGCAGCCAAGGCAGGTACTACAAAATCAGTCTTAAATCATTTAGGAGATTTTTTCAATCCTGAATTTTTGAATCGCTTTGATAGTATTGTTGAGTTCCAATCGTTAAACAAAACCAATCTTTTAAGTATTGTTTCGCTTCTTTTAGACGAGGTTAATCAACAGCTCAGGGCTCAAAAATTACACCTCGCAGTTGAGGACTCCGTCAAGGAAAAAATCGTTGAGCTAGGCTACAATCCAGCAATGGGGGCTAGACCACTCAATCGAACCATCCAAGATACGATCGAAGATCAGATTGCTGATTATTATTTAGAGCATCCAGAGACACATCAATTAATTGCCAAGCTTAAGGATGATCAAATTATTATTGAGTCTAATGAAGCAATCCCAGCACAAACTGCTGTCCAAACCGACAGCATCGATAACGTGTAAGAATCAAGTTAATTTTAATTAATACTATTTTCACTAATTAAACAAAAAATAATCACTGTGATAACATTTTTTTATCAGGGATTTAAGGTAAATTATTTAATAAATTTTTATTTATTTGATATAATGTTGATGAAGAGGTGATTTGATGAAACTAATCAACGTAACAAACACCCATGGCGAACTTGTAAGGGGTCAATTGGACAATACCGACGCTGAGCTCGTTGAGGTTTATACAACTGGTAGCACTACAATTATTTACACAAAAGCGCCAAAGCATCACGAAATTTTAATCACTAATAAGAGAAGAAATCTCCGTGATGGCGAGCTAGATGCAATTAAAAGCTTCTTTGTCAAGAAGCTTCAATTAGACAACCAGAAACCAGAACTAAAAACAATCAAAACTGCAAACTTAGTTGAGGTTTCCATTCCAATCCTTGATCCTGTTAATTAACCAAAAAACCAAAATCGAAATAATCGATTTTGGTTTTTTATTTTAGCTTAAGCTAATTACTGTTCATTAATATATTCAGCAAGGCGTTGCATAGCTGTTTCAATCACCGCCATACTTGCAGCATAGCTTAATCGGATGTAGCCTTCACCGTAATCACCAAATGCACTACCTGGAATAAAGGCAACCTGTTTTTTCTTCGCAAAATCAACAAGGAACTCAAATGAATTTTGATTCAGCTCAGCTGGAATTTTAGCAAAAATATAAAATGCGCCATCCGGTGCAATAATTTTAAAGCCGAGTGCGCTCATTTTTTCGATAATGTAGTCGCGGCGTTTAACATATTCTGCCTTCATTGGCTCAGCATCAGCTCGACCATTTTTCAATGCCTCAATCCCCGCAACCTGTGAAATTGTTGACGCTGCTGTCACAAAGTATTGATGCGTTTTAATAATTTCTGCCGTCAATTCACGCGGCGCATAAATAAAACCAAGACGCCAGCCAGTCATCGAATGACTCTTAGAAAGCCCATTTAATAAAATTGTTTGTTCACGAATATATTCAGCAATTGAAACATGACCTGCTTCAGTATAGGTTAATTCAGAATAAATTTCATCACTCAAAACAAAGATATCATATTTAGCCAAGGTTTTTGCCAAGGCTTGAATTTGCTCTCGATTGTAAGTAATCCCCGTTGGGTTACTTGGATAATTTAAAATGATTGCTTTAACTTTATCACCATATTTAGCCATTGCTGACTCTACCATTTCTGGCGTCAAAACAAAAGCATTCTCAGTCGTATCGATTTCAACAATACGACCACCTGCTAAGGTGATTAACGGAGAGTAGCCCGGATATAAAGGAGCGGGTAATAAAACAATATCATCCTTTTCTAAAATTGCCATCAGGGTAGCTGAAATTGCCTCTGTTGCACCGACAGTTACTAAAATCTCATCGTTCGCATCATAATCAACATGATATTTCTCAGACATAAAACGACTGGCCTCTTGTCGTAATTCTAGTAAACCACTCATCCCAGTATAATGGGTTTGGTTATCATTAATCGCCTGAATACCAGCCGCCTTAACATGATCAGGTGTGGTGAAATCAGGCTCACCAAGCGTCAATTTTAAAATACCATCAATTTTTGAAACCTCTTGGTCAAATTGTCGTATTTTAGAAATCTCAATTTTTGAAACTTGTGGATTAAAACGATTGATTAAACTCATTGCTATTGCCTCCATTTAATAAATTATCGATTTAAAAATAGTTTACCATAATTAATTGTAAATTTTCAGAAAATTTAGCATTCACTTCTTTTAAGATATTTCTACAATTTAATTATTAAGTGAATTCTCGCATTCACTGTATAAATCTAGTAGAATAAAGACAGTGAGATAGCTAGGAGGTATTATGGGAATTGAAGAAAAATTAGAGCAGGGCTTCTATGGCAAACCAGAATTAAAGCCAGCTGAACAAAAAAAGTATTTGGGTACTTTCAGAGAACGTGTTATTTTAATTATTACAAATCAGGATGCTAGTCAAGCTTTCTATCAAAAGATATTCAGCCAGAAGCTGAATGAAAATGTTAATGAATCAGCTCAATTATCAATGAAAATAAACGACTTACTCGATGATGCTACAAAAATGAAATTTATCAAATTAGCCAATGAATTAACAATAAGCTCGACCGTTGTCACAAAAAATAATTCAATCGCACCAGAAGGCTGTGCTGTTGTCGTTCATAGCAATCAAGCTGTAAATAAAGAAGTTATTGATATTCATCAAATGTTAGACGTTACTGATGATACTTTTAAACCAAACCCAAAAAGAAATTTTTTCTCTAAATTATTAAAAAATAATGATTAAAAAGATTGGAGCACTTATGAATAATCATGATTTACAAAGAGAAGCGGAAAAAATACTCAATCATCATATCCAATTTCTAGCACAATTTGAAAAAATAGATAACGATTCTTTTGAAATCACAGCTTTTATCCTTAAAAGCTTATCAAATATTTTGAAGCCGTTACCTAAAATATTGGTTACTGATGATTTAGAGATAAATAAAAAAAGACTTTTTGAGGCCTATAATTTAATTAGTGAATTAAAGTATAATTTGGAATTTTTATTTCCAAATGAAACATTATTTGGCGAACCCTTGATTGAATACGCAGATTGCTATCCTATGACCTATGCGAAGCAGTTAAAAAATTGGTGGCAAAAAACAGAAGATGTTATTTTGAGTGAAGGCAAGCAAACAATTGAGGATAAGAACTTTAATTTTTAACAGTAGAGAGGTGCGGCAAAAGTCACACCTCTCAGAATGTGGACAAAGTATACTTTCAGAGTATGGTTTGTCTTTTTGCTCTACAATAAATTAGACTAATAAAGATTTCAATCCATTCTTTATAAGTCGAATTTGCTTTTTTTATCGAAAAATACCATTTTCACAAAAAATCGATATCTAAAGCGTGAATTTGGATTTGCTTTCCAGAAACATTGCTGGATTCACAATAAAACTACAAAATTTAAAGCAGTCTTGAGCAACGTAAAAAGCAGCACAAAATGTGCTGCCACAAAAGTCACACCGATTTGATTAATGCTTGTGATGCTCGAGTTTCTAGCAAGCGCATTAAGCAACGGTTTAGCGTAATTGAATTTTATCGTTGCCCGCTTATTGACGGGCTTAATGCGCGAGAAACGGTTTAGCGTAATTGAATTTTATCGTTACCTGCTTATTGACGGGCTTAATGCGCGAGAAACGCTCGGCATAAATTAAAATAATTCGTGACAAAAAGCGTCACTACAATTATTTTTGCCTTATGCTCGAGTTTCTAGCAAGCGCATTAAGCACCTTTGTTTACATCGCTAATTTAACAATTCGATTAATCGTTTTACCAAGTACCTCAGAAAGTAATTCTTGATTTTTTTCAGACAGCCTAAAAGCTGACTCATTTTCTGCTTTGGTTGCTTCAACCATTGCTTGACAGGCTTCAACATATTCTTCAAATTGCTTAACTAATTTTTTATGCATACCGATTACTCTAACATTAGGTACTAATGCAGAAAGCTGATTTGAAATTTCATTATAATCAACCATACCTTTTTCAAACCCCGCAATTACTGCTGTTTTCTCGGTAAATTCCCCTCCCTCTTTAAAAAATAGATCTGCTTGTTCAAAAAACGGGTGCATTTCTTCAGAAATTGCTTCACTTTTAGTTAATAATTCATTTAAATCATTAAAATAATAATTAGGATTTCTCTTTTTCATTTTTGACCTTTCTTTTAATCCATTTTCTAATTTGACGAACCTCTGGCTTTTTACCTGTAGACTTCTCTATATAAGCTGCATTGATTACCGCACCGTATAATAAAATTTGCGCAATAATTGTCAACCAAACCATTAATATAATTGCAGTGCCAATGATTTGGTAGGAGCTAATTCGACTCCCAAAATATTGAAGATAAATATCAAAGGCCTTCGATAGAATCAAAAAACCGAGTAATGTAAAAATACTACCTGGCAATAAAAACTTGAGCTGCCTAAATCGAACATCTGGCAACAAGTAATTCAACAGAACAATCAAGATAAACATTCCAACAATAGATAATGGTAAAACCAGACCACTAACAATTTGAATTACATTAACTGGTAAATCAAAATAATCATTCACAATGACGAATAATTTATGCCCAAAGGTTACAAAAACAATACTGGCAACAAATAAAATCATTGAAGCAATTAAGATGAGCATTCCAAATAATCGATTCAATAATAGATTTGGAACCTTTTTCACCTGGTAGACCTTAGTCATGGCATTTTGCAGGGCACCAATACCCTGACTAGCAGCCCACAGCGTAAAAATTAACCCGATTGATAAACGACCACTTGATTTATTAGTTAAAAGACTGATAATTACATCTGAAATTCGATCATAAATATCCTTTGGGAGCACCTGTTCCACATAGTTCATAATTTCTGAAACATTTAAATTTAAAAATGGGAGTAAGCTGCCAATTGTTAAAATAATTGGAAAAAGAGAAAGTAGAAAATAATAAGATACTGCCGCACTTGACATACCAATATCTGCATTTTGATAATACGATTGAAATACCTTTACCCAATTGACAATTTCTGCTTTGATGTCTTTATTTTTCAATTATTTATACATCCTTTATAGCTTCTATACAAGATTAATATGATTTAGAATAAAATTAATCTTGTTCAGTTAATATACGAGGACCATCCTTGGTAATAACTAGCGAGTGTTCATATTGACAAGAAATTGAGCCATCCTTGGTGTAGGCAGGCGCAATTTCTCCGCTCATTTCTTTATAATCCATCACCATTTGCCAATCACCAATATTAACCATCGGCTCAATTGTAATGACCATGCCTTCCTTTAAGCGTAAGCCACGTCCTGCTTCACCATAATGTGGAATCATCGGCTCCTCATGAATGGTTGGCCCAATACCATGACCGACAAAATCACGGACAACAGAAAAGCCTTCACCCTCAACATAGGTCTGAATCGCATGACCAATATCACCAATTCGATTACCAACCTTAGCTGCCTCAATTCCTAAATAAAGCGATTTTTTAGTAACAGCCATCAAGCGCTGAACTTCAGCTGAAACCTCGCCAACTGCATATGCCCAACAAGAATCTGAAATGGCACCATTGAAATCAACACACATATCAACTTTGATTAAATCGCCAGATTTTAATTTTTGATGGCGTGGAAAGCCATGACAAATTTCATTATTTAGCGAACAGCAAGTAGCATATTCATAGCCCTCAAAACCAATTTGGGCTGCCTTTGCACCATGTGACTCAATAAAGCCCCTAGCAAACTTTTCAATTTCCCACATATCAATTCCAGGCTTAATTAAATCACGCAAATGACGATGAACATCTGCTAAAATTTCACCTGATTCATCCATTAATTCAATTTCTCTTGTTGATTTTAAAGTAATCAATTATAATCTCCTTGCTACGCTTAACGCTTCTCTCAAATTGTTCAAAGTCACTATTTACCTACAGTTTACTTATTAGAGTTTAGCACTTTCAACCAGCCTGTGTAAAGAAAACCGATGAATAAATAAAGTTTTTATATTTCTCCTGTTCAGATACTTTTAAAAAATTTCCAGCTTTGATATAATGCATTCTAACAGATTAGTTAATTATTGATGACTAATCTTATTGATTATGTATTTAAAAGGAGAAAATAATATGGCAACCGCTAAAATTGTGTACGCAAGTATGACAGGTAACACAGAAGAAATTGCAGACATTGTTTCTGAAGCATTGGAAAACTTAGATATCGAAGTCGAGGTTGATGAATGTACTTCTGTAGAAGCCGAAGACTTGTTGGACTATGATATTAATATTGTTGCAACCTACACATACGGTGATGGTGAATTACCTGACGAAATTGTTGATTTTTATGATGACTTACAGGATTTAGATTTATCTGGTAAAATCTATGGCGTCGTTGGTAGTGGCGATACTTTTTATGATGAATTCTGTAAATCCGTTGATGAGTTTGATGAGGCTTTTGCCAAAACTGGTGCTACAAAAGGCTCAGAAAGCGTTAAGGTTGATTTAGCTGCTGAAGATGAAGACATAGAAAAGCTTGAAGCTTTCGCCAAAGCATTAGTTGAAAAGCTAGGCTAATAATAAAAAGTGCTACAATAAATTGGACTGATAAATCTTTCAGTCCAATTTTTATTTGTCTTAAAATGACACAAACGCTAGATTGTCCCACTAAGATAAAAGCGTTCTTATATTTGTGGATAAGCCAATCTTTCCGAGAGAAATCGGGAAATCTGCACAAAAACTCACTTATATCTACAAATAATCCAATGTTTCCGAGAAACATCGGATATGATAAAAAATGATTATCAATAATAAGTAAACATTATTGATAATCATTTTTTATTTGCTTAATTCGCCCACTCACCATTTCTAAAAATAGGCATCCGTTCACCGTTTTCCAAAATACCATCAATTGACATTTCTGCAGAACCTACCATAAAATCAACATGAACCTGTGAACGATTTAAGCCATTAGCCATTAATTCAGCTTCACTCATTTCGGTGCCACCCTTAATTGAAAATGAATAGGCCGCCCCAATTGCTAGATGATTGGATGCATTTTCATCAAAAAGCGTATTAAAAAAAATTAAATCTGATTGTGATATTGGACTTGAATGCGGTACAAGCGCCACCTCACCAATTCTTTTTGCACCTTCATCCGTTTGTATTAAATCCTTTAATACTGCCTCGCCAGCTTCGGCAGTAAAAGAGATGATTTCACCAGCCTTAAACTGAAAGGTCATACCCTCAATAATTGTACCCGCATAGCTCAGAGGCTTGGTCGCCCGAATAAAGCCATCAACACGTTTAGCATCAGGTGCCGTAAAAACCTCTTCTGTCGGCATATTAGGCATAAAGGACTGGCCTTGACTATTAACAGCACCAGCACCCTCCCAAAGATGATTTTTAGGTAAGCCAATCACTAAATCTGTTCCCGGTGCTTGATAGTGCAACGCATCAAATTGATATTGATTTAGCCATGCTGCCTTTTGAGCTAAAAAGTCATTGTGCTGCTCCCAAGCCTGATTTGGCTCTTTAGCATCAAGTCGCACACTGTTAAAAATCGCTTGCCATAGCTTTTCCTGTGCCGCTTCAGCTGACAAGGCTGGGAAAACTACCTTTGCCCATTCTGGACTCGCAGCTGCTACCACTGTCCAAGAAAGATCGTTGTTTTGTGTTGCCTGCATCACCTTTTGTCTGGCCTTCATAACCGCTTGCTGTCTCGCCTTAATCCGTTGACTATCAACACCTGCAAAGGCAGCTGGATTACTTGAAACTACACTGATTCGGCTAGCCTTTTCAGCTACGATTTCATCATTTTCTAAGATAACCGATGGTCGAATCGTTGTTAAATCGGTTGTATTTTCAATAAATAAGCGAGTTATCTTATCATCCTGCCACTTGACAAGTACCTCTTTTGCGCCATGTAAATAAGCCGACTTAACAATTAAATGTGCTAATTCAACCTGGTCAACGCCAATGCTTAAAACGACTGTTTGACCCTTTTTGACATTAATACCTGTGGTCACAATCAAGTCTGCGTAGCGTGCTAATTGCTCTGAAAAATTGGTCATAATTACTCCTAATCATTGATATAATAGGCATTTTGCCCAAGCATTAAAATTGATAAAAATAAAGGCCTCTGCTAGAATAAAAGGCGTTATCAATCGGTAAGTTGAGATTATATTATCTTTTATTTTATCTAACTATCAAGACGAAAACAAGAAAGGACTCTCATGGCTAGAAAAAAAACAATTTTAAAAGAGCAGATTTTAAATGGTGCCTATGATTTTGTTTCCAAAAATGGCTTTAGTAATCTTACAGCACGCAGCTTAGCAGCTCATATCGGGTCTTCCACACAGCCAATTTATTTAGAATTTCAAAATATGAGCGATCTCAAAAAAGAATTGTATGCTCAAATTTATCAAAATTTAGAGAATCAAAGCTACCTAGGCGACTCAGCAGAAAGCACATTAACTGACCTCGCCCTAAATATTATTCAATTTTCCAAAGTTGAGCCTAAATTATATCAGGCATTACTAATCGATGACAATATAGCCGATAAGCAGCTACATGATTTTTCATATCAGCTGTTTGAAAAAGTAATCACTAATAATCCTAAATATAAAGATTGTGATCAGGAGGCTGTTGCATCATTATTAAATGGGATTTGGATTGTAACAACTGGACTGGCAACATTAGGCTCAACTGGAGCTATTGTTGCAGATATCGAAGCTCAAAGAGCGATTATTACGGAGACCATTAACTTAATTCTCACCAAAAAAGAGACATTCTCTGACCTGAAGTCATAATGTGAAAATCTATATATAAATAAAAGACCTATAGGCTGTTGCGCTCCAAAGGTTAGACCAAAAATCTAACCCTTGGATCAGTATCAAGCCGATGGGTCTTTTTCTTTACGCTTCATTTATACAACTAAGCTCCTCGAGCTGATTAAAATTTGCATATCCTCAGGTAGTTTAATTTCAAAGCTCATTTCTTTTTCTAAAAATGGATGATAAAAAGAAAGCGAATAACAATGCAACGCCTGTCGATTAATCAAAGCTTTAGAACCGCCGTAAAGATCATCTCCCAAAAGTGGTGCACCTAAATAGCTAAAATGAACTCTGATTTGATGAGTCCTACCAGTGTGCAATTGGATATCCACTAAAGAATAGATTGGGTATTCAGCTAATATTTGATATGAGGTATGGGCATATTTGCCAGTTTCAATCACCTGACGTTCGATTAATGAAGCAAAATTACGTCCAATCGGTGCAATAATTTCACCACACGTTAATAATTGATTACTATTAGCAACAATTGCCTGATATTTTTTGGTAACCAAACCACCTCTAAGCGCCTTATCCAGCATGGCGTGAGCATAGCCATGCTTGGCAAAAAGCATAATGCCTGACGTCTCACGGTCTAAACGGGTCACAATATGAATCACTTGATTTGGGTAAGCTTGCATTTGATAGTAGCCCTTTACAAAATTAGCCATTGTTCCTCTAGGATGAAACTGAGATGGAATAGAGGCAAACCCCGCCGGTTTATTAATTAATAAAAAATGCTCATCTTCATAGATAATGTCTAATGGTAAATGATCGGAAATCAACGTTTCATGAGCTGATTCATCCGGAATAATAGCCATAATGCAATCATTTTTCTTTAAAACAAAACGAACATTTTCTATTTTTTGATTGACGAATAGCTTACCACCTTGAAACTTTATTTTCGCTAGCAAAGCCTTGGATATGCCTTTTTCATGCAGGAAATGCTTTAGAGAAGCTGGCGAATCGCCTTGGTATATCCATTCAAATTTCATCGTCATCATCACCAATAAAGGATTGGCGCACCCGTTCCCAAAAATGTGTGTGCTTGCCACCAGCGAATTGAATTTGTTCTTTGGATATTTTATATTTGATTAGCCTGATTTTTTCATTTTGCAAAGCGAGCTGATCAATGGTAATCGTATAATCCTCCATCTCTTCTAGGAAAATTTCAATCGAATCCTTTTCACCAATAATAATCGGCGATCCTAATGTTCTAAAAACGATATTATTTAAAGAGGCAATTTCTGTCAGCTGAATTGCTTTGATGCTTGGGTGAATGACCGCACCACCAACAGACTTATTATATGCCGTTGAACCAGTTGGCGTTGAAACAGAAAGTCCATCGCCTCTAAATTTCTCAAATTTATTACCAGAGATATAAATATCACCAACTAGAGTTCGATTGACACGACGAATCGTTGATTCATTCAAAGCCTTGAAATTCGCCCGCTCACCATTAAAAAACTCAATCTCAATATCTAGAATTGGATAATTAACGCTTTTAGACTCATCCTTCAATAAATTTTCAATTAATTGCGCAATTTCATAGTCACGCCAATCGGTATAAAAGCCCAAATGACCAGTATGCACACCGATAAATTTAACCTTATCTAATTGCGCTTCAAACTGATGGAAGGCCTTCAATAAGGTGCCATCACCACCAACTGAAATCACGATATCTGGATTACTTTCATTAATTGGAAAATGATTCTTAAGTAATTTTTCTGTTAAAATCTTAGAAACCATTTGTGATTGGCTTTGACGATTGGAAACAATCGCTATTTTTTTATTCATTTTTTCTTGATAAACCATTTTCGTCCACATTCCTTAGTTTTTCTTGACGATGCTGCTTCCGGCTGGGCGGGTCAAAGATTAATTGAGCTTCTTGAATATCATCCTTGATTTTCGACATCTCATTATCCAGCATATAGGCAATCTCAGCGGTGCGCTCCAAACGCGCCTTTAACTCATCTGGAAAATCCCCTTGATACTTGTAATTTAAAGAATGCTCAATTGTCGCCCAAAAATTCATTGCTAACGTTCTAATTTGAATTTCAGCGAAAACGTGAATTTCACCATCAATCGTCTCTACTGGATAATTAATAATCACATGATAACTCCGATAGCCACTTTGTTTTTTATTCGTAATGTAATCGCGCTCTTGCACAATTGTAAAATCTGTCCGATTACGAAGTAGCTCTACAACATCATCGATATCTTCAACAAATTGCACCATAATCCGTAAACCGGCAATATCCTGCATATCTGTTTCCAATTTATCTAGCGGAAACCCGCGAAGATCCGCTTTTTTCATAATACTATCAACTGGCTTTACTCGTCCAGTAACAAACTCAATTGGAGAATATAAGCCTTGCTTACGGTATTGCTTACGAATACCTCGTAGTTTTACCTTTAACTCACTGACCGCTTGAACATACGGGTCTAAAAACAAATCGAAATCAAAATCTATAGCCATAAGCTTTCCTCTATCATCACTTCATTTTTACTTAATGTATCGCTAAGCTTATTTTAGCATAAATTGAAGCCATACAAAATTGTTTAAAGGTGCTATAATTAAATCAATAAGAGATAAGGAGTCGACATGCAAAACCTAGAGATTGAGTTTAAAAGTTTACTCACCGAAATAGAATATCACAGGTTAATCCAAACCTATAAGGTTGAAAACTTCAACATACAAACAAACTACTACTTTGATACTAGCGATCAAAGACTAAAAACGCTTCACCTTGGCTTAAGAATTCGCTTTTATGAAAATCGAACAGAGATGACCTTAAAGGTACCAGAAAATAATGGACATTTAGAATATAATGTGCCACTTAAGTTAACAAGGGATAACTATAACCCAAAGATTGACTACTTTGCCAATAGTGAAATTAGTCAACGTTTAGCAATTGAAGACATTAAAACGAATCAATTAAGCTGCTTTGCACAGCTTACAACAAAGCGGGCAGAATTTGAAATTCCAGAAGGTCTATTAGCACTCGATGAAAGCTGGTATGGCACTGGTCATGATTTTGAAGTTGAACTTGAAGTTGAAAACTTTCAAAAAGGCAAGCTAGCTTTTCAAAGCTTATTAAACAAAAATCAGATTAACTTTAAGCCTGCTAAAAATAAAATTGAACGGGCGAGTGGAAAATAATTTTAATAAAAAAAAGGAGATACGACATAAGTCCTCCTTTTTTATTATCGCCATCATAAGCTTTCACAGCAACTCACTAAACATTTCAGTTTCTATATTACTATTCAGCTCAATCATTTCAATCTTAATACCACGAACTGCGCGCTCAACCAATTCCTCAACTGCCATTCGCGCCTCATAGCGATGTACCAAATCCAAATTAGGTTTGGTCTTAGGACTTGGTGGGGCAAATATGGTACAGCAATCCTCAAACGGACGAATCGAAATAGCAAAGGTATCAATCGCTTCTGAGATTTCAATAATTTCTGTCTTATCCATTGTCACAACTGGTCGAATAATTGGTGTATTCGTCACTTCATTAATTGCCTGCATTGATTCCAAGGTCTGTGAAGCGACCTGACCAAGTGATTCCCCATTAATAATTACTAAGCCCTTGCGTTCTTTACGAATTTCATCTGCCACTCGCAGCATAAATCGGCGTGTTAAGGTCATTAAGTATGCAGTTGGTGCTTTCGCCTTGATTGTTTCTTGAATTTCTGTGAATGGTACTTCAATAAAACGAATTTTACCAGAATACGCCGTTAATTTTTGTGTTAAATCCTTAGCCTTTTGAAGTGCGCCCTCACTCGTATAGGGTGGTGAAGCAAAATGGACCGCTTCAATTTCAACGCCACGCTTCATGGCTAAATAGCCGGCAACCGGTGAATCAATCCCGCCAGAGAGCATTAGCATTCCCTTACCACTTGTACCCACGGGTAATCCTAGCGCACCCTTGATCGTTTCATAAGATAGATAAGCCGCATTTTTTCTAATTTCGACACGTAAATTAACATCTGGTTTTTTCATTTTAGCCTGAATATTTGGCAAAACATCATAGACAGCATTCCCTAAAATTTGATGTAGCTGATTGGTATCATATTCAAAGCTATGGTCACTTCTCTTAGCCGAAATTTTAAAGGTCATGCCTGTTTGAAAAATATTAAGCATAATCTCTCTAACTGCGGCTTTTAGAGCATCAATATCCTTATCAACCTTGAAAGCAGGTGAAAAATTTTGAATGCCAAAAACCTTTTTTAAATCTATCATTACTGCTTGGGCATTTTCGCCATTTAATAAGATATGTGTTCGATCTCGATCTGCAAAAATTTTTAAATTCGGATAGGGTGCTAAGCTTGCCTGTAAGTTGGCAACCAAGCGGCCGATAAACCGATTTTTATTTTTGCCCTTTAACGATAGTTCACCATAGCGCACTAATATCTCTGAATATTCCATTAGTTTTAGTCTCTCCTATTTAGTTACTCTCTCAAATTGCACATACGCTTGACGAAAGGCAAGCATAAACTGTTCTACTTCAGCAATAGTATTTTGTTCACCAAAGCTCAACCGAATTGCACTCTCTGCAATTTCTTGTCTAACGCCCATCGCACCTAAGGTTGAAGGCATCTTACCTCTTTTAGAATAGCAAGCGCTCGTCGTCGAAACAAAGATTTCACGTTCCTCTAATGCGTGCACCAAAACCTCACCTCTAACGCCCGGCAAGCCAAGTGTTAAAATTGTTGGAATAAAGCCCGCTGTGGCTGGACTAAAAACTCTTACTTTATCAAAATCGCTAAGTGCGTTAACAAGCAATTGCTTTTGCTTGGTAACCTTATCCATAAAATCTGCTTGACGTTCAAATGAGAGCCGAAGTGCCTTGGCCATCGCCACAATGCCTGCTAAATTTTCAGTTGTTGAGCGCTGTGCTGATTCTTGCCCACCACCATCAAGTAATGGCTGTAACTTTTTACCCGACTTAGCATAAATAAAGCCCACCCCTCTTGGTCCATGGAACTTATGAGCAGACACGGTTAAAAAATCAACTCGTGAATTCAAATATTCATTAACAGACAATTTACTAATCGCTTGCACTGCATCAACATGAAACTGGATTTTTGGATAATCGTTCAAAATTTCAGAAATTGCTTCAATTGGTTGAATACTGCCAATTTCATTATTGACCGCCATGACTGAGACTAAAATTGTAGTCGGTTTAATAAGCCCTTCAAGCTGATCTATTTGAATAAAGCCATCGGCATCAACAGGTAAATAATCAATTTCAAAGCCTAATGCCGACAAGCTTTCTGCTGCATTGCGAACGGAGGCATGCTCAATATTTGAAATAATAATATGATTGCCAAATTGATGCTTTGCCAGCGCTGTTCCCTTAATAATCCAATTGTTGCCTTCTGTGCCACCACTTGTAAAATAAATTTCCTTCGGCTGAACCGCAAATAAATCTGCAATCTGTTCTCTCGCCATTTCCAACAATCGATGTGCTTGACTGCCTAATCGGTGCAGGCTTGAAGGATTACCGAAAACCTTGCTGGCGGTGTCCATATAGGCTTTTAGACTTTCTGGGTAAATTTGAGTAGTTGCTGAATTATCAAAATAAATCATTCCATTTTCCTTTATTAATCATTTTATTCATCATTTTTCGTTTCGACTAATAATTATAGCATAAAAAACTGATCAGACGACTAGGGGGCAGTAAATAAAAAAAGATGATTGAACAAAAATAGGCTCTGCAACAAAATAACACCTAATACGTGAATTTGGGTTTGTTTCGCGGAAACAATACCGTTTTCGCACAAAAACAGCACCTAACGCGTGAATTTGGATTTGTTTCGCAGAAACAATACCGTTTTCGCACAAAAACGACACTCAGGTCGGTTTAATGTCAATTTAAGCTATTTTTTAAAATAAGCTGACCTTCGCCACAATATGAAAAGACTGGACAAATTTCACACTTTGGCTTTTTAGCTGTGCAATGATAGCGCCCAAATAAAATCAATTGATGATGCGTTAAAACCCAGCGGTCTTGAGGAATTTTAGCCATCAATGCAAGCTCAACCTCCTTGACGCTGGCACTTTTTTTGACAATTCTCAAGCGCTTTGACACACGTTCAACATGAGTATCAACCGCAATTCCAGGAATACCAAACGCATCTCCCAGAACAACATTAGCTGTCTTTCTGCCTACGCCAGGCAATGTTTCGAGCGCTTGATGTGTTCTAGGGATTTCATCTTGAAATTGCTCGTGTATTATTCTTGCCGTTTGGATGATATTCTTACTTTTATTTCTATAAAGACCGATTCGTGAAATCTTTTCCATTACATCTTCAATCGGCGCTATCGCTAATTTCTCTGGTGTTGGATAGGCGCTAAATAAAGCAGGAGTGACAAGATTAACTGCCTTGTCCGTTGTTTGAGCGCTTAAAATTACGGCAATTAATAGCTGAAAAGGAGTCGTCGAATTTAATTCTCCCTTTGCGTTTGGAAACATCTCACCAATTATTTCGAGTACCTTCATTAAGTTTGCCTTACTTAACATAAAATGACCTCACTAATCTAATGGAATTTGAATATCCAGTATTTTCCCCTTTTTTAATGTTGATTTATCATTTTCAACATCGGCTACACGTTGATAACCCTTGCCTTGCCAATTTCTTAAAATACCGCCGACATATTTAAAATTCTTTTTCTGATTTAAAACAGCTTCTTTAAGGGCAAGCTCGACCAACTCGGGCGCTATATTTTCCTCATCAACCCATTTTTGTAGTTCCTCAAGTTCAATTGGCGAAAGCGGTCGTCCAAGCTCCTGTTCAAATAATTGACTAAGCTGACCAAGTCCACTTAATTTAAGCATTGGTCGTTTAACAAGCTGATCTAATTTTTCAAACGTTGGCGTTAAATCAACAATTGTTTGAATTTTATGAAAAACGTCCTCTGTCGTCTTGAGTCTAATTAATTGTTGATTTAAAAGTGAATTAATTGATTCATAGATTGCCTTTTCCGAAATGTTAGTATCCTTTTCAATTTGTTCAATATCTAAAACTGTTTCTCCCTTGTCAGTTGTTTGATATAAAAATAACCAAATTAAAAAGCTATCCGCCGTAAATTGAAGATTTGAAAACTGTTTAAATAATTCGTTCGGGATATTTGAAAAGCCGTGCAAAAAAATACTGCTATAGCTCATTTACTTTACCTACCTTCTATCTCAAAAATATTATTGTCATTCTTAATTCATTATACCTAAGTTTGCTGTTCAATACATTATTATAAATTTGAACAGAAATCAATTGCTTTGGCCCAGACCAAAAAAGGTGATGCAATATACATCACCAAGTCTATTTTATTAATAAAGCATTTGATTCGTAGCGTTAATTAAATATGGAAAAAATAAGAGCTACAAATTATAAATAGGCATTCCATTGATTAAGCTGATTTAAGTCAAAGGGTGTATTCTGATAAACTGCATAATTAAGCCAGTTATTGAAAAATAGTGAGGCAGCCATACTCCATTTAAAGCTGGCTCCCTTCTCTGGCTGATCATCAATAAAATAATTTTCCGGAATATCTGGCTTTAAATTAGCGGCTTGATCACGCCAATATTCATATGCCAAAGTATCTTTGTCATATTCAAGGTGACCAAAGGCGTAGATTTCCCTTAAATCCTTTGAGCCAATTACTGATAAGCCTGCTTTTTCATCCTTAACCCAAGTTTCTAAATTTGATTTTTCCCTGACCTCTGATTCAACTACTTCTGTGTACCGAGAATGTGGTGAAAAATACTGTTCTTCAAAGCCTCTAAACAGCTCGATATTAGTAGCAATCGGCTCAATTTTTTGCGAATAAATGCCAGAAAGCTTGTCTCTTCTCAGATGCTTGTCAATACCATAGTGATAATAAAGACCTGCTTGCGCGCCCCAGCAGATATAAAGTGTCGAATAAACATGGGTCCTCCGCCATTCAAAAACCTGAGTAAGCTCTTTCCAATAATCAACAGATTCAAAATCAAGCTTTTCAACAGGTGCACCAGTCACAATTAAACCATCGTATGATTTATCCTTTATTTCATCAAAGCCGTAATAAAAACTATCTAAATGTGCTTTGGCTGTATTTTTGGTTTCATGTGTTTCCATATAAAGTAAATCAATATTAATCTGTAAAGGCGAATTTGATAATAAACGCAGCAGCTGAGTTTCTGCCACTAACTTTCTTGGCATCAAGTTTAAAATTAGAATGTTTAGAGGCCGAATATCTTGATGCTGCGCTCTTAAACCGCTGATTACAAAGATATTCTCTTTTCTTAACTCTTGAATTGCTGGTAAGCCAGCAGGCACATTAATTGGCATTTGCATTCCTCATTTCTCTTATTTAAAACTATAGCTAATCCAAAAAAAACCGTACTAACCGTTATAAAGGAAAAATCCATTGTTCACAAGTTATACAGCTTTTTAATCTCTTTTTTCTGGATATAAAACTGCCATACTAACATTCTATGATGTTTGCTAGCCAATGACAAAAAGTATTATTCTATTGCTCGCCATAGTAAATAACTATATCAAAATTTAGAAGTGCATTAATGTCTTGATATCATAATTTTTGATTTTCTCACGGCCCTTTAATTCATCTAATTCAATTAAAAAGGCACAGCCTGCCACAATCCCACCTAATTTTTCAATCATCTCTATCGTTGCGACAACCGTACCACCAGTTGCCAATAAATCATCAGCAATTAAGACACGCTGGCCTGGTTGAATCGCATCTTGATGCATGGTAAGAATATCTGTTCCATACTCTTTTTCATACTCTGCTTGAACAGTTGCTCTTGGCAATTTATCCGGTTTACGAACTGGCGCAAAGCCAACCCCAAGCGCATATGCAACTGGGCAGCCAACGATAAAGCCACGCGCCTCTGGACCAACAACCATATCAATCTGTTTTTCCTTAGCATATTCAACAATCTCATGTGTTGCTTGGCAAAATGCCTCACCATTTGCCATTAAGGGCGTAATATCACGAAATAAAATGCCTTTTTCAGGGTAATCTTTAATTGTCGCAATATATTTCTTTAAATCCATTAATAAATTCTCCTTATGATAATTTTCAGATTAATAAGGCATTAATCTTCTAATCCATCTACTATTTTTTTATAAATGATTTGAACATCCTCTAGTGCAAAAAATTTTTCTATTTGAACTGCTTGACAACGTTTTTGATAAACTAAGCTTGATGAAATTTCTTTTTTCTCAGGCGAATGAACTGGTCGCATAATCCCTTCAGAAATAATGACAAAGCCCAGCTCTTGAAATACCTTAACCATATCAACTAATAGCTCTTGCTCTATTTTTAAATACTGCGCCAGCGCCTTAAGCTTATGCCGCAAATCAAATTCTGGATATTGATTAATTACCTTAAAAAGACGCTCAAATTGTGCTCTCGTCCCGACACCATTAATATATTTAGGCTGTAGAATCATATTTTTAAAATAAATTAATTGATAATTATTTTTATTAATAAAGTCAGTTAGTGCAAGTGGTTCTTCTGGAGTATCCACAACTACCAAGCTACCTGAGCGTGCTGTTTCATCAATGGATACAAGCGTTTTATCACTGATTTTTGCTTTTAGCTTTGAATTAAAAACAAGATAATCCGCCTGATCAGGCAAGCTTTTATGCTTGCTTCGCAAATCAAGAACTTGGACGGTTTCAATTGAAAAATCCTGCATCATCAGTTGAGGAAAGCTTTGACCATTCCACTCATTGATAGATAAGGTACCGACAATATTAAATTGGCTAGCCTGCTCTAGCAAATCCTTTTTTGTACCATAATTAAAGGCAATAACTGGTAATTCAGCCTGTCCATCTGAAATTTTTAGCTTTAAATGCGCTTCATTGACGCCTATCGCTTTGGCAAAGGAGGTCTTAACAGCCTCAAATTCAAAAATCGGCTTGGGATTATCCATACCAAAAGGGGCCAATTGATTGAGATTTTCAATCAGTTTAAGGTCTACTTCACTTACTTTGATGATTTCATCAATCAATAATGATTTCTTTTGCGTTAAATCAAGCTGATTTTGCTCAACATAATCATTCAAAACAGTTTGCAATTTTTCTAAATTAGCCACATCTAGGGTCATTCCCGCGGCACCTGCATGACCGCCAAAGGCAATAAATAGCTCTCGGTGAGCGTCTAATGCGGCAAATAAATCAAGCGAGTCAACACTTCTTGCCGAGCCTTTAGCAATCCCATTTTCAATTGTTAGTAGAATGGTTGGCTTACCAGTCTGCTCAACGATGTTCCCAGCAACGATACCCAAAACACCCGGATGCCAATTTGCCTTAGCCAATATTTGAACTGACTGGGTTAAATCCAACAGCTCGCTGGCTTCTTCTCTAATTTGCTCAACAATTGCTCGACGTTCAGTATTTTTCGCTTCAATCATTTCAGCAATTTCAACAACATCATCCTCAAAGCTAGTCAGTAAACTTACTGCTGGATTTGGGTCATCTAAACGCCCAAGAGCATTCAAGCGTGGTGCGATTTGAAAGCCAATCGTCTCTTCAGTAATTGTACTTAAATGAACACCTGCCAATTTAAAAAGGGCAATTAAGCCTTCTCGTTCGGTTACCCTCAGCTGTGCCAGACCTAAGCTAACCAACACTCTATTTTCATCAGTCAACGAAACCATATCGGCAATTGTACCAATCGCCACCAAATCCAAGGATTCAACCGGCGGATAGCCTAATAGAGCAGTCGATAGCTTAAAGGCAACCCCAACACCCGCTAAATATTTAAATGGATAGCTAGAATCAGGATACTCTGGATGGATAATTGCATAAGCATTGGGCAGGGTTTGAGGTAAGCCATGATGATCTGTAACTATCACATCAACACCATTATTTTGCGCGTATTCGATTGCTTCGTGACCGGCCACACCGTTATCAACGGTCACAATCAAACTGACCTTCTCGTTATCGATATAATATTGATAAATCTCTTTATTTGGGCCATAACCATCTGTAAAACGATTTGGTAAATAGGTTATGACCTCAGCGCCTAATTCATCAAGGGCTTCCTTTAAAACTGAAGTGCTGGTCATGCCATCTGCATCATAATCACCATAGATTAAAATATTTTCGCCAGCATTAATCGCTTGATTAATCCGTTCAACCGCTTTTTGCATATCGTTTAATAAGAAAGGATCATGCAATGCAGAAAAATTAGGATTCAAAAAGGCCGTTAGCTTTTCTTCACTATTGATACCACGACTAGCAAGTAATCTTGCAACAATCGGATCAATTGCTGCTTGGCTGTATAATGCTTGCTCAGACTTGATACTTATCTCAGGTGCAAGCTGCCATTGAAACTTAGATAACAAATTGCCCCTCCTCTCTAAAACAGCAAAACTATTTGAAATTAAATACCTTAGCAGTTAAAAAATCACCGATTTTTGGTGATAACTGATATAAACGAGCCGCACATTCTAAATAAGCTGGTAAATTAATTTCCCGTTTATTATAACCAACGCTTGCCACAATCTTTTGAGCAACCTTTTCAGGCCTAAGTGCTAAATTTTGAACTCTTGCTAAGTAAGCTCGATTATTTTCATTATGCTCAAAAAAGCCGGTTGCAATGGGACCCGGATTAACTGTGGTCACAAATATTCCAAAAGGTGCTAGCTCCAAACGTAGCGCATTTGAAAAGCCAATCACTGCAAACTTAGTCGCTGAATAAATCGTTGATTTGCTTGAAGCGATTTTGCCAGCCATTGATGCAATATTAATAATATGACCGTTTTGACTTTTTATCATCGGTATAGCTAGAAGACGAGTTAAGTAAATTAAGCCTAAAACATTCACTTTGAACATCTGATCAATCTCATCTAATTCAAATTCCGAAAAATATTTAAATTCGCCAAAGCCCGCATTATTAATTAATAAATCAATTTGTTTATAATTTTCAATGACACTTGCTGCCAGGGCTTCAATTTCGGTACGCTGGCTTAGATCACAAGGTAGGATAACAACCTCTGTTTCTTGACTAATACTCTTAGCCACTGCAGATAAATTTGCTTTGTTTCTACCAACTAGAATAATTGTCTTAAAGCCCTGCAATTGCTTGGCAAGCTCTGAGCCAAGACCGCCTGATGCACCTGTAATTAATGCAACTTCTTTTCTCATTTAATCTCCACTTCCTCTAAGTCTCGAACAATTTTAGTTTGCTTAAATATTTGTTTTGCCTCTCGCTCAAGTTCATACATACCTTTAATCGTGAAACGGGCACTAATATGATTTAACAATAATTGTTTGACACCAGCTGCCTGAGCAATTTTGGCAGCATCAACACTAGTTGAATGAAAATGTCGATAGGCAAGCTTTTGATCGGACTCTCCATAGGTTGCTTCATGAACTAAGACATCAGCATTTTTAGCTAAAGCGATGCTCTTTTCCGTTCTTCTGGTATCACCTAGTATCGTAACAATTTTACCTAGCTTAGTCTCACCAATAAAATCACTAGCAGGATAGGTCTTACCGTCAACTTCAATTGATTGTCCCGATTTAATTTTGCCATAAATTGGGCCGCTCAGCACGCCCAACGCCTGTAATTTATCAACCTGCAGCTCGCCAGTCTTATCTTTTTCAATGATTCGATAGCCAAAGCAGGGAATACCATGCGCTAGCTTAGCAGTTTCAACCCGGAAGCTGCTATCCTCGAATATAACACCTTCTGCTTTTAATTCATGAAACTCAATAGGATAACCAAGCTTAGTTTGTGAAATTTTCAGAGCCATTTCAATAAAGGCTTGAATGCCTACTGGACCATAAACAGTCAACGGCATCTGGATTTCACCAGCCTGAAAGGTTCTTGAGCTTAATAAACCGGGCAGACCAAAAATATGATCCCCATGTAAATGCGTAATAAATATTTTATTAATCTTTCGTGGCTTGATTGTTGTATGTAGTATTTGAATTTGAGCTGCTTCACCACAATCAAAGAGCCAGGCTTCATTTCTTTCCTGAAGTAATTTTAAAACTAAACTAGAAACATTTCGATGCTTGGCGGGCATTCCAGCACCCGTTCCTAAAAATTGAATTTCCATGTTAAAACTCCTCTTACCATTGATTAATTTAACTTAATTAATCAAAAAATCATGGGAGTCCTAACAGACTCCCAAGTCGTCTAATTTAAAATACAACTACTAATTCAAGCTGAAATTTCAAAAATATAAATAACTAATAATCTTGATTAATCAACAAATTCAAAGGTAAAATTACCGATATGAACTAAGTCACCATCCTTAGCACCACGTTCACGTAAGGCCTCATCAACACCCATTGAACGAAGCTGTCTTGCAAAGCGCATCACTGTCTCGTCATGATCAAAATTAGTCATTTTAAAGAGCTTTTCTAATTTATCGCCGCTAAGCTCCCAAGACGTATCTGGATTTCGTTGGATTTCAAAGCCAACATCCCCTTCATCGAAGCCATAATATATCTCATCTGCTGCCAAATCCTCTAATTCATAAAGTGGAAACTCTGGCGTTTTCTCAATCAAATCTGCCGTAGCTGATAGCAAGGGCTGCAGGCCTTGCTGCGTCAATGCTGAAATTTCAAAAATCAAGGGCTGTTCAGCATATTCATCAATACCTGCTAACAATTTTTTCTTAAATTCAGTTAGATTTTCTTTAGCATTCGGCATATCCATTTTATTGGCAACAATAATTTGAGGTCGCTCGAGCAAACGTAAATTATGCTGCTCCATCTCTTGATTGATTATTTTATAATCTTCAAAGGGATCACGCCCTTCTTCAGCACTCATATCAACAATGTGTAAAATAACACGAGTTCTTTCAATATGCTTTAAAAATTGCGTGCCTAGACCAACCCCACTAGAAGCCCCTTCAATCAAGCCAGGTAGATCAGCAACAACATAGCTACGACCATCATTCAAATGAACCATTCCTAAATTAGGTACTAAGGTCGTGAAATGATAGGCGCCAATTTTAGGCTTAGCAGATGAAATCACACTCAATAATGTTGACTTACCAACCGATGGAAAACCAACAAGACCAACATCGGCTAAAACCTTTAATTCAAGCTCAATTTTTCGCTCAACACCCGGTTCGCCATTTTCAGCAATTTCAGGTGCAGGATTTTTTGGACTGGCAAAGCGAATATTGCCACGACCACCGCGACCACCGTTCGCTACAACAAGCTCTTGACCATTTTCTATCAAGTCGCCAAGAATCTTACCAGTTACAGCATCCTTAACTGTTGTTCCTTGAGGTATGGGTACAATTAAATTCTCTGACCCTCGACCGTGCATTCCCTTACTCATACCATTTTCACCAGGCTTAGCTTTGAAATGGCGATTAAAGCGGAAGTCCATTAACGTTCTTAGACCCTCATCAACCTTTAAAATAACACTACCACCATGCCCGCCATCACCACCAGCTGGCCCGCCATCAGGTACATATTTTTCTCGACGAAAGGCAACCATACCATCGCCACCTTTGCCTGCTTTTACTTCTATTATCGCACTATCTAAAAACATTGACATATTTATTCCTCGCCTATTCAGATTCAATTAATGAATCGGTTAATTCATTTACTATAAAAAGCACATACATTATTAAGTATATACTGAATAGAGCTGAATTACAAAGTGCTTATAATTTAATTTTCTTTATTTTTGCTTGAATTATTTTAAAAAGCGTTTATTCTTATAAATAACCGATTATAAGGAGAAACTATGCTAAATTCATTACCGGAAAAAGTGCTTCAATGCGCTACAATTTTTATGTCTATTATTATTGAAGCATTACCATTTGTCTTATTTGGCTGTTTGGTATCTGGCTTTTTACATATCTTTTTAACACCAGAAAAGGTTAATCGAATTGTACCTAAAAATAAAATTTTATCTATTTTGTTTGGCTGCTTTCTTGGGCTATTCTTTCCAAGCTGTGAATGCGGTATTATACCAATTATTAATCGACTTTTAGAAAAAAAAGTACCAAATCAAACAGCAATTGCATTTTTAATGACGGCACCAATTATTAATCCAGTAGTTATTTTTTCAACCTACATCGCCTTCGGCAATAGTTTTAAGTTTCCATTGTTAAGAATTGGCGGTGCACTCTTTGTCGCCATCATTTTTGCTCTATATCTAGCTTACTTTCAACCTGAAAGTATACTTAAACAAATTTCTGAACGTACCCAAAAAATGACTCACGATCACCATCATCAAAAAAAGGCGACAGTCATTCAAAAGATTGGTGAAAGTTTGATCCATGCCGTTGATGAATTTTTTGATACAGGCAGATTTTTAATTTTTGGTGCCACACTAGCCAGTATTATGCAGGTCTATGTTCCGACAAAAATGATTTCAACGCTAGCTACCAATAAATTCTCAGCAATCTTAGTAATGATTGCCTTCGCATTTGTCTTATCTCTATGCTCTGAAGCAGATGCCTTTATCGGCTCATCATTATTAAGCCTCTTTGGAATCGCACCTGTTACTGCCTTTCTCGTCTTTGGACCAATGGTCGACATCAAAAATATTTTAATGATGAATCGTTATTTTAAACGAAAATTTATCATTCAATTTGTAGGTGCCGTCACTGTATTAACTATTGTCTTTGCATTAATTATTTAGGAAGCGAGCGTAATTTATGATTCGATTTTTAATATTAAGTGGTTATTTTGAGTTAATGATGTACCTGCAAATTACAGGTAAATTGGACCAATATATCAATGCGCACTACAATTACTTGATTTATTTAAGCATGATTCTTTCATTAATTTTAGCTATTGTCCAAATGTATTTATGGGTAAAAAACAACAAGCAAAGCAGCCATCTAACAACCAAATTCCAGCGTACCACTGCCCTATTAATTATGTCAGTCCCGTTATTAATCGGCTTATTTTTTCCAACAGTTTCTCTCGATGCAGCAATTGTTGACGCTAAAGGATTTAACTTTCCCTTAAGCAAAGAATCAACAGGTGACGACCAAGTAAAAACACAGTATTTACAGCCTGACACAAGCTTTTATTTTACTAAATCGGATTACAGCGATATGATGGAAAAGGTTAAGAAAAAATATTTAAATAACGACGTTATTACGGTCACCTCAGAAAATTATATGGAAGTAATGGAAGCAATTTATGATTTTCCTAGTGAATTTTCAGGTAAGCAGATTGAAATGTCTGGCTTTGTTTATCTAGATCCAACAGATCAAGCACATAACGTTTTTCTATTCCGCTTTGGCATCATTCATTGTATTGCTGATTCAGGCGTATTTGGCCTATTGACTCAATTTGAAGAAGCTAAAAGCTTTAAAAATAACCAGTGGCTCAATGTTAGTGGCACAATCCAAACCGATTATTATAAGCCCTTTAAGCGTAATTTGCCCTCTATCAAAGTCGAGACCGTTAAAGAAATCTCAACACCGAAAAATCAATATGTATACCGTGCATTCTAGTGCCATTAAAAAAGAGGGTGTGACATCAATAAGTCCCACCCCCTTTTTGCGATTTAAAATACTAATCATTAACCTTTTTCTTCGGCTGATTGCCCTTATCAAAATAATGGCTAAAGCCATTAATCTTTTGAATTGGAATGCTTGGCTCGGCCTTCAATAATGCTTCAATAAATGGTTCTCGGTGCCATTTTCTCATATAAAAAATACGACCTTTTGAGTAGTCCGGAATAAAAAGAATAATCCCCTTACTACCTACTTGAATTTTTTCAATGCTAGATAGCTTAATAACCAATCTATTTTTGGGACGAATTGCCATAATCTTTAATTCACCCTGATCAGTCAATAAAAAATAACGATGAAAGCCCATGCTAACCAAGGCTAGAAAAAGTGCAAAAATAATAAAGGCGGTCGATGAAATTTGTGTTTTTTCCAGCGTTAAAATCATTGCTAAAAAAATAAGTGAAAAAGTAATACTCCAATATATAATGCTAATTGACAATTCCGGTTGCCAATGATAACGTATTTTTCCAAAAATTTTGATCATCTAGCTGCCAACTTTCTATTAATTATAAATGTCATTTCTCTCAAATAATTGCTATTTGATTCGGTATCTTATTGTATCATTTTTAGTTATAATCATTATAACAAAAAAATTGAGGAGTCTGGTTTAAAAATGCTAAAGATTTACATTGATGCTGCAACGGATACAATTCAGGCTGCCGGGGGGCTATTAATTGTTGAAAATGGCGCGCAAATTCAAAAACAATATTGTTTAACTGCTACAGAAAACCATGCTGCCGAATTTGAGATGCTATTAATCGCTATGAATTGGTTGCTTGAGCATCACAAGCAAAACGAAATCATTTTTATTTATACTGATTCAAAGGCTGTTGCACTTGCCGTTGAAAAAAATTATAGCAAAAATAATAATTTAACAGAGGCGTTGGCAACATTTAATCTACTTATAACGGAATTTAAAATGCTAATGCTTCAATGGCTGCCTGAGGCCAAAAATAAGGGAGCAGACACACTGGCAAAAAAGAAGCTGAGTCAGCTCAAACAAAAAAATAAAAAAGCAAAAAAATAAGGCAAACACCCAAAATTCAGTGTTTGCCTTTTAGCTTGGCTTGCTAACTGATTGGCTGATCCAACCATGATTCTAAAAGCTCAGCAAAGTTTTCATACATGATTCGTTTAACCTTAGCAATTTCAGCACGATGGTCATCCTTTTCACGAACAAATATCGCTTCAATTCGCTCCTGATTATGTGCAAGCTGTTGCATTTTATAAATCATTTGTTGTTTATCCATTAGAAGTCCTCCATTTTAATCTGCTTTCTCAATATAAATCAATTATACCGAATAATCGCATAAAATGAAAACGTTTTCTATCGTGCTGCTTATCTAATTTCTACACCTAATTGATTCACCAATTGTTTAGTAATTTTATTAACTGCCTGTTCAATTTGTTCATCCGTCAGTGTTGCCTCACTGCTTTCAAAAACTAAACGATAGGCAAGTGATTTTTTACCCTGTGGTAATTTGTCACCTTGGAAAATATCAAACAATCGAGCTGATTTTAATAGATTGGTTTTAGCTGATTGAATCACTTCTAAAACAGCCTGATAAGTCACAGCTTCGTCAACCAAAAAGGCAATATCACGATTAACCGCTTGGAATTTTGAAATTTCACTAAAAATAATTGGTTCATTGACCGCCAAAATTGCTTGTAAATCAAACTCTGCCACATAGGTTGCTTCAACGGCGAAAGCTTTAGCCATTTTGGGATGAATCTGACCAAGAAAGCCAATCATTTGATTATTGAGTAAAATACTTGCTGTCCTGCCCGGATGCATTTCTTCAAGCTCTGTATACTTCTCAAATGCCACAGAAATATTTAAAGCAGAAAAATAACTCTCAATAATACCTTTTAAATAAGTGAAATCATAAGCAGTTTCTTCTGTTTGAAAATCCTTCGCCAAGCGATTACCTGAAAGCGCAATTGCAATATGTGTATTTTCAGTAGGTAAATTTTTCTTTGGATCATGCTTTTGCTCAAACACCTTTCCAATTTCATAGAAAGCAATATTTTTATTCTTACGTGCCTGATTATAGCTAATACTTGTGAGCATTTCTGTAATAATACTTTGGCGCAAAACACTTCTCTCTTCGCTCATTGGAAAGTCAAGCGCAGTTAAATTTGAGGGCTGCCATGCAAATTGGCAAGACTTATCGACTGTTGTTAAGGCGTATGAAATTGTTTCAGTCAGTCCATAGCCTTCAAGTAATTCACGGGATTGACGCATCAACCTTTGTTTTGCCGTCAATTCACCAATCAATGTTTGACCAACCGGTAGAGTAGAAGGCAATTTATCATAACCATAAATACGTGCCACTTCCTCAACTAAATCCGCTTCAATTTTAATGTCCCAGCGACGTGGCGGAATTGTTACCATAATATCTTCACCAATTGTTTGGACATTGAAGCCTAAACGTTCAAAAATCGAAACAATTTCTGTTAAAGCTAAATCAGTTCCTAGGCTACGATTTAGCTTAGAAACAGTGGTACCAACGTCAATAGAGCTTGCTTTAAAGGCTCCAGATGAAATCGTACCTGAAAGCACTTCACCCTGTCCAAGTTCAGCAATCATTTGAGCGGCGTAATCTAAGGCTTCATTAACAGTCGCCTGATTGATTCCTTTTTCAAAGCGAGCCGAGCTTTCACTGCGCAAATTAAACTTCTGTGACGTTTTACGAACAAGCTGAGGGTCAAACAATGCTGCTTCAAGAGCGACTGTTTTCGATTGATTATCAATTTCAGTAGCTTCTCCACCCATCACGCCTGCTATGGCTACGGGCTCATTATTATTTGTAATCACTAAATCTTCAGCGCTTAATTGACGCTTTTCGCCATCTAAGGTTGTTAAGCTTTCCTGATCGTTCGCACGCCTCACTACGATTTGATTACCCTTGAACTTATCAAAGTCAAATGAATGTAATGGCTGACCAAAATATAATAAAACGAAATTAGTCACATCAACAACATTATTAATCGGGCGAATACCTGCTAACATTAAACGATTTTGCAGCCAGACAGGACTAGGTTGAACTGTTACGTTTTCAATAATTCGCATTTGATAGGTTGGGGCATCGGTCGGATTTTCTATTTTAACTGATAATAACTCAGTAGCTTGACGCGCATTTTCCCTGATTTGCTTGGGCTCAAAAGAAACCGGTAAATTATAAACTGCGCCAACCTCGTGAGCAACACCTCTCATAGAAAGAGCATCAGCTCGATTAGGTGTTATTGATAAATCAATTATTTCGTCGTCAATTCCTAGATAGGTATCTACTGCTTGACCGATAACTGCATTATCCGGCAAATAATAAATCCCTTCGGCAAATTGCTTGGGTACGACAGATTCAGCAATCCCTAACTCCTGCAATGAGCAAATCATACCAAGTGAAACAATACCGCGAATTTTACCCTTTTTTATTTTATGATTATCAGCAATTCTAGCACCTACTAAAGCAACAATTACCTTAATACCAGCCTTGATATTCGGTGCACCACAAACGATTGTCAAATCATCGGTTTCTCCAACATTTACAGTACAAATAGATAGATGATCACTATCCGGGTGGGGCACACATTCTTTAACAAAACCAACTACAATGTTGCTTAAGCCTTTATTAGGCTGGATGACACCTTCAACCTCAATTCCAGAAGTTGACATTTTTTCTGCTAATTCAGCAGACGGGACATCTACTGCCACTAATTCTTTTAACCATTTATATGAGACTAACATTTATTTTTCCTTTCAAATTTTTCAGCAAATTCTTTTAATATTAATTCTAAATTGAATAACAATTGGAGGTGGGACCAAAGCTCTTACCGCTTTCGTAATGCTCATAATTTACAGGCTAAATTGCCTAAAAAGCGTAAACAGCCAGCTTTGACGGGCTTTCTTTCTCAAAACTGTTCAAATAGATACGTCATCCGGTCAGACAGAAATGTCTGACTGAATAAACGAATGACTCTTCTATTTTTCACAGTTTTAATCAGAGAGAGAAAGCACCTTTTTCTACGTCGTTAAACGTCTTTTCCCCACCTCCTTAATTATTTAAATTGCTCTGAAAAACGAATATCGTTAAGATAAAAGCTACGTATATCATTAATCCCATATCTTAACATGGCAATCCGCTCCTGTCCGATTCCGAAGGCAAAACCTGAATATTTAGTTGAATCAATGCCACTCATTTCAAGCACTCGAGGATGAACCATGCCTGCACCTAAAATTTCAATCCAGCCAGTCCATTTACAGACATTACAACCAGAGCCACCACATTTGAAGCAGGATACATCAACCTCAACCGAGGGCTCAGTGAATGGAAAATAGCTTGGTCGCAAACGAATTCGACGATCCTCACCAAACATTTTTTTAATTAATAATTCCAGCGTCCCCTTTAAATCAGCCATCGAAATATTTTGATCAATTACTAGCCCCTCAATTTGATGAAACTGGTGTGAATGTGTTGCATCATCCGTATCACGACGATAAACACGACCAGGAGAAATCATGCGCAATGGTCCTTTAGTGAAATCATGCTTTTCCATTGTTCTAGCCTGAACGGGCGAGGTATGGGTTCTCAATAAAATTTCATCTGTAATGTAAAAAGTATCCTGCATATCACGAGCTGGATGATTCTTTGGAAGATTCATTCGTTCAAAATTATATTCATCTGATTCTACTTCATAGCCTTCAACTACCTGATAGCCCATACCAAGAAAAATATCTTCAATTTCTTCAGAAATCTGTGTTAAAAGATGGCGATTACCACGCTGAATCTGAGCACCAGGCAAGGTAACATCTATTGCTTCGGCTTCTAGTTGAGCATTGATTTTTGCTTTTTCTAACTCCAACTTTTTAGCTTCAAGAAATGCTGTAATTTCATCACGAATTACATTGGCAAAGGCACCAACCTTTGGACGCTCCTCATTCGACAAATCACGCATACCCTTTAATACTTCAGCAATTGGTCCCTTTTTTCCTAAAGTTTCAATCCTTAAATCATTTAATGACTTCAAATCCTTTACTTGCACCAATTTAGCCTGTGTTTGATCTCTTAATGCCTCTAATTTTTCTTGTAAACTCATCGTAACCTCTTTCTACTTTTTTAAACTAAAAAAGCCTTCATTCCCAAAGGAACGAAGGCTCGCGGTACCATCCTAATTTGCAGTATAGCTGCACACTCATCATTTAACGACTTACGCCGAACTCAAACTAATAGGAGTGAAATTCATCTGCTCAAAAAATGGTCAGCTCTCAGCATTTGCCGACCTCTCTTTATTTTCTTACAGATTACTATTTCCAATTTGAGTTAATCAATATCATCATAATTGTAACAAATTGTTACTGTTTGTCAATTCAGATTAACAAAAATCATATCAACAAAACTGGTCAGACCAGCTTTTCAATTCATTTAGCGCTTTTGCAAGTAGAATCCCTTTTTCAGTCAATTCATAACCGGGAACTTCCTCGCGTTCACACTTTGAGACAATCCCTTCAGCTTCTAATTCTTTCAATCTAACAGTCAATACACGCTCTGAAATATTTTCAATTTGCTGGTTTAAAGTTTTAAAGCGACAAAGGCCATTGTGATAAAGTACATCAACAATCAGACCCGTCCATTTTTTACCAACAATTCGGAATGCTTGTTCATATTTAGGACATAGCTGATACCTAGTTTCTTCACCCATCTTGCACACCTCTATCTATCATTCATTTGATAAAAATAATTCGTGCCTAATGGCGTAAGACTAATTGTCCGTAATGCCATTTTCTTCTTTTTCTTGAATGGTTGATACAGGACCAAACTTACTTAATGGCCAATAGGCAAATTTAACTTCCCCTATAATATCAGATTTTTTAATAAAACCAAAGTTTCTTGAATCGTTGGACTTTGGTCGATTATCACCTAGGACAAAATAGCTGTTATCGGGAACAACCACTTTTTGATCTGCAGGCTTCCCAGCCAAGCTAGTCAATGAAAAATCAGCCGTGAAGGCAACATCGGGCTGTGTTGATTGATGAGCTATCTTTTTTTCATCTAAATACGGCTCTTGAAAAATTTGACCATTTATATATAAAACGTCATCCATATAAACAATTTCATCGCCCGGTAAACCAATAATACGTTTAATATAATTTTTGTCTTCATTTTTTACTGGAGATTTAAAAGTAACTAAATCAAAACGAGAAATTTTTTGATGCTTTAAGATAATCAGTCGTTCTTTATCACTTAAGGTTGGCTCCATTGAATTACCTGTCACTAAAACAGGAGAAAAAACATTAATTCTTAAAACGACAAAAAGAACTAGCATAGCCATTATGAAAACTAGTGTTTGAATTAAATCTCTTTTGCTCAAATTATCCACGACCCTCTTAATCAATCTAGTGAAAGCAACACTATCTTCAAATATTTTTATAATTATATAATCTCATATCTAAACTCAATTCGTCAATCTTATGGTATTAAAATTTAAACACTTTAATATTTTAAAAATAGAGAATAATTCGCATTTCAGACTCATTATTTGCTATACTAGTCGTATTGATTAATTATTGGAAAACTATTTTGAAGGGATTCTAAATAAATGAAAAAAATTTTTACAGTCTTAATTACAGGTATTTCTGTACTAATGCTATCCGCATGTAACAGTACAAGCTCAAGTGAAAGCGAGAGCTCAACTTCAGAAAGCAAGACCGAAAAAAAGGTGGATCTGGATAAGCTAGAATTGCCACAATTAACAACTGAAGTGAATGATAAGGAGTCTGTCGTCGAGCTTGAAACGACAGCTGGCAACATTAAAATTAAGCTTTTCAATGAACAAGCACCACTCGCTGTTGAAAATTTTATCACGCACGCCAAAGCAGGTTATTATGATAACACCACTTTTCATCGTGTTATCAATAATTTTATGATTCAAGGTGGTGATCCAAAGGGAGATGGCACTGGTGGCGAGTCTATTTGGAAAGATAAGGACAAAAAGATTGATAGTGGTAATGGCTTCAAAAATGAAATCAGCAACCAATTATATAATCTTCGTGGTGCACTCTCTATGGCAAATGCTGGTGCTGATACAAATGGTTCACAATTTTTCATCAATCAAAATAACAAAGACCAAAGTGATGGTCTCTTATATGATGACTATCCTAAAAAAATCATTGAAGCCTATAAAAATGGTGGTAATCCTTCACTAGACGGTGATTATACAGTCTTTGGCCAAGTGATTGAGGGCATGGATGTTGTTGACAAAATTGCCACAGCTGAAGTTACGGAAAGTTCTTCTGGTGAATCTAGTACGCCAAAGGATCCAGTTAAAATTACCTCAGTCAAAGTGATTCAAGAAGCAAAAGCATAAAAATAATACTGTATCTCATAAGCATAGCAGCTTACAGGATACAGTATTTTTATTTATCTTAAAATGATAAAAAGACATATCGTCCTAAAGTGAAGTCACCTAGGTATTTGCAAATTATCCAATCTTTCCAAGAAACAATGTCGGTTTCACAGCCAGACAACAAAAGGCAGTCGTCTTCTGACGACTGCCTAACATCCATATTAATCATTTTAGTAAAAACAGTCCGATTTGACATCAAACCAGTATTTATCAACCTCTAATCAAAAATAATCTAATAACCTATACCACATACAAGCTAATTAAATAGCCCCTTAATGTTATCCCAGAGATTGCTTGCACGTTCCTTAAGATCATCTGTATCCTTCAATTTCTCCTTAGCCTTTTCTAACGCACTCTTGGCCTCATCAATATACTTGCTAGCTGTCGTTGCTTCTTCACTTGTTGAGTCAGTCGTCACCTCTGACTCATAACCTGATTGATAATAGGCATTTTCAACTGTAAATTGCGTATTGGCAGTATAAGGCAAAAGCCGACTCATTTGATCTTTGAAAATGGCAGAGGCCTGCTGAGCCGAAATACCGGTTAAATAATGTGTTTCATCAGTTTTAGCAAAGCCTAGCCAAGTTGTTACAACAACATCTTTCGTATAGCCAATCACCCATTGATCATCTGTTAAATTAGCATCAAAATCCGTTTCAGTTGTCCCAGTTTTTCCTGCTAAAGTATAGCCGTAGGGTGCTGCGTATACACCAGTACCATTTGTGTAAGTACCCAACATCATCGAGGTCATTTTATCCGCAGTAGATTTATCGATTACTCTCGTTTTAGTTACCTTTGCCTCTGCTACAACAGCACCGGTTCCATCAACAATTTTACGAATTAAATGCGCTTTGACCTGGACACCGTCATTGGCGAAGGTTGCATATGCTTGTGCCATTTGATATGGATTTGTTTGAACACCACTTCCCAAGGCTAGACCCAATTTTTTATTATCTTCAGTTAAATTAAGACCAAAATCTAAGCCCATCTGATAAGCACCGTTGATGCCTAATTTATTCATTGTCCAAACAGCAGGTAAGTTTAAGCTATTTGCTAACGCCTGATACATCGGCACTTCACCAGAGTAGGTCCCCCCATAGTTTTGAGGATTGTAGCCATTATAATCATGTGGCTGGTCTTCCAAAACCTTATTAATTGACCAACCAGCTTCAATCGCCGGTGTATAAACAACCAAAGGCTTAATGGTTGAGCCGGGAGAACGCTTAGATTGCGTTGCGTAATTAAAGCCACGGAAGGTATGCCCCTCACCAGTATCGACATTACCAACTAACGCTTGAACACCACCTGTCTCAGGATCAATCGCGACTGAGGCAGACTGTGCATATTCACCGTCATCAGCCTGCGGGAATAAGTAAGTATTGGCATAGGTCGTTTGCATACTCACTTGGTAATTTTGATTGAGTGTTGTATATATTTTATAACCGTCATTTAAAATTTGCTTTTCGGTTAAACCGTATTCGTCGATTGCCTCATTAATAACAGCATCATAATAGGATGGATATTTATAATTTTCACTTGTATCCTCCTGATAATTATTATTAACTAAAGTTGAAATATCGATACTCGCTTCTTGGTCAGCTTGTGCCTGCGAAATATTTTTTTGTTCCACCATATTACTTAAAACTGTATCACGTCGATTATTAGCATTTTCAGGCGAATCAACAGGATTATAGATTTCAGGGCCCTTTAGCATGCCAACAATCGTTGCTGCCTGACCAATTGATAAATCTTTGGCAGAAACACCAAAATAACGTTGTGAAGCATCCTCAACGCCCCAGACACCATTTCCAAAATAGGACTGGTTAAGATACATTGTCAAAATCTCGTCTTTAGAATACTTTTTGTTAATTTCCAGCGCCAAAAAGATTTCACGCGCTTTACGCGTCATTGTTTGATCTAAGGTTAAATAGGCATTTTTAGCTAGTTGCTGTGTGATGGTTGAGCCACCACCACCACCAATTAAGCCAAAGGTTGCCTTGCCAACCACAGCACGTGCTAGACCTGTTAAATCTATACCATTATTCTTATAAAAGCTACGGTCCTCTGTTGAAACAACGGCCTCTTGAACATAGGGTGAAATTTCGCTCAATTTAACATAAGTCCCTTTTTGACCATAAAGTGCACCGGCCTCTTGATCATCCTCATCGTAAATGACTGTATTAGTCTCTAAAGATGACTGTAGAGCAGAGACATTGGTTGTTTTAGCCAAATAAAATAAATACGAGCTAATAACCAAAATCGTGGTAAGTCCGATTAATAAAATAATTTTTGTTAATTGATATTTTTTCCAAAAGCGCTTAAACCAAAAAAATAGCTTTTCTCTAAAAAGAGTCGGTTTTTTTTCTATTTCAGTTTCCTGACGATATCGATCACTACGCATTTTTTACCTACCTTATATAATTTGTCCGAAGCTGAAATCAAAAAATCAGCCCGTTTAAAATAGATACACTATACGAATATAGTCTAAACTATCTCATTTTAACAAATTATACTACTTATTTCCAAATTCTTAAGAAGGGTTAAAAATCACTTACTTTTAGTGAGCAAATAAATTGCGAAATGATTAACCTTTTAGATATGATTGTATTGTTATAAAAAAATTATTAATCAATGGAGGCAATACAATATGTCAAAACTTTTAGTTATCAAATCGCATCCTTTAGATGCCGAAACCTCTCGTTCAATTTTAATCCTCGACACATTTATTAATGAATATCAAGAATTAAATCCCAATGACACAGTCGAAATCGTTGACTTATACAATAGCTTCATTCCTGAAATTGATAAGGATGTTTTAACTGCATGGGGCGCATTAGCTGGTGGTAAAGCATTGACAGAGCTTAGCGATGATCAGGTACAAAAGGTTACTCGTTTGAATGAACTTATTGATCAATTTATCGAAGCAGATAAAGTAATTGTAGCTAATCCACTTTGGAACTTAAATGTGCCAACACGCTTGAAAGCATGGTTTGATGCAATTAATGTAGCTGGTAAAACCTTTAAATATACTGAAAATGGACCTACGCCGCTCGTTCCCGGTAAAAAAACACTTCATATTCAATCAAATGGTGGCTTTTATGAAGGCAAAGATGCTTCATCATTGTATGTTAAGGGGATTTTTGAATTTTTAGGTGCCGATGAAGTAAATCAAATTTTTATTGAGGGTATTGATTATCAGCCAGAACGTAAGGCCGAAATATTGGAAGCCGCACAAAATAGTGCCAAAGCAATTGCTGCTAATTTTTAATAGTTAATAAAAAACACCACTTGGCTGAACTTCCAAGTGAAGGTGGAACAACAGACGTTTACCGACGTAGAAAATAAACTAAATTGCCTTGTCAAAAAATCTTAAAACAAGATGCTTTCTATCTCTGATTAAAGCTGTGAAAAATAGACGAGTCATCCGGTCAGACAGACGTTCTCTGTCTGACCGGATGACGTAACTGTTTGAACAGTTTTAGGATAGAAAGCCTGTTAGACAAGCCAGTCTTGCAATCATTCACTTTGGCGATTTTTGCCAAAGTGCAAGACGTGCCTTAGCGGATTTTCCGCTTAGGCGTTAACTAGTCGCTGTCGCATTGTTCAGCGTAAATTACGAACAATCCGAAAGGGGTTGGGACAAAAGTCCCAACCCCTTTCAATTAGCTCTTACCAGAGATGTTTTTTTGCCAATTAACAGCTTACTTTAGCTTTTCAACCGTTGTTTGAATTTCTTGAATTAGCTCCGTATCCTCCAAACCAGTCACTTCCATGATGACAGCAGTTAAATCCTGATTAGCTAATTTTCCAGCTAATTCAACTGCCTGCGCGTCGTTTTCATCACGGTATAAGAAAACCTTAGCTGCGGTTTCAAGTAAGGCAGCATAATCTAAATCACGTGATTTGAGCTCACGGATTGGTCGAATAAAACGTTCGTCAAAGCCAAGCTTTCTGATTGGTGTACGCGCAACACGTGTGATATCATCCGAAATATATGGATTTTGAAAACGAGAAATAATTTTATTAATATACGCTTGGTGCTTTACTGAATCAAAACCCCATTTATTAATCACAAGTGAACCAGTTTCACCTAAAACTGCTTTGACAGCCGTTAAAACGCGTTCGTCTTTAATCGCCTCATCAATTGTCTTAAAGCCGTAAAAAGCCCCATTGTAAGCCACCGTCGCATGACCTGTATTGACAGAGAAAAGCTTACGTTCAATGTAGGGCAATAAGTCAGGCACATATTCAACACCCTTAATACTAATTTGTTTTGCCTTGCGGGCTGAGTCATCAATAACCCACTCATTAAAAGGTTCAACTGAAACAAATAATGGATCCTCATGCGACTGAATAGGGACAATTCGATCAACCGCTGCATTCGGGAAGCCTATATACTCGGCAACATAGGCTTGTGCTTGATCATCTAAAAAGGCACGTACCTTTTCAAATAAAAATTCAGAGCCACCAATCATATTTTCACAAGCAATTACATCAAGTGGTGTTTGATTGCCTGCTGCTTGGCGTGTCTTAATGCCTTCAGCAATTAATTCTGCGATAAACGGTAAAATATTAGGTCCAATCGCCGTTGTGACTAAATCAGCATCGGCAATCGCTTTTACAACTTCAGCCGCCTCAGTTTGATTATTCAAGCCATCTACATTAGCAACCGAAATGCGTTGATGATTTGCATCAGCAATTTCAACCTCATAGCTTTTTCTTTCTTTTAAAGCATCAATGATTGTTGAGTTGATATCCACAAACGTAATTTCAAATCCATTTTGTGATAAAACTTCTCCAATAAAACCACGACCAATATTACCTGCACCAAAATGTATTGCTTTCATTATTAATACTCCTTTTTTATTTAAGACGACCTCTTGACAAAATTGAATAATCACTTTATCAGCTTTCATAAAAAGCTTGTATCTATCTTTCAGGATTAAGAAATCATTCCAATCAAGTAACTTTAAGTCGTCAATGCTTGTTTATACTAGTTTGATAGACGTATATATACGCTATTAAATATTGAAATAAGACATAATTTCTGCTTCAGATTGTGCATCGGCAAGCTTTACAACATTATCAACATCCGCACAAAAAACGGCAATTTTTTGAATTAAATCTAAGTGTTCATTTCCGACGCCAGCAATCCCAAAAAGGACTGTTGCAATTTTGGAGTCGTCCGCTGTACCAAATTCAACACCATGTGGTACTTGAACAATCGTAATACCTGTTTTTTTAACCAGTGTCTTAGCCTCATCTGTACCATGAGGAATCGCTATAAAGTTCCCCATATAAACTGAAAGTGAGTTATTACGTTCAATCATCGCATCGATATAGCCGCTATCAATACAACCTGCTTTTAAAAGTACCTGACCACAATAACGAATGGCTTCATCCTTATCTGTAAAAGACTGATTAAGCTTGATCATATTTTTTTCTACAATACTCATCTAAAACGCTCCTATCATTTATTAACTTATATTAATTATGCCAATACCTTATTAAGTAATTGAAAAATAATTTCTTCATTACCTGAGTTATAAATCTCAGTATTCAATGGATTCTCAATAATTGAGCTACTAATCTTGCCCAGAATCGATAAATTGGTCTCTTGATTGGTTTCAGGTGCTAATAGCAATAATAATCGATCAATAATCAATGCCTCCTGATCCATTCCCTGAACCTTAATTGCTTTTTTTAAATCAAAAATCGCAAAATAAGGGTTGATGACTAGCTGACTAGCACTGTGAGCCAATGCAAAGCGTGTATTTGGAATCCCAATCGGTGCTTGATGATAGCGTTTAATTAGACCATCCGCCACTGCGACGTCATCTGAAATCACCTCTCGGCTTAGACGAGTGGCAATATACTTCAATGTGCCTTCAAATGAAGCAGGATTATCAATTTCCTCAATTTTAAAATTCTGCAAAACATAGGCGGATAGCTCAACTCTTTCAAATAATGAAGTTAAGCCCTTTGGCTCCTCTCTTTCAATTTGAAACTGCTTCATCTGCTGCTGCTTGCGATTAAAAAGTGTCGTCAACTCGCGAATTTCCTCATTATTCAGTGCTAATGAAATCAATTTATAATCATGCTCAAAGCCCGATAATAAAGAGGTTGATAATAAATAATCATAGTCAGCTAAATTTTGTTCATTGACGGTTGAAATAGCTAAAAAATCAACCTTTTTAACAAATGGGAAAAAACGTTTAAGTCGATTTACGACTAAGGTGCTCGTTATCTCATCATATTCTGAAATTAAACCAATTTTCATACCTAGTGGATTAGGATTAACATCTGTTGAAATTAGAAAATATAAGGCAATCAGAGCAATATTATCCTCAGTAAAAGTTTCGTTTCTAAAGAATAGCCTTAATTTTTTCTTAATTACCTGAACTAAGCCTTGATTTTCTTCATTCATCTGCGCAATTTGGGCTAAAATGGGATTTGAAAAATCTTGCTCATTAACATTCAAGCGAGTCGCCATTTGGCTAAATGTTGCAGATAAATTTGAAAATAATTGCGTGTCTAACTCAAAATTACCGTTTAATTCGTTACTGACTGCGGTCACAAACTCACGAATTTGATAAAAGCGCTGCGAATCAAATTGCGAATTAAAAATCGAGGGAACACCGGTTTCAACTAATCGACTCAATTTTAAAGCAAGCTGCGTAATTTCAAATAAATTGAACAGCTGGTGCGTCTGCTTGCCTACCTCAATATAAATTTGCTGTGCTAAATTTAAGCTTTCCTTATTAATTTCATGATGATGCTCAATCTGCAAGGAATGACCTTCACGAACTCTGAGAATAGAAACCGCAATTAATATCATCAAATATTTTTTATTATCATCTGATAGCTGATTAATGCCGAGCTTTTCAAAATGCTTGAAAATTTGCTTCAGCATCACTAAATCCTTTGCAATAAAATATTGAAGAAAATAGCCATTCTTCCCACCTTGCAGTTCTTGAAGATAAAAAAAGCTATAAGCGTTGATTTCAAAATTCAATATTTCAGTCACAATTTCACGAAGAACACTTTCATTCGTACTGATTGTAATATAGGGGCTTTTCTTCATAACAAAGTCTGGCATTTTTTGATATTTTTGCTCAATTTGTGCTAAATCAGTCAGAATTGTATGATTACTAACAAAAAATTCATCGGAAAGCTGCTCGACCGTCATCTTTTTCTTATAAAGAAAATATTGTAAGACAATGATGTGCTGTCGTTCAGTCTGAGAAAATTCTAAATCATTTTCAGTCCGTGTCTCTGCGGCCTCTTTTAAAAGCTTGAGTTGTGCCTCACTTGCTTCGATAACATAATGATGCTTAGAACCCTTTAAAAAAGCAATATCTGCCTCTGACAAGGTTTCAGTTAGAACGGCTAGCTCACGATAGACCGTTCTTTTAGAAACCTTCAATAGATTAACCAGCTTATCAATTGATGCACCCTTTTGACTCGCTAAAACTTCTCTTAAAATTAATTTCTGCCTTGGTGTTAAATACATTGTCATAACCTCCATGACCCTATTTTAACACTTTTCATTATTTTAAAGCATTAGCAAGCGCTTGGTATCTCGGTGTTGTAATCAAACTATCTACCGATAAATGTTGCGCATTTGGTGCATATTTCTTTGCAGTTTCAGTCAAGGTATTTTTAGTTATGATTAAAGCACTTGAATCATTTGGTAACTGCTTAAACTCGGCCTCAGTAATTGGTATATTGATACCCTGCTCTTTAAAAATTGAGCTTAAAACCGAAATTCCCATCGTTGTAGAGCCTATTCGCTCATCGTGCGCAAAAATTACTCGACTAACCGCTTTAAATTCATCTGAAATTACAACTTTTTCAACTGCGGCTTGAGGTGCTTTTTCACTGACCTCCTGATTCGATAAGCGGGCAACAATTTCATCATATTTAGGCGAATTCAAAAAATTGGAAACTGAAACGTGTGCAGCACTCGGTGTTTTGACCTTAGCGCGATCTGAAAGCTCTTCTTGAGTCACAATTAGAGTATTATCTGAATCACTTAGAGTACTGATAGCTTTATTAGTGACATCAACCTTCAAGCCAGCTTTTTTGACCTTATCTCTTAAAATAGAAGCACCCATTGCCGAGCTACCCATACCCGCATCACAAGCAAAGATAATATGTTTAATATCTCCCATTTCATCAGATGCTGTATCTGCGCCCTTTGAAACTGATTTGGCTTTGGAAACTTGTTCCTGTGCTTTAGCAAAATCATCGTCCATTGTTTTATCGCGCTTCAAGATGACTGCGGCTACCAAAAATGAAACAATTGTTGCTGCGGCAACACCTGCAAGTACAGCTAAAATGTTACCTAAGCCCTTAGGTGAAGCCATACCAAGAATGGCAATAATAGAGCCTGGACTAGCAGGGGCAACCAAGCCACTACCAAGAATATTATTAACAAATGTTCCTGTAACTCCACCAGCAATAACTGCGCCAAATAAAGCAGGCTTCATCATGACATATGGAAAATAAATTTCATGAATCCCACCGATAAAATGGATAATTACCGCACCCGGTGCAGTTGCTTTAGCGGACCCCTTACCAAAAAACCAAAATGCCAACAGAACACCTAGACCAGGACCAGGGTTAGCTTCTAATAAGAAAAGTAAAGATTTACCAGCATTTTTAGCTTGTTCTAAGCCTAATGGCGTTAAAATACCATGATTAATCGCATTGTTTAGGAATAAAATCTTTGCTGGTTCAATAAAAATATTTGCTAATGGGATTAAATGTGCACTGATTAGGAAATCAACACCCTTCGCCATTAAATTTGTCAAGCCTTGAACAACAGGTCCGATACCCCAGTGTGAAAATAAGGCTAGACCAAAACCAATCAAGCCTGCTGAAAAATTATTAACGAGCATTTCGAGGCCTGCTTTAATATGTGGTGTCACCATTTCATCAAACTTTTTAATTAGCCAAGCCCCTAATGGACCAATAATCATTGCACCTAGAATCATTGGAATCCCAGCGCCAACAATCGCACCCATTGCAGCGATTGCCCCAACAACACCACCCCGTTGCTCGTAAACATTTTTACCAGCCGTATAAGCAATTAATAATGGAATAAGGTATGATAGCATTGGTGAAACCATTTCTGCAAAATTCTTATTTGGAAAGAAACCATCAGGTATAAATAATGCCGTCAAAACACCCCATGCAATCAGCGCTGGAATATTAGGCATGACCATACTACTCAATGCACTTCCCAGGCGTTGTATCCGTACCTTTAAACTCTTGCCATTTTCCATAATAAAACCTCCTTAAGGTCATTTCTTCTACATTTATTATTGTAAACGGTTTCAAATCCGAAGTTAAGCCCAAGTTTGTCACATTTTTTTGTGTCATCCCTAATCCTTGCTCAAGCACAGTTCTTGATAGGCTAAATCGAAAAAATCGGTAATCATAACTTTTAAACTTTATTTTGATATATTTGATAATATTTCCAAACAATAGGATTGAAAAAAAACTCATTTAGAGTTAAAATTTAAAACAGATTAAAAAGACATGAGCGTACAAGATAGTTTAGCGAGTAGATGGTTGGTGCAAATCTACCTATGGAAATACGACTTACCACTTTTTAAGTTTATGCAGACTCAGCATTATGAGCAATGAGATGGAGGTTCGCTTCCAAATTAGGTGGAACCACGTTAAGACGTCCTAATAGCTAGATGGCTATTTAGGCTTTTTTTTTGCCATGATGGCATGTGCTTTAGCACATAGGGCTACTTAATTGATTCAATAAAAGCCCTTCCAGCATGGTATACTTGAGCAGCCATACTTACAGTATCACCTTTACCTTGATGACAAGCACTCTCAAAATCTGCGCAAATTTCATGAGCTGCAATGCTACTGTTTAAACATTAATGATATAAAATTCATAATTCTTATATCATTAAACGTCTTTTATCAAAATTTATAAAACAAAAAAGCTTTAATAATAAAGGAGTAAAAATGTTAAAAATCACTTTTCCAGATGGTGCAGTTAAAGAATTTGAAGCACCAGTAACTGGCTTTGAAATCGCTCAAGGCATTTCCAACTCACTTGCCAAAAAAGCATTGGCAATTAAATTCAACAATCAGCTAATTGATGTTGACCGTGAAATTTTAGAAGATGGTACAATTGAAATTGTGACACCTGACCACGCTGATGCTTTAGACGTCCTACGTCATTCTGCTGCCCATGTCATGGCACAAGCCTTAAAAAGACTGTATCCAAATATCCATTTAGGTGTTGGACCAGCAATTGAAACCGGCTTTTACTATGATACCGATAATGCAGACGGTCAGGTAACAGATGAACAGCTTGCTGATATCGAAGCTGAAATGCAAAAAATTGTTCGTGAAAACTTCAAGACAGAACGTAAGGTTGTCTCTAAAGCAGAGGCCCTTGAAATTTTTAAGGACGACCCTTATAAAGTCGAACTCATTCAAGATTTACCTGAAGATGAAACTGTTACAACTTATACGCAGGGTGAATTTACCGACCTTTGTCGCGGACCTCATATCCCTTCTACTGGTAAGCTACAGGTTTTTAAATTATTAAATGTTGCTGGTGCCTACTGGCGCGGTAAATCAGAAAATCCAATGATGCAACGAATTTATGGTACCGCCTTTTTTGATAAAAAGGCATTAAAGGATTTCCTACAAGAGCTTGCTGAACGTAAAGAGCGAGATCATCGTAAGCTTGGCAAGGAATTAGATTTATTTTTCACCAGTCAAGAGGTCGGCTCAGGTCTTCCTGTTTGGTTGCCAAATGGCGCAACAATTCGTCGTACAATTGAACGCTACATTGTTGATAAGGAGCTGGCAGCAGGCTATGAACACGTATATACGCCACCAGTATCTAACCTAAATCTCTACAAAACCTCGGGTCACTGGGATCATTATCGTGAGGACATGTTTCCACCAATGGATATGGGAGATGGCGAACAATTAGAACTACGCCCAATGAATTGCCCAAGTCATATTCAGGTCTACAAACATGAACCACGCAGCTATCGTGAATTGCCATTAAGAATTGCTGAGCTTGGTATGATGCACCGCTATGAAAAATCAGGTGCCCTAACTGGTTTGTCGCGTGTTCGTGAAATGACCCTAAATGATGGGCACACCTTCGTTGCACCGAATCAAATTGAGGATGAGTTTAAGGAAATTCTAAAACTAATCATTGAGGTCTATAAGGATTTTAATATTACTGACTATCGTTTCCGTCTTTCCTATCGTGACAAGGAAAATACAGAGAAATACTTTGAAGATGACGAAATGTGGGAATTGGCTCAAAAGCAATTAAAAAATGCCGTTGAAGATCTAGGAATTGATTATTTTGAGGCTGAAGGCGAAGCAGCCTTCTATGGTCCTAAATTAGATATCCAAACAAAAACGGCACTCGGTGGTGAAGAAACGATGTCTACCATTCAAATTGACTTTCTCTTACCAAAACAATTTGAATTAGAATATATCGGTCCAGATGGTGAAATGCACCGACCTGTAATGCTTCATCGTGGAGTTGTTGGTACGATGGAACGCTTCACTGCTTATCTAATTGAAATGTATAAGGGTGCTTTCCCAACCTGGCTGGCACCAACTCAGGTTTCCGTGATTCCAGTTTCTTTAGATGCGCATTTTGATTATGCCAAAAGCATTAGTGACACCTTAAGAAAAGCTGGTGTTCGAGTTGACTTTGACAAGCGCAATGAAAAAATGGGCTATAAAATTCGCCAATCACAAACGAAAAAAATTCCATATCAATTAGTCGTTGGCGATAAAGAACAAGAGGATCACACTGTTAATGTGCGTCGCTACGGCTCAAAGGAAACTGAAGTTGTTGCAGCTGAAGCATTCATTGAACGCATTCAAAAGGAAATTGAGAATAAATCAAGAAAATAAAACTAAAAAGGACAAAGCGAACCTAGAGGTCTGCTTTGTCCTTTTTTCTGCTTAGCACTACCATGAAACAATTCTGTTTTCACGATAAAACAACGCCTAACGCGTGCTTTTGGAATTCTTTCCGACAAACATCCAAACTAGGCATATATGACATAAAAGGCAATCATCCGAAGACAACTGCCAAACAACTATATTAATTTTAGTCAAATCAGTTCGATCCGACATAGAGCCGTTTTTCAATAATTCAGCAGCTAAGCTTAAAACGCCCTAGCATTAGGTTGATTATAGCCATAAGCTTCAAAGAAATCCTGCCTAAACGCGAGTAAATCATCATTTAAGATAGCTTCTTGTACCTGTTGCATTAGATGAATCAAGAAATATAAATTATGATAGCTCGTCAGACGAATGCCAAAGGTTTCATCACACTTAATTAGGTGGCGTAAATAAGCCCTTGTATAATTCCTACAGGTATAGCAATCACATTTCGGATCTAGTGGACTAAAATCTTCAGCATATTGCGCATTTTTAACCACTAGGCGACCTTGCGAAGTCATACAGGTGCCATTTCTTGCAATTCTAGTTGGCAAGACACAATCAAACATATCAATCCCACGAATCACACCATCGATTAAAGAATCAGGTGCGCCAACGCCCATTAAATAACGTGGCTTGTTTTCCGGCAATTCAGGTGTGGTAAATTCTAATACACGGTTCATCTCAGCTTTAGTCTCCCCAACCGAAAGCCCGCCAATCGAATAGCCGGGAAAATCCATTGATACTAAATCTCTAGCTGATTGCTTGCGCAAATCCTTGAATCCCGCACCTTGAACAATACCAAATAAACCTTGACTTGCCGGATTGCGATGCGCGAGTAAACCACGCTCAGCCCAGCGACTCGTCCGCTCAACCGATTGCTTAACATAATCATATGGATGATGATAGTCAGGACATTCATCGAAGCTCATCATAATGTCGCTGCCTAAATTATTCTGAATTTGAATGGCTTTTTCTGGTGATAAAAACAATTTACTACCATTTAGATGATTTCTAAAATGGACACCCTCTTCTTCAATTTTTCGCATATCTGAGAGTGAAAAAACCTGAAACCCACCTGAATCTGTCAGAATTGGCTGATCCCAATTCATAAATTTGTGCAAACCACCCGCTTTTTGAACTAATTCATCCCCTGGTCGAAGCCACAAATGATAAGTATTGCTTAAAATAATACCTGCACCCATCTGCTTCAATTCCTCTGGACTAATAGTTTTAACTGTCGCCAGCGTGCCAACAGGCATGAACATCGGTGTTCTAAAGGTACCGTGTGGTGTTTCAATTTCACCCAATCTTGCACCCGTATATTTTTCTTTTTTAATTAAACGATATTTAATTGCTGGTTCACTCATATTGCCTCCTACAAAAGTAATCATACTTTGCTTGATTCAAAAAATTAAAAATCAACAAGTCTAATCATAAGCAATTTTGTTATTAAATTCAATCTTTATCACGATAAAAATCTAAAACCAATTAATTTCATATTTTAATTATCTTTGGATTTTAAAACAAATTAATACTATAATAAGTCTAGGAGGAGATTATGAAAATTAACAAAACAACAAAAGAATTAAAAACAGAAGCAAAGGCTGTGCTATCAGTTGATACCAAAAATAAGATCTTATTATTCTTAATTCCAGTCATTTGGAGTATTTTTTCATCCATTCGTTCAGGACAAATCAGTACTGATCAAACACTTTATTCCGCAAATATTGGTGCAAACTATGATTTTAGTGTTTTTGCCAATCCGGGTAATTATCTAAGCTTGATTGTTTCAATACTAATTTCATTTGTGACTACCGCGATTATTTTTACCTATATGGATGCCTTTAAAAATCCAGAGCTTAAAATACATCCAATTAATTCATTTAAAGAAAAATTAAATGGCCCATTTTTAATCAAAGTTTTTGTGACTAGTCTATTATTGTTTGTTTATCTGATGCTTTGGGCATTATTGCCAATGGTCATTGGCATTGTTTTTATCGCTATTGGTGCAAGCGGGAGCGGAAATGTAGCCTTAATTTTTCTAGCAATTATCGCATTTCTTTGCGTATTTGCGGTTTTAATTAATCGTTCTTTTGCCTATTCTCAAGCCTTCTACATTTATCACGATCACATTAAGCGTGGTGATCAAACTGTTTCGGCAAGAAAATTAATTAAAGAAAGTGTTGCATTAATGAAAGGTGAAAAAATGAATTTATTCATCCTAGAAATTAGCTTTATTCTTTGGATACTTTTAGTTTTATTCACGTTCGGATTAGCTTCAGTTTGGGTAACACCTTATCTAGAAATGACTCATATTGCTTTTTATAACGATATTAAAGCAATTAAAGAAATTGATACTTTTTAAGTATTGTCAATTTGGAATTAATAAGTATGAGATTAAATAATCATAAAACGAGGCATGGAAAAATCCAGCCTCGTTTTTAATTTGCTTAATAATGACCATATTACAATGTCATCACAGCTTTTTAGTTAGTCTAAAATATTTTGATATAATTTTTGATAGCTTTGACTCGCCAAATTCCAACTAAAATCAGTAGTCATCGCTTGTAGCTGCAATTTACGCCAAATTTTTTGATCGGCTTGATAGAGGTCAACAGCTTTATCAATTGCTTCCTTAAAGCGATAGCTTGAAAATTCAGCAAAGCCAAAGCCTGTTCCCTGCTGAGACACAGGATTATAGGGAATCACAGTATCCTTTAGTCCACCCACTTCATGAACAACTGGTAGTGTTCCATAGCGCATTGACATCATTTGTGACAGTCCACAAGGCTCAAAGGCACTTGGCATTAAAAATAAATCACTACCAGCGTATACCTCCTGCGCCAAGGCTACATCAAAAGTAATCAGGGCAACAAATTTATTTGGATATTTAGCTGCATAATACTCAAACTCTGATTCAAAGCGCAAATCACCTGTACCAATTAGAATTAACTGAATGTCATCTTGCATTAAGTAATCTAACTCATCAATTAGTAAATTAAAACCCTTTTGATAAGTTAAGCGAGAGATGACTGAAAGCAATGGCACATCGGCTCGAATTGGCAAACCAACCTTTTCTTGAATCCAAGCCTTATTCTTAGCCTTGCCAGCCAAAGCCTTACTTGAAAAGTGATATTTTAACAAGGAATCCGTCTCTGGATTAAGCAGCTGATAATCAATACCATTCGTAATGCCAGATAATTTGCCAGCTTCCATTCTTAAAACAATATCTAAGCCACAACCAAATTCTGGTGTCTTAATTTCCTCTGCATAGCTTGGTGAAACCGTATTGACTCGACTCGCATACAAAATCCCTGTTTTCAACCAATTAAAACAGTCTTCCCAGCGAGCAGTACCGTCATCATAGCGCTCAGTGCCAATTCCAAATAAATCCGACATAGATTCTCGACTCATCTTACCTTGAAATTCAATATTATGAATTGTGAGTAATGATTTGATATTCTGGTAACGATTAATCCAATGATACTTTTCCTTTAATAAAAATGGTACTAAGGCTGTATGATAGTCATTAACATGAATTAAATCAGGAATGTAATTAATTTTTTCAAGCATTTCAACAATAGCAAGCTGAAAAAAAGCAAATCTTTCACCATCATCGTAATAGCCATAAACATTTTCACGATTAAAATAAAACAGGTTATCAATAAAATAGTATTGGACACCAGCTAGTGTTAATGTTTTAATGCCACAATATTGTCGACGATAACCAACCATAACCTCAAAATTAGTCACATCCTCAACTTGATCCTGGTAAGCAGCTGCAATTTTTTGGTAATATGGTAAAACAACACGAATTGTCTCACCTCTTTTAGCTAGCTCCTTAGGCAAAGCACCCGCGACATCACCCAAGCCACCTGTTTTGATAAATGGTGCACATTCACTTGCTGCGAATAAAATTTTCATAATTCCTCCAAGCTCTCAATCATCACTTTTCACAGTAGGATTTTAATCATACTGTTACATTCTCAGTAACCACGCTATTCTTTCTAATCACAACAGGCTTATCCTCGGTTCCTGAAATCTCAACACCCTTTTCAACGACTACATTCTTATCAAGAATCGCATATTTAATTTTAGCATCTTGATGAATTTTTCCACCGGGAAAAATAATACTATGATTAATCGAGCTACCAGCATCAATCTGGTTATTTCGCGAAATAATTGAGTTGACAACCTCGCCTTCAATAATTGAGCCAGAAGCAAATTGAGCATTCCTGACTACACTACCCTTCGCAAAATAAGTTGGTACTTCATTTTTTACTTTGGTAAAGACACGATTATTTGAATAAAGTAAGGCATTAAATTTGGCTGAATCTAACATATCCATATTGGCATCATAATAGGATTTGACATCATGAATTGGTGTCAAGTAACCGATATATTCAAATGCCTCCGTCTCTTCAGCTTTTAAGATGCTAGGTAAGGCTGCTTGTAGACTGAGTGGCGCATCCTCACTATAGCTTTCAAATTTTGCTTCAATGGTATTAATCAACCAAGCGGTATTAATAATATAAATCCCAATGCCAAAATTTACCTTTTCCTGAATATCAATTTGTGGATCAAATTGATGCGTATCTGCCACTAGCTGCTTATCTTCTTTTAAAGAAAGGATCGTGTGCGCCTCCGACAGATTTTCTGGAGTCATTTTTTTATATAGTGCAGAAATATTTTTTCCGTTTTTACGATGTAGATCAATAAAGGGTTTTAAATCAATATTAGCAACAATATTTGAGGACATCATGACTGTAATTTCTGATCCAGATTTTTTTAAGAAGTCCAAAATATGTGTCGTATAATTTTTACCCTGTGCTCGTCTGGATTCAAATTGCTCATAAAAGCCCATGAAATAGCGATGAGTTAAATTATCCAAGCCCCACTCCTTACCAGAACCAATATGATCCAGCATCGAGGTAATTTGATAATGATGAAGGGCAAGAAAGACTTGACGAATATTGGCATTGGCTAGGCTAGAGAGCTGAAAATCAACAAGACGATATTTACCGTCAAAAGGAATCGTTGCGAGCGGTCGTTTTTCAACTAATTCGTCGAGGCCCTTATACTCAAAATAATTACCGATAATAGCGCATACCTTATTACTCTTCATCTCGATCCTCCCCTAAAATTTCACCATAGCCTACGACCTCAACCACTTGATCACCAATTAGAACCGTATTATCCCCAATAATCGCATTTTCACCAACAATCGCCCGTTTAATCACTACATTTTTACCAATTGAGGCACCGGTCATAATAAAACTATCTTCAATCACACTGCCCTCTTTAACTTGGACATTCGTAGATAAAATGGAATTTTTAACCGATCCAGAGACAAAGCAGCCATCCACAATTAAAGAATGGTCAATATTTGCTGTTTCTGTAATGAAATTAGGTGGTGAGATTAAATTTTTTGAATAGATTTTCCAGCTTTTTTCGCGCACTTTTAAGTCATTGTCAAGATCAATGAATTCCATATTAGCTTCCCAGAGTGAATCAATTGTCCCAACGTCCTTCCAGTAGCCATCAAACTCATAGGCATAGACATTTTCACCTGCCTCTAAGAATGCTGGAATTACATTATTGCCAAAATCACTCATATCAATCTCTGTTTTACTTGCATTCACTAGCATTTCACGTAAGCGCTGCCAATCAAAAATATAAATTCCCATCGAAGCATTTGTTGATTTTGGTACCTTGGGTTTTTCTTCAAATTCAACAATTCGACCGTTTTCATCGGTATTCATAATACCAAAGCGACTCGCTTCTTCAATTGGTACATTTATCACCGCAACAGACAAAGAAGCATTGTTTTCGATATGCTCATGAAGCATTTCTTCATAATCCATTTTATAGATGTGATCACCAGACAAAATCAAAACATACTGCGGATTAACCGAATCAATGTAGTCTATATTTTGGTAAATCGCATGACTGGTGCCTTCGAACCAACGATTGCCTTCTTGAGCAGAATAAGGCTGTAAAATTGTCACACCAGCATTGATACCATCTAAGCCCCAGCCCGCACCATTACCAATATGTGAATTTAGTGCAAGCGGCTGATACTGAGTAACAATACCCACTGTATCTATTCCCGAATTTGTACAATTACTAAGTGCAAAATCGATAATTCGATACCTTCCCCCAAACTGAACTGCTGGCTTAGCAATATTTTTCGTCAGCTTACCTAAACGTGTGCCTTGCCCTCCAGCTAAAATCATTGCTAACATTTCTGTACTCATAATATGCGGTGTTTAACACCTAGCCCCCTCGCCAATAAATTCAACGACACATTATCGCAGTTATTACAACAAATAAAATGGCAAAAATAACTGATTAGATACATAATTATCAGTTCAAAACCTTACATCTTGAGTATATCATAATTGAATAAAAATATGAGTTATTTTTTAATTTTTTCAATAATATTCTTAAAATATATCAATAAATTAAATTTTTATTCGTTATTATTGAAAATATACCATTTACTAATTATAAATACTTTTCAATAATTACTTTGCTTAATTAATCGCATTTACAGAACTAATTAATCTAAAAAAGCAGAATAAACATTTGTGAATATTTTGTTAAAAATAAATATTTTTAATTTTAATTTTTTTTTAATAAATAACACTTACAATCAGATAATCAAATTTCAACAATGAAAAAACGGATATTATATTGAAAAAATAAATTAAATAACAAAAAGCCGTAAAAATTAATTAATAAATATTAACTAATTTAGTTACGACTTCTCATATAGTAGCATTATTCATTTATTTTAAGCTGCAATTCAACCTTTTGATTTTCCCGATCATCTTCTTCAAAATTGAATTTACCAATACGATCAGCAAAATTCATTTCAATATCAGGACGATAGCTTTTTTCGACTTCTCTGACAAAGTGTAGTTTTTGAATTTGTGATAAAATCTTATCGAGGTCTGACTCATCAACATACATCAGCGCATATTTTAATTTACGTGAGATATAAAAAACCTCACCAAACCGCTTTAGATTTTTTAAAAAACGCGGATTGTAAAAATAAATCGCAATTAAACGTCGTTGATTAATTGACATGACATTTTCCATGATGACCTCCCTTCTTAATTTGGAAATTAGTCGTACTAACCTCAATTGACTCCGAAAAGCAGCTTGCAATTGATGCTAAACAGCTGTCTAAAACAGCTTGAAATTCATATTCAGCAAGCTTTAAATCAGCTGTATCAGCCTGTAAATCAAGCTTTCTTTTTTGTCGAATTAAGGTTAGCTTTTTGGCCTTTAATTCTGGACGATATTTAAGATAAGCCTCCTGCTCTAAGAATTGATTTCGTTCAAGCTCGAATTGATGAATTTCATTTTGCAATTCCCGATTGGATAAAAAATGTTTTTTGGCTTCAACCAGCTTTTGATATTGCCCATTTTCTTTAAGACTATCAATTAATTCATCAACTAATTTTTCCATTTCTATTGTTTCTTCATTATAAATTAACATAACTCCAATATACCATTTTTCACTTTCTCTAAAAAGTAAAACATTATAAACAAGCAGCTAATCCAATTTTTTAAATTGATAGGGCAGCAGCTCTGCCATTTTAACTCGCTTGATTGTCCTATTTTTGCTAATTAATACAATTTCAGTTTCTGGCTCAAAAAACTCAAACATCACTTGTCGGCAGGCACCGCAAGGACTAATCGGTTGCTCGGTTTCGCCATAAATATAAAGCTTGGAGAACGCCTGCTCACCTTCACTAATTGCCTTGAAAATTGCCGTTCGCTCAGCACAGTTTGTCAGCCCATAAGAAACATTCTCAATATTGCAGCCTTGGTAAACCGTACCTGATTTTGAGACGAGTGTTGCACCAACTTTAAACTGGGAATAAGGTGCATAGGCAGATTGGCTCGCTTGAATTGTTAAATCAATTAATTCGTTAATAGGCAGCATCTGAAACTTGTCCTTTCATAATCGCGACACCGGCTGAAGTACCGATTCGAGTTGCACCTGCTGCAATCATCGCTTCGGCATCCGCTAGAGAATAAATACCGCCGCTTGCCTTAACCTGTGCATTATTGCCAACCGTAGCCTTCATAAGCTTAACATCTGCTAAAGTGGCTCCACCTGTTGAAAAGCCAGTTGAGGTCTTAACAAAATCAGCACCTGCCGAAACAGCTAATTGACAGGCTTTTATCTTTTCAGCTTCACTTAAAAGCGCTGTTTCAATAATCACCTTGACAACCGCTTTGCTGGCAACTGCTTCAACAACTGCTTCAATATCCTTTTGAACGGCTCGCTCGTGTCCTGTTTTTAACGCACCGATGTTGATTACCATGTCTACTTCATTAGCGCCGTTGATTACTGCATTTTTCGCCTCATATGCTTTTGTTTCAGAGGTATTTTCTCCGAGCGGGAAGCCAATCACTGTACAAACCTTAACTGGTGAATTCTTAAGCTGCTCTGCCGCATAGCTAACCCAAATTGGGTTAATACAGACACTGGCGAATTGATATTGCCGAGCCTCATTAATAATTTTCAATATTGCTTGTTCATTGGCATCAGCTTTTAAAAGCGTATGATCGATATATTGATTAATTTTCATAATAATAATTTATAACACTGATTAACTCAGGCTATTACTCGCTTTCTATAATTTTAATAATACTTGGATTGGATTTAGAGTAATCAGCAATCTGAACTGCACACTCAAGCTGTTGATTAATAAGCTGACTAATTTCTTGATTGCTGTAAAGCGTCAGAATCGTTTCACCCTCTTTAATTGGAGCACCAACCTTCTTGGTCAAAACAATGCCGACCTCATTGTCAATCGTATCAGCCTTAGTTTGACGACCAGCACCAAGTTGCATTGCAATCTCTCCCAAAAGCAATGCATCAAGCCTTGAGATATAGCCCGATTTTTTTGCTGAATAAACAATTTGATAAGTCGTTGCTGCTGGTTTTAAAAGTGCTGCCTCCGTTCCGCCCTGCGCAACAACCATTTCAACCAGCTTATGATAAGCAGCGCCATTTGCTATATTCGCTTCTAGCTGGGCACGGTTAGGCACCTCACCTGCTAATTTCTGCATTAGCTCAGCTAGGTCTAAGACAAATTCTTTTAATTCTGGTAGGCCTTGATTTTTCAAGACAGCCACTGCTTCTAAAATCTCTAAACGGTTACCAATAGTTAAGCCTAACGGCTCACTCATATCGGTAATTACAGCTATCGTTTTACGACCAACCTGCTCCCCTAATTCAACCATCAAGCGTGCCAATATTTCAGCATTTTCTACATCTTTCATAAATGCGCCACTACCAATAGTCACATCCAATAGAATGGCATCACTACCAGCCGCTATTTTTTTACTCATAATCGAGCTAGCTATCAGTGGCATCGAGTCAACCGTTGCTGTCACATCACGTAAAGCATATAAGAGCTTATCCGCCTTAACCAACTGCTCACTTTGCCCAATAACAGCTAAACCAATCTGATTGACCTGGTCAATAAATTGATTGGTCGTTAATTCAGTTTGAAAGCCGGCAATCGATTCTAGCTTATCAATTGTACCTCCGGTGTGTCCCAGACCTCGTCCACTCATTTTTGCTACCGGTATGCCAAGGCTAGCAATTAATGGTACTAAAATCAGAGTTACCTTATCACCAACACCACCAGTGGAATGCTTATCCACCTTGATGCCTTCAATTGAAGCTAGATCAATTTGTGCACCACTAGCAACCATGGTCATCGTTAAATCAGTGGTTTCCTGCTTAGACATACCATTAAAAAAAATAGCCATTAATAATGCCGAAACTTGATAGTCGGGAATATCTCCTGCAACGTAGCCTTCAATCCAAAATTCAATTTCGGATTTTGTGAACTGACCACCACGTTTCTTTTTTTCTATTAATTCCAAAAAATGCATAAAACCCTCCGTTTTATTAAATGAAATGGACAAAGCCCTTTAAAAAATTGAATGATCAAGTCGCTTAGCAAAAACGGTCTTAAAATAGCTTTCAAGCAATATCATTAGTTTAATTGTTTAACGCTTTGCAAAATATAATAGCCTTTTTTCTTAGCCAATACGGTCACATTGCCAAAAACCGATAACATCTTCTCTTTGGCGCTTGGTGCACCTTGCTTTTTTTGAATGACAATCGTGAGTGTGCCATTAGGTCGTAAATATTGGATACTTTCTGCTAAAATTTGATGGACGACCTTTTTGCCTGCTCTGATTGGTGGATTGCTGATAATACCATCGAATTGACCAGTAATTTTTTCATATAGATTGGACTGCATAATCTCAACATTTTTAATCTGGTTAAGTACAGCATTTTTTTGTGCTAATGCAATGGCCCGTTGATTAATATCAATCATTGTTACTTGACATTCAGTCGTTTTAGCATAGGTCAAGCCGATTGGACCATAGCCACAGCCAACATCCAAAAGAGAACCTGCTTCATCTAAATTAAAATTAAGTGTTTCCAATAATAGCTGGGTACCAAAATCAACAGCAGTTTTGGAAAAAACGCCCGCGTCAGTATAAAAATGAAATGGCAAGCCTTTTAAAGTGACCTTTAACTGATGGATATCGTGCGCCACATCTGGATTCTCCGCATAATACATTTGCCCCATGACTAACTCCTCAAACTTTTGACTTTTGCCGCAATTAAAAAGGCAAGTAATTGATAGCCCTCTTGTGTAAAATGAAGCCCATCTTTTTGTAAAAATTCATTCGTTCCGGGATAGACCTTCATTTGATGATATATATCAATCGTCGGTAGCAGATGCTGATTACTAACCGCAAGTGTTATCTCTTTATAGGCTTCAACATTATGATTATTTCTATCACGCACATCCAGTCGTTGCTCATTGACTGCTGGTGGCGTTACCATAATAATTTGTCCAGCCAACTCAGCTACAATGAGCTCTAAGTTAGCCTTAAAATCGGCTGTTGATACTTCGTGATGTGCCGATGCATCATTTGCACCAAAAAAAACAACATTATAATCAGCATTCGCCATTTTAACAGCCGACAGACGTTTAACTGCATCATTAGTATCATCACCTGGAACACCAAATAATATTACCTCAGCCTCAAGCTTGTATTGATTTTTCAATGCCATTTCAAGCTCCCGCTTCAAAATATTAGTAGCTACCTGACCATTCCAGCCTGCTGTTATTGAATCACCAAAAATTGCTATTTTAATCATTACACACCTTCTCCGATTATTGTTAAAAGCTTATAAGATATTTTACCATATCAAACATCAATCCATGCAAAATTAAAGGAGATTCCAGCAATAAAGTAGCCAGAAATTAAAACAATTGCTTGATATTCGAATTTTTATCAATGAATGCTAAATTTCGACATAGATTATGTTAAAATACAAAGCGAGCGTTTACATTATTTTAATAAGCCAATCAACTTATGTTTAAAGAATAATTGACTTGATAGGATGGAAAAAATGGATGAATTGATTAATTTTGAAAAAATTTCTCGTGATGCATGGAGAGCTTTGTACCATAAAACAATTGCACCATTATCAATTGAGGAATTAGAAAACATCAAAAGTTTAAATGATGCAATTAGCTTGGAGGATGTTCAGGAAATTTACTTACCACTAATTCATCTAATTCGATTATATAAAAAAACTTATGAGGATTTAAATTTTTCTAAGGGCCTGTTCTTACAAAAATTTGAACCAAATCGCCCATTTATCATTGGGATTGCTGGCAGTGTTGCCGTAGGTAAAAGCACGACAGCAAGATTACTGCAAATCTTACTAACCAGATATTTCAAAAACCTAACTGTCGATTTAGTAACCACCGATGGTTTTTTATACCCAAATAAAGAATTAAGAGATCGAGGGATCTTAGACCGAAAAGGTTTCCCTGAGAGCTATAATATGGATTTATTACTGACTTTTTTAGATCAATTAAAAAGCGGCAAAAAAAGAATTGAATCACCCGTGTACTCTCACGAAGTTTATGATATTCTAAAGGATGAAAAACAGATATTAACTCAGCCAGATATTGTAATTGTTGAAGGGATTAATGTCTTTCAAAATCCAAATAACCAGCACTTATATGTCAGTGATTTTTTTGATTTTTCAATCTATGTCGATGCTGAAGAAAATCTCATCTACAATTGGTATATTGAACGCTTCAAGCTGATTCTTGAGCTTGCAAAGGATGATCCTCAAAATTATTATCATGAGGTTGCAAAATGGCCATTAAAAAATGCAATTGCCCTCGCGACAGATACCTGGAACACCATTAATAAAATTAATTTAATGGAATATATTCTGCCAACACGAAACCGAGCAGACATTATTTTGCATAAAAGTCAAAAGCACTATATTGATGCCATTTACTTGAAGAAATTTTAAAGGTACAATGATTATACTATGTAAATTTCAGGAAATATTTCCGAAAATAACATTATTTCTAATTTATCATGCTAAAGGAGTAAACATTGAGCAAGCTAAACACTGAAAAAATAATTGTTTTAGACTACGGTTCACAGTACAATCAGCTAATTACACGTCGAATTCGTGAATTCGGTGTCTTTTCTGAGCTATTGAGCCATAAAATTACCGCTGAGGAAGTTAAAGCAATCAATCCAATCGGCATTATCTTCTCAGGCGGTCCAAATTCCGTTTATGATGAAAATTCCTTTGGTGTTGACGAAGGTATTTTCGATTTAGGCATTCCAATTTTAGGGATTTGCTACGGTATGCAGCTGATTACTCATAAGCTCGGCGGCAAGGTAGCCGCTGCGGCTAATGCTGGTAATCGTGAATATGGTCAGTCCAAATTAACACATACTAAGGATTCATTACTCTTTAATGGTACGCCAGAAGAGCAGGTTGTCTTAATGAGTCATGGTGATGCGGTTACCGAAATTCCAGAAGGCTTTGTAACAACTGGTGTATCTCATGATTGCCCGTTTGCCGCCATTGAAAATACTGAACGGAATATTTTTGGCATTCAATTCCATCCAGAAGTACGACATACAGAATATGGCAATGATTTATTGAAAAATTTTGCCTTCAATATCTGTCAAGCTGAGGGCAATTGGTCAATGGGTAATTTTATTGATCTAGAAATCGCTAAAATCCGTGAAAAAGTCGGCAACCGTAAGGTCTTACTTGGTCTTTCAGGCGGTGTAGACTCATCAGTCGTTGGTGTTTTACTACAAAAGGCGATTGGCGATCAGCTGACTTCTATCTTTGTAGACCATGGTTTACTACGTAAGGGTGAAGCCGATCAGGTCATGGAAACCTTAGGCGGCAAATTTGGCTTGAATATTATCAAGGTTGATGCTCAAAAGCGTTTTTTAGACAAATTGGCAGGTGTTTCCGACCCTGAACAAAAACGCAAAATTATTGGGAATGAATTTGTTTACTTATTTGATGACGAAGCCGCTAAGCTTGATGGTGTTGACTTTTTAGCACAGGGTACACTCTATACTGATGTCATTGAATCAGGTACCGATACCGCACAAACAATCAAATCGCATCATAACGTTGGTGGTTTACCTGAAGATATGCAATTTGAACTTATTGAGCCATTAAACACCCTCTTTAAAGATGAGGTTCGTGCCTTAGGTACTGCGCTTGGTATGCCTGATGAAATCGTCTGGCGCCAGCCATTTCCAGGACCAGGCTTAGGAATTCGTGTTTTAGGTGAAATCTCAGCAGAAAAGCTTGAAATCGTTCGTGAATCAGATGCCATTTTACGTGAAGAAATCAAAAATGCAGGTCTTGATCGTGAAATCTGGCAATACTTCACCGTATTACCCGGCACACGCTCAGTTGGCGTGATGGGTGATGGACGGACTTATGATTATACCGTTGGCATCCGTGCGATCACCTCTATTGATGGGATGACCGCAGATTTTGCCCGAATCCCTTGGGATATTTTACAAAAAATCTCTGTACGCATCGTTAATGAAGTTGCACACGTTAACCGTATCGTGTATGACATCACGAGCAAGCCACCAGCGACGGTAGAGTGGGAATAGATACAGGCGCTTCAAACCCTTGTCATACCAAGGGTTTTGAAGTTCTTTTTCTGGTGTGGCACAGTTGTGGCACACTATTTTTTTAGCTTAAAATAACTAATTTTTACCGTAAGCTGTTTTGATGAATTGATTACTACTATAATGCTTAATTTTGGTATCTTTACTTGTCTTTCGATTAACAAAGCCACTTAGGTGATCAGCCACCTCAAAATTACTGTTTGGATACAAGTGACCGTATGTTCCTAAAGTGGTTTGAATATCCTCATGCCCTAATCGCTCTTTAACAATTAATGGATTTTCTCCCATACTAATCAAAAGTGACGCATGCGAATGACGTAAGCCATGAATTCTGATTCGATGAACTTTTGCAGCTTTTGAGTAACGATTAATCGCGTAAGCAATCGTTGATTTTTGTGTGGGGACACCATTGTAGGATAAAACAAATTCCGATTGACAATTGGTTGTTTGAATCTCGAACCACTCTTGCAAAATGTTTATTGTATCCGTATCTAAGGCAATTGTTCGATTACTAGCTCTCGTTTTAGGTTCAGTAAAGTGGTAGTTATCGACATTTTGATAAAACAATGTTTTATTAATAGTCAATGTCCGCTTCTCAAAATCAATATCCGACCACTGAATTGCGGTTGCTTCACCCACTCGCATACCTGTCATGAACAAAAACCAAATTGCGACAAATTGAAAATGTTGAAAATAGTCTCCCAGATAAATCTTAGCAATGACTTTCTCAAATTCTTCTTTCGTCCAAAAATCAATTTGACTCTTTTCTTTCTTAACATTGCCAATCACTTTAGAGGGATTTTCTGGCATTAATCCTAAAAGAATCGCTCGATCAAAAGCAATCGATAATAGACCTTGTATTGACCGAACATATTGACTTGAACATTTTTTTCGAATTTTAATCTGCCATTCTTGCAAAACTAATGGTGTAATTTCATCTAAATTCATTTTGTAAAAATAAGCAAAATGTTTATTGATAGACTGTTTACGATTAAGATAGGTACTCTCTTTCACTCGTGTTTTGTACCAAGGCACAAAAATATTTTGAGTGAATTCTTGAAAATTCATATGCTTAGATTCTGATTCATCTGATTCATCAAATAAACCATTTTCAAAATCAACAAGTAACTGTGCATAGGCTTTATTAGCCGCAGCTTTCGTTCTAAAGCCACTCATTCTTTTTTGAACCCGTTTACCTGTTTTCGGATCAAAACCTAAACTTGCTCGAAATTCATACGTACCATTGGAACGTTTATTGACTTTAATCATTTAAGTTTCCCTTCTTGATTAAAGTAGTGCCATCTGTTGTGCGCAATAACCGTAACTCTTCTTGGCTAAATTTTATGCCTAATATTTCCTCCACTGCTTCAACTGGAACTCGACCTAATTTCTTTGTTTTATAAAAACCAAACCCTTTTTCAATCATCAAATATTTTGCTTGACGAATAATATCTCTTGAAAAAGAAGGCCCATAACCCAAAGCCATTAAATCACTTCGTGTCATCGTTTTTATCATAGTGCTCCTTTCTCGGTCGAGTCAATACAATATCCATCTATTATTTTATCGCTTTATAAGACGAAAGCAATTATTTTAAACGTTTTCTCCATCTATCAGCTGCTTTTGTCAAAAGCACATAGGTCTTTCACCTCTCCCCAAGTTTATGGCGAGCCTTACGGAAGTATCATTATCCTACTTATAATTCATCGCATTAATCTGACTAGATTAATCCATTCTAGAAAATGATTCGCTCCAAGTAAACACTTATCATGGCGTAACTAGAACATGGCTTATTATAAGTAGAATGTACTGATAGACATTTATTCAGTTTTCAAAGTACAAACTGGCTATTTGTTAACAGCCCACGAAAATCATTAATTATTTTAATAATTTTCATTGGCCGTTAAAATGGAAAGGGATAATTAATTTATCTAGTAACATCAAACTTTAATACCTTCTCTATCAATTTTGTTTCTAGTTGCCTTCGCATATACTCATCAACATAAATTAATTCCTCACTATCATTTTCGTACCTATTTAATGATGATAATTTTAGAATATAACTACGATATCGTGTTAATACGTATTGCATGGCAATTGGATCTCCTTTTGTTGCAAGTCTAATAATTCGAATCGGTAACAAGGAATATTGGGAAAACTTACTCATAATGTTTTTCCTCCAAATATCGCCTCATTTCCTTAATTGCCATCTGGCGCTGGTACCAAATCCCACTGACACTCATATGATTTAATTCAGCGATTTCTCGATCATTAAAACCATAGAAGTAAAAAAGCAAGATCACCTCACTTTGATTTTCGGTTAGCCGATTAATTGCGTTAAATAGGAGCGGATCAATAATCGTAATCGTGCTATTTAACATCTTCAATTCAAAACTATTTTCCAGACTACTATCTTTATAGCTCAGTGCATTTATATTTTCTTCTGATAGTAACGAAAACGATGTTTGATAGGCTCTAAATCTTGCTTTCTGTTTTTGAATATTTCTTGCTTCGTTTCGAATAACCTTCTTACAATAACTATCAAATGTATGTTGAATGTGGGAATCATGTGAATTATTTATAATAATCTCCTCCTTAAAACTAGAAAATTTATCAATTTCCCCTTTCCACTACTACTACAATTTGAAAGACGAATTTTTTCGAAAAAAAAAAAATATTCTAAGAACTTTAGAATTCTAGGAATATTTTTTTAATATAATTATTATTTTTTGTATCAATCTCTTTATCATTATCAATAATTTATAATATTAATTAGTATGATTAACTTTTTTTTGAAAATAATTTAAAAGAATACCTGCTATTATAAGAGTTAGTAGCAGTGTCCCTCCAAAAGCCCATCGAACTCCATCCACAAAATTAATTGGAACACTCGAAATTCCTATCATTAGGGTATTAAAAAAAGATGCCCCAACCTGTCTTAAAGTATTATTTAAAGCAGTCGCATGATTCACTTGATTCTGAGAAACTTGTTTAAATGCTTCTGATGTCATTACAGTCATTAATAAACCTAATCCTAACATTCTAAAAGTGAATACAATGATAATTGAAGTAACAGAAGTTCCCTTTGACATATCCATCATAGGAAAACAAGAAGCAATTACTAAAATAATACCTAAAACTGAAATCCACTTCATTCCATATTTATCATACATTTTTCCGATAAAAGGAGACAATAATGACATAATAGCTGCTCCGGGAAGCATTAGTAAACCGGTATCCAAAGCAGATAATCCTAAAACATTTTCAGTAAATAGAGGTAATATTGTTTCAGTTCCCATTAATATACCAAAAATAATCATAATTGATATGGTCATATTTCTAAAACTTCTATTATTAAGAAGTCGAATATTTAACAGGGGACTAATATTGGGATTCAATTGACGCATCACAAAGTAAGTAGAAATTATTAGCCCTATGATTAGCAAAATTAAAGCCAATAAAGGATTTGTTAAAAAAAAAGAAAAACTAGATAAAAGTAAACCGAAACCTAAAATTGAAGATGTAATCGATAAAATATCAATTTTAATATCTTTTACTTCTGAATAATTGGGAAGGAAAAAAAATCCCAAAATAATTATCAATATTGTTACAGGCAAAGTCATTGAAAATAAAGTATGCCAATTGAATTTATTCAAAATAAATCCAGATAATGTTGGACCAATTGCCGGAGCAGCAGAAATAACTAAATTAATGTATCCTATTACAATCCCTCTTTTACTCACAGGAAATAATTTCAATAATAATATTTGTGTAAACGTGACGATTATTCCACCAGAAGCTGCCTGAATAATTCTTGCCACCAAAACAAGAGAAAATGTATTGCTTACTGATCCAATTATTGTTCCTATTAAAAAAAGAAAGGTACTGCTTAAAAACAAAGCACGATTCCCTATTTTTTCAAATAATAGTGCAGAAATTGGTGTTATAATCCCTAAGGTCAAAACATAACCTGTCGTTAACCACTGAACAGTGTTCAGATTAACATTTAGAGTATTCATCATTAAAGGTAATGCTGTTACCATTAAAGTTTGATTTAAAGTTGCTGTAAAAGACATTATTAATAAAATAATCATTAAAAAAGTTCGTGAATTATTCGATATTGTTTTATTCAAAAAAAGTATCCTCCAAATTACAATTCATTAATTATTAAAAAAAAGAGTTAAACTATACACTCTTTTTTTATGAAATATTAGTCTAATTATTCTCAAAAAATGTTGAGATAAAAATAGCCAAAATCTTTTAGATAAAACCTATTATTTATAAATATTTAACTTTACGATTTAGTATAAATTAATTACATTCTTTCAAATATTCGCTGACTATTCGCTCCGATTCAAATACAGAATCAACTATTTCCTTTGTAGTAAATTTAATAAGTGAAATCGCTACTGAATTTTTTAAAAATTCATCAGTAATTTTATATAATTTTTCATAACTAAGATTTTTCACGCCTAAGTCCTTAAGGGTACATGGCATACCGATGGAATTATAAAACTTAATATAACTTTTAAGTTCATCAATTTTTTTCAAGTATACGAATTCTACCAAAGAAGCATATCCAATAACCAAGCCGTGAAGAATTTTATTAACTGGTTCAATCCCTAAAAGAATTTCATCTAAAATATGTGACAAAAAGACGCAGCCTATTGATCGATAAGCTCCACCAGAATATGAACATGTGCTAACAACCCATTCAAATTCTTTAGTAATAACTCTACGCTCCATAGATTCTATTGCACTTTTAGAGTATTGTAATAAAATATTAATCATCGTTTTTACTTCTGCCAAAGCATTTCGATCTATTGAATCAATCAAATTCAGATGTTCAAGCATATGTATCATTTCAAGACTATTACCTAGGTTATCACCAATTGCAGCAATGAGAGTGATTACTGGAGCATTTACAACAATTTCAGTATCAAGAAGAACTACTTCAGGGGGATAAGCCATATTCCATATGTCAATCATTTTAGTTCCATTTTCATTATAAAAAACACTCATTGATGATGCCGAAGCATTGGAAGCAATTTGAGTTGGACACATAACAACTTTTGGTCTATTATACGGATCAATAGAAGTAGCTGCTGCACGAACAATATCAAGAACTTTACCCCCACCAATACAAACTAAAATATCTGCTTTAAATTTTTTTGATTCTTCAGCTAATTTTTCAACATTTTCATAACTCACTTGAACGCCTTCATAATCCAAAAATTTGTATTCAAGTGAAACATTATCAATATTAGGAAATGTGAGAGAGCACATTAATGGAATCTTCTGTCCTAGAGGAGAATAGCTTCTTTGATAAATACTGATTGAATTTTCAAGACTTTCTCTCACCGTTTTAACAGTCGCTTCAGTAATTGGTCCACAGCCCGTAACAATAAGGTATCTATTACCTAATCCGAGTGTTAATCTTTTGATCTCCTTTAATACTCCTTTACCGTACGTGAAGGAAGAATTGCAACTAAAATCATAATAATTTGCCATATCCAGTCCCCTCTTTTATTTCATTAAAATTATATAATTCATAATATTATTCCAGTCCTTAAGTATTCTTCAACACCTTAAACAAGAAATAAGAAAAAAACAACATTTTTTATAAAATAAAAACTGTAGCACAATACATACTTTTAAGATAAGTATTAACATCATTAATTATCATCAAAATTATAATTAATTTACTTCCAAGTTGCAATTTTATCAACCGGTAATCTAAGAGAACTATAACCCGTTTCATTTGCTTTTCCAATAGAAATAATCAAGATTGGTTCATATCTATTTGGATCTAAATCAAAAGTTGTCGCTAATTGATCTGCTTCAAAACCACTCATCGGATTTGTATCGTATCCATGTGCTTTTGCAACAAGCATCAATTGCATCGCTGCTAAGCTACCATCTATTTTCACAACTTCAATCATTTCTTGCCTTGACAGTCCCTTATAATGAGGAATAAGTGTAGACATCTGCTGTTCTTTCACTTCTTGAGGCATCTTTCCAGCAGCAACTGCTGCTCCAAAAATATCTTCGCTTAATTCATAACATTGCAAATCTCCAAAAATCAAAATCATAGCTGAAGATGTATCATTTTGTTTTGTATTAAAACGAATTAAAGGTTTTAATTTAGCTTTTGCATTATCACTTTCAACAACAACGAAACGCCAAGGCTGCATATTAGCTGAAGAAGGAGCTAAAACTGTTTCGCTCAAAATATCTTGCATTTCTTCTTGCGATATTTTTACTGTTTTATCATATTCTCTTATTGAATTACGCCCTCTTAAAATTTTTTCAAAATCATTTTCTTTAAATATATTACTCATATCAATATCCTCTTTTCAATATAATATTTGAAGCTACAAAAAAATAATATATTATCTTTCCATCTCATTTTTAGAATTTTCATATAAAATCTTCAATGTTTCTGATAATATATTAATTTTTTCAGAATCAATTCCTTTATAAAGTTGTATTGTCAATTCTTTATTTCCAGGCATACAAGTTGAAAACATTTCTTTCCCTTGTTCAGTTATTTTAACTAATACTTCTCTATTATTATCTGGATTACGCTTCCTTTCGATGAATTTATGCTGTTCTAAAATTTTCAAATGTCTAGTTATCGCAGCACTGTCTATGTTAATTGATTGTTGAAGACTGCTTTGCAAAACAGTTTCACCTTCACTTAATAATACCAGCATCTGGTACCTAGTAAGACTAACGCCTGTTTTTTTTTCGAAATTTTGAGTAATTTGATTTCCTAAAGTTTTTAGAAGAAACAAAATTTGTCCATATTGCTTATTCGATATTCCCATAATTCACCTCTTTTCATTGACTAATCCATCATTGATAAGTCAATGATATATCTAAAAAAATATAATTTCAAGTATTTTTTTTAATATAAAAACTATTATTATCATTTTGAATTCTAATGAAGTAAATCAATTTTTGTATCTATCACTAATATTTTTGAACTACCATCAGATCATTTCACGTGATTTTCTAAATTCATTCTTCCATAATTCTAGCAAAATAATTTCATTTAATTTACCGTGAGTGTTGGTAATACTAGCCTGTTGTAACAAGGTTTGTTCCGTGAATAATTCTACATCTGCGTCAGTAATCACGGGGGCCTTCCCAATTAAATCGTCAATTTTTTTTATCAATTCTTGATGTGTGATTCCAAGTACATCAAGAGCAACCTGAAGTTTTTTATTACCATTTGATTTCAAATAATCTAAATATGTCCCTAATAGAAAACCATTGGCTTGCCCATGAGGAATATTATAATGAACAGTATAAGCATAACCCATCGCATGAACAATTGTAACTCCTGTATGTGAAATAACAATTCCACCAATCATTGAGATGTAAAGTAATTGTTTTCGTAATTCCAGCGAATAATTTTTTTGGGATAATTGATCAATGATTTCTCCAAATAATTTCATTGCACTTAATGCTAACATATCAGAATAATTTGTTGCTCTATTCGATAAGAAACCTTCAAAACTATGTGTAAAAGCATCAATTGCTGTATAAATAGCAATATCATTTCTAAGCGTCTCAGTATACTTTGCATCTATTAGAGCAAATTTGGGAAAAGTTAAATCAGGAGACCCAAAACTCATTTTAATTCCCAAATCTTGACGATAAAGTACACTATATGGAGTAACTTCACTCCCCGTTCCTGCTGTTGTTGGAATAGCAACAATTGGTAATGCTTTAGAAAAATGATTAGAAAATAATTCTTCTCTGGTAATGTCATCAGCACAAAGTACTGCAATCGCTTTAGATGCGTCTATTGGACTACCCCCACCAATACCAATAATAAAATCAGCATGAATTGATTTCCCATATTCTGCTGCTGCTTCAACCATTTCAATAGTTGGATCGTTTGTAATTTGATTATAAATATGAAATGAAATATTATTTTGTTTCAAAATATTAATTACATCAGACTCTGCTCCACTAATTTTTGCTGATTTTCTACCAGTTACTAGTAAAGCGGTTTTTCCTAAAAGCCAAGCTTCCTGATTATTCTTTAATACCTCAAAATCAATAAAAACTTTTGTTGGCATAAAAATTGTGTTCATTGTAGTTATTTCCTTTCGTTTATTTAAACTATTATAATTTTTGATCCAAGAAAAATCCTTCTGGTTCTTATAATAATCATAACTAAAAAATGAAATAATAAAAGTATTACATGACATAAAAATTAAAATTTATAGTTTAGAAAGCGTTTAAATGCTATTTATCATTGTAAAATAAAAAAATTATATATATTTAATCAAATAAGAAAATAAAAAATTATAATAACATTTTTTTATATTACATTCAATTACAAAACTAACAGTTATAAATAAATAACCATAAATTGAAACTGTAAAAATCTCTTAGAAAACATTTCTAAAGGATAGTATCGTAATCACAAATCTAAAAAGAAAAGTAATCAACTATAAAAATTACAAAATTATCAATTTACTCAGAGCAATGGTTTAATTATATAGAAACTAATATTAATAACAACATAAACCTTGAAAAACCAATAAGGATGTATTCCATCAATAAATCTTCTTTTCAGATTATATTTTTATTATTACAGCGCACAATCATAGATTAATGTGAAAAGCATTTTTGAAAGTTCGCTTATATCATGAAAAATTCCTTATTTTCCCGAAAAAATTCATATTATATATCAATTCAGAAGCAATTGTAATCTCTAATTCATGTGCTAAATAAACCCGTATTAAAGGAAATTTCGCTGTCCTAACTTATTTACGAAATAATATAATTCTAGGAGAAATCTTGATTTAAGATAATCAAATAGGTAAGTATAAATTCATTTTTGAACAATATAACTAACTCATTCCTTTATTTAAGCAAATTTATGATACGAATGATTAAAGAAAAAATATCAATATGCGAACAACCAGAAAAAATATATTATTTCATTACATTATATAGAACACTAATACATTAAAATTAGTTTTATTGTGACATCAGACACATTTATAATTAAGCCAACTTGTTATTTTAGTGAATGCTAAAATAAAATTACTGATTATGACAAAAAAATACACAATGAATGATCTAAGAAAGAGTATAGAACTGAAGTTGTTTGACAATGTAGAAATTTACAAAATAGCATGTAAATTTGATTACTCGATATTTATTTAATCATTTTCACATCATTTCCCGTAAATCATGAATGTTAACTAAGAGACTGAGAATACAGTCCCAGCCTCCTAGTTTATGAAAGAATCAATATTAAAATTAATAGCATCTATGATTTGGCAAGAAATAGAGAAATTTTTATTATATATAATCTCAAATAAAAAATATCAATAAAAATGAAAAAATTACTAGAGTTTCAACTTTAATCTTAAATTAAGAATTTCGATAAATTCCAATACATTTCGTGTTTGGATTTGAGTGAAATTTAACTATTATTGTGACACAAAAACTATTCAATTTTTGCTCTGACTAATAGATTTCCCATTACTTCCAATGACTTCCTTATACCATTCAAATGACTTTTTCTTTGTGCGTTTTAATGTACCATTTCCATTATCATCAAGATCTATGTGTATAAATCCATAACGTTTACTCATTTCACCAGTAGAAGCACTTATCAAGTCAATACATCCCCATGGCGTGTATCCTAACAAATCAACACCATCCTCAAGTGCAGCTTCCATAGCTTGAATATGACGAGCTAAATAATCAATTCGATAATCATCATTAATTGTTCCATCATTTTCAATTTTATCTTTTGCTCCAAGCCCGTTTTCAACAATAAATAGAGGTACTTGGTAACGATCATATAATTCATTTAATGTAATCCTAAGCCCAATTGGATCAATCTGCCATCCCCAATCACTAGATTCAAGAAACGGATTTTTAGCTCCTCCCAAGATATTTCCTGTAACATTATCCACATTTTTATCTGTAATGTTTTGAACAACCGAAAGATAATAACTAAAACCAACGTAATCAACAGGATTAGCTTTTAAAATTTCTAAATCTCCATCTTCAATATCTAAAGGTTTTACTCCCCTTTCTTTAAATATTCTCTTAGTATATGCAGGGTATTTTCCGCGTACTTGTACGTCTCCACAGAAATAGTTAAAATCTTGATTTTGAGTTAATGATGCAAGCTGATTAATGGGATTACAATCATAACTGTATGTTGTGGCATAAAGAAGCATACAACCTACCATCAAATCTGCATCTAATTCATGAGCTTTCTTAACAGAAAGAGCGCTTCCTACAAATTGATGATGTAAAGCCTGAAAAATATTTTGACTTTCTTTTGCTCCAGTTGATGCAATCAAACCTTGGCTCAGTGCAGGAAAATGAAGACCAGAATTAATCTCGTTAAAAGTCAACCAATACTTTACCTTTTTATGATATCTAGTTAAAACTGTATCAGAAAAATGTCTATAAAAATCAATCAATTTACGATTTTTCCAACCACCATATTTTTTTGCTAAGTTTAATGGCATTTCATAATGTGATATAGTCACAACTGGTTCAATATTATACTTTAAACATTCGTCAATTAATTTATCATAAAATTTCAACCCTGCTTCATTTGGTTCAAACTCATCACCTTGTGGAAAAATTCTCGACCATGCAATTGAAAAACGATAGCATTTAAATCCCATCTCAGCAAATAATTCTATGTCTTCCTTAAAACGGTGGTAATGATCAATACCTTTGTGATTTGGATAAGTATATTTTTTCGATTCAAGCTTCCAAGAAAAACTGTCTGCACCAACAATTGAAAAACGTTGCTTTCCTCCAGGTAAAACATCTGAAATAGATAATCCTTTGCCATCTAAATCAAATGCTCCTTCTAATTGATTGGCTGCTGTAGCTCCACCCCATAAAAATCCTTCTGGAAATCCCATAAATTCCTCCTTAATATTAATATGACTATTGAATGAAAATATTCATCATATAATCATTTATTTTTGATTTTAGTTATATTATTTTTTATTTAAACAAGAGTAAATAACAATTCTCCTTTTTCTATACTTTTTTCTTTTGATAGTTTTATACTCACAAAATGAGCCGTATTAGTTACAATCACTGGTGTTACCAAATTAAATCCCTCTTCTTGAATAGCTTTAATATCAAATTTGAGCAAGACATCTCCTTTTTTTACTACATCTCCTTTTGCAACAGTGGTACTAAAATATTGTCCTTTTAGATCAACTGTTTCTATTCCCACATGAATTAAAATTTCTACTCCATCATTTGATACAACACCTATTGCATGATTTGAATCTGTTGTAACTAATATTTTTCCATCAACAGGAGAATAAACAATTCCTTCATCAGGAATAATTGCAATGCCTTCCCCCATAGCTTCACTTGCAAAAACTTCGTCAGGAACATCTTTCAATTGAATAATTTTTCCTGATAATGGGCTAAATACCTTTTTTTTCTCTATTAACATATTTACTGAATTATCAATTGTTTCATCGCTTATTTTTACATTAGAACTTTCATTTTTTTTCACTTCACCAGTTGTATCTTTATATAAAACAAATGTAGCAATAAAAGAAGAAACTAAAGTAATCATTAACGTTACAATCCCTAACGTAAGATTACGCAGTCCATCTCCACCGATCATCTGAATCACAGATAATATTGATGGCGCACCTCCCATTGCGTATGTTACTAAACCAGTTATTCCAGCAAATAAGCCCCCAATAGCAGCTCCTATCATGGCTCCTATCATTGGAGTTTTATATTTCAAAGTGATTCCATACATAGCAGGCTCTGTTACTCCTGCAACAAGTGCTGAAACTCCCGAAGCAAATGCCGTTGTTTTTATGTTCTTATTTTTCGATTTAAATCCGACTGCAAGAGTTGAAGAACCTTGAGCAATATTTGAACAAAACATTGAAACAGTAATTAATGCTTCATAACCCACACTAGTGAATGTAAAAATAAAGAGAGGCATTAAAGCATAATGCATTCCAGACATTACAATAAAAGGGAATGTTGCAGATAATAACATAATAGCTATCCAGCCTGCTTTATCATAAAGTAATGAAATAGCAGAAGATAGATAATTTCCTACAATAGTACCCAACGGACCAACAACTACAAGTACAATTGGTAATGATACAAGAATAACAATTAATGGTTTTAAGAAAATTTTCACCATATCTGGACAAATTTTATCTGCAATTTTTTCAATATATCCCATGATTGGAACCATCATTAAGATTGGTAAAACAGATGCATTATAAGATGCTGCAGTTACTGGCAGTCCCAAAAAAGATGTATTTCCTTCTGCCAATAAGGCTACTAAATTGGGATGTAATAAAACGCCTCCAATAGCCATAGCTACGAATGGATTCATTCCAACTTTTTTGGCTGAGGTATATGCCAACATAATAGGCAAAAAATAAATAACTGTATCTGCCATAGTAGATAAAATAATATAGGTGCTACTACTATCATTAATTAAATTAAGCAATTTTAATATTGCTAACAATACATTTATCATTCCGCAGCCTAATAATGCTGGTAATAATGGAGTCATGCTTGAAGATATAAAACCTATAATTCTAGATACAATACTTTCTTTTTCTTCACTTTTTTTTTCGGTCACTATGTCGGCTCCATTAAACTTATTAACCTTCGTTATTTCTTCATAAACTTTATCAACATCATTCCCAATAACTACTTGAATTTGTCCACCTTGTTCTACAACTCTTAATACTCCATTAATTCGTTCTAACTTTTCTTTTTCAACATTCTCTTTGTTTTTCACCGAAAATCTAAGTCTAGTCATACAATGCCCTAAACTTTGCACATTTTTTTCTCCACCCATACACTTCAAAATATTCTTTGCTGTTTCTGAATAATTTAATACCATGATTACTTCTCCTCCATTTACTTAAAATATTTCAAAACTTTGTATCAATTTCATTTTTTTCATTCCTCCAACTTTATTTTCTCTAAAATAAAAAATGCAGGTAATACCTTGACAATTAATCCTCAATAATTGAGTTGTTAATATGTCAAGGTATTGCCTGCATTATCAGTCACAATCCTATCATCCACAAAGTAAACTATTTTCTTTCTTCATTTGTTACTCTTTCAATATGCAACATTAAATAAAGCAATTCTTCTTTATTAAGTTCAAATTTATATTCTTCATATAAAAAATCAGCAATTATTACTGAGCATTGATAAACTTTTGGATATTTTCTCTTAACTACAAAATAAAAATCTTTTTCAACATTCTCAAGATGTTCTTTTCTATTAAATAATCTCTGCGCAAAAAATTTCAAATGAGTGATAAATCTTTGATAATTTATACTATCTTTATCTATTTTTTTTTGAAAACTCAATTCAATAATATCAATGATTTTTAGAATAAACTTTGAAATAATAGCAATTTGACCTTTATTTGTATTATTCAATTGATTTCCAATAAAATGATAAGCAAAAAATGCGCTCTCATTATTGCTTGCATTAATTCCAAATTTTTCGTTTACAAGTTCTACTGCTTTTTCCCCAGCATTAAATTCTTTCGGATAGGAATTCTTAATGTCCCATAACATGGGATTAGGAACAGAAATACCATTTCTTTGTCTATCTACAGTACCATGTATATGATCACATAATGAAAAAATAATTCCATCTGTTACATCCAATTGTAAATTTTCTCTCGCATAATTCACAATTTCTTCTGCAATATCCATATATTCTTTAGAAATTGTGGAAAGTAAATTTTGAATGTATTCACTTTCAAATTTGTCTTGAGGAGTAAAAATTCTTTCTATGGTGTTTAAATCAATTTCTTGTCCTTTTTTTCTTTGAAACCCAATACCTTTACCTCTAACTATTATTTCTTGATCATCATTATTTTTAGAAATCACTAGATTATTATTTAAAATTTTAAAAATGACCAATGTTATCACCTCCCATAATTTGCATAAAAAATAAAAAAAACAGGTCAAAACTACACAAATGTCTCACAAAGGCATTTAAGTAGTCTTGCCTGAATTATCAGTCACAATCCACAAAAAAATATCTAAAGTAAATCTATCACAACTTAGTAAGCGCTGTCAATATTTTTTTATAAAAACATTTTCTTGTTTCAGTATAAAAAAACTACACTTTTGAATATTTTATCTGAAGCTAAAATATTTGTTATTAAATAATAAAATCGAAAAAAACTCCTATATTTCCAACTATAATGATGACATTGCAAGCGTTTCTCTCCAGAAAATTAATACATTTGTTTGAAATTACAATCATTGATATCATATAAAAACGCAGAACAACAAAAAATATAGAATTTTTTCAATAGTTTAGTTTACCATATTAGTCACAATTCGTTATAACATATCACAGAATAATAAAAATAATTAAATAGCCAAATCAAATTTTAATTGTGGTAAAACAGGTTTATAATTTAAAATTTCAAAATCATCAATTTTAATTTTATAAAAATTTGTTCCTTTATTTAAATTCAGAATTAATTTTGGCTCCAATTCCGCTGGTTTCCGATTTAACAAAATTTTAGCCTGATTGTACTGATTATCATAAATATGCAAATTATTTACTAAATAACAAAATTTACCAACTTCCCATCCAAAATGAGTGGCTATCATTAATTGCAAAGCAACATATTGTATTGCATTAATATGATGTGAAACTAACATATCATTTGATCGCTGAATCAATGTTGCATCTAAATAAATGATTTCGTGAACACGTCTTACATCAAACATGACTTGAAATGCACATGGCAATATACCATTACTTTGTTCAAAATCCTCATATTGCCATAAACTAATTACATTTCTACGATTCCAAGGATTTTCAGATAAACCTTTTAACAATTTTCTTATGATTTGATGTTTGTGGACAGTTGCTCCATATCGCATTCCAATTGTACCATTACCTATATCCCAAGCGTCCCAATAATGAACATTGTACTTATCTTTTAAAAGAGATAGAGAATTTGATTCATCTTGATAAATCCACAGTAATTCTTTAATCGCTGACTTTATTGGTATTGGCCGTAAAGTAGTTATTGGAAATTGTCCTTTTGAAAGATTATACTCGACAAAATTTCCAGTAATATATTTACTTTTTGCTTCTAAACCATTTAAATACTTTGGACGTGCTCTTTCACTATAAACTCCTTCTGTGAGAATTTTTTTTATATTTTCTTTAAAAATTTCATCTGCGTATGTCATTTTAGCACCTCTATAAATAAATTATTTACTAATTACTTAAATTTATTTTTTTATAAAAAAAAATTTTATTTGAATACTTATTAAGATAATTTCAATTTGTCCAAAACCATTATATGTCTATCCAAGAATAAAATTAATGAATTATTAGTAAATAATATATATTTATCCAAATTTTACAATTGATAAATCAACCATTGATAAATCAATTATATACTTTTTTTTTTTTTTTTCAATGGTGAGTTACATTAAATTATTAATTCATGTATAAAAATTATACTCAAATTTATTATTAAATGAAGTTTTATTACAAATAAACCAAAAAAGATCAGAATTATTATTATAAAAATACAATTTATCATTTTTATTGAAGTGATATTGTTTATTTTAAAATTAATAATAGAAACATATTTTAATAAGGATTTAATCCTAATTTTACAGCATGGTCAACTTTATCTTGTATAGGAGCAATACCTGCCATAGTAATAAAGGTAAAGGCATTACTCCTACTAATGAATTTGAATGTACTAAAAACCTTAACTTTTTATAATCAATATCTAAAACAACTGTTCCTAAATGGGTCCTAGATTCAACAACTATTGCTTTACTGTTTTTAATTTCTTGCATAATATTTGGTATTGTCCCACGAGAAATATTTGATTTATCCGTATATGTAACTATTGGTTCCAATCTATCGCCTACTTTCAGACTAATGGATTTTTTCGCTAAAAAATTGTCGCTATGCTAGTCTTTTTTAATCCATTCATCATAATATCCTCAACTCAATTTACAATATTTTGTAATTTATTTTTTAAAAAATACCATACAGAGAAATAATTATTTTATATATTCACCATATTATTTTGCTTTACTTATTGATTTTCTCTTTGATAATTAGCCTATAATTATCAAAGAGAAATTTGTAAAAAAAATAATTTTCTATAATCTAAATCGAAAAGAATTCTAATTAAAAATATGCTTCTCCTATTTGTTGAAACCTAGCATCAAATTTATAAATAAAGTATAATTATTTTAATATTTTCAATTTATTTTCCAATACAAACTTTAATTATCAAAAAATATTTATAAATTAATTTAGAAAAGAGTGTAGATAAAAAATGAAATTAGAAAAAGTAACATTAAAAAATTATAAATCCTTTGGAGAATCAACAAATCTTTATTTAGGCAAAGAGAATGTAGTATCAATAATTGGAAAAAATGAGTCGGGAAAAAGTAACCTCTTAGATGGCCTATCTATTTTGTCATTTACATCAATCCCAAACGAATACACAAATTTTCATAAAACAAATAGATCACTTAGTGAAGAGAGTACTATTTTGACGATATTATTGTCTTCAAATGCTAATGAAACAAAATTACTAGACGTAAAAACAACTAATACTAAATTAATTTTTTCAAGTGATAATAAAATTGTAACTATCAAATTATTAGAAGGAGGAATAGTTGAATATTTTGAAAAAAAAGAATTTGAAAAATTACTTTTTAAAATAGAAGAACCTGTTAAAAATAATCAAGTAACTCTTTCAAATCAAATTTCCGATTACAAATTAAAGATTAATCATTTAAAAAATGCTAACAAATTTATTCTTAAAAATTACAAATCACACTTAGAATGGTTGAAAAATAATATTGGTGAAAAACTAGAAAATACTGCAAAAAAAGAATATTTTAATTTAATTGATCAAACATTGTCATATTTTAAAAAATGTTATATTCTATTACCAAAATTTTTTAAATATAAGGAAATAAACTTTAAAAACTCGTATGTATTGAATGATGATTTTTTTAACGGTATTGAAACAAAAAATCCTGAGATTGTCACCTTTTTAAATGCAATAAATATTAAAATTACAGATTTAAAAATGGCTATAAGAACAGATGGAGTTGGATCAGATATGAGAGATAAAATTTCTGATGCAGTCAAAGAAAAAATAGAAAAACCTTTTGGTAAGTTTTATACCGTTGAACCGATAAGAATTAAAACTGAAATTTTTCCAACTTCTTTGTCAATACAAATAAATTCGGGCAGCGGCAACATGCATCTTTCCGAACGAAGTAATGGATTAAAATGGTATCTTGGCTTTTTTATATCACTTTTAGCTAATGGACTTATTAATAAAAATGTTGTATTCCTTATTGATGAACCTGGTACACGGCTTCATGTTGAAGCACAAAAGAAACTACTAGAATTATTTAATGATGGTTTTATTATTGGAAAAAATAATCAGATAATCTATACTACACACTCACCATTCATGATTGATAAAAATAATGTAAATTCTATTAGAGTTGTTGAAAAAATTAAAGGTCAAAGTAAGATACTAAAAGTTTACTCCGATGATATTGATAGAGCTTCTCGTTTAGAAACACTATCTCCCCTTTTAAATGCAATAGGTATGAGTTTATCAGATAATATTGGATTTGATGTTTCTAAAGTAAATATTATCACTGAAGGCATTTCTGACTATATCTATTTAAGTGCAATGAAATATTTACTAAACGCTGACGAATGTGTAGTAATCCCAGGAAATGGAGCCGACAACTTAGAATTAATGGCAATGATTCTTTGGGGGTGGGGATTAAAATTTGCAGCAATCTTTGATGATGATCGAAAAGGGAGGAATTCTGCAAAAAAATTAATGACCAAATTTAATGAAAATTCTATAACTCACTTTCCAAACCAATCGAATGTCATAAGCATTAATATAAATTTTTCTGATGACCGAGATGATACCATTGAAAAATTAATTTCAGAAAAAGATTATGAATTATTAGGTATGAAGTACAACCAAATTGATAAAAATTCTAAACAAAACAAAATCCTACTCGCCCATAATTTTTATAATAAAATTGTTAAGGAAAATGTTGAAATTTCTGATGAGACAACCAATAATTTTAATCAAATATTTGAACATATAAAAAAAATTATTAATTTTTAATATAAAAACCAGAAATTTGTACACGAATACCCTAATATCATTTAGTATTTATATACCAATTAATCGAAGTAATTTATATTTCTAACTTTTTCTATTAATATTTGTTTATTTATAATTACTCTATTTTAATACCTAATAAAAATATTTAATTTTATTTTCCAATAACATAACTAAATTGACTCGCTGTCACTTTATCAAACACACGATAACTCACCACACCTAAGCCTTGCGCATTGCTTTCAGAGATTAAAACACTCCCATCTGACCGAACTTGTTCCACAAAGGCAATATGCCCATAGGTTGAATCTGCGCCAGCTTGACCGGGTGAAAAACAAAGTGCTGAATAAGCTTTAGGTGTATTGGTAACTTCATAGCCTGATTGATATTTCCAATCACCACCATTGCCCATGTATGGTGAAAAACTAATGCCAAATTGCTTTGCCCGATTGAAAACGAACCAAGTACATTGTCCATACGGATAAGTCGCAGAAGTATAGCCTGCAGTACTCATTGGCTTACTTAATGTAAAACCTGCTGGCACATTTAATTCAGTTGTCCCATTACCATTAGCGCTAACTGGTGCTTTAGGTGTCCCACCGTGTGCATCAATCCATTCGTCAAGTTTCGCCATTACCTCTGCACGCTTTTTACCTGTGTCATCGGTTGCGGTAAAATAAACACCGCCATCTTTTGACGTATCTAATTTACCTTGTGCATGTAATTTAGCCTTGTCATCTTGTCGCTTAAAAGTTTCGTTTTGATTTTGGATAATGGTGACATTCGTTAAACCAACTACCGCAATTTCATCCGAATAATTAGTCGCATTACTTTCAGCGCCATCAAAAGCACCATAACCAAACATATTAGCGCCCTTTTGTGTCGCCACACCTGCAGTCCCTAAACTGGATTCCATTTGTGCAATTGCCACAATCGCCCGAACATCGAGACCGCTTTTTTTCTCCCATTCTAAAAGCTTTGTCCCATTAATCCGACTTTTATCATATTTAATCCCTGTACTGTCTAAAAAGCCATCGAGCTGTAAAGCAGTAATGCCATAGCGGTGTGCCAATAAATTATGCGTGTAAGGATCGTCAGTCGTCCAATGGTCGACATAATAGGCAAATGCTTTATCTGAAGCTGAAATCTCACTATCCCCTGAAAGCATGCCTAAAAATAAAAAAAGCACCGTTAAAGGTGCTAACAAAATCAATAAAACGGAAAATAGTTTTAATTTAACTGCTTTTTTCATTACTCACCCCTTACTTACGATTTACCTTAGATTGATAATTTTCTTTTTTGATTTTAGATTTAACCCTATTTTCTTTAATCAAATAAGCCTTTTTCCCTTGATTTAAAAGTGGTTGTGACTGTCTAAGTTGTCTAGCTTTACGTAATCTTTCTTTGGTTTGCGTATTATGCAGTTGTTGCTTAAATTTTGAAGCCCGAACTTGTTGTTCATATAAGCTTGTTTTAGAAAGCGCAACTTTAGCTAATTTAGCCTCAGCCTTTGCCTTATCCTCTGGTCGACCTGTATAATAGGCTTTCGCTTGATGTGCTAAGGCACTGGTTTTATTTTTTGCTTGTTTCACACCTTGACCGACTTTAGCTAATTTGTCTTTTCGTTCGGCTTGTTTTTGCTTTTCATTACGATAACTTTGCCCAAAATCTTTGCCATTCTTTTGCGCTTTGGTCGCTTTATGCTTAGCTAAGCCATCTCCAATTTTTTGAGTATAATGTCCTGCCACATTGCGCCCAGTTGCTTTGACATTACGTTTCACATATTGGCTTGCTAAACCTGCGGTGCCACCAGCCACAGCGCCCGCAAAAGCCATTTTAGCCATACCTGACTGTTTGACACGTCCAATCGTATGACGTTGAATACTTTGTCCCATATTGCCAATCTTACGAGTAATATTATTATTTAGTGAAGTAATTCGATTGGCAGTTAGGATACTGATTAAGTAATCTCTCTTTTTCCAAATCAAGATTAAAACAATCGCCTTAATCACATAAGCCACAATTAAATTATCACCTGCAATGGTAGTTGTTGCTTGATTTAATAATGTATTGAAATACATAAAAATCGAAGTAAAGAAAGTCATTAAACCACTGATGATAATTGTCGAAAAAAGCTTCTTACTTAGATTAAATAAAATATTTTCAAATGTCGGAAACATTGAAAGTAATAAGGCAAATGGCGCAATCAAAAGCATTAAAATGAACATGAATTTTAAAACCCATGCGACAATCGCAAAGATACACAAAATCACACCCATTAGAATACTTTCAAGAATGGCGACCACCGCATAAGTCACCTTACTCCCCCAATTATCTTTAAGGTGTGTGTTTTCAGGGTCTTTCAATGTCCCTGCCACATCTTTAATGGACTTGTCCCCTAACTCGAAATCATCGTCGCCATCTTTATATGCTAATAAATCAAGTAGATTTTGATTGGTTAACTTAAAACCATTTCTACCCTCACCCTTATTATCCTCTGTATCAGAATTCATATAACGATAGGGCTTCCAAATCACATCATCAAAATATTGGTCTAAAGTCGCATTTTTGGATTGTGAGATTGTAGTCGATTGCGTTGCTTTTTGTGCAATTTCATTCGTAATATCATTCGTATTACTGTAAAATCGTGTAATCACGTAATCGCCATTTGAGTATTTAGAAAAGAATAAGGTGGCACAAGCAAAAATTAAAAGTAAGCGAATCAAGGTTTTAACAAAGCTACCATGTTTCACAAAAAAAACATAAGCCAAATAAAAGGCCATTGAAACCCCAATAATTGGTAACAATGAGCCTTTTAAACCACTAAACAGCTTGCTGGTTTCGCCAATCACCGTATTGATGATTTTATCAAACGAATAATCAGCCGTTAGCTTTTCGTAAATGGTCGCAAAAATATTAAAGAAGAATTTTGCAATCCAAAAGACAGCTTGCACAATCTTATTGATTAAGTAATTGACATTTGAATCAATGCCAAAGACATCATTACCAAACCAAGTCTTACTGGTAAATTGTTCTAATTGATTTTTATAAGTTTCATACATATTGCGCCTTTCTAGGTCATGCGACCGATTTTAATTTTGTTTCAACTGTATCAAATAATTCAAAGATTTCAGGGAACATACCATCTACGGTAATACGTTCTTTACGACCGAAAGTATCTAAATAAATACATTGTCCCATTGTTAAATTACCGAGCCATTCTTTCGTTTCATCAGTAATCGGAATTTTAAGATACGTTAACACGTCCTCAATCTCTGTTTTTTCCAAGAACGCAAAGACACTACCAAAACCTGTCCCATCTTCATCAGTTGATAAATCATGAATGGATTGGGTGATAAAAACTAAGAAATTATTTTCAGAACGACCAACACGCTTCATCATTTTTAAGATTTTCTTACCAACAGCAGTCGAATTAAAAAACCAAGCTTCATCAAAAAATTCAATTGTTTCTTGCGATTTATCCTGTTTGCCAAACTTAGTACAAAAATAACCTAACGCATACATGACCGATAAACTTTTACGTTCGTCTTGCGTTAAGTCTTGACTTTGTTTTTCATCGGGCAACTGTAAACCAGTAATCTCTAAAATTGTAATCTTACTATTGACATCAATACCTGCATGACGACCATCATAAAAACATAGAGATAATAAACTATTATTGACTGCGGTTAAAAGAAAATCGCCTGCTTCATGAACCGCTTCATCTTGACTATCATATAAATCTTGGAATACATGAATCATACCAACTTGTTCACCATCAGCACGTTTCTTTAATTGCTTATCGACCCCTTTTAAATAGGCATTCCGAATTTTTAACGAGTTATCTTTACCTAATAAAGTATCAATCATACTATCTGCTAAGTCCCTTGCTTCTTGACCTTTCAAAAAGACAATTGGATCTAAAACACCATGATTATTAGCATCTTTGGCATCTAAAGTAATAAAGTCAATCGATTCTATATATTTTTGTAATTCAGTATAATTGCCTGCTTTTTGATGCTTTTCTAAAACTTTTAAATATTGTTTACGCATTTCAGCTTTCGGGTCAATATATAAAATATTGGTTTTTAAAAAGGAGTGATACGTAAATAATAATTTGGTTAAAAATGATTTACCACCACCTGTTTCACCGACAATGGCGACATGCGGATTCTGTGTGATTTTATTTTTAACACCTAATTTATTCGCTTGTAATAAATTAGAAAACAAGGGAATCGAGCTACTCGCTAAAGCACTTTTAAAATCCCCCTGCCAAGAAGTCGTTTGATGATCAATTCGACCAATACAAAAACCAATATCAGTCCCAACTTTCTTAGTCATAAAAAATAAATTTTCGCAGAATGCTTCTAAAGACATGGCTTGTAAAAAGTTTCGGTCGTCTTTATCTAATGATTCAGTGATACGGTTTTTATAAAATAAATAGACTTGGTCTGCATTGGCACGCACAACTTCAATGCCCATCTGATTTAAACGTTGATACAATACTTCATACTTACTTTTCAGCTCTTCAATCGATTGTGCTGAGATAATCAACGTTTGAAGATAAGTAATCAAGCCCTCATCTTCATCAAATTTTTCTTGTAAATCATCGAGCAGAATTTTACTACGAATGACACTTGATTTTTGCATATCATCGGCTTCGTCAGCTTCATTCATCGTGTTTTTTAATCGGGTTTTAGCCCTTTTGGCTTTCCCAAGTAATGAAAAAATGCCTTTTGGCAATGAAAATTGGACTTTATAATTGGTTTCAACTGGAAAATTAAGGGTTTGTAATTCTTCTTGTAAATGTAGGTAACTGACATTTTCAGGTACTTTATTAATTGGCAAAAGGGCAACATAACTGGTTTCATCAAAATTTGATAATTTAATAATATTAATATTTTCAAACTCAATATTAACATCGTCTAAATTTTCAATACTATTTTCAACTAAACTAATTTCTAAGTCTTGATTGTAAAATTGGCCTCGAATATACTGTAAACGTTGAATTAAAATATTTTCTTGTCTCGTTAAACGTGTGGCACTAATTAAACTAATCGCATTTTCTAAGACCTCACGTTGAACTTGATAATCTTGAATCCAATTAACAGGTACACCCCCTTGAAGCCCAAAGCTAGATAAGACTGTTTTTCTTAAGTGTTGATAGCCTTGTTTCACGACACTTTTTAAGTCCATACTAATATGCATTGATTTAAGTGGAATCGTCAGATAATACTGATACTCATATAAAGTCCCAATCGACGATTCTAGTTTTTCAATCGTGCCATTGAGGACATATTCTGCCAAATCAGAAACATCACTTGACCAATCAATATCTTCTGCCAATTTTTCAAAGCGTGCATATAAATCTAAATGCATTGGGATCATATTAATTTCAAAATCATGATACCCTCTTAAGTGATTAAAGACCGAATGGACTAATGATTTAAAATCTTCTTTGGCAGCACGATCAACTGTATTAATCACTTTAGATGGTATGCGATAAATCGCATGCACAGACCCATCTGTTTTTAAAATTAAATTTTCTTGAATATCCCAGATATTATTTTCTAATTTCATTCATTCTCCTTTCTGATTTCATCGGTTTTGGTTTTGGATAAATAGCCCCTTTATTCAGATAAATTTGATTCGATTGTCTACCATACTTAAGATAAAAACGACAATAGTCATATAAATAAAAAGCAATCGCTTTACCGTCAATCACTAAATTAGAGAGTATTTCTGATAAATACCAAGCAATCATACAACCGATGACAATTCTTAGTCCATAGGGTAAAAAAACAAGTAATAATTCAAATAAAAAATAAAGTAAACCAAATACAAGGGCAAAATAGACAATTCGAGAAAATTTAATTGGTGAAGATAATGCAAATTCATCATTGAATTTCTGAATCCAATAAGGCTGATTGAGTGCTTGTTTATAGGAGTATAACTTTTTATCCTCTAATTGCATTTTTGACATTTAAACCTCACTTTCCATAAAAAAAAGCCTTGATTTGAAATCAAGACTTAAATAAATTCAATTAATCATTCATAGTTGCATATGAACAATTGGATAAGGATTCCCCATATCATCTTTTTCATCTCTTTTAAAAGCTTTAAAGCCAATATGTTTATAAAATTCATACGCTTTAATATTTTGTTCATTGACAGTAATTTCAGTAATATCGTGAGTATTAATTGCATACTTAATTAATCGCTTGCCAATCCCTTTGCCTTGCATATTTGAAGCTACAAATAACATTTCTATTTTATGAGATTCGATACCCATAAAAGCTTGTATTGTATTGAAATTATCATAAACAACAATTAAATGTTCAATATTCTCTAAAGCAGTTGGAATTATTTCTCCAATAGTTTTGATAGCAGTCTCATCCAAAAAATGATGAGAATCACGAACTGATTCTTGCCAAAGGTTAAATAATTTGGTAATTAAAATATCTGAACGATTTTTAATCTCTACAATTTTCAAAGCAACCTCCTAAGATTACTTTAATATTTTACCATAATTTGGATTAGTTAAAGATTTTAGCGACAATTTCACCAATACTATTTAAAATGGTCGTTGGATTTTTTAAGAAATAAACTGAAAAACCACCAATGGCAAGTGTGATAATGGCTTGACCAATTTTTTGGTCTTTGACAGCCTGAATGAATTTCCAACCTGCAAAACCTGCCACAATCCAAATACCCATATTATCCACAAACCATGTAAATAAACTACTTAAACTCATTAATCATTACCTCCGTTTTCTTGACTATCTTCTTTGTTATAATCTACTGGGATTGCGTGTTTTAAATCTGTAATAAAATAGCTGTCACCCTTAGGTTCAATAGTAAAAGTGAAATTTTCACTATGCGTTGTGCCTGCAATCTCAAAAGTGGCTTGGACATAAGCGACTATGTTTTTACCGTCTTGTTTAAAGTACGTATAATCGATGGTTTTAAAATCTTGATTAGAAACGACCGCAACATTTTTCGCAATTAATTTCAGATTCTCTTGATTGGTTGTATAGTTTTTAAAGAACAATTCTAAAAAAGTTGTCATTGTTTTGCGTTCCTTATCACTAAAGCTATCCATGCCACTTAGTTTTAATTGGTCTTTTGTCGAACTTTTATTGACGATTAAATCTTGTATTTCAGAATAATAAGGCAAACCACTCACATAATATTGATTATTTTTTTCACCATAGGGGATATTAAAATTAGTCGTGATTTCTTGATTATCCGATTGATAAGTTATCCGATAAACAGCTGTATCTTTACCAATCGATTCAATTCTTGAACTTTTTAATTGCATAGCTTGACGTTTTAAGCCTTGTGCTTTAATTTCAGGCACAAAATTATAAAACTGATTGAGCGCTTCAATCTGTTTATCCTGTGCCTCAGTTTGATCTGAAAAGTTAAAATAGGCTTTTACATATTCATTTAAAAATGATTCTAGACGATAATTCGTATTTGTTGTGTCTGAACTCGATTCGACAACTTGAACGGTAGCCTTAGGTTGAATCGTTTGCTTGGTAAAGCTTAAAAAAATACTTAAACAAGCCAATATCACAAAAAAAGCAAAGCCACCCAAAAAGCATAAATTCATCTTTTTTTGATTGATTGGCTTCACTTCAATTTTCTTTTTTCGATTATTTGGTTTTAAAAATTTATTTTTTATTTGTTTCATAAACCACCTCTCTATAATTTGACAACTGCGACATAAACCCCATTGATATAAACTTCCAACTGATCGGATTTAAAAAGCCCTAATTTATGATAAACAAAATTCACTTCAAAACTCGAACAAGCTTTTTCATTAACAAAAATCATTGATTTTCTAAATTTGTCACCACTAGCTAATTGACTGATGCTTTGACTGTATGTTTCAATAAATTTTGAAACAAAATAACTGACACGTCCTCTAAACTCACCCGTATCTTGTGTTAACATTTGCATTTCCATTTAATCACCTCCATTTTTTTGGTTTATTTGACAAGCACTATCAAGCGGCATAAAATCAAGTTAGCATAAAAACACATTGCGGTTGGTAGTCCGCAAGCACCTTAGTGTCAGTAACCTACCCTCCAGGGTTGTCCATTGCAATATTTAATATTGGAGGGGCTGTCATGAAACTTACAGTTTTTTTTGATGGTAGTTTTTGGTATGGTTTGATTGAATATAGTGATTTTCAAAATAATTATCGAGCGATTAAGTATCTTTTTGGCAAAGAACCAAAAGATGTTGAAATCATTGATTTTATTGACAATCATTTGTTAAGTTTGATTGCTAAAAATGACAAACTAAAACTCAGTAATAATTGTGTTAAAAAGCAACAATCAATCAAGAAGCTGAACCCAAAAAGAATGCGGCGTGAAATTAATCGTGCTAAGAAAAGACCTGTCTTATCTACTAAATCACAATTAGCGATTTCGGAGAGTCGGTCAAGCAATCAACTAATTAAACACCACAATTCTAAATTGGAAAAAGCTGCTAGTAAGCAAAGAAAGTTTGAAATCAAACAAGAAAAGAAATACCAAAAACATAAGGGACATTGAGTCCCTTTTTTGTTATTAAATACTATTCGCCAAATCAGCTAATTTATGCCCTTTTGCGACTAAGCGCTTATGTAGACTTTGGATTTCTGAATTAGTGAAGTAGTAGCCTTTTAATTCAACTCGAATCGCTTCAAGCATATCCGCAGGTAATTGAATCATCTCACTTGATTTTAAAACTGAATTTAATTCACCTGCGACCTGCCACGCTTCATCATATTTATAGGTTGTTAATAAATTAGATAAATCATTCACTAAGCCTAAAATTTTCTTTTCTAAAACACCAATTGTATTTGCCATAATTAAATACCTGCTTTCATATTTATATTTTTTGTCATCAAAAAGAGAAAGTTAAACATTGGCTGGACTACGAATATAATTCATAATCACTATAAAGTATCACTTGGTAAACCTAATGCACGTTCAATTACGTCCGTTTCGAACCATAGGAAATCATTGATTTCTGTTTCGGTGGCACCATTCGGAAACATTTCTTCAACGAGTGCAGTCAGTTCATCCACTTTGCCTAATTCTTTAATCACATTCAATGTTGTCATGCCACCAGACCATGCATGAAATTGTGATAAATCATTGATTTCTTTTGTAATTTTCATCTAAAACCTCCTATTTTTTTCCAAAATAAAAAACGATTGATTAATACTCAATCGTTACTGTAATTTGATTTTAAAAAGTCTAACTCTTTTGCCATACGTTCCGTGATTTCACCCGAATTTAAAATATCATCTAAATATTGTTCATTCATAATTTTTTCAGCTTCTTTCACAAAAGCTAATGAGTTAGAAACTTGATAATGTAGCCATCGGATTGTACGCCTGATACTATATGGCTCAGGAATGACGGTTAGTTTTAAAGGTTCTGCACTCCCAAATAAATTTTGCCATTTTGAATCAGGAATATAAGCACCATAAGCACCGACACCATCATAGACTTGCATTTCACGATTAATTAAACCTCTTGCCATATCCCCTAAATCAGCGCCTAATATAAATTGATTTACCATTTCTTGTGCTTTGGCTTGAGCTAATCGAATTTCATAACGATTATAAATTTGATAAGTTTCAAGTGCTTCCTCTACGCTGATATTATCTTTTTTGGCAAGCTCATAACGCTTTTCATAAAAGTTGAAATACATCATACTTTTTCGGCTGCCAAAATAGAGTGAAATACCTTGATTATTCGCAGAATCCACATCATCAAACGATAAATTACCACCCCCGATATGATTCCAAACTTTTAAACGGTCAAAATTAACTTGTTTTTGATAAACTTTAGCGATTAAATCTTCTAAATGAAAATGATTAGCTTGCTTATCATAACCTTGATACATTTCATCAAGGGCAATATCCAAACGAGTGACACTCATATCTGAATAACGCTCGGATAACCGACTTAAAAACAAGCGCCAATCACAACCAACGTTTTCAAAAATTAATTCCATTTGACGACACCCTGCACCAGATAATTGTAAAGTGAGTTGATAGTTATTCATTTCTTTTGCGTTCGCATAATTGAATAGCCAAATGTCACCCCGTCTTAACAGTTGATTATAATTTAATAAACCCGTTTGAAAGCCTTGAAATTCCTTTAAACCGACAAACAAAAAATCCCTTACAAATTCGTCAAGATTACGGATACTTTTAAAAGTAATGCGTAAGTAATCTATTGTCATTCGTAAAGGATTGTCGCTATTTTCAATTTGATAACCAAATTTTGCTTTGATTACCCTAAATTTTTCTACGGTTAATTGTCGTCTGCCAGTTTCTAAAGAGCGTAATGTTTCGGCACTCATTCCTGAAATTTCCGCAAATTGTTTCTGCGTTAGATGATTTAACCGCCTAAATTTCTTTAATGCCTTACCATCAATGGATAATCACCCTCTTTTCACAAACTTTTATCATTTCATCTTAAAAGTGGTACAAAATTTCGTTAAAAACGGTACAAAATTTAAAACGCTGAAACGACTGCTACACATAGTGTTTCGGGGGGGTTAAAACTGCGTTTTCTGTAATTTCTACCCCCCTATTAGAATTGGAGGGTTTTCACAAACTTTTCAACATGGCAACGTTACACTAAAATGCTTGGTCTGCACGCTGATTTGCGCTGACCTGCCTTCGCTACGCTCGGCAGGCGCAAGCGTTTGACACGCTTTTTAGTGCAACGTCATGTTGAACAGTATTTGTACCGTCATCTTTTCAGACTTGTCCTTAAGTTTAAAATTTTTATCCTGAAATATAATTACAATGATTGTATCTAATCATTTGATATTAGACAATCATTTCTTTGGCGATTTCTTGATATGTTCGATTACTATTGGCTTTCGCTTCAAAAATGGCTGACAATAAATCCTGCTCATAAGCTTCTAAAACAACCTTACCATCAACTTTAGAAAATTGGTGATACGCATTTTTCTCGATCACCCCAATCACATTACGGACTTGGTCGAATGATTTATTGACACTTTGGGCATATGCCTGAATGGATAAAGTTGTTTCAGTTTGATTTGGTATTGTAGTAGAAGTATCTAAAGTAGATTGGTTCTCAATTAAAAAACTAGATTTAAAAGGCACTAAATCAGCTGATAAAACAGGCATTTCTTGGAAAACTTTTAAAAAATCCCAGCCTTTATCATATGGTACATATGGCGCATAAAATTCACCTGCGGTTTGCCCACCATTGGCACAGTAGCCCCGACCACGTACTTTTTCACCATTAATTTCAGTAATATTTTTAAAAGATTTATTACGATTTGCGTCCCCATACATCATCATATAACCTGTATCTTCAAGCACACCAACTGAAATACGCTTCATGAAATTATCTCTCAATGCCGTCTTGATAAATTCCCCATCGGGTCTTTGCATGGCTAAAATCATAAACACACCAGCTTGACGACCTTTCAATACAATTTGTGTAAGCAATTGAGTGACCTCATTGACTAATTTATAATCATTATCAATCAATGAAATAAAAGCAGCCCATTCATCAAAAACAATGAACTTGGGTCTTAGACCATAATCTGAATATTTCTTACCTGCTTGATTTTCTGCATGATTGGTCATATATTCATAACGATTTTCCATGTATACCACGTTATCACGCAAACACGCAATCATTGCTTCTTTTTCAGAAAACACACGCTCTTTAAAAACCGGTGCTTTCGCTAAACTAACAAAATCAGATTGTTTTGGGTCGCAAATATCGACATCTGCGACTGATAATAGCCCATAAATAATTGACATTAATAAAACTGTCTTACCACCAGCACACAATAAATGCGGTTGTTCGTCAAAATCCCAATAAATATCTTTCATTAAACGCAACCCTTTTTTTGTGACCTTAACATCAGTAATCTTAATTCGATTAGAAAATCGGTCAATGGCAATTCGATAAGACACAAAACCTTTCGGTCGTGTTTGAAACATGAAATCACCGTCAAAAGTATCTTCTAATTCACCACCCAATTTATTAAACTTATCTTGAAATTTACTACCCCTCATTTCTAAAGTCACATCTAAACCAAATTTATCTTGTTTCAAATAAGCTTTAGGAAATTTATAGCTCTCTTTCCCATTTTTCTTTTTCGGATAAATCAGATTGTGTTCAAAGAGATACCGTTGCATGAGATAAAGTGAGCGTAAGCGACCAACCAATAAAGACTTAGTTTCTAGTTTTAATACAATCAATAATACCATCGGTATTAAGACCAATGGCACAATTGAAATCATCAAACCATACTGTATCGGTTGTGCAATCACTTTTACTTGATTGTGATATAAATAAAAACCAATCGCCACCAAAAAGGGCATTACAATTAAACTAATTAAAATGAAACGAATATGCTTATATAATTTACGAACACGAAAACCTCGATAAGACCATATATTTTTTAACAATTCATACCCCCTTATCAATTAAAAAAAAGAATCTTTTCATTAATTCTCTTTCTTGATTACCTCTTTTGAATTGTTTTGCTGACCAGCAACTTTTTTGATAATTCGTTCCGCAAATAATTTATAGCCACTATTAGATCGATTATTGCCTTGTGGGATTGCATAATAAGCAATTTTGATACCCTGCAGTTCAACTTCATCATTAAATTTGAGATTTAACGCTTCAATTTCGCTCGGCATCATACCAATGATTGTAAACTCTTTCGTTTCATGTTGGGTACTAGATTTAATCCCAATTTTAACCCCCAAAATTTCACCTGTCGGCATTTGTGGATAAGAGCCATCAGCACGTCTAGGCTGTGTTAAATCATCTTCATAAGCGATTTCAGGCTCAGGTGCCACCCGATAAGTTAATTTGCCAAATACTTCATTTACCAATAAGCTTGGCGCAATATCCAAATAATCCTTACCCGAAATTGCGACTTTTTCAAATTTTAAACCGATTGCCATAATTATTTACCTCCCTTAATCACACGAATTTCATCCGCATAAACATTCAACGCTGGTGCAATTTGATTACCATGAATAAAATCAGGATAATAAATTGGATTCACCAACTCAATCTCTGAATCTTCCTCAAAAGTTTGGTCTTGTGTGGGTGTAATCACATAAAACTGACCATGTTTTTCATTCACCACAATATGACGTTGATAACTGCCTTGTTTTCCAAAAACTTGTCTAGGCGCATTGCCTAATTTTTCATAAAGCGCCTTACCAATAAAATCTGATTTCATTTTTAATGTTTCTTGAATCATCTATTCACCTATACTTTCTATTTTTTCTCTATTTTAATTAATTTGCTTTTGAATCCCTTTTAAAAATTGCACATGTCGTGAAGCTTGATTAAATAACTTCACGACTGGCACTTGTTCGCAATAGACTTTATAATATGAAATTTGAGTACGTGGGTCAGTTTTAATCGCATAAAAATCATAAAGATATTTGCCAATTTTTCGTTGATATTCGCCCTCAATAATTAAACAAATACGGTTAAAATCAGCTAATACAAAGGTTTGTTTTCGACCGTTTTCAATTTCAATAAAACCTAATCGTTTTAAACGTAAACTTAAAGTCATGAACATTTAATCACGCTCACTTTTTAGACAAAATAAAAAAGACTAATGCTTAATTAATCTTTTTCGATTGATTTTGATATTTCTTTTCAAGCAGTAAACCACCTGATAAAGTAAAAAGACTCCCTAATAAAGCAAGCCAATTTGAATTAGATTCACCAGTATAGGGCAATTCAGGCATGATACTTGCTTCTTTGATTTCAGGTGTGGTACTAGTTGGTATAATTGGTGCAACGTCTGTACCGTGTACTTCTTGAGACAATTGGATATTGTGATAAGTAGTTGCCAATTGAACATCATGGTAACTGGCACTCACTTGAACATGTTGCACAGTGGCTTGTTTTTTAGCTTCAAGTGTTGGTGGTGTAATGACTGTTTGATCTAATGGTTTTTCTACTTCATAAGTCGGTACATCAGGTGCCACATTTGTATTACTAAACTGCACTCGAATTTGACCATGCGTATTATGAACCCAATTATCATCGACATTTAAAAGTTGTGTTAATGGCGACGTTTCACCCGCTTGAACGATAAAATTAAGATTAAGAGCAGAAGAAGAATTGATATATTCTAAAAAAGAAACATTGCCATCATGATACTTAGAATAAAGTTCTGTCCCATTTAAATCATAGACATGAAAATTAATGTTTTGATTCACTGCGGAATTACTGACATCATTTTCATAAGCATAAGAATAAAGGTCAATTGAGGTTACTGTAATCGTTTCAGACCCATCACCATTTGAAACAACTGAATAATTAATCTTACCAGTTAAAGTCCCTTTACCAATAATGTTGACCCCATCATTCATATCATGTGTTAAAGTAAATGAACCATCTGATTGAATGTCTGCATTCATAAATGAATCACCATATTCTAAATTATCCACATTTTGTGTGTCGACAGAAAGTTGAGCCGTATGATTCATACTATTTAAGTAATCTTTGAGTGCTTGTTCATAAGCTGCTTTTTTAGCTTGATTACGTGCCACAATCGCTTCATTCTCAGTTCGAATTGCCTCATTTTTAGCTTCTAATTCTGCCTTTTCTTGTTCATAAGCTGCAATCAATGCTTCATTACGTGCTTGAATCGCTTCATTCTCACTAACAGTAGCTTGAATCAATGCGACAATTGCTTGGGCTTTTTCAAGAGCTTCATCAGCACTAACCAATAAAGTGCCACCGTCAATTATTTCAGTGCCTGCATTTTTCGCAGTTTCAATTGCGTTATCAATTAATTGATTGGCTTCATTCATTTGATTAATGGCGTTTGTCAAATCCGAAATTTGTTGGTCAACGTCTGCTTGGGCTTTGTCAACATCATCATACGTTTGTGTGTCGTCTTGTGTGACAGCTACACCAGAATCTGTCGCACTCTCAACAGCCTGATTCATTTGTGCGTTAATTTCATTTTGTTTATCCGTTGTATTTTGTAAATCTGAAACTTGTTGATCAGCGTCTGCTTGCGCTTTGTCAACATCATACGTTTGTGTGTCATCTTGTGTGACAGCTACACCAGAATCTATCGCACCCTCAACAGCCTGATTCATTTGTGTATTCATTTCATTTTGCTTATCTGTCGTATTTTGTAAATCAGAGATTTGTTGGTCAACATCTGCTTGTGCTTTATCAGCAGTCGCATAAGTGACATTATCGCCTTGAGTGACATTCACGCCAGCTTCTTTTGCGGCAGTTGAAGCATTATCTAATGCTTCATTACCTGTATTGACTTCTGTATTTGAAGCACTAGAATCATCAATAGAAACACTTTGATTTGTATCATCAGATACCATTTCAGTTGTATCAGCTTGTGTTGTATCAGTTATTTCATCTGCATGAACTTGTGCGGTCGCAAAAATAAAAGTCGCTAAAACTGCCCCACATAAGCCAAAGGCTTTACTTTTTGTAAACCCAAATTTCTGTTTTTCTTGTTTCGTTTTCATAATACCTCCAATAATTTAATAAATTAATTTAGCAACAATTTCATTTTTTAAACTTTAAACATAGGCTGACCCCTAACCCAAATCGACATAATAAGCTCCTTTCCATGAAAAAAGACAAGCTTGAACACTTGTCTTTAAAATTATTTTATTTGGCTTAAAAGTAATGGGTGATATATAATTTAATTGATATCTTCACTGTATAAAATATTTTTCCCCTCTCAACAACATTTATAATAATCGGCGTAAATATTATTACAATTACAGATATTTTCTAATTTTAAATCTTGAATTTATAATTTAAGTGCAACAGAAAAAGCCAAAAACAATTGAGTTTCGGCAAAAATTAAATATTGAATAAAATAAAAAGAATAGTAATATTCTATTCAGTAATGAATCTCTGTTTAATAGTTAACTTCATAATCATTTATAGAGATAGAATTTGCAATTATAAATAATTGATTAATTTAACAATATCTATTAAAAAAATTTATTTTCGGGAGACATAGCCTATATGATTAAAAAAAATGAACTAAATAACATATATAAAACTTCCATTACTGAAAATTTAATTACATATAATCCAGTATTCACATTCACCGCAATAAAAAATAAACACATTTGGATAATTATATTTTATTACAACAAGTTTGCAGATAAATTTTTGTTGAATAGGTATGACATTACTAACAAAACAATTTCTCTCATTTATAAAGATGATATTTTTTGGCTATTAACTGCATGTTATAAAACTTTGCCACTAGAATTGGATTATTTTGATTCAAAAGATAATATCCCCTCAAAATTAATTCCTATTCTCCAAAAATTTCAAGAAAATCAAATCATAGATAATAAATTGGTAATAAAAAAAACAAGACAAAGGAGTTTTAATTCAGTATCAATAAATTCAAATTTTCCACTTGAAATAAATGAATTGTATATAATAAATAATAAAATAAATTTACCATATGGAAGAATGCCAATAATTGTCTCTCCTGATAAATTAAATAAAATAAATCTATCACATAATTTTGGTATATTCATAAAAAACAATAAAAACGAAGAAATTCATTCCTACTCTTTTATCATGAAGAAAAAAATACAAGATAACAGTTACTATCACTTAGTTAGTACTCTTGATGAAGAATTAAATACCAAAGTTGGTCCTCAAAGTTTCGGAGAAACTACAATCCATGCACCTATGCGATCAATTTTAAATGACTCAAGTATCCAAGTAAAATTTCATGGTTTTGAAGAAAATACTAGTAATCTAACGTTTAACATAATTATTGGATTGAATAATACTTTTATAAAAAATACTGAATCAGTTTCAATAGATGAATCATTCTTTTTCATATCTAAAAAAGAACTTTCAAAAAAGTTTAATTGTAATCTTAAGACTATACTCAAAATATTTCCAAATTCGGACACTTTCATTTGTATAAAAGAAACTGCTACTGACAAAGATTTAGCATATAACATCGCTAAAAGCAAATTAGAGAAATTTATCTATTTATTTAATACGCAGAATAAAAATGATCTTTTTTGGGATTTGTATAACAATTCTAAAGACGAAAATAATTGGTTTTATTACACAAAAAATCAAAATATGGAATTAAGTACCTCGTATTTTGTCGAAGAAGAAAATAATACTAAATCTTTTTATGCATTTGACACTAAAGAAAGTGCTCCATTTCAACAAATTGAGTTAAGTTTAGAAACTGAAAATTCAATTAATAACAATTCTTGGTTTCAAAAGTTCATAAGTAACATATTGTCCGACAGTTTAAATAGTATCGAAAAAAAGATTCTTGAATCTCTAAAATGGATCTCATTAAGCTGGAAGACAAACAATATTAATGAAAAGGTGTTCTTTACAAACACATCTATGGAATATTTTAGCTCGTTTATATCACTGCCTAAAAAATTTAGAAAAAATGAATTAAACTCTCTAATTTTAATAATTAAAACCTCTCTAAATAATAGTGATTTCTCAGATTCATCTGATAATATTGAAAGAATTGTAAGAAACTCTATTAATTCCCATTCTTTTTTGGAAACAATTAACTCTTTTTACAAAAGTATTGAACTTGAATTAACAGAAAAAAATAGAGCGGATATTAAAACTGTGAGAAATTATCGTAACCAGCTAACTCATGGAGACTTAGTTGATGATAGTACCAATATCTCCGTTGACACAATAAATCGTGTTAATCGAATGGTTTCAGAAGCATTATTTCGAAAAATAAAATATTTATACAACGATAAACCATGAAAAATGGAACGATTTCTCGTTCCACCAACAAACTACTTTAAATAGCGGCACACAGATGGCACACTTTATATCAAATGTGATAATTTTATAGTGTTTTATTGTTTTTAAAATTATTTGATACCAACGATATTGCATGATATTGTATTAGCAAAACACGGAGTGGGAATAATCAATATAATAAAATTGAAGTTTTTACGCTGATTTAATAGGGTTTACAAGTTATAGGAAGGTATGTTTTGGCGGGATTTAAAATGATTCCCCGCCAAAAATCCCGCCAAGAAAATGATGGAAACTGAAAACTAACACCACTATCAAATTTGGTAGTGGTGTTTTTATTTGATATGCTATTATGAGATTAAAAATTGAGTAAATATCCAAAATAATAGTATTGGGAGAGAAAATGATGGAAGAACATTTTTATATAAAAATCAATGGGGACAATAAGGATATAAAAATTAATGATGCTTTGAAACAGGAGCTATTTAATGCATATAAAAGTGAAAAAATATTTCAAGATGATTTTTTTGTAATTCCAATAATTAATTTTACAATGGAATTAACTGACGATATTGAAAGTTGCTATTTTGGAAAAAGATTCATTCCTTGTACAATATTAACACGTTCTTTATTGGATGCAACGATGTCGCTTATTTATTTTTTACAAGTTCCTAACTATGACTATCATTCATTTTTTGAAGAATATTTAAAAACTGGAGAGCTAACAAAAGCACCAAATAAAAATGGAAAACGCTGGAGAGTGACTGGAAAAGAGCTCTGCAAAATTTTTAAAAGTAAAGTTAAATATGACGTAAGCGAATCTTATCAAAATTTGTCCCGATATGTTCATCCAACAATAAAACATTTCTATTCCATTTATCAAGATTTAGAAAATGAAAAATTTGAATTAACAGTATATGGTTCTAATACTAAATTTAATAATGAACAATATTTAGAACTTAGGCAACTAATTTATTCATGTATAGATGTATTAATTTTAGTACTAAATCAGAGAGGAGGCATTTTTTAAAATGAAAGATTTAGAAAATTTCTACAATGAAATATTTTCCCCTAAGTATCTATTGAAGTACGGTTACTATGCCTACAAGAAAAACCGTGATAAAGATACAGAAAATGATGATTATTTTAATAATGAATCATTTTATAAAATGTTTAATTTTAGTGCTTGTTCTGAAATTGCACCATTAATATTAACTCAACCCTATGATTCCAAAACTGTGACTGAACCTATATATTTTAGTATTCCAAAGAAAAATCTGGTTAGGCGTCAGTATAAATTACCAAATTTATACAGTTATACTAATTTGGCTAAATTTATGTATGATAACAAAGATGAATTTATAAATATATTTTTAAATAATAGTTTTTCTACTTCAAAATTTTTTGATTCTCCAAAATATAAATTTTCCACTACAGATGAAATAAAACAAAAACTTTTACATTCAGGAGATAAGCAATTACATATTGATTTGTCTAATTTTTACCATACGTTGTATACACATAGTATTCCTTGGATGATTATTGGAAAGCCCTATGCCAAAGCAAATAAAGCGAATATCAATATATTTGCTAATAAGTTAGATAGATTGATTGAAGCATGTCAATATGGAGAAACACATGGAATTCCAACTGGAAACTTAGCTTCTAGAATTATTGCGGAGTTATATATGTGTCATTTAGATAAAAAAATGGAGAGTAAAGGATTTCGATATGCAAGATATGTTGATGATTTTACCTTTTCGTATACAACAGATTTAGAAAAGGAGGAATTTTTAGAAAATATCAATTTATTATGTAGAGAGCATAATTTATATATTAATGCAGAAAAAACGGTAGTTGAAAAATTTCCATTAAAAAATAGTAAAAGTAAGGCACAAATTTTTAATTATTTTAATAATCATAAATTTACTAATCAAAAATCTAGTGTGCAGAGATCTATTATTTCAGACTATATAGATTTGTGTATCTCAGAAGAGAGTCAAGGAAACAAAGGAGCATTAAAGATTATTTTTTCGGGTTTACAAAAAAATATTGTTTTCGATAGTGTACTTAGTCAAGATAAAATAGATGATTTATTTATTTATGTTAATCCTAAAACAAAAACTTGTTTATTAGAAAAATTATTAGATATCTCTATGAAAAAAACAGAATTGACAAATCGATTTATGGATCTATTCGAACATTTATTTGTACAGAAACAATCAAGGAAAGGTGCCAAACAAATTATCCAAAATTATTTCAACGAATCTTGCTTGAAATTAAAAAATAAATTATCATATTATAAAAAGAATAAATTTAATCAAGAAATATATCAAATTCTACTTTACATAGTACAATTTGATATAAATACTGTTAAATTTTTAAAAAGAAAAGAAATTTTAGAGATAATAGATGAAACAATTGATGATTTTTCACTTTGTCTATTAACTATTATATATTTAAAAAGAAAGTTAGATATAAATCTATTACTTGATAAAATTAATCAATTATTTGAAAAAACACACTCAAATTATGCAAATCAATCAAGATTTTCAGAAAAATTTTGGTATTTTAGGTATTTTATTTACTTTTTAATAAAAAATAATTTAATCTTAAAAAAAGATGTAAATTGTTTCCTTAATTCTAAATCTTACCATTCTGGAAAAACTGGAATCCGTTCAGAATTGAATTCAGATTTTATTCTAACACAGGGAAGTCAATTAAATATCAATAAGTTTTATAAAACATTGCTTGATTTGAATATAGGATTTGTAGATTGTGGGAAGAATAATAATTTCAAATATTTTTAGAATATTCAAAAAAATATTTATATAATTAATAATTAAGGGAGTTAAAATTGAAAAATCGTATTTCTCCAGCATATAGAATGGAATTAATAAAAAAACTGGAAAAAATAATCTGTGAACGCTATAAAAATTTTGAGGATATAGAACAGTACATAGAGATGAATCGCGATACTTATAACAATTTTGGAGATGGTGATTTTTATACTATATATTTTGATAAAGGTGATAATTTAGGCAAAATAAACTTAAAGGCGACTCTTAGGAATATTGCAACGGAAGTTCCTGATAAATTATTAAAAATTGCAATCGATTTGGGAATTGAAACTCCTGATTTTATTCCAACAATTCCAATCTTTAAAAATAAACTTAAAAGCGATTATAAGAATGCTTCTACTAGTTTTGAAAAAGCATTTCATAATATAGAAAAAGACCCTGCTGAATCAGTAGGAAATGCTAATTCTGTACTTGAAAGCATCATCAAAGAGATATTGAGAGATGAAAGATTTTCAGATATAGATGCTTCAAAATTAACAAATGGAAAACTTGTCAAAGAAATACTGAAAAAGTTTGAATTAAATTCAAATAGTGTTGAAATGCCTAATGAAATGAAAAGTATTGGTAATTCATTAACTTCTGTTTCAAAGGCCATTGAAGATTTGAGGAGCGACAAGACATTACATCATGGTCAAGATTCAGATAAATATTTAATTGATGAACCTTTGTATGCTTACTTTGTTATAAATGCTTGTGCTACAGTTGGTTTATTTTTGATAAATTTTTATGAAAATAAATTTCCTAAAGAATCATTTCCTGATGATGCCCTGCCATTTTAATTTATTCATACTCTATAAATTTATTCGTGCTCTGTCTAACAGGGCTTTTTTATTTTTTAACAGTATTCTCCAAAATAAAAATTAGGTCAAAAAATACTCAACATTTTTGTTATAATAAAATTAGCGTTAAATGTATTTTATTTAATTTAATGAGAAAAAATGTTTTCTTAAACTATTTTTTATAATTGGGGGAGTTTGTAATGAGTAAGGACTTTGAAAATACTACTAATTTTATTTATCAATTAACTTCTAAGAGATTACAATTAAAAAAGGAAAAACTAGGTTTAAAAAGTAATTATCAAGTTGCAGGATTTAAAAATCAAATTGAGTATAATGAAGCGCCAAACTACAATAAGGTTGATGTAAGTATAATTTCAAAGATACTAAATGATAAACGTGAAAATGGTAAAAATTTATACTTAATTCCCTCAAAAAATGCAGATTTATATTACCAAGCATTTTTGAATAATCTTAATTTTAGTACGATTCATGAAATTTTATGGGGAAATAATAAAGAAATACAAGACTATCTACCTCAACTTTTTCAAAATATAATATTAGATAGTTTAAAGAGCCAGAATAAAAGAATCAGAAATGTTTGTTCTGATTTAATGAACTGTCGACCAGAAATTGAGCTGTCTAAAAAAATTTCAATGCTTTATGAAGAAATAAAAGAAGATTTTTCTAAAGAATTTATTGATTTTACAAGAGCCATATTTTCCGAAAAATATTTGAAAAATCCTAATGGGATGATATATGAAATTGTTGACACTAAAGGAACTAGATCAGTTCTTGATGTTCAAAAGGCTTCTGATATCGGGGGTACAAAATTAAATGATTATTTAGGCTATCAAAAATTAAATCAAGCATTTGAAAAATTCGTAGAGATTAGACTAATTCCATTTTTTGTGAGTAATTTAATTGAACAATTTGATTGTTAAAAATGGAGGAAAACAAAGAGATGAAAATAAATCGAAAAATAATTCTTGGCATAATCACTTTAGGATTACTACTTTGTGCGATTAGTTATGGCATTTATAGTAATATTCAATATCAGAATGAAGTTAAATTAGCACAAAAATATAAGCAAAAACTTATTCAAGAAAAACAAGAAATTAATAGGCTTCAAAAGAATTTTTCAGTTGAAAACACTAATTCTCAAACAGTATTTAATGAATTATCAAAGCTTAAGTTATCGACAAAAGAAGCAAAACTACTTCAATTAAAATGTATCAAGTTAAACAAAAAAGATTTTAGTAATTTAGAGAATAAAATTATTTCAGAATTGTTCATCTCTGATAAAGATAAGAGATTTAATGAAATTTCAAACTTGCAAACTAATACAAAATCTATTCAAATTGAAATTGATAAAATCAATAATATGACTGAAATTTTTACAAAAGTACAAATCAATGAGTTCACACAAAAATTAAAAAATATGTTGAATGTTGAAAATGCTCAAATTGCTAGTTTACAGAAATCAATAGATGAAAAGATTGAAAAAGAAAAAATTGAGAACGAGGCAAAGCAACAGACAGAAGCAATTACTGAAACTCAAAATTCAGCAGACTATGGGCAATCAAGTTCAGGTAATGTTAGTTCAAGTGATTCATCCTCATATCAATCTGACAGTTCAACTGACTCGTATAGTTCAGATAATAATGGGAGAATTGACTATACGGGCGATGGTGCTGGAACATGGACACAACAAAATCCAGACGGTAGTGTCACCGCTGGCAACGGTGATCAAACATTAGGTGGTTGGAACGTTGGTGTTGTCCCAGATACAAACAACGGTGTCGGTTGGGCAACAAGCCCAGTAGATGTACCAGATGGTGCAGTGATTCAACCTAGCAACTAAACAATAATAAAAGAATCTGTTCTAGAAATAGGACAGCTTTTTTATATTGTCAAGAGGTGTTTTTTTTTAATTATTAATTTTACATATTGTAGTATCAAGTTAGCCACTCTAGCCAAAATAAAAACATCCTCGTGTACACTTATAATAACGACAAAATAAGGAGTATATGAGAATGCATTTTAATAGTATCACAAAAGGCAAACATATTACAAAAAGTGAACGATAATTAATTGGTATGTGGAAGAATCAAGAAAAACTAAGTAATCGAGAAATCGCCTAAAGACTCGGTAAAGCTCCCAAAACCATTCACAATGAAATCAAACTAGGCTGGATTGATTTAACCTATTCTGGTGGTGAAACGGAATACTCTTGGCAGGTTGCTCAAAAGAATTATGATAAAAACGCAAAGCGGTGGGCGCAACAGACAATTGGACGGCTAAAAAAGAAACAAAAATCAGAGAAATGATTTTAGATAAAATCTCGCCTGAAATCATTAGACAAGACCATACGATGCCATCTTTCAGCACCATCTGCTCTTGGATTGATAAAGGCTGGATTTCAAAAATCTCTAAAAGAAATTTACTGTATCCTAGAAAAGAGAAAAAATAGGGCAAAGTCATCGAAAAAATGCCACGAAAAAAAGGAACGTTTTCGATTGATTTAAGACCTGAGGAAGCAAATCAAAGGGTAGAAGCTGAACATTTTGAGATAGATTTAGTTATTTTAAATCATCAAAAAGGACAACAATTATTAACGTTAACAGATAGAAAAACCCAATATGAAATCATTCGGCTAATTCCAAATAAAACTACTGAAAGTGTTAACCAAGAGATAATTAAACTAAAGAGATAATATCAATTTAAATCGATTACGGCTGATAATGGTTCTGAATTTATGCGATTGGAGGAAGCGATTGACTGTCCAATTTATTTTGCATATCCATATGATTTTTATGAACGAGGCACAAGCGAAAATGTAAACAGAATGATTAGAAGGTGGTTACCAAAAGGAAATAAAAAGACCACAGCAAAGGCTGTGACAAAAATACAAAATTGGATAAACAGTTATCCTAGAAAAATATTTAATTATAAGTCACCAAAGGAATTATCAGAAATGGCTAACTTACTTTTGTAATTTACTATCTAACACGAAATCTTCTCCTTAGTAAATAAAAACTAACGTTTCAATCTTCATCAAAGATGTTATTAATTAATTTGTCAAAAATATTCCGTCTTTCCCCATTTGATTTATTGCTAAAATCAATTTTTTCAATCCACATAACTAAATTCTCTTCAGTCTTTATATCCAAGTTATCATTAAAAATAAAATATCCAACTAAATATAAAATATAATCCATTCTGTCAACAAATTCTTCTAAGTCATTGTTTTGTATAAAAGATAACGCTCTATCTAAACCGCCTAAAGATAATTCAATAACTTTTTTTAAATCGTCAACAGTTAGTTTAGTTATCTGAGATTCCTTAGTATCTGACGGAATGGGTGCGTAGTTATTACTATGTTGCCCATTTTTTTTAACTTTTTCAAATGCAGGATTTAGAGAAGCAACTGGATAAGAGACAATTGTTGTAAACGGTGAAAATAATTCATCATATCCAAATGTTTGAATTTTTTCCTTAAAGGGAGAAACATAGTCGGAGTAAATATCAAAATCGTGGAGTTTCAACTTTGAAAAACTCATTTGTAAAGCCGAAACTCTACTTCCAGCGTTGTTTAGCACTTCAAACCACTCAATTTGTTCATCCTCTGTCAAATTATCAGCAATATTAATTGTATAATTATAGCTCATCATTTTGCTTCTAACTTGCGTTAAAATAGGGAAAAGCTCTTGTACAAGATCTATTTCTTGGAGATGACGCAGCAAAACTCCATCATCTTCATTCAAAACTACTCCAACAGGAACATGGTAATCTTTTATACTACCGTCTACTATCTTGAATTTCGCAGCCGATACGTCTAGAAATATATTTCTAAAATCTTCATGATTTGTATATGCTTTATAATTTGTAGACAAACGCTGTTGTCCGTCAACTACAGATTGATGATCTGCTTCAATTTGATTTGAATCAATAAGCTCCCTATTAATAAAAGAGACTTGAGGAACCGCATTTATCCTCGTACTCATCTGATTAATGGATATTGGTGCAACTGGTGCTTTTCCGAATAGTTGATAATTTAATAATGCTATTGATTTTTGTACATTCCAACTCAAATCTCTTTGATATAAAGGTAATGTAATTTTATTTATTTTAATATATTTACACATGTCTAAAATACTCAACTGATGGCTTTTTTTTGTCGGGTTAAATCCAACAGCAGCTACTATTTTTTTATTAATCCTAACCATGACGAAAAACCTCTTTTCTATTTTTTTCTTTACAAATACCATAATAACAGATATCAACAGCTTTGTATATATAAAAAAAGTAGCAGCTAAAAGTAGCAGCTACTTTTTGGGAGTGTTAATATCTAAACTATTCTTTTTCGTTGCTGTCTTTTTGTAGATTAAGACAAAATACTGACCATTTTGCCGACAAGAAATTGCGAGAAATCACTGTACTAGACTGCGAGAATTATCATATTTGGTTACTAACTCAAAGTGATTATTCTCAGGCATACGGTTCATTGATGTATGGCATGTTTCGTAAATCGCTTAATTATGCTGTTACTTTGCAGTTCTTGAATGAAAATATTTCTATGAGAATTAAGGCAATACCTAAAGGCAAAGCGATTGTTCCATATTGGACTAAAAAAGAATTTGAAGCTGTTATTTCACAAATTTGTATCTCAGATTTATATGAACACTTAAATTTTGTCATGCTATGGCTTTACTATATGACAGGTGTTCGAGTTAATGAAGGTGCTGCTCTTTGGTGGGATGATGTCGATTTCAAAAATAAACGTTTACGAGTTCATCATATGCTCATTCTTAAAAATCGTAAAGAATGGACTAGAAATGCTTATACAAAAACGGTAGATGACAAAAGAATCATTTCAATAGATGAGGATACAATCCGAATTTTAAAGGATTGGCAAAAACGTCAACAATCTATTGGACTTGGAAATGAAACAGATTTTATCTTTACTTATGATAGCTTACCGATGATTAAATCAACACTTGCCAGAATCATAGAAAGATATGCAACCTTAGCAGGTATCAAAAGGATTCAAGCTAAAGGCTTAAGGCATAGTAATGCTTCTTACCTTATCAATGAATTTAATGTCTCTGTTTTAATTTTATCCAAGCGATTAGGGCATTCTAGCCCAGAAATTACCTTAAAGCACTACGCTCATTTATGGAGTGGTGCAGATGAAAATGTTGCTGAGCTTATGGCTGGTAATATCAAAATTAATACAGCAGAAAAAACAAAAATAGCCTTTAATGGCAATCAAGCATTAAAGAAAAATACCCCGCCAAAAATACCGCCAAAATGGTACTCAACAAGTAAGAAGCGTGTTGTATCAAAGCATTAATGAGTGTTTGGTTGGTAGAGTGGGAATAAGATAAAAAGCCTTGAGATTCCTTATTTATAGGGGCTCTCTAGGCTTTTTCTTGGCTCATGATAACACTTTGATAACAGTTTGCATTATTACTTCTAGAAATTCTAATCAGATAATAATTCCTCATAAATACCAGAAATTTTATCTAGTAGTTCATTTTTTTTCGTATCGTTTCCTACAAAAAAACTTTCTATATTTTTTTGACAGCATAAATAATCTATTTCTCCATCTGAATCAAGAGCTTTGTTTATCATATTTTTCATGGATTTAACAGATGGTTGCCATTTTATAAAGTTGATTAATTTTTCCGCTGTAACTTTGCCAGTAAACATTTTCCCTTTATTAAAATAGACCTTCTCCTGGATATTCCCATTATAATTAGAAATCGTTGGAGGATTTCTCAATAAAAATGCATTAAACGAGGCTTCGTCAATCATCAATATATTTTCTTGTTGACCAGCTTCTCCTAGAATGTTTGCAGTGAGTAGTATACGATGTGTCTCTTTAATTAATGTGTCCTTTTTCAAATTCATTTGTTCTATAACTATATCAATATTTTGTTCAAAATAATCAGCATTTTTGTTTAATTGCTTTATAGAATTCTTTATTTTCTTATTAGTTTTTGCGTGCTCTCTAACAGTATAGGGTTGATTAAAAAATTTACATTCAACTAAAAAAAGTTCATCATCTAGAACAAAGGCTAAATCAATTTCCCTTTCAATTTCTTCTTTATGCATTTTAATGTATAAACGATTAGCGTTAATATTATTACTAACTTTCATCAAATGTTTCAAGCGTTTTTCAAATTCGATTCCTTTAAAACTTAGTGCAATATCTTCTTGATTTTTCCTTTCCTCATCTTCAATCCTAGTAAACATAGATAAAACTGCCGATAATGGACGAATTGATTTAGCCAGAGTAGGTAATAATATTAATTGGTTTTGAACTTTGATTAGAGGTGCGTCAATTAGATCTTTCGATTGTTCACCAAATGTAAGTTTCCCCAATATAGTTTTTGCTTCTTCTCTTTTTATTTCTTTAGAAAAACTAATCAGCCCTTTAATCCATTTAAATTCTGTTTTAACTATACATAAATTTTGTACAGAAAATATATTTCTATTTTTCTTCTTTTTAAGATATAGCATCGCTTCATGTTGAAGAAAATGTATTCCATCTAACCATTTGTTTAATTCTATACCAAAGATCATTTGATTTAGATTGTCTTCACCTAGATACCTTTGACATAGTGTTTCTGATAAATAAATCGACAACTCCTCTTCAGACAAACGCTTTGTGAAATACCTGTCGCTTCTTATTTTATAATCCACAATATCTGACTCAACATTTTTCATGTAATTTTTATATCTAAAGTTAGAAACAAGAACTGCTCTATTAAAATCTTCATCAATAAAGTCAATCAACATTTTTTTTTCTGAATTTTCTATTTCTATCTTTGAATATTTCCAATATTCAAAAGCATCCATTAAATTATCTCGCTCTCTAGCTTTTGAATATACATTAATATTCCACAATAAATCTTTCTCCGAAAAAATTCGATTTATCCCAGATTGTTCTTTCATAGAGATATTATGAAAAAAATACTTTAAAATAGTAGCTGAAAAGGAAATATAGCTATCATATAAAGTTATCCTTTGCTCCATGCTAATATCTAAATTTTTATCACTAATAAACAACTCTAAATTATGTTCCAAAAAAATTATGAACATTGGTACAATATATTTTGAATCTATATTTGTCATGCTAATTTCTTTGTTTATAGACTTATTAGACTCTATAAATAAATTTTTCAATTGATTTACTTGATGTATATGACTTTTCATCTTTTCTTTTATTTCATTATTCACATTTTCAGAAAAAATTTTGTTATAATATTTTAAAAGCGGATTGTTATAGTTAGAAATTGAGTAAGGTTTAATTTCTAGACCAAGAGATTTAATTTTAGCAAGAAAAATATCTATGTCTTGAGTTGCTTCTTCAAAAGTTTTCTCTAAAAATTTTGTTCGCCCAAGATTATCTAATTCATTCATATAATCTAAATAGTCAAATTGTCTATTTCGTGTATAAAAATTATTATTCATTTCAACCTCCTTGTTTAATGTCCATTACTTATCAACTAAAGATAGCATAATTGTATAACAAACTACCGCACTTCGTTTGCTAAACTCGATTTTTTGTAAAGAAATACAGCCTATTTCTTTACAAAAAATCAAGTGCAATTGGTTAATTTTGAATTAAACTAAAATAAGAGGTACTCCATTATGGAATACCTCTACTAATATTTACGCTGGTTGCTTTTTCTTAATACTAATACCTTCTGCTTTAAAGGAAAGTGCGATAAACTCATTTGATACATACGGATTACAGCTAACTCCTTCCAATGAAACATGCGTTTCACCTAGGAAGCTCAAATAGCCTTGATAGATACATGAGTATAGTGATACTCCTACCTTGAATACTTCACCGCATTGGGTTACTACTCAGAGTTTAAGCAGAGGTAACCTCCTGAAGGGCTTCCTAGACCATCTGATTATGTCAAGCGAACAAAAACGAAAGGAGTGATTAGTATCCCTGATACGATAACCAAAGATGACCTTGTTAAAATTGATTATTCAAATCACACAGCCACCATGATTATTAGACAATCCAAGCAAATTATGATACAGCAAGAGAAACAATTAAAATAACATTGTCTTTCCTGATTAGCTATTGGAATAAATTACTTTAATTAAATGAGGTGAGAATTGCAATTAGCAATAAATTTCTCCAACTCAGAAATACCTAATTCTTGCCAAGGTATAAATTTGTTGTTTTTATCATTTAATCTAAATTCAATTTTGGGAGAATCCTCCATTACTAATAATAACTCAAGAGCACCAATTTTTTTATTCAAATTAATTTTTATAATTTGCGACTTCTCAATAAACACCATTTTTGATGGTTGAAGCTGTGGAGAATACTTACTTCTTTTGATTAACAATAAACCATTTTTCTCAATACTCAAATTATACATAGAGAGAAAGAGGGCACTCAATCCAAGTCTTCTTTGAAGAAAATTCCCTTTTTTCATAACTGTAAGGTTTTTAGAGTCAGAACTATAACCAGCTTCTTTTTTGATCTGATTGATATAATTTTCATCATTCCATTGCAATTTAGACATTTTATTCTCCTTAGCTTTTTCTTATCAAGCTTTATTATAATTATCTTTATTTTTAAATACAAGATTTAAACTAATGAAGAATAATTTTTCCAAGCACATAACTAAATTAACTACCCTTAATTTTATCAAATACATGATAACTCACAATATTTATACTTTGAATATCGCTATCACATCGCCTTATCTAATTGAATAAGTGACTCATAATTATTTACCTGTTCAACAGAAATAAATTTATTCTTATTCTGCTAGATCCTCCTTATCAACAATAGCAAATTTTTCATCAATTCCAATAGCTTCAAAATCTGGTATATCAATTAAATTCCCCTTGAATGCTAAATCTTCATATAACCTTTTAATAGTATGATTTATATACCAGACCAAACGATTCAATCACAATAGTAAAAAACTAAGCTAATAGAACATAGATTAAATACATTGATTATAGTTTCTTTTCAAAGCCCTCCATTGGTGCAACCTCATTTTGATAATCTATCACTTGATTTGTATCAGTCGTAAAGTGCATCACACTATTAAAGGCAGCCTTCAAATAAATCTGCATTATATCAGGAATTTTTAGTTCAGCTAAATCGGATGGGCTTATCTTTGTACGGATACTTGCTTCATCGCCTGCCATAGCCTTCTGCACCCATTGTGGCTCTCTTAATAATTCTCGCCCAATCGCCACTAAATCTGCACCATACTCCAAAACTTCATCTGCTTCTCTAGGCTTTTCAACTGAACCAACACCAATTAAAGGAACCTCATTTGCAATCACTTTAGAAAATTTTTCTAAAATTGGTATAATATCTGCTTTATCATTCAAAGAAGTTCGCTTGTAACTCCCCATAGACAGATGAATATAATCAACATGATTTTTAATTTTATCTGCAAAATACAGGGAGTCTTCCAGACGAATGCCCGGCGTTTCAATTTCTTCAGGAGAAATTCGATAGCCTAAAATGAATGGGCGATTCGCAAATTCATCAATAATTTGATTAACTTCAGAAATAACAGCCATAGGAAATTTCATTCTATTTTCACGTGACCCACCCCAACTATCTGTACGCTGATTAGCATTTTCTGAATAAAATTGCTGCAAAAGATAGGTATTTGCGCCATGTAATTCCACCCCATCAAATCCAGCAATAATTGCACGTTTAACCGCAGCTCCGAAGTCTAAAATAATTTCCTCAATTTCGTCTTCTGTCAATGCTCGAGGAATTTCTGAAGCCTTTGGATACTCTGCAGCGATTGCACTAGCACTAACAGGCTGTTCACCCCTTAATATTTTTGAATTTGATTTTCTACCAGCATGGAATATTTGAAGGATTGCTTTACCTCCTTTACTTTTTAGCGTTGTTGCTAATTTTTTTAATCCTGAGATCATCTCATCGCTCTCAACAGACAATTCACCTTCAAAGCCTTTACCACTAGCGGATACATTTGCAACTGCAGTAATAATCATTCCAGGACCACCAGCTCTTGCTTCATAATAATTGAGCTCATCACCCGAAACCATCCCATTGTAAAAGCTTGCCATTGTGGTCATAGGAGACATAACAATTTTATTTTTTAATTGTAGTCCCCTCTCAAAAGTAAATGATTCTAAAAAATGATAATTTGACATAGCATATACTCCTCATATTTATATTAAGAACATTTTTATTCTTGTTCTTATATGTGCTAGTATAAAGCTATGAAGAAAATAATGTAAGAACGTACTTTAAAGTGCCGTAGACACTAAAAAGTACCTATAAATTGGAGAGAAAATGATAGAAAAATATAATTTAGCAATAGAATTCACTCTAAAGATTATTGGCGGCAAATGGAAGCCAATTATATTATGCCATTTAGGAAAAAGCTCATTAAGAACGAATGAACTAAGAAAAAAAATTCCAAATATTACTCAAAAAATGTTAACACAACAATTAAGAGAGCTTGAGGCTGATCATATAATTATTAGAACTGTCCATGAACAGGTTCCGCCAAAGGTTGTATATAGCTTATCTGAAAAAGGTAAAAGTTTAAAACCTATTTTAGTGTCGATGTCTGAATGGGGCGAAAAGAGAGCCTCAGAGATAAAAAATGAGGGAACAGAAATCGAAATTATTAATAATTATGACGGCTTTAATCATATGTAAATTATTAAAAAATCGGGATTGATATAAAAATAAAAAAACGTAAGCACGGTTTTATCCTTTAGATAGCACTAAAACTGAGCATACTCATTTTAGGTGACATGCTCAATAATAAAAAAGTATATTCTAGCTTCACTTAATCCTTGATATATTTATTTTGTAGCGATTTCTTCTATCCTTAGGAAAAAATGCAATCAGCAGCTAATACCTAAGTAATTAATATACAGTCAAAACGATTCTAAAGCTCAGAAAATGAATGTTAAAAAATAATTTTACTGCCTTACGACATTTTTAGATTACTTTCTTATTTTATACGGCTTAACTTTTAAGAGTTAATACGAATCTCCGTTAAAATTTTTCAGCTTATTTTTCAGCTTTATCTAACAAAATTACACCTTCAGCTGGGTTCTCATCAATTGCACCGATAATTTTATGTGGTACGTATAATTCTTCCAGATAAGATATATCTTGATTTGTTAATTTAACATTAAAGGCATCAGCTGCCTCGTCAATATATTTCAGCTTAGTTGCGCCAATAATTGGCGAGGTAACGCCCTTCCCCCATTGCCAAGCTAATGCGATTTGGGACATGGTAACAGCATATTTGTCAGCTAATTCTTTAACTCTATTAGCGATGCGATAATCGAATTCTTTCGTATGATCATATTTACCTTTAGCGACCCGGTCTGTTTGACTACGGAGGGTATTTGCCGCCCAAGCAGGTCTCGCCAACCTACCAGCCGCCAAGGGACTATATGGCATTAGAGAAACATCCATTTGTTTACATATCGGAATCAATTCGCGTTCGTCTTCGCGATACAAAAGATTATAGTGATTTTCCATTGTAGAAAACGGCGTCCAGTTATTGTCTCTGGCAGCCAATTGCATATTGTAAAATTGATAACCATACATTGCAGATGCGCCAAGTGCGCGTACCTTTCCCGCCTTAACTAGCTCATCTAATGCCGCCATCGTTTCTTCAATTGGGGTCTGATAATCAAATCTATGAATGATATAGAGATCTAAATAATCAGTTCCTAAACGCTTTAAGGTACCTTCAATTTCAGTATTAATCGCCTCTTTTGAAAGCCTACCTGGATTAAAATAAACTTTAGAGGCAATCACTACCTTTTCACGACTAATATTTTGCTTCAAGGCCTTACCTAGATACATCTCACTTGTACCCTCTGAATAGCCATTAGCAGTATCAAAAAAATTAATCCCTAAATCCAAAGCGTGCTTAACCATCTGCTCACTCTGTTCAGCATCCAAGGTCCAATCAAACATCGTCCCTGCTTTGCCAAAGCTCATACAACCAATACATAGCTTTGAAACACTAATCTCGGTTTTTCCTAATTTTTCATATATCATACGCTTCTCCTTACACTTTAAAATACAACACAATAAATAGACGATTTCAAAAATGATTTACTCAAATTATTAATAATTTCCCCGCTAGTTACTTCACTTGGATAAATACTCATCAGTCTTATACATCAATTTTGATTGCTTGCACGCGCTGCTATGCGCAATCCATTCACATTATTAATTCTAAACCTTGAAGTGAACTTTAAAGCAAGTAAAATAAAAATTTTCTTTTAAATTTTAAGAAATAATAATATAAAAAATCTATCAAAAGGATAGTTACTCTTTATCTAATAAAATTAATTAAGCAAATACATGAATATAATAAATAACTATTGAAAATAAACAATTGTTATTAATCATTTTGATAGTTTAAGCTGACAAATTCAATCACTTGATAGAAAGAATCTTTTATCCTTATTATTCTGACCATGATAAGCTGAAGGGCAATTAGTAATTTAAAAATACTAATATTAATTAATTATTGGGTAGGAGGATATTTTATGAATAAGTCAGCAGGTAAGGAGATTCGCAAAAGGATAGTTCATTTGATTATGCTATCGTTATTACTTATAGGAAATATCGGTTCAATATTGATTAGCAGCACAGCTGTTAAGGGAGATACCACCGAAGAATCGCCTGTAGAAACCAAATTAACAATTTCGGCTGAAAGATTGGAGAACGGTAAAGATATTCCAACCTTTCGAGTTTCAGCAACATTACTAGCCTCAGATGGTGAACCAATCAAAGGCGCCAGCATCCGATTTCTGCAAAATGGCGTTTATGGATACAGTCGCACCACTGGAACAGCTGGGATTGCCACCTTTGATTATTCTGTCAGCCAACCGGGTGATTACATTTTTTCAGTAGAGTATCGTGGCAGTACGATTAATAAAATACAATTTGCGCCACACGACATTGTATATGCACCGAAAATATCCGTTATAAAACAAGCACAACCAACAGAATTATCTGCAACCCCTTCTTTGAGGACAGTGAGTAATGGCAAAATTTTAGGTACCAATGAAGGGCAGGAATTTGCAATAGGTAACATTAATACTTCTACTTCTTGGAATAAGGTAGTCGGCAATGAAATTATAAATTTGAGTTCTGGAAGTGTTGTTTCTGTCAGACAAGCTGGTTACTACGCAGAAAGCACTTATTATTTACCGTCTGATTCTCAAGTATTGACTATAGCTGAAGGGCGCTATCTCATTTCTCCTCAAGCATCAGTCGGTGTTTTGTGGGAAAATACCGAACCCAAAATTGTAACTACTAGAACGGGAAGCTCCCCGACAGCACAGTTTAAAATAAATTTCTCAGAGGGCTATGAATTTTCCAGTGTTTCATTATCAGCTGAAAAAGAGGCTACCGCAGCCTTTGATCCAGCAACCTCCATTTTAACCATTGATAATATCACCCGTGATCAACAGGTTACTGTTAATGCAGTGTACACCAGCGATCCGATTGTTGGATTTGAATTAAAGGGGACACCTATTGAAACAGATAGTGCATGGATTAATGAATCAAATAATACAGATTTAGCTGCAAAATTTAGTGATCAGTATAATGGCATCAAAAATGCAAAAATCTTTATTAATAATGAATTAATAAATGAAATTAATTATTTAGATTTGCCAAAAACAGAACAAGCTGTTTTAATTCCGTTACAAGAATTTGAAAATAGGCATGGTCTTTTTGAAAAATATGAAATTAAAATTATTGTTGAAAACGGGATTGATAGAGTAATTGAAAAAAAAATAAATATATCGGCTGATAGAATAAAACCGCAGCTAGCGGTAAGTGGTAATTTTACAGATAAGGTCCATAAAATAGAGATAACGACAGAGGCGATTACTGGTGTCTCGGGTATTCAAAGCTTAACCGTCAACGGCGTACCAATAAATGACAATCAATTAACAATAAATCAAAATGGCTCTTATAATTTTGAGCTTATTAATGGAGCTGGTGAGAAAGTCAATCAAGTATTAGAAATAGAAAATATCACGCCCGTTAAAGCAACCTTAACCTTGGCGATTAAATTTAGAGATAGTTCTAGACTGACTGCAGATAAGCCTGCAGCCTTTGGAGATTATACTGCAACATTAATTGATGAATACGGCAGCCCTATCAATGATGCAAAAATCTATTTTAAGCAGGATAGTGCCGCACCGGGTTCTCGCTTAACCAATATTAATGGAATTGCAAGTGGCTATGGCAGTAGCTTTCAAGCTGGAGATTATCTAATAGCTGCTGAATTTAGAGGCGGCGAAATAAATGGTACTTACTATGAGCCAGCAACGGCTTCACAGACAATTCATGTTAAAAATCAAGAAAAACCAGTGATTTATGATTATCAGGTTTTAGCAGCCTCAGGCGAGAATGATGGTCAAATTTTCAATTTAGATGAAAGCTATGAATATATCGAATGGATCGAAACCATTGGTAATAATCAAGAAATTTTTCCAGTAATAGGTGATAAAGTAAGTGGTTTAAAGCCAACAATTTATTCATTTAGAAAAAAACAATATTATGATGAAAACAACAAGACAATATATTTACCTTCGTCATACTATCAACTGTCAATTCCGAATGGATTATACAAAGTGACAGCCAAGGCTGATCCAAATGCAATCACTTGGAATTATCATACGCAGTATAAAACAGCTAACAGCTTTGTATTAAATTCGATAAATATTGCACCTATTAATAACGTTGCCTACTTTAATGCATTACCTAATAAGGGCTATTCCATTACCGCAATTACTACTGACGCCGATTCCAATTATGTCAAGGAAATCATTTATGATGAGGATACAGGAAATATTGAAGTCAAAGGAATTAGTAGAAATATTGTATTAACAATCCATACAAGTAAAGATTTACCACAATACAACGAGCCAGCCAATCTTGAAGCACCAAATCCTACCAAAGGAGAAAGCAAAAACGCTATAAAAATAATCAATACAAAAACCAATAGCTTAAATGCTGGAAATAAACTACAAAATTTACTTACAATACCCGATAAAAAACTACAAGATAGCTTACCTAAAACTGTAGCCACTAAAAATTATGATCTAATGATAACTGGTTTATTTTTACTTTTTACAGCTTCATTATTATTTATCTTAGCTAATAAAAAAATAAATTTTATTAGCTAAGCGTTAAAAATATTTTATATATAACTATTAGGAGCGAATATGACATCAAAAATTACAACAATTCCGCAACCGTTAGTAAGAGCAAATCAATTTTCAATTGTTGGCTTTGTTTTACTTTCATGGTTATTTAGAAATGAATTCTTCCTGCTTATACCTTTAATATCAGGATTATTAGGATTATTATTTAATTTCAATCCAATCATGAAAATTAGAAAGCTTTTTTTAAAGCAAAATGGTAATGAATACCCACAGGAGGACGTCTTAGATCAAAAGTTTAATCAAAAAATTGCAGTAACCTTTCTAGCCATCGCTTTCTTTAGTTTTTTGCTAAGCTATAATATTCTCGGTTATATTTTTTCTGCCCTAGTACTTTTAGCAGCAGCTATCGCATTATTAGGCTTTTGTATTGGCTGCTTTATTAGATTTCAATATATTACTTACCGAAATAAGCATAAATATAAAAGCTAATATTAAAAAGGGCTGTGACATAAGTCCAGCCCTCATGATTTAATCTTCATGCTTTTTAGCTTTTATATGCCAGAAAACTCGGCATAAGTCAAAATAATTCGTGCCTTTGAGCTCCCGAAAAATTGTGATTTTGCAAGACTTCTTCTGCTTTAATTAAAGCCTGTTGAAAACTTTATGCAGCTTTGCTAGTGCAAAGCTACGAAGATTCTCGTAGAGCTAGTGAAAATATTTTCAAATAATAGCACGTCCAGCATGATACACTTGAGCTCAGCTTACAGTACCATTTATGTCATATAGGATTAGCTATCTAATGCTTATAAAAAGCTCAGCTTATAATTTTTTTCAAATAATTCAGTTGGTTTTAATCGATTAATGCCGTACTTTTCATTCAATTTCCCATTAGAAAACTGATCGTCTGCCACACCACACCATGGCTCAATACACACAAATGGCGCTTCTTTAGGATATGGACTCCAAAGCCCCAAATAATTCATGTTATCGTAGCTAACTTCGATTTTTTTATTAATATCAGTTAACTCTAAGATCACTGAATTTCGCCCAGATGTTTCATAAACCAACACACCATCTTTAAATAAATCTCTACTTAGAGGCAGCTCAGTTAATATCACCTTGCTTGTTTCATCTAGTCTTAATAAAACCTCATCAGTTACCGGAATTTGTGTTACTTCTGCTTGGGGCGAAAAGCACAGCTTAGCGCTTTCAAAATTTGGAACATTAAAAGCGGGATGTGCACCGATAGAAAAATACATCATTTCATCATTACTTAAATTTGCCACTTGATAGCTGACGGTTATCTCATTATCTTTAAGTCTATAAATTACTTTTAATGAAAACTTAAACGGAAATACAGATAATGAGTTTAATGTATAACGAAGCTCGAACACAGCCTTCTGTGCCTCGACCTCAATCACTTGAAAATTTAAATCTCGTGCAAAGCCATGTTGCGATAATTGATAGCGTGTATCGTGATAAATAAATTGATCATTTTTTAACTTACCGACAATTGGGAATAATATTGGCGCATGACGATTCCAATAGCTCGGATCTGCCTGCCACAGATATTCATATTGATCATTAATGGATTGAATGCTAGTTAATTCGGCACCAAAGCTTGAGATTTTTACCTTTAAAAATTGATTTTTTAATTCAATCATTGCCATTCAACTTCTCCTTTAATAAATATTTTAAATTAATAATACAATAATCATTAATAAAACAATAATAGCCCAAATTTCAATTGAAATTCAGGCCAAAAGCAAATTATTGGATTTTATCAAAAATAGAATTTGCAGTTTCTTTCAAAACCTTGTTTAAACCATCAATATTAGCGCGTCCTTCATCATTCAACCAATTGATTGCTGCTGCCTCGCCCTTAACAACAAAGGGTTCGACACCATTCGCCCAGGTTGCACGACCACAAAGCACACCATTAAAAGTAGAACCCGATGCTTTGGCAAAATAAAGTGTTTTATAAAATAATTCGGCACTTACGCCAGCACTTAAAAAGATAAATGGTAAGTCCGTCGCTTCACTTTGTGCCTTAAAATAATTCGCAGCTTCTATCTTAGTGTAGACGGCATCATTACCAAAGCCTTCTACATATTTCATATTAACCGGTACTTCAACCTTAAGAACATCAACGTTATAGACAGCCTCAGAGAAAACTTTCATCATCTCAATCACCTTATGCGGTTTCACTTTAGCATACTCTGGACTTGTGGCGTCTGTAATGTATGCATCATAAGATACAAGTTCTAAGTAAAATGGAATGTCTTCTGCGACACATTCTGAACCAATCCTTTCAATGAATGCTTTCTTTTGTTCATTTATAGTAGAATCTTCATCAACATCATAGTATAATAAGAATTTGCAAGCATCTGCGCCTTGCGCTTTCAAGCGTTTTACTGACCAAACGTCTAAAATGTCTGGTAAGCGTCCGGGAATTGAAGTATCGTATCCAGTTTTTTCATAAGCGAGTAAGAGTCCAGCTGTATCTGCGCGTTGGCCCGCAGCAGGTAAGCCATATTCAGGATCTAGTAAAATAGAGGTTGCATATGGGGTCAATTCCCTTGACACTAATTCTTTGAAATCTTCGATATCTTCTGCAGTTGCTTGTGTTTTATATTGACCAATCATTTTTTTTAAGGCACCACGCTGGTCGATAGCCAGAGCTCCGATAATTCCTTGGTCATTGCTCAGCCTTTTTTGAGCTGCCAATTTACCATTCGTTATTTTTTTCATTAGTTAGCTTCTCCTTTAATCTCATACATCAATTTAACTGCTTTAGAATCCTTCTCCACCATTTTCTCAAAAGGTATCGCCATGTCTTCTATATGATATAAGCCGGTAATTAATGGTCTAACATCAATTAATTTAGTTGCCATGTAACGTAGCCCTGCTGCCCACTCGTAGCCTGGAAACGGTGCTGAATAGCTCATCCATGAACCTGTCACCAGTAATTCACCACGTAAAATTTTTTCAAAGCTTTCAGGCGGTAAGACAACATCACGCGTTGAAGTCCCAACATAAACGACACTCCCGCGTTTTTCGACGATTTCAATAGCTTGACGTTGCGTAATCGAGCTGCCTGCAGTTTCAATGACGACCCTAGGCTTACGATTTTTTTCAAAATATTCATTAATAGCCGTCTTACTTGGGTTAACCACAACATCTGCACCAACCTTTTTTGCAAGCTCTAGCTTGTGATCATTGATATCGACAACTGTGATATTGCCAACACCGCGTGCACGCAAGACAACCAATGTCAACAAACCAATTGTGCCCGCTCCTAAAACAACAACCTCGTCTCCAGAAAGTAAATTTACCCGATCAATCCCATGTATTGCAACAGTAAGTGGTTCTAAGACAGCTGCTTCCTTTAAGCTAAGCTCAGCTGGTACTTTAACAACATTTTTTGCAGGTACTGCTACAAATTCTGCCATGGCACCTTGCTCTCTGCTGCCAATAAAGCTGTAACGCTCAGCCATTGCCGGTTCACCCTTTAAATAACCATTAGTCGTTTCATCAGGAATAAGTGGTGCAACAGCGACCCGATCACCGACCTTTAAATTAGTAACCTGATTACCAACCTCTACTATCTTTCCAGAGAATTCATGTCCTAAAACTTGAGGAAAGCTATGAACACCGCCTTCAAAATATCGGGGTAAATCCGAACCACAGATGCCTACATAGGCAACTTCGATTAAGACCTTTTCTGGTGTAACTTTTGGTATTGGAATTTCTTTTAGTTCGAATTCTTTAATACCTGTAACGGTTAAAGCTTTCATTTCATTTCACCTTTCTAAATCTTCTATAGCTAATCTTCTTCAACATAAATCGTACCTTTTTTATATTTGGCAAATGTATAAGCAAATGCACCAATATACAATACTAGAATAATAAAGAAACCAATGCCTGTTTCAAGCGTGGTGCCCTTTGCAAGTAAATAAGTGATTGGACTACCCGCTTGATCTAGTGAAGACACGCGCTCGCCGCCTTTAGCAAGCACACCAACATTTTCACCTAGCTGAGTCTGTAAGCTAATCATTTGATTTGAAATCCAAATGGTGATAAACATAATTACTGAGCCCGATATTAGCGTTCGGAAAATATTACCCTTATGAACGCCTGTTGCTATCGCAATAAAGAAACCAATTGTTGCTAAGTCTCCAAACGGTAAAACTTGATTACCGGGTACAATAACAGCCATTAAAATGGTTAGAGGCACAAATAATAGTGAGGCTGCAATGACCTGTGAATCACCCAAGAGTAAAGCTGGATCTAGCCCAATCTTTAAATCACTGCCTTTGAATCTTTTATCTAAAATTGATTTAGCTGCCTCAGATATTGGCAATAGACCTTGCATAATTAGTTTAACTACCATCGGCATTAACAGCATTACTGCGGCCATTTGAATTCCCAGCTGAAGTGATTTGCCAAAAGGATATTTTGCCAAAAGACCTATAATAACCCCCATAACTGCACCTACAATTGTTGGTTGTCCGAGTACACCGAGTCTTTTTTCAATTGTTTCCTCAGTAATCTCAATTTTGTTAATACCAGGAATTTTGCTAATTAAGTCGTCAATTGGCACTGCAAAAATGCCCATATAAGCACTGGAGCCATGAGGAATAGAGATACCATCTAATCCAAAATATTCATCCGTCACTTGTCCAAACATATCACCTAGTTTATAAGCAATAATTGCATGTATCACGATACCTAGCATTCCCAAATAAATATTTCCAGTTGCAACTTGAATGATTGCGCCAGTAAATGCCATGTGCCAAATATTCCAAATATCAATGTTAATGACACGGGTCAGCTTTAAAGCGACCATAATTAAATTGACAACGACTGCAATCGGTATTGCAATCAGTCCTAAATCTGATGCCCAAGCCATCGGTGCTGTCCCCGGCCAGCCCAAGTCAATCACACTTAAGCCGAGATTAAAATTTTTAGCCATGGCCTCAGCTGCTGGTCCTAAACTATCTCTTAACAAACCAACCACTAACCCAATGCCAATGAAGCCAATCCCAATCGTAATACCCGATTGAAGTGATTTACCAACACCTTGCTTGAGCAATAGCGCCAGTATAAAAATAATAATTGGCAGCATGACACTTGCACCTAAATCAACAATTGCCTGAATACCATCTAAAAATAAAGCCATTTTGTTTCCTCCATTTATATAAATATTTTAAAACCAATAATTAAAAAAATTGTGTTGAAATGGAAGGGTATTACATTTAATCCTTAATCACATCCAAAATTTTCTGTTCAAGCGCCTCCACACCAATACCGCTAATAAATGCTGTGCCTTGAAGAACGGGTACACCGATATCTTTTTTAAATCGCCCAGTTGTCACAATTAAATCAGCACCATCCTTTTGACTTTCAAGCTCGCTAATTCGATATTGAACAACCTCAGCATCAATATTATTTTTCTTTGCTAGCTCACGGATTAAGTTAGCTGCAACTGTTGAAGTTGCAACTGCGCCACCACATGCTACAATAATTTTTTTCATTAGATTCCCTCCTAAATTCGTTACTTATAATGACATCAATTCTTTTTCTACAATTGCCAGCATTGCTTCTTGATTCGTTGAGGCTAACATATCAGAAATAAAGGTCTGATTTTGAATTGCCAAAATTAGCTTTTGCAAAGTATCTAAATGCTTCTGTCCGCCCGCAATTGCTAGCATAATCACAACTTGCACATCAATCTTATCTGCAGCATCACCACCCATCTCATTAAATTGAATTGCATTTTCAAGTGTCGCAAAGATAATTCTATCCTTTAGAACAAGTGAGCCATCCGTATGTGGAATCGCTACACCATTTGGTACAGGTAATCCTGTTGGAAACTCTGCTTCTCTAGCTTTTAATGCTGTGGCAAATCCGCTTTTGACAATACCCTTTTTTTCCAAGTCATCACTAAAATAATCAAACAGCTCATCTTGGTTATTAAATTTGATTTTATGAAAAACTAAATCTTTAGTTATCATTTAAACTCCAATCTTCGGATATTCCGATTATTATTTTTCATCGACAGCTGCCGATGGATAATACAGCTCTACACTTTGAGCAATTAGCTCCCTTTTCTCTGCCAGAGGTGGCACTTGATCGGTAACTAAGGCATCAATATCTGAAAAATCCGCCATTCTATTAAAAGCACATTTACCAAACTTACTATTATCAGATAAAATGACGCTTGTTTCAGAATGCTCAATCATCATTTTTGAATTTGCTGTCTCGCCTAGATGATGATCTGTAATACCAACATTGGCTGAAATACCCGCACATCCAAAGAAGCCAATTGTGACAAAAATATCTTTTAAATTGTTATATGCCATATCTCCATACAAGGAACCTTCATTTCGACGAAGCATGCCACCAGGAACAATGATTTCGATGTCTTCACTTGGCATTAATAAAGTAATAATAGGAATAGAATTAGTGACGACAGTAATATTTTTCATTTTCTTAATTTCCTGGGCTAATGCATATATTGTTGTGCCATAATCTAAATAAACCGTATCCCCATTTTCAATCATTTCCGCCGCAAGCTTTGCAATAACCTTCTTTTCATTAGATTGCTCATTCCTTCTTTTTTCATAAGCCGACTCATTAATTTTTTGAGATAATACCGCGCCACCATGGGTTTTACGAATCAATCCCTCCTCTTCTAAATCATATAAATCTTTACGTAATGTCTCTCTGGTAACATCTAGCTCTTCCACTAATTGATTTATTTTTAGTGAATGATGCTCATTTAAATAATCCAATATAAATTCTCTTCTATTTGTTGCATTCATCTAATCACCATCCATTTCTGTTGTAACCCCTTACATTTTTCATAATAACCCATAAAATTTTAAAAAGCAAGCTAAATTTTGCTTATGTTTTGCTTTTTTAGTATTTTTTTTGCTTTTTAAATTAAAAAGCAAAAAAATAATTGCAATATTAACATTTTGATTGTATACTCTCCTTGAAAAGACTATTCACTATTTTATGTATGCGCTACCAAATAGAAAGGAAATGCAATATGATTCATTTAATTTGTCCCAACCCAGCAATTGATAGAACACTTTTAGTTAAAAATTTTTCGAAAGGCAAACCGAACCGTCCCTTCGAGGTTAGAGAATTCCCCGGTGGTAAAAGTTTTAATGTTGCCTATGCACTCAATTTTGAAGAGCCAATAGTTGATTTTAAGGTACATACTATTATAGGCGGTGACAATGGCAATCACTTGAAGACTCTCGCAAAATCAGCCCATGTGACACTTTCGGCATTAGAAATCAAAGAAAATACACGTGTTTGTAATATTATTTTCGATACTATCAATAATGATACCTATCCAATCTATGAAAATAGTTTTACACTCCGCTCCAAATTACTTGAACAATTTACCCAATCTTTAGAAAAGGCAATAAAACCTAATGATACCATCGTTTTTTCAGGCTCATTAATGAAGGGAATGCCTGATGATTATATCCAACAATTTCAAATAAAATTTAAGAATCAAAATATTAAATTTTTTATTGATACAAGCGGCGAAGCATTAAAAAATGCTTACCATGCCAAACCAGAAGTAATTAAGATAAACGATGAAGAAATATTAGATTTAGTACCTGATGCACAGCTGACACAAATTGAAGATTATGTAAAATTTTTACGTGGAAAAATTGCAAAGGAAATTTCATTTTTTATTATTACTCTAGGTGCCAAAGGCATCATCGCTAAAATGAAAGACGACATCTATTATTTATCTTTACCCAAAATTAATGCTAAAAATCCAATTGCTTCTGGAGATTTCTTTCTGGGTGGATTAGTGAAATATCTAACAATTTCTGAAGACTATGAATTTGCTCTGAAAAAAGCAATCAGTTATTCCACTGCCAATTGTCTAAATTGGTATCCTGAATTAAATCAGAATGATGTTTCAAAATTTTTTGCAGCTGTCAAAGTAGAAAAGCTCTAGGAAAGAAGTATTTTATGAATAATAAAGGTTTTAGTACTAAGCAGTTTGATAATTACCATTACGAGCAGCTCAATAAAATTTATCAAAATATGCACAAACAAATTGATACCACTAATCCAAAGATTAATGCATTATTACAAGCAAAACTAATCACAACATCACTTACCGAAGCAGAAAAAATAGACATTCATGCAGAGTGTTGGGAAGTCTGTCGAAAAATCAAAGCATTATCGGAAATCATTCAAAATAATTGATAATAAATCAAATAATAAATCAAACAATAAATCATTATCTCAATATAAACGCAAACAGCCTCAATAGTTAGATTTAGATCACTCTAACTATTGAGGTTGATTGATTTAAATAGCCCTTATTTAATCTCTAATTCTTGAAGCTGAGCACAAATATCTGAAATTGGAACATCGACCTCCGCCAATGCTGCTGCTGAATAGGCACCCTCTATAATTGGTGCGTTGAATAAATAGACTTTTTTATCTGTCATTTCAGAGCAAATTTCAAGATTCATTTTTGCACTGCCCAAATCGTAAAATGCCAGAATTGTATCCGAAGTGTTTTGGTCTATCGCTTCTTGAATTCTCTCAAGGCTTGTCCCAACTGAACCATCTTCCAAGCCACCTGCAGTTGACACAGAAACATGAGCTGCTACTTGCTCAATTAGCCGCTTGGCACCTTCGGCAATTTCAAAAACATGTGAAACGATTAAAATACCATATTGACTCATTTTGAAAGCTCCTTTACTAACTGTTCAAATAAGTAGCCGCTAGAAACTGCACCAGGGTCTAAATGACCAATTGAGGCCTCACCTACGAACTCAGATCGACCTTTTTTGGCTAACATCGGTTTAGTGGACTGAACAGCTGCATCGATTTTTGCTAAAGTAAGTGAATCTACCTCAACTAGCTCACTAACTGGTTGCCAAACATCTAATAATGTCTTATCTCCTACCTCTGCTTTGCCACGTTTAATAATGCCATTGATGCCAGCCTTGAGCATTCTTGATAGCTCTATTTCTTGACTCATCTCTAAAAAGGCAGTACCATAAATGACTCCAGAAGCGCCACCAACCTTAGTCAGTAATGCCATGGCAATCTTTTTCGTTAATTGCTGCGAATCTGAATAGTCATCTTTTAGAATTACTTTCAATTCCTTCGCACCACGTGCCATATTTGTCCCATGATCATCATCACCAATTGGTGTATCTAACTCATTAAGATAATCTTTCTTTTCAATTAATACTTCTGCCCAAGAGTCAATCCAACTAATAATTGCTTCACAACTTAATTCTCTCACTATTTTTCAGCTCCCTCACTTTTATTACCAACAATCCACGCAGAGATGGTTTTATTAAAGAAATCAATAAATGGTCCGGTACCAAACGCTGTTAAAACAGTGCCAAGTCCAATTATTGTACCAAACGCATAATTGCCCAAAACGGTCCCAAAAATCAAGCCGACAATAACACAAATTACGTCGGTACCAATGCGCGCGAGACTAAATGGTATTTTTTCAAAATGATCTGAAATCATAATCGCAAGGGCATCATAAGGCGCCACTCCTAAATCAGCTGTCATATAAAGAGAAGCACCTAAACATAGAATTAAAGTACCGATGACTAAAAGAATTAAGCGAATCCAGATAGATTTTTCAACCTCAAAAGAAAGGATTGTATTATCAAATTGCTTTAAAAAGAAATCTACTAAATATCCGACAAATACCATATTTAATACTGTACCTAGACCTAATAAATAACGGCCAAATACAAACATTGACAATAGTAAAATGACATTTAAAATTAACTGATAATTACCTAAGGACATATTGAAATAGGTAGAAACCGTCGTATTCATACCAGTATAAGTATCCATCCCAAGTACCGATCCTTTGTTAATCGAAATACCTAAGGACAAAATAATAATTCCTAGTGCAGATGAAAATACTGACCGCACATTATATTTACTTAAATCCATAATAATTTCTCCTTTTTATTAATAAATTAAATTGTAAAATCATAATTTGAAACTGGCTTAATAAACTCTTGAATTTTTTCATCAACAGTCAAGATTGAAAGAATCAAACCTGGATAATTAAACATGTCGTAGTAATTACCCACATTTGCTAAAACGACCTCAAACCCCTTTGATTCAAAATAATCATAAATACCACCTAACAAAACCTGTCCTTCAATATATGAGGTCTGAAGCATCGTATTCAGCTGAATACAAATCTTTTTAGAAACGTCTTGATAATTAGCAATAATACAATCAGAAAGCTCAGCTACTAATTTTTCTTCATTCACAAACTCGCTTGTAAATTTAGCAGGCTCATCGGCAAGACCTTTACCATACATCAGTCTACCACCCTCATCAGCCATCACGGTCACTGAGTTTAGTTGGCAATTAGCATGCTCAACAATATTAGTCACTTCCGATAAACTAAGTCCTTTTTTGGCGGCCAATTTGGCAATTTTTATAATTGTTAAAATACCGGAAAGCCCTGAACGCTTCTCTGACACTTCTGAGCTAAAATAATTATCAGTAATTTTACAAACTATTGCTGAAATACCATCAGCTGCAAGCATTTCAGCTGCCATTTCATTATTCATTACATCACCACTATAGTTATTTGTTAATAAAATGACACCCTTTTTAGAATTCAATTTTTTTGCTAAATTATAAATTGAAAAATAGGTCGGCGCAGTATCCATCGCCCCTACACTTACAGCATCTGCCAAATTCTCATGAACAACGGCAGGAAATAGCTTGCCTAGACCTCCGCCACCTGAGGCTATCACACCAACATTCTCTCTATCGAACTGCTTGAGCATCAAACCAAAGCCAAATTCATCTTCAATCAATTCGCATTCATTTGATCTTGTTTTTACGATTCCCTCAAGCTCCCTTTTGATAATATGCTCATCATTTTCAATTAAAACTGAGCGATTTCTTAGTTTATTTAGCATATTAAATCCCCTTCCGACTAAATGATTGTTTTTCAAATAGTTAATCAATTATCTTTTGTGAACGGTTTCATTTTTTGTTATTAATTAACCTCTAGAAATGCTAATAATCAGCAAATCTAGAAATCAATTTAAATCTTAATTAAGAAAATCTGGCAATTTGGTTTGGATAGGGCTCTATTTTTAATTGCCAAGACGTAGCAGTTGCTTCCAAAACTTCATTTAATTCTTGAATATTTTGACGACCAATAGTCCCCAACCACTCTTTTGCTGCTGCTTTACCCTGTTTTACAAAGGGTTCGACACCATTCGCCCAGGTTGCACGGCCACAAAGTACACCATTAAATGTTGAGCCAGCCTCACTTGCTAGCTTCAAAGTATTTTGAAAGGTTTCAGCACTAACCCCAGCACTCAAGAAAATAAATGGTAAATCGGTAGCCTTACTTTGCGCCTTAAAATAAGCCATTGCTTCTGCTTTAGAATAAATAGCCTCCGCTCCAAAGCCTTCAACATAGTTCATATTGACTGGCACTTCAACCTTTAAGACATCAACATTATAACGTTCCTTTGAGAATTCTCTCATCATGCTAATTACTTTATTCGGCTTGATTTTAGCATACGCCTTTGAGTTATTATCACTAATTTTAGCGTCATAGGCCAATAATTCTAAGAAAAACGGTAATTCCTCAGCAAGACATTCTGAACCAATTCGCTCAATATAGGCTTGCTTTTGGTTGTTTATTTCATCACTCTCATCTATATCGTAATAAAGTAAAAATTTGCATGCATCTGCGCCTGCTTCCTTCAATCTTTTGACTGACCATGTATCCAAGCAATCAGGCAAACGTCCCGGTGTAGAAGCATCATAGCCGGTTTTTTCATAAGCTAGTAATAATCCAGCGTTTTCCGAGCGAGCCTCCGCTGCCTGAAGTCCGTATTCAGGATCTAATAGAATAGAGGTGGCATAAGGTGTTAATTCCTCAGAAACTAATTTTTTAAATTCTACAACATCTTGTGCTTCAGCCTGATTTTTATATGCACCAATCATTTTCTTCAGAGCACCTCGCTGATCAATGGCTAAAGCACCAATAACGCCATTTTGGCTACTTGTCCTTTTGAGTCTGTCATATTTAATGCCACTTACTTTTTTCATTGATTAAACCTCTTCTCATTTTTAACAATTATTTATCAATTTTCTGCACTAGCTTTTTGCTTCAATTTTTAGTGAACCTGCTTCACTTTAATCTCTACTTCTAATTTTTCAACGTCAGAAAAATCCGTAATGCCTTTTCTAAATGCCGTTGAGCTGCCAGCAGCGATACTTCTTTTCAAATTTTCAATGCCATCAAGCTGATGAATTATCCCAGCAAGAAATGTGCCTAATAGTGTATCACCCGCACAAGCAGTATTAACTACCTTCCCTTTTGGTGAATTGCCATATAATATTGTATCCTGATTAAACCAATATGCCCCTTCTCCACCAAGAGAAAGCAATACGTTCTTCGCACCAAGTTCAATTAATTTTTTACCATAAAAAAGATAATCTAAATGCGTTTCAATCTTCACACCAAACCAACTTGACAATTCTTCTTCGTTTGGCTTTAACAAAAATGGTTGGTACTGTAAACAATCTAAAACCTCCTTGTAGCTTGTATCTAAGATTAAGCTTATGCCTTTTTCTGCACAGGTCTTTGCAATTTCAGGGAAAATCAACGGTGAAATACCTCGAGGATTACTTCCAGAAATACATAGAAAATCACCTTTTTTTAGTTCATCAATTTGTGTTAATAATGCCCTTTTATGTGCTGCAAATATTTCAGGTCCTCTGTTTACAAGTTTAAATTCTTCACCTGTTTCATTAACCTGTGTAAACACATTGATTCGAGTTAGACCGGGAACATCAATAAATGAGCTGGCTATTCCTTTCATAGCTAGGAAATCTTCTATGTATTGTCCTGTAAATCCAGCTTTATAACCAATCGCCACACTATCAATATTCAACATTTTTAATATTAGAGAAACATTAACACCTTTACCATTTGCTTGGATATCATCATCAATTGTTCGGTTAACAATTGATGGGTGAAGTTGCTCTGTTTCAATAAATAAATCAATTGCTAAATTCAATGTGCACGTATAAATATTTGACAATTAGCTCACCTCCTTCTTATTACTATTATTACTTTTACAGCACAGAAAATGTTTCCAGATTTCAAACATCAACCCGAAAACATTTTCTAATTTTACTTTTTTATAATATATTTAATATAATCAAAAAAAATCTACTATAAATTTAAAGGAAGTCAGTCTATGAATGGAAAACTCAGCGATACAGAAATATTTCTTTGGAACTATATCCAAAACAACATTACTGAAATTCCAAATCTGTCAATTATTAAATTGAGTGAATTAGCTAATGTGTCAACCTCTACAATTGTTCGGACTATGAAAAAAAAGGGATATGAGGGCTTTACAGATTTCAAGTATTATCTTAAAGATGAGCATAGTACAAATATCAATCTTTCAAATGTAGAAAAAAACGATAGTGAAATAAAAAAATCTATTTTAAAAAATGAAGAAGAAGTCATCAAAACATTAAATATGCTAAATACCGGGGTAATTGAGGATGCCATTCAAAAAATCAAAAATGCGAAAAGAATTATTATTTTTGCACGCGCGTTTTCTGAATTAATTGCCGAGGAAATGAAGATTAAATTTCAATTAATTAACAAGTATTGTGAACTGCATACAGATCCCAATATCATTAAAATAATGAGCAAACATCTAAAAAAAACCGATATGGTCATATTCGTCTCCCTTAATGGTGAAACAAAAGAATTAATATCGGCTGCTAAAAATTGTTATGAAAAAGAAATTGGCACGTTACTCATAACGACTAATGAAGAAAGTAGTTTGGTAAATTTATGTGAGCTTTCACTTGTTGGCTTTAAATCTGAGATTTCTTTCTTTCCAGAATACGAGGTACGCTCACGACTGCCTCTCTCAATCATTTCAAGAATTCTATTGGATGCCTATGTGATTAGAAATACAAAAAATAATATTTAAACGATGATTATTGGAAAATATCAAGCATTTCATAGCTGCTTATTTTTAAGATATCAATCTATTTCTAGCAATAATTCTGTTAACCATGACCGTCTACGCAGTAATCTAAAAAAGGTGGGACAAAAGACGTTTAACGACATAGAAATTTATCTATTTTCCTAGTCGTTGTCATATTGTCCCCAATAAATTATGAACCTTACGAAAGTTTTAAGGACTTTTGTCCTACCTCATTAAGCTAGGTGTTGATACAATTTGACATTACAAATTAGCTATTTCATAATGATATTCTATTTTTTATAATTTATTCTAATTAATTTATCTATTTCAGTAATTATCAAGATTAAAACACCAGCGGCAATAGAAATTAACCAGCCTAATGCTGAAATATCAGACGTATGAAACGCTGTCTGCAGCAGCGGAACATAGGTCAATAACAGCTGTAAGACAATCATTATTCCAATAATGATGAAAGCCTTTGGGTTACTCGAAAAGGCTTTAGAAAAAGCTGGTTGGGTTGTCCGAATATTGAATAAGTAAAAAATTTTACTAAATACAACAATATTAATCATAATTGTTGCTGATACAGCTTGACTAATACCTTGTGATAGCAGCCATTCATTAGAAAAAATACTAATCACAGCGATTAAAACAGATACATAAGCCATTTGCCATATATCGTGTTTACTCAACAACCCACAGCCTGTTTTTCTTGGCTGACGTTGCATAATCCCCGCTTCAGCGGGTTCAAAAATAAAGGCAAATTGTATTGTAATCGCAGAAACCATATTAATCCATAACAGCTGAGTTGGCTTAAGCGGCATTTCTTTTTGCATTAAGATAGTAAAGGCAATGATTAAGCCCTCAGCAAAAGAGGTCGGCAGTAAAAAGAGAATACTTTTCTTGATATTATCATAAATCCTTCTCCCCTCTCGAATTGCAATTGCCATTGTTCCAAAATTATCATCAGTTAAAATCATATCAGCGGAGTCCTTGGCAACGTCAGTTCCCTTGAGCCCCATCGCCACGCCGATATCAGCACACTTTAAGGCGGGAGCGTCATTAACGCCATCACCAGTCATTGCAGTTACCTTACCGCTTTCTTGTAACGCTCTTACAATATCCATTTTATTTTGTGGTGTTGCTCGAGCAAACACTTGATAATATATAGCTGCCTGTTTAAATTGCTCATCGCTCATTTGATCTAATTCAGCACCAGTAATAACATTAATTTTTGGTGCCAAGCCAAGCATTTCACCGATCGCCTTCGCTGTTAACGGATGGTCGCCAGTAATCATTTTTACGGATACACCAGCAGCGTTCATCTCCTTTAAGGCAGTAATCACCTCTTCACGTGGTGGATCAATGATACCGGCAATACCTAGCAATTCAATCCCATCTGTTAGCAATTCATGAGATACTTCTGTAACTTGATTAGTTAACCTTTTGAAGCCGACAGCAACGACTCGCTTGCCTTGCGCAGACAGCTGAGTCACTTGTTCGGACCAATAGTCATACGGAAATTCAGCGTTTCCTACTTTTGCCATTTCAAACAATTTATCAGGAGAGCCCTTAATAAATAACAGCCTTTGATTCTGACTATTCTTTACCAATTTAGCCATATACCGATAGCTTGAATCAAATGGCAGCATATCGATTTCTTCATAATCAGGTGTTATCTTATAATCCATATATTTATGATAAAGCGTTAGGAAGGAGCCATCAGTCGGTTCACCATTAATTTGCCATATCCCCTCATTTTGTATCAAAACTGTATCATTCGCTTCATAGCCTGCTTCAAGAAAAAGCTTTAAACGAGCATCATTTTCTATTGGCTGTTTATCCAATAATATTTGACCAATCGGTTGATAGCCATCGCCAGTAACACTATACCTTTTATCTGCGAAAACAATGTCCTTAATGGTCATTTCATTTTTAGTCAAGGTACCCGTTTTATCTGTTGCAACAACATCAACCGAGCCAAGAGTTTCAACCGCAGGCAGCGTTTTAACTATTGTATTTTTATTTTTAGCCATATCACTAACACCCATCGCTAAAACAACTGAGGTTGTCGCAGGTAAGCCCTCTGGAATAGAGCCCACAATCATGGTGACAACCGCTAGTGATAATACAGATAAAGAATAGGTCTTTAAAAACAAGCTCAGGACAAATAATACGATAGCCACTGCCATTATAACGTAGGTTATACCTTTGCCTAAGTCATCAATTTCTCGCATCAATGGTGTTTTTCTATTTTCTGTATTATTTACTTCAGTCGAAATTTGCCCAATTTGCGTATTTTTTCCCGTTGCGATTACAATGCCCTCACCACTACCAGAGGTTACCGAGGTAGAGGCAAAAGCCAAATTCAACTGTTCAGCTAACGGTGTTGCCGCTTCGATTAATTCTGCTGTTATTTTTTCAACTGAGTCGGGCTCACCCGTCAAAGCTGATTCCTGGATTCGCAGATTATCAGCTGCCACAATTCTCAAGTCAGCTGGCACATTATCACCAGCTTCTAAAAAGACAACATCCCCCACTACAAGCTCTTCAGCAGATATATCTATTCTAATACCTTCACGATAAACAGTCGCTTCAGAAGATAGCATTTCCTTAATTCGTTCTAATGCATCAGATGCATTGAGCTCTTGAAAATAACCAATTAAGGCATTGATGATAACCACAATTGCAATAATCATTGCATCCGAAAGATGACCCATTAAAAGTGTCAGTAACGCGGCAAATAGCAAAATATAAATAATCATGTTATTGAATTGTCGCAGCAAAACTCGCCATTTTGGCGTTATTTTAGCTTCTATTTTATTGGGTCCAAATTGTTCTAAGCGCTGCTTGACCTGTGAATTATTCAGTCCTTCATCAATTGCAGGAACATCGTATTTTTGCAGCGTTTCTTTAATTGTTAATTGAAAAGCATTATTTTTAGTCATTATTTTCCATCCTTTTTTAATTTTTATAAAAACACAAATAAACCCCTCAAGCATAAACTATCCATCGTTATGCTCAACGCGTTTGCCATTGATTATTTTATTCAATTAAAAAGTGAGAAAACCAATTATCGCTTTTCTGCTCACCATCACTAGAATCACTATCCATTTTATTACCACCCCCATATATCATTATGAATTTAGTCTAACAAATATAAAAGCATCTTGTCAATCTAGCACTTCAAGCTCAAATTAAGAAATTTTAACAATACTCAATTTAAACTTTCAAATCGCCAACTACCTCTAATCCAAAATTCTTTTTCCTTTTTATACTCATTAAACTAACATGAATTTTTAAAAAGCCAAAAGCACTGACAAATCAATGCTTTCGGCTTATAAATAGACCTATAATATAACATTTGAAGTAAGCTGACTACTTATTAGATTTTTTGAAAGCTAATAAATAATTAGCTATTATCATGGCAATTAAAGTGGTGCCGATCAGCTGCCAAAAATTACTCCTTAATTCACTGGTTTTTGGTAAAGTTGAATTATGATTTTGACCCTGATCAATTACGCTTTCAGAGCTGTCCGCGTCTGGATTATCCAATATAGTACTATCTTTCGTATAAATATATGTGATTATTTGTAAATCTGTTGTAAAGTTACCACTTGATAAGCCTTCAACTTCTTTAAAAGTATAGCCTGAAATTAGCTTTTGCTCAGTGCTGAAGCTATCACCGACATTTCCTGATAAAATAATATTATCTGAAATTGGGTTACCATCGGTATCTACGTACCTAACAGTTACCTTGCCACCAACACTTGGCTCCTTTGTGTAAACATAAGTAACGGTTTGTGGTGCGTCAGTGAATACGCCAGTTGCAGAGCCAAGAACTTCTTTAAAAGTATAGCCTGAAATTGACTTTTGTTCACTGCTAAAGCTATCACCGACATTTCCTGATAAAATAATATTATCTGAAATTAAATTACCATCGGTATCTACATACCCAACTGTAACCTCACCACCAATATCTGGCTTTTCCGTATAGACATAGGTGATTATCTGTAATTCCGGTGTGAAAATGCCACTCGCATTCTGTGGCAATCTACTTAAGTCAAGCGTATATCCTGGAATAGTTAACTGGTAATCCTCCAATGTAGCATCGTAGTATCCACCCAAATAGCCTAATATTTCCTTTGGATCACTGAGCGTCTCTCCATTTTGATCGACATAATTAACTTGAGCATGCGTCGCCCACACATATGTATCTGGAACTGAACCATCATATTTCGAAGTAAATTCCAAAGTACTTGAATAATAGTTGCTTGTTTCCTTGCCAATCCAACCGCCTGTGAAGGCACCAAGTGCATTAATCTCAGGAAGACCATGTGCATCAAGCTTAAAAGGTGTATATTCACCAACTGTGATACTCACTAAATTTTTATTTGAAATATCAAACATATTATAGCCTGATGTCACACCATTTTTGCCAAAACTACTGATATTTAATTCCCTTAAAGAGGGACAATTGTTAAACATTTGATAGTAGGAGCTAGTTTGCCCTGTTTCAAAGCTTGATAAATCCAAGGAAGTGATACTACTACAGCCATTAAACATACTCGTAAAGGTCGTGGTATTAGAAGTATCCCAACCAGATAAATCAACCTGCTGCAACGCACTACAGTTTCTAAAAACATACATCATACGCGTAGTAAGAGAGGTATCTATATTATTTAAGTTTTGAATAGTAGTAACCTTACTTAAACCATCAAACAAATAATTAATATAGCTGCCAGCTTTTACAGTACCTATGATTTCTATTGAAGTAATTAATTCACTATATTGCTTCCAAGGAGAGGACAAGATTGTATTTGGCAGGGAGCCGCCTTGAATAATCAAACTGCCGCTATCATCAATTGTCCAAGGGCAACTTCCAAATGTTCCAGAGGCTATGATATTATTACTAGTATTATAAACCGCATTAGCTGGTGTATCGGTATCTGTTTTTGTTTCTGCAAAGGAAATGGTTGCAGAGCTCATGGAGAGAGCGCTTAATAATAATATATAACTAGAAATTTTTTTCACAGTTACTCTCCTCTTTTATAATAGATTTCTATAAAATAACAAATTAAACGTCATTATATTATATCTTATGATTCAATTATTGGTCTACTCCAAATAGAAGAAATAAATTAAATATTTTTTTATAAATAAAGAAAAAATATTTAAAAATTAGCCGAATTATGAGCAATCATCTATGTTTCATTTTACTTAGCGTCATACTATCATTTTGAATCTTCATAAATTATAATTATTTTCATTCTCAGATAGAAATAAATTTATAACTAAAAAAGCTAAAAAATTTTTTGACTACCAATAATATCAGTCTTAGAAAATCTATCTGCACTCAAATTAAGCCCTAATTTTAAAAATCTAATCAAAAAGCTCAATAGAAATAGGCTATAATAATGATTTACTGTATCACGAATTTTTTAGCTCTATGTCAAATCCTTCTATTTTATAGACTCGTGAGTTATACACATTAAAAAAGGAGGTGGGACAAGAGACGCTTAACGACGTATAAAAAGGTGCTAAATTGCCTCGTAAAAAATCGTAAAACAAGATGCTTTCTATCTCTGATTAATACTGTTCAAATAGACGAGTCATTCGTTTATTCAGTCAGACGTTTTCTGTCTGACCGGATGACGTATCTATTTGAACAGTTTTAAGATAGAAAGCCTGTTAAAACAAGCTGTTTCAGCATTTTAAACAATATTCGGCAATTTGTCTATTTTCCTATGGCATCGAAGTTATCGCATTGTCTACCGTAAATTACGAACAATATGAAAAGGTTAGGACTTTTGTCCCAACCTCTTCTTTCCATTATGATTTGTTGATTAATGAGCCCTCTAACAATAATAATTTATTTTAAGCCATTATGCTTGATGACATCATGGTACCATTTAAATGAGTCTTTCTTATAACGCTTCATCGAGCCATTGCCCTCATTATCACGATCTACATAAATCATACCGTAGCGTTTTTTCATTTCACCAGTTGTAAAGGAAACAAGATCAATAATCCCCCACGGTGTATAACCGAGTAGCTCGACACCATCATAATCAACTGCTTTTTCTAAAGCAGCAATATGCTGACTGAGATAATCAATACGTGCTGCATCATGGATTTGACCAGCTTCTAACTCGTCAATCGCACCAAAGCCATTTTCAACGATAAATAACGGTAGCTGATAACGATCATACAAGCGATTTAGGGTAAAGCGTAAACCTTCTGGATCAATCGCCCAGCCCCAGTCAGTCGATTGGATATATGGATTAGCCACACCATTGGCTAATCCGCCATTAACGACGTTATTTTTCGTATCATTTTTAGCATCTGCCTTGACCACCGTTGACATATAATAGCTAAAGCCCACATAATCTACTGTCCCAGCTGCCAGAACCGCCAGATCTTCAAGACGAATATCAATATTGAAGCCCTCACGTTCAAATTCCTTTAATGCGTAATTTGGATATTTGCCACGAACATGAACATCGGCAAAGAAAAATCTTTGATGATTTGCTTCCTCAGCTGCCATAATATCCTCTGGATTACATGAATAAGGATAAATTGGAACATGAGAAACCATACAGCCAATTTGAAAATCAGGGTTAATTTTTTTACCAATCATAACTGCCTTAGCACTGGCTACTAGTTCATGATGTGCCACCTGATACATCACTTCTTTAGCATTTTCACCCGGCTCTATTGTCACCCCTGAATTTGTCCAAAGGAAAATTGGATTGTTAGTATCCATTTGGTTATTGATTTCATTAAACGTCATCCAATATTTAACCTTATCCTGATAGCGTTCAAAAACGACCTCAGCAAATTTGGCAAAAAAATCAATGACTTTACGATTTCTAAAACCACCATATTCTCTAGCTAGATGTAAAGGCATTTCAAAATGAGACAGCGTAATCACAGGTTCAATGCCATTTTTCAATAATTCATCAAAAACATCATCATAAAATTTCAAACCAGCTTCATTTGGCTCTGCTTCATCACCTTTTGGAAAAATCCGCGTCCAAGCAATAGAGGTCCGCAGGCATTTTAAGCCCATTTCAGCAAACAAGGCAATATCCTTTTTGTACTGATGATAAAAATCAATCGCATCCTGATTAGGATAAAATTTATCAGGCTCAATCTCAACGGTGATTTCTCTTGGCACACCATGCGCACCTGCTGTCATGACATCAATCACACTAGGACCTTTACCATCAGCATTCCAACCACCTTCAAATTGATGAGCAGCAAGTGCGCCACCCCATAAGAAATTTTTTTGTACCATTCGTTGCCTCCTTTATTTTATTTAAATTCAAAAATAGTATCATCAGTCGTTACTTGTAATTTATCCGTAATTAATAATTCTGGTAATTCGTGACTATTAGGGATTACAACAATTGTAGTCTTAGGATAGCCAGCTTGACTTATTTTTTCAGGGTCAAAGCTGAGTAGCAAATCTCCTTTTTCAACCTTTTGATCCTGCTCTACAAAATATTCAAAACCAGCACCCTGCATATTAACTGTATCTAGTCCAACATGAATCAATAGCTCTACACCATCGGCAGAGGTTAAGCCAACAGCATGTTTTGAATCAAAGATTGCACTAACCCTGCCTGAGAATGGGGCATAAACCTTGTTATCATTTGGTTCAATAGCTAAGCCAGTACCCATAGCGCCACTGGCAAAAACCTCATCAGGCACATTTTTTAACGGCACAACTTCACCTGAAAGTGGTGCAGGAATTGATGCTTTTTCTTGATTACTTAAAGCAGCAGCACAATCTCCAGTTTCCTTTGCTAACGCTTGATCATCATCAACCGTTTCACCTGTACCAAATATTTTAGTTAAAATAACTGGACCGACAAGTGCAATCAAGCAACCAATCATAATGCCAATAAAGGAGCTTGGATTTTCAGAATTAATCGCATTAACAGTTGTCAATAAGCCAGGTAATCCTGCATAAGCATAATAATAAATATGGAAAAAGCTTGCAACAACCGCACCAATACAACCTGAGATAGAGCCATAAATAAATGGTCGTTTTAAACGTAAGGTGACACCATAAATTGCTGGTTCAGTAATCCCAAAAAGACCCGTAATAAATGCTGAAAGTGATACGTTTTTCATACTTTTATTTTTGGAGGTAAGAAAAACACCCAATGTTGCACCAACCTGTGCCACCACTGCAATGGTTTGAAATGCTTGGAATGAATCACGACCATATAAATCAAAATTGGCTAAACACATTGGTGTCACACCCCAATGGACACCAAAGATAACAAATACTTGCCAAAAGCCACCGATAATTGCAGCTGCTAAAAATGGTACCTTATCTACAAGGAAATTATAACCATTAGCAAGCCCTGAAGCCGCACCAGCAGAAATTGGACCAATCACTAAAATCGTCAATGGTACCATGATTACTAAGCAAATTAAAGGCACAAAAAGTGAACGAACAACATTTGGAATCCGTTTTTCAATAAAGTGCTCAAGATAAGATAAAAGCCAGACTAATAAAAGTGGCGGTAGAACAGACGATGTATAGACTGTTTCTGATAAAGGAATATTAAATAATGTAATCACTTGACCAGATGCGATATTGCTAGCCATTTCTGCCCAAGTAGGCGATACAAGCGCTGCACAACAAGCAATTGCAATATACATATTTGATTTAAAATGCTTAGATGCTGTTACAGCAATAAAAATAGGTAAAAAGGTGAAAGGTGCCCATGAAATAAAGCTAAAAACTTGATAAGTTCCAGTATCAGAAAAATTTGGGAAGGCTAGGCTGAGCAAAATTAAAATACCCTGCAAAATCCCAGCGGCAGCTAACACATAGATAAAGGGTGCAAAGACAGCTGACATCGTTGCAATCAAACGATTTAAAATTGAACTTTTCGGTGTTTCATCACTAGAAAGCTCACTCATATTGTCTAGATTAACAAAAGCATCATAAACCTCACCGACATGAGTACCAATAACAATTTGCATTTGTCCACCAGATTCGACGGCAGTAATTACACCTGTCAATTCCGATAGCGCTTTCTTCATTTCTGGTGTACTTTGTTTTAATACGAGACGCAAGCGTGTTGCGCAGCGAGCAACATTTACAATATTATCTGCTTTTACAATATCTAAAATGTCTTGAGCTAATTTTGAATAATCTCTAACTTTTTTGCTCATTATATAACTCCTTTTTTCTATTTACAATTTATATTGTATGGGTACAATATAATATATAACCATACAATCGTCAATCTTTTTTTGATTTACAAATCTAAAAATATTGATAAACTTAACTTACAAATATTTATTGAGGAGGTATTATGCTTAAATATCAAGAAATCGCTCGAGAAATTGAAAAAAAGATCAAAACAGAAAATCTAAAGCAGGGCACAAAGCTTCCAAGCGTTGGTGAATTAGTCGCGCAGTATAAAGTAAGTAAAAATACGATATTGCGTACCTTAAAAGAATTAGAAGTTAAAGGTGCAATTTATCAAGTTCAAGGTAGTGGTATTTTTGTGAGACGAAGAAATCGAAAGGGCTATATTACACTATTAGAACACAAGGGATTTTCTGGTGATTTAGATTATTTAGAGGTTGAATCAAAAGTAATCAATTTTGAAATTGTAGCTGCAACAGAGGAAATAGCAAATAATTTACAATGTGAAATTGGTGATAAGGTATACTTGGTCAAGCGTATTCAATCAATTCAAGGTCAAATTCTTTCAGTCGAGGAATCATACTATAAAAAGCGTCTTATTACTTTTTTAAACCGATCTATTATCGAGGGATCAATCTTTCAATATTTGGAGGAGGGTTTAAATATCCATGTTGGCTTCTCAGATAAATATTTAAGCGTTCATAAAACAAAGGGTCAGATTTCAAAATACTTAGGTCTACCGGAAAATTCACCAATGCTGCTTGTTGAAGAAATCTATTATACAAACAATGGTGAACCATTTGATTTTTCAAAGCTTTACTATCATTATGAGCATTCTCAATTTTTCCTTCAAAGCTAAAAATAATATTTTTATGATATTTATATGTTTTATTAATCAATCAAAAAAATTGGGCTGAAGTATTTATCAGTCCAATTCGTTTTTTTGTTTTTGTTTTATTAGTAATTATTCATCTCAATACGTCAAAATTAACCTTCTAAAATTTTAATTTCCTTATTCTCCGTATTTATTTTCACTTTGCCACCTAGCGGAAAAGTAAAAATTGGTTGCGTATGACCAAAATCTACATCGTGAATCACAGGAATAAATTTTAAGGCAGGAAACTTATTTAAAATAATGATTAGCGTATCAGTAGTCATTTCATTTGCCTTAGGGAATCTTCCAATGACTAACCCAGATAAATCAGAATGTATCTGTAATATTTGAGACAGCTCACGAGAAAATTCTAAAATTGTTCCTCCCTCGGATTGTTCAATAAAAATAATCGGATTTTTAACTTTTGGAAAATAAATAGTGCCTGCCTGTAGACAGTATGTTTGAATGTTGCCACCAGTTACTTCTCCCTCTACTTTACCTTCAGAATAAACTTGCCAATTATTTGGTAAAAATATTCTATCAACTGTAGAATCGTACCAAGCATCGCTTGACCAATACTCACTTGGCGTTAATGAAAAAGAAGTTGAAGTGACGGCTTTTAGCCATGCAGTAGATTGATATTTTTGTAATTCCTTCATTTTAAATGAAGCGTATGCTGGCCCATAATAGGTGACTAAACCTGTTCTGGCACGAATCGCATTATGTAAACTAGTGATATCTGAATAGCCGACAAAAATTTTGGGATTATTTTGGATGATTTGCCAATTAATATGTGGCAATAATTCATTTGAGTTAAAACCACCAGTAGTCGTCATGATTGCCTTTACGTTTTTATCCATGAAAGCCTGATGTAAATCATCAAGCCTAGCTTGAATACTACTGGAAAAAAGCTGGTCATTTTCTAGAATATTGCTTCCAAAAGAGATTTTAAAGCCCATTTTTTCAAGATATTTTTGTGCTGAAATATTATCATTAAAGCCACCAACACTTTCAATTGATGAACTAGGTGAAATTATTCTAATTTCATCACCAATTCTAAGCTTGCTAGGAAATATTTTTTCCATAATCCCCCCTTTTTTTTAAAACAGTCATTTTACATTGAAAGCCTATGCTATCAAATATAATGCTTGGCTGATTCAAATTTAAAGCAATCAATTTCATTCAATCCGGATTTTTTAATTTACCCTCATAGCTTACCATATGTGTATCATAATGCTCAATTTTATCATCCAACGCATCATACATTTCTTTCATTTCTGCTAAGTGATTGGCAATTACCTCTAATTGCTCTTTTAATAAGGTTTTTCTCGCAGGAATTGTCTCATCCCCTCGCTTAAATAAATCAATATATTCAACAATTCTTTCAATGGAAACACCAGCTTTACGCATACAGTTAGTCCAATGTATCCAATTTTCATCCTCCTGATCAAAATCACGATAGCCCGAGGCATTCCGAGTAACATTTGGAATCGCACCGATCCTCTCCCAGTAACGTAATGTATCGGAGGAAATTTGATATTTTTCGCTTACCTGTTTAATATTCACTGCACACCTCCTATAAGGATTTATTTGATAAATGATTACTAGCATTAAAAGCTAACAAAATCGATAAGCTGCAACGCTTTAATTTAATTATAGATTATTGTTTATTTCTGATAAACTGGAAACTTTTGATTGTCGTCTGAATAAACAATCTTATCAAGCGATTTCAACAACGACATATCCGCAGCATTAATCACAAAATCAGTCCTTGCATTGTCCTTCATGTGTTCAATGCTTGACGCTTTTGGTAATGGTAATAAGTTTAATTGTAATAAATACCGTACAGCAAGCTGAGCAACCGAAACCTGATACTTAGCCGCAACTGCCTGAATCGCTTGATTATTAAACATATCACCATGTCCAAAGGGTGAATAGGCTTCAACTAAAATATTATTTTTTTGAGCAAATTCTATAAGTTTTAATGGTGTATTACCAATATGGGCTAATATTTGATTAACCATTGGTTTAATTTTAGCATGATCTAACAGATTTTGAAGATCTACCTCTTCAAAATTAGAAACGCCAATTGCTTTTATTTTCCCAGCCTGATAAGCCGCTTCCAATGCCTGCCATGCCGCCAGATTTCCTTTGAAATAATGCGCATCCTTCGTAAATTCAGACCATGGCTTTGGTGAATGAATAATCATTAAATCGATATAATCTAAATCTAATTTAGCAAGCGATTCATTGATTGCCTCAGTCGCTTCAGCAAAGGTTTTAAACTCCGCTCGAAGCTTCGTTGTCACAAAAATTTGATGTCGCTCAAGCCCTGATTGTCGAACACCTTGACCGACGCCCACTTCATTTTCGTAAGCCTCTGCAGTATCAATATGTCTGTACCCAGTTTCAATTGCCCGCTTGACAGCCTTAGCTGCATCTTCATTTTTATTAATTAACCATGTGCCAAAGCCAATCTTCGGAATTTTAATACCATTACTAAGCGTGTAGTTTTCCTCTAACATTATCATTACTCCTTATAGTTGATTGTAAAGCTCATCATTAACAGATTCAAGCCATACTGTCGTACCTTTACCAATCGCAACATGCGTAAACCATGAATCCTTTGTCGCACCATGCCAATGCTTGATTCCAGCGTCAATACTTACCACATCGCCTTTTTTCAATTTTTGTGGCAAATGACCTTCTGCTTGGTACCAGCCTTCACCATCAGTAACCAACAAAATTTGAAAGCCATCATGATGAATGTGCCAATCATTTCGAGCTTTGGGCTTAAAGGTAACGCTGTTAACCGAAACCGCTTCTTGACTTGCTAGAAATTGTAAATATGAATCGCCAGTAAAATATTGAGCATATTCAACATTTAAAGCGCCTCTACCAAATAAAGGTTGATAATTAGTCATTTTTCTCCTCCTGATAAATCCTTTTTGCAATATTAAAGGCCGACCAAGCATTAGGCCATCCCACATAAAATGCCAAATGCGTAATTAAAGCAGATATTGCTTCAGCATTTATACCATTTGCCTTGGCTTTTTTAAGGTGGAAGGGGAGCTGCTCTGTGGCACCTTTAGTAATTAGAGCACTCAGTGTAATCATTGACTTTGTCTGGTCCGATAATACGTCACTTTCCCAGATTTCCCCAAATAAAACATCATCGTTGTATCTCGCAAAATCTGGTGCAAAATCTCCTAACTGATCTCTGCCCGCTGTTATTTTTTCCTTCATAACTATCCCTCACTTTCTTAATTAAGACAACCCAATTGTAAACCTTAAAGTGTACTTCAAGGCAAGTAAAAATATCATAATTATTTATTTTTTTGAACTCATTATTTTAAAATATAAAAGTATTAAACGCATTAGCTTATCAAAAAATTGGCTCTATAATAAATTTGACTGGTAAATATTCCAATTTTTATTTATCTTAAAATGATAAAAAAGATATAGCCTCCTAAACTGCGTGAATTTGTGATTGTTTTTGTGAAACATGATGACAAGAAGCTTAATTTAGAAATATTTCTAAAACTGTTGCATTCTAAGTAGTTTGAGCAACACTAAAGGGCAGTCGCTAAAGACGCGACTTAACAGCCATATTGATCATTTTAGTAAAATCAGTCTGATTTGACATTGAGTTTAAAAAATAGACCATATCTCTAACGACTGTCCAGCAACGATAGAAATATGGTTTTAAGGTGATAAATAATTTCGCTTATGCTTGTCTGAATCCATTTGATATTATAAGCAATCACTTCATCGCTAGCTATTGAGCTCCGAAAGCATTTGTGATGGTGCCACACCATGATACTTTTTGAATAGCTTACTAAAATAATAGGCATCCTGATAACCTACTAAGCTAGCAATTTCCTTAATTGGTAGCTTGGTGTCTATTAGCAATTCCTTGGCTTGTCTTAAACGAATTTGAATTAAGTGATTAATTGGACTAACGCCGACAACCTCTTTAAAAGCCTTTGACAAATAGGTGGGACTAACATAAAATATTTCAGCCAGCTGCTCCAATGTGACCTCTTGTTCATAGTGATTTTCTAAATAGTAAATTGTCTGGTTAACTAAATTTTGTTTTCGCTTCTCTACTTTTGATAATTTTTGTTCAAGTAAATCATCATTTTCACTGCTTAAGCCTCTAATAATTAAAACCAGCATTTCATTTATTAAGGCCTTGCCCATTAAATGAAATTCATTAGCCTGATTATTATATTCTTTAACCACCCGCCAGGCACATTCTAAGAATTGACTGTGATGTTCACCTAGCTCAATGATTGGATATTTATTTGGAAAAAAATTCCTACTCAATCCAGTTAACATAATATTGGTAATGCCAATATGTAGTTGATGTGATCGACTATTTTCCCGCTGCGTTTCACTGTGAATGACACCGGGATTAAAAAGCATTACTCGACCTGCACCTAGTCGAATCCCCTGACCATCAATAATATAATCCGCTTCACCTTCCAATACAATACTAATTTCTAAAAATTCATGCTGATGGGGCTGGCACGCATCACCGGGCTCATTCCATGGATCATAGGCATATAATATCTCGGGATTAAATGTTTTTGAATTAAAATATTGCAATACTGTAACCCCTTTCAAAATCATATTTATATTATACGCTAAATCATAAAAGAATAAAGCATTTATCTTATTATCCAAAAATCCATGATATAGCAAAAACAGCCCTAAAAAAAGATGGCATTAATTCAAATTAATGAAATTAAAACCACCTCTCAATTAAAATTAACCTTTTATATAAAAATATAAATTAATAAATATCAGCTTTCTCAATCAATTCGATTTTTTCGGCCTCTCCTGATATTCTTGATTGAATTAAACGATCAGCTACAACACAAGAAACATAGCCATCCCATGCACTCGGCCCCACTAATTTCTCTTTTAAAACTGATGCTGCCCATTCTTTAAATTCTGTATCATATGAATCAATGAAGCGCTTTGCCCAATGATCAGTTAAGCCGTATGTATAATGGCCAGAGGCTCTTTTCAAAACTCTAGCTGGATCAGGTAAATTCAGGGTGCCGTCTTCTCCAACAACCTGACATTGAATGTCATAAGCGTAAGCACCATCAGTTTGAACCTCTACATCGATCCTTTGTCCTGAACGCGTTTTAAACATTACTAATTGTGGATTTAGCCAGTCTCCTGAGGTTTTTCTACTTTGTTTAACCGTTAATACTTGAACCTCTTCGTATTCTTCATCTAAAAGCCAACGTGTAATATCAATTTCATGAATCGCAACTCTTGTAATCGCATAATCCGTTTTAAAGCCAGCAGCCTGTGATATATTCCGGTGCGCACTATGAATTAATAACGGCTCACCAATTTCACCCGCCTGTATTGCTTGCTTCATCTCACGGTAACCAATATCAAATCGGCGATTAAAGCCAACTTGAATCAACCGCTTACCAATTTGAACTTCTTTTGCCATCATCTCTTGACATTCTTCAGCAGTTAAAGCTAAAGGCTTTTCACAAAATATATATTTTTTAAATTTTAAAGCCTCAAAAACGTAGCCTGCATGTGTATCATCTGTTGAGGTAATTAAGATAGCATCAATATCTTCTCTTGCAATTAAGGCCTCACCACTTGGAGCTGCCTCAATCTGATATTTAGCTGCTACTGATTGTGCCACTTCCTCAAAATAATCGTAAACTGCAACGACGACAGTGTTAGCAACAACATTAGTAAGTCTTTCAATATGCTCCTTACCAATCGCACCACAGCCGATAACACCTACTCGTAAAATTTTCTTTGTCATTTTTCTTACCTCCTATTTTGTCATGCCAATCAAAATGCCGCCAGCAACTACTAGAATTAAACCACCCAACGTATATTTAATTTCCTTAGAGGTTTTAACCTCATGCAAAATCAGCATACCACCTAAAGTTGAAACAATCACATTCATCTGCGATAGGGTAAAGCCAAGTGCAACACCATTGGTTTCGTTAGAAAGCATCATGGTAATATTTGCAATAGCAAAGAAGAAACCAGTGATAATATTATAAAAGGATTTCTGACCAAAAATGTCAGGCTGTTTTTCAAAAGAACAAAATAAAATTGACCCTAGAAGCATACCAATTGCCTGTGGAAACACAGCATCCCAGCCATTAATACCTGCGACTCTTGGAATTACAGCATAAAGCACAAAAGCAATTGATGAAATCACTAAAATCAAAACACCCTTTTTCATATCCACTCGTTGGCTAGCTTGCTGGTTTTTCTCTTGAAAGGCAGTAAAGGTAACACCTAAAATAATTAAAATTAAAGCACTAATCCCAAGAATAAATTGCATTGATTTGGTCCACTCTTGAAAATATAAAACCCCAACAAGCGAAGTACCAATAAGCTGTGTCCCAGTTGAAATCGGCATCGCACGAGAAACACCAATAATATGGAAGCTTTTAATTTGATTAATTTGACCAAATGACCAAACCAGACCACAGGCTAAGCTTGCGACTATAAGATTGAGACTCCAAGCTGGCTGATGAAAAAAAAGAACACCAAGAGAGAATAACAATGTTCCCATTGCCATCCCCATTTGTTGATTGGTAGCCTTACCACCAATCTTTTGCATTACCAATGGCTGCAAGCCCCACATCAAAGCAGGCACCAATCCTAATAAAATACTACTCATATCACATCTCCTTGTTATTTTTTTCACATAAAAGCAGAAAACTTAAAAATACAATCCATAATAATTAGCGCTAATTTTGTAAATCATTGTATTTATATTCACATTATAATTGTTATCAATTATAATTTATTCATTTTTCTTGTTAGAAATAAATAATGAAATCGTTTACCACCAACGATTTCATTTATTAAGATATGAGATTTTATAAAATCTTGCTTTTTTAGCGAGCAGTATATTGATTTCGGTATGTTTTAGGTGTCAGCTTGACAATTTTTTTAAAGAGCGTTGTAAAATAAGAAGAGCTATTAAAGCCAACTTGATAGGCGATTTCAGTAATTGACAAATCAGTATTGATTAAAAGCGTTTGTGCTTCACCAATCCTTCTTCTTTGCAAATATTCAATGGGGGTATAATCATAAAGTGCCTTAAACTTATGGGCAAAGTAGTATTCATTGATTGGCCAACGCCCTTCTTGATTTAATGTGCTTAATTTAAATTCCTCCGAAAAATGAACATCTAAATACTGCTTAATTTCCTGAACAATAATTAATTTCGATGAATCTTCAGCTAATTTCGATTGATTATTGATGACATTTGCTTTGATCAATTCAATTATGGTTTGACCTAATGTCTGTACCAATGAATTATAATTATTAATTTCTTGTTCAAGCATATCAAACGCACTTTGAAATAATGGCAAGAGAACGGCATAATATTGCCCAGTTTCAAAAATTGGTTCTGCACGATCTGAAATCAAGGCATCCGCCCTTAAATTAGTTTCATTAATTCCTTTAATCCCAATGCAATATAAAGCAATTGGATCATTGCTTGACAGTTCATCGTGAACAACACCACTATTATAAATAATTAAATCCCCCTTTTTTACCGGAAAATATTGATTACCAATAAAAATTTTACTACTACCAGCCGTAATCAAAATCAATTCCACAATTGATTGGTGCGAATGTAGCATTCTTGGGTGATCTTTATCAACACCTTCAACCTTACTCATATAAATTAATTGATAATCACTGCTTGAATTTTTATTTTGCTTATCTGACAACAAAAAATATTGTTTCATCACAACTCTCCCTCGAATCATAAATCAAAACCGTTATTAATAACTCTATTATAAAATAAAAAACTAACGATATTGTTATAAAATTTTTATCTATAAAAATCTAGGCAGATGAACTCCTAAAAAGCAACTTTTTCAGGTCAAGCTGAAATTATCGACTGTGATCAAAAAATCAGTCACCTATAATTAAAGTATCAAATGAAAGCGGAGGCGGAAAAAATGAAGTGGTATCAACTAACCGTAGAAGAAATTAAACATAAATTAAAAACAGGCTCAGGTGGCTTAATGCCGACTGAAAGAAAAGAACGCCTTGAAATTAATGGTCCAAATGCAATGACTGAGAAAAAAGGTTTGAAGCCTTGGCAAAAGCTGCTAAAGCATTTTACAGACTTATTAATGATTGTCCTTTTGGTTGCCTCAATTATTAAATTCTTAACAGGTGAATATGTAGAAGGCGGCATTATATTACTAGTCGTTATTGTCAATGGTCTTGTCGGCTATTATCAGGAACGGAAAGCGGAAGAATCCTTAGATGGTCTAAAGCAGATGATGGGCCAAGATTCAGTTGTCATTAGCAATGGTACTAAGCAAACGGTAGCAAACGAAGAATTGGTGCTAGGCGATATTGTCGCCCTCAATTCAGGAGATGTTGTCCCAGCGGACCTACGATTAATCGAAGTTCATGATTTATTAATCGAAGAATCAATACTGACTGGCGAATCAGAGGCGACAGAAAAGCAAACAGAAAGCTTATCAGATACTCTACCTGCAGGGGATCAGGGCAATATGGCCTTCTCAGGTACCTTGGTGCAAGCAGGCTCTGCCTTAGGGATTGTTGTAGCGACAGGTGACGCAACCGAAATTGGTAAAATCAATCAAGCCTTGCAATCCGTCCAGCAGCAAACGACACCATTAGTTAGAAAGATGAATCAGTTAAATCGTCAAATTTTCCGTGGTATCACTTTCTTAATCATCTTCTTACTTTTCTTTACAAGCTTCCGTTATGGCATGGACTGGCAGGTAATGTTTTCAGCGATGATTGCTTTAGTCGTTGCAATGATTCCAGAGGGACTGCCAGCCGTCTTAACCATGATTCTATCAATGGGCGTTAAGGAAATGACTAACGAAAATGCGATTATCAAGAGTATGCCATCTGTTGAAACGCTTGGTGCAATGACTGTCATCTGTTCAGATAAAACGGGTACTTTAACCAAAAATGAAATGACCGTAGTTAATGTGGCAACTGAAAACCAAGCACAAATCCTAGAAATTATGAATAACTGTCAAGAGCTTAAACTAAACGATAATCAAAACGCTGATGATTTACAAGGCAATCCAACCGAGCTCGCCCTCTTACACTATGTTGAAAAAAATGCGTCGTCTACAAAGCTACAAAAGCAAAAAGGAAAAATACCATTTAGCTCAAGCTACAAATATATGGCAACGTTACATGAAGCTGATGAACAAAACATTGTCTATCTTAAGGGCGCACCTGAAGTATTAATGACAATGGCAAGCTTAACTACTGAGCAGCTTAAAAAATGGCAGGCATCAGCTTCAGAATTTGCCCAGCAAGGTCAACGAGTGCTCGGCTTTGCAATTAAAAAGATCGATAAAACACAGGCACTTAATCACGATATTTTAGAAAATCTCGAATTTATCGGTCTAGCAGGTATCATCGATCCGCCAAAGGAAAGTGCAATACAAGCCGTTAAGGAATGCCAACAAGCAGGTATTGCTGTTAAAATGATTACAGGTGACCATAAGGATACTGCCAAGGCAATCGGAAAAGAGATTGGTTTAAAGCATCATGATAATGTCTTAATCGGTATTGAAATTGATCAATTAAACGATCAAGAATTAGCTGAGCAGGTAAAACAGGTTGACATTTTTGCCAGAACAACACCTGAACATAAGCTACGTATTGTAACCGCACTGCAAACAAATGGTGAAGTTGTTGGTATGACCGGCGATGGTGTCAATGATGCACCAGCACTTAAAAAAGCCGACATCGGTATCGCTATGGGTATCAAGGGGAGTGAGGTTACAAAGCAAGCTTCAGATATGGTACTAGCCGATGATAATTTCAACACAATTGCTAAAGCAGTCAAAGAGGGACGCCGTATTTTTGATAATCTTAAAAAGACAATCAACTTTTTCCTACCAACTGCACTTGCTCAAGGCTTAGTGGTTATCTTCGCCCTTTTAGTTAATCGACCGCTACCACTAACACCAGTCCAAATTTTATGGGTGAATATGGTCTCAACCATCACACTCTCATATGCACTGGGCTTTGAAAAGGCAAGTCAAGATACGATGACGAGGCCACCAAGAGTAGTCAATGAGGGCATTCTGACTAAGTATAGTGTCTTTAGGATCATCTATGTTTCACTACTTATCGTTATCCCGGCTTACTTCCTAGCAATGCAATTTGAAGGTCAAGCCCTACAACAAACTATCCTGTTACAAAATATTGTACTTGCTCAAGCAGTCTATATGATTAACTGTCGTGAGTTGACGGATGCATCAATTAATAAAGGTCTGCTAGAAAACAAAATACTATTTGTTTCAATCGGAATCTTATTATTACTTCAAAGTGCTGTCTTATTCCTACCAATAATGCAGCAATGGGTTGGCACAACAATGCTAAGTGGCTCACAGCAACTCATCATCTTAGCCAATATCGCAGTGCTCTTCATCATTGTCGAGATAGAGAAAAGAATAACTCGATTTGTAACTAAGGCAAATAGGCAAGTATCAACAACAATTAGCTAATTTATAAATAAAATTCCCAAGTGAGCTCGGCAAGCTGTCGCAGCTCACTTTTACTTGGAACATTGGAAATATAAAACACCTGTGGCACTATTTCATCAATTGGATAATTTGAAATAATCACATCCTGTGCTTCAAAAGCTTGCCTATTTAATTGAAAATACTCAATATTTTCAATTTCTGCATTAAATCCAAGTGTATTTGCCAGCTCCTCCTGTAAAAAAGCCTTCCAAGCTGGCTCGCCTTGAAAAGTAAAATAAAATTTTCGCCGGCGAGGCTTAATCGACATGATTGCCTGCTGCTCTAGCAGAAAAATTAAATTAACTAAATATAGAGGTTGATCAATCTTTAACGTTGACTGAATAATCTCACTAATTTCAACTTCGCTCTGACCAAAATTAGTACCCTTACGTGCTAACAGTAATTCAGGATATTCTAGCTGAAATTGTTCTGATAGCCAGATTGATTCATTATATTTTAATAATAATAGCGTTAAATTATCAGCAAGTCTGGACTGCATCAAGGGGACTGCTAGCTCAGTTGATAAATAGTCAACCAATTGATTTGCAGTTTCTACTAAGGTGGGATAACAATTTGACAAATTAATATTACTACCAAAAACATTATTATAATGCCAACTCTCTAGGAAGCAGAAAAAGGCAAAAAAATGCTCCTCCGCCTCTAAGTAAACCCCTTCCTTTTCATAAGCCCGATATAAAGCATCCCGATATTTTATATAAAGTGGGTCACTATCATTAAAGGAAAAAAAGTTAATTTTACAATTTGCTTTTATCCGAATCGTGTTAATAAAAAACCAACAGGTACCAAAAATTTCTTCAGTTTGAACAGAAAGCTCGGTTGAATACAGCGTTTTTAAAAATTGAAAATAATGTGCCTCATGAATACCGTAATCCTCAAAAAAATAATTATTATGAGTAAACGGCGTTAAAAGTCGGTGATATAATATCCTGATGGCACTTTCATCACCCTTAAAATAAATATTTTTGGTAGTAACCTTAAGCTGAAGCTGAAAAGCTGACAGCTGACGATTAAGCTTAGTCGTATAGCGCCTAAGTGTTTCTATTGACACAGCTTGTTCATTTAGAAATTGCAAGGTCGTGATTGATTGATTGAAAAATAAAGCTTTAATCAGTTGAACACCGACCGATTGGGGTAAAAAAACAACCCATAAATCATTGATTGGCTGATGTTCCTGATTAATTAATTGGATACCTTGACTACTGGTTTCGATGAGCCATCCTTTCGGTAATTGATTCCGAATAACCTGCAAATCAGAAAAAACAGTCCGTTCGGTCGTTTGAATTGACCGAGCTAAATCCTTAGCAATCACAAGTGGTTGATTTAAAAGCTGTTCTAATAGAGAGACCTGACGTCTAAGCTCTTTTTCTGGAATTATTTTTTTCAACATCGCATACAATTCGCTTCACATCCTTCACTATAAGCATACAAGTATTTAAAGTTAGGGTCAATTTACTTTTCAATCTCTTTTATGCGGCAATTAAATGTTAAAAAACAGAGTCACTCTTAAGTAAACTCTGCTTTTATTTTATTCTATTACTTCGGCTTGTAATTCAGCCTTTCGTTTTACTTCCTCAGCATATTTCTTATCGCCACGATAGAGCTCAACAACCATCCAAACCAGCATTGCAAGCACTAAAACAATAATCACGTAGGCAATCCGATCGGCAAATACTAGCTGTTGTTTCGTAGCCGAATCACCAAAGAAGCCTTCAATTTGATCAGGTAAGCCCTTCATATTAAGAAAAATCAAAGCAACTACTGAAAACCAACCCAATAATTTGATTAGCCAAGAATTTTTAAAGCGATCACCCATTTCAACACTACTATTCGTAAAAATAAGTAGAGGTAACATCGAAAATGGTAAAGCAAAGGCTAGGAAAACCTGCGAATTATTCATTAAATTATTAATGGCAATATGCTCTTGAATTTCCCCTCTGCCACTTGTCAATAATACGCAGATAATAACTGGTACCACCGATAATAAACGCGTAATTAAACGGCGTAGCCAAATCGGTACACGCATATGAATAAAGCCTTCCATGATAATTTGTCCCGTCAAGGTACCAGTGATTGTCGAATTTTGACCTGAGGCTAATAGCGCTACTGCAAATAAGGTAGATAATATACCTGTGTTCGCAACATGGGCAAGTACATCGTTATTCATTAGACTGGGCTTGGATAGTGCTTCAAACAAACCAAAGAAAGACGGGTCTTCGACACTACCAGATTTAAAGACGGCTACCCCCATGATTAAAAGTAAGGAATTAACAAAGAAAGCCATTGTTAATTGAATATTTGAATCCCATGCAGAAAAGCGTAAGGTTCTAGCAACATCTGCTTCATCATCATGATTAATTTTCCGACTTTGAACGACTGAAGAATGCAAATAAAGGTTATGCGGCATTACCGTTGCACCGATAATCCCCAGTGTCCCTGTTAGAGCAGTTTGACCAGAAACAGGATTGGCGCTAGAAAAGGCTTTAGCATTTGGAATCAAGCCTTTAAAAACATCGCTCCAAACCGGATTTGAAAGAATCACTTGATAAGCAAAAATCACAAAAATGACAACAATTAAAGCCACGACAATTGCTTCGATTTTACGAAAACCAATCTTGGTTAGTAATAATAAGAGCAGGACATCAAAGACAGTAATCAGTACTGCTATCGCTAATGGTATTTTAAAAAGTAGATACAGTGCAATTGCACCACCAATAACCTCGGCAATATCAGTTGCCATAATGGCTAATTCCGTTAAAATCCATAAAATAATACCTAATGGTTTACTGGTTCTAGCACTAATCGCTTGTGCTAAATCCATTTTTGAAACTATCCCAAGCTTTGCCGACATATATTGTAAAAGCATCGCAATTAAGCTAGACATCAGGATAATGGACATTAATAAATATTGAAAATTTTGACCACCAGTAATTGAGGTTGACCAGTTCCCTGGATCCATATAGCCTACAGCGACCAAGGCGCCGGGACCAGAATAGGCAAATAATGTTCGCCAAAAACTCATATTTTTAGGTACCTCGATGGTACCGTTAATTTCCTCAAGAGAAGGACCATTGGCATATTCTACCAAATGATGCCGCTCTTTCGTATGAGTTGCTGTTTTTTTCAAAATACTTCCTTCTTTCTTTAAACCATCATAATAGCAATTTTATTTTTCGATTACTTATAATTAAATATTTACAATTGGTGAGCCTAACAAAAATAAGGCACACCTAAAAATTACACCTATTCTAAAAATAATGCAACTGTTTTTTTTTAATAATCCAATTTTTTCGAAAAAATACCGATTGCGTAATAAAAAGACTCCTAGTGCGAGAATTTGGAATTGTTTCTGAGAAACAATATCGTTTACGCAATTAAACAACACGAACTTAGTGATTTTGGAATTGTTTCCGAGAAACAATACCGTTTGCGCAACAAAGCAACACGAACTTAGTGATTTTGGAATTGTTTCCGAGAAACAATACCGTTTGCGCAACAAAGCAACACGAACTTAGTGATTTTGGAATTGTTTCCGAGAAACAATACCGTTTGCGCAATTAAACAACACGAACTTAGTGATTTTGGAATTGTTTCCGAGAAACAATACCGTTTGCGCAATTAAACAACACGAACTTAGTGATTTTGGAATTGTTTCCGAGAAACAATACCGTTTGCGCAATTAAACAACACGAACTTAGTGATTTTGGAATTGTTTCCGAGAAACAATACCGTTTGCGCAATTAAACAACACGAACTTAGTGATTTTGGAATTGTTTCTGAGAAACAATACCGTTTTCGCATGCAAACAACACCATTCAAAGCAAGTGCTATTTGAGGAAGACAAGTATTCTTTCAGCCTTTGAACTAAGTTTTTAAAGCGCCCTTCGTTTGCTTGAGGTGCTAAACCATCTTGCTCATGGATGCGCAACAGAAGCTAAGACATTGGTTGGGCAGATTTTGCCAAACCAATGTCTGTACTTCTGCAAGCATTCATAGTTGGTTTAGCCCGTATACTAAAAATAAGTTCAAATGCATACCTTGCCGACTAACTGCCTCAAATTTCATTCTGAAATTCTCGGAGAGTAAGTCGTCATGGCAAAAAAGCACCTAGCTCATTTAAGTGAACTGGTGCTTTTCTATCAATTTAATATTTAAAATGCTGGAATTAAGGTATCACTATGATCCTTTTCTAAAAATTCGCGTACTTCGTCGCTCGTCATTGCCTTTTTTAATGCCTTAATTTTATCAGAATTTTCGTTATCTTCACGTGCTACTACCTGAATTGCAAAGCGTGAATCAACTTTTTGTTCTAAAAATAGGGCATCCGCTGGTTTCAGACCAACTTTTGCAATATAGGTTGGATAGTTATAAACAAGTGAAACATCAGGCTCACTATAGGCTTCAGATAAATTTAATAAATCCACCTCTAACCATTGAAAATTCTTTGGATTCTCAACAATATCCTTGATTGTGCCGTTAGTGCCCACGCCGTCGGCCAAGGTGATTAATTTTTGTTCCGCAAGAATGGCTAATGCACGGCCTTGATTTGATGCGTCATTCGGGATTGCCACCTTAGTGCCATCTGGAATATCGTCTACTGATTTATAATCCTTAGAATAAAAACCAACTTTTGCATCATAAATTGGTTGAATAGCGACTAAGCTTGCATTTTTTTCCTTATTATATTTTTCCATAAATGGCTTATGCTCAGCAAAGCTAGCGTCGGCTTCGCCGCTTGCAACCATATCATTATAGGCAACATTGTCAGTAACCTGAACGAGCTTAATTTCCCAACCATCAGCTTTAGCAACCTTAGCTGCAACCTTAACAACATCCGTCATCGGTGTTGTTTGGCTGGCAACAGTGATCACTTTATCTTCACTTTTCGAGCTGCTTTCACTTGAATTAGTAGCTGTGCCACTACTACCGCAAGCTGTTAAAGAAAAACCTAGAATAATTGTACCGATTGCTGTAACCCATTTTTTCATAATTAACTCCTCTTCTCCAATGAATCTATCTATTTTTTATTGCCTTGTGACTATAATAATTACTTGCGCTTGTCTATTTTTTGCGAAATCGTATTGCCAATCATCTGGATTGCAAAAACAACGACAATCATAATTGCAATTGCAACACTCATAATCCCATATTGATAACTTTGGTAGCCATAAATCAAGGCAAAGCTCCCGATGCCACCACCACCGATAATCCCCATCACCGTTGAATACGAAACCATACTAACTGCCGCTGTCGTATAGGCTAAAACAAGGCCACTTCTCGCCTCCGGTAGTAAAAAATGCCAGATATATTGCCACTTAGATGCGCCCAATGAATTTGCTAAAAGTCTTGTTTCTACCGGTACATCTAAAAGTACTTGCTCAACCAGTCTCGCAAAAATAACTACGGCAACAATACTCAATGGAAACGAAGCAGGATATGGTCCAAAGGCTCTACCAAGTAAAAAGCGTGTCAGCGGAATTAAAGTAATAATGAATAGTAAATATGGAAACGAACGAACAAAGGTCACAAAAAAATTAAAAAACCAGTAACTCAAATTACGCTTGCCTCTAATCTGCGGATTTGAAGCAAACATCGCAATACCTAACGGCAAACCAATCACCAGACAACTCGCCATTGAAATTCCCATCATAATGGCGGTTTCTTTGATTGCCGTTCTTAATTCTGGCAAATAAAATTGAATTGAATCGATTAAATTCATTTTGCCAGCCTCCCTTTAACCTTATCTAAGTAGGAGCTTGTATTGTTCCTAATTGGCTCAGGTTGATTTTCGACTATGCCTAATAATTTACCAGCTTCCAAAACTAAAACTCGATTGCAGAGCTTTTTAACCGAATCTAACTCATGGCTCACAAAAAAAATGGTAATACCAAACTCTTGATGAATTCGTTGTAGTAACCGCAAAACAGAATCTGTGTTTTCTTCATCCAACGAGCTCGTTGCCTCATCGCATAATAAAATCTCAGGCTGTCTCACCAACGCTCTAGCTATTGCTACCCTTTGCTTTTCACCGCCAGATAATTCTGCTGGATATGCCTCACTTTTTGAGGTCACACCAACAAAATCCAGCACCTCCCTTACACGTTTTGCATCTTTTTGATGGAGCAGGGTTAACGGTAAAGCAACGTTGGCCTTGACCGTCTTATTAGCTAATAAATTATACTGCTGAAAAACGACCCCAATTTTTTGTTTGTACTGAATAACCTGCTGTTTGGTCAGTTGATTGGTCAATTTACCATCAATTAAAATTTGACCCTCTGTCGGCTGCTCCATCAAATTGAGTAATCTTAGTAAGGTCGATTTTCCTGAACCACTTTTGCCGACAATTCCTAGTATCTCACCATCACTAACAGAAAAGGATACCCCGTCTAGTGCTTGGTGTTCCTGATATTTTTTTGATAAATTTTGTACTTCAATCATTTTTCATCCCCTAATAAACATCAGTTATTCCACCATCTGTATACGCTTACAATATGTAAGTAACCAAAAGATAAAATACTTAATAGTAAAGCAAAAAGATACCATATATTTATATTACAAAAATCTTGGTTAATTCACAAAAAATTAGATTTCAAATAATAAGATAATTATGTTATCATTTTGTTGAGAATGATTATCAATATCGATTTAATGATTAAGGAGCAGCTATGGAAAGAAATGAAATCGGCCATCAATTTTTAGCAAAATTAGGTAAAAAGCGCTTACGTCCAGGTGGTAAAAAAGCTACTGATTGGTTAGTCCAATCGGCCAATTTTTCCGAACAAACTTTAGTCTTAGAGGTTGCCTGCAATATGTGCACTACCTCAATTGAATTGGCAGAACGCTTTAACTGTCAAATCAAAGGTATAGATTTGGATCCTGGCGCCTTAAAAAAAGCACAAAAAAATATTGAAGCAGCCCAGCTATCCCATTTAATTGAAGTAAAGCAGGCAAATGCGATGAAGCTACCCTTTGAAGATAATCAATTTGACATTGTGATTAATGAAGCCATGCTGACAATGCTCAGCCACTCGGCAAAGGAAAAAGCAATTAAGGAATACTATCGTGTTTTAAAGCCCGGCGGTCAGCTACTCACTCATGATGTAAGCTATCTTGATTCAAATCTCACCTCAATTATCGAAGAGCTAAAGACGACAATCAATGTCAATGTAGCGCCCTTGCAGGTTGATGATTGGCGAGCGATATTTAAAAAAGTCGGCTTTAGTAAGGTTGAAAGCATTCATGGTGAAATGAGCCTGATGTCTCCAAAAGGAATGATTAAGGACGAGGGTTTGTTTAATACGCTAAAAATTGTCAAGAATGGTTTGAAAGCAGAAAATCGCAAACAGTTTAAAAATATGAATCATTTTTTTAACAAAACAGGCAAGGATTTAAAATACATCGCAGTCCGCAGTACGAAATAAGCCTGATTCGCTTTAATTAAGACACAAAAAATGTTTCGCTGATTGAATAAACATCAATCATTGAAACATTTTTATTTATAAATAAAAAACGTTAAGCTTACATCATTATTCAATCAAAGCAGACTTAACTCTTGTCTTCAAGACAGGTAAAACTGCTTCAGCAAACCAAGGATTTTTTTTCAGCCAACGTGCATTCAATGGAGAAGGATGAATTAACGGAAAATAATCAGGTAAATAATGCTGATAATCCTTAATAACGTCAGTAATTGGTGTGCTAGATTTTAAATGCAGATAATACTTTTGCGCATAACGACCAACTAGTAACGTTAGCTTTAAATCTGGCATTAAGGCAATTAATCTTGGATGCCATTTTTCTGCAAAGGCTTGCCGTGGGGGTAAATCACCTGTTTTACCCTTACCCGGAAAATAAAAGTCCATTGGCAATATTGCGATTTTTTCAGATTGATAAAAAGTCCTTTTATCAATTCCTAGCCAATCACGAAGTCTATCCCCACTTGGATCATTCCAAAATAAGCCTGACTGTTCTGCCTGCTTTCCTGGCGCTTGACCAATAATTAATAGCTTGGCCTGTGGATGAACAGAAAATAATGGTTTAATACCAGCCTTTGTATACCTTAAATTTTCTTTATCTGCCATAATGTCTGCCGTTATTTTTTCTAAGCGATCCATCTAAGCTACTACCTCTCTTTCAATGCTAACCTAATGCTTGGGCGATAACTCGATTTGTAAAAACTTGGTATTGAGGAGTGCCGTAATTTGATGCGATTGCTTAGCAGGCACTACAAACAGCTCACCAGCCTGAATTTGAGCAGGCTGTTCACCTTTAATCTGCACTGCCAATTTTCCTTCTAATACCTGTATCAGCTTAACAAATTCACTATATTCGTTACTTATTTTTTCGCCCTCAAAAAAGGCATATAAGGTAATTGGCACTTCAACGCCCATTTTTTTGCTCATTGTCCGACTAGCGATTTGTTGTGGATGATAATTAATCTGGTTTAAAAGATTAATAAGCATTATGACACCTCAGGCTTGACCACAATCAACAGCATTTGAAATGCTTCAAGCGCATAAAGTGCGTGTGGTCGATTGGCAGGCATAACGATTGTTTCACCTGCTTTAACAATATAATCACTTTCATCAATAGTGATTTTGGCAATGCCACTTAAAATATTAACCATAGCATCACCGGGCGAGCTATGTCGACCAATCGCTTGATTCTTATCTAATGAGAATAAGGTCATTCCAAGCTCTTCTCGATTAACAAGGGTCTGACTCAGCATTTGCTCTGGTTCAACGGTAACGATATTTTTGAGATTGATAACCTCGCTCTGTGGTATTTTTTGAATAAATGCCATAATAATACTCCTTATGAAATAAAAATACTTATTTATAATCAACTAATAACTTATTTAATTGTTTTTCATTTTTTATCGTTTCATGATATTTTTCAGGAAATGGCCAATAATGTTTAGCGACAACACGAATATCCGATTCTAAGCCTTTATTTTTCATTTTAAAATCTAGAATTTTTTTGATTTTTCCATGATGACGCATATCTAAAATGTGATGTTTCCCTTCACCAAATAAAATCCCAATCTCTCCTTTGAATAATAAATCGCTTAGAAAATCGCCTGCATCATAGTTAAAAGATTCTGTGTTGGCAATTATTTGCCCCACCTTACCTTGAAGCTGATAATGCTTGGGATTGCTATCGATTAAATCATGGGTGATGCCTGTAACTTGCCTAAAACGACCTCTCTTTAACAGATATTCTCCTTTGATTGTCTTAAGATAATCCCATTGAGTGACAAAGCTACCTGTCTGCGCATTGATAATAAACTCTGACAAACCGTTTGCCGTTTTTATCTTATCATTTTGCTGTTGTAAAAAGGGCGCTTTAATCCAGCTAGCCGTTTTTGGATCACGAATTTTGGAGACTCGATTATGAAAACGAGAACGATCACGATAAACTAATTTTTGCTGGGTTTTTATTGCATAATTTTTTAATTTATCAAAATCAGTTTTACCTGCATAATGACTACGAATATAATAAATATTTTGTAAATCTATAAAATGCCTTAATTGAAAAACAATCTGCAGTAAGGTTTCATCTAGATCTGGATAAGCTCTCTTTGATAGCCCTTTTGGAAAGCTGATTTGAATCCAGCTAGCTAAAGCCTCCCAAAAGCAGCTATCTGGGGATAAACGTTCATCAAAATAGTAATTGCCAACAATCTGAAGCTGATTATGACAATCAATTCTAGCTCCAAGTTGCTTTAGCATCAGCGTTAGCTTCGCTGGCATATTTAACTGGCTATGCCCTAAAAGTTCACAATACAAAGGTGAACCTATTTTCGCAACTTCTACTTCAGAATCATGAATTATCTTAGACCAATTGGTAGAGCTGGATTGCTGCATCGTTTTTATTAATTTTTCCAGATAAAAATCAACGGCTGAAGTATTCCAAAAGCCAAATTGAATTAGCAAATCAAGTGGTTTAGATAAGCTTTTCTGATATTTTAACTTTTCTTCACGGGTTTTATCAGCAAGCTTCTCTAATAATATATCCATTTTTTAACACTTCCCTTCAAGTAAATAAAAGTTTGAAAATTATTAACACCAAAGTGAAGCAACCACCTTAATTATACTTAATAGTCAACGATAATTCATCATTAAGTTTTAACATGATAATGCTTACCAGCTTTTCAAAAAAAATCTGCCCTTTGGTAAATGAACCAAATGAACAGACCTCGAAATTATTTATCCATAACCACAACATAGGTTACTTCAATTGGACCATGTAAGCCTGTAACTAAAACCATTTCAATATCGCCAGAATTTGACGGTCCTGAGATAATTGTCACATCGCTACCAAGCTTTTCACCATTTGCCAATTTTTCTTGATAGGCATCTGCCCATTGGGTCGTCCGCGCAATCACCTTAGAAAAGGGTACGATTGAAATATAATGCGTCGGTAGAAAATGTAAGGTTCGCCCTTGACCAGCATGATTTTCAACTACAATTGAAGCTGACTCGGCAATTAAAAATTCAGCGAAAGCAATTGCTACATTACTAGCTTGTGCGTTAGCAATATTATCTGCTCGATTTTCAGCACCGATTTGCCAATGGCGAACATTTAAATCAACTTCCTGCTCACCGAAATCCAGTAAACCGTATTCTGATAAGCGTGAATCAGTCGGCAATAAGACATTACCACCACCATAGTTTTTGGCTAGCTCAAGTAACTGACCTTCAAGCTGTGCTAGATTAACAGTTACAATATCAGCATTCACTTCAGGTGCGCGCGCTTTAGCGATTTCTAATAATTCCAATTGTGTTTTATCCGCCAAGGTTTCGTGAGGTAAGTCATTGATTGGTAAAAAGTCTAAAGTACGACTATCAACTGGTTGACTACCTAATTTTTGATATAAATTTTGTAAAAATGAATCCTTGTTTACAATATTGCCCATCTCTCAGCCTCACTTATCTCTTTTTTTAAACCAACGTCTGAATGTATGACTGGCCTTTGGCGCAATTGGTAAATCACGAACATCTGTCCAACCTTTAACCATTCCCGGTCCCATTTTCATAAAACCACCATTATTATATAAATTTTTAACAACAATCGGTTTTTTATGACTTAACATTTTCATGCCAGTATGCGCAAATGTCATTGCACCATTAAATAAAAATGGACTTCCCGTACCTGCACCAATTACTCGCATCTGCATATCATTAAAAGACCCACGTCCCATTTTTAAATCATTAGTCATAATCTTACGATGTTCTGTTATAATTTCATGTAACGGAATTTTTACCGGGCAGGTCGCATCACAAGCGGCACAAAGTGAACAAGCATAAGGTAAATCGTGAAATTCCTCATAACCGCCAAGCACAGGTGTCAATGAAATACCAATTGGACCTGGGTACAACGAGCCATAGCCTTCACCACCAATGTGGCGGTAGACTGGACAAACATTTAAACAAGAGCCACAGCGAATACATTGTAAGACAGGTTGCAAGGGCGTACCAAGCGCCTCACTTCGACCATTGTCAATAATTACGACATGAAAATCTTCTGGACCATCGTTCTCATCATTATTTTTAGGACCAACAAAGCTGCAATAGGTCGTAATATCTTGACCGACAGCAGAACGCGCTAACATATTATCAAGCACTTCGGCTTCTTTGATTGATGGCACAATTCTTTCCATTCCCATTACAACAATATGCGTTTTAGGAATACCAATCGTTAAATCAGCATTACCTTCATTTGTATTTAAATTAATTAATCCCTGATCAGCAATCGCAAAATTACAGCCAGTAATACCAACATCAGCCTGCAAAAAGTATTTACGCATTACCTCGCGCGCTTTTCTAGCTTCGTTAACAGGCTCATTGTCACCTGTGTAGCCTAGCTTTCGTTTAAAAATATCTTGCACATTATCACGGTTTAAATGAATCGCTGGAAAAACAATATGGCTTGGTTCATCCCAATCATTTTCTTGTAAAATAAACTCTGCCAAATCTGTTTCCATGACCTGTAAGCCCATTTTTTCAATCATTTGGTCTAAATCAATTTCTGCGGTTACCATTGATTTACTTTTAACAATTCGTTTTGCTTTTTTGTCACTCACTACTTTTTCAATATAAGCTCTCGCTTCTTTAGCATCCTTTGCAAAGCAGACATGACCACCACGCTCAGCAACATTATTGGCAAATTCGTCCAGATAATCTGGTAAATGATTTAAAACCTGTTGACGAATCTGTTCACCTAAATCACGCCAGCCTTCCCAATTACCTAATTTTTGTCTTGCACCTTCACGCTTTTCCCATTGCATATCTTGCGCCTTAGCGACAGAGGCTTGCATCACTTGGTCTGCCTTGGATTTTTCTAAACGCTTTTCCATTGTTAGTGTACTTGTTTTTAAGCTCATGCCGTCACCTCATCATGCTTTTTGACAGCTAATATTTCGTCTAAATCTGGCATCTTAATCCGATTGATATCCACATTACTATTTAAAACTTCAGCAATGTGCATAATTTTTATGGGATGTCCTTCACGATTAAACTTACCGCCAATATTCATTAAGCAGCCCATATCGGCAGAAATTAATATATCTGCATCAGTCGATAAAACATCATTCATTTTTTCATTAACCATCATTTCGGAGATAAATGGCTCTTTAACTGAAAACGTGCCACCAAAACCACAACAATTTTCAATATGTGGAATTTGACGATACTCAAGGTCTTTGACATGATTGATTAAAACAAAGGGTGAGTGATGCTCGCCAAGTAAACGCGTCATGTGACAAGAACGATGATAGGTTGCAGTCCCCTTCAAAGTAGCTCCTAAATCCACAATGCCTAAAACATTTACTAAAAACTGAGTAAATTCATAGGTTTTATCTGCTAATTGAATTGCTTTAGATAGATAGTCAGCCTTTTGAGGATCTCCCTCAGCAATAATCCGTGGAAATTCCTTAAACATTGCCGTGCAGCTACCTGCTAAACCAACCACAAAATCAACATCAGGATAATATTCCATAAATGCATCAATTTCATTATGAATAACAGACCAGCTCTCTTTAAAATAACCACTATTATACGTTGGCTGCCCACAGCAAACCTGCTTATCAGGCACAACTACCGTCACTCCCAGACGTTCTAAAACTGCAACCGCTGCCTGACCAACATTAGGAAATAATAAATCAACAACACAGGTTGTATAAATTGCGACCTTCATATCCTACCTCACCTTCATTTCAATAATAATACGATGTCATTATAGTCTTATTGTTATTAATTGACAATTAATAACAATAATCAATCAAATAAAATAACAAAATAGAAGTATTTAAAATAAAAGATAGGCTCTAAAAAAAAAAAGACTTTAAATGAAAAATATAGACTACAATTTCGGGTTCAAAATAACAGCAGTAAATGTTCAATTTTTATACCACACTGGATAAAAACAAGCATAATACTATATTTAAGCATCTTCTTAAAATATACTTTCTGTAACTCAATAATTTTAAATAATTTTTTATAGTTTTTAAAATTATTTTTAAAAATAGCAAAGTATTGGCAATGGAGGATCAGGTGTTCGGTATCAATAAAATAACTTATCTAAAATTAGAAATTATTAACCTACTTGAAAAACAATCTGACTTTATTTCAAGTTCAAAATTAACCGAAATTCTTAAATTATCAAGTCAATCAACAATAAAAAAGGTTTGTCAGGAATTACAAAACGATATTGAAAAATTATACCCTGCTAATCAATTTGAAATGATTATTAATCAACGTTACGGCATTAAATTCAATCGAAATAATCAGGTTAGTAACTTAAAACTAATTGAATTCATAATCAGTAGCGATCTCGCATATGAAATTATTCAAGAAATTTGCTTAAAGCGTAATGTCAGTACAACACAATTTTGTCTTGAAAAACACGTCAGTCTTTCTCAACTCAGAAGAAAAATAAAAGAAATTAATGATTCACTAAAAAAGTTTGAGCTTCATATCTCAATTGCAACAAATATGAAAATTATTGGCAATGAATTTAAAATAAGAACATTATTTTTCAATATCTTATTTTTAGTTCATCGAAAAATAACGAATTTAAGGTGGGTTGTCAACCAAGAAGAATATCTGGTTCAAACGCGTAAAATCTTTAATTACTTAGATTTAAAGATTAATGATGCCTATATTGATGCAATTGCCATTTCTTATTTTATTAATTCAATTTCAATTAAAAATAATCATTATTTAGATCAAACTATTGAAAATAATTTTTATTTTAAAGAAATAAAGGTTAAAGAAAAACCTGAATTTTTAAAGCATTGGTCAAATTCCGAATGGAAATTTATGATACTCTCAATCTTTATTTCTGACCCTTCTACCATTGATTCAGTTATCAAATTAGCACCGCTTGAGGAAATTTCAATGCCTATTAATGCATTGAAATGGATTAAAATATTTGAAGCTGAGGTATCAAAAATCAATCCAGCTCAAAAAAATATAATTTACTTTCGTTTCTATAAGCATCTAGTTGCTAAGCAGGTACTCCAATTGAGTGATTATCTTTTGAGTTTTTCTCATCCATTCGATTATGATTTTATAGAAAAAAATTATCCACTTTTTGTTAAAAAATTCAATCAAATATGGCAAATATTTAGTCAACAGGCTGATGACTATTTCTTAAGTAATTATTTCAAAGCAGAATGTATGATTTTAAGCTTTACCCTTTTACCACAGCAAACATATTTTCCTAAAATTAAATTATATTTATACTCAGAATATACAGCACCCTTTAATACCTACGTTCAGGAACAAATTAGGACCTATTTCAGTAACCGCTTTAATCTTGAATTTGTTGAAAATCAAAGGTCTGCTCAAATTATAATTAGTACAGAGGACGATCTAAATTTACAGCTACCTTCAAAAATACCTGTTATTTCAATTAATTTATATGTACTGAAAAAAGATTTAAAGGCAATAGAAAAACAATTGATTATTACTGTTGAAAATGATTATAATCCAACCTATTTATAATTATTTAGTCTGAAATTTAATCCTAATATTCTGAAGTATGGTCTAGCCATACTTCAGAATATAGACAAAGTATACTTTCAAAATATGCTTTGTCTTTTTGGCTCTACAATAAATTGGACCAATCAATATTTCGAGCCATTCATTATCGGTCTAATTCGTAATTGTTTCTCGAAAAGAATACCAATTTCACAAAAAATGACAGCCTTCAAAGCAGTTTTGAACGACGCAAAAGCAGCAAAAAAAGTGCTGCCACATAATCTAGACAAGCACTCGATTATATTTCAGCTATTTGTCTACATTAATAAAAGTTTAATTGTAAAAAAAAGGTAAAATTACTGTATTTTATCAAATAATGTTCTAAACTTATGTATAAGAGGGTAATTTGGATAAATTTTATGCTTAACAGGCTAAAAGTAACATAACTATAATTAATATTAGGAGAAAAAATGACTCAGGGAAAATTCGGTTTAATCGATATTGGTTCCAATACAATCAGACTCGTTATTTTTAAAATTAACAATTTTCAAAGGATGCATCAGCTGCAAAACGTTAAGGTAACAGCTAGACTTTCTCAGTATCTGGACAACGATAAAATAATGTCCGAAAAGGGAATTGACGCTTTAATCAATACCCTGCATAGCTTTAAAATTATTCTAAAGGAATATGAGGTCAGCAAATTTTATCCAATTGCAACAGCAGCAATTAGACAAGCAAAAAATAACATTAATATTACTGAGCGGGTCAAAAAAGAAACCGGTATTGAATTAATCATCTTATCTGAAGAGGAGGAGGCAACTTACGGACAATACGCAATTACCCATTCTACCAAAGTAAAGACTGGTATTACAATTGATATCGGTGGCGGTAGCACTGAATTAACCTATTTTAAAAATAAAGAATCTGTTCACTTTATTAGCTTACCTTTTGGCGCAGTCACATTAAAAAATATGTTTTTCGCCAACAAAGCACATAATGATGAGAAAGCAATTCGTAAAACCGAAACATTTTTACAGGAACAGTTTCAAGATATTAGTTGGCTAAAAAAAAGTCAGCTACCGCTAATTGCAATTGGAGGCAGTGCTCGTAATATTGTCAATGTTCACCAGCAAATGATTAATTATCCAATAGCTGGCAATCATGAATACGAAATGTCCAAGGATGAATTAAAAGATGTACTGAATCTTTTCAGGTCACTTAGCTTTTCTGAATTACAAAATTTGGACGGCTTAAGTAGAGATCGTGCCGATATCATTTCAGTTGCCAGCTTAGTATTTATCAATCTATATAAGGTAATCGAGGCTCAGGAATTTATTTTCTGTAATAAGGGACTTAGGGAAGGCTATATGATTACAAAGATTAATCAGGATTTCCCAGATGCTTATTCAACCGACCACATCGCTGATGAGTCAATTCTCCGTCTTGGTCAATCTTATGGCGTTAGCCCTAGCGTAGCTAAGCAGCGAGTTGCTGTTACCCAAGAGGTTGCAAAGCAATTAAGTGAAAATGACTTTTTACCACCTAACAAAAATTGGGCAAAAATTCTAGCCTATAGTGCTCAGCTTTATTATCTCGGTCAGTATGTAGAAAGCGAGGCAGCATCTCAGCACACTTTTTATCTAATTTCAAATTCTAATCTAAACGGCTTAACTCATCGCGAACGGGTCGCAATTGCTTTATTAGCAAGCTACAAAAATAAATCCATGCTTAAGCAATATTTAAATAATTTCCCAGAGTGGTTTTCAAATGCGGAAATCAAGTGGCTGCAAACAGCTGGGGGTCTAATTAAATTTAGTGATACCTTAACTGCTTCTCATATCAATCAAATCCATAAGATTATACTCAATCAGGACGACAAAAAACAATACACCTTAACTGTCTACTACACAGGTGATATCCTAATTGAATCATATCGCGCAAATCGTCAGAAAAAACATCTTGAAAGCCTACTTAACGGCTCGGTTAATATAATATTTACAAAAAATTAGCATTTTAATAATAATATTCCGTTATGATTTAATAGCAAGTATCAATCAAATAGATGGAGTGAGCAAAATGTCGCATAAAGAAAAAGCATTACCAATTCCGTATTTTAATCGTGAGCTAACCTGGCTCGATTTCAATCAAAGAGTCTTATTAGAAGCGATCAATGAATCAACGCCACTTCTTGAAAAATTAAATTTTTTATCAATTGCTAGCTCAAACCTAGATGAATTTTTTAGAATTCGCGTGGGGGGACTACATACTAGGGTTCGCATGAACTATCTAAAGGTTGATTCAAAAACTGGACTTGGACCTGTTGAATTACTTTCAGAAATTTCTAAAAAAAATCATAATCAGGTTGACTTTCAGTATCAGACCTTTCGCCAGCTAGTGGATTTACTAAGCATCTATCAAATCCAATTTCAAGCTGTTGAAGGTCTATCGGATGCTTTAAAGGATCAGGTTTCGCAAATTTTCGACCGCGATTTATTTCCTGTTCTGTCACCCTTCGGCATTGATGCATATCGCCCCTTCCCGCACATTAAGGATGGGGCAATCCATATTTATATCGCACTAGAATATGAGGGTCTGGAGCATATTGCAATTTTACCGATTCCAAGCCTTGTTGAACGCTTCTTTGTCTTAGAAGAAAGTGACCAGCGTGTGATTGTCTTAACCGAGGATATTATTACCCACCATATTGATAAAATTTTTTCTGGTTACAAAATTAAAGCAAGCTTCCTTTTTAGAATTATTCGTGATGCAGATTTAAGCATCCAAGAAGATGATGTCGAAGATTTGCTTGAAGTAATGGAGGATTATGTCGTTGAAAGGAAAAAGGGTGGCGCATCTAGAATTGAAGTATCCAGTAGCCTCCCAAACGAAACACTTCGACTCTATACTGATGCCCTTTTAGAAGAATTAGATCTTAACCATAAGGACTATTATTTTATCAAGGGACCACTGGATTTGACCTTTTTAAGAAAGCTAACCAGTCTATTAAAGCCATATTTTCCAGAACTCGCCTATCCAAGTTTCCATGGCTATACTGATGCTAATTTAAATGGAGAAATGCTTTATCGTAAAATCGATCAAACGGATTTATTCTTCCATCATCCATATGATTCCTTTACACCAATTGTTAATTTTCTTGAAGCGGCAGCAAGCGACCCCGACACAATTGCAATTAAACAAACACTGTATCGAGTAAGTAAAAATTCACCTGTTGTTGCTGCCCTAAAAAAAGCAGCCGAAGCTGGAAAACAGGTAACCGTATTAGTTGAATTAAAAGCCCGCTTTGACGAGGAAAACAACGTTTTCTGGGCAAAAGAACTTGAAGCAGCCGGTTGTTATGTATTTTATGGCGTCAGCAACCTCAAAACGCATAGTAAAGTTGCCCTAATCGTTAAGAAAAAAAATCAGCAGATTAAAAGATATGTCCACCTTGCAACTGGTAACTATAATGAAATTACTGCAAATATATATACTGACATGGGAATATTAACCTCTAATGCTGAGATGGTTGAAGATGTCACAAATTTCTTCAATTATATCAGCGGCTATTCAGAAGAACCACATTTTAACCACATTGTGATTTCACCACATAATATTCGTCAAAGCTTGATTGAGCATATTGATGCTGAAATCGCCTTACATCATCAATATCAAAATGGACATATTATTATGAAAGCCAATGCGCTAACCGATCGGGCGTTAATTGAAAAGCTTTATGAAGCTAGCAATGCAGGTGTCAAAATTGATTTAATCATTCGTGGTGCTTGCTGTCTAAGACCTAATTTAGCTGGTTACAGTGAAAATATTCGCGTTATCAGTATTGTTGGTCGCTTCCTTGAACACAGCCGAATTTATTATTTTAAGCACAACGGTGAAGAGCGCATTTATCTTTCTTCAGCAGATATGATGACGAGAAATATGGATGAGCGCATCGAAATTTCATTTCCAATCTTAAATCAAGATATTAAGCAGGAAATCATCCAAGCATTAACAATTTGGCTGGCCGATAATAATGAAGCCCACCAATTACATGCTGATGGTCAATATCAACGCATTACCTCAGATAATCAGCAAACTAATGCACAAGAAAAATTTATGACACTTGCAATTGAAAAAAAAGATAAGCTTTTAATAGCGAGCACTAAACGAGCACCATTTTTTAAAAGAATTCAAAATCGTTTAAAAAATATTGGGCAAAATAGTTAATTTAAAAAGAGACCTAATTGATGGTCTACCCAGACAGTCGACAAATTGGCTCTGTAATAGAAGCGATGGAACAAAAGACGTTTAACGACGTAGAAAATATGCTAAATTGCCTCGTAAAACAAGGTGCTTACTCTTTCTGATTAAAACTGTGAAAAATAGACGAGTCATTCGTTTATTCAGTCAGACGCTTTCTGTCTGACCGGATGACGTATCTATTTGAACAGTTTTGAGAGAGAAAGCCTGTAAACCAAAGTGCTTCCTCTCTCTGATTAAAACTGTGAAAAATAGACGAGTCATTCGTTTATTCGATCAGACGCTTTCTGTCTGACCGGATGACGTATCTATTTGAACAGTTTTGAGAGAGAAAGCCTATAATTTACGAACAATACGAAGGGGGGTTAGGACTTTTTGTCCCAGCCTCTTTTTTTCTCTTAAAATGATAAAAATGGTATGGCTTCCTAAAATGAAATCACACTTCTATTTGCAGATAATCTAATATTTTGGGAAAACAATACCAATTTCACAATAAATCAGCGATGAAGCCTGGAATCTGGATTTGTTTCCGAGAAACATCAGGCAATCCGCATGACATAAAGTGTGGCGCATAATTTAGAAGTATTTCCAAAGCTATAGCAGCCAGTTCAGCTTGAACACCACTACACTAATAAGGCAGTCATCCGAAGATAACCGCCTAACAGCCCTATTGAACATTTTAGTTAAATCAGTTCAATTTGACATTGAACCAATAAATGATTAAAGTTTGAAATAAAGGTAATCCTTGATTTCTTTTTTTAATTAATTTTAAATTCTTTAGCTACTATTGACTATTTTGCTCGAATCACTTCGATTTGATAGCCATCTGGATCCTTAATAAAGTAATACGATGGGGCTGTGCCGGGTAGGCCTTTTAAATCAGTAACCTCATAACCACTAGTTAAATGTAGCTGATGCTGATGTTCTAAATCCTCAACTGCAATCGCAATATGACCGTAGCCATTACCTAAATCATAACCATCGCTTTCATAATTATAAGTCAATTCAAGTTCATAATTATCATTAGGCAAGGTTAAATAAACCAAGGTAAATTTTTGCTCTGGAAAATCTCGTCTTCTAGCCTCTGAAAAACCAAATGCTGCCTGATAAAAGGTGAGTGAAGCCTCTAAATTCTTTACACGATAACATGTATGTGCCATTTTCATAACTATATTCCTCCATTATTGAACAATTCTACAATGCTCATTATACCATTTAACTTTGGACATCTCTATTTCAGATGTCTTGAAAATGCGCGTTCATACTGTTTTGGTACAAAATGACTATCTTTTAATTGATCAGCCATTGCTAACGCCCAATATGGATTGCGCAGCATACCTCGTCCAACAGCGATCAAATCGGCCGCTTCATTACCAATGACTGCATTTGCTAGCTGATAATCTGACAATTTGCCTACTGCAATTACTGGAATATCAAATCTTTCTTTATAAGCTTGGGCAAATGGTACCTGATATCCGGCATGCACACCGGGCTGACCACCGCTACCAATTGGTCCCTCGCCACCAGAGCTAATATGAAACACATCTACACCAGCAGCAAGATAATCCGCCGAAAAATCAAGACTTTCTGATAGACCATATCCATTTTCAACATATTCAATCGCTGAAATCCGCATAATTAATGGCATTGAGCTGGGTAATTCCTGCTTAACTCTAGCAACTACTTGGCTACCAAATAACGACAATTTCTGACCATAAATATCTTTTCGATGATTAGTATAACGAGATTGAAATTGATGAATTAAATAACCATGTGCCCCATGAATTTCAATTGTATCAACACCAGCTGCCACAGCACGACGAGCTGCCTGACCAAATTTTTCAACCATAGCTTCAATTTCTGACGTCGATAGTTCTCTTGGTATTTTTGAAGCATCATCATAGGCAATTGGTGAAGCAGATACAGGTACTTGGGCATCTAATGCCTTACGACCCGCATGAGCAATTTGAATCCCAACTTTTGCACCATATTGATGGCAAGCAGCTACGATTTTTTTAATGCCAGCAATTTGCTGATCCGACCATAAGCCTAAATCATGGTTTGTAATACGACCATCGGGCTCAATATCTGTCATTTCAATGATAATTAGACCGGCCCCACCAACAGCACGAGAAGCATAATGCTGGAGATGCCAGTCCGTTACTTGACCATCCTCTGCTAGCGAGGAATACTGACACATCGGTGGCATCACAATCCTATTTTTTAATTTTAAGCCCTTTATTTGCAACTCATCTACTATGCTTACCATTCCTAGCCTCCTAAAATATTCAAAAATTACTTCTACTTTAATTCAGTGCTTATCTTATTATTAATTATTTAATTTATAATGACAAATATTTGCTTTTATAAGTTTACAGTTGTAAACTAATGATGTGGATTAATAAGGAGGACAAAAATGAAAAATAAGAAGAAGGTACAGAATACAGGACAGCAGCATAAAGAAATGCAGCATCACAGCCATATGTCTGAAATGGATGCAAGCTCAATGAGCGACAGCAGCTCTATGCAGCATAATCATATGTCACACCAAGGTGAGGACCACCAAGCGATGGATCACTCAATGATGCATATGGGCAACTTAAAACTAAAATTTGTCATCTCACTTATTTTAGCAATTCCAATTATTCTATTATCACCCATGATGGGTATTAATTTACCCTTCTCAATTAGCTTTAACGGCTCTGAATGGCTCGTTTTAATTTTAGCAACAATTCTTTATTTTTATGGTGGCATGCCATTTTTATCAGGCGCAAAAATGGAGCTCTCAATGAAAAAGCCTGCAATGATGACCCTAATTGCGCTAGGTATTTCCGTTTCCTATTTTTATAGCCTCTATGCCTTTATTCAAAATAATATATTGGTACATAGCCAGCATGTTATGGATTTCTTCTGGGAGCTTGCTACTCTAATTGTTATCATGCTATTAGGACATTGGATAGAAATGAATGCTGTTGCCAAAGCTGGCAATGCTGTTCAAAAAATTGCAGCCTTACTACCAAATGAGGCAAAGCTAATTGATGCTCATGACAATATTACTAAGGTACCTTTAAAGGCTGTTAAGGCTGGACAGAAACTATTGGTCTCGGCAGGAGATAAGGTGCCAACTGACGGCATTATTACTTCTGGCACTACCACCATTAATGAAGCAATGGTAACCGGAGAAGCAAAAGCAATTGAAAAGCAGTCAGGAGATAAGGTTATCGGTGGCTCAACAAATGGTTCAGGCACCATCACGATTAAGGTCACAGCGACAGGTGAAGCTGGTTATTTATCACAAGTGATGCAGCTTGTGAAAAATGCTCAAAAGGATAAATCCAAAATGGAATCTCTCTCTGATAAGGTGGCTAAATACTTATTTTATATAGCCGTTTCAGTTGGGCTTATTACTTTTATTGCTTGGCTATTAATTGATCGAAACGTCAACACAGCCTTAGAGCGCATGGTAACCGTGCTAATCATTGCTTGCCCACATGCACTTGGGCTCGCTATTCCACTTGTGACCGCTCGCTCAACCTCACTCGGTGCTCAAAATGGCTTATTAATTAAAAATCGGAAGGCACTGGAACAAGCCTCAAAAGTAAATATGGTCATGATGGATAAAACAGGAACTTTAACCGAAGGTGAATTTAGTGTCACGGCTTATCAAAGCTTTAATCAAAATTATCACCGCAAAGAGCTATTAGCATTAATGGCAGCCTTGGAAAAAGGCAGTGCACACCCACTTGCCCTTGGCATTATTCGAAAGGCAGAGCAGTTAAATTTAAATATTCCAACTGCAGAAAATTTAAAGAATATCGCTGGAGTCGGAATTTCTGGTCAAGTTAACGGTCAGGAAATGAAAATTGTTAACGCACGCTATCTAAAACAAAATAACATTGAATACAATCAAGCAGCTATCGAAGCTTTAGCTGAAAAGGGAAATTCAATTAGTTTCTTACTGGTAGGCAAGCAGGCAATTGGGCTGGTTGCACAAGGGGACGAAATCAAGCCTGAAGCCAAGCAAACAATTTATCAATTTAATAAAATGGGCATTAAGCCCGTCATGCTGACCGGTGATAATGCCAGTGCTGCCAAAAAAATAGCAGATTTAATTGGAATTGATACATTTGAAGCAGAATTAAAGCCCGAAGACAAGGAAAAAATTGTGCACCAATATCAAGACAAGGGCAATGTCGTTATGATGGTAGGTGACGGTATCAACGATGCACCGAGCCTCGTTAGAGCAAACATTGGTATTGCAATTGGCGCCGGAACGGATATCGCCGTAGATTCTGCCGACGTCATTTTAGTCAAAAGTAATCCTCATGATATCGTTCAATTCCTAAAATTAGCAAAGCACACCACTTCAAAAATGAAACAAAATCTTTGGTGGGGAGCTGGCTATAATATCATTGCGATTCCATTGGCTGCAGGGATTCTTGCTTTCGCCGGCATTGTGCTCAGTCCAGCATTAGGCGCAATTCTAATGTCCTTAAGTACGATTATCGTGGCAATTAATGCCTTATTACTACGTATTGACTAAAATAATAAAAAATAAACGACCACCCCAAAAATACATTTCTGGTGGTCGTTTTGCTTTTTAATTTTCAACACTATCTGTACTAATAATTGGCTGTGCACCCTTATCTGAAATAATTGAAACTAATAAATTATTAACTAATTGTACCTTGGCATCTGGAGAAAGCTCAAGCTTACCAGAATTTTCCATTTGCTCAATCGCCGATTGAGTCATTGAAACTGCCCCCTCTACAATTAATTGACGAGCACTTAAAACAGCCTTAGCCTGTTGCTTTTGCAGCATCGCACCAGCAATTTCCGTTGCATATGCTAAATGACTGATTCGGACATCTATCACCTCGACACCTGCTACCTCTAAACGCTCCTGTAGCTCCTGTGAAAGCTCCTTAGAGATATCCTCGACATTTGAACGAAGTGTAATTTCAGCATCATCATTTGAGTCATATGGATATTTTGTTGCAACATGTCGCACTGCTGTCTCACTTTGGATTTCAACAAAGGAATCATAATAATCAACATCAAACAATGCCTTAGCTGTATTAACTACCTTAAAAACCACTACTGCAGCAATATCAATTGGATTACCATCAATATCATTAACCTTTAAGGTATTCGTACTGAAATTCCGTACCTTGAGTGAGATCACACGTTTATTAGTCAAAGGTACCGTCATAAATAATCCGTTAGAACGAATTGTTCCTAGATATTTCCCAAAAAATGTTAGTACTTTTGCTTGATTCGGTGAGACGACCGTCATAGAAGTCAAAAAGAGATAAGCAATCAGTAATAGTACAATTCCAATAATTATCTTAGTTACTTCTGGCTGATAATCATCAGCGGCTCCCATAATAATAGAATAAATACCATAAAGAGTGATTAATAATAAGATTATTAAACCTAGATAACCATTAACCTTCCAAACTTTTTTCTCCTGCATTCCAATAACCTCCTGATTTAAATAAATAGATTGCCTATTCATTAGTATACGACGATTAGCGTATGAATGTCATTTAAAAGCAATTAATCTAAATTATCATATTCCCGACTCGCTTTTTTGACCACTTTATATAAAACAAACATTGCAAGAATATTTGGAATAATCATTAAGCCATTAAATAAATCAGCCATACTCCAAACAAATTCAACCTTTAAGCTACTGCCGATTGCAATAAAAATTGCCACTAAGACCGCATAAACCGGTACCGCCTTCTTACCAAATAAATATTTAACATTGGCCTCGCCAAAAAAATACCAGCCAATCAGTGTTGCATAAGCAAATAAGGCAACACAAATTGCAATAAATGGATAGCCAAAACTACCTAGAGTAAGCGAATAAGCATATTGAGTCAATTCAATACCGTCTAAAAAAGCACCATCCTTGGTTACACCCAAGGAATCAGTTGTTAAAATAACAAAAACTGTCATTGGCAACAGAATAATTGTATCAATAAAAACACCCATCATCGCAACCAAGCCCTGCTTAGCTGGATGTGAAACTCGTGCTAGTGCATGGGCGTGTGGCGTCGAGCCCATCCCTGCTTCGTGCGTGAACAAGCCACGAGCAATCCCAAAGCGGATACTCTCTTTAATACCAACTCCTAAAACGCCACCTAAAACTGCTTCAGGCTTAAATGCACCCACAAAAATATCAGTAAGAGCAGCAGGAATTTGGCGAAAATTAATAGCAACAACAATGATTGAAATTACAGCAAAAAAAACAGCCATTATTGGGACTACTTTCTCAGTAACCGCCGCAACACGTTGTGTGCCACCTAAAAAAACATATAAACTGGCTAAGCCTAGAATAATACCAGTAATAATAGGTGAAATACCAAATGCAGCTTGCATCGCTTGACCGACTGAATTTGATTGCACCATATTTCCCATAAAACCAAGCGCTAAAATTAATAATACCGAAAAAATAATTGCCGAATAACGACCAAGTCGGCCCTTAAAAGCGGCTTTAATATAATAAACTGGACCACCCACAATTTCATTACCACGCTTCTCACGGTAGGTTTGCGCAAGCGTAGCTTCTGCATAAATAATTGCCATACCCAAAAGTGCGCTCACCCACATCCAAAGAACAGAGCCTGGACCACCTAAGACCATAGCTGTCGCTACACCAGCTAAATTTCCTGTCCCAATCTGTGCAGCAATCGAAGTCATTAACGATTGAAAGGAGGTCATTCCTTCTTCACCTGCTTTTGCACCTCTGAAGCTAATGTTACCGAAAGTTAATTTAAAGCTCTCCCTTAGCTTACGAAATTGAACAAATCTTGTTTGAAATGAAAAGAAAAGTCCCGCAAAAATTAATAAAGCAATGATAATATAATCCCATAAAAAGTCACGGATTAAATTGATAAATTCCATAAATACCTAACCTTTCAAAATAATAATTCAGCCATAAAAATTATGACTATTAATAACGATTGTATCATAATTGAGCTTAATTTATTAAGCAAATTTAATAATTTTATTTTAAAATAGAATAATGCAGCTCATTTTATAATATTTTATTTTTATATAAATAAAATATTTTTATCTATTATCAGTACACAGCTTATGCTATATTATCGATATAAAACATTTTTAATAATTTTTCTATAATAAAATCAACTTACTTTATAATTATTTATTATTATGTTTTAAATAAAATAAAAAGGAAGTATTATGAAACAAAGAAAAGTATTATTTGGGATTATAACGGCATTTTTATCATTTTTAATTGTAAGTGGTTGTGGCGATACGCAAGCAAAAAATCCGACAAATCAAAGCACAGCCAGTACTAAGAAAGCAAAAACAAATTATCAAGCGAAGCTATCTAAGGTCATTGACGGAGAAAGTGCCATATTCAATTATAATCAAAAAAAGACAGCAGTCAGATTTCTATTGATTGATACACCAGAAGCTGCAGCGAACCAACCTTTTTCAAATGAGGCGAAGGTAAGAAGTGAAAACTTAATCAAAGCAGCAAAGGAAATTAAAGTTGAATATGATCATGGTCAGCATCAGGACGAACAAAAAAATGATTTGATGTATGTTTGGTTAGACGGTAAGTTATTACAGGAGACTTTAGTCAAAGAAGGTCTAGCACGCGTTAAAGCAGACGATAAAAACAACAATACACAGCTTAAGCTACTCCAAGAAGTTCAATCTAAAGCAAAAGCTGAAAAAATTGGTATCTGGAGTGTTGATGGCTACACTACTGATAATGGCTTTGATGTTACAGTCTACAATGCCGCTAAGGAAAAAGAAGCGTTAATAGAAACAGCAACAGCGGCAGTCAACCAGGTAGAAGCTAATCAAACGCGTGAGAACTATAATGTAGCAATCAGTGCCGTTCAAGCTATTCCTAATGGAAATACTGGATTAGCTGCTCGCTTATCGACTATTAACGATGCCATCACAGCAAGAGAGCAAGAGGTCGAAAAACAAAGAATCGTAGCTCAGCAGCAGGCGCAAGAAGCGGCGATCGAAGCACAAAGGCAGACACCGCAGCAAGCTAGCTCAGATGAAGTGCAATATGTTGATGCCAATGGACAGGGTACTATTAAAGGCAGCAGCAGTGGTATCTACCATGTTCCTGGCAGCACCTATTACGCTCGAACAACTAAACCTGTCGCCATGTTCAAAACCATTTCAGAGGCCGAGCAAGCTGGCTATCGAGCACCCGAAAAATAATAAGCTTTCGTTTAACATTCCACCTATCATGTCAAATCGCTATCAAAATAAAGCTACAATCACTCTTCCAAATTTGTCATGATAAACTTTTGAATGTTATACTAAATTAGTATATTATTTTTTGAAGGTTCTAAATAGCGAAGGAAGTTAAAATGAAGGAAAAAAAAATTTCACTAGGAACAATTGCAACGATCACCGCAATATTGATGTACGTCTCTTATATACCTCAAATCTATGGCAATCTAACTGGTGATAAATCGGGCTTTATTCAACCCGCAGTCGCTGCCTTAAACTGCACACTTTGGGTTTTATATGGCTTTAGAAAAGAAAAAAAAGACTGGCCAGTTATTATTGCAAATTTTCCGGGTATTATTTTTGGTATCCTGACAGTTATTACCGCACTATTATGATAATGCGGCTTTAAGCTAGCCTGATGTTTTTGAACAGTAAACGAAATAGGAAGTTTGAGACAAAAGACGTTTAATGACGTAGAAAAAGGTATTAAACTGCCTCGTAAAAAAATCATAAAGCAAGGTGCTTACTCTCTCTGATTAAAACTGTGAAAAATAGACGAGTCATTCGTTTATATAGTCAGACGTTTTCTGTCTGACCGGATGACGTATCTATTTGAACAGTTTTAAGAGAGAAAGCCTGTCTAGCAAGATGCATACTCTCTCTGATTAAAACTGTGAAAAAGACAAGTCATTCTTTTGTTCAGTTAGATGCTTTCTGTCTGAACGAATAATATATCTATTTGAACAATTTTGAGATTTTTAGATAATCTATCTTAAAACATTATCGGTAACCCTACGTACTAAAGTGCGTGCCATCATGACAACGATTATGATTTGTTCATTTTTTTTAAAGTCATCTGAAAAAATCGTCTTACCATTAATCGGAAATGTTCTCGTTTATGTTTTATGGCTTTATTTGATATTAAAATAATCATGAGATACTTCGGTATCTCTTTTTATTTACTCAATTCACTTATCATCTGCCTCACGTTTAAGTTATTATTATGTATATAAATATTAAGATGATATAATTCTAATCAAAGAAAGGTGGTTCCTATGAAAAAATTTATTAATGTGCTATCTCAAAATAAAAAATATGCCATGTTATTTGGTTTTATATCTGGTACAACACTTGCTGCAATCATTCAATTAGTCACTATTGGCTTAGATTCTTCGATATACATTAATTATCTAATGATAGGAATCGGGATTATTTCATATCAAATATCTAAGAATACAAAAATTAGATTATCATGCGCCTTTCTATTAACTCTGATTTGGAAAATTTTAGAAAATTTACTTGATAAGTCTTTTGTCGATTTATCAACATTATTTTTATTAATACTTTTAGCTTTATTTTATACAGGGATGTATAGCTTGATTTTTTATATAATTGATAAATAGCTTCACTCATCGTTTGCCTCCTGTTTATTAATTTTTCTTAACTATCATTTGTTATTTTGAGATGGATGCTTTACAATTAACTTAAACGAACAATATTTTTATGCGACACTTTAAATTGTTTTGAAGATTTTATTCACACTGGCGTAGCTAAAGGGCTACAAGGATGCACTAGCGGTTTGGGAGTGTGTCGTTTAAATGAAAAATAATTAATTTCACGTAATAGTATCCGTCAACTTTAGAATATAAATATTTACTAGTTAGATAGCTTCCTCTTAATTGAGGAGGCTATTGTCTATTATTCAGGATGTACTTCATTCCCTACCTACATATTTATTAAACATTAAGTTATCAATATTATTACGACTATTTATATCTATTTTCTCTAATATATGTCATGCTGTAATGACAGGAAGGAAGTGGTAATATGAAAAAACGATATCCTGTAAAAATTTACGAGAGCGACAATGTATTATATCTGTCGGAACGCCACGCTTTTGAAAACCAAAGAACACGGACACAAATAAAAATTGGCTATGTTCTTATAGGAATGGCTGATGCTTTTAAACTCCATAACCATCATCCAATGATGCAAAATGCTCTCAGGGTTTATACAGATTTAGAGACAGCAGTTAAGGATATTCCTAGTAGATAAAAATATTGAGTACTCTATGATTAGAGTGCTTTTTTTACTTGTCTCTCGTTGCTACTTCTTTCTCGCCTAACTCCTGTTAAAAATCCTTTATAAATCGCTTTCTAACTCAAAATTCTGATATTCTGAAATCAAAAACAATAGGGAGCGTTACTTATGGGATTTACTTTAATTATGTTCACGATATTTGTTATTGGTTTAGTTGTTCTGCTTATTGGATTATCCACAAAGTTTAAAATATTAAAAAATATTGGGTCTGGAATAACCATTTTTTCTGTCCTTGTATATGCCATTGTAATAATCATTACTACTTTCACAGATATGTAAAATACGCTCCAGCTCGCAACGCTAATGCCGCAAACAATAAATTTAAAAATTGGGTTCTCAATTACAAATAAATCTGATAACTATGCATGCACTAAGACACACCAATGACTCTGTTTTAATTGACAATGGTGTAAATATATTAGCTGCTTCTAAACATCTTGGGCATAAAAGTTTAGCTGTAACGATGGAGGCTTGTACACACGCTATCAAAGAATTAGAAGAAAGAGAAAATGAAAAAATCAGAAGTACAATCTCTGAAATTGTCTCCTGACTTGAAATAATTTGGCACGCATTTTGTACATATCAATTGTAAACGCTGATATATAAGGGCTTTATATGCGTCCTAAGGGAATCGAACCCCTATCTGAAGAACCGGAATCTTCCGTGATATCCATTACACTAAGGACGCTTAACAATTATGAAAAATTAACCTTCTCTATTTTACCGATATCAATCTGAAAATGCAACTTTAATTCAAAGTTCCAGATAAGCATAATAGCCAATTTAAGCTAAGATAAAAAAGAAAAAGCGATTTGGAAAATCCAAATCGCTGATATTTAATGATTAGTCTTCGCTTACGAATGGAAGTAATCCCATTACGCGAGCGCGTTTAATCGCGATTGTTACTTTACGTTGGTTTTTAGCAGAAGTTCCTGTCACGCGACGAGGTAAAATTTTACCACGTTCTGAGATGAAACGTTCTAATAATTTAACGTCTTTATAGTCAACATAGTCAATATGGTTAGCCGCAATAAAGTCAACTTTTTTACGACGACGCATACCACCACGACGTTGTGGTTGAGCCATTGGTCATTCCTCCTTTAGTTTCTTATCTTATTAAAATGGTAAATCATCATCCGATATTTCAATTGGACTCGTACCGAATGGATTCTCTTCACGCCCAAAATCCGGCGCTTTTTGAGTATCCTGTGCCTGATATGAATTATTGTTGTTATTGTATGTATTGTTTTGCTGCGGCGCTGAAAAACCTTGAGATTCTCCACGAGCTGCTCGTGATTCTAACATTTGGAAATTATCGACAACCACGTCTGTTGTGTAAACACGCTGACCTTGGTTATTATCATAACTTCCTGTTTGAATCCGACCTGTTACACCAATTAAAGCACCTTTTTTAGCCCAGCTTGAAAAATTTTCTGCAGACTGACGCCAAATCACACAACGAATAAAGTCTGCCTCTCTTTCACCAGCTTGATTTTTAAACTGACGATTGACAGCAAGTGTAAAACTTGCCGTAGCAACACCACTCGCAGTATAGCGTAATTCAGGATCTTTAGTTAAACGACCTACTAATACAACGTTATTTATCATTTAAGCACCTCTGTTAAGCTTCTAACTTCACAATCATGTGACGTAAAATGTCATCATTGATTTTTGCCAAACGATCAAATTCATTGATTGCTTGCGCATCTGAAGGAGCTTCAACATTAATGATACGGTACAATCCTTCACGGAAATCACCAATCTCATAAGCTAAGCGACGTTTTTCCCAGTCTTTAGATTCAACAGTTGCAGCACCGTTGTCTTTAAGAATTGAATCAAAACGCTCAACTAAAGCTGTTTTTGCTTCTTCATCAATGTTTGGACGAATAATGTATAAAATTTCGTACTTTGTCATTGATTTACACCTCCTTTTGGTCTATGTCTCTAAAGCATTTGTCTAGAGAAAGGAGTAAACTTAATTACTCACAATTAACTATTGTACGCCAATATCTATCAAATTTCAAGTGTTTTTTAGTCAGAAACACCATCTTTAAAAGTAGGCTTATAAAAATTACGATTATCCAAAGCGAAAACACGCGAGGTGGTTTCTCCAGGTGATACTTGGCGTAATGCACCACTTAACATTTGCATCGTTGCATCCAAGTTATCAATCTGATGAATGATTTCTGCCTCCATTAGCTTAGGTCGAACAGGAGAACCATATTCTAATAAACCATGATGACTCAAAATAACATGACGTAAAATCAAGACATCTTCTCGATTCTCATCAATATTCAATTCAATAATCGCCTTAGATATTTCTTCATCAATTAAAACAATATGTCCAATTAAATTACCTCGAAGTGTATATTCTGTATTATTAGCTCCTGAAAGTTCTATCACCTTAGCCAAGTCATGTAAAATAATGCCTGAATAAAGTAATGAGGCATTCAGCTCAGGATAAATTTCACTCAAAGCACGTGCAATTTTTACCATAGTCAAGGTATGATAGGCAAGCCCCGTCTCAAAAGCATGATGATTCGTTTTTGCCGCAGGATATGAAAAAAATTCTTCATCATATTTTTTCAGCAAGTGGCGAACAATTCGATTCCATATTGGATTTTTAATATCAAAAATAGTCTGCGTCATTTCTTCTCTTAATTTTTCGACATTAACAGGGGGCTTTTCTTTAAAGTCTTCTGGTCGAAGATTGATATTATTGGCTAATTGCAGAGTAATTTGATTTAGCTGTGGCATGCCATTATAAAGCTCTTTTTTACCCTTAATATTAACGACAACACCTGCTTTAAAGCGTTCTACAAAAATTGGCTGCGCATCCCAAAGCTTGCCGTCAATTTGACCCGTTTCATCTTGAAAGGTAAAAGCAAGATAATCTTTACCAGCCTTAGTCCTTCTGAGCTCTGCTGTTTTAATCAATAAATATGTCTCAAAATGCTCGTCTATTTTCAAATCTTTTAATTTCTTCATTAATTTAGCACCTCTACTGCTTCTTTATTTGCTTCAAAAAATAGTTTTAATCCTAGATCACTCGTGAAAATAATCAGCTGCGCCTCATGATAACGCTCGAATAATTGAAAGACACGCTCTTTACGCATTTTATCATACCGTAAAAAGGCATCATCAACAAAAACTGGAAAATTCAATGCTTTGGATTTAATCAAAGCAAAGCGTAAAGCCAAAAGTAATTGATCCTTTGTCCCAGTTGATAAATCCAATACTCGTAATTCTTTACAGCTCGCTGTTTCAACAATTAGCACCTGTTTTTCCAAACGTATATCTCGATAGCGATTATCAGTTAATTCAATAAATTGATCTCTAGCCAAGCCCAAAATCTCTGGTAGAGTAACCTCCGAAAGATTAGCCAAAATCAGCTGATATAGCTCTACCAGCCCACTTTTTACTGACCATTCCTTGACTAAAATTTCAATTTCTGCTGCAAGATTAGATTGTTTTTGATATAAATTATCTAACGAATCATCTGTTTGTAGAAATTGAATTTCACTTGTCAATTGACTTTTTTTATCACGCAATTGGTCAAGTTTAATCTGGTTACTAGATAAAATATTCTGTTTTTCAACCATCTCTTTAAATAGCAAAGAAAAATCAACTGACTCAGCTAAATTAAAATATTGTGCCAGCCGTTTTTGTAGAATTTGAAGCTGCATCTTTTGATTAATTAACGTTTTTTGATTTTCCAATTGCGCCGCCAGCTGCTGATAATTAGGATTTTCTTGCTTAAGCTTTTCTAGCTTTAATTGCTGTCGTTTTTGTTTATTCCGTTTTTCGTCAATCGCTAAAAGCTGAATTTGATTTAACCGCATCGTCGATTCCTGTGCAAACTGTTCAAGTGCCCTCATTTTTTCTTTTAAACCTAAGTCAGCATTAAATACCCGGTCATCAAAGTAAGCAAGCTCATTAACAAAAAAGTGAATTTGATGCTGACTTTCCTCTAGCTGACTGTCCAATTCATCTAATTCTTGATCATACTGCTCTAGCTGTTGAAGCTGTTGATTTATTGACGTCGCCTCAGCAAAAGTAACAGCAGAATCTAACTCTTTTGGGCTCGACATGGCAGCAAAAACATAGCCAATCAAAATCACAATTAAAGCTAAAATAATCGCTAAAGGCAAATGATTGCTTAGTAGAATAAATAAAAAGAAGGCTAAGGCTAAAAAAATTACCATTTTAGTGATTGAAAACCGACGATTACTCTGGTTTTCACTTTTTGCCAGCATTGCTAATGTCTCATTTGAATATGACTCTGTATTTTCTAGCTGATTGACATCAAGAAATTTTTTGCGCTGCGCTTCTTTTTGAATATACTGATTTTCCAGTACCTCTTGATTACTTAAAAAACCGTAGATTTCGGGAAATTCAGCCCTTAACTCGTTTATCTTTGCTTCTGATTGCTGATAGAAAGCTAATTCTTTAGTCTGTAGCGATTGATAAGCCTGATTGGCTTCGGTCAAGTCATTATCTAAGCTGTTTTGAATAAGCGTTTCGCTCTGCAATTTTTGTTCGAATACTTTTAATTTATCAGCAGCTTCTTCCGATAAGATCTGGTTAAAGTCAATCATTTTTAGCTGTTGATAAATCTCATAATCACTCTGATAATCTCGCTGCTGTCGCAGACGATTCACTTGTTCAGCTAATACAGCCAGCCGTCCTTGAAGCTCAACAATTTCGTTATCCAATTGTTCGATTGCCTCGACATTTGGTTTAAACTGTTCAATTTCAGCAAGCTTCAATTCAATCTGCTGATTAATCGTGACCAATTGAGTTAGTTTTTGGTTTAGTGCTGGATTCTTGCCTGTCGGTTTATACAATTCTGGTAATGACTTATTTAATTCGACAATTTTTTCAGTCAGCTCCTGAGTACCAGTAGAAGCAGTCACCCGCCATAAATTTTCTAACTCCTCCTCACCCATATCTTTTTCGGCATGAAGCTCTAAATTATCCTGACTAATCGTATAAACCTTTTCAAATAAATCCTGATTCATCGGCGCAAGATAAGATAACCATTCAGCTTCACTAATTGCTTGCCCATTTTTTTCAATAAGCAGCTCTAACTTATTACTACGGTTATTAACACCACTTCTTTGAATGATATAAAAATCATCAAAATCAGACAATGTTAAGCGACCACCATAAATCGGATGCTCTAAGGGCTTAAAATCACGATGTGTTTTGTCCTTTGCCTTGAAGCCAAAAATCATGAATTTAATAAAATTAAAAATTGTTGATTTTCCAGCCTCATTTTCACCAAAAATTAATTGCTTCTCTGAAAAGGAGATTGTTTTATCTGAAAATTTTCCAAAACCAAAGATTTCGATTTTTTCAAGCTTCATTCATCCACCTCCTTAAAATCAAAATCTAGTCGTAATTGCTGTCCAATCTCCTCTTTAATCTCCGATAACATTGTGTCTTCTATCAGGTGATTATCTTGAATTATTTTATTATTTGATAATGGCAATACAAGCTGATTTAAATCTAGTTGAGCAATTAAATGCTCTAGCCTTTCTAAGGAAAGAGGTAGTTCAGTTCTTGATTGTTCCAGCTTAAAACTAAGAATTTTAATTTTAACCACTAATTGCTTTGTATAAGCACTGAGGAGCTCCTGCAATTCGCCAGATTGAAGCCGCCTCACTAATTCTTCGGCATAGTCCCCAACTTCTTCTAGCAATATCGAGAAGAAAATAGTTTGAGTATTTGACTGCGCCTCAGCTAAAATTGCTTGATTAATCTCTAAAATTGCACTGTCTAAAGCTGTCGATTGCAGAGGAATTATCAAGTCCCGCCAAATTACTTTTGCTAAATTCAACGCTTCAACACTTAATTCTGTTTTTGTAAGCTTAACTAAATTAACACCTGAGCTTGTTTCCTTTCGATTATGTCCTAAAGGCGTACCTGAATAATAAATATTATCTGCAAGCTGAGTTGGCACATGAATATGTCCCAAGGCCCAATAATCGTAATTTTTTTCATTCAACTCAGTTAATGTAAATGGTGCATAGTTTGCACTACCTAATTCTCCATGATAAACGCCAATATGAAAATCGGCTGTCGATCTTACTGGAAATTCAGATGCTTTTGACTCATTAATCCAGGGCTGCTGATATGAAAACCCTGAAATCGCAACAGTTTCTCCAGAAGTCAGACTTAAGGTCGTTGTTTCGACAGCTTCTCCCATTACCGCATAGACATTACGTGGAAAGGCTTCAATCATTTGATTTTTACGAATATAATCATGATTGCCAAAAATTAAAAATACAGCAATTGATTTTTCTTCTAGTTTTTTTAGGCCGTCAAAAAATAATTTTTGAATCATAAACGATGGACGACTTTGATGAAAATTATCTCCTGCTAAGATAACAAAGTCGACCTGATTTTCAATTGCCGCAGCAACGATATCATGCCAAATAATTGTCCGATCAGGAAGATTTTCAGCTGTGATCCCCTCAAATGCCCGATCTAAATGTAAATCTGCAATATGTAAAAATTTCATGTATTACCTCAACTTAGTTCTATCATTGCTTTCAATTACACAAACAAGACCTTCAGAAAAACTAAAGGTCACAGGTTGACCGATAAACTCGTTGCTCGCATAGCTCGTTGGCACTAACACATCTGTTTTTTCTAATTCATATCTGGCGCCACTTATTTCAAAGCTGCTCGTTGCAATCAATGGAATAAATGCCAAATAACGATATGCTGTATTTGGTGTTAAATGATGAGTTCCCTGTAAAAAATAACGAATTTTGTTTTGAGCATCAAACATTTCTATTTGTTCAGCAAATGGCTTGAAGCGCGGTTCCAGCGGTAAAAATAAATTAGCCAAAAAATGATCTAAACGACCACCTGTTCCGCCATAAATGATAAATTTTGCTTGTGGATATCTTTCTATAGCTAAACGCAAAGCAAGCTGTGTATCAGTCTCGTCTTTTTCTGCTATCGTTTGATGAATTTCTGGTATTTGCTGTTTAATCAAATTGAACTCTTGAACAGTCAGTGAATCATAATCTCCAACCGAAAAAGCAACTGGAAATTGATTATTAACTAAAAATAAAGCGCCATAGTCAACACCAATATATATGGCTTCCTCGCGTGGCAAATAATCAACCATTCCAGCAACAATAATAACCACTTTAGTCATTAAGCTTAGCCTTTAATTGCGCAATTTGCTTGGCTGGATTATTAGCATTATAAATATAACTCCCTGCAACAAAAATATTTGCACCAGCCTTTTGACAGGCTGAAATCGTTTGATCATCCACCCCACCATCAACCTCAATATCAAAATTCAGCTGATGCTCTTTTTTATATTGGGCTAAAAAGGCAACCTTTTCTAAGCATTCATAGATAAAGCTTTGTCCACCAAAGCCTGGGTTAACAGTCATTACCAAGACTTGGTCTACTAAATGTAAGACATCAATAATACTTGAAATTGGTGTGCCTGGATTTAAAACAACGGCTGGTTTTGAGCCGGCAGTTTTAATTTGTTGCAAAGCGCCATAGATATGATTCGTTGCCTCAACGTGAATCGTAATAATATCGGCACCAGCCTTCGCAAAATCATTGATATATTTTTCAGGATTAGCGATCATCAGGTGACAATCTAAGGGTAATTTAGTAACTGGTCGAATTGCGGAAACAATATTTGGTCCTAGCGTAATATTATTTACGAAGTGGCCATCCATAACATCCACATGGATATAGTCTGCGCCTGCAGCTTCAACTAGTTCAATATCACGCTGTAGATTCGCAAAATCCGCACTTAAGATCGACGGTGCAATTTTCATGTTCATTTTTTCCTACTTTCTTTTATTATAAACCGGTTTTCTTTGCTCTATTTCATTTAATAGCTGTAAGTAATTTTCATATCTAAAGGTGGCGATTTCCTGATGCTCAACTGCTTTTTTAACAGCACAATCCGGCTCATGCGTATGCGTACAAGCACGAAATTTACACAAACGCCCATATTCTGAAATTTCAATGAAGTAGCCTGCTAATTGATTGGCTTCAATCTCGCGTAAATCAATTGATGAAAAACCCGGAGTATCTGCAATTAAACCACCCAAAACCTCATGTAGCTCAACATGGCGTGTTGTATGCTTACCCCGTCCCAAATGCTTAGAAATTGCTCCGGTTGCCAGATTGAGCTGCTCGTCAATTTGATTAATCAATGTTGATTTCCCAGCACCCGTTTGACCAATAAAAACAGTAATTTTATCTGTAAATTCCGATTTTATTGCTTCTAATTCTGAGTAATCCAAACAAACCTGATAGCCAATTTTTTGATATTCCTTTTGCATGACGATCATATCTGCTTGATTAGTGACCAAGTCTGTTTTAGAAATATAGATTATTGGTTGAATACTTTTAGATTCCAGAATAACTAGGAATCTATCCAGTAAATTGCTAGAAAATTTTGGTTCAACAGCACTAATCACAACAACACCAATATCAACATTGGCAACTGGCGGTCTAATTAATTCATTTTTTCTGGGTAATATTTCCAATAAATAGCCATCTGTAATGCTCGTTGACTCAAATTCACAATAATCACCCACTAAAGGTGTAATCTTTCGCTTTCTAAAATTACCACGTCCTCTGGTCTGATATACCTCTCCTTGATGTTCAATGTAATAAAAGCCACTTAATGATTTTATGATCGTTCCCTGCAACTGTTCTCCAATCTATCTAAATGAATAAAAATTTGAAATTGCAAACTATTCTCTCTTATTTTACCATATCTGGCGGTTATTAGATAAACGACTTAAAGCATTTTATTTTTAAAATTCAGCAGTAAAAAAAGAAAGATAGAGTCATCATTATTTTATTATAAATTTTGTTGCAATATTTTTCATAAAGCGTAGAATAATACTTTGGAACAAATAATTTATGCTTCCTGTTTTTTGGGAAAGTTGGCAGAGTGGTAATGCAACGGACTCGAAATCCGTCGAACCGCAGAAATGTGGTGCAGGGGTTCAAATCCCCTACTTTCCTTATGACAAACTTTTAAAGCATTAATATATAAGTGTTCTAAATCATTTAGTACACACGAAATACATATGCTATCAAAAAAAAGGCTGATTAATTTCAGCCTTTTAAAATTGAAGCCACATTCCAAAATAAGAATTATTAGTTTAAATTAAATAATTATTGAAGCACTCATTACTAGCCCGGTTGCCCAAGATAGATTGTTATGGTTTGCTCTTGTGCTAAAAATGAAGTAGGTATAGCAGACATGCCATTATAAAAGATACCATTACTCTCATATCGCTCAATACCCTTGCTATCAATATAATAGAAACCAACTGCAGCAAATTCCTCATATTCTTCAGGAAAGCTAAACAAATTGCCTACTTTATCTCGATAGCTTTGACCTCCAATAATTTTAGTTCTGTCTGCATCAAGGACGTAGCGGACGGGAGTAACCCATATACTGCTTAAGCTATCTGGGTCCTCAGGGTCATAATATGGATTTAGAACACTATATTGTCCTTCTGAATTAGCCGTTAATGATGAATCGATTACAGTTTTAATCGTCCCAATCTGTGCATAAACATATGTAACGACTTGATTTTCTCTTGTAAATGTTCCAGATTCACTACCTTGAATGCTTTCGAGTTCATAATTATCAAAATTTTTGACTGCTGTCGTATAGATAGTACCAATGGTTCCTGTAAGGACAGCATCATCTGCAATTGGCTGACCACCTTGATCAGCATACCTAACAGTCACTTGTCCGGTTTGAACAGGTAAATCAGCAGCCGTAGAAATATAACCAACATATTCATAACCATTGATCAATTCTGGTATATGAGAAATCTGAGTATTCATAACAATCTGCTCAGTAAATGCATTCTTTATTGTCGTTACATCTGCGAATACTGAGGTAGCCCCCATTACCGTACTGCCAATTAAAATAACAAGTAATATTTTAATTGTCTTTCTCTTCCAGATAAATAATCCAATTGCTGAAAGCATAAACATTGCACCAAGTATAAGATATAAATTTTCACTTTTATATTCATTAGTTTTAGGTAGCGCTTTCAAAGAGGCTGTACTAATATTACTTTCAATTGATTGTGCTGAAACTTTCTTATAGACTAACCAATAATCTATTGTATCCGTTGAAGCTACTTCCTTTGGATTACCACTCACAATCTGCTTCTCTTGCTCAGGAGTTAATGAAGTAAAATCAACAAAATTGTATGTCACTTGAGTCATTTTTTCTGCTGCAGAAACCTGAATTGAATTTAAGAAGCTGACAGAAAATATAGTTAATAACAATAATAGAACACCTGAAAGATATCTTTTTTTCATAATTCCTCCTCTATTCTCTTAGAATAGTATTTAATCATATTTATATCTTATCAGAATACCTTCAAACTATCTAGGCAGGCAAAAAATGCCTCTATAATAAATTGAACTGATAAATATTTCGGACTAATTTCTATTTGTCTTGAGATGATAAAAGGGACATATCGTCCTGAAACGAAACCACCCTTATATTGCAAATAATCCAATCTTTCCGGCAAAGAATGCCCTTTTCACAATCAAGCAGCACAAACTACATGAATTCATTTTTTAAATAGTCGACTCAAATTGCTATGCAATTTTTTGGAGATAATTGACAATAGTAAAAAAAGAGACAATCATCCTAAAACGGATGCCTAATATCCAGCTTGATCATTTTAGTAAAATCAGTCCAATTTGACACTGAGCCAAAAAAACCACCATCATCTCTGATAGTGGAAGGAGTTTATGAAAAAGATTAATTATTTGGGATGAGTTAATAATATAGGGCTGAGCCTAAACGAGACTTAAAGCAAATCAAAACTATTTTACCTGAGTGGCTTGCCCTCTTATAACTTTCCAATCATTGTTTATTTTTTGCCAAACTCTTGTATATATTAAGTGATCTAAAATATTCTGGTCGCCGATTGATATCCCTAATTGAACGTCACTAATTGTGATAACAGCAGCATCTATCATATATATATCTTGACTGTTTATCACGATGCTTTCCATCTTAAAATCTCTAGATTGATGTGATCTTATATCATCTTCTTTAGTAATTACTTGACCAAAATGACCGACAAATTTTAAATCATCTGCTAATAGTTGATTTAATTCTTCAATATCGCTACGAATCATTGCTTCTCTTAATCGATTTTCATATGCATTAATAATGTTTTCCAGCATTTAATCACCTCTTAACTATCATTATCAATAATCAGGCATTATGTCAAACAAAAATCCCCGTAATCAAATGTTGATAGGGATAATAATTATAAATTATCAATTACTGGCGAACATATAGCTTGGCTTATCGAACTGTAGCTACCAAACCATCGAAGCCTGCTCAATTAATTACATCAGTATCCGTATCTTAGAAGTCAAAAACACATTTAACTCCAAGCTATTTTTGACCGCTCAACAATTTTATACCTGTTGATTTTACTAAATATAAAGTTGAATTACCTAATTTTTTTGTACATCTCAACATACTCAATTTCTTCAATTTCATAAGATTTATTGTCTATAAATACCTTTTCTTCATCAAATCCATTAACAATACCTATTATATAATCCTGTTGATTCCAGCCTAGGTCTATTTCACCAACTTGAGCAAGGATAGGCTTGGTATGCGCAAAAGCAAAATATAGTAAATCCATTATATCTCTCGTTTTCATTGGCTCATAGCGATAAACAACATGACAATCCTTCTCTTTCATCTGCTTAAGCATCGTTGTCTGTTCAGATAAATACATCCCCTGCCACTTCAGCATCCCCCTATCGTGATAATCACGAATTAAGGGGTCATTTGCAATTTCTCTGATATGCGCCTCATGTGATTTCATATAACCAGCCTCCTCTATTTCAATATTATTGAAACGACCACAACAAAATTATAACCTGAATTTCTAAAATTGCAAGCAAAAAAGACTGATTAATTCAGCCTTTTAGCTCTCGTTTTAAAATTATTGCAGCAATACTGGCAATAAAAATGGTTGGAAATAATAAATAATATAAATGATTATAGCCAGGTAAAAAAAAGAATATAATACCGATTAAGGGTGTATAATCCACCTTCTTCAAGCGTGCAACCCACTCTTCTTCTGTTTCTTCAGATTTAAATTTATACGCATTTATACAGCACCATATAAATGTAATTAAAATATATATGACTCCTAATATTTTTTGATTTTTATATGCAATCAACATAATTCCAAACTGGCATACAAGTGATACGAAAAAAATAAATATATATTTATTCCATTTCATAAAATTCCCCCTTTTCTTATCGTTAATTTTATTCAATCTACTATTCAACCAAAAAACCATCACGCAGGAGATGGCTATTTTGTAATTAAAACATACAATCAAAGCATCACATTTTCATGAAAAGCTAAAATCATTATACTAGCTCCACCAAATTTTATAAATAAAATAACTTTATTTATGATAAATCATCTCTTATCTTCATGATACAAGCTATAAATAATGAAGACAAATCAAGAAAATACTGTATGCTGAATTAATAAATTAGTTTATTGGATCATTTTTCTTGATCTTAGAAAACAATTACAGCCTCTTTTAACGATTCTAGACTATCCATCAACTAACAAAGCTTTCAATGTATTATAAATTTATTGCTTTCTATTAATCAATTGTCTTCATTAACAATAGAAAATATAGTATATTTACTATTATAATGACTTAGGGAGAGTAATAATGATTTTAAAAAAAATAAATATTGATTTATCTGTTATTCAAGTTGAAAATTTACATAGAATTGATTTATCCATCAATCCAATTTTTATTGGCAAAACTCAAGATGAAATATCAGTAGTATTACCCACCATTGCTGTTCCTGATGAAACAATCAACAGAGAGGATGGCTGGTCTGGACTCAAAATTGAGGGGATTTTAGATTTCAGTCTGGTAGGCATACTCGCCAAAATATCAACTTTACTTGCAGAAAACCACATAAGTATATTTGCAATTTCTACCTATAATACTGACTATATTCTGATAAAAAAAGTAGACCTTAATCCGACAATAAAAATTCTTTCTAATAATGGCTACTCAATCAAATAAAAAAGCCCCCATAAAATATGAGGGGTGCAAAACTGTATTGCTAATTTCTTGGTATATTTAATTTTTTTCAGCCGCATGCATATAAGCATCATAGCCTGCTTGTTTCATCATTGCTTAAATTACTAAATGACCGTTTAGCTCATTGAAATCCCCGCCTTACTGCAAAAAAATGCTTATTAGGCGCTTGAATTAATGACTCTATTTTTTAGCAATACTAATTCAATCTAGAAGAATATCAATTTCCTTGTAATCACAACGCCTTCCTCCAAGCTAAAAAACACGAACTTTTTGCTCGTGTCACCGTTATATTTTTCAGAAATATCATTTAATGTAATACTGGCAAATACAGCATAGCCCCTTCAGCTCAGCAGTATTAAAACCATAGCTTAAACCTGAGCCTGCAATCAGCGCTGAAGACCGGGCAAAAGCATCGTAAAAATTATTTTGCCATATCGTACTGATTATTTTTTAAAATTCATTTTTATCGATTTCCAAAAAATTTAATCAATTCTAAGACAAAAGCAAAAACCGCTCCAGCTGAAGCTCCAATGCCTAAAATTAATTTCCACATATTACTTTTATCTAACAGCTTTAACTCATAATTTCGCTCATCTGATTTCTCATTTCGATTTAAAACCGCTCTTAATATTTCTGCATTCTGCTCTGATTGACGAGTATTTTGCTCACGTAAGAAACGACTCGATTCATCAACACGTGCAAGGCCCTCATTCATCGATTTCTGCATTTCCAAAGTCATAGCATTTAATCGATCAAGCTCTTTATCATGCTGAGCTAATTTTTTATCATGTGCATTAACAATTTGCTCTAATTCCAAAGTTATATCTCACCGCCTCTCATTGATAATTTGTAAACCAAAAAATTCAATACATACAATTAACATAAGCTTTCTATATTTCAATACTTGTTCAAACTCGACAGCTAGCAAAGAAATCAAAGCTATCTTGACAATTATAAATATACAAAAAAAATTATTCTAAAAGCTATGACCTAATTCAAAAATTTCTGTCATAGGCCTTAACAAAAATCAAAGACAGCTTTGATTTTTCAGCAATTTGCAACTACTTCTCTAAGCTACTCCCTAGCCATCAGACAGTTCCAAATTTTTTCCGTTGTTTGGTGTTGAATCACCATTCTTGCTTCGCCTCATTACCCACAACACCAATATATCATGTTAATTAGTATTAAAAATCCATGAATAACCCAAAATTAATAATCTAAATTAAATTTTTTTGCGAGTTCAATAAAAAAAGCAGTTCTTAAATCGGAGGCCTTAGACCGACCAATAAATATCTTATGATTACTGATTAAGCCTTGAATTGAATACTGTGGTCTTTTTTTCATATATAATTCTCGGATTATCATATTTGTATCCTGATCAAACTCCTCTAAAGTTTCTGTAATTATACGCTTATTCCGTTCAAGTGCAGCTAAACGCGCATCCTGCTCAATCGTAATTAAAAATATATCTTGACTATCATATCTAACCTTCGTTCCCTTAATGTCAGCATTCAAATCAGTTTCTCGATGTGGGTATCGTAATTCCTCGATACGCCTTTTGATATGTTCATCGACATCGTTATAATCCTTCAATATTTCCCAAATATAATTAAAAGTGGTTTTTTTTATTTTAGTCAATTCATAGCCTCATTTCTTAACTTTCATCCTCTACTCTAACTTTAATTATTCATCCTATCTCATAAAAGCATTCTCTAATCAATTGATTAGGGTGAAAAAGAACGCCCGGTGTTTCAGCACAAAGGAATACCGCCTCTTGTTTAGCGGCAACCTTTAAGCTATTCACTAAGCTTTAATACGAATCCCCTTTGCTTTCTCTATCGACAAATTTTTTTCTCTTACAGCCAGTATTTTAACCATTTTTTCTCCTTTCAATCATTTCTAATTCAAAAAGTTAGTTTTTTGAATATTTTTGTTGACATAAATTATTCAAAATGATACTGTTTAGGCATAGCTAAATAAGACTTTGAAAGCATTTAATTCAACATTTCAATTCTTTTGAAACAACAAAAATTGGTTATATTATTTGGTTGTTTTACCTACACCTATCGACTAACTATTTGGCTTACGAACCAATAATAATCCAATTGAATACATTTGTCAATTTTTATTATTCATTTAGGTTTTTAATTTTATGTTTTTATTGAAAGGAAACAAACATGAATACGTTTGAAATCATTAAGGCGCTTGCACAAAAAAGAGGGAAGAATGTAAAGGAGGTGGCTTTAGAACTAGGATTTGGAGAAAATCTCTTTTATAAATGGAAAAATCAAAGTCCTACTGCAGACAAATTAGAAGCTGTTGCTAACTATTTTAATGTATCAACAGATTATTTACTAAATAGAGAGAAAGAAATTTCAGTAGAGGATTTAGAAAAGTATAGATTAATTGCAGCCAACGGCAAACCTATTAGCGATAAAACGAGACGCATTATTGTGTCAATCTTAAAAGAAATGGAAGAAAATGATGAATGAGAGATTGGTTATATAAAAAGGCGAAGACTTGTGGGTTAAAAATTATTGAATTATCAGAAAAAGAAATGGAAGATTTGCCAGCAATTTATAATCCAGAGTTAAAAGTAATTATAATAAATATTGATTATATAGATACTTTTATATTGGCTCATGAGATAGCTCACCACGTTTTAGGGCATAATATAGATAGAGATGACCATCTACATTCATCACGCTCTAGAGAAGAAGCAGAAGCTGATGAATTAGCTATAAAATGGATTGTTGAAAATGAGTTAGACCCAGATAATCAATGTAATTTTGCTAACTTTATGGCATACTACAATATTCCTGAACGCAGGGAATGCTTTGTAAAGGAAGAGCTATCAGAATACTATTTATGTTAAATGATCAAGAAGTATTTAAAATGTCGAAATTAAAAGACATTATCTATAAACAATGCACCAAAGAATTTCGTTTAAGCAATATTTCTACAGCTGATAGTGACGGCGAATGGATTCAGGCAAAGAGGCTTTTGAAAACATTTGAATTATAAATGAAAAAATAATTTAAACTATTTTTTCAAGGTTTCCTAATCACTACTACAATCATAATAGTGGTGAATTTTTATATTTCTTGACGTTGTAAAATAATATTGATACTATGTTAAAGATATTATAATGTTATTTTTTATTAAAGGAGAGTCTAAATGGAAGAATTTGAAAACGAAGTAAATGAGCAGCCTGTTACAGCTAATACTAACGAAGTACCCGCAGAAGTTAAGAAATGGAACTGGGGTGCATTTATACTTAATATTTATTGGGGTATTGGGAATAAGACTTACTTGCCACTATTATGCCTAATTCCATTATTTAATTTAATCTGGATGTTTGTCTGTGGTGCTAAGGGAAATGAATGGGCTTGGCGTGACGGTAACTACCAGCCAGAAGATTTGGAAACGTTTAAAAAAGTGCAAGCGACATGGAACCGCGCAGGACTTGTAATGTTTATTATTAATTGTGTTTTAATCGTTTTGCTAACAGTCTTTTATATCGCTATTTTTTCATTTATCATTAATAACATTAATGATATGAATAGCTATAATTACAGCTATTAAAAGGGGAAAATATGGCTTTAAATCAAAAAATGTTAAAAATAGTAATCAGTCTAAATATTATTCAAACAATAATCTATTTCTTTGGCTTTTTTAATAAGGTCGCGGCACAAACAGGTCACAAGCCACTTGTCGATGTAACAAGTCTTTGGCTTAATTTTAGTGGTATCATTTTTTGGTCTATCTTAAGTATGCTGTGTGTTATTGGTTTTACATTAACCTTATATTTACTACTGTCAAAGGCCTTTGTAGGTAATAAAAACGTAGGGCTGATCATTAGTGCGATTGGATATGGATCACCGATTATTTTTAGCTTTTTCTTAATTATCCCAGCAACCTTGCTAATACTGGGTACTGTTTTTTGTAAAATATTAATTTTAGATTCGATAAAAGCTCATAATATTGCTGAAAAGAAGGATTGATTTAATAAATTAAATCAGCCTTTATATGAATACACCAGCTTAATATATTTAAAGGTCAATACGGTTCGTATCTGGCCTTTTTTATAGCCTTCAAGTATCCCAATATTTATTAGTCATGACACTGATATCTTTAAAATAACAAATATTTTTGTAATTCTTGAGCTATCCAAGCTGTTATCTCTCAACTTAATAATAATTTGGGCTTTATAAAAATTAATTATGCCAGCAGCTGAAAATCCAGGATGAATTACACTATTTTTCACCTACTGCTTTGACCGCTTAAAATAGGCTTCCAAAATAACTACAACTAAAACAAAAAAATCAGAATTATGCCTCAAGTACTCAATGCTCTATTTTTCATTCTCCCTAAAAAAGTAGAAGTCAATTACAAAAAAACTACAATTCATGACATATTAATAAAAATTACTTAATTCATTCTTAAAAAAATTTAAGATTAAATCATTTTAATAAAAGATTATGCTATGATTCAACCTGACAATCAACACTCATTTATTAGAAACGAGGCAAAACTTTTATGTTAACAACCTTAGCGTTCTTCAATCTCCAAAGCTTTCTGGAAACCTTATTAAACAATCATTTATCTGGTTTTTATATTATTGTTATTTTTATTATTTTCATTGAAACTGGATTAGTGATCTTTCCGTTTTTACCTGGTGACTCATTACTTTTTTTCTCAGGGTCATTAGCGGCTTTAGCCACCAATCACTTATCTATCCTTGTTTTAATACCTTTATTGACAATGACCACAATTCTGGCAAATACAATAAATTATCAAATTGGGAAGCATTTTGGCAAAAAAATATCGCAAAGTAAAATATTTAAAAAATTGATTAAACAAAAGCATCTGGATGAAACAGAAATATTTTTCAAAAAACATGGAGCCATGGCAATATTTTTAGGCAAATTTATGCCGATTATTCGTACAATTGTCCCTTTCACCGCAGGTATCGGAAAAATGAATACACAAACTTTTTCTTTCTTTAATATTACTGGGAGCATTACTTGGATATTAATAACTATTTTATCTGGTTATTTCTTCGGCAACATTACATTTGTTAAAAATCATTTTGAAATTATCATGCTTGCTATTATCTTCATCTCGCTATTACCAGCAGCAATTGTCTTTTTAAGACAAAATAGGGTAAACACTAATTTGGAGTGATTCAATAGTCAGTTAATTATTAATTTTAATCCGAGCAAAAAAGCTTATAATTTATATTAAACAGCTCTGCAGTTTAAATATAAAATTATAAGCTTTATTTATCATATTAATGATTATTTATCTTTTTTCTTATCCTTGAATTCATCAATTTCTTTGTTGATTTTTTCAGCGACATCATCCACTAAATCCTCAACCTTTTCTTTGGCCTTACCAAAGGCACCCTGTGCTTTACCTTCTAATTCCTTTGAATCATCTTTCGACACCTTACCGACTGTTTCTTTGATTTTACCTTTTACTTCATCCGAATTTGCCATAATCAAACCTCCAATCTTTAATAATGTAATTATATCGTTATTTAAAGATATTATCAAAGAAAACGATTACGATGATGCGTCATCGTCTGAATTCCCCTGTGCTTGATGCTCCAATTTTTTACCCAAATCAATTATATATTGCTTAAGCTCATCCTTAATCTGCGGATGCTCTAAGCCATACTCAATCGAGGTAGTCATAAAGCCTAGCTTATTACCAACATCATAACGGTTCCCTTTAAATTCATGCGCAAAAACACGTTGTGTTTTATTTAAACGATCAATGGCATCAGTCAACTGAATTTCACCACCAGCACCCGGTGCTTGAGTTTCCAAAATATCAAAAATTTCAGGCGTTAGAAGATAACGACCAATAATTGCCAAATCACTTGGCGCATCTTCAACCTTTGGTTTTTCAACAAAGCCTTTAACATTGTACAAGCCATCAATTGCTTGACCATTAGGATCAATCACACCATACTTATCAGTATCCTCTTTAGGCACTTTCATTACAGCAATTGTTGAGGCGTGCGTATCTTCAAATTTTTCGATAAGCTGCTTTGTCAATGGTACCTCATCAACCATAATGTCATCACCAAGCATAACTACAAATGGCTCATTACCAATAAAGGCCTTCGCCTGTAATACTGCATGGCCCAAGCCATTAGGATGAGATTGACGAATAAAATGAAGATTAATATCAGTTGTTTCCTCAACTAGCTTAAGTAAATCCGTTTTGCCTTTTTCTCGAAGATTCGCCTCAAGCTCAAAATTTGCATCAAAATGATCTTCAATTGGGCGTTTAGCCTTTCCTGTAACAATTAAAATATCTTCAATACCTGAAGCAAGTGCTTCTTCAACGATAAATTGAATGGTCGGCTTATCGACAATCGGCAACATTTCTTTGGCGATAGCCTTAGTTGCTGGTAAAAACCTTGTACCAAGACCAGCAGCAGGAATAACAGCTTTTTTTACTTTTTCCATAGTAAATTCCTCTTTCATATCTTTATTTTTCATAATACTCATTTTCAGGTCTAGCGTCTCTTAGCATGACATCAGTAATCGCCGCCTTAATATCCTTTCCTTGATAAAGCACTTGATAAATCGCATCCGTAATCGGCATATCAACCTTTAATTGCTGTGATAATTCGTAAGCCGCCTTGGCAGTTGAAACACCTTCAATCACCATGCCCATATTCTTTTCAATATCCGACAATTTCTCGCCACGACCAAGTGCATCACCAGCTCGCCAATTGCGAGAATGAATTGAGGTTCCTGTAACAATTAAGTCACCAACACCAGAAAGACCGATATAGGTCAAGGGTTCAGCTCCCATTGCAACACCTAAGCGGGTAATTTCCGCTAAGCCACGAGTAATAATGGCCGCCTTGGCATTATCGCCGTAGCCAAGCCCATGAAGCGCTCCCGCTCCAACTGCAATAATATTTTTTAATGCACCTGCAGTTTCAACGCCAATAACGTCATGATTTGTATAAATTCTAAAATATTTATTAGTAAATAAATTTTGTACATATGCCGCTGCGCTTTCACTACTGCTAGCTGCTGTAATAGTGGTAATATCTCGAACAGCCACCTCTTCAGCATGACTAGGCCCAGATAAGACAACGATTGCCTCTCTTTTTTCAACTGGAATTTCTTCTTCAAGTATCGTTGAAATTCGTTCATGCGTATTTTGCTCAAGTCCCTTTGAAGCATGGATAATAACAGGCTTAGTAGTTAGGTTAACTTTAGCAAATTGCTTCGCAACCAAGCGCATAACCTTCGTCGGTACAACAAAAAGAACTGCATCTGCCCCACACACTGCTTTTTCTAAATCAAGAAAAGCGTGGATCCGGTTACTTAAAACCAATTCAGGTAAATAACGCTTATTAGTATGCGCTTGATTAATTTCGTCAATTTGTGCAGGTGCATTACCCCAAATTCTGACCTCATGTCCATTATCATCTAATGTTTGCGCTAAAGCTGTTCCCCAAGAACCAGCACCTAAAACTGCAACTTTTTGTTTTTTCATCTCTATACTCCTAAACTTTTATCAAGGATTATTATTAATTATCTAAAATATTATCAATTAATTAAGAAAATCAACCAAACTAATTATATAATATTCCGGCTTATTTATTAAAAATATTTATTCATTTTAATAAATCTTCGGGTGCAACATTTTCGCCAAACCATTTAATTGAAATTCGTTCAAATTCACCTGACTGAACCAGCCTTTTAAATTGCTGATTAATGACCGCTACTAACTGCGCATCTGATTTTCTAGCACCAACTGCGAAATCCTCACTATCAAAGCCACCATTAATTAAATTATACTGATCAAACTCCCCTGCCTGTTCGAGGTAATAATTAGCATAGACACGATCGATCAATAAACCATCAATCCGCTTTGCGTTCAAATCAATAATTGCTTCGTTAAAGCCATCATATAATACTGGATCATCTGCGTCTTTAACATATTGCTTCAAAATATTAGGCTGAGCATTAAAAACATCATAGCCTGCCGAATTCGTTTGCATGCCAACCGTTTTGTCAGTCATTGCTTGAAAAGAGGTGATACCACTTGATTTCAAGGTTACTAAAATTTGTTCGTTTTTCATATAAGTGTCTGAAAAACGCACAAGTGCTTCTCGCTCAGAATTTTTTGTATACCCATTCCAAATTAAATCTATTGTTTGATTATTTAACTCTTGTTCCTTCATATCCCAGTCGATTGCTTGAAAATCAACAGTAATACCCAATGGCTCAAATACTGCACGTGCCAAATCAACATCAAAACCAACTAAATTGCCACTTTTCTCCTGAAAGCCCATTGGAACAAAGGTATCATCTAACCCAATAATTACTTTTTTATTTTTTTCAATTCTCGACCATTGATCTGTAGCTGTTTTTTGATGAACACCAGAACAACCGACTAAGAAGAATAGACCTATGACTAAGACTAAGACTTTTTTCATAAAATTTACCTACTTTACTGGTGTCACTTCTAAAATGTGATTGCTAATATTTTCTGCAAATGCCATATCATGAGTCACAACAATCTGCGTAATTCCTGATTCTTTTCCTGATAAAATAAGATTTTCAACTTCTTTTCTTAAAGCTGGATCAAGAGCTGAGGTCGGTTCATCGTAACCAATAATTTTTGGATGCATCATTAAAGCTCGCGCCAAAGCAACACGCTGCTTCTGTCCACCCGATAGCTGATACGGATAAGCCTCTGATTTATCATCAATGCCAAGCTGCTCTAGTAATTTTTTAGCCTCTATAAAAACATCCTGACTAGCTCTTTTTAAAACCTTCAACGGTGAGATTGTTAAATTATCAAAAACGGTTAAATGTGGAAATAATTGAAAATCTTGAAATACAACTCCCATAATTTGTTCGCCGTCAGTCAGCGCATCATTTTCAACCTTTTGATTGTTAAAAAAAACCTCTCCTGAATCAATTGTTTCCAAGCCTGCTAGCATTCTTAACAGCGTCGTTTTGCCACCACCCGATTGACCGACAATTGCTAAGATATCACCATCATTGACCACAAGATTTAGGTCCTTAAATATTTCCTTACTGCCAAATGATTTATTGATATTTTTGAGTTCTAACATCTTTCCTCCTATTTCCAGCCATCATAATGCTTTTCAATTTGCTTAGCAATAATTGTTAATATACCAATTAATAATAAATAAATCGCTGCAACTAAAATCATTGGTATTAAGCTGATATCTCGACTCATCGCAATTTTACCTGCACGCAATAAATCACCAAGCCCTAAAACATAAATTAACGAGCTATCCTTAACTAAATTGATGACCTCGTTTGCTCCTGCCGGCAATACAATTTTAAAAACCTGAGGTAGAATAATATATCGGGCAGTTTCAAATTTGGAAAATTTGAGCACCTTTGCTGCCTCATATTGTCCTTTAGGAATTGCTTGCAAACCACCTCTAAAAATCTCGGCAAAATAGGCACCATAGTTTAGAATAAAGGCAAATGCTGCTGCATCAAAGCGCTCAAAAACAATACCACCTTGTAAAAGGGGCAGACCATAAAAAATAAAAATTAATTGTAATAATAACGGTGTACCACGCATAATCCAGACATAGACATTTAATAAATAAGTTAATGGCTTAAATTTAGTCCTCAATCCAAAAGCAACTAATAATCCCAATGGCACTGAACCGAGTAAAGTAATTCCAAACATTTTTAAGGTCATGACAGTACCTTTAATTAATGCTGGCAAAATTTCTAAAATATAACTCATCAAAACTCCTTTTTTTACTTACATTTCTTAACAATATTTCAATTATAGCATAGTCATTTTACTTAAAGTCGACTTCTCTATCTTAAAATCTAAAAGTTTTAACTTTAATAATTAGCATCAATTTATAATCAATTAGTGTGTCAAAAAATTTAAAAATTTCTGTTTTTGCCATTGCCACTTAACTCCTGAAAATTTCAGGAGTCAAGTGGCAATGGCAAAAAAAAAAGAGGCTCAAGCCCTAAGCTTAAGCCTCTTGAATCATCAAATCATCATTTGTTGCTTCATCATCAAACAAAATCTCGACTGATTTTGTTAAGACATCAGAATAACTATATGAAACACGTTCAAATTTATTTTCATCCTGATCTAGCTCCACCACAAAAAGTGACGGATATACCTCTGTCAATCGACCGCGTCGGATAGATTGGCGTTTTCGACCAGTCTGTGAAGTTACTTGAATATTCATCCCAATTTTTTCATTTAAAGCTTCTTTAATCGTTGATAATGTCGTAGCCATACAAACACTCCTTTAATCCTTAAAATTATAACACAATTATGGAGTGTTTTCAATAGTTACCGGCAATTATTCCCGATTTTTTGTTTATTTATTCATTATAAGCTCATGAAAATACATTCCCTAAAAGAAAATTGATTGTAGGATTTGACCACCATATAATAAGGCATAGCTATACAAGAAAATTGGTAATGGTTTACCAACAAATATTGAAAAAAGGAATGATTTTTGGCTCATTTTGGTTAAACTCGCCATCAAAACCAGCGCATCGTCAGGTGCAATTGGTGAAATCATCATCACAAAGAAGAAAATATCCCATTTTTTGCCTTTATCTAGCCACCCAACATATTTATTAAAAGTTTTTTCACTCACAAATAATTGAATAAAATCTCGACCAAAGGTTCGACCTAAATAAAATAATATAATTGAACCAATTACGATACCAATATAATTATAAATAAAGCCTTTCACTGGGCCAAAAATCAACACGCCAGCAGCTGTCGAAACCCCTCCAGGAATAATTGGAATTACAACCTGAATAATTTGAATTAAAATAAAGATGATTGGACCTAAAATGACTCGATTATCCACTAAATGCGTTAGGACAGTCTGATCGCTAAATACACCAAGTCGATAAAAATAAAACACTAAAAGAAATGATGCTGCAATTCCTAGCAATGAAAGTACATTAACCACTTTTTTTGCAATTGTGTAATTCATCAAGCCCCCCATATCTATCCTTATATTTGCTACTTTACTTAAACAGTGTATACGCGATTAGTATAACACCTAAGGCTATTCTATACCAGCCAAAAACTTGGAAATCATTACGTTTTAAATAATTCATCAAAAATTTAATTGCCAAAACGGAAACAATAAAAGCTGTAATACAGCCAACTAACAAGACAAGCGTTTGCATCCCTGTAAACATATTTCCCTTTAGTAAAAATTTCAAAATTTTCAAGCCACTCGCCCCAAACATTACCGGGATACCAAGGAAAAACGAAAATTCTGTCGCAACAAAGCGAGAACAACCAATAATAATCGCTCCTAGGATCGTTGCACCACTTCTAGAAGTACCCGGAATTAGCGCAAGTACCTGAAAAAAACCGATTACCATTGCCGCACGATAAGTCATACCATTTAAATCTGATAAACGTGGCTTCTTATCTTTCTGCCAGCGCTCAATAACAATAAAGGCGATTCCGTAAATAATCAATACAATCGCAACGGGTACAAATTTATGAAAATGTGCCTCTAAAAAATTATCAAGTGGTAAACCAATAATCATTGCTGGTATACAGGCAACAACAACCTTAAACCAAAGTTGCCATGTATCTGATTTTTCTTGCGTTGTTTTTGTAGAAGAAAAAGGATTAAGCTTATTAAAATATAGCCAAACAACTGCTAATATCGCCCCAAGCTGAATCACGACGTTAAACATTTCCATAAAATCAGCACTTTGTTTCATCTTGATAAATTCATCTGCTAAAATTAAATGTCCAGTTGATGAAATCGGTAACCATTCTGTAATACCCTCGATAATCCCTAAAATAATTGCCTTAATAATGTCCACTAACTAATTACTCCATTCTACCTAATTAATTGAAAACTTATTAACTATCCAATTTATTTTAACAAATTTCAATCTAAATAACAGGTAATATTAATTATTTTTAAAAGATTTAAGTTTAATTTAAGAAATAATTAGTATTTCCTAATTTTTAGTTTACAATCATTTGATAAATTCAAAATCAGTTTAAAGACTGGTTAGTTTAATTCAAAGCTGCCTTTTTCTATATTAATCGTTAATGCCTGATTTGTACTTCGTTTTTGATAATGATTATTCACCACTTCCTCGTCATCAATATCAATAACTCCCTGCTTAATTTGAATATCTAAACCATCAATTAAGTTATTTTCAAAATCAATCATCCCATTTCGCTGGGTAATTTTACCAGCAGCTAAAGTTGTGTCAGTTATTTCAATATCACCGTTTCGTTGCTCAATATTCAATAACGGTAGTACACTATCAGTAATTTCAATTGATGAATTTCGAGACTGAAGCGCCATCTGTTCACTTGTAACATTATTAATTTCTATTGAACCATTTTTATTATTAATTACTAAATTGGATAAAGTTAAATCATTTATTTCTAAATAGCTACTACCCTTTGAATTAACCGTCAAATCGTCAAAAAATGTTGAATCCGCAACAGTTAATACAAGCTGTAATACTTCCGACTTGGAGCTAAATGAAAAATTACCGATTGAACCAAGCCCTTGTTCATTTTCTTTGACTTTAAGCGTTTGATTAGCTAACTCAAATTCTGGTTTTTGCTGATAATAACTGATGCTGATTTTATTTTCTGTGCCCTTTTTTATTTGTAAGTCATAATTTTCTAACTCAATATCTTTAATCGAACCGTCTATTTTCTGCTCAATCGTTTTGATTTTTTTATTTGGTATTACTTCAATTGAGTTCTGCTCAGTTTTAATTACATTTAATCCCATTGAAGCACCATTCATTCCACCAATAATCATTAAAACAATGCCAACTGTAATCAGAAAGCAGGCAGTACTAATTATTTTTCTAGTTTTCATAACGCACACCTACTTTTTTTCTATCTCCAATTTTTCTAACCACGAACTGTAAAAATCTTTGAACTAGCGACACGCACCATTTTGAAAATTTAACTAATAGTGGTACAAATAGGAGACTAATTCCAAGACAGATTAAGCCAGAGCCGGTAAAAAAGAGATAGGTAAATATTGAGCTATTGATCACAAAGAATGCTGAAGCTATCAAAGCAATACCAGCAATAAAAATTGAACCAATTGTGACAATTAGAGCAAAAACTAATGAAATAATCACAATAATTAAGGCGAATAAAACAGCAACAAGCGCAATAGCAGCAGGCAATAAAATCGGCGAAGCTAAAATGCCAAGCAATAACCAGCGAATTGACTTAAACGGTTTTTCCTTAAAAATCACCGCATCTTCATTTTCAGCCAAATAATTGCTGACTAAGACTTTGGCGAACTTTTTCGGCATCCCCAGCTCATCATATAATTGTTGTTCTGTTTTACCTTCCTCTTCGTAATATTCTGAATAAAATTGAATTAGAATATCTCGTTCCTCAATCGGTAGCATCGACAAATGCTTCGCTACCTCAATAAAATAATCGTTCATGTGGCACCCTCCCCGATGATTGTATCCATAACATCTCTAAAAATAATCCAAGTTTTCCTAATTTCTGCTAGTTGATTTTGTCCACTTTCAGCCAAATGATAATAGCGGCGCATTCTGCCTTCATAAGGTTCATCATAAGTTGTTAAGTAGCCCTCTTTAGCCAATCGACGCAAAACCGGATAAACCGTACTTTCAGAGACATTTAAGCAATTCTGAATCGTTTTAGTTAAAGTATAACCGTATAAATCTTCATTTTTGAGTAATGTTAACACGGCACCATCGAGTAATACCGTTGGTATTTTAATATCCATTGAAACCTCCTTGTATAAAAAGCGTTTAATCGCGTTCAGCACCGTACAAATTTAGGAAAATTTAGTTGAAATGGTCTTTATTTCAGCTAAATTTTATCTAATTTGCTAGGCGTTGCGGGTGATAAGCTGGATTAATAAAAAGCTAAAACGGCTCGTTTTGAAACTGCAACATAAGTTCAAAAAATTTTAACGACGCATTTTTCCGTGAATATCTTTTGACTTATGGCGTAAGTTTCAAGCCGCTGAAGTTGGCGTAATAAAATGCGCTCAATCGCGCTCAGCGCCATACAAATTCAGGAAAACTTTCGAGTTTTTTAATGTATTACATAAACTAAATTGTTTATTTTATATAATATTATTACTAAATACATATTATACGATGTATAATATGATGTCAAGTATCATTTGAAATAAAAAAAGCCTAGACAAGGCTAGACTTTTTTTTGATGAAACGTTTCTACTTCTTAAATGCTCTTTAGCTCACGTAATGCTAAAGCAAAATTACCAAGAGTGGCTGAACCATTATTAACAATTGAAGGGATTTGTAAATAATCTTCTAACGGTGGTGTTACCACATAGCCATTTAGTAATTCTTTAAAATGCTTGCGTACACGATGCATCATATGATCTTGCGCCATCACGCCACCCCCAAAAATAATTTTTTCAGGTGCTAGCGTTAATGTTGCCGAAATTGCAGCTTGGGCAATGTAATAAGCTTGAATATCCCAAACATCTGAATCCATAGGTATATTTTCGCCACGAATACCTGTACGTGCCTCTAAACTAGGACCAGCAGCTAAACCTTCCAAGCAATCACCATGGAATGGACAAACACCATCAAAATCTAAATCATTTGCATGGCGTTTGACAAATTGGTGTCCCATTTCAGCATGAGAAATACCTCCGATAAACTGACCATTTTGAATCGCACCAGCACCAATTCCTGTACCAATGGTAAAATAAACAATATTTTTAATGCCCAAATTATCATACGCAATCATCTCACCATAGGCAGATGAATTAACATCAGTTGTAAAATACATTGGCACATCTAAGGATTTTTTTAAGATACCAATCATATCGACATTCGCCCAATTTGGCTTGGGTGTCGTTGTGACATATCCATAGGTTTTTGAATTACGAATAATATCAATTGGACCAAATGAACCGACACCAATCGCTGAAACCTGATATTGTTTAAAAAAATCAACAGCTCTTTGCAAGGTCTCTTCGGGGGTCGTTGTCGGAAAACTAACCGACTCTTCAACTTGAAATAAATCGTTTCCTACTGCACAAACAAACTTTGTGCCACCTGCTTCAATACTACCTAATAATAATTCAGACATTTATTCCTCCATTAATTATTAATTATTAATTATTAATTATTAATTGTTTTACTTCATCGCTGGGAAAAGTAAAACATCTCTAATAGATTGTGCATTGGTTAAAAGCATAACCAAACGATCAATTCCTATGCCTAAGCCACCTGTTGGGGGCATACCATATTCTAGCGCTTCGACAAAATCTTCATCAATACCATGCGCTTCATCATTACCAGCAGAGCGTTCAGCATCCTGAGCTAGAAAGCGTTCTCGTTGATCGATAGGGTCATTAAGCTCTGTAAAGGCATTACCAAATTCTCGACCAGTAATAAATAATTCAAAACGATCAGTAAACCTTGGATCATCGGTATTTTTCTTTGCTAATGGTGAAATTTCAACAGGATGACCGTAAACAAAGGTAGGCTGAATTAGTGTATCTTCGATAAATTTTTCAAAAAATTCATTAATAATATGACCAACTGTAAAGTGTGGCTCGTAGTGTACATCGTTATCATCGGCATATTGACGTGCTGTATCTACAGACATTTCCTGCCAAAAATCAACGCCTGTGGCTTCTTTAATTAAATCAACCATATGCTTCCGCTTAAATTCACTACCTAAATCAATCGTTACATCTTCATAGATGACTGTTGTTGAGCTAAGTGCCTTTTCGGCAGCGTTGCGAATGATGCCTTCTGTTAGGTCCATCACATCTTTAAAATCGGTATAGGCGGTATAAATTTCAAGCATTGTAAATTCAGGATTGTGCGTTGTATCTGCACCCTCATTTCTAAAAACACGTGATAATTCATAAACCTTTTCCATGCCCCCAACAATCAGGCGTTTTAAATGCAATTCAAGCGCAATTCTTAAATATAAATCCTTATCTAAGGCATTGTGATGGGTGATAAATGGACGTGCCGCTGCACCACCAGCTTCATTGTGTAAAACGGGTGTTTCGACTTCTAAATAGCCTAAACCATCCAGATATTGACGAATTGAGGAAATGATATGAGAACGCTTAACAAATCGGTCAAAGCTTTCTTTATTCGCAATTAAATCCAAATAGCGCTTGCGATAACGCGTTTCGACATCTGTTAAACCATGATATTTATCAGGTAATGGACGTAAGGCCTTTGATAAAAGCGTCACCTTGGTTGCTTTAATTGAAAGCTCTCCCATATCTGTACGCATCACTTCACCAGTCACACCCCAGAAGTCTCCCAAATCGGCGTGCTTATAAATTTCATAAGCTTCCTCGCCCACAGCATCCTTCCTAACATAAATTTGAATTTGTCCGGTACGATCTTGGATATGTGCAAAGCCAACTTTACCCTTGCCACGCTTGGTCATCATTCGACCTGCAATAGTGGCTGTTTCTCCTAGCTCATGTAATACCTCTTTAGATTGTCCATCAAATTTTTCATGAAGCGCTTCAGCTGTATAATCTCTATCAAAGCGTTTGCCAAACGGATCCAAGCCCTTTTGACGTATTTCTTCCATTTTTTCACGTCTTGCAAGCATCTGATCGTTTAGTTCTTCAATGTGTTCACTATGTTCTTTCGCCACGTTATCCTCCATTATTTTTAATTTAAAATTAAAGTTAAATTGCTATTTCGCATCAATTAAATGAAATGTTCACTTTTACAATCATATCAAAAAAACTTTAATTTTGCACTAGCCATTTTTGAATGATTATACTTCAACAATCATTGCTGTTCTTGGCACTAAATAAAAATTGACCGTTTCGTCTATCTCAATATATTCAAAATGATTTCTTGGGCCAAAGCCACCAAATTGACCTTCATCACTATCTAAAATAAATTTAGGTGAGGTCATCGTTTTCAAGCTAAGAGAGGCAGCCTCTGTTGGATGGAAATTAAAAACGAATAACAGCTTCCCTCTTTGATAAGCTAATATTTTTTGATTCTCTTGAATGTAACGTTCGATTGTTGAAGCTGTTAAGAATTGATAGCATCGATCTAGTTTAATCATCGCTTGATCAAAAGCTAATAAAAACTGATATTTTAAATCCTTTTGAGCTGCTAAATGCCACTGACGTCTCGCATAATGATATGAATCATTATTGCCTGCTCTTGGAAAATCTAACCATTCTGGATGTCCAAATTCATTGCCCATAAAATTTAGGTAGCCTTCACCTGCTAAAGAGAAGGTAACCAAACGAATGAGCTTATGCAAAGCAATCGCTCGGTCAATAATTAAGCTCTGTGAAGCAATACTCATATGAGTATACATTTCTGCATCAGCTAAACGGAACATAATTGTTTTATCACCAACCAAAGCTTGATCGTGACTTTCAACATAGCCAATATTTTTTTCGCCGGCTCTTCTCGTTGTCAACTCATGCCATAGCTGATGTAAATTCCAATCCTCGTCTCGAACATTTTTTAATAGCTTAATCCAATAGTCTGGCACCCCCATGCTCAAGCGATAATCAAAGCCAAGGCCACCTTCTGAAATAGGTAAGGCCATCCCAGGCATTGCTGACATATCCTCGGAGATAATAATTGCTTCTGGATTAACCTGATGAATAAGTGCCGTTGCTAGCTGCAAATAGGTAATGGCATCTAAATCCGCCGCACCATCAAAATACTTTTGATAATTATCAAAGGCAACTCCCAAGCCATGATGATCATAAAGCATGCTAGTGACCCCATCAAAACGAAAGCCATCAAAGTGAAATTCATCTAGCCAATATTTTAAATTAGATAAAAGAAAATGAATAACCTCCGTTTTGCCATAATTAAACAGTTTTGTCCCCCAAGTGGGATGATTACCTGCATGACCTGCATGAAAATATTGATCTTCTGAACCATCAAATAAATTCAACCCTTCGCCAACATTTGAAACTGCGTGTGAATGAACCACGTCTAAGAGCACCGTTAATCCAAGACCATGCGCCGAGTCAATTAGCGCTTTTAAATCATCTGGTGTTCCAAATCTTGAAGACGGTGCAAAAAAATTTGAGACTTGATAGCCAAACGAAGCATAAAGCGGGTGTTCCATAACTGCCATAATTTGAATTGTATTGTAGCCATCTCTAGCAATAATAGGCAAAATATTCCGTGCAAATTCACCATAGCTATTTATCTTACCTTCCTCACTTGAAATGCCAATATGTGTTTCATAAATCAAAGGATCCAACGGTCGAGTGGGTGCCTGATTTTGCCATTCATAATGTGACTGCCAAATCACACCAACAAAGCTTGACTGATTTTTTTCCTGAACAGCGTATTCAATATAGCTCGGAATTCGATCAAATACCTGTCCGTTTGCCCAAATTCGTAGTTTCACCTTACTAAGCTCAGGTAGTTCACCTGATACACGCAACTCCCATTGTCCGAAAGCGAGTGGCTTAAGTGGATGTTTAGTCTCATCCCATTGATTAAAATCACCAATTAAAGCCATTTTTTCAGCATTAGGCGCCCATTCACGAAACAGCCAATAATCAGCTTCCTGATTAAATCCAAAAAAGCGCTTTCCATTTGCAAAATCAGATAGGCTTTGATCAGGCTGTAGTAGGCGTTGCTTTGTATACTCAAAGCGCTTCATGCGATCATCAATAACATCACTATAAGGCTCTAGCCATGGATCACGTCGTAATATTTGCCATTTTTTCATAACGAACCTCCCTCTTTTTTTACCCTGTAATTACTAACCTCATCATATCACAGTTCTAGGAAATTGAGTTAATGATGATCAAACAAAAAAAGGCTCGAAGTAGCCACTTCAAGCCTTTTTTCATCTATCTTTAATTAATTATTTTGCTGCTGCATACAATTCGTTAACTTTATCCCAGTTTACTAATTCAAAGAAAGCTGCAATATAATCAGGACGAACATTTTTGTATTTCAAGTAGTATGCATGCTCCCAAACATCTAAGCCTAAAACAGGTGTGTCACCATCAGACAATGGAGAATCTTGATTAGCTGTAGAAGTTACCTTTAATTCACCACCACTAACGACTAGCCAAGCCCAGCCTGAGCCAAAACGACCAGTTGCTGCAGTCTTAAATTCTTCTTTAAAGGTTTCAAAGCTACCAAACGTTTTAGCAATCGCATCGCCAATTTCTCCAGTAGGTGCGCCACCAGCATTTGGTGCTAAAATTTCCCAGAAAAATGAGTGGTTAGCATGCCCACCACCATTATTTTGAACTGCAGTTTTAATATCTGCAGGTACATTTGCTAAATCTGCTACTAATTCCTCAACGGTTTTTTCACCTAATTCAGGATGCTTTTCAATGGCTGCATTTAAATTAGTGACATAAGTTTGATGATGCTTATCATGATGCAAGTGCATTGTTTCTACATCGAAGAAAGGTTCCAAAGCGTCATATGCATAAGGTAATTCTGGTAAAGTATAGCTCATTTATAATTCCTCCTATTGTCTGTAGCATGCATTATTTTGCACGTTTTTTTATTGTCAACAGTTCCAACTGTTATATTATTATCATACTAACCCAAGCCTTCTTTAGCAAATAATATGCGTTACTTTTTATACCTAAATTAATTCTCTGCCATTAATTTTAATTCATGGTTATTATGTAAAATTTCTATGCTATAATGCGATATGGAGGCAGATTTATGGCTGATATAATAAACCTATTTAAATATTCATTTACCGATTTACCTAAACTCAAAAAAGCTAGCCTTTTAAGCTGGAATAAAACAATTGTCTATTTCTTTTTACTAATGTTTACATTAGCAATCACAATTACTACAGATTTTTGGACATTCTCCGATAATTTGATTAGTGACGCACAAACCATTAGCAACCGTTTACCTAAATTTGAGGTTAAAGACGGACAGCTACAGACTGAGGCTGAGCCGAGTATTTTCCAAACTAACTACTTTATTGTTACTTTAGATCCTAAAAATCAGCGTGATTTAAACGAGGCTGAAACAGATGCTTCAGGACAAGCAACAGCAATTATTCTTAGACAAAATGAAATTCATATCATATTACCGTCAAGTAATATTTCTGAAAATCTAGATCAACCAAGTCATCTTACAATTGACTATCAGGATTTAGGTTCATTTAATAATAAATCGATTCAAGCAGCCTTCAATCGATTACATAAACCGGGCTGGCTGTTTTTAGTAACCTATTTGGTAGCTTTATTGCCAGCACTAATTAATCTGCTTTATATGACATTGATGGTTGCATTAATCATCAAAATCGTCAATCTATTTTCAAAAAATCAAATTCAGTATTTCGGACAAATATATAAATCAGTATTAGTCTGCAGTACCTCACCAATTATTTTGACTACCTTGCTTGCCTTTATCTTTCCAAGCTTTGATTATACATTTATCCAAAGCTTGATGACCTGTATTTTGTACTATCATATCAATAAAAGGACTGATTACAAATAATACTCTTTAATTGGATTCATAAGCATCGTGAAATATTAATCGGTCTTTATTTTATTGCACTGGTAATGCTTTGCTGGCTGCCTGCTAAAGCTTATCCAGGACAATTTGGCGATTTTAATTATCCAAACTTAAAAAATAACGGACAGCTTTGGTATCAAATAATACCGTTAAACTCGGTTTATTATAGCTTTACAAATCAAAAGGTATTTCTTCAAAGCTTTTTTAATATTTTGATGACAATACCACTCACGATGCTCTTTGCCATAGCTTTTCCTAAATATGAAAATTTAAAAAATGCACTCCTTTTGGCCTTTACCGTCAGCTTTGTGATTGAACTTGGGCAGGGAATACTTGATATCACCCTACAACTCAATCGAATTGTCGATATTGATGATTTAATTTTCAATACAATTGGGGGCCTACTAGGCTTTCTTCTTTTTAAACTAATAAAAAAAGGTATGACAAAGAGTACTGAACATACCTGTTAGAAAAGCGCGCAGATGACAAGCATTAAAAACAAAATGGGTTGGGACTTTTGTCCCAACCCATTTTGTTTTTTCATAATTTACAGGAAACAATGCGGCAACGACTAGTCAATGCCATAGGAAAATAGACAAATTTCTGAATACTGTCTAAAAAGCTGAAACGGCTTGCTTTGAAAGTTGAGCATAAGACTGAAAAATAGTAAAAGGCGCTCTTTGCCATGACGACTTACTCTCCGAGAATTTCAGAATGAAATTTGAGGCAGTTAGTCGGCAAGGTATGCAATTGAACTTACTTTTATAAGCGACCAAGGAGAGCTTTAAAAGTTTAGTTCAATTGTTGCCGCGAATTATTTTTTCAGCTTATGCCGATACTTTCAAGCCGTTGAAGCTAGATTATCTAAAATGCTGAAATGCCTTGCTCAGAAAGTTGAAACATAAGCTAACTCTGCGTTTATTTACTCAGGCAGACTTTGCCCGAGCGCAGAGTGTACTTATGTGAAAATTTCTAGGCATTGAAGCTGGATTAGCTTGTGCGTACTTTTTCTCTAATTTCCTAAACACTGGTCATTGAAGCCAGATTGTCTAAAAAGCGTAAACGACCGTTTAGCGTGAATGGGTTAAATCAACTAGAAAAGTAGCGATACAAGTACGGCTTGCACTTTGGCACAAATCGCCAAAGTGCATGAATGCAAGACTAGCTTGTCCGCACTTTTCTGAGAGAGTTGATTTAACACCTTGTTGTTGTAGAAATTTAGAAAAATGACGTAAGCGGCTTGCTTTGGCGGGCTTTCTATCTCAAAACTGTTCAAATAGATACGTCATCCGGTGAGAAAGAAAGCGTCTGACTGAATAAACGAATGACTCGTCTATCTTTCACAGCTTTAATCAGAGATAGAAAGCACCCTATTTTACGTCGTTAAACGTCTTTTTTTCCATCTCCTTTTTTATTAATGCTGAGTCATTAACAGCTCTTTTGCGTGCTCAAGCGTCAATTCTGTTACTGTTTCACCAGCTAACATTCTCGCTACCTCGTTAACTCGTTCTTCAAAGCTCAAAACCTTGACACGTGTTTCAGTTGAGTGACCATCACTCACTTTTTCAATAAAATACTGGAAATCAGCAATCGCGGCAACCTGAGGTAAATGAGAAATACATAGTACCTGTGAATATGCCGAAATTTTATGAATTTTATTCGCAATTGCCTGAGCAACACGCCCTGAAACACCTGTGTCCACCTCATCAAATACAATTGCTGTCTGGGTATCATTTGTAAAAATAGCCTTTAAGGCAAGCATAATTCTTGATAATTCACCGCCAGATGCCGTTTTAGCAAGTGGCTTAAAACCTTCACCTGGATTCATTGAAACAAAGAACTCAACGCGTTCATTGCCATTTACTGAATATTTTGCCTTAGAGAAAACGACTTGAAATTTAGCTTTTTCCAAATATAACTCTTTAAATTGCTGCTCGATTTCTTGTTCTAAGGCGGTGGCAATTTTCCGTCGTGCCACATTTAGCGCATCACCCTGACTAACTAATTCTGATTTTAATGCCTTGGCTTTGGTTTGAAGCCCAGAATCAGCTAATTCAATTGCCTGAAGCTCGTCGTATTCCTCTGAAATTGCTTGATAATAATCCAATATTTCAGGTATTGTTTCCCCGTATTGTCTTTCAAGTCGACCAATTAAGCTTAAACGCTCTTCTATTTCATCAAGCGATTCATCTTGATAATCAAACTGATCGAGCTTATTTTCAAGCTGATTGGCAATTTCAGATAGGCCATCGGAAAGAATTGCAATTTGATCAAGCAGCTTAGGGTAATCTGGATCAAAATCAGAGAGCTGATTCAATTTGGAGCCAACCTGTCCTAAAAGATCATTCGGTGAAAAATCTTCATTTTGTAAAATATTTAATGATTCCAGTAACTGCTGCACGATCGTTTGCTGATTCTGTAATTGTAATCTTTTTTTACGAAGCAGTTCTTCTTCTCCGACCTCTAAATTTGCGGCGCCAATTTCAGCCATTGAAGCTTTTAACTCGTGCAACCTTTGATTAAACTTCACCTGATTGTTTTGCCGTTCAACCATCTGTTTATGAAGCTTAGCATAGTCATAAAAAATAGTTTGATAATTTGATTTAAGCGTTTTAAAGTTCTGATTGCCAAATTGATCAAGCAGCTCAATATGATGCGCTTGCTGCATTAGCTCCTGATGCTCGTGTTGCCCATGAACATCAACCAAAGCACCACCAATTTCTTTTAAATTGGTAAGCGTAACCAGATGACCATTGATTCGACAGATACTGCGACCGGTTCGATAGATTTCTCGTTTAACAATTAACTGGGCCTCGTCTAATTCAATGCCTAATAAATACAATTGATCAGCCAATTTATTGGTCAAGGATATAGCAAATAGGCCCTCTATTTCAGCCTTATCTTCACCGTGACGAATAAAATCACTCGATGCACGGCTACCAAGCAATAAATTCATCGCATCAATGATAATCGACTTTCCTGCGCCAGTTTCACCTGTCAAGACGGTCATACCAGCCTCAAATGGAACCGTAACTGATTTAATAATCGCAAAATTTTTAATAGACAATTCTAATAGCATATCCACCTCATTTCAAATAATTATCCTATATAATTAAATGATTTATAACTTCATAAATCTCGAAAAAGCATTATAATAAATGGCAATATAAATAAAGATAAAAAACTCGCTACGCAAAACATACTGATAAAAAATAAAGCCAAACTAAACTTTCGAATGTGCTTATTCGCAAACTGATTGTCTTGATAAAATAACCAGCCGATCAATATTATCGGTAAAGTCACTAGCTTCGTTCAAATTAACCAAAAAAATCGTACTATCTTTACAATCTAGCGATGATATCGAGAAAAGAAGGCATTGCCCTAGTGCAGTAAAAAAAGATAAACTATGCCTACACTAAAATAATATAACGAACGAAGCGTTTTACTTTCATTATTAATACTCATATAATCCCTTATATTTTTTGGACGCCCCCTAAATACTTTTTATTTTAAATAAGCAATCCAAGTAATTGACTCTATCCCAGCTTCAAGCGTAATCAGTATACTATCATCATCCGCGAAAATACTAAAAATATCCTCCGAAAATTGCTCTCTTATCAAGCGTTTTAAAGCGAGTGCACTACCTGGAATTGTTCGGATCACAACAATCCCTTCACGCGTCTTAATTTCTAATAACGATGACTGAATTAAATTTTTTAAGCGATGACTACCGTCTGAAAGATTAGTCTGTGGCAGACTGTATTTAAAATTGGTCGTCTCACCAGCAATTTTAATAAGCGCCAATTCTTTAATATCTCTTGAGATGGTCGCTTGCGTCACATCAACACCAGTTGCGATTTTAATCGCTTTTGCTAAATCATCCTGTGTTGAAATCTCATTTTCCAGAATTAAATTGGCGATTAATTCTTGACGAACACTTTTCTTCATTGTTAATCTCCTTATGATTAAAGGGTATGTCAACCCGAATTATTTGCCTTATTTAATTTTCAAGCCAAAAATTTATTGATGCAGATTATCATGTGCCTGCTTAACAACCTCAGCTGGATTAATCGCCGGATTAAGCTCTGCCAGTCCATCTTTTTTTAAATAGGCTAAAAACTCAATATTACCATGACCACCAGTAATTGGTGAAAATTCAAGACCCTTTATCGAAAAGCCGATTGATAAAATCATTTCAATCGTTTTCTCTAAAACCGATAGATGCACCTTGGAATCCTTGATAATCCCATTTTTTCCAATCTGTGCACGACCTGCTTCAAACTGTGGTTTGATGAGTGCAATCGCTTCGCCGCCATCAGTTAACAATGGTAATAAGGCTGGTAAAATTAGAGCGAGTGAGATAAAAGAAACATCGATACTCGCAAATTCTGGTAAGCCTTGCTTGAAATCGGTGAGCTTAGCATAGCGAAAATTGTATTGCTCCATCACAATCACTCGCTCATCCTGTCGTAATCGCCAAGCAAGCTGATTGGTACCAACATCAACCGCATAGCTCAGCTTTGCACCATTTTGTAGCATCACATCGGTAAAGCCACCCGTCGAGGCACCAATGTCAATCACAATTTTAGCATCAAGAATGATGTCAAAACAGGTCAAAGCCTTCTCGAGTTTTAAGCCCCCCCTTGAAACATATTTTAATTTTTCGCCTTTAATATGCAGAATAGACTCAAGCGATATTTTTTCACCTGCTTTATCTAAACGCAAATTATTTTGATCGTAGACCTGTCCAGCCATAATCCCGCGTTTCGCTTTTTCCCTAGTTTCATATAGTCCTTGTTGAAACGCCAGTACATCAACCCGCTCTTTTTTCATGTTTCATCCTTTATTTTTAACTGACTAATAATAGGTTCAATTTTATTGGCATTAAAATCTACTATTTCCCCAAGCAATAATTCTGAATGTTCTAATTGCTCGCTTAGTAGCTGCTTCGCTTTTTCCAATCCAAAAAGGCTGACATAGGTTGCCTTATTTTCAGCAATATCCTTTTGTGGCGTTTTTCCAAGCGTTTCAAAGCTTTCCGTAACATCAATAATATCATCTCGAATTTGAAATGCCAAACCAATTCGTTCCCCTAGCTCTTGCAACTGATTTGCCGTTTTTTCTGGCACACCAGCAATAATTCCCGCTGCAATAAAAGGAAAAACGATCATTGCGCCAGTTTTTTTTGCGTGTAATTCTTTTAAAAGCTCGTAAGAAATCGTCTGATTCTCACTATTAATATCAATAGATTGACCGCCAACCATACCTCGAAAGCCACTAGCCTTCGCTAGCGCCGAAATCAATTTAACAACTATGTCAGCTTTAAAATCGACAGTTGATAAAAGCTGATATGGATCCAACAATAACGCATCACCAGCTAAAATTGCATTTGCTTCACCAAACTTTTTATGGTTTGTCAGCATGCCTCGTCTATAATCATCATTGTCCATCGCCGGTAAATCATCGTGAATCAAAGATGAGGTGTGAATCATTTCAAGAGCTGCGCCAACCTTTAAAACATCAGTCGTGATTTTAAAATTCAAGCCCTCAAGTATCTTAACCAATAAAATTGGTCTGAATCGCTTACCACCCGCTTGAATTGAGTAGCAAATACTCTCACTTAATAAAGACTCATCTTCCTGATAAAATGCTATAAGTATTTGATCTATCTGAGCCTTAATCTCTTGGTTATTCATTTGAAATCCCTTCAAAATCAACAATATCGCCAGTATCTGTCACTATTTTAGCTAAGGTTTTTTCGGCATTTTTCAAAGTCACTTGAAGCTTTTTGCTAATAGCCATTCCTTTTTGATACTCTGCTAAAGCAGCCTCTAAGGGTACATCGCCATTTTCTAAATGATTCACAATTGCTTCTAATTCTTCTAATGATTGTTCAAATGTTTTTTCCTCTGCCATTTATTCTCCCTCCTTTGACTTCTCAATAGCCTGAACGATTGAAATCAGCTTGCCATCAGGTAGCCTCGTCAGCATTTGATCGCCTATGTTAATAGCATCAGCCTTTCGAATCACTTGACCTGTCTCATTTTCTGTAATCGAAAAGCCTCTTAACATCACCTTTAATGGTGATAATAGATCAAGCGCTTGAATCGCATTAGCTGCTTTATTTTGCTTTTGCCTAATTAATTCGCGCATTGCTTGATTTAGCTGCCTTTCAAGCATCGCTAGCGTCTGCAGATATTGTTTAATTGCTCGATCAGGTGATTGGTGTGCTAAGCGATTAAGGATTCGTTCAGTCATTTGATATTGCTGGTTCAGTCTTTCCTTTAAGGCACTTGTCAATTTTTCACTCAGATAATCAACCTTTTGCAAATGTCCATCATACAGACGCATCGGTTGTCTAAAAATAACTGATTGTGCCAGCTGATTAGCCCTTAATCGATACTGACTAATTTGATTTTGAAGCACCTTCGTTAAGCGCTGATCCTGTCGCTGAAGTAAATTGATTAATTCAATCATATTTGGTGTCGCAATCTCTGCTGCTGCTGTTGGTGTTGCAGCACGGCGGTCACTCACAAAATCCGCTAGAGTAGTATCCGTTTCATGCCCTACTGAAGAAATAATCGGTAATTTTGATTCAAAAATAGCTCGAACCACCGATTCTTCATTAAATGCCCACAAGTCCTCAATCGAACCACCACCACGACCAACAATCAAAACATCAATCTCTGACATCTGATTTGCTCGCTGAATATTTTTAACGATTTCTTCCTTTGCGCCTACGCCTTGGACTTTTGTTGGAAATAATAAAATTTTTGCTAATGGAAAACGTCGCTCGACGGTGGTAATAATATCTCGAATGACTGCACCGCTTGGTGATGTAATCACACCAATCACCTTAGGAAATGCAGGAATCGCCTGTTTAAACTGTTCTTGAAATAATCCCGCTTTACTAAGCTGCGCCTTGAGCTGATTAAACTGTAGGAATAAAGCGCCAACACCATCAGGAATCATCTCCTCTAAAACAATTTGATATTGACCACTTTTTTCATATAAAGTCAAACGACCAACAACTAAAACCTTCATACCATTCTCAGGTTGAAATTTTAGCTGTCTAAACTTACCTGCAAACATTGTGGCATTAATTACCGCCCCATCATCCTTTAAGGAGAAATATTGATGAGTTGGCCGTTTCCGAAAATTGCTAATTTCACCAGTTAAATAGACAGTCTCTAAGTATGGATCACGATCAAATTTGGCCTTTAAATATTTAGTCAAGGTCGTGACTGATAAATATTCCATCTAAGTTCCTTTCTATATAATAATGAATTTAATTGATAATTAAGTATATTAATATATCCAATTTTTATCTATACTTCTGAAAATGCACAAACAAAGTCCATGCCAATAAAGCTTCACTTTAATTATCGCTTCGTAGTCTCTCCTTTTCCCATCAAATATCAATATTTGATGGGACCCACGCTAATGAAACTTCACTTTTGACATATTCTAGCTTCAATGGCTAGGCAATACTCTCCCGAAACCAATATTTTTTTCGATAAGTCAACTAACGACTAAAGCCGAAAGTTTCCTTTATCTCAAAAATCCTGATTTACCGTTCTAGTATGCCTAATCAGCCATCTCAGCTTTTTTTGCGGCGTCAAAGGTTTGTTCCATTAGCATTGTAATCGTCATTGGACCGACTCCACCAGGAACGGGGGTTATTAGACTAGCAATCGGTTCAATCTCATCAAACTTGACATCACCGATTAATTTACCATTCTCATCACGGTTCATACCAACATCAATGACAACTGCACCTTCTTTAACAAATTCTTTCGTTACAAAATGTCCCTGTCCAATCGCAACAACTAAAATATCAGCCTGTCTGGCAATCTCTGCTAAATTTTTGGTACGTGAATGTGCTAAGGTCACAGTAGCGTTGGCAGCCAGTAGCAGCTGAGCAATCGGCTTGCCAACAATATTAGACCTACCGATTACAACAGCATTTTTACCACTTAAATCGACTTGATATGCTTTAAGCATTTCCATAATACCAGCTGGAGTTGAAGGAATCATTAACGGATTGCCAACATTTAACAGACCAACGTTCATTGGATGAAAACCATCTACATCCTTTTCTGGTTTAATTGCAAGTAAAACCTTATCGGCATCAATCTGCTTGGGTACTGGGAGCTGAACCAAAATACCATGATAGCGAGTATCGTGATTATACTGCTCAATAATGGCTAATAGCTCTGCTTGTGTGGTTGTCTCTGGCAAACGAACAACTGTTGATAAAAAGCCTGCATCATTTGCACGTCGTTCTTTATTTCGTACATAAACTTGACTTGCTGAATCTTCGCCCACTAAAATAACAACTAAACCGGGGGTGATCCCTATCGCCTTTAACTCTGAAACCTTCGCCTTCAATTCGATTGCTTTTTGATCTGCTAATGCTTTGCCATCAATAATCACTTTTTCTCCTCACATTCATCTTTTTTATAAAAGAAAACCACAGTAAAGTCTGCTGTGGTTTTCATGAATTATTTTTATAACGATTATTATTCATTAATAACCTGTTTCAGAACACCATTAATAAAATTGGCCGATTGTGCTTCTCCGAAGTCCTTTGCCAGCTCAATCGCTTCATTAATTGCAACCTTTGCTGGTGTCTCCTCTGTATACTTAATTTCAAAAACAGCAATACTTAAAACGATTCGATCAACTTTAGTCAATCGACCAATTGTCCAGCCTGCCTTTAAATACTTGCCAATCTCTGCTTCAATTTCCGCTTGATGCGCAATCACACCTGAGACCAACTGATCTAAGTAAGCCGGTGTTAAAGTATTTTCAGCAACTAAGTTCTCATCTAAATCAAAAACATCTGAAATAGCCTGCTCCTTAGATAAACCCTCATCGAAATCTTGCATAAATAAGACTTGCATCGCTTTAATCCGAATTTCATGACGTGATAATTTAGCCATTCAACTCATCCTCATCAAATAATTCAGATAAATCTGCCTGAGTAAATTTTTCAGGAATCACCGAAACGATGTGAATATTGACCTCTTTAAGATTTAAGCCCGTCATATCATATACTTGGTGTTTAACCTTATCTTGAATTGCCATTGCCACCTTTGGCACTGAAACCCCATAATCTAAATAAACATATAAATCCGCATTGACAGAGCCATCGTCATTATTTTTTAAATAAACACCCTTACTGTGTGAAGAACGACCTAATTTTTCAGCAATATTAGAAGCAAGATTACCCTGCATCGCATAAACGCCTTTAATTTTTGAGGTTGCAATTCCAATAATGATTTCAATAACCTCAGGAGCAATAACTACCTCTCCTAATTCCTGCGTTTCTATAATTTTTTCTTCGCTCATTTGATTTCCTTTCTATCTCTAAAAAGCCGAAACAAATCTTTCTAACAATTGTGAACGAGCAGGAAATATTTTTTTCAAAATATACAAAACGGGCAATTTTTTAATTACTTAGTTGCATTTCTGAAGAAAAATATTAGCTTGAGATCGGGCTAATAAGCTATTAAATATAGCACCTCACTAAGCATATTTTAGCTCAATTACTGACCACCAATGTCAGATGTTTCCAATTTTTTTCTCTATGCTCTTGAAGAATATGAACCATCTTGAGTATTAATGATTAATTTATCACCAGCATTGACAAAAAATGGTACCTGTACCGTTAAGCCCGTTTCCATAATTGCTGGTTTTGAGCCACCAGAGGAGGTGTCTCCCTTGATATTTGGTTCAGTTTCTGCAACAACTAGCTCCACAGTTGTTGGTAAGTTAACACCTAAAATTTCTGATTCAAACATCACAACTGAAACTTCCATATTTTCTAATAAATATTGAAGCTCATCTTTAATTTGAACTGATGGAATTTCAATCTGTTCGTAATTATCTAAGTCCATGAAAACATGATTTTCACCATCAGCATATAAATATTGCATTTTTTTGGTATCAACCATTGCTTTTTGAACCTTAATTCCTGCATTAAAACGTTTTTCCTGAACCGCGCCGGTACGCATATTTTTTAGCTTAGTCCGAACAATAGTATTGCCCTTGCCTGGCTTATGATGCTGAAAATCTAATACTTTCCATAACCCGCCATCAACTTCAATTGTCATACCAATTTTCAAATCATTAATATTAATCATTAACTTAAAATTCCTCCACTAATTTTTATTTTGCCCTATATTCAAACACAAAAATGACAAAATTGTTTCTCTAACATTTTACCATGAAAGCACGGAAATCGCTATTTTTTCTGACTATAATCACGTGCAAAACTTATTTTTTCAAGACAATCAATTCTTTAGGTGCGTGCGTTAAAATAGAAACACCCGTTTGAGTCACCACTAAATCATCTTCAATCCGGACACCAAATTGATTTGGTAGATAAATGCCAGGTTCATCAGTGATTACTTGGTTTTCAATCAGCTTCAATTCTCGATTAGCGAAAAAAGGCTCTTCGTGTATATCAATACCAATGCCATGACCGATACTGTGCGTAAAGTAATCCCCATAACCAGCCTCTTCAATTATTGAACGTGCAAAACGGTCATAATTGCCATAGCTAATCCCTGCTTTCGCTTGCTTTAAAACAGCCTGATTAGCGGACAATACAGTCTGATAAACGGCTTTTACCTCGTCTGAGGCTTGATTGATGACGATTGTTCGTGTCATATCACTCACATAATTTTCATAATAACAGCCAAAATCAAAGGTAATGACATCACCTGTTTCAATTTTCTTTTGGCTAGCGACACCATGCGGCATTGCCGAACGAACACCACTCGCAACAATGGTATCAAATGAAAGACCTGAAGCCCCAAGCTTACGCATCTCAAAGTCTAAAAAATTAGCGAGTTCTAATTCTGTCTTGCCAATTTGAATAAAATCTAAAAGCTTAGAAAAGGCGTGATCACTAATCGCACAGGCTTGCCGTATGATTTCAATTTCCCCAGGTGTTTTAATTTCACGTAATTCTTCTACAAAGTTACTTTGCTCCAAGGGCGTTAAATTTAACGGTAGCTCCTCCAAGCGTAAATAATCTCGATAGCTAATTGTATCCTCAAAGCCAATTGTAAATTCAATAGCTGTACCTAAAAACATTTCAATTACTTCGTAAATATTACGATTCTCTGAAATTGTATAACCCTTGATTTGTTTAGTCGCTTGTTCAGTATACCTAGAATCCGTAATAAAAATATTATCATCTGGCGTCAATAAAACCGTCCCATTTGTGCCAGTAAAGCCTGTTAAATAAAAAACATTTTTTAAATTCTGAATCAAAATGGCATCTAATCCACTATTCTTCATTTTTTGACGCATTTTTTCAATTAATGTTTGCATATTTACCCCCTTTTTAAGAAAAGATTGTTAAACTATCATTAGTTTAACACTTAAACTGTTCTAAGTAATCATAAAATTATATTAACAATGGAGAATATCAATGAAATTTATTAGCTGGAATGTCAACGGACTAAGGGCAGTCGAAAAAAAGAGCCCAAGCTTTAGTGAAATCGTTAACACTTTAAATCCTGATTTTTTCTGTATTCAAGAAACAAAGCTTCAAGCTGGACAATCACCGCTTGACTTGGCAGATTATTTTGAATACTGGAATTATGCACAAAAAAAGGGCTATTCTGGAACAGCAATTTTCACTAAATCCGAGCCCTTAAGTGTTAGTTATGGTATCAATCTAGTTGATTTCGATAATGAAGGTCGCGTAATCACTTTAGAATATCCTGATTTTTATCTTGTTAACGTTTATACACCAAATGCACAACGTGAGCTGACTCGGCTCGATTATCGGATGGCCTGGGAGGATGCCTTTAAGGATTATTTAATCAATTTAAAAAAACAAAAGCATGTTGTGCTTTGTGGTGATCTAAACGTTGCCCACCAAAATATTGACTTAAAAAATTGGAAAACCAATCAAAAAAATGCTGGCTTTACACCCGAAGAGCGTGGTAAATTTGGTACTTTGCTTGATGCTGGCTTCACCGATACCTTCCGCTATTGCCATCCTGACTTAGAAGGGGCGTACTCTTGGTGGAGCTATCGATTTAATGCGCGGGCAAATAATGCTGGGTGGCGCATTGATTATTGGCTTATTGATAACAAGCTGAATGATAAAATCCAAAAAGCTGAAATATTAGCAGATGTTTTAGGCAGTGATCACTGCCCTGTTCTCCTTGAATTAGACATCAGCTAAAATAATTGATAATTAATAATTAAAAAGGTAGAGCAGCCCGCCGGCAGTCCTACCTTTTTATCTATTCTTGTTCCTGTAAATATTTGTAAACCTGAAAACCAGAGGTACCGCCTTCGCCCACCGCAGTCGTAATCTGACGTAAATCCTTCGCCCGAACATCACCACAAGCGAAGATACCTGGTATGCTGGTCTTTGTATCAGAGTCTGTCATAATCCAACCGGCAGCATCTGTGATGCCTAAATGAGTGAATGGCTCAGTAATTGGATCTAGGCCAACATAAATAAAGACGCCTCCTGCAACGACTTCCGAGACCTGATCAGTTTTAATGTTTTTTACTGTCACACCTGTTACTGATTTATCATCGCCATTAATTGCTTCAACAACGGAATCCCAAATAAATTCAATCTTTTCATTTTTAAATGCGCGCTCCTGAATGATTTTTTGGGCACGTAATTCGTCACGTCGGTGCACAATCGTCACCTTTGACGCAAAACGGGTTAAATAGATTGCTTCTTCAACAGCAGAATCACCGCCACCAACAACAATCAGCGCTTTTCCCTTAAAAAAAGCGCCATCACAGACCGCACAGTAGCTAACACCACGTCCAGCGTACGCCTCTTCTCCTGGCACTTCAAGATGACGATGAGAAGCACCTGTTGCGATTATTATTGATTTCGCCTCAAAGGTATCATCTTCTGTCTTAATTAACTTCGTCGCACCTTGATCGACAACTTCTGTAACATAGCCATAAGCATTTTCAACGCCAAATCTTTCTAATGGCTCATACATTTTGTATGCCAAATCAGGCCCTAAAATATTATCAAAGCCAGGATAGTTTTCTACCTCGGCGGTATTATTCATTTGACCACCAGGCGCACCTCTTTCCAAGAGTAACGTCTTTAATTCACTACGTGCCGAATAAAGTGCCGCTGTCATACCAGCAGGACCAGCACCAATAACAACTACATCATACATTATTATATCTCCATTTCTAATCGTTTAATTATCCAGTAAGCTAATTCTACGCCTTAATAAACAATTCATAAAATAATTTGCTTATCGTATTTCCGCCAGTCTAACTCAGACTACTTGCTTTCATCATCATTATCACTGCTATATAAGCAAAGGACAAGATTGGGACAGTTGATAAAAAAATCAAAATTAATTCAATCACTAACTTTTGAAAGCTTCGTCTTTTTAAGTGTCCATTGATGAAGACAATAAGTAAATAAAGAAAAATTATGATTAATTCTATGATTGAAACCGTTATTAAGCCTTTGATATAAAGCTCAATCAATAACTTCATCTATTCACCCTCTTCATCCTTCATCACTTACTTTCTAAATAATAAGAAATTATCTTTTGCCAAAATTTAAGGCTTTTTATTTATAATTCTGATAATACGCAATTTGTATTATCTCATGAAAATTGTTATAAATAAAGTAGTCCCTGAATTGAATTTACTAATTTATAGGTTTTTTGGAGAAATTATGAATAGAAAGCTAATTGCCCTTGATTTAGACGGTACAACTCTGAACCAAGCAGGTGAAATTACCGATTATACAAAAAAAATAGTGCAACAAGCCATTCAAGATGGTCATATCGTTGTGATTGCTACTGGTAGACCATACCGAATGGCGATCGAATATTATAATCAGCTGATGCTCAAAACACCAATGGTGAATTTCAATGGTGCCTTAACGCATCATCCAACTGATAATCGCTTCAAGGATTTGAGCTTCGATATTGATAAGAAGGATGTTCGCAGTCTTGTTATCAATCAAAAGGACTTTCAATTAGATTTTGTAGCCGCTGAATATCGAAAGAAATTTTTTATCAATCATTTAGATAATGCACATGCAGCTGTTTTTGGTCGAGATTCGTTAGACGAACGTTTTCAGCTAGAGCTTAAAAAATTAACAACTAATCCACAGGCTGTCTTAATCCAAACCTCAGTGCTAGACAAGCAGCGCTTTTCGCAAGACCTTAATTTCTATTTTGAAAATCGACTGAATATCAACCCTTGGGGCGGTCCTAATAAAATTTTGGAAATCATTCCTAAAAATGTCAATAAGGCGACAGGCTTAAAGCTGATAGCTGATTATTTTAAAATTGCTCAGACTGATGTCATTGCTTTTGGTGATGAATTAAATGACCTAGAAATGATTGAATACGCTGGCTTAGGAATTGCTTTAAAAAATGCAAATCCGAGACTTAAAGCAATCGCTAATCTTGAAACAAATTGGGATAATAACCAAGACGGAATGGCGAAAACTTTGAAAAGAATATTAGACTAAGATAGGAGCAGTAAAATGAAGGCTAAAATCATCCACTCAAATAAAGCAGCATTTATGCCATTACTTCTATTGGGTGATGAACAAAGCTCGTTAATCAACCAATATCTTAAAGATGGTACACTTTTTGCCTTTTATCAAGACGATAAACTCGTTGGCGTTGCAGTTGTTTTATCAATTGATTATGAAACATATGAAATAAAAAATTTGGCAATTAAGCCTGACTGGCAAGGGCAAGGATATGGTAAGGCCATTTTAAACTATCTTGAACAATATTATCTAAAAACAGCTAAAAAACTCCTTGTTGGTACTGGAGAGGGTAGTGATAATTTAATTTTTTATCAAAAATGTGGTTATCAGCTTGCCCATCTCGTACCCAATTTTTTCCTTGAAAACTACGATCATCCGATTATTGAAAACGGGATTCAGCTCAAGGATATGCGTTATTTGCAAAAACAGCTCGCAAAATAGAAGGATTAAAAGGAGCAGTTATGAATGAAAATTTAATTAAATCACTCCCAAAAGCTGAATTGCATTGCCATCTCGACGGTTCAGTGCCAGTCAAAACCTTACAAGAATTAGCTGTTAAGGCTAAAATCAACCAACAGCAATTTGCAAAAATTCAGGCGCCAGAAAAATGTCATGATTTAGCAGAATACCTTGAAAGCTTTGATGTTATTTTAAAAATGTTACAAACTACTGAAAGCATTGAAATTGCTACGCTTGCCACAATCCAAGCTGCTGCGCAAGAAAACGTGCGTTACCTAGAGCTGCGCTTTGCACCCTTACTTCATCTTGAGCAAGGTCTATCTGTCATTGAAGTCATTAACGCCGTTTGCTCAGGCATCACCTTAGCACAAAAAGAAAATAATATTCATGTTAATTTATTAATTTGTGCAATGAGAAATCATTCTGATGCGCTTAACTTGTCACTGTTAGCTGAGCTAAAAACTTTACATGAAAAGAGGGTGGTTGGCTTTGACTTTGCAGGCGATGAAGCAAAGGTAGACAATCAAAAAATAGCACCCATTGTCCAAAAAGCTCTCCAAAATGGGTTAGAGGTCACTCTACATTCTGGTGAATGTGGCTGTAGCCACAACGTAATAGAAGCAATTCATCTCGGTGCGAAACGAATTGGTCATGGTGTCGCCATAAAGGATAACCCAAAGGCGATGTCAATTTGTCAGCAAAACAACATATTACTTGAGCTTTGTCCAACAAGTAATATTCAAACAGATGCGATTGAAGATTGGCAGCATTATCCACTTCAATTTTTCTTAGCAAATCATATTAATTGCTGCATTAATACGGATAATCGAACAGTCTCAAACACTAATCTAACTCAAGAATTTTTAAAATTAGCACAATACTGTCAATTAACTATCAAACAAATGCTAGAGGTCACCTCTAACGCTGTTCAATATTCCTTTGCATCTGATGAATTAAAAAAAATACTAATTAAGGAAATAGAACAAATCTATCGACCCTATCTTGAAAATACAAATTAAAAGTCTACATCGCTTTTACTTATCTCTGGCTATGAGCTGAGCAATGTGTGCATAAACTCGACCTAAAAAATGCGATTAGCCAAAAAAGGCTAATCGCATTTTTAATTAATCATACTTTTAAGAATTTACGCATTGAAACAATTGAACCAAGTGAGCCAATAACAATCCCCACAGCGAACATCATACCAATGACTAATGGCACAAATTCATTTGGCGGGATAAGAGATAGATGGCTCTGAATCATCTGTGGATTAAGTCCCTCATAAACAACCCGATACAGCCAAACAACCAAAATAGAAGGAATAATCGCACCTAGAATACCAATCCAAGCACCTTCAAGGAAGAAAGGCCAACGAATATAACCGTTTTTAGCACCAACTAATCGCATGATTGAAATCTCTCTTTGACGTGATAAAATCGTAATTCTGATTGTATTGGAAATCAAGAACATTGCAACAAATAAAAGTAAAATCGTAGCCAAAAGTCCCCACGTTCTAACAGCAGTTGCAATACTTAATACCTTATCAGAGTTGTCGCCACCATAATCAACCTTATTGACCATCGCTTTTAATTCTTCATTACCATTAAACTGTGCCGCTTTGGCAACTGATTTCACCTTTTGAGGTGAAGTTGCACTAACCTCGTAAACGTCGTATAAAGGGTTGGCATCTCCGCTAAATAATTGGAAGGAAGAACCCATGACATCAATAATTTTCTCTAACTGATCGTTCTTACTAGAGAAAGTAACCGTCTCAACATCATCGAGCTTTTCAAGCGCATCTTTCAATTTATGATAATTAGGATTATCAATGTCTTTTCCCTCATCATCTTTAATTGTCTTACTATTGTCGTCAAAACCAACATTGACAAATACCGTTACTGTTACATTATTTTCAATATCCGAAGCTAGCTTGGCGGTATTTTGAATAACTGATAAAAATGCACCTACTAAAATCAAGGTAATCGTTACCGCTGAGGTGGAAGCTAAAGTCATCCAGCCGTTACGCTTTAAGCTTTTAAATGATTCAAGTATATGCCTAAAAAAGTTTCTAATCATCGTAGCCGTATTCTCCTTCCTTCTGGTCTCGAACAATTCGGCCATTTTCAATCGCTATCACGCGATGACGTAATGTATTCACGATTTGTGAATTATGTGTCGCCATTAAAATCGTTGTACCTTGTAAATTAATTCGTTCCAAAAGATTCATAATTTCCCAAGAATTTTCTGGATCTAAATTTCCCGTTGGTTCATCAGCAATTAAAACCTTTGGCGTATTAACAATTGCACGAGCAATAGCAACACGCTGCTGCTCACCACCAGATAATTCACTCGGGAACATTCTCACTTTATGCTTTAGGCCAACTAAATCCAAAACCTCAAGAACACGTTTTTTTACTTCTCTTGGTCGTTTGCCAATAACCTGCATGGCATAAGCTACATTTTCATAGACCGTTTTCTTGGCAAGTAATTTATAGTCCTGAAAGACTACGCCAACTTCACGTCGTAAATACGGCACTTCTTTATTTTTTATTTTCCCCAAATTATGACCTGCAACTGAAACGGTACCCTTATCTGCCTTTGCCTCACGATAAAGCAAACGGATAAAAGTCGATTTCCCCGCTCCCGAAGGACCAACAACATATGTAAACTCACCTTGTTCAATACTAATTGTGACATTTCTCAAGGCTGTCGTACCATTCGAATACTTCTTTTGAACGTTATTTAATTCAATTATTCCCATTATTCCTCCTGATCAAGCAATATAGACATACTTCTACTCATTCTAACACAATTCAAATATTATTAATTCTCAATTATTTAACGATTTCAAGGCAAAGATTAAATTTTGTTTGCAATTTGCCATTTCAGATAGGCATCAATAAATCCATCCAAATCACCATCCATAACTGCTTGGGTATTACCAACCTCATAATTGGTTCGATGATCCTTAACCATCGAATATGGATGAAAGACATAAGAGCGAATCTGACTCCCCCATGCGATATCTAATTGTTCACCTCTTAGGCTGGCCGCTTCAGCCGCTTTTTTATCCAGCTCAAGCTGATATAATTTTGCCTTGAGCATTGACATGGCCTGATTTCTATTTTGAAACTGTGAGCGCTGTGCCTGTGAAGAGACAACAATTCCTGTAGGCAAATGGGTAATCCGAATTGCTGAAGAAGTTTTATTAATATGCTGACCACCAGCACCACTTGCACGAAAAACATCTACCTTTAAATCATCCGGATTAATGTCTACATCAACATCATCATCTAATTCTGGCATTAAATCTACCGAGGCAAACGAAGTATGCCTACGATTCGCCGAATCAAAGGGTGAGATTCTGACTAAGCGATGAACGCCCTTCTCAGAACGCAGATAGCCATACGCATTATAGCCTTTAATTAATAAAGTTACCGACTTGATACCTGCTTCATCACCTACCTGATAATCCAAGGTTTCTACCGAAAACTGATGCTTGTCTGCCCATCGCTGATACATCCTCAAGAGCATTGAACCCCAGTCCTGCGATTCAGTACCACCAGCACCAGGATGGATTTCTAAAATGGCATTGTTGTGATCATATGGCTCACTTAAAAGCATTGCCAATTCATATTTTTCAATTTCTGACATCAAATCATTAAGCGCCTGAATCAATTCTGCTTCAACTTCACTATCTGCCTCATCTTGCAACATATCAAATAAAATTGTGACATCCTCATATTGATGCTCCAATAGGCGAAAGGAATCATATTGCGCTTTCAAAGCATTACTTTCATCAATCACCTTTTGCGCAGCTTCATTGTCATTCCAAAAGTCGCCCTGACTCATTTGATCATCCAAATTGGCAATTTGTGCCTCTAAATCATCTAAGTCAAAGAGACCTCCTGAAAGATTGAATACTTATATCAGCCTTTTCAATTGTATTTCTAATTTCTGAGATTTCCATTATGATTACTCCGTTCAAATTTAATTATCTTTAGCTATTTTATCACAAAAATGAAGCCCATTATAGAGTAATTTAAGCTCAATTGAGAATGACAAATTTATAAAAATTCCAAAAAACATTGATAGCCCTATCGCGCGCTAAGTGTCCATCACAATTTTTAAAAGTTAAGATTATTTAATAAATGAAGCATTCATTCAAATTTATGGAAATAAAACAATATTCATGTTATATTATTAATGGAATTTCGTTATCAACAATCTAGTTGCCTTTCGCATTATCAAGAAAGGAGAATGAATATGACATTCTATAACACAGACTTGCAATATCGGGTAACCCTAAATACAAATTTGAATCTCTTTGTTGTTTTCGATAAAACAAATGAAAATCATTTTGCTACTGGTGTTACAATCGAACAAGCAGTCAATGAATTGAAAAAATCTGCATAAGGAGTTAAACCCTAATGAACGATTACAGTTCGCAATAGGCATCTACTTTCATTAATGATGAGTAGGTGCCTTTTGATTAGATTAAAGTAAATTAAGTAAGGGAGATATTTTATGAAAATAAGAGCATTAGAACGCAGTGATTTAAAACATATCCACGAAATTAATAATCAGAGAGAAACAATGGCTTATTGGTTTGAAGAGCCTTATGAATCATTAGATGAATTGACAAGCCTTTATGATAAGCATATCCATGACACACATGAACGCCGCTTCGTCATTGAAATTGATGACCAGTTTGCAGGTGTAGTAGAGCTAATGTGGATTGATTATATCCATCGAAACTGTGAAATTCAAATCGTTGTAATCAAAGATTTTAGAGGTCAAGGCTTAGCAAGCAAGGCTTTGTTAAAGGGCATTGAATATGCGTTTTCAATTTTAAATATGCACAAGGTTTATCTATATGTTGATACAACAAATGCGGTCGCTGTTCATATTTACCAAAAAATTGGTTTTGAGATTGAAGGGACCTTAAAAGAACAGTTCTTCGCTAACGGTAAGTATAAGGATAGCTTTTTTATGGGATTTTCAAGAAGTCACTATGAAGCATTGAAAGGCAATAATAAATAAAAAGCAAGTCATTATGAACGACATCAGCCTTTAGAGGTCGACTAAATTCACAATGACTTGTTCTTTTCATTTCAGCTTTATCGCAGCCAACGAGATTAATGGATCACCTCTAACTTTCTGCCATATCGACAATTAATAGTTATCCTAAAGGATTTAGGGAGGCTCTCCACGAACATTTAATGTCACATTGCCTTGTATATCTCTTAATTTGTTTTCATTATGCCTCATACCATATTTTCGATGCTCAAAAAAATAACTTGGATTACACATAGTTAAATCCTCCTTGATTTTTGATATATAAAAACAGCACACGGCTTCCTCTAATAAAAGATAGTAACCTGTGTGCTGGAATTATTATTTAAATCATCAAAAGCAAATAAAAACATAAGATACTTGAAAAGATAACTTTTAATTTGTTTGATCAACTGTAATAAAGTTAAAACGATTAATTTAGCCATCTCAATCCTACCTTCGCAAAAATCGATAAAATATATATCTTACTGACTTCATTATAGCATGAACTAAATTTGGCTGACAAATAATTATTTCGATAATATAAAAAAGACTAGACATTGAGTCTAGTCTTGCAATTTTTCATTTATGATTAATACCAACCGTTTGCTAACCAAAATGCTTGTGCATTCTCCCAAGAGCCATAACGACTTGCGACATAAGCATCCGCTACACGTTCTTGATTCTCAGCTGAATAATCGCCATTTAAATATGAAGCTGTTAATTGGTACCGTCCAATATAGATACCATTCCTAGCATCGTAAGAACCACCTGATTCTCTTTGAGCAATCCATTCCTTCGCACTACTAGTTGCTGCTGTATAGCTTGAAGCCGTTGACGTAGCAGCTGTCGCTTCGCTCGTAGCTGCTGTTGCAGGCTGTTCAGAGACTGCTGTAGCTGCTTGAGCAGTATTAGCCGCCGCTTCTGTTTCGATTATTTCACCAACATAAATGAGTGATGGATCATCGATATTATTAATTTTAACTAAATCATCAATAGAAACACCATATTTAACAGACAATTCACTTAATGTGTCGCCCGCTTTAATTTCTACTTGCTCTGCACTTGCAGCCTTACCTAAAAATAGAGTTACTGCTAAAATTCCTAATATTGTTAGTTTCTTCATGTGTTTTATAAATCCTCCTTATTAACAACATAATCCATATTATAGCGTTACATTTTTACAGAATAATTGAAAAAGGATTAAGGTTTAAATCATAATTATTAATATATGTTTATAATTATTTCAAGAATATAATAAAATTCAGCATTTGTAACACTATCAACATCTAAACACACTATAACAGTTGAAAAAAATGCTAAAAAGACTGTTTTTTGGTGATAAAACACCTTGAAAAGCACACTAAAAAATAATAAATGTTTAGCAAAAAATGAGAGCTACTACACTACCTAAATATATTTTATTAAATCAAAATAAAAAAGCAATTATCCTAAGATAATCGCTTTTAAAAGCTAAATAAATTTATTTTACAGTTACTGAAGCGCCAACTTCTTCTAAAGTAGCTTTTAATGCTTCAGCTTCGTCAGCAGGAATGTTTTCTTTAATTGCGTTTGGTGCACCATCAACTAAAGCTTTAGCTTCTTTAAGTCCTAAACCAGTTGCTTCACGAACTGCTTTAATAACTTTAACTTTTTGATCACCAGCTGCAGTTAATTCTACAGTAAATTCAGTTTGAGCTTCACCAGCACCAGCACCAGCGTCAGCAGCTACAGCAGCTACAGGAGCAGCAGCAGATACACCAAATTCTTCTTCGATTGCTTTTACTAAGTCGTTTAATTCTAAGATAGTAGCTTCTTTTAATTCAGCTACGATGTTTTCAATGTTTAATGCCATTGTTAAATCCTCCATTTTTAATTTTAATATTTAAGCTAAGCAGCGATTATGCCACTTCTTCTTTTGCTTCTGCCACTGCGTTGACAGCATAGGCAACGTTTCTGACAGGTGCTTGAAGTACAGATAAAAGCATTGAAAGCAATCCTTCTCTGTTTGGTAATTTAGCAAGCGCAACGATTTCGTCAATACTTGAAACCTTACCTTCAATCACACCACCTTTAATTTCAAGATTTTTTGCATCTTTTGCAAAGTCATTTAAAATCTTAGCAGGTGCAACAACATCTTCATTTGAAAAGGCAACAGCTGTTGGGCCAGTAAATACTTCTTCCAAGCCTTCTAAGCCTTGTTTTTCAGCAGCACGACGTAAAATAGAATTTTTGATTACTTTAAATTCAACACCATTATCACGTAATTGTTTACGTAAGTTAGTTACTTCTTCTACTGTTAAACCACGAGAGTCAACAATAACAGCTGAAGCAGCAGCTTGAAATTTTTCAGCAACTTGATCTACGATAGCCGCTTTTTTAGCGATTGTAGCTTCACTCATTTTTTTCACCTCCGTCTTATTTTTTAAGTATTTTTCAAAAAAATACTTTGTGAAATAAAAAAACTCCACATCTTTAAGACACAGAGAGACCATTGATATATTCAACGCCTCGGTAGGAAATTAAGACTCACGTCACCTACTGTCTTAGGTCATATTTTTTTAACCTTCAATAGATTATCATATTTTGAAGTAAGATACAAGTGTTAATTTGGAAAAAGATAGCTACTTTTATTTATCAAAATTAGTAGTGATAATTAAAAACTATCACTACTAAAATTTTAAGCTGGTTTAAACGATAGGCTCGTTGGCAAATACCCACTCGGTGCCAGCACTAACTGATAAGTATAGTAATTAGACAAATTGGAGCTCGTGGTGATTGTCAGAGTTCGTTCTTCTCGATTCGCTACGAGCTGTGAAATCGTAGCTGTACTTGAGCTACCATAAGTCAATTTAGTACCAGCAGTCGTCAAGCTTGCAACCTTTGACCACCAATCTTCTGTCGCATCTTCTGAAATGGTGACAGTAATTGTTTTTTGACTACTCGCAACCGTATCAACCGACAAGGTCGGGGCGGCAAGTCTCGGTGTTTTGCCTGCCACACTTAGCGTCATGTCTACGTAACCATTACGAGAGAATGTCACAGTATTCGTTTCTTCTGTCAATAAGTCAGCCGAAATATAGAGCATTCTCGCCGAGCCTGCCGATGATTGCACATAGCCAGTCGAAGACACATTGCCCAGGCCTTGATAGGTCATTGGCTGTCCATTAACTGTAATCACACCGTTTGCTTCAGCAAACGTATAGTAGGTATAATAATTATCCGCTGCTTTAAATTCATACTGCCAACTACCTTCATTAAAACAATACTTAATTTTGAGACTTAGAAACCTAAGATTAAGGATAGCCATTTTTTGAGTCATTTGTGAACTAAAAAGACCATTTCTGAAACTATTCATTATGCATAAGTATTATAAAAATTTAAGAGAAAAATACCTTTAAAAAATTCACCGTTCAATTTATTTGAAAAAGCAATCATACTTATCAACGTCTTTATTACGAGATTATATCTTGTTAATCGCACATATATCAGCATTTCCAGCTATTTCTTTGACAATGAAAAATAAGCCATCCAGAATAAGAAACAGTATGCTATTAGAAAATATCCTAGATTACATAGATAATTTTAAAGGCATATTCGTCTGGTACAACTAGACAACAAAGCAAGCCACTTTTTATTAAAAATGGCTTACTTTCAGATACAAGCTCAGATAATCTTTTCTCATGTGATATTGCTATTGCTAAATGAATAAAAGTAGTGACATCTGATTGTTTTATTTTATGAAAATTGGGGACTAAAGTTAACAATAATAAAAAAAATCAGATAGTATTTTAATAAATACTATCTGACATTTCAATAATTGATTAGAAGCTTGCTACGTCTACTTTGATACCAGGTCCAAAGGTAGTCGTTACTGTTAAGTTTGTAATATAAACACCCTTAGCAGTTGAAGGCTTCGCTTTTGCAATCACATCATTAATTGTTTTGAAGTTTTCAACAAGCTTTGCTGAATCAAAGGAAACCTTACCAATTGGCACATGAACGTTTCCTGCTTTATCAACACGGTAAGTTACCTTACCAGCTTTAACTTCTTCAATCGCTTTCGTAACATCCATTGTTACAGTACCAGTTTTAGGGTTAGGCATTAAGCCTTTAGGTCCTAAAACACGTCCTAAACGACCAACAACAGCCATCATATCTGGTGTTGCAACAACAACATCAAAATCAAACCAGCCATCGTTAATTTTTGCTACTAATTCATCTTCACCAACAAAATCAGCACCAGCAGCCTCAGCTTCTTTTGCCTTATCGCCTTTAGCAAAAACTAAAACCTTTTGTGTTTTACCAGTACCATTAGGTAAGACAACTGCACCACGAATTTGTTGATCCGCTTTTTTAGGGTCGATATTTAAATTGTAGGCAACTTCAACAGTTGCATCAAATTTTGCAATATTTGTTTCTTGAGCCAATGCAACAGCTTCTTCTACTGAATAAACTTTGCTTGAGTCAACTTTTTTCAAAGCTTCTTGTAAATTTTTGCTTTTCTTAGCCATTATATTATTTCCTCCTTAAGAATGTGGTCTAACGGTTTTCCCTTCCACATGATTTTCCATTTCTGGTAAAATCTACTGCGTGTGGGAATTTACTACTGTTAAAAAAATTAAATCAGTGTCAATTCTGATTATTCAGAAACAGTGAATCCCATACTACGTGCAGTACCTTCAATCATGCGCATTGCAGACTCAACGTTTGCAGCGTTTAGATCAGCCATTTTTGCTTCCGCAATTTCTTGGACTTGTGCTTTAGTCACAGTTGCAACTTTTTTAGTATTTGGTTCGCCAGAACCTTTTTCCACCTTAGCTGCTTTTTTCAATAAAACTGCTGCTGGTGGTGTTTTTGTAACGAATGTAAATGAGCGATCTTCATATACAGAGATTACAACTGGAATAATCAAGCCTGCTTGATCAGCAGTACGTGCATTAAATTCCTTAGTGAATCCCATGATGTTGATCCCTGCTTGACCTAATGCTGGACCTACTGGTGGAGCTGGAGTCGCTTTCCCTGCAGGAATTTGTAATTTAACTAATTTTTCTACTTTTTTTGCCACGGTACAAACCTCCTTAAGTTCCGTGATGTGGTTATATTGGAGCTGATATTTCTCCTCCCACGCCATACATGCAAAACACATGCTTTTACATTCTAGCAGATTTTTCCTTTTTTTTCAATATTTTTTTGCTAACTTTTTCATATGCTTTTTTGTGTAAAATGTTCTATAATTGTTTAGTAATAATTTCATGTACTATTATTTATTGAAAGGATTTTAAATGCAAAATAATAAAAAGAGCTGGTTGATCCTCATCGCTGTTGGCCTGTTCACCTTTATGTCAACCTTAGATTCATCAATTATTAATATCGCATTACCAACCATCTCAAAAGAATTAAATATTCCAATGAATGAAGCAACTTGGTCAGTTTCTATCTATTTAATTGCTGTTTCTGGTCTCCTCATCTTCTTTGGGCGCTTGGGTGATATTTTTGGTAAAATTAAAGTTTTTAAAATTGGGACAGTCATTTTCACCCTTGGCTCATTGCTTGCGGGGTTTAATTTCGGAATCTATTTTCTATTATTTTCAAGGTTCATTCAGGCAATTGGTGCTGCAATGACAATGAGTAATAGCTTTGGAATCACCACTGAATCATTTCCATTACAGCTTAGAGCACGCGCAATGAGCTTTATAGGTATTTTCGTATCGCTTGGTGCTGTGACCGGTCCAGGACTTGGTGGCTTAATTTTACAATTTCTACCATGGAGTTATATTTTTTGGATTAATGTCCCTATCGGTATTTTTGCTATTCTAATGGGGCAAAAATTATTTCCAAAAGCGAAACCAATTGAACAAGTACCACCAATTGATTATTTAGGAACGATTCTATTCTTCTTTTCAATTGTCTCAATTTTCTTAGGAATCGAAATCGGACAGGTTCAAGGCTTTGCTAATCTGATAACAATTTCTTTACTGATAATTGGTTTAATTTTATTAATTATTTTTATCATTCAGGAAAATCGAATTAAAATACCTTTAATTGAGCTAAAAATATTTAAAAATCAATTATTCTCAATTAGTTTAATTTCAGCGTTACTTATCTTTACTACCAATTTTTTTGCTAATATTATTATGCCCTTTTATTTGCAAAACTACCTAGGTTGGGATCCTGGCTTTGCTGGACTTGTATTAATGGCCTTTCCTGCAACCATGTTAATTTTCAGCCCGATTGGCGGCTATCTTGGTGATTATTTCAATAAAGAAAAAATTACAGCAATTGGGATTGCGATTGTCGTCATCGCTCAGCTTTGCTACACAACACTAGATTACCATTCATCCTTTATTCTAATTGTAGGGATTACCGCACTCAATGCAATGGGCTCAACGCTTTTCCAATCATCTAATAACGCACTGGTCATGAGCAGTGTTGACAAACAATATTTTGGAGTTGCTGGCTCAATCAATGCCCTAGCTCGAAATTTAGGCATGATTTCAGGCATTTCCATTGCAACCATTACCTTGTTTACAAGTATGAGCCGTCAAGCAGGTAAGCATGTCACTGATTATTTGCCGGAGCACCCAGAATATTTCTTAAACGGAATGCACCTCGCATTTTATATCTCATCTATTTTAGCACTTATCACACTTTGTTTAGTTAGCTATCGTTTATTTAAGCTTAAAAAGTAATGCTTAAAAAAAGGCTGGATATTGAAGAATAATCTTCATTTCCAGCCTTTTTTATAAACTAATACTATTATTAATAAGTTATAAACAATCAAAAATTATCATTAATAATGAGATAGCAAAATTCACATGATACTAATCAGCAGTCGACTCTGAAATATTTTGATCAGAGATATCAGCCTGCAAATCATTATTTTCATCTAATTCTGCAGCCTCATCATTCTCTTCTGACTCGGCTAGAGCAATCGTCATCACTTTAGCGTCATCTTGCATTCGCATTACGTGAACACCCTGAGTTGCTCTACCAGTTTGTGAAATATCACTCGTTTTAAAGCGAATAATCACACCGGTATCAGTAATTAAAATCACATCCTCATTACCATCGACAACAACTAAACCAATCAGCGCACCTGTCCGCTCTGTACGGTTTAAGGCTTTAATCCCCTTACCGCCACGACCCTTAGTTGGATACTCTCTCGCAACCGTTCGTTTTCCAAAGCCATTTTCAGTAATCACCAATACCTCTTGCTGCTCATTGACAGTAGATGAGCCGACAACAAAGTCGTCCTCACGCAGTCGAATCCCTCTGACACCTGCGGCACCACGTCCCATTGCTCGAATTGAAGCTTCTTCAAAGCGAACCGAGTAGCCATTATGTGTACCAATAATAATGTCTTGCTCGCCATTCGTCAGCATCACATTAATCAATTCATCAGATTCATTCAAATTAATCGCCTTAAGACCAGATTGACGAATATTGGCAAATAAGCCTGCTTCAACTCGCTTCACTAGACCCTTTTTAGTCACAAAGAAAAGATACTGATTACTATCTGGATTACCGCTAACATTAATCACCGTCTGAATAGATTCACTCGAATCAATACCTAATAGATTAACAATTGGAATGCCTTTAGCAGTTCGACCATATTCTGGGATTTCGTAGGCCTTTGATTTTAATACTTTTCCTGTATTAGTAAAAAATAACAGGGTATCATGCGTGTTGGTTGAAACTAGATTTTTAACAAAATCATCATCGTTAACACCCATCCCTTGAACGCCACGTCCACCACGCTTTTGAGCTCGAAATTCATTTGCCGCCATCCGCTTAATATAACCATTATTCGATAGCGTAATCACAACGTCCTCTTCGTTAATTAAATCCTCATCTTCAAGTGATAAGACTTCTCCAACCAATAATTCTGTTCGTCTTGGTTCAGCAAATTTACGACGAATTTCGTCCAATTCTTCCCGAATAATTTGATTGATGCGCTCTGGCTTCGCTAAGATATCCTTCAAATCGCTAATTAGTTTAACCAATTCCTGATATTCAGCTTCAATTTTTTCGCGTTCCAAGCCTGTTAAGCGGCGTAAGCGCATATCTAAAATGGCTTGAGATTGGCGCTCAGAAAGGCTAAATTGACTCATCAGCTGTTCCTGCGCAATTTTATCGTTTTCCGCAGCTCGAATTAATTCAATAATTGCATCAATATGATCTAGCGCAATTCGCAAGCCTTCTAAAATATGCGCACGCGCTTCTGCCTTTTCCAAATCAAACTGTGTTCGACGAGTAATCACCTCTTGTTGATGGGTGATATAATGCTGTAAAATTGCCTTAAGGCTTAAAATTTTCGGTGCACCATCAACAATCGCCAGCATATTGAAGCCAAAGCCGGTTTGCAGGCTGGTCAACTTATAAAGATTATTTAAGACGACACTGGCTGAGGTATCACGACGCACTTCAATCACAATGCGCATTCCTTCACGATTGGATTCATCACGTAATGCAGTGATACCCTCAATTCTTTTTTCTTGATGCAATCGCATAATATGCTCAACTAATTTTGCCTTGTTAACCATATACGGTAGCTCACTGACAATAATTCGTTCTTTACCACTAGACAAGGTCTCAATTTCTGCTTTTGAGCGAACCGTTATTGAGCCCTTGCCTGTCTCATAGGCACGACGAATACCTGATTTACCCATAACCATCGCACCTGTTGGAAAATCAGGACCAGGTAAGACCTCCATCAGCTCCTGAGTCGTCACATCTGGGTTTGCCATTACTAAATCTACCGCATCAATCGTTTCTGAAAGATTGTGTGGCGGAATATTAGTTGCCATCCCAACTGCTATCCCTGTTGTACCGTTAACCAATAGATTAGGAAAACGAGCTGGTAGAACAACCGGCTCACGCTCAGTTCCATCATAATTGTCCATATAATCAACGGTACGTTTATTAATATCACGCAGCATCTCAAGGGCAATTTTATTCATTCTAGCTTCGGTATAGCGCATCGCAGCTGCTTTATCGCCATCAACCGAACCAAAGTTCCCATGACCATCAACTAACATATGACGGTAGCTCCAAGGTTGAGCCATCCGAACCATTGATTCATAAATCGCAGAGTCACCATGTGGATGATATTTACCCATGACATCACCAACAATACGGGCTGATTTCTTATGCGGCTTATCAGGTGTCACTCCTAATTCATTCATGCCATATAAAATTCGTCTATGTACAGGCTTTAAGCCATCTCGTACATCCGGCAATGCTCTCGCAACGATAACACTCATTGCATAGTCAATAAAGCTCGTTTTCATCTCCTGAGCGAGATTAACGTCTCTTAAATTACGATCTTCCATTACAACCTCACTTTTGTTTTTAAGCTATTTAAAATAGCCCCTAACACAAAATCTAACAGTTTCTATTATACCATAAAAATTAGCTATTTGAGCGGATAACAATCCTACAATATCTGCTTAATTTACAAAAAAAATAAAGCCTTATCAGCTTTATTTTTTGGGGGTCCAAAGATATGGCTCAAAAATATTTTTGATTTTTTTTACTGTCTCCTCTGCGCTTTCAGAATGGATGGTTAAATCATAATCATTCGGTACTGTCCCTAACGTAATGACTTCGTTAACTGGCAAGGTTTCACTTAATTCTTCGATTAAATTTTGCTTAGTAGCATCATGTCGATAAATTTTCAAATATTTATAGCCGGGGTAATCATCAGAAGTATAGGTCAAAATTCGACATGCTTGACTAAACGGCTGCTGATTTAGCTTTTCAACAATTTGATTAATGATTGCTTCTTTTTGAATAATTAAAAAATAAACAGTTTCATGAGCTAGTGGCTCTGCACGATATAAATAATTACGATGCGGTGAACGACGATGTCCCTCATAAATTTTTTCTTCAGCCTTATTGGTAAAATCACCATAATAAATTAACCAAACATCCTCTTTGATAATATTTTGAAAAATTTGAATTTCAAAGGTCTGTAAAAATTCAATAATGTGCTTAGAAATTACCTGATTAATTGTCCTAACCTTTAAATAACGATTTTCTTCGATATCATAAAGCACCGCGCCATCCATCGAAATAATCGGTAGCTTAAACTGAATATCTGACATTCGATCAATTAAATCCGCTGGCGTTCTGACGGTACAAATCGTAAACTGTAGACCATTTTGAATCATCCGATTGAGTTCGATTTTAGAATAGCCCGCTAAGCCCTGATTATTAAAGAGCAATAGATCATTAACCGAGCAGACAATTAAAATATCCTTGCGCTTATGTCTAGGAAAATGCAAGCGTACCAAAAATAATGCAATACCAATACCGAGTAGCGTATCAAAAATACGATCACCTACAAAAAGAAACGGGTTAGCTTCTCCTAGATGAAGCACAACAATACTTAAAAAAACAACACATGCAAAATAGGATGCATTTTTCTTATTCAATAAAATTGTTGTATAAATAACTGGAATGATAAATAAAGAAATAACTATAAAGCGAATATAGTCTGGTTCGGATTTAAAAAATTGGAACTCTAGCAAAATCATAATCAAACCGTAAAAGCCACCGATAAAGGTGCCAATTACCCGCTGTAAAGCCATGCCATAGGATTCATTATCATAAGCTCGCATACACCAGAGTACTGAAAGTGCTGTATAAAATGGCGCCCCGTTCTCACCTCTTAATAAATAAATTAAGAAGCCAATTAAAACACCAATTGCCGATTTTATAATTCTCATGCCAATTGGTGGCAATTCTATTTGTTGCATTTTTTTAATCAAAGTCACACAGTCCTTATTTGTCTTTTATAAAATCATTTATTTATTATTATAGTGTTAATCGTTAAACAGAACAATAATAGCTTGTGAAAAGTTTATAAATAATCTATTTTCTGATAAAAAGTACGCTCTAAATATCACGAGAATAAATTTTAAGCCTCTTTAAAAAACACCTATGACTAGTCACAAGCTGATTTAGATTGCAAGTTTAATGATATTTGGTAATATATAGTTAATAACTATCGCTAAATATAGAAACGGAGTAAGTATGCGTATTCAACAATTACAATATATTATCAAAATCGTTGAAGTCGGCTCAATGAGTGAGGCTGCCAAACAATTATTTATTACACAGCCAAGTCTCTCTAATGCCGTCAAGGATTTGGAGATGGAGATGGGCATTCAAATCTTCATCCGTCAGCCCAGAGGCATTACTTTAACCCGTGAGGGTACTGAGTTTCTATCCTATGCACGTCAGGTAGTTGAGCAGGCCGATCTACTAATCGAACGTTATACAGGTAAGCAAATCAAAAAACAGCTTTTTGCTGTATCTGCTCAGCATTATGCTTTTGTGGTTAACGCCTTTGTTCATTTGCTAAAGGATTATGATATGACGCAATATGAATTAACATTAAGAGAAACTCGAACTTTTGAAATCATTGAAGACGTTAAAAATTTTAGAAGTGAAGTAGGCGTCCTTTATTTAAATGATTTCAACCGTGATGTTTTGACTAAATTATTTGATGAAAATCAGCTTCGATTTACGCATTTATTTACGGCTAAGCCTCATGTCTTTGTTTCTCGCCAAAGCCCTTTAGCTAATAAAACAAAAGTGACTTTAAGTGATTTAGAGGATTTCCCTTATCTTAGCTATGAGCAGGGTAATCATAACTCCTTTTATTTTGCAGAAGAAATTCTATCTACTGTTGAGCACCGCAAATCAATTGTCGTCAGTGACCGCGCGACCTTGTTTAATTTACTAATCGGCCTAGATGGCTACACAATTTCGACTGGGGTTTTAAATAGTGATCTGAACGGTGACAATATCATCGCCATTCCTTTAGAGGTCACTGAGCAAATTGAAATTGGTTATATTTCTCATCTGCAAGGCAAATTTTCATTAATGGCTGAAAATTTTCTGAAAGAGCTGCAAGCGATTATTGAAAATGAACAACTTGGATTATAATTTGACTAAATAATCGCCACTAAAACTTATCTTACATAAAAGAACTATTTTCCTAAAACAAATTAATTGGATAGCTCGGAAACCTTAATTAATATAAAATCAATATAGAGAGATGACGTACGCCTTACCGCTTTCGTAATGTTCGTAATTTATGGACTTTATCTCTCAAAACTGTTCAATAGATACGTCGTTAAATGTCTTTTGTTCCACCTCCTTTTGTTTTTTATAAATAACAAAAGGAATACCGAAAAACGATCTTGCATTTAAACAGTTGATTGCAGATTTAAAGACAGGTAAAATTGGTAATCATATTATTACTAATATATGACGTAGCTATGTAGAAATATGAAAATATAGCAATATTTTCTTAAACGGTGGAAATATCACCAGATGATTGGCCAATGAATGTACCTAGCTGTCTTTAGCTAATCCTGTTTCCTTTACACCTGTATAACATAATTCATTTAACACTTACACACCACATAGCCCGCCTCCGTAATCCAGCTATCCGGATTAGGACTCTGCGCAGGTGAAATATATGGGATATTTATCATTGGTCCGCAAATCACATAATTATTTGCTTCAATCCAAGAAGCAATCGCTTGGGTTACTTCTGGCATTTGCTCGTAGCTGCCGTTAAATGTTACAGAGGCTATCAAAAATCCAGAATCTTCATAAAATTTGACATCATCCGTGTTAGTATAGTCACCAATGATATTACTCTGCACTTCGATATCGATATTTGCTTCTTTATATTCCCTATCATGGTAAATGGTCATCCCTAACGGCGGATTAGCCATTTTAACACTTTGCTTTATAAATTCTTCATGTAGAGAAGTCCATAACTCATACTCATCATTATATGACGAAATCTTTTTTCTAATTGCCATGACCTTTCTTTTTGGTATTTCTTTTAGTTTGACATTGTATTTCTCTATAAAAGTTCCTTCTTTCATTTTTTCTCTAAGCTGATCTATAATATTTTGCATCTTCGTTAACGCATCAAGCTCATCACGTATCTCAGCCTCTCTTAAATTATAGTGATATTCTAATAGCTTTGTATCATTGCTTTGTATCACTTCTTTAATAGTTTTCAATGGTAAACCGATTTGCTGAAGCATTTTTATTTTATTGACCGTTGTTAATTGATGTGTCGAATAATATCTATAGTTGGTAACATCATCAATCCTTTCAGGAAGTAATAGCTCCAGCTCTTCATAGTGGCGCAGTGCTCTGACTGTTAGATTGGTTAATTTTGAAAAATCACCTATTTTAAACATTTTCTAATCTCCTTATTCACTAGCTAGCTTACTTAAAATATATACCGATACATTGGGCAAGTGTCAACTATCATTTTTTTATCCTTGACTCTTACGTAACGTACGAGTTCATAATAAGAGTATGCATAGAGAGGAGGAATATTATGCTAATGACATTGAGCTACTTAGCTACAGGAGGTCTAATTTTATTTTTGATTGAAAGCTTGATAATAAAGAAGAAAGGATGGGATTTAGACAGGTTTCATCAAATAATAGGGACTATAAATTTATGTTTAGTGATCTTTTTTTTGATGCTTTACTTATTATCACCCGATTTATTTTCAAGCGATGTAAAAATTAAAAACCAGTTCATTTATATTTGCTTTACAATATTAGCTAGTTATTATTATTTTTTAGCTGCACCATTATCTATCGCAAGCTCATTTGTGATTTTAAAAACGAGTACAAAAAATAATGGTCTACTTTATCTAAATGTAATCGCCAGTTTATTACTAATAATTTCATTTAGACTATTCCTGTAATTACCAGAACATAATTGATTGAAAATAAGGAGGATATTTATATGGCAAGACCGACAACAAAGACTGATTTAATTCAAACAGGAAATGAGAAATATCAGAAATTAATGACGCTTATTCATTCGATTCCAGAGGAAAGCATAAATGGCGTTTTTCAATTTGAAATTGAAAAAGAAAAAGGCGCACATTGGGAAAGGGATAAAAATATTAGAGACATATTAATCCATTTATATGAATGGCATAGTTTACTTTTACATTGGGTAGAGGCCAATCAAAAAGGAATAAAAAAACAATTTTTACAGGATGGATATAATTGGAAAACATATGGAAAAATGAATATAGTCTTTTGGGAAAAGCACCAAAATACTTCATACGAGAGCTCACTAGAATTATTAAAGAAAAGTCATACAGAGGTGATAAAGCTCGCCGATACATTTTCAAATGATGAATTATTCTCTAAGGATGTTTACGAATGGGTCGGGGGTAGCACATTGGGTAGCTATTTCGTATCTGTTACTTCAAGTCATTATGACTGGGCTATGAAAAAAATAAGAAAATACAAGAAGTCTTTATAGGAACAAAATCAGTCAGCAGTTCCCAAAAATACATATAGCACTCAAAAAAGATCGCCACTATTGTAGTGACGGTCTTTAATATATTTTATTTAAACCAATTCTTTTTCTAGCTTCAAGACAGGCTTTTTAATTTTCAAAGTAATCTTACCCTGCGTTGCCCCAACTGTCACTTGATCGCCAAAGGTAAATTCACCAGAAAGTAGACTTTCAGATAACCTGTCTTCAATTTCTCGTTGGATTGCCCTGCGAATTGGACGAGCACCGTACTCAGGATCAAAGCCAACCTTACCAATCACATCAATCGCACTCGGTGTAATTTTAATCTTGATACCTTGCTCAGCCAAACGATTGGTAATTGATTTTGTCATAATCTTAACAATTTGGTGTAGCTCTGGTTTTTCAAGGCTTCTAAAGACAACCGTTTCATCAATCCGATTTAGAAATTCTGGACGATATGCTTTCTTCAATTCTTCCAGAATACGCTTTTGCATTTTATTAAAATCTTGATGAATATCACTCGCATTAAAACCAACTGTTTTTTCTTCTCGAATTGCTTGTGCGCCAATATTACTTGTCATAATTAAAATCGTATTTCTAAAATCAACCTTACGACCCTTGGCATCTGTTAAGAAACCATCGTCCAATACCTGTAGCAGTATATTAAAAATATCAGGATGTGCTTTTTCAATTTCATCTAAAAGCACCACTGAATAAGGTTTTTGACGAATTTTCTCAGTCAATTGACCACCTTCGTCATAACCAACATAGCCCGGTGGTGAACCAATCAAGCGAGAAGTGCTATATTTCTCCATGAATTCACTCATATCAACACGAATCAATGAATCCTCCGAGCCAAATACCGCCTCAGCTAAAGCCTTTGCCAATTCAGTTTTACCGACACCAGTTGGTCCCAAGAACATAAATGAGCCAATCGGCCGATTCGGATCCTTCAAGCCACTGCGAGCTCTTCTAATCGCACGGGCAATTGCCGTTACCGCTTGATTTTGACCAATGACGCGTTGATGTAGAATTTTTTCTAAATCAAGCAAGCGTTGACTTTCCTTTTTCTCAAGCTGTGTTAATGGAATGCCTGTCCATAGTGAAACCACTTCTTCAACATCATGAGCAGTCACCTGTGATTTACTTGACGTTTCCTTGATATACTTCTCATTCAATTTTTCAAGCTTATCAATTGCCGCTTTTTCCAGCTCACGGTATTTGGCCGCATCCGGAAAATCGCCTGACATAATTGCTGCATCCTTCAGCTTAGCAAATTCAGTAATCTCTCCACGAAGCTTTTCCATTTCAACTGGCTCACTGACCACAGAAAGACGGACACTTGCCGCAGACTCGTCAATTAAATCAATCGCCTTATCTGGTAGTTGACGATTGTTAATGTAACGCACCGATAATTTAACTGCTGCCTGAATTGCTTCACTGGTAATTTCAACACCATGATGGGCTTCATACTTTGGACGAATACCAAGTAAGATTTGCTCAGCCTCCTCTGCGCTCGGTTCATCAACCATAATTCTGGCGAAACGGCGTTCCAAAGCTGAATCCTTTTCAATGTATTTTTGAAATTCATCTAGGGTCGTTGCACCAATTGTTTGTAGCTCGCCACGAGCAAGCGCAGGCTTTAAAATATTAGAGGCATCAACGGCACCCTCTGCGCCGCCCGCACCAATTAGCGTGTGTAATTCATCAATAAACAGGATTACCTGTCCATCATTATAAATTTCTTCGATGATTTTCTTTAAGCGATCCTCAAACTCACCACGATATTTTGTACCTGCCACTAAAGAGCCCATATCAAGCATCATTAAACGTTTTTCACGCATATCACTCGGCACTTCTCCTGCCACAATACGCTGCGCCAAGCCTTCAGCAATCGCTGTTTTCCCAACTCCGGGATCGCCAACCAGCACTGGATTATTTTTAGTGCGTCGAGATAAAATTTGAATTAAACGCTTGACCTCCTTTTCACGACCTACTACAGGATCTAAAGCTAATTCACTCGCCATCTTCGTCATATCTCGAGCTAATTTATCCAAGGTCGGAGTCTTTGAAGCGCCCGGGCGTTTGCTCCCCTGTGCCATTCTATCCCTAGCATTGCTAACAGATGAACTAACCGCTGGAGACTCTACACCAATTCTTTTTAATAAGGTTTGACGTAATTTTTGTAAATTGATACCGATATTATTAATAATCCGACTGGCGAAAATATCTCGATCCCGAAGTATACCTAATAATAAATGTTCTGTGCCAATCATTGGCGCACCAATTTTTTTAGCTTCCTCTGATGCAAACTCAAATAATTGCTTTGTCCGTGGTGAATATGGTAAATAGGCATCTGCTGCATAGCTATTGACCGTACCAAATCCTTCAATTTGTTCTATTTCTTCTCTAATTTCTTCCTCATCAGCACCTAGTTCCCTCAGTGCCTTCCCACCGATACCGTTTTCCTCAATCACCAGTGCTAAAAGTAGATGCTCTGAGCCTACTGAACGATGCTTAAAATTCTTTGCCTCTTCTTGGGCGATTTCTAATACTCGTCTTGCCTTTTCCGTAAATACATCTTTCATTTTTTCACCTCAATCTATGAATATGCCAATCTTTCTAAAAACGCACGTAATATCTTTGCTCTAGCCTTATTAGCATCCGAAAAATCCTTAAAAGTAGACTCACTAACCATAGCTAAGACAAGATTTGCTTCCCTTTGCGTAATAATACCATCATCAAAGAGTCTTTGAATCAGTTCATAGCTATTTTTCTCAGAAATTTGGTCGCCAACATAATGAATTAACTGCCTTAAAAAGCTACTAGCGTCCGTCAGCTTAATTTTGACAATTCTAATATAACCGCCACCACCGCGCTTACTTTCAACCTCATAACCCTGTTCAATATTAAATCGCGTCTTGATTACATAGTTAATTTGACTTGGTACGACATCAAATTGAATTGAAAGCTCATTTCTTTTAATTTCAATGACCCCAGCATCTTCCAATAATTCTTTTAAATATTTCTCAATCATATCTGATGTATTTCTAGGACTCATTTTTATCACTTCCTAACTGCCATAACCTTTGACCATTACTGACTTTAATTATAAACATGAACGGTTAAAATATCAAACTTTGCGCCTAAAAAACCAAAAAATTATCAGAAAAATCAGACAATATTTTAATTTTAGTAAACTATTTCTATTATCATAACATTTTATACTAATTCATGTGATAAATTATACGCCCAGATTTAAAGTTGGACAGTCAAAAAACGCCTAAATTAACAAAAATCAGCTAATTCAAACGCTTGATATTATATTATTTAACTGTCAGATTAGCTGTTTTAATATATCTAATTAACTATCCAACGTAACCCATAGCGCTGGACGAATTGGTAAACGAGTATTAACATCATTATAGTCAAAAAAAGAGCCATAATCGACACTGCCAGCACGAGTACTTGATATCCCCGCTGAGCGAAGCCAAAACTCGTCATAAAAATCAATTAATGTAGTATACCATCCACTAGCAGCTTGGGAACCATATTTACCATTACAATAAAAAGTAGTCTTATCTAAGCTCTGAATATCTCCCAAGCTCAGCGCAAAGGCTTGTTTTTTAAAGACATTTACTTCATTGGATACGCCTACATCGTTGTCATTAATATTGATCAAGGACGTCGCAAATCTTGAATTTGTATAATAGCTCTCCTCATCATCGCCCCAATCCCAATTGTTATAGTCAATAGCTTCTATCTCTTCATCATATTTTACAAAATTAATAGCCTCACTATAACTTGTCCAATTTGGCTGATTTAAATCAACCGGTAGTACGTATTCACTATAGCTTGAACCAATATAAGTGTTATAATAAGTATCAATTGCCGATTTTAGATTACTTTCACCATAACCTGTTGAAGTAGTTGCGTCATGAAAATACAAGCCATTCCAAGTCTCAGCAGTTAAATCAAATTGCACATAATAACTTTCCGCAGCTTCTCCTAATTCTGACACACCCAGAACCTGTTCTTTGACAACTAAGGCTTTTCCATTATCAGTCTTCAGTATGCGCCACCAACTATTGGAAAGCCAGACAGTATCAAACTCATCTCCGACAAAATCATTTGGTATCTCTGAATTACTGACACTACCTACATCGATAACTGGCAATTTCCACTTCGCATATAGGGTAATATTATCAGTAATAGTATCTTCCAAAAAATTGAATGGTTGAGTTAAGTTACTATCCTTAAACCAGCCAGCAAAAATAAAATCATCACTTATTTCTGTTAAAATTTCATCAATATTTTTTGTTGGTGATATAGGAGCATTAATTTTAGCATTACTTACTATATTCGTAATATCGTTTACTGAATTACCACCATTACTATTAAATTTTACCGTATGATTTTCAGTATAATAAAGTTTCAAGATAAGCGAACCATCACCTGCGATACAGCCACTGGCAACTGTTTTATAAGCATTTTGATGATAATTGGCTTGATAGGTATAGCCAATATAATTTTTTGAAGCGGCATTAACAAAGCTGCCACTTTCGCCTGATTTATTTTCTACTTCACTCTTCGTTGCTATGCCGTCGCTTGCAATCTTATAATGCTCAACTTTGTAGGCGGTATTGGGATTTGCGGTCCATTTAGCATAAAACATTTTGTTACCTATTGAGCCCTGAGCAATAGTATTTTCAAAAATAGTTGCATCCGGATCAGTAAACCAACCTTCAAAATTATAGCCTAGTTTAATTGGTATACCCAAAGTAATCGTTGGACTTTCAATATTGTAGCTACTCGGAGCATCTGAAAAATTAAGACCACCATCTAATTCATAATCAATTGAATAAGCAATCGGCACCCATTGAGCAATCAGAGCGGTGTCCTTTGTAATTTTGGTTGTGAAATCAAATAATAATTCAGTACCTATCTCATACCAACCATTAAAACTATAACCTGTTTTTGATGGATCTATTGGTGGCAATGGCATACCATTTTCCTCAACTTCTTGGTTTGGAATGTTATCGGATTCTCCACCATTTAAATCAAATGAAACAATAAATTTTGTCGTAACAGATTCTGTCAAATGCCCAGAATCACCAAAAGAGCCTGAGCTACTGCTTGAATTATTTTCCGTTTCAAAATCACCAGTCACCAATGTATAAAATGTCAATTTTTGTCCAGCCACTGCTACTTGGTGACCGTGAGTTGCCTTGTGATTATAGCTTGAGGCACCAGCAGCTGTTACCTCCGTCAAAATAAGTAGCATAATAAATATAACCAGTATTTTACGCTTACGCAAAACGAAGCCAGCAATTGCCAATAGAATTAAACCTAAAACTCTAGCTGTTCTGAAAATCTTCTCACTGGTCATTGGCAAAAATTTGATTGACCCATCAGAAAGCCTGATTAAAAATTGATGACTGGCGCCAGCTTTTAAAGTGCCGATGTTTTCAGTGACCGTTGCTTTACCGAGCCTTTTCGCAAATTCCTCTGGCAAAGCAACCTTGGCGACCGTATTAGTTGCGGTCTGGTTGAAAATGTTTTTGACTGTCACGCTAACCTCTTCGGCACCATGCTTGCTTTTTGATGTTTCGACAATATCAACCATAAAATGCGTATCGACATCACTCGTTTCAGAAATAACACTAGCTGGCAATAAGCCGAATGAAAATATTGTCAAAGCACTTAAAAGTAGGCACCATTTTATTTTAATTGTCTTCATCATTCTCATCTCTTTTCTCGTTTATCTTTTCTCGTTTTAATGGTACGTCAATAAACCAACCGTTCTAAATTAATTCACAATTAATAATATATAATTGTGAATTAGCCGGAACGCTCAGTGAAGTCATCTATTCAGCTATCATCATAAAAGCTAATTTTCGTGTCGTGTCGTGTCGTGTCGTGTCGTGTCGTGTCGTGTCGTGTCGTGTCGTGTCGTGTCGTGTCGTGTCGTGTCGTGTCGTGTCGTGTCGTGTCGTGTCGTGTCGTGTCGTGTCGTGTCGTCCAAGTCTAAACATCGTCACCCCTCCTGTCAAGCATTTATGATAAAAAAAGCTTTATTCTAATTTTATTTTAATTTAAATGCCACTTAATTGCAATAATAAAAAAAGCAACTGACACCAATTCCATTCAAAAACGCCCGAATTGACACGATCGTTCAATTCAGACGTTTGATATTATATTCTTATATTGAAATATTTATGCAAGAGCTAATTTTCAATAATTGCCGCAAAGGCTTCAAAGGGTTCAAGTATAATTTGACCATTTTGATATTCCTTATCCTGTTTATTTTGAATCACAATTTCATGAACGTTCTCTGTTAATTCAAACGATTGCTCCTTATCCGATAAATTAACAACCACCAACCATTTTTCGCCTTGATAATGGCGTGTATAAGCAAAAACTTCATCAGCCGTATTTGTAAGCAGTTCATAATCACCCCAAACAATAATTGGATGAGCCTTTCTAAGCGCAATTAATTTTTTATAGGTATAAAAAATTGAATTTGAATCTGCTAAGCTATCAGCAACATTAATGGTTCGATAATTTGGATTGACATGAAGCCAAGGCGTGCCTGTCGTAAAGCCACCATTTGCTGTTTCATCCCATTGCATTGGAGTACGTGCATTATCACGTCCTTTAGCATTAATTGATGCAATAATTTCAGCTGGACTGTAGCCTGCTTCGATACGCTCATGATACATATTAACCGCTTCAATATCCTCAACCTCATCAATAGATGTCACTGGACAATTAGTCATACCAATCTCTTCACCTTGATAAATATAGGGTGTGCCCTTCATCAAATGTAATAAAATCGCAAAGGCTTTGGCACTTTCCACACGAAGCTCTTGGTCATTCCCCCATCGTGAAACGATACGTGGTACATCATGATTGTTCCAGAACAGACTGTTCCAGCCTTCATCACCTAAGGAAACCTGCCACTTCGATAAAACTCGTTTTAAATCAGAAATTGCTAATGGTTTCAAGTCCCATTTTTCTTTGCCATCCTCTTGGTCTAAAGAAATATGTTCAAATTGGAAAACCATTGATAATTCATCACGTTTGGGATCAGAATATAGTTTAGCAATCTCAGGCGTTGCACCCCAGGTTTCGCCAACAGTAACTAAATCACCTCGACCAAAAGTAGCTTGATTCATATCATGAAGGTATTCATGTAATTTTGGACCATTCTCTTTAATTTTTTGATCTGGCATTTTACCGATTAAATCAATTACGTCTAATCTAAAACCTCCGACACCCTTATCAATCCAAAAATTAATCATTGAATGAATTGCTTCTCGGACTTTAGGATTTTCCCAGTTTAAATCTGGCTGTTTTTTACTAAATAAATGCAAAAAATATTGCTTAGAGTCTTCATCATATTGCCATGCGCTACCACTAAAGGTTGATTTTAAATCATTAGGCACTTCACCATCTACGGGATCACGCCAAATATAATAATCCCGATAAGCATTATCTTTTCCCTTTTTCGCTTCAATAAACCAAGCATGCTCGTCGGAAGTATGATTTAAAACTAAATCCATAATGATTTTAATGTTTTTCTCTTTTGCTTTTTGAATTAATTCATCCATATCAGCCATTGTACCAAATTCATCCATAATGTCTTCGTAATCACTGATATCATATCCGTTATCATCATTAGGAGATTTATAAACTGGTGATAACCAAATCGCATCAATCCCTAAATTTTGCAAATAATCCAATCGACTGATAATACCCTGAAGATCGCCAATCCCGTCACCATCACTATCTTGAAAGCTCCTTGGATAAACCTGATAGATCACTGATTCCTGCCACCATTTTTTTTTCAAAATAACTACCTCCCATTTTTCATTACATACTTATATTTAATTCCGGCTAAACAAGCAATTATTCCAGCTTAAAATAGATAAAATTAAGTTTAATATTCTATATTACGCCTTGGGTGTTGCGTAACACCTAAGGCAATATTAACATAAGGTGGGAACGTTTACAATAGTGAAAAATCAAAGAAAACAAAAAAAACTACACGTAATTTTCCGTGTAGTTTAATAAACTATTCAATAATTTGAACAGCCTCAGCTATGCTAAAAGGTGCCTCTGAATTAATATGATCATAAAATAAAATCCCATTAATATGATCTAGTTCATGCTGAACAACAATTGCTTGATAGCCTTTTAATTTCAAGGTCTTTTCCTCACCAGCTTGATCAATATATCTTACGGTTAATCTTGCATGTCGTACAACATAGCCTGGCACCTCACGGTCAACCGAGAGACAGCCCTCTCCATCGGCTAAACAAGCATCAATTACTGAATGTGAAATAACCTTTGGATTATACATCACAGTAGATAGCTGTGGCACCTTAACCTCTGGATCAGCACTTGGTACATGTACTGCAATGACTCGAATTGATAAATCAAGCTGCGGCGCCGCTAAACCGACACCGCCTCTAAGCCCCATTTCTTCAGCAATTTCAGCATCTTGAGAATTAATCAAAAATTCTAGCATTTTATCGCCTAATTGGACTAAATCAGCTGATAAGGGGAGCTCAACTGGTTTAGCTACTGCTCTTAAGGTTGGATTACCCTCACGAATGATATCATCCATATCAATTTTATGGTCTGTTTGAATTAAATTTTCTAGTACTGACATTTTTCTCCTCTAATCATAAAAAGCTGAGTGACCTTGCTTTGACAGTCTCGAACGGTAAACATTATATTTTAAAATAAACGAAGCTTAACGCTTTAGCGTTTTAGCTGAGTTATTGAAAAAATAAAATGTTTCGAAAGAGCACTGTCAAGGTCACGAAGCTGGATTTCAAAAAAGCTGAGTGACCTTGCTTTGACAATCTCGAACGGTAAACATTATATTTTAAAATAAACGAAGCTTAACGCTTTAGCGTTTTAGCTGAGTTATTGAAAAAATAAAATGTTTCGAAAGAGCACTGTCAAGGTCACGAAGCTGGATTTCAAAAAAGCTGAGTGACCTTGCTTTGACAATCTCGAACGGTAAACATTATATTTTAAAATAAACGAAGCTTAACGCTTTAGCGTTTTAGCTGAGTTATTGAAAAAATAAAATGTTTCGAAAGAGCACTGTCAAGGTCACGAAGCTGGATTTCAAAAAAGCTGAGTGACCTTGCTTTGACAATCTCGAAACGGACTAAATGCACTGTGATTTTTGAAAAATCACAAGCGAGTACATTTAGCACCTTAGTTAAAAAAATTACATTTGATCTGGGCTTGACACACCGAGTAGCGTCAAATCTGTTTTTAAGACAATTTGCACTGCATACACCAAGGCCAAACGTGATTCCTTTTCCTCATTGTCATCCAAAATACGCACATGAGCATAATATTTATTAAAGGTCTGTGCTAATTGAATCGCATGCTTGGCAATGACCGAAGGCTCCAGCTTATCAAAAGCCCTTTTTACCACCTCTGGAAATGCCTGAAGCAGCTTGATAACCTCCCAGCTTTCAGCATCCTCTAAATAATAATTAGCCAATTGATCTGGCTTAAAATTCGCCTTATTTAGAATACTAATACTTCTCGCTCTTGTGTATTGAACATAAGGTCCCGTTTCACCTTCAAATTGGACAACCTCATCTAAATTAAAATCAAAATTATTAAGGCGATCATTTTTCAAATCATGGAAAATCACTGCACCTGTTCCGACTTGGTGGGCGGTCAAATCTGGGTTTGGTAAGTTTGGATTTTTTTCTAAAATCAAATTTAACGCGCGTTGATCAGCCTCATTAAGCACCTCTTCTAGCAAGACAACATTACCCTCACGTGTCGATAGCTTTTTACCATCTTTAGTAATCAAGCCAAAAGGAACATGTGTAATTTGCTCAGACCAATCGTAGCCCATTTCTTTGATGACAGCCTTCAACTGCTTAAAATGTCCAGATTGTTCATTTCCGACAACGTATAAAGCTTTTTTGAAATGATAGGTCCGCTTCCGATAAACCGCAGCAGCAAGATCACGTGTAATATAAAGCGTTGCACCATCAGATTTTTTTATTAGTGCCGGTAATAAATCATAGCGCTCCAAATCAACAATGGTTGCACCTTGAGACTCAGTAAGCAATGCTTTTTCTGCCAAAAGATCGACTATTTCTGACATTTTATCATTATAAAATGCCTCACCGTTATATGAATCAAAATTGACAGAAAGCAATTGATAAATGCGATTAAACTCTTTTAAGCTTTCCGATTTAAACCAATTCCATAACTCAATTGCTTCTTCATTGCCATCTTCTAATTTTTTAAACCAAGCTCTTGCCTCATCTTTTAAAGTAGGGTCTTCCTTTGCTAGCTTATTGATTTTAACATAAAGCGCCAATAATTCATTGATTGGATTAGCATCTATTGCCGCCTTAGTGCCCCACTTCTTATAGGCGGTAATTAGCATGCCAAACTGTGTCCCCCAGTCACCGAGGTGATTAATCTTAATCGTCTGATAACCAAGCTTTTGAGAAATATTTGATAAGGCATTACCGATAACAGTCGAACGAAGGTGTCCCATTGAAAAAGGCTTGGCGATATTGGGACTACTCATATCAATCACAATATTTTCACCCGCACCAATTGTAGCGCTCCCATATGCTTCTTCTTCGGTAATAATTTGGCTCAGAACGTCATGGCTTACTTTTATTTTATTTAAGAAAAAATTTAAATATGGACCAACTACCTCAATTTTTTCAAAATCATCTGAGTTTAATTTTTCAGCAATTTCTTTGGCAATCACTTGAGGCGCCTTTCTCAAGACTTTAGCTAAGACAAAAGTTGGAAATGCAACATCGCCATGCTCTTTGGATTTCGGTTTTTCTAATAGCTGTTCAATTTCCTCAGGTGTTAGATACTCATTTAAAACTTGAAATAAATTTTTTGCAACCAGTGCTCTTTCATTCATCTACCTTACTCCTTATTTCTTAATCATTTTATTTTAACATATTTCCAATATATTTTCCGAAGTTTAAAATGTGTTTTTATTCAAAAAAATGTATAATAAATATATGAGAGGTCTTTATTGAATAGACTATACTTTTCAGTTAGGGTGATTTTATGAAAAAAAATGAACGTCAACAGGTCATCAAAAATATTATTCAAGCCAATAAAATCGGCACGCAAGAAGAGCTATTAAGTGCAATAAAAAAAAACGGTATTAATGCAACCCAAGCCACAATTTCTAGAGATATCAGAGAGATTGGTATTGTGAAGCTTCGTGAAGATAATCAGACCTTTTATAGCTTACTAAAGCAAGAAAGTGAGCAAGTCGGTTTTGAGCTTGATGCAGCCTATAAAACATTTGTCTTAAGCATTTCACAGGCAGAATTTGTTCTAGTGATCAAAACAGCGATTGGTGACGCCAACGCATTGGCATCTATTTTAGACGAAAGCGAAATTTCTGGTCTTGTTGGTACAATTGCTGGTGCAGATACCATACTATTAATCACCAAAAATGAACAATACGCAAGTGAATTGAAGCAAATAATTGAAGCACAAATAAGTTTAGCTTAAGGCTCAGCTAAGCTTTTTTTAAGCTTTTAATTCTAAGATAAGCATATCAACTAAAATATAACGCTAGGTATTAAGATTCTGCTACACGATGATTTAAGGAAAAAGCCTTAATTGTTGTGAATCTTAATACCTTTATCTATTGATTATCTTTTGTAAGTCAATAATACTTAGCTATGCTTGACTATGTCCGCATCATTAAATCGTTTAATAATCAATGCCATCTGTTCACGCGTTGTAAAATCTGTTGGTCCAAATTGCTGAGAATTGTAGCCCTTAATCACGCCCTGACTACTTAACCAAGTAATTGAATTATAAAATTGAGATTCCTGACTAATGTCTGTAAATGTAGTTTTACTTGTGACTTTTGGACTATCGGCAAGTCGATATAAAAAGGCTGTAATTTGCTCACGTGTGATTGAATCATTCGGTCCAAAATAGAATTTATTATAGCCCGTTGTAATGCCTCCTTCTTTTGCCCAAGCAATTGCCGTTTTAAATTCTTCACTGCAATTTGAAATATCTACAAATGAGGTAGACGTTTTAGAAATAAATGGTTGACCCATAAAACGATACAAGAATGTCACCATTTGTCCTCTTGTCAAAGTGTCATGAGGACCAAACATCCGAACATTATTATTATTGCTCTGATACCCCGTCGTAATCTGCTGATCGACTAACCACTGAATCGCTGAAATCGACTCTTGATTTAATGAGACAATGTCTGAAAAACGAATAATTGGTTCTTCTACTGATACTGATGGTATTTCTTGATTAGGCTTCTCTTCTGATGGCATTTGCTCAACAGGCTTTTCTTCTGTTGGCTGGTCTTCATTGCCAGAAGAGCCTTCACTATTCCCAGTTTGATTTTGACGCCACTTAGCAAATAAAGTGATGGCTCCGAATGAACCACGACGGATTTCAGTTACTTTAGTTGTAAACTCTGCCTCTTGGTACCAACCATCAAAGCTGAAGCCCTGTTTGGTTGGATTAGCTAGAGTGATTGTGCTTGTTTCAACCGTATAGCTTGATGGCGGATTACTAAAATTCGTGCCACCATCTAGCTCATAAGAAATTGGATAGGTAATCACTTGCCATTTGGCATAAGCTGTTTTAGCAGTAACGATATTCAAAAAATCAAAGGCCGTACTGCCATCTACAGTCACCCATTTAACAAAATCATAACCCTTTTTGACTGGCTGATTACTTGGAATGTCGCAAGTCTTGCCTTTATAGACAATTTGACTGATTGGTACATTACTTTCTGCGCCATTAGTATCAAACGAAACTGTGTAGTAATCTAGCGTTTGAGTGGCATCATTGGTTACCGTTAATTGCGAGATGAGCTTCTTAGCGCCTTCATATAAATCATAGTTGCCATCAAGGACATTAGTAAACACCGGATTACCCTCTAAAATCGTGCTTGTTGCTATAATGTTTGTATCTTGTTTGAGCGTAAATTGTTTATTATGATTTTGCCATGGGCTGTTATCCTTATTGATGTTTAATGTAAATAGTCGATCCCATCTTGCATAATAGGTTGTGCTGGCAGCTATTTTGGTTCGTTCACTAATCTTTTCACCACCATTTCTTGAGGTATACCAACCTAAGAATGATTTTTCTGAGTAATTGGCTTGAGGCAAATTACCAAGATAAGTATTGATTTCAGCTTTTCGGGTTGCCAAATCAACAATCGTGCCACCATTAGCATCAAAAGTTGCAGTAACTGTCTGAGGTAAATTATCTGCAAATCCCATAAAGGGAACCCCAATTTCTACTTCATCAGAACCTATTGGCACTAGACGAATAAAGCCTTCAATAAAATTATTTCCAGAAAAATCACCACTGACATTAATTTCCACCGTTAAATCGATTGAAGCGTTAGCTGGAACAGTAATGGTGTCCGTATTTTCAGTGAGATACCCTTTTGCATCTTTGATAAAGACCTCAGAATAATTGACCGCAACATCTGTTAAGGCTTGATTGGCTGAAATGCTATCAGCATTTTTATAAACGCCCAAATCTTTCCAGTGATAAGACATCGGTGTACTGCTTGTATTTTTTAGATTGATTTGACGCGTAATCAGCCTCGAAGTTATTTGCTTTAGCTCCAAAATACCGTCAGATTGCGTATCGCTTGAACTGGCGATATCAGTCAGTTCAACCTTATTTTGAATCGCCCTTTGAACTTGAATGAGCCCTGCGCCTTGTTTTCTAGGTGAATATGGCTGCTCTGCCACTTCCATTAAAGGCTGCGATGTATTAATCAGTGCCAAATCAACCTTATCCGCCAATTCCTTCCCTGAATAATAAGCACTTAATGCTTTTTTGACCAAACCAGCGCTGGCAGAAACTAGCGGTGTTGCTTGACTCGTACCTGCCATGCCATTATAGGAGCTGTTGTCTGTGTGTGGCCCATAGGCATAATCAGAGGCATTCTTACCGCCACCACCAAATGCTGTGATTTCTGGCTTAAAGTCTAACTCAGTGTTGCCACCCCATGAGGAATAATCCGCCATTTCGCTATCTAGTCCACTCGCAGCAACACTAATTGCCCCTATGGCAAGACTTGGGCTATTGACAGTCCACTATGCTTTGAGGTCTAGCTTGGGCGCAGGATAAAAATTGGCTGAGGATTCATTCCCCGCCGCACATGCCACAATTATGCCATGACTTCTTGCAGCATTCACTACATTTTCTAATACTGCAATATGCCCTGTTTGCTCCCCTACGCCAAGAGACATATTAATCACGTCAACATTTAAACTAACCGCATCGTTAACTGCTGCGATAACTCCTGAGAGAGTGCCTTCACCATTTGCTGGATTGAGTGCTTGCAGATTAATGAGTTGTGCATCTGGAATCCCGCCCTGATAAGCGTTACTACTGTCAGCAGCAATAATTCCTGCGACATTACTGCCATGTGCACCTGCTTGAGTTTGAGTCTTACTACCACTATCTAAATAGCTATAGCTAAACGGAATTTTATCACTGATATAAGTGCCTTTATTATCTAACGCACCAGAAGTAATTTTAGGGTTGGCAGGCGTTTTAAAAAAAGCTGAATGTGAATAATTGACCCCATCATCAATCACCGCAACCGCTAATCCTGACCCCTTATCATTACTCAATGCTTGATAAGCTGAAATACCAGCTAGGTCATTACCTCTCGTATCTAGCGTGTAAAGCTTAAAATCTTCGACAATATAGGCAACCTCAGGCATTTTTTCAACCTCGAGGATTGCTTCAACAGTTGCCTCAGTCGCAACACCCGTCATCACCTCATCATATTCAAAAATGGGTGCCTTATCAGTAATTTCTATAATTTCTTCAGTTACTTCAATAGATTGCGAATGATAGACAATAATAAAGCGTCTTTTCTCATTATCGTTCGGAATATCAGCTGGGATTGATTGACGACTGAAACTATTGCTGGGGGGCATTTGATTATTCCAAATAATTTTTGCACTCGCCTTTGAAGGTATTCCAAAAAAAGAAAAGATGCCAAAAAGCAATATTAAAAATTTAATATTTTTGTTTTTATGAGACATAATCGAGTCCTCTCTTTCTAAAATTCAACAATTGGATTATTTTGTAGCTGATTTTATAAGTCAGTTTGTGACAGGCAGACTGTCACAGTCTTACTAAATTAATTGCTATTTGTGATTTCTTAGATAAAAATGAAATATCACCAATAAGAAAATGCATCACTATCGCAATCATTAAAATTAAATCAATTTTACAGCTTTCCATTAAATCATCTCCTAAAAAAATTGTTTAAGCTAAATTTATTATTCAGCAAAGCTCAAAACAGCCTTTAGTCTAATTAAATTTTAACATTATTTTAATCTAAAGTTAATCTAATTCCAAAAGAAAATTCGACCATCAAGCCGTATGATCGTATCCTTACACCATTTTTATACACAAAAAAAAAAAAAAAAGCCTTTCTCCTTTCGGAAAAAGACTTGAATCAATTAATTATTTAATCGTTCTGATTCTCATTGTATTAGTACGACCTGAACCTACAGGTACACCAGCAACGATAACGATATTGTCACCAGAAGAAACTAAACCACTCTCTAAAGCATATTTTTCAGCAACATCAAACATATCATCTGTTGATGAAGGTTTTTCAGTTAGCATTGGGTTAACACCCCAGTTAATCATTAAGCCACGTTCAATTTTTTCATCAAATGTAATTGCTAAGATATCTGCTTCTGGGCGATATTTAGAAATTAAACGTGCTGTATTACCAGATTCTGTAATTGCAACAACCAATTTAATGTCCATATATTTAGTTGAATCTCTAACAGCTGAAGCCACAACTTCTGTCACATCAGAGCGGTCATAATTTCTAAATGAAGTACGTCCGTATTCCTTCAACAATCCTTGAGCATTTTTATCAACAGTCGCCATTGTACGAACAGATTCAACAGGATATTTACCATTAGCAGATTCACCAGAAAGCATAGTTGCATCTGTACCATCAATTACAGCATTGAAAACATCAGAAATTTCTGAACGAGTTGCACGAGGCTTATCTGTCATCGTTTCAAGCATATTAGTTGCTGTAATAACAGCTTTACCTGCTTCGTTACATTTCTTAATAATTTGTTTTTGATAAACTGGTACCATTTCAAATGGTACTTCGATTCCCATATCACCACGGGCAATCATAATTCCGTCAGAAACAGCGATGATTTCATCGATATTATCAATACCTTGTTGATTTTCAATTTTAGGGAATAATTGAACATGAGTATTACCAGTTTCTTTAAGAATGGCACGAACCTCATTGACGTCCTTTGCAGAGCGTACAAATGAAATAGCGATAAAATTAAGACCTTGTTCTAAACCAAAACGAATATCAGCGTTATCACGTTCTGCTAGTGCTGGGAAAGGAATTTTAGTATTTGGAATATTAACACCCTTTTGCTTAGCAATCACGCCATCATTTTGAACAGTTACTTCAAAATTACGAGTAACAATGTCTTTATCATCAACAGTTAAACCTAATTTACCATCATCAACTAAAATAGTTTGACCGATTTCAACATCATTAAAGATATCAAGACCACCCGCAACATTCAATGCGATAACATCTTTAGTAGATTTCAAGCCTTGTTTTGTTGCAACACGAAGCTTGTCACCAGTCTTATAAGCAAACTCTTTAGCATCACCATCAAATAATTCAGTACGAATTTCAGGACCTTTAGTATCTAATAAGAAACCAACCTTTTGACCAGCAATTTCTTCTGCACGACGAACGACAGCCATACGTTCACCTTGTTCAGCATGGTCACCATGTGAAAAGTTAAAACGAAAAACATTAGCACCTTCGTGAATTAATTTAGCAATATTTTGTGCTGAAGCTTCAACATCAAGTTTTTCGCCCCAATAACCATCATCACCAAATTTTTTACCGCCACGAATTTCTACCGCTGGTCCTAATGTTGCAACAATTTTTACTCTTTTCATTCTGTCTTTATCCTTCTTTCTGTAAGAAAACTTATTTCCAGTTTTAAACTGGTTCATCAACATTCAAAACATTCAGACTAGATTGAAAGTCTGTGATTCAATTCATACAATGACAAATCAGCTTCGTGCTTATGGTTTGTCAAAGCATCAATGATATCATAATCTACCATTTTTTCTTTAGAAACACCAATTGCACGACCACCCTTACCAGCTTTAAGCAGTTGAACAGCGTACGAACCAAATTTTGAAGCTAAAACACGGTCACGAGCTGTTGGAGAACCACCACGTTGGATATGCCCCAAGATAGAGACACGCAGGTCAGATTCATCGCCATTTGCTTTCAATTGTTCAGCAAGCTCTGCACCACCCATAACACCTTCAGCAAGTACAATTAAGGTATGCTTTTTACCACGCTTATGACCGGCTTGAATGCGCCCAACGACCTCTTTGACATCAAAATTATACTCAGGAACAATAATGTCATCCGCACCACAAGCAACACCTGCCCATAATGCAATGTCACCAGCGCCACGACCCATAACCTCAACAACAAAGGTACGAATATGAGAGGTTGCTGTATCACGCAAACGATCTAAGCTCTCTAAAGCTGTATTTACTGCGGTATCAAAACCAATTGTATAGTCTGTACCTGGAATGTCATTATCAATCGTTCCGGGCACACCAACTGCAGGAAAACCATGTTCAGTAAGGCGCATAGCACCATGATAGGAACCGTCTCCTCCAATAACAACAACACCTTCAATACCATGTTTCTTTAATTGCTCAATGCCTGCAAGTTGTCCTTCAAGTGTTGCAAATTCTGGATAACGTGCAGAGTATAGGAAAGTACCACCACGTTGGATTTTATCTCCTACATCTTCAATGCGTAGTGGAAAAATATCTCCTGCAACCATACCAGCGTATCCGTAATTAATACCGTATACTTCCATGCCTTCATAAATACCTTGACGTACTACCGCACGAATAGCAGCGTTCATACCTGGGGCATCTCCGCCACTCGTTAAAACTGCGATGCGTTTCATCTCTTCACCTCAATATTTTTATTATGAAATATTTCATTTCGACTAATTCATTTTAGCATTTATTCAACTAATTGTCTTGAATTTACTTAGAAATTATATTGTTTTTCAATCTTTTTTTCTGAAAACGCTTTCCACCCCTATCTCTTTTAAATTATTAATTAAGTCTAAAGCTGAATTAACAAAGATACGATTCATAACCTCTGTCCGTTTCTTACTTACTTCAAATATAAACACTGGAATAGTGCCCCGATATTGGTTACAAATACTTTTAATTTTTGCTATTAAACTTGCTTCAAGCGTTTCTACCTTTAACCAAAGTCTTTGATTTTGAGAAATCCCTTGAACATTTCGTACGATAATCTCTAAATGTTCACGATTTTGCCTTGCACTACCACTAACTAAGAAATATGGACCATCACAATCAATCTTTTGAATTTGCGCTCGATATTCTGCTGGAAAAAGAACAGCTTCGATTTCACCTCTTAAATCTTGTAGTTTAAGGCGAGCCATCGTTTCATTATTCTTCTTAGTTTTGTATGTTTTAAGCTCTATAATTTCCACTAAAAGCTGCACCTCTTGCTGATCTTTCAAGCTGGCAATGTAATCAATTTGATGACCTAGCACACTAGCTAATTGCTTTAATGGACTCTCAATTAATTGGATTGATAGGTAATCACGTTCAAACTGCATTCGCTCATTTAAAGTATAGTCATCACAAGCTTCCTGCTTAATCGGCAAATCCGACATTAAAAAGCTTGCATTGGTTCCATTCACCAATTTGGCATTGGTTATATACTTATCCAGAGCATTAATTAGCATCCTCCGATTAGTCTGAAAATTATCTAATAGCCCTAATTGAATCAGTGGCGTTAAATTTTCAACTGTTGTAAGACGCTCATTAGCTGCAACTAAGCGGACAATAAAATCATCAAGATTACTGAATTGTCGTTCTTTTCGCAATTGAATTATTGTCCGTGCCAGTTCACGATTAAAACCATTAATACCAATCAAGCCAATTTGCAATGCTTTTCCACCAAGATAACCTAGATGAATTGTGTTAATATTCGGTAATTCAACTTTTAAATGATTCTCTATTGCATCTGTTAGAAACTGGATACGCTTCTTTTTATCATTGCCTGTATCATTTAGCAATACCTGATAAAAAGTTGCCTTATAGTAGACTTTAAAATACATGAGCTGAAATGCAACCGCGGCATAGGCATAAGCATGAGAACGATTGAAGCCATAATTTGCAAAGCGTTCAATTAAATCAAAAATTTCATCAGCTTTAGCTACTGTATGTCCGTTCTGGATTGCGCCCTGAACAAAATCTTGGCGTAAAGACTGCATTTCCTTTTGCTTCTTTTTGCCAATTGCGCGACGTAATAAATCGGCTTTCCCCAATGAGAAGCCCGCAAATTTGGAGGCAATTTGCATAATTTGTTCTTGATAGAGTATGATACCCGATGTTGATTTTAATAATTCAGCAATCGAGTCATCATAATAGGAAATTGCTTCCTGTCCTTTACGGCGTCTAATAAAGCTTTCAATGTTTTGTGACGGCCCCGGTCGATAAATCGAGGTTGCCGAAACCAAATCCTCAAATTTGACTGGCTGCATTCTCTTTAGCATCTCACGCATACCTGCGGCTTCAAATTGGAAAATACCTATCGTGTTACCTTGAGCAAATGCTTTTAAAACATTTTCATCTTCAAAATTAAGCCGATATAAATCTACTTTTTGATGCTGATATTTCTCAACCATTTCACGCATTTTTTGAACCCAAGTTAAATTTCTCAACCCTAAGAAATCCATTTTTAAAAGTCCAATCGCTTCAACATCATACATATCAAACTGCGTGTTTTCAACCTCAGCATTACCCGCCTGAAGCGGTAAAAATTGATTTAGTGGCACGTCACTTAAAATAACTCCCGCCGCATGAGTTGATGTATGCCTTGGTAATCCCTCTAAAAGCGAGGCAATCTGAAAAATTTTTTGATAGATTGGGCGTTGATTGATTTTTTCTGCAAAATGTTTATTTTGATAAGCTTGCTTTAAGCCAACTTTTCGGCCATATTCACCTGCCGGGACCAATTTGGAAAGCGAGAGTGCTTCATTCATTGATAAACCGAAGACACGCGCGACATCTCTTAATGCCATTTTTGCACCGAAGGTACCAAACGTCGTAATTTGTGCGACATAGCCCGCGCCATATTTTTGATAGACATATTGGATAAACTGATCTCTAACAATATCCGGAATATCAATATCAATATCTGGCATTGAAAAGCGCTCAGGATTTAAAAAACGTTCAAAGAGTAGCTGGTGCTTGACTGGATCAATATGAGTAATTTCTAGAGCATAAGCAACCAATGAGCCAACCGCTGAGCCACGCCCCATGCCAGTATAATAATGATTTTTTTTACCAAATTGTAATAAATCCCAGACAATTAAAAAATAATCATCATAATTCATTCTATGAATTGTGCTCAATTCAATTTCCAATCTTTGATGATACTGCTCTGAGTCAATTGAAAGTCGCTTCAAGCCTTCAAAACAAAGTTGACGTAGCAATTGCGCCGAATTGCCTGCTGAAAATTTAGGCAAATGATGTGCTTTCGGTAAATCATACTTAATTGTCTCAATCAGCGCCCTAAGTGGCTTAAAATTAGTAAAGCCTTGAGCTTTGAAGCGTTCAGTCTCGAATATTGGTTCTGGTAAGTAGGCTTGATGCACCATTAGCTGCTCTGAATCTGCCAAAACTGTCTGCTTTTTAATTTGCTGAATCACTTCAAAGGCATCGCTCTCTTTTGGCTCAATAAATCTAACTGTTTTTAAAGGAATTTGCTGCTGTGGTATTGATTCAATTAAAGAATAATCACTCTCTACATACACACCAAGATAAAAATCTGTTAAATACGAGCTTAAAAGTTGATAGTCATCCAGTCTACTTTTAAATGGTAAAATGACGGCGATTGACTTTAATAATGGTAAAATCGTCGTAATGTTCTGTTGTCCCTCAGTCATTTGTAAGGTTGATATTTGAAACAAATTTTTTAAGCCATCTGTATTTTGAGCGATTAAATGTATTGATATACTATATTCCTGAATCGAAATTTCAATCGTCAAGCCGACAACTGGCTGAATCCCCTTTTTAACCGCTTGCTTAATGAATTTATAAGCGCCGTAAAGGGCATTATTATCCATAATACCTAAAGTACGGTAGCCTTTTTCTAGGCCTGCTTCTACGTAGCGCTCTATCCCAACTACACTATCTAATAATGAATAACTCGTTTTCGTTTCAAGCTGAACAAACACTGCTGCCTCCTTTCAAATCAGTCTAAAATAGATTAATGCTTTATAATAAAAAAATTAGCCTTTTGTGCTTAATTATAGTTTAGCACATTATTATTTTTACATTTCCTTTTTTTGTGTTAGAATGAATTTGAAAAAATTTGAAAAGAGATGATTCCGTGAAATACTTCACCGTACTTTTTTGGTCGTTAATATTTGGTCAGGTAATTGGTTATATTGCAAGCTCACTTTCAGGTGGCGAAAACAATATGCAGCTAATGTTTTTCCTCTCCATTGTATTTGCCATCCTAGTCATTATTTTTACAGAGATTGCAGTACCGAACAAATCAGAAGAAAATTAAAAAAATCATCCAGCCTATCTTATTTCAAGATAAGCCGGATGATTTTTTATTAATTAGCCTGTAACATTATACATCTCTGCATAAGCATTGATTATTTCCTTCACAATATTCTTATTTGGTTGGTCTGTTTCATCAGTTAATTCTGGGAACATTAAGCCAATTGCAATTTGAGGATTCTCACTTGGCGCATAAGCCACAATATTGGCATTTACCAAAGCCGTACCATCCTGTGCATAAGTTTCCGCAGTACCAGTCTTGGCACTTGTCGTTAATTTTGCATCAGCTAAAAGCGTACCAGTTGCATAGCCAGAGGAGTGTACCACATCATAAAAGCCTTGACGAATTAAAGACATTTGCTCACTTGTAATAGGCACTGTACCTAATGTTGTTGTCTCCGTTTTAGTTAATTCATCACCCAAGCCGCCATCAGTTTTATTCCCATAAATGCCTTCTACCACATGTGGCTGAACCTTTTTGCCGCCATTAGCAACGGTTGCCGCATACTGAGCAAGCTGAATCGTTGTATAGTTATCATACTGTCCAAAGGATAAATCTAATAGATTTGCCATTGAGTTATCTGAAGTCGTGTTGTCACCAATATAACCAGGTACTTCGTCTGGTAAATCAATACCAGTTTTTACCCCAAGACCATATTGAGAAAAAGCAGTTCTCAGCTCTTCATAAACCTGATCCTCCTTTTCAGTAGGTACGACCATATTTGGTGTATAATTTGTGCCTAACATTTTCATTGTAAGCTGCATCATATAGCTATTTGAAGACCATTGGAGTGCTTCAGTTGCAGTCAATGGAATTTGGCGATTTGTATTAAAGACCGAAGATTTCATCGCTGTCCCCTGTAGATAAATAGGCTGGTCAATAATTGTGTCATTGCCCGTAATAACCCCTGTTTCATAACCAGCAGTTATTGTTGCCCCCTTAACGACAGAGCCGGGTACAAAGTTATTTTTAATCGTACCTAATGCATTTTCAGTTACAGCACCAGTTTTTAAATCATGAGCGACGCCACTAATTGCTAAAACGGCTCCCGTATTAGGATCCATCACAACTGCGTAAACCCCTTCAGAATACTTCGCCTTACCACTGCTCAGCATCGAATTAAACCAGCGCGTTAATATTTCATCCACTTTATTTTGAAAATTAACATCAATCGTCAATTTTAAATTATTACCCTTGGCGCCTTCACTGACCTCTTTTTCTGAAACGATGTTACCAGAGCTATCCAGTGTAATCTCTGTTTCTGATTTTTTGCCCTGTAGCTCTGATTCATATTGCTTTTCTAAATAGCTCGTACCAACTCGATCATTTCTTGAATAGCCCTTGGCTAAATATTCATCTAGCTCTTCAGCAGGTAATCCAGTTTTTTCAGTCGAAATTGTACCTAAAATACTTCTTAATGAGGTAGACTCCGTATAGCTTCGGTCCCAGTTTGTAGATGCGGAAATACCCGTTAAGGTGCTTTGATTTTCACCAATAACAGCAATATCCGTATCTGAAATATTATCCGAGGTAATTAAAACCGTATTGAAGGTAGTTGCGCCATTCATCGTTTTAAAAATACTCGCCGCAGCTAAATCAGCAGCAGAAAAATTAATTTCATCCGCCGTCACCTGAGCCACTGTTAGTTTATAAAAATCACTCGTCGAAATATTATTGCCGTCCTTGTCGACTTTTTCATTCTCAGGAACACGTGCTTCCGCCGTTTTTAAATTGTCTGGATCAGCTAACCAATAGTCCTGCTTATCACGATCTGTCAAATTATCTGATGGTTGGATTGAAGGTACAAGCTCTACTAGCTCTTGAGCAATTTTTCTCATATCCTCTGAGGTTACATTTTTACCACGTGTATAAACAATTGATGGTTTTGCAACATTTGATACTAAAGCTACGCCTTTAGAATCATAGATTTGCCCACGAGGTGTTGCAGTTTTTACAGTTTGTGTTGTATTGGCTTTTAATTTTTGAACATAGCTTTGCGTATTCATAATTTGCATATAGCCTAATCTAGCAATTAAAGTAACAAACAACAGAAAAATAACAAAAAAGAGAAGATTCAGACGTATAGGAATAAAACCTTTTTTCACCTTGACCTTACCTTGATCATCATTGGCATTCTTTTTTAAATTTAGTCGAGCCATCAACAACTCCTTCTTCAGACTAATCAATAAACACCTGCAGTAAGTATTTATCTTATCATTATTTTATATACTAGTGCTCAGTTTAACGCACTTTTCACATTATTCAATAAAAATTAAATATTTTTTAAGCTCTCTATTTCATTTGCAGTTAATTTCCGATAGCTGCCCCGTTTAAGCTGACCAAGAGTTAAAGCTTTCATTTGGATACGGTCTAAATTAAGCACCTCTAAGCCAACAGCTTTAAACATTCGTTTAACCTGATGAAATTTACCCTCATGAATCGTTAGCTTAATCTCTGAAATAGTATCACTCTTTAATACTTCTAATTCACTAGGTAACGCCTTAAAATCTTTACTAACCAACAGTCCATCAGCAAATACTTCAATTAATTGCTCGGAAACAATACCTTGAATTTCCGCAAAATAAACTTTATCAACATGATTTTTGGGTGATAAGAGCTGATGTGCCAGCATACCATCATTGGTAATTATTAGTAGCCCTGTGGTATCTTTATCCAGTCTACCAACCGGAAACAGTCCCTTGCGACGATCCAATTCGTCAATCAGTTCTAAAACCGTTCGCTGACTTAAATCCTCTGTTGCCGAAATATAGCCCTTAGGCTTATTCAATAAATAATAAACGAGTGATTGGTGCTCAATCACCTGACCATCAACCACCAGGTTATCTACTTCAGCAATCTTAAAATCTGATTGCTGGATGATAACGCCGTTTACCTGAACTCTTTTTTGCTTAATCATTTGACGAACAGTCTTTCGACTCCCAAAATTAAGCTCTGCTAATAATTTATCTATCCGTTTCATTTGAGACCCAATTTATTTTTATACTTCACTAGCTTTTTACCAAGTAGCTGCTCACCAATACCAGTTATTAATACTAAAAGTCCATAGACTGCCACAGCCACTATAATGACCAAAATAATCATAATAAAGGCCTGAATCCGACTTTCATCTGATAAAAAGAGTGATAGAAGCGCTTTAGTTAGCCATGCAATCAATGCCATAATTAATGATAAAATCAAAATAAACAAGCTTCTCTTATATAATTTTTGGCGATTAAAGTGGGTAATTTGATGCACCTTTTTATAGAGTAAATAATTAGCGACTCCAAAGCCAATAAATGTAGCGATAACCGCACCATAAATCTCAAAAAGATATAGCAATGGAATTTGAATAATTACCTTAATGAGCACAGCAATTCCAAAATATTGAATTGCTTTTCTATTTTGGTAAATACCTTGCAACATCGTAGCAATGACCATATAAAATCCTAAAAACAAGCTTTGTACCGTGCTCCAAATCAATAAATTAACCGCTAATGGTACAGGAGTGATATAAAATAACGTATATAGAGGTTTTGCTAGAATAATCATTCCAAAAACAGATGGTAACATAATCAATAAAAATAACTGAATATTATTATTAATTAATCTTGCAAGCTCTCTTGTATTTCTTTTTTCATAATTTTCAGTGATTAACGGAATACCTGTACCACCGATTGAGATGGCAAAAGCAATGATTAGCATCGTTAACTTATCAGGATTGGCCGATAAATAACTCATCAAAGTCAATAACTGCTGTTTTGAATAATTTGAAAATAGATGCATGACATTAATAAACGTAATTTGGTCAATTAGTTTAAAAACCTGAATACCACTACCAACAATGATAAAGGGAATGGCTTGACGAATCACATCAATATATAAATCTTTAGTATTTAATGTTCGATTATCTTCGCCATGCACTTCAATCAGCTGATTATAGCGTTCGTTTTCCTTTTTAAAGAACCAAAGTAAAACGGCCATACTTGCTAACATCCCAATAAATGCCGCAAAGGTTGATTGAACAACTGCTTTTTGATAATCACCTTGTCCGATTTTCATAATCATAAAGGCTGTCATTAACATCCAAATAACACGGACAATTTGCTCAACAATTTGAGAAATTGCTGATGGCTTCATATTATTATTGCCTTGGAAAAAGCCGCGCATGACGCTCATTGTTGGAAAAATCAAAACAGCAATAGATAAGCTTCGGATGACAGGTACTAGTGCAGCACCACCACCTGACAAATTAGCAATCAATGGAGACAGGAGATATAAAATAACTGCTGCAACCAATCCAAAAAGCGACATTGCTTTAATTGTTTGAATAAATAAGCGTTTAGATAGTGCATATTCGCCTCTAGCATTATACTTTGCTGTTTGCTTAGCAATTGCCGCTGGAATACCTGCCGTTGAGATTAGCAGAAAAAGGGCATAAACATTATAACCCATACCAAATAAACTGTTTGCTTCATTGGCGTGGCTGCCCATCCATGCATACCAAGGAATGATGTAGATAGCGCCTAATAAACGAGAAATCAGATTACCCGCTGAAAGCCACAGTGAGCCTCTAACCATTTGACTTTGTTGGCGTTCTTCATTAAGTTGCTGTTCTGTAAGCTGCTCCATTAGTTCCTTCTCTCCTTATTCATCATGTCACTTAATTATCAAATTATGTCTAAAATAAACTATTATCAAAATAGGAAAAATGATAATAATTACTCGTTATTTTTTTACTAATTCTAACTTAGAATTATATCACATTTTCCGCAGCAGTCTTAAAAAAATCAAAATTCTAAACATAAAATAATATACATGATCGGTAGTTCAATTTGCGCCAGAAAATGAGATTTCAAAATGCACATTTTTATCAATTATTTATTGATTTTGATATTGATTATAAATTGATTTTGCAGTTATTAGATCCTGTGCTGCAATACCAACGGTTTTAAAAAAGATAATTTCATCTTCCGAAGTTCTGCCTGCAATTTCACCGAGTATGACTTGTCCAATATCACCATTAAAATCTTTTTTTGAAATAATCTTTTTTTGAATTGGTACTAACAAATCACCTGATTCTGCAAGTACAGCTTCCTTTGAATCAAAATAAATTTTATCTATTCTTTCAAAAAGTTCACTCGGTGTCTCTTGCATCTCAGGGAGATATGAACCGACAGCTGATATTGTTGCACCCTTCTTTATCTTATCAGCGTCATAAACAGGAGTCATTGATGAAGTCACTGTAACAATCAAATCCGCAGCTGTCACAGCGTCATTACCCGATTTTGACTGAATGAGCTGACAGTGATATTTTTGAGCTAAGGGTTGCATTTTTTCAATGAATACAGCTGTCTTTTGGCTATTCTGACTAAAAATACGAATTTCAGCCAATTTTCTAACCGTCAACATCGCTTCAAGCTGTGCTGCGGCTTGCCCACCCGTCCCAATTAATGCGCCAATCTGGCATGTTTTATTGGCTAAGAGATCAAAGGCAACGCCTGTGGCAGCACCCGTCCTAATTTGGGTTATATAATTACCGTCAAGCATCATTTCAAATTGCCCGGTGGTCGTATTTATCAAAATTACCTCTGCATGAATTGTTGGTAGCTGCTTTTGCGCATTTCTAGGAAAAACATTTAATATTTTTACACAAGCAGCGTTGTAAGCTTCACAGCTTGCTGGCATACAAAGATAAGTGCCTTCAGTTGCTGCTTCGGATATTTTGGTTCGTAAGGGCAGTTGAATTTTTCCAGCTGAAAAATAGCGAAATGCATCACTGACCGCTAAAATACAATCATCCATTGAATAAAAACGACATATTTCTTCTTCCGTTAATTTTTTCATCGACTTCTCCACTCTAAAATAATGATATATCTATAAAAATAGCGATTGTCATTTAAATATTATAACCGTTTAAGCTAAAAGGTGCTATCCTTTATCAAATTTCTATGATGATTGGCCATCAAAATCAATAAAAATTAAAAGCGTAATCCCAAAAATTTGTTATACTAATTAATATTAAGTTAAAATGCAAAATTATTAGTATCGCTACGAGGTGAAAGATGGCTATTCAATTAACACAAATCGTTCAAATTTTAAAATCAGATCAAAATTTTAGAGAAATACAAATGTTAGATGGCTGGCATTATCAAGCACCATACGAGCAAACCTTTGAGCAGCTGACTTATAATTCAAAAACGGTTACTAATGATGCCTTATTTTTTATCAAGGGCTTAAATTTTAAAAAAAGCTATTTAGAAGAAGCCATCCAAAATGGTTTATCATTTTATATTAGCGAAAAGGATTATGAAATCAATATTCCTGCAATCATTGTCAACGATGTCAAACAGGCAATGAGTTTAATAGCACAAGCATTCTATGATTACCCAAATCACAAGCTAAAATTACTAGCATTTACTGGTACCAAGGGGAAAACGACCAGCGCCTACTTTGCCTATCAAATCTTAAGTGAAAATCCAGCGCATCAGGTTGCAATGCTCTCAACGATGAATACAACACTTGACGGTAAAAATTTTTTTAAATCAGAATTAACCACGCCAGAATCGCTCGACTTATTTAAAATGATGGCGAAGGCTGTTAATAATGGCATGACCCATCTAGTAATGGAAGTTTCTTCACAAGCCTATAAGACAAAACGTGTTTACGGATTAACCTTTGATGTTGGTGTCTTTTTAAATATTTCACCCGACCATATTGGACCAATTGAACATCCAACCTTTGAAGATTATTTTTATTGTAAACGTCAATTATTACATAATAGCCAAAAAATGATTGTCAATGCTGAAATGCAAGGAATTGAGCTACTTAGGGAGGAATTAAACGTTCCAACACTGTACTACAATGATAGCAGCAACAAAATTATCGAATCAAATGATTTTGATTTTAGCACAAAAGGCATAATATCAGGCCATTTTAGAATCAACTTGCTTGGCAAATTTAATCAAGAAAATGCGCTTGCTGCTAGCTTGGCGACAGCTGAGCTTGGGGCAACGATTGAAGATATTGAAGCAGGGATTACAAAAACAACGGTTCCAGGACGCATGGAGATGCTCATTCAAAAAAATGGCGCTAAAGTTTATATTGACTATGCCCACAATAAGGTTAGCTTGGAAAATTTAATCCAGGTGGTTAGAAATTCACATTCTGGACGAATTATCGTGGTCATCGGAGCACCAGGAAATAAAGGCGAATCGAGACGCAAAGACTTTGGTGATGTCTTAAGTCGATTAGCTGATATTGTCATCCTAACTGCTGACGATCCAAACCATGAGTCACCAATGACGATTGCTGAAGAAATCAAGGCAGCAATAACCGCCAATTTACCAATAGAAATCTTGATTGATCGAAAAGCAGCGATTGAAGCAGCGCTGAGCCTAACTAGTAATGCCGATGATGCGGTCATTTTAGCAGGTAAGGGGGCTGATTTGTATCAAATCGTTGCAGGACAGCATGAAGCTTATCTTGGTGATTACTTGATTGCTAGAGAGATAATTAATAATTAACAATTAATAATTAATAAAAAAGTGGAACGAAGTCGAAAAGTTTACTTTTCAGCGGAGAGAGCTTTTTTGCGACATGATTTGAGGTTTGCGGAGCAAACGAATGCGAAGCATTCTTCTGGCGTAGCCAGAACTCAAAACGTGGCGCAATTAACACTATAGAGTGCTCTAAAAAAGTCGAACAATCAATTATGTATCTTTCGTGACTGATACTTGATTGTTCGACTTTTCTTTTCTGGTTATTTCTTTAAAAGATTTTTGGGTCAGCCTTTCATAATAAGGCTCAATCTATCATGATTATTCAACCAATATAGCAATACTTTGATAAGGTTGTAATATCATTTTTTCTTCAATTTCGGTAGCGTAATTAGAAATCAAAATCGTTCCTTTTCGATATTCCTCAGGCAATTCAGCTTCAACGGCCTTCGCAAAAAAATTATTTAGGACTAATAATTTTTGCTTGCCCAGTTGTCTTTCAAAGCCGTAGATTTCTGAGCTATCCTTCGCAAATGCATGATAAGTGCCTTCTTGAATAATTGGATAAATTTTCCGCAGATGAATTAATTTTTGATAATACTTAAAAATTTCGCCTGTTTTTGCCTGTTCTACATTGATTTCTGAATAAGTATTGCCAATCCTTAGCCATGGCTTCACATCAGAAAATCCTGCATATTTAGAATTATCCCATTGCATTGGTATTCTTGAGTTATCACGTGATTTTGCTTTAATAATCTCAAAGGCCTCAGCTTTAGACTTGCCCTCTGATAGTAATAGCTGATATGCATTACTACTTTCAACATCTATGTAATCAGTAATTGAATCGAAATCCGGATCTAGCATACCAATTTCTTCACCCATATAAACATAGGGTGTCCCACGTGAAAGATGGATACTTGAAGCAAGCATTGTTGCACCCTTTACACGATAATTTTTGACATCTACAAAACGATTCAGTGCTCGTGGTTGGTCATGATTATTCCAAAATAAAGCATTCCAACCATCATTATCACTCATTACCTCGCCCCATGAATGAAATAATTCTTTTAAGGCATGAAAATCAAAGTCCTGAATTGTCCACTTTTTCCCGTCGGCATAATCAACCTTTAAGTGATGAAAATTAAAGACCATTGATAACTCGTGACGCTCTGGTGCTGTATACAAAATACAATTTTCGATAGTGGTTGAGCTCATCTCGCCAACTGTAATAATTTCGGGATTTTTACCAAAGCTTGCCTGATTCATCATTTTTAAATAATCGTGCGTAATTGGTTTATCTGTATATTCAGCCTTGCCTTCATTTTCTGGGTTATCCTTTAAAATCTCATCTTTTCCAATCACATTAATCACGTCAAAACGGAAACCACGAATGCCTTTTGCCATCCAAAAATTAACAACATCAAATAATGCGTTGCGGACATTTTCATTACGCCAATTTAAGTCAGCCTGTGTTTGATCATAAAGATGTAGATAATAACGATTGGTATCTCCAAATTGACTCCATGCACTCCCGCCAAATTTAGATTGCCAATCCGTTGGTTGCTCCCGCAGAATAAAAAAATCTTGATAATAGGCATCACCCGCCAAAGCTTTTTTGAACCAGCTATGCTCTGTTGAAACATGATTCAAAACCATATCAAACATAAATTCAATTTGATATTGTGAGCCAACGCGAATCATTTCTTCAAAATCACTCATCGTCCCAAAAACCGGGTCTAGTGCACAGTAATCAGAAATATCATAACCGTTATCATTTTGTGGACTCGGAAATATTGGATTTAACCAGACCATATCAATCCCTAGCTCAGCCAAATAGGGTATCTTTTCAATAATCCCTGGAATATCACCGATCCCATCCTGATTGGTATCCTTGAATGATTTGGGGTAAATTTGGTAGATTACTTTTGTTTTATCTAGCATCGTCTTCTCTTTCTATATTAATAACTATTTACAATTAATCAAACTCAATTAATCATCAAAAACAATGAATGCCCCCATCTTAGAATTAATTAGAGAGGACATCATTATTCATTAGATTGCTTTAGCAGTCAAAAGTTCATCACCAACGGCTACTTCTGATGCCGTTTGGATTAAATCAGCTTGAAATTTATCCGTATTCGTTACGACAATTGGTGTTTCAGTGACATAGCCGGCTGCTTGGATGGCATCAACATCAAAATCAATTAAAGCCTGTCCTTTAGTGACACGTGCACCCTGTTCAATTTTGGCAGTGAAATGCTTGCCATCTAGCTCAACCGTATCTAATCCAATGTGAATTAAGAGCTCAACACCGTCATCACTCACTAGACCAATGGCATGTTTAGAAGGAAACAATGATACAACAACGCCATCAAACGGCGCTACTAGGTGACCATCTTGTGGTTCGATGACTGCACCTTGTCCTAGTGCTCCCTGAGAAAAGACAGGATCCTTTGCTTGATTAAGAGGCTTCACTTGTCCAGCCAAGGGTGCTGAAATTGCCACTGAAGCAACTGTTATTTCATTAACAGGAGCTAAGCCTGTATCAGACTCAATCGCCGATAATTCCGCTTCAGCCTTATTTAAAATGCCTAATTTTCTGAAGGCTAACGTCACAACAATTGGAATTACAATCGCGATTACCATTGCAATCGCAAAGACTGGCATATCCTTACCACGAATTGCTAAAATCCCTGGCAAGCCACCAACACCGATTGCATTTGCTCGAACCTTCATAAAGGTCACAAACATACCGGCAATAGCAGAACCAATCATACCGGCAACGAAAGGGTACATAAATTTTAAATTAATCCCAAACATTGCGGGCTCAGTAACACCCAACCAAGCCGAGATAAGTGATGGTACTGAAACTTCTTGTTCTTTTTTATTACCTTTATGGGCCAAAATTACTCCAAGAACGGCAGCACCCTGTGCAATATTTGATAAGCAAATCATTGGCCATAAATTCGTTGAACCAAAGTCAGCAATCAATTGTGAGTCAATAGCTAGGGTTGTATGATGTAGACCTGTTATCACAAGTGGCGCATATAAGCCACCGAAGATACCACCAAATAGCCATGAGAATGACGATGTTAAGCCAGTGTTAACAACCCAAGAAATACCTGTACCGATTTTCCAGCCAATTGGCCCAATAATAACATGGGCTGCAATTATCGTTGGTAACAAGGCAAACAATGGTACAAAAATCATTGAAACTGCTTCTGGAATATGTTTTCTAAAGAAGCGCTCTAAATATACAAGCAAGAAACCAGCAAACATTGCAGGTAAAACCTGTGCTTGATAGCCAATTTTATCAATCGTGAAGAAACCAAAATCCCAAGTCCAATTATTAGCAATCTCCGCAGCACTCGTACTGTTCACAGCATAAGCATTTAATAACTGTGGCGAAACAAGAGTAATCCCTAATACAATCCCTAAAATCTGAGTACCACCCATTTTGCGTGTGACACTCCAAGTTACACCAACTGGTAAGAAATGGAAAATCGCCTCGCCGGGTAGCCATAAGAAGCTATTCACCCCATTCCAAAACTGAGAAACCTCAACAATCGTTTGGTCTCCTAAAAAACCAAAGGGCACACCCTCCAATATATTTCTAAGGCCTAAAATAAGACCGCCAACAATAATAGCAGGTAATAATGGTGTAAAAATTTCAGCTAAGGTTGCGACCAAACGTTGTAAAATATTTTGATTTGCTTTTGCAGCTGATTTTGCAGCTTCCTTAGAAACGGCTTCAATTCCTGATATTTTTGAAAATTCTTGATAAAATTCCGAAACATCATTCCCGATAATGACTTGAAACTGTCCAGCGTTTGTAAACATACCTTTAACTGCAGGAATTTTTTCAATTTTGTCTTTATTAGCATGATTATCATCCGCTAAAACAAAACGCATTCTAGTCGCACAATGAGTGACTGCAACAACATTTTCTCTACCGCCAATGGCTTCGAGTAAATCTTTAGCATCCTTCTCAAATTTTCCCATTTGACACTCCTTTTATTTCATTTTTTAACTTGTACGTACAAGTTAAATATATAACGCTTTCGCCGAAATTGCAAGCGTTTTCTACCAGAAAATATTTTTTTATTAATTTTGAAAATTTACAGTAATAGCACTTCAAAAGAGGCAACTGCTACCATTGACTTGTTTTTTCCCCCAGTTCTCTGATAAAATCAAGAAAATAGATATAAATGATGGTGAAATTATGAAACGTTATGAAGCGATTTACCAAGATCTTGAACACAGAATCCGAACCAATTACTATCACGAGCATGAAATATTGCCTAGCGAAAAAGAGCTTCAGGCAATTTATCAGGCAAGCCGAGATACAGTTAGAAAAGCCTTAAATCTATTAACAAATGCAGGCTATATTCAAAAGATGCAAGGCAAAGGGTCAATCGTCCTAGATAGAGGTCAATTAAACTTTCCTGTTTCAGGTCTAACGAGCTATCGAGAACTAGTCGACGCTCAGGGCTTTAAAAGTAAAACTAAGATTATCAGTCTAAATAAGATTGAAATTGATAAGGGATTAGCTCAGGTGACCGGCTTCCCTCAAGGTGCGCTAGCATGGAAGCTAGTTCGTTGCCGGATTATTGATGATATTCCAGCAGTTATTGATAAGGATTATTTACTTTTAGATATCGTTCCCAGCCTAACACCAACTATTGCTGAAAATTCAATTTATGAATATTTTGAACAGGCGCTAAAGCTAGATATTTCTTACGCTTATAAGGAAATTACAATTGAGCCCGTCGGTGCGACAGAAAAAAAATATCTCGATCTTGGTCAGGATCTTCAAATTGTATCAGTCAAATCACAGGTTTTCCTCGGTGATTCAAGACAATTTCAGTATACAGATAGCCGCCATAAATTATCAAAATTTAGATTTGTTGACTTTGCTCGGCGAAAGCCAAACGGTGCAATTTAGAATGGAGTATAATATGAACCCAACATTTGGAAAAAAAATTGACGGTCAAAATTATCAAGCGCGATATGGTGTTTACGCAATCATAACACGCAATCATAATCAAGAAATTGTGCTCGTACAGGCACCTAACGGTGCCTATTTTCTGCCAGGTGGTGAAATTGAGGCTGGCGAGGATCACAACCAAGCACTTGATCGAGAATTAGTCGAAGAGCTTGGCGTTCAGGCGGATGAAAAAAGCTATCTCGGACAAGCAGATGAATATTTTTACTCTAGACATCGCGATACCTATTTTTTTAATCCTGCTTACATTTATAACGTCAAAAAATGGCATGATATTGGTACACCACTTGAAGACTTTAACCAAATCAAATGGTTTCCAGTTCAAGAAGCAATTAAAGCCTTAAAACGAGGCTCTCATCAATGGGGAATTCATGAATGGCTGGCTCAAAAATAGGATCTAGCACTCAAAACTGCTGATATCATAAATTGGACTGATAAATATTTCGGTCCAATTTTTATTAATCATGAGATGTAAAAAAATATATCGTCCTAAAATGAAGTCACCTTTATATTTGCAAGCAAGAAATTCTTTTTGGAAAGCATCGCGAAAGCCACACAATATAAAGCTTAAAATAAAAATATTTCTAAAACTACAGCACTCAAAGCAAGCTTGACAATAATAACACCTTTCAGCAGACGCTTAAGTGTATCCTGCTGGACGGGCTTTATCGGTAGACTACGAGAATGCTCACAGCTTTGTACAAACTAAGGGGCTTACAGTTGTTACGAGCCTTGGTTAAAGTACCGCTGCATACCTTTGCCACTAAACGCCTAAAAGTGCAAGTAATTTTCGGGAGGTAAGTGGCAATAGCAAAAAGGGCAGTCGTCTAAAGACAGCTGCCTAACATCCATATTAATCTTTCTATATTAATCAGTCTAATTTGACACTGAGGCTTTATTTTTTGATAATTTTATATGATAACCTCAATCTCTTGAATTGGTATATCGTAAAATCGGTCCTCTCTTCTGCCCAAAAAATCCCGTGCAATTTGCGGAAAAAGCGCATAGTCTAAGACATCTTCAATATTTTTAGCATAATCTGCAATTTCTTCAGTCAGCCGTGGTAATTCGGCCTCCAATAAGTCTGCCGGACGTCCTCTAATAACTGCTTCATCACCAATAATTGATTGCCGTAAATCTTCATCAATTGGTGCAACTGCCTGCCCATATTTACCCAACAGATAATTTTTAATTTCAGAAGAAACTAGCTGGTAACGTTGACCTGTTAATACATTCATTAATGCCTGTGTGCCTACCATCTGGCTCAATGGTGTCACAAGCGGTGGATAACCCAAATCCATTCTAACATTTGGTACTTCATTTAAAACAGTATCAAATTTCCCTTCTAAGCCTTGCTGTGTAAGCTGTGACAGCAAATTTGATAGCATTCCCCCTGGTACTTGGTATGTCAAGGCACGCGGATCCGTATACAACATTTTCAATTTTAATAATCCATTTTCATGATATTTTGAACGAATCTTTTTAAAATAAATCGCAATTTCATTTAATCTGTCCATATTTAAATCCGTTTTAAAGCCTAAGCCCGACATGCCTAAAACCATTGATTCAGTTGCCGGCTGACTGGTCCCACCAGAAAAAGGTGAAATTGCTGTATCAATCATATCTGCTCCAGCCTCCAAGGCCTTTAGATAGGTCATTTTCGAAATACCTGCAGTCGCATGGGTATGGACCTCAAGTGGTAAATTAACAGCGGACTTAATATTTGAAACTAGCTTGTATGCGACATCGGGTGTCATAATGCCTGCCATATCCTTTATACATAAGGAATCTGCTCCCATTTTAGCCAGCTTAGTCGCTAATTCTGTAAAATAATCAACCGTATGAATGGGACTCACCGTATAAGCAATCGCCAATTGTGCATGACCACCATATTTTTTACAGGCTTTTAGACAGCTTTCGATATTTCTAACATCATTGAGCGCATCAAAAATACGAATAATATCAATACCGTTAAGAATAAACTGCTTTACAAATGCATCAACAACATCATCGGCATAATGTCGATAGCCAAGCAGACTCTGACCACGTAAAAGCATTAAAAGCTTAGTTTTTTTAAATTTTTTACGAAAAATTCGCAAACGCTCCCACGGGTCTTCATTTAAATATCGCAAGCAGCTATCAAAGGTTGCACCGCCCCAGCACTCAACAGCCTCATAGCCCGCCTCATCCATCTCCTCTAATATCGGTATCATATCCTCAATTGGCATTCGGGTAGCGATTAAGCTTTGCTGAGCATCACGTAGAACTGTTTCTGTTATTTTAATCGTTCTAGTTATCATTTATGGATCCTCTTTTCAGCTGGAAATAGCTTAATTAATACCTGACTAATTAAATAAATTAAAAATAGAACTAGAAAAACGCCACCCATTCCAAAAAGCATTAATTGTAACGATAGTAATAAGCTTTCCTTCATTTTGCACCTCACAATTCTATGTTGCAAAAAAGCTCAATAATAAACCGCCGGCAATCACACTTGCAATTTGCCCAGCAACATTAGCACCAACGGCATACATTAAAATAAAATTTTGCGGATCAGCTTCAGTTGCCATCCTTTGAATCACCCTACTACTCATTGGAAAGGCAGAAATGCCTGCGGCACCAATCATTGGATTAATCTTTTCTGTTCTAAATAAATTCATTAATTTAGCAAATAAAACGCCACCAATTGAATCTGCAATAAAAGCAACTAAACCAAATAAAATAATTAATAATGTTTGAAAATTTATCAGCCGTCATCTGAGCTGAAATGGTTAAGCCGAGTAAGATCGAGATTAAATTGACAAGCTCATTTTGAGCAGATAAGCTTAATCTTTCTAACACCCCACATTCCCTTAAAACATTACCAAACATTAAAAAACCAACAAGCGGTAAACTAATTGGTGCAATTAGACCTGCAACAACAATAATCGCAATTGGAAAAATTATTTTAGCCGATGGTGATACAGATGCGGCTTGGTAATTCATCCGATTTTTCCGTTCTGCTTTTGTAGTCACTAATTTTATAGCAAATGGTTGGATAATTGGCACAAGTGCCATATATGAATAGGCGGCGACAGAAATCGGACCGAGAAGCTGCTTAGCCAATACATTGGAAACAAAAATTGAGGTTGGACCATCGGCAGCACCAATAATGCCAATACTCGCAGCCTCTTTAATATCAAATCCAGCAAGCACAGCGAGTATAATTGTAAAAAAGATACCAAATTGTGCCGCAGCACCAAATAAGAGCATTAATGGATTTGAGAGCAACGGGCCAAAATCAATCATTGCACCAATGCCAATAAATAATAATAACGGGAAAAGCTCAGTATCTATCCCTGCATTAAACAATACAGTTAATGGACCCTGCGCACCAATCAAACCAGAATTTGGAAAATTAACTAAAATCGTTCCTAAGCCCATCGGTACTAAAAGTGTTGGCTCATATTGTTTTTTTATTCCCAAATACAACAAAATTAGACCAATAAACATCATAAAAATTTGTCCAATAGAAATTGACAAGATACCTTCAATCAAAGCTGCCATTTTCCCCCCCTTTAGCCGATTTCTAAAAGTAATCCCCCACTATCAATATTTTGTCCCTCTAAAATGTGAACCTTAACAATATCACCTGCTTTAGAGGCAACAATTTGATTTTCCATTTTCATCGCTTCCAGAATTAATAATGGTTGATTTTCAATAACACTATCGCCCTTTTGAACTAATAATTTTAAAATTTTACCGGGCATTGGGGCATAAACCGGTGTGCCAAGTAAGGTTTCGTTAATTTCAGAAGTATTTCCAGCTGAAGATGGCTGACGGATTTCTACAGGTCTAGTCGGCGATATATTTTCAGATACGACACTTGAATTATTAGCAGTCAACTCTTCCATTTCAACTAAATAGCTAACACCATCAATACTAATTTTAAACTTTCGTAGCATTGTTTACTCCTTTCTCACTTTAATTGACCTTATTTTAAAGCCTGATTGAACGGCGTTCTCCGCTACGATGCTTGCAGTAATAATACTCACTTCCTTATAAATTGGATTTTCTTTCTTAATTGATTTAATTTTATATTGTGAGCTTGGTGCATCACCCGCCGCAATTGATGTTGCAATCAAAAAGACACGTCGCTCTTCTCGAGCATTTAAGGGAGTTTCAACATATGGCTCAAGTAATAGATATTCTGATTCAACCGTCCCTTGATCTAATGGTGCTATGACATTATCTTGCCATTTCAAAATTTTTTTAAACCAGTCTAAAAGCATTCTAATCGCCCCCTCATATTCTCATTATAACGTATCTAGCCAGATTATGAAAGCGCTTACTTATTTGTAGCTACCATTTTATTAAACAATGCATTTTTAAAAGAAGCCTGTCTTTACATACAAGTCATTTTAGCTCACTATATTCCTTCAGCATGCAAGTAATTCTCGGAAATTAAATTGTTTTCTTCTTTGACTTAAGCTTTTATAATGGGCTTTAAATGTTTAAATTTAAGTCCACTCCAAATAAAAAAATGTTGGCGGAAAGTCGTAGTCAAGTAAATTAGAAGCTTTTTTCAATAATTAAATGTCGTCCCCCATTATAAACTCGTCTCAAGCCGTATTAAATATCTGATAATAAATCTCGCTTCTAATGCTAGTAAACGAAGCGACCTCAATACTGTTAGTATTCCAGCTTTGAAAATGACAATTTTTCAGCATAATACAATAAAATTCATGACAATAATGCCATGAATTTTATTCATATTATGCACAACTATTTAAATGGCTATCTCAAGTTGCAAACAACTTTCGAAAGGAAAGTGCCAATTGCATTTCGTATGAAATTAATCATATTTAAGATTTTCCAGTATAATCTTCTTTTGTGAATTCAGTTTGTACATATTCACAGTCTTTCTGTCCATAAAACCTATTATATCGACTTTTAAATTTTCGAAATGAAAAGACAATAATCACTTTACCAATCGCATAGATTGGTATACCAAAAATTAAGCCTACAATTCCCAATAAATCGCCCATGATCCATAAAACAAAAATAATCGTAACAGGATGAATTACCATATGCTTGCCCATAACCTGTGGCTCAATCAATTCACCATTTAAAAGTTGAACAATTACCCATACAATACACATCTGTAAAAGCAGCTCTGGAGAAACCATTAAAGCAATAATTGCACAAGGAATAAATGCTGCAAAGGGACCAATATAGGGAATAATTGCTGTTAAACCTACTATTACAGATAAGGCACCTGAAAACGGCATTTGAATTATCAAAAACCCAACAAACGTCAGACTACCTATAATAACAGAAACAATGAAGCGTCCTTTCAAATATGCACCTACCTGATTGTCCATCGTCTGCAATAGCTCATTGCCATCTTTTCGGAATTTAGGCGGCAACAGCTCAATAAAGTATGAATAAAATTTTTGATCATTCTTTAATAAGAAAAATGTAAAAATTGGCACTGTTAAAAATAAAAGCAAAGCTGAAGTAACAGAAGAAAAAACAGTTGTTGCTCCCAATGCTATATTTTTTAAATATTCACCTGAATTGGTTGAAACTTGATTTAGCCAATCGCTGAATATTTCCATTACGCTTGTTATTGGCCCTTGAAATCGAGAATCTTGGAGCAATCGCTCAATAATTTGATCCACTTCTCTCAAATAATTAGGAAAATTAATAATTAATCGTTCAATCTGTTCTAATAATAACGGAATTAATACAATGAATAAGGTTATCAAAATAAATATACAAAGTAATAGTACGATTATAATCGCCAAAGTTCGATGAAATCCAATTTTTTCTAGATAGTAAATCACTGGTTTTAGAATATAATATAGCACTAATGTCAATATAATTGGCGGAATTATTACTTGTAGTATTACTACTAAAGGTACAAAAATAAAAGATATCTTTGTGAACATCAAAATAACACCACTGAAAAGTAATAAAATTAGTAATGAAAAAATTGTCGCTTTTCCACCTAAAAAACTTATCCAAGTATTTCCCGATTTTTTATCCATGATATTCCTCTTTTTATTTCATAATTTTAAATTTATTCTGAATATTTATGAATAATAAGTACTTTTAGAATTCAAGGGCACAAGCAGCTTCAATTGATTTAGAGCGCTTGTGCTCTTTTGTCATAGTTTAAGTCATTATAGCAAATTTATTATAATCTCGCTCGCTTATATTTTCCTAAGCCGGCTATAATAATCATCGTAATACCCACAATAATTAGTAGATTTTGATTTTCTTCACTTGTCTTCGGTAACTCTTTATTTGTGTTTTGCGTTGCATCTGGATTATTAATATTAGTAATATTAGCTGATTCATTGCCCTCGTCGCTTGGCTTTGGCTCTTCAACGATAGCTGTCTCTATTTTTTTAAAATTAGCTAAAAAAGTTTCGTCCCCACTCACAATATAAGCTAATAAGTCATCTGAAGTATATTCCTGCCCTTTAGAATCAGTCCAATGACTAAATTCATAACCATTATTTGGAATTGGGGTTGGAATAATATTTAATTTGCTGCCGTTAAATAATATTTGAGCCTCAGCATTGACAAGAGTTCCGTTTTGGTCGGTATTAAATTGAATGGTATAAGTAGCAATGGGTTCTAAGCTTACTGTAACTGTCATCAGGGCATTTGTGATAGATTGTGTCGCATATTGATAGCTCAATTCAGTAGGCGGTGTACTTGAATCAACTTCATGATTAAAGGTAACAATTCCTGTGATTGGATCAAGCGTTACATCAGGAGTCGTGATAGTTAGGCGATTCAAGGAATCGGCAGTTAAACCGAGCTGCTTTAAATCTACCTGCCAAGTATGATTGAAATAAGTTCCAGCATTAGTTGTTTGAGGAGATAATATATTGATTCCCGCAATTGATTGTAAATCTAAAGAAGTGAGGTGATTATTGCTAATCGATAGAAACTGCAAGTTATAAAGAGAATTTACATCTAGGCTAGTCAATTGATTATTATCTAACGCTAAAAATGATAGATTAGATAATTCGGACAAATCAATGGTCGTTAATTGATTATCTCCTATGGATAAACCTCCTATGTTATTTAATCCTGAGATATTTAACAAAGAAATTTGATTGTGAGAAGCATAAACATTTTGTAAATTAACTAATCCAGTTAAATCCAAGGAAATTATACTATTATTTTCAGCAAATAAAGTATGTATATTTGTAAAAAGATTAATTCCTTTTAGTGAAGAAATATTTTGAGAAGATACTGTAATTGCTGTAACACCTGAAATTTCTGATTCAGACAAAATACCGTTTTGATCTGTATCAATATATAGTGAAATATAGTTTCTAAAATTGTCATCTGGAAACTGAGCTGAATCTACAGTGACATCTGCATAAGCAGAATGTCCGCCAATAGTTAAACTCAGCAATGTCAGGGCAAATCCTGTTAGGCATACTAATAATTTTTTCATCTTTTTCTCCTAATTTTTAATTTTTAATAAAGAATAAATATAATAATTTGCATTAACATAACCAATTTTCAAGTAAACTTATTTATATTAGATATTTGTTCTTAGTCCAATATACGCCTGTTCGAGCTTGCTTCGTTAAATGTTGTGACTAATCCTCTGGAGAAACTACTGACTGACGAATTATATAAGGAACAATCTTATAAGTTACAATAGTAATTTTTTCATTTACTACCCCACTAACATCATCAGGAATGACATCGGAGTGATAATCATATAATGTTATCGTTTCATAACCGTTTGGGATACGATAGGTATAGGATAGTTGTACATTATTATCAAGGTTGTTTCTGATGGTAAAAGTGAACGAATTGGGTAGTGAGTATGATTCTCCAATTCGGGCAGGAATAGAGATTTCATTCACGGTTTCATTCTGTTCATATCGCTGTTCTGTATATTCTAATACAGTATGATACTCAGATAGGTTAGGATGATTTGTAACAAAAACGCCATTTTCAAGTGAAGAAAAGTCAGGAATCGTAAATGGGTTACCATAACTATCCACGAATTTGACAATAATTATGGCACTCTGATCCATCTCACTATATACAAAAGTGACGCTCTGCTCTTTTGAAGTAAAGGTCCCAGTTGGATTGCCTTGAACCTCTTTAAAAGTATAACCTTCAATGTCCTTTTGGACTGCTTCAAATGAGTCACCAATATTACCCGCTAAGATCACCGAAGCTGAGAGTGCAGTCCCGGTCTCATCAATATAATTGACTATCACATTTGCGGCTGGAACAAGATTTCTTGTATATACAAAAGTGACGCTCTGCTCTTCTGAAGTAAAGGTCCCAGTTGGATTGCCTTGAATCTCTTTAAAAGTATAACCTTCAATGTCCTTTTGGACTGCTTCAAATGAGTCACCAATATTACCTGTTAAAATAACTGAATCTACAAGCTGATTACCAGATTCATCCACATAGCTAGCCGTTAGATTGGCGCCTGGGATTGGATTTTGATTATCTTTAAAGCTATGAAGAAAACCAAAATATTGATAACCAGAAATTTCGGGTATACTTTCTGAATAGATATCTCCAAATGAATAAAGGGTTATTTTAGTATCAGGAAAAACAGTTCTATTTGTGGCAAATACATTTTTTACCATGCCGATAGTCCCTGTAGCAATGATAAACAAAATAATTATTTTATTCCGTTGCCATTTAAAGAATTTATAAATAAAAATCATAGCTACAACCATCACAATAATACCCAAAATAAGAAAAATATTTTTTGACTGTTCGCTTGTCTTTGGCAGCGAAGCTGCTACAGGCATACTATTGGAATCTATTTTTTTGTAAACAAGAATAAATGATTCGCTATCATGTTGAATGATATTTCTAGGAATACCCTCTGTAATCTCATTTTGTTGTTCTCTACTCAATGAATTATAGTCAACAAAATCAGTTGATACGGTTGAAACATTATTTTCCGCAGCATTGACTGAATATTCTCCAATCAAAATTATCCCAAATAATAACATAATAAAACTTATAAAAAATACCAATATTTTTTTCATAATCCCCACCTCATTTAATAAAAAATTAATCTAAAATTTTATAAAAAACAAAAAAACTAATTTTATAAAATTATCATGATTTCTAATTCCATTAAAATTATTAATGCTTACTCACTTGTATAAATATACTTTTTTTCTTATAATTACCATTATAGCTGTTATTTATTTTTCAATAATTTCATTTTTTAAACATTTCAATATCATTTTTTTCCAATATATTTTATAGCGTTAAATATTAATAAAATTATAAAATAAGGAGTAAATTATGTTTTATAATACTTATCAATTAAGAAAGCTAGAGCTACTACACATATTAGATTCTGAAAATCGAGATTATACTATTTCGGAATTAGCTACGCAAATCGGAGCTGCTAATGTAACGGTTAAAACAACTCTATACGACTTAAATATTGATTTGCAAAGATATAATATCCCCTTGGAAATACAAATTAAAAAATCACCTACATTGAGTGCATATTTGATGCACGAGCATAATACCTCATTCTATACGCTGCTAACTGAAAGATATATTAAAGAAAGTATTACCTTTCAAATATTAAATTTACTTTTTAGAAATAAATTTTATGATGTTAAAATTTTTGCAAAAAATCATTATATTAGTACAACATTGATCTATAAAAATATAAATGAAATTCGGAGCGCTTTAAATGCCTTCAATTTAAAAATTAATCTATCCTCCAATAACGAATTATTAGGCTCAGAAAGCCAGATTCGCTATTTTTATATACTGCTATATTGGGAAGTGTATAGAGGAGCCCACTGGCCATTTGAGTTTGATAAAAAAATAGCGATAGAAGCTGTTGAAACGATTGAAAATATTTTTAAAGCTTCCTTTTCCATTATGCAAAAAGAGTTCTATTATTATTGTGTTGGCGTTTGCATTGCAAGAATTAGTTTAAATCAAACCATAAAAGCGCCATTATTTTCATATCAATTCACAGCCGATCTAAAATCTATCTCATCCATTGATGATAATCTATTTAACAAGACAAAAAATTTAAAAAATAAAGCACTAATTAGCAATGAATACCATGTGTTATTGTTATTTTTTTATATTTTTGATGATCGAAATATCTTAGCTCATCAATCTGAGAAAAATTTCTTAGAACGAACCCAAGCAATAGACATTCAATTGTTTAAGGCAATTTCTCTTTATCTTAATCATACTTTTTATACAATGTATAAATTAATTTTGGATAAAACCTTAAAGGATCAATTACTACAAAATGGCATAAAATTAATTATCCGCTACACTTTCTTTAAAGGAAATATTAACTCTTTTAGATTAAAAAAAACAGATTCAAAGGCTAGTATTGAATCCCATGTTCTAAACGACTTCGTTAGCCGAATAGACATAAATCGAGCAAATAAGAATTTAATAAAAATGATCAAAAAATCACCCGATTTCCTAAATATTTATCATCATTTTTTATTTAATGAAATCGAAAAACATGGTTATCTTCCTAAAATAGACATTTTATTAATTTGGAATACTGAAGATGAGCTTGCCCTTAGGAAAACTATACAAAATTATGCACCCTGTAAAATCCAGTTTCACACTACATTATCTCCGGAAAAATTAGATTTAGTTATTTCTAATTCAGTTATTTTTTTCCCAGCTAATGTGACTTCAGCTTATCTAATTAATCAACGTTATTCAAAAAGAGATATTCTTTTTTTAAAGCAGCAATTAACTAAGCTATATATTGAAAAGATAAAAAAATTATTCTCTTAATAAAATAAAAAATAATTTTAATTTTTTCACATATAAATTTAATATAACACACAAATATTATTCTTTGGATTATATTTTTTTCAAAAATAATAAAAAAAAGTGTAATCTTGTCAATAATAAAATTATTATTAAAAGAATATAATAAAAAACAGATGGGAGGTTATTTTATGACTAAAAACAAATTGGTAGAAGTATTCAAAACACTTGTTGCAATTGATTCCGTGTCAGGTAATGAAAAAGAAATTCATGACTATTTAAAAAAAATTTTTTCATCTTATGACTTAAAAATTACTGAAGACGATAGCATGCAAAAAACAGGACTTGGTGCTAATAATTTGATTGCGACTTTACATGGCAATCCTGACAAAGAACCTTTGTTGTTCTCGTCTCATACTGACACAGTTGTTCCTGGAACTGGAGTGCGAGCTGTTGAAAAAAATGGGATTCTCTATTCTGAAGGCGATACAATTTTAGGAGCAGATGATAAGGCTGGAATTGCCATTATGATTGAAGCAATTAGACGAATTCGGGCATTAAAGCTTGATACTGGCGATTTAGAGTTTATCTTATCTCCCGGTGAAGAAATTGGGTTAATTGGATCTTCTGCCTTGGATATTCAATTAGTAAAATCTAAAATGGGTTATGTCCTTGATAGTGCCGGTACTGTCGGTAAGGTAACCATTGCCAGTCCTACTCTTTTTATGTATGAAGTAAAAATCACTGGTCATTCTGCACATGCAGGATTAGAGCCTGAAAAAGGAGTATCAGCAGTTGATATTTTGACCAGTGCACTCACCAAAATAAAAACAGGGCGAATTGATGAGCAAACAACAGCAAATATTGGAGTAATTCAAGGTGGTGAAGCGACCAATATTGTGATGGATCAATTAATAGTTAAGGGTGAGGTGAGAGCAATCAACCCAACCATCGCAGAGACTTTAATTTCAGAAATGAAATCGGCTTTTGAAACTGCAGCTACCACTTTTGGCGGTAAGGTCAGCATTGATCTTAAAAAAATGGCTACAGGATTTAATATTTCTGATGATGAGGTGATTATGCGCTTACTTGAAGCCGCAGCAAATAATTTAAACTACACAGTCATAAAAGAAATAAGTGGTGGCGGTAGTGATGCAAATATATTTAATGAAAAAGGTAAAAAGGTTGTCAACCTTTCAATCGGCTATGAAAAAATTCATACAACGGATGAATATATTCCAATTGAAGAAATGGAAAGGGCTGTCAATTTGGTTCTTGAGCTAGCAAAAAATTCTCCACCAAAGGAGAGGTGATTTTATATGGAAAAACAATTGAAGCAGGCAATAAAAATTACTGCTGCTGTTTTTCTTTTGGCACTCAGCATTAATATGTTTTTAGGACCCCACCATATAGCTGCTGGTGGTGTCAGTGGAATTGGTATTTTACTTGAGTTTGCTTTTGGCATAAACCGTGCTTGGATTGTCCTTTTCTTGAACCTTATAATGCTCATTCTAGCGGCTATTTTTTTAGGAAAAAAAGTATTTCTAAATACACTTTTAGGTAGCTTGCTTTTCCCAATTTTTTTAAGAATTATCCCAGAAATAATGCTGACCCAAGATCGATTATTATCTGTCGTATTTGGCAGCGTCGTATTCGCCGTCGGAGTAGCTATTCTTTACAAAATTCAAGCCTCTAGCGGTGGTACAACTATTCCACCATTAATTTTAGAGAAGTATTTTAATATAAGTACTTCGTTAGGTTTATTTTTAACAGATGTTATCATCGTGTGCATGAACTTATATTTTTTTGGATTTGAGGAATTCCTTTTTGCAATTCTCTCAATTGTTATCACCTCAGTTGTAATGAATTACATAGAAACTGGACTAAAGCGGAAAAAAGCAATTATGATTATTAGTCAAAATCATTCAGAAATCCTAAAAAAAGAGTTATTCGAAAATATAAATCGAGGTATGACACTTTTTAATGTTCGCGGTGGTAACCTTGAAGAAAATAAAGAAATGATTTTGATGGTGATCTCTGGAAGGGAATATCCCGCAGTAAAAGAAGTTATAGATAAAATAGATCCATCAAGCTTTGTAATTATATACAATGTCGCAGAAGTTCATGGACTAGGATTTAGTTATCATCCTATTCAGTAATTGGAGGAGATATTATGGAACCAATTTTAGCCTTTACAATTGTTATGTTAATTTGGACAATCGGGGAATTCGTATCCATTAAAACTAAAGCGTTAATTTCAATGATGCTTGTCGCTTCAATGATTTTTCTAATCGGATTTGCCGGAGATTTTTTACCTCATGACTTGATTCAAAATTCAGGATTATTAGGTCTAGGGAATGCTGTGATTGGTGTTATCATCGTCCATCTTGGTACAATGATGAGTATGGAGGATTTAAAAGCACAATGGCGAACTTTTGTGATTGGCTCAGCTACTGTTGTCTTAATGACTATTACCTTAATTCTATTAGGAGAAGTTTTCTTTGATCGCAATATTGCAATTGCAGGAACCGCAGCAATCACAGGTGGTACCTTATCCATATTAATGGTACAGGATAAAGTATCTGATATTATGAATGCAAATGGTAGCTTAGGAATGCTCTCGGGCTATCTTCTAGCCGTTTTTCCATTACTCGTATTAAATTTAAAAAATTTAGTCGGCTTTTTAGTAACCTCTAGTATTTTGAAAAAAGAAGCATTACGGGTTCGTGGAGAGTATCGAAAGGGTAATCTTAAATTTTACGAAGAAGAAGTAAAAGAAAACAATAAAACCGATCATGAAAGTATCTTACCAGATTTCCTTCAAACGTCGTATGGTACATTATTTCTCTTAGGGTTGACCGTTTATATCGCCAGAATCTTGAGTAATTTGACTGATGGCTATCTTAATACCTTTGTAATTGCATTATTGTTTGGTATTGCACTTAGACATTTTAAAATCTTGAAGCCAAATGCATTATCTACTACTGATTCATTCGGACTACTTATGATTTCAATCATGGTCATTGCCTTTGGTCCATTGGCAGATATCGTCCCTTCCGATTTACTTAATTTAATTTGGCCAATTGCATTTTATTTACTCGCAGGTGTTGGCATTATCTTCCTAGCTTCTTATTTTATTGGCAAATGGGTTGGATATTCTGGTCCCCTATCCATAGCTGTCGGTATGACTACATTATTTGGATTTCCAGGAACAATGGTTTTAACCAAAGAAGCTGCTGCAGCAATCGGAGAATCTGAAGAAGAAATTGAAGTAATCGAGCAAAACATACTTCCAATTATGGTGACGGCAGGTTTTTCAACCGTTACAATTACTTCGGTAATTACGGGAGGATTAATTGTTGGTTTAATGATAGGATAATCAATTCCATAGAAGCAATTATACTTCTTTAATATTAAAAAATAATTGGAAGGAATGGTAATCATGAAAAAAAGTTCTATATTAGATTTTATTTTAGGCATAACATTTTTATTTTTAGGAATCTTTTCTTTAAATAGACCAGCAAAAACTTTAGGGATTCTTGTGATTTATTTTGGTGTTTTAGCAATCGTTAGGGGCTTTACTAGTATTTTTGGACTAGAAATTAATAATAAAGAGAAACCAACTGGACTGCGCATCTTTTTAGGGGTTATTGATATCATAATTGGATTGGCATTGGTTTCAAATTTAATTCGCGGTGCTTTATTTTTAGGTATTCTATTCTCAATATGGTTCATGGTTGAAAGTATCATTAACTTATTTATAAATACTCGTTTTAGTAATAATAAAGGTTTTTTTAAGATTTTAATCTTAATTTTTGATCTATTTTGCTTTGCGTTTTCGATAATATTACTATTTAATCCTTTAATTGCAGTCTTAACACTTCCAATATTAGTAGGATTTTCTGCTATTTCTTTTGGAATAGCTCTTATTTTCCAAGGCATTCGGAGATGATAAATTAGACTTATTCCTTAATACAATCATTATTAAAAAATAAAGGTAAGTGAGTAGTCATAATAATGCTACTTCACTTACCTTTATTATATTGCTAACTACTGAATACTCTGACAGAGTAAATCAGTTTAAGCTTGTCCACCATTTTTCTTGATGATTTCTTCCTGAACAGATTTTGGAACATCTTCATAATGATCAAATACCATCATAAATGTACCACGTCCCTGTGTTGCTGAACGTAATGTTGTTGCATAACCAAACATTTCAGCCAATGGGACAATTGCATTAACGATTTGTGAGTTACCATGCGCTTCCATACCTTCAACACGACCACGACGACTTGTAACGTGTCCCATGATATCACCTAAGTAATCTTCTGGAACAGTAATTGTCACTTTCATCATTGGCTCTAAAATAACAGGATTTGCTTTTTTAGCAGCAGCCTTCAATGCCATTGAAGCAGCGACACGGAACGCTGTTTCATTTGAATCGACATCATGGTAAGAACCATCATAAAGCTTCGCTTTAATATCAACTAATGGATAACCAGCAAGTACACCGTTATTCATTGATTCAGCTAATCCTTTTTCAACTGCTGGAATGTATTCACGAGGCACCACACCACCAACAATTGCGTTTTCAAATTCAAAGCCTTTACCTTCTTCATTTGGTGTAAATTCAACCCAAACGTGACCATATTGACCTTTACCACCAGACTGACGAACAAATTTACCTTCAGCTTGGGTAACAGGCGCACGGAAGGTTTCACGGTAAGATACCTGTGGTGCACCAACGTTGGCTTCAACCTTAAACTCGTCTTTCATACGTGTAACTAATACGTCTAAGTGCAATTCACCCATACCAGAAATAACAGTTTCTCCAGTTTCAACGTTTGTTTCAACACGGAATGATGGATCTTCTTCGGCAAGTTTTTGTAAGGCAACGCCCATCTTATCTTGGTCTGCTTTTGATTTAGGTTCAACAGCAACTTGGATAACTGGTTCTGGAAATTCAATACTTTCAAGAATAACTGGTGCATCAACTGCACACAATGTATCACCTGTTGTCGTATCCTTCAAACCAACAGCAGCAGCGATATCACCAGAATAAACTGAATCAATTTCATTACGGTTATTCGCATGCATCTGTAAAATACGACCAATACGTTCCTTTTTACCCTTTGAGGCATTTAACACGTATGAACCACTTTCAAGGACACCAGAGTAAACACGGAAGAAGGTTAAACGACCTACAAACGGGTCAGTCATCACTTTAAATGCTAATGAAGCAAATGGTGCAGAATCATCAGCAGGGCGAGCTGTTTCTTCATCAGTTTTAGGATCAATTCCTTTGATTGCTTCAACATCTAATGGTGAAGGCAAGTAATCAATAACTGCATCAAGCATCATTTGAACACCCTTGTTTTTGAATGCTGAACCAGCTAAAACAGGGTAAAATTCTACTTTAAGAGTGGCTTGACGAATACCTTCTTTTAATTCAGTTTCAGTGATTTCTTCACCTTCAAGATATTTCATCATTAGGTCTTCATCAGTTTCAGCTACTGCTTCGACTAATTTTTCGCGCCATTCTTGAGCTAATTCAAGGTAATCCTCAGGAATTTCAGTTTCTTGAATATCAGTTCCTAAGTCATTGGTATAGATTTCAGCCTTCATTGTCACTAAGTCAATTAAACCTGTAAAATCATCTTCAGCACCAATTGGAATTTGAATTGGGTGTGCGTTAGCTTGCAAACGATCATGCAAAGTACTTACAGAGTATAAGAAATCTGCACCGATTTTATCCATTTTATTACAGAATACGATACGTGGTACTCGGTATTCAGTAGCTTGACGCCAAACTGTTTCAGTTTGTGGCTCAACACCTGATTGTGAATCCAAAACAGTAACTGCACCATCTAGTACACGTAGTGAACGTTGAACCTCAATTGTAAAGTCCACGTGCCCTGGTGTGTCGATGATATTAACGCGGTTACCCTTCCATTGCGCAGTTGTAGCCGCTGAAGTAATTGTAATACCACGTTCTTGTTCTTGCTTCATCCAGTCCATTTGTGAAGCACCTTCATGTGTTTCACCAATTTTGTGAATTTTACCAGTGTAGTAAAGTACACGTTCTGTTGTTGTTGTTTTACCAGCATCAACGTGAGCCATGATACCGATATTACGAGTGTTTTCTAATGAAAATTCGCGTGCCATTTAAAGATTTCTCCTCTCAGAAATGAGTTAATTTATGCTTATTTATTATAGCATGATTTATTAAATATAAGAAAATAAAAAGCTGAGATTTGACCTCAGCTTTGGGGCTATTCAGCCGAAATTTGTAGCTATTCTTACCATCTGTAATGTGCAAAGGCACGGTTTGCTTCTGCCATTTTATGTGTGTCTTCACGTTTTTTAACTGAAGCACCAGTATTGTTAGCTGCATCCATAATTTCTTTAGCTAAACGCTCTTGCATTGTATGTTCTCCACGATTACGAGAAAATGTTACTAACCAGCGTAAGCCTAAAGTCGTACGACGCTCTGGACGAACTTCGATTGGCACCTGATAGTTAGAACCACCGACACGGCGAGCTTTAACTTCAAGTACAGGCATAATATTTTCCATTGCTTGTTCGAAAACTTCTAATGGATCATTACCTGTTGTTTCTTTGATTTGTTCAAATGCTTTATAAACGATATTTGCAGCAATACCGCGTTTCCCATCTAACATAATACGGTTAATTAAACGAGTAACAATTTTTGAATTGTATAATGGATCTGGTAAAACTTCGCGTTTTGGCGCTTGCCCTTTACGTGACATCCAAATTCCCTCCTGTACATTTTTTAAAATTTAATCAGTATATAAGTTTCAGTATTTTAAAAGTTTTGGTAGCTAAGTCCTAATTATTTTTTAGGCTTCTTAGTTCCGTATTTAGAGCGACCTTGTTTACGGTCTGTCACTCCAGCAGTATCAAGTGCGCCACGCACAATATGATAACGTACCCCTGGTAAATCCTTAACACGACCACCACGTAATAAAACAACGCTATGCTCTTGTAAGTTATGTCCAATACCTGGAATGTAAGCTGTCACTTCAATTAAGTTAGACAAGCGTACACGTGCGTATTTACGCAATGCAGAGTTAGGTTTTTTAGGCGTCATCGTACCAACACGAGTTGCTACACCACGTTTTTGTGGAGAGTTCACGTTAGTCAATACCTTTTTATGACTGTTATAGCCTTTGTTTAAGGCAGGTGAGTTAGATTTTTCTACTTTTGATTTACGAGATTTACGTACTAATTGGTTGATAGTAGGCATTCTAAATATTCCTCCTGTGCTTTTTTTGTATGCTTATAATACTAGAATGTGATTGTGCATCCGCTATCCTGTCAGCACGTCCCCTTGTACATCGGAAGACCAAGCGCAAAATACACCTTTGCTATCATACCACCTTTACACCCTACTAGTCAAGGGCTATACGAAATAAATACATTTAAAGTTTGAATCCTTGAACTCATCTTTTAAGGCGTCCTTTAGTTGCTTGAGTTGCTAAACCATCTTGCTCATGGATGCGCAACAGAAGTACAGACATTGGTTGGTTTAGCCCGTATACTAAAAACAAGTCGGCATGGCAAAAAAAGTGGCACCGAAGTACCACCTTACTTTTTAAATTGAGTCACCATTAAATATTGAATTTTTAACAATTACATAATCTACCTTGGTAATCGATTCCAAATCACGACCACCTGCGTACGAAATCGCACTCTGTAAATCCTGCTCCATTTCTATCAGGGTATTCTTTAGAGGCCCTTTTGTTTCAACCTCAATCTTTTTACCTTCGACATTTTTATATTCCCCTTTTTGAAATTGAGAGGCTGAGCCATAATATTCCTTCATCATCTTACCGTCTTCACGAATAATCACATCACCGGGCGACTCATCATGACCTGCAAATAATGAACCAATCATTACCATAGTCGCACCAAAACGAACTGATTTTGCAATATCGCCATGCGTCCTAATACCACCATCGGCAATAATTGGCTTACGTGCTGCTTTGGCACACCATCTCAACGCCGCTAGTTGCCAGCCACCTGTTCCAAAGCCCGTTTTTACCTTAGTAATACAAACCTTTCCTGGTCCAATCCCAACCTTAGTTGCATCCGCTCCAGCATTTTCAAGCTCACGAACCGCCTCCGGAGTACCAACATTCCCCGCAATCACAAAGGTTTCTGGCAAATTAGCTTTAATATATTGAATCATTCTAATCACTGACTCTGAATGACCATGCGCAATATCAATCGTGATATAGTCTGGGATTAATTTTTCATTTACCAGCTGGTCAATAAAGTCATATTCATATTCCTTTACACCAACTGAGATAGAAGCAATTAATTTTTTCGCCTGCATTGCTTTAACAAAATCAATTCGACCTGCTTCATCGAAACGGTGCATAATGTAGAAATAGCCATTTGATGCTAAAAATTCAGCAATCTCTTCGTCAATAATCGTCTGCATATTGGCAGGAACCACTGGAATTTTAAAAGTATGCTTTCCAAATTCAACCGTTGTATCAGCCTCACTACGTGAATTGATAATACACTTGTTTGGAATTAGCTGGATATCCTCATAATCAAAAACCGGCATAAAATTGTTCATAAAAAAACACTCCTTATATGATTATTTGAGATACCCACCCCAAAGCACGTTGACTTTGAACTACTTTACCATCAGTCTGATTCTCCAGCAAAGCTTCCATAAGATAATATAAAGAGAGTCGGTGTCATTTTCAATCAAAGCAGGCAATTTTATATATATTTTTAAGAAAACATTCGGATTTCCATCAAAAAAGCCGAAAATTTCAGTTGAATTTTCGACTTCGCCTAACTATTTATTTTGTTGTTTGTCTTTCTTCGATGGTGTAAGGTAGTACAACTGTCTTTTCATCCAATGCTTCTTTATTAATCAATTTTGTTAATAAACGAGTAGCAACTGCACCTAAATCATAAATCGGCATCGCGATACTCGTCAATTTTGGACGCGTATATTGTGTGATTAGTGAATCATTACTTGTAATAATTTCAAACTCCTCTGGTACCTTAACTCCTTCATCTAGTAGAGTGTTCAAAAGGCCCACTGCTAATTGATCATCAGTTACAAATGCTGCCGTCGCACCTGATTTATAAATACGCTGCCCAATTTTTAGTCCTTCATTATAATTATAATCTGCTTCAAAAATTAAGCTTTCTTGATATTCAACACCATTTTTACGAAGTGCTTTTTTATACCCAGTTAAACGATCCTTACCATTAATTGGATCTACAAGTGGCCCTGATACAAAAGCAATTTTTTTATTATGCTCTGCAAGAATATTGACCGCCGCTGTTGTTGCACGGATATAGTCAATATTGACTGATCCGACCTGTTTATCTGGATCAATTAAACCCGCTAAAACAACAGGTGTTTTAGATCGTGAAATTTCAGCACGGAGCGCATCAGTGATCCGATGACCAAGGAAAATAATGCCATCCACTTGTTTAGCTAATAAATTGTTAAAGACATGAACCTCTTTTTTAGGATCCCCATCAGAATTGGTCAGGATAATATCGTATTTATACATCGTTGCAATATCATCGATACCTCGAGCCAAGGTTGAGAAATAAACGTTGGCAATATCTGGAATAATCACACCAATCGTTGTTGTTTTTTTGCTTGCTAAACCACGAGCAACCGCATTAGGACGATAATCTAATTTATCGATAACTTCTAATACGCGTTCTCTGGTCTGTGGCTTAACATTAGGATTGCCATTAACCACTCGTGATACTGTTGCCATAGAAACATTTGCCTCTCGTGCAACATCATAAATTGTTATTGATTCATTTGCCATTTTCATCATCCTTTATTTTTTTCTGAAACTTTCATTTTCATTTCATAGGTTATAATAACAATATTTTAAAGCGTTTTCAACTATTTTCCATATTTTTTCACATTTTTTAAGAATGAAAAAAGTTATAAAAAAATACCTTAGAATTAATAGCGTTTTCTAAGGTAATATTAATAATCATGATTTAATTCTTAATGTTTAACTGGATGTACAATTTGACGCTGTTTTTCAATCACTTTTTTTAGAGAAAAAATAATAACACCTGAAATTGTGGTTAAAATAATACCCTGTATTAAATTAAATGGTAGAACACCAGCAGTAATATAAGTTGAGGGCAATTCATAATTCATAAGCTTACTATATAAAGGCATCGCATAGACAATATTGAGAACTGTTGTAACTAATGTTAAACTGATTGTTCCAACTGCACCGCCAATAAAATAATCCTTAACAACAATTTGCTTCGCTTTCTTTGAAAAATACCAAATGCCTAAAATAAAGATTGTCATTGCAGCAATATTCATCGGTAAACCGATAAATGTTGAAATATCTGGTGCGATAAATAAATGAATCAAACTTCTCAGCATTAATATCGAGATTGAACTCGATAGGCCTAAGGTATACAGTCCAACAATTACTGGAATAATTGATAAATCGACCTTTAAGAACGGAAAGGCTGGAATAATCGGAAATTGAAATATTTCCATAAACAGAACCGAAAAGGCCGTTAGCATTGCAACAATTGCCATTTGACGCGTTTTTTGATTTGACATAAAAAAATCCTCCTAAATTTTCATCAAATTTAGGGAGTTTTGTTCTGCTAAACGAAAAAAACTGCTCACCAAAAAAGGAGAGCAGTGAAATCACTAGCTAAACTTACTTCTCCCATCCAGACTTTACTGTCGGTATCAGAATTTCACTGATTCAACCTGTTAAGGTTCGCAGACTTTAACTGCCGGTCCCGAATTTCACGGTGCCCTGAAGACTATTAAATTTTTATTACCATATCATATTAGCATATTTTATACTTAGTGTAAAATAAAACATTCCAATTACATATAAATAGCATACAATTCCCATACTGCCCAGTGAAAAAATAACTAATTGGTTACTTACCTAAACAAAATTGACTAAAAAGCTGCGTAATTAATTCATCCTGTACACTATCTCCAACAACCTCACCCAAATAATCCCAGCATCTTGTCATATCCATTTGAACAATATCAACTGGCATGCCTGCTTCAATGCCTGCTTCAACCTCATCTAATGAGGCCTTGGCCTTTTCAATTAGGGAAATATGACGAGTATTAGATATATACGTTGCATCTTGATTATTTAAATCACCTGCTTCAAAAAATAATTGACTAATTGCTGTTTCAAGCAAATTTAAATTATCCTTATTTAAAACCGAAATCAACAAAGGCTTGTCAATACCTAGCATTTTAAGTTCTTCTAAATCTAATTGTCCCACCAAATCAGTTTTATTTAATAAAACAATTCGTTTATGATTGTCTGTCAGCTCAATTAATCGTATGTCCTGTTCAGTTAAAGTTTCACTGGCATTTAATACTAATAAAATTAGTTCCGCCTCGTCAAGCGCTTGTCTAGAGCGTTCAACACCAATTTTTTCTACAATATCATCCGTTTCTCTAATACCAGCAGTATCAATTAATTTCAAAGGGACACCATTGATATTCACATATTCTTCAATTACATCTCTCGTTGTACCAGCTATTTCAGTTACAATCGCCTTATCTTCTTGAAGGAGATGATTTAATAACGATGATTTACCTACATTAGGACGACCAATAATTGCTGTTTTTAAACCCTCACGTAAGATTTTACCTTGCTTCGCTGAGCGCAATAGTGCATCCAAATGCTGATTAACCTCGCTCGTTTTCTCTAGCAATAATTGTGTTGTCAAGGTCTCAACATCATCATACTCTGGATAATCGATATTAACTTCAACTTGCGCTAAGGTTTCCAAAATTTCTTGTCGCAAATGGCGAATCAGCTTAGATAAATCACCATCTAACTGACTCACAGCAACCTGCATTGCTTGGTCAGTTTTTGCTCGAATGACGTCCATAACTGCTTCGGCCTGTGATAAATCAATTCGACCATTTAAAAATGCACGTTTAGTAAATTCGCCCGGCTCAGCTAGACGAGCACCTTGACGAAGCAATAATTGCAAGACCTGATTAACAACCACCGTTCCTCCATGGGTATTAATCTCTACTACCTCTTCACGAGTAAAGGTTCTAGGCGCCCTCATGACAGAAAGCATTACCTCATCTAAGATTTTTGCACGTTTCGGATCAAAAATATGACCATAATGAATTGTATGACTGCTGACTGAAGATAAGTGACTTTCACCCATATTAAACACTGAATTGGCGATTCTTACTGCTTCACTACCTGATAATCTCACAATACTAATTGCTCCCTCTCCAGGTGGGGTTGAAATTGCTGCAATCGTATCAAACTCTTTAATTATATTACTCATAATATTAATACTTCCTTTTTGCTTGATGATTTACTTTATTCTATCACAGAAAAAAAAACACAGTTAGTTGGAAGAAAATATAAAATAAAAAGTACAGATGCTATGCACCCATACTTTCAAATTTTATATATTCAACGATAATTATGCTGCTAAAGTCTTACGACCTTTTTGGCGACGTTTGCGTAAAACACGACGACCATTTTTAGTAGACATACGTTTTCTGAAACCGTGTACTTTTTGACGTTTACGTTTGCTAGGTTGATAAGTGCGTTTCATAAGTTCAATTACCTCCGTTTAAGTTTTATGTTTATCTTAGAGTGTTCCATCAACTATTAAAACATACTATGATAGTATAGCTTCTTTTACGATGGTTGTCAATCTAATTTCTGTTTAAATTTGCTTTTTGGATTTTTGAATTACTAGATAACGGTAGGGCTCTTCCCCCTCTGAATGCGTTGTTAAATAAGGATTTTTAGCAATCACACTATGCACTAATTTTCGCTCATACGCAGGCATCGGCTCTAAAAATTCTGGATTACCAGTTCTTTGAACCTTCTCACCTGTCCGAGTAGCTAGCTTAACTAAAATTTCCTTTCGCTTTTCACGATAAGAACCAATATTAACTATTAAATTAATTCGCTCCTCAGTATGACGATGGACAAAGACCTGCGCTATATATTGTAAGGCATTCAAGGTCTTACCATGCTTACCGATTAACGTACCCTGTTTTGAAGTTTCTAAATCAAGACTCAAATTTCTACCAGATTCTTTAACCTTGATTAAGGTCGGAACTCCCATTTCCTTAGTAATTTCACTTAAATAAATTGATAATTTTTCAGCGACCTCATGAATTTCTGGAATACTTTCCTGATTATTAATTAACTCTTTACTACTCTCATTTAAAAGCTCGACAGCTAAATCAGGCACAGTATTGGAAGTAGGATCATTAGAAATAATCGTTTCCGTATAGACTTCTTCTTGAGCAATAGGCACAATTTTATCAGATTTTTGTTCAAAAATCTTTTTTTTCTCAAGCTTTGAAACCTTAATATTGTTTGCTTCAGCCTCTTTAACTGCAGCAATTACTTGTGATAGCTCAACCGTTGCCTCAGAAGCAGTAGGTACCTTATCTGATTTGGCCTTGACCTCATCAGGAATACCACGAACTGCATGGCGATCTGCCTGTTGGCGAATGTGTGATGAAATTTCCTCAATATTAACCTTTGCCTCTTTTTTCCCAAAGCCAAAAAAACCGTTCTTTTCTTTTTGAATAACATTAATGTGCACACGCTCTCTCGGCAAACCAAGCTCCTGCAAGCCTTTATCAATCGCTTCATGAACATCTTTTCCACTGAAAATTGCCATTTCATAACTCCTTTTCAATAAGAATGAAAATACCCTATTTCTTTTTTTGAATTTTTTTCCGTGCCTTACGGATTCGTTTTTCCTTATCCTTCTCTACTTGAATTTTTGCTTCACGTTCCTTTTGTATTTTAAAGGGATTGTTCAATAGTAAAGTTTGAAAAACCTGATAGGCATTAGAAACCACCCAGTATAGCGAGACACCACTTGAAACAGAAAGCGCAAAAAAGAAAATCATAGCTGGCATCAAATAAGTCATTGATTTAGTCATTCCATTTTGCTCAGGAGATGATTTCATTGACAACCAAGAGCTCAAGAAAGTAAAAATAGCAGCTAATACTGGCAGAATAAAATACGGATCCTTTTCAGCAATGTTCAGCCACAAAAAATTACCAACCCTTAATTCAGGAATTCTAGTTAGAGATTGATATAATGCCCATAAAATTGGCATTTGAATTAACAATGGTAAGCATCCAATATAAGGATTAACATTATTTTCACTATAAAGGCGTTGTGTCTCTTCACCAACTAATCGTCTAGATTCCGCATCTTTACCAGGATATTTGGCTTGAATTGCTTTGATTTGTGGCTGTAGCTCCTGCGTTTTACGCGTTGACTTGGTTTGAAAATGCATCAACGGTAGTAAAAGTGTTTTAATAATCAAGGTGAAAATAATAATCCCAAGACCAACATTACCACCAATTGAAAGAAACTTAATCGCCTCACCAAATAAATAAACAAATTTTTCCCAAGCACCTGGTGTGTACTGGGTAATATCAGAACGGCCACAACCAGAAAGAAAAACTAATATGAAGCTGCCTAATAGTAATATTTTAGTCTTTTTTTTCATTAATATCATCCTCAAATAAATTAGCAATCCTTAGGACATGCTTTAAATTTTTTTTAAACTCATCAAATTCTAGAACATTAACCTCAGGACGAGCAATTATTATAAAATCAACATCACTTTTTAACGAACTGGAAAATTGATAAATAACCTGCCTGATTCTTCTTTTTACAAAATTTCGGTTAACTGCGTTACCAATTTTTTTCCCAACTGATATGCCAACTCGAAAATGTTTATTTTGTGAACGTTTAAATTGATAAATAATAAAATATTTATTCGCTATACTATTCTTCTGATCAAACACTCTTTGAAATTCAATTTCCGACTTTACACGATAGCTTTTCTTCACGAAGCACCGTCCTTCTAAATCCTCTAAATGTTATCATACCACAGAAAACCCTGATTTTTAACTTAAAAATAAAACCTCTTTATCTGTCATCATTTTGTAATATTTTCATCAAAAGCAATTAAACAAATCAGATTATTAAAAATGAGAACGTTGACAAGCAACATTCTCATTCACCAGAAAATTCATAAAGGCGGTAACCAGATTTGAACTGGTGATCAAGGTTTTGCAGACCCGTGCCTTACCACTTGGCTATACCGCCATTAATTAATAAAAAAACGCCATATCTTACAAGATGGCGTTAAAACTCCGGCAGTAGGACTCGAACCTACGACATCATGATTAACAGTCATGCGCTACTACCAACTGAGCTATGCCGGAATAACGAAAGAGATCAACTGATCTCTTTCTCTCGCATGGCAACTTCCTAGTCTCGCAGGGAGAAACCCCCAACTACATTCGGCGTGAAGAAGCTTAACTTCTGTGTTCGGCATGGGAACAGGTGTGTCCTTCTTGCTATCGCTGCCACACTGGGCGTC